>NZ_BAMZ01000001.1 GCF_000964225.1 Acetobacter syzygii | reverse complement strand
GCCCTTTCACGGCGGCAACACGGGTTCGAATCCCGTACGGGATACCATTGACCTTTTCAAGGTTGTTGTTTTAGCATAAATTGACATATCTTTTCTTTTTTAGTCTTTACTGAGACTTTAAAAGTTATTGTCGGTTTTGCTCAACGTCATCTTCACAGGTTCAGACTGCACAATCCCAGTTAACACTGCATCCTTCGCAGGTAACGGGGCAATGTTGCACGCAGCTTTATGGCCTACCCAATAAAAATCAGCATTCCCGGCTTCATGCCCGCCATAAGCCTCTTCCAGCAGAGACCAACTCCTACTGGATAAACAGTTCATAGTGGGGAAGATCAGCTTCGCTTTTTTCTTCCCCTATGTGAATGTTATTTTAGCCGTCTATTGGTAAACGCTCTTCTATAATCCCACTTTTTTTGAGAATAAGAAGAGCCAGAAGATAAACCAGTAATCCACCGGCAGAAAGCAAGGCACCACCAAAGCCAAGCGCTCCGTAGCCGAACTGCTGAGCCAGCAGCACACTCCCCAATGATGCCCCCAGAGCATTGGCAATATTGAATGCCGAATGGTTAAGGGACGCCGCCAGTGTTTGTGCGTCTCCCGCAAAATCCATCAATCTTGTCTGCAAGGCAGGACCCAAGGCATTCACACACGCCGGGATGAGGAACACGTCTAGCATTAACCCAATATGGGTGTGCAAAAGAGCCGGAAAGACAAGCATGGCAAGTGCACTTCCCCCTAATGCAAACAGAGCGGCCAGATTGATGTTACGGTCCACAAGCCATGCCCCAATATTGGCACCGGCCAGCATACCCAGCCCCCATATGATCATATAGAGCATGATCTGCCATTCTGGCACATGCGTTACATTTTGCAGAACACTTGTCAGATACGTGTAAATTGCAAACATGCCACCAAACCCGATAGCAGCCGTTAGCAATGTTAGCAGCACCTGCGCGTTGCCCAGAGCCGTAACCTCCTTAAGTGGCGAGTTGGCACGGTTTGGTGTGTCTGCCGGAATAAAACGCCATACACCAGCAAAAGTTAAAAACCCGAACAGACCAATAAGCAGATAGGCTATACGCCAGCCAAAATGATGTGCGGCAAACGTGGAAAAAGGTGCGCCAACCAAAGTTGAAATTGCAATGCCTGATAGAACACGCCCAACGGCCCACCCCCTACGTGAGCGTTCCACCATGGACGCAGCCACCAAAGCCGATACGCCAAAAATGGCCCCGTGTGGCAAACCCGTTATAAAACGTGCAATTTCCACCAATCCGGGTGTTGGCATGACAATGCTCAGCAGATTGCCAAAACCGAATAAAAGAAGCAGCACCAACAACAGCTCCCGGCGGGAAAGGCGCGCTCCCAAAATGGTAATCAGGGGTGCCCCCACCACAACACCCAGCGCATAGGCTGTAATGGCATATCCGGCTTCTGCGGTGGAAAGGTGTAAGGATGCTGCAAATTCTGGCAGCATCCCCATAATGGCAAACTCACCTGTGCCAACAACAAATGCACCGAATGTTAAAATAAAAAGAGCAGACGCCCTGCCCGCTGGTGCCGCGGAGAGCGCATTCCCAGTAGATGATCTGGTTTGTGGTGTCATGGAGCGTATCTCTGCCAAAAAATTTTCAGGCCAAAAGAATATTCGCAGCCACCTGGGCTATGGCAATATCTTCCTCCGTGCTGGCACCGGAGACCCCTATTGCCCCCACCACTGTGCCATCTGCTGCCTTAAGAACAAGACCACCACCAAAACTGGCCATACCACCATTGGTATTTTCCAATGTGTAGGCACCACCATCTGGGTGACCGATTTTTGCAAAATCTGCACTATCCATGTGGAACAGGGCTGCTGTGCGCGCCTTTTTGTTAGCAACATCAATGGCCCCCAGAATGGTACCTTCCATACGCAGGAACGCCGCTGGCCACGCAGCAGCATCCAAAATGGAAATGCAGACCTTAACGCCAAGCTTCTTTGCTTTTGTATGCGCAGCATCCAGCATGGCAGTTACAATTGTATCTTGCATGATGGGAACATCCCTTTTGTGGAAAAACACGCACGTTAACCATGCAGGCGCATAAGGGAATGAACAAAACTGGCGAAAATTTATTTATTCAATATTATTGAACATCTAGCTGTTCGGTAGAACGCATCATCATCCAGGCAAGCCGGATGAGCCGATGACGTGGAAATTTGGCAGGAGGTCCGGTCAAACACAGACTGGCCTTGACCTCCCCATTCTCCCGCCATGGAATGGCAACACCGTTCAGGCCGGGCCGGTATGCCTCTATGTCCAGCGCATATCCTTTGATCCGTACATCCTCAATTCTGCCCAGAACACTCCCATCCAACGCATCGGCACGGGTTGCCAGAACACGTTTGCCCAGCCCCGGCACGCAGGCTAAAAACACCCAGCCAACGGCTGACCCTTCCAGATTTTCGCGCCATGGCACGTTTGGCAATGCTGGACAAAGCCCGTTGGGGTCCACAATATCCAAATATGTTGCCTGATCTCCGCTAGGGACTGCCAGCCATGCCGTTGCGCCACTTTTGTGCGCAATAGCCTCCAGCACAGGGCGCAAATGCGCACGCAACATATTATCGTCCCCTGCAATACGTGCGAGATTGAGAATACGCCCACCAAGATGATAACGCATATCTCCGGGCCGCCGCTGGACGTACCCCAAATGGTCCAGCGTTTGTAAAATATTGTGCACTGTTGTTTTGCCTATACCAGAAATACTGGCAATCTGTTGCAGACGCGCCCCTCCGCCCTGCTGGGCAATAATTTCCAGAATGGCAGCAGACCGCTCTATGGATTGGATAAGCTTGGGCGTTTTACGCATAGGTTCCCCCTTGCTGCCTGCAATGCACAATACCGCGTTGCCCCTATACGCCCAAATCTGCTTCGTTCACTCCTGCTGAACAACAAAAGCCATAACCTACTTTGGCATTCAGGCAGGAAGGCCGCTTTGCGTGAGTTTATAGGCGAAGTAGAGAAAGACTATGCCGGTCAGAATATCCAGCGCGCGCATCACTCTGGGGCTGGATAAAACACGCCCAAGAGAAAACGCCATATAAGCCAGCACCGCATACCACAGCACGGCCATAATAACCTGTAACGCGGCCAGCAGCAGTGAATAGGACACCCGGTTAACGCCGGGCGGTATAAACTGCGCAAAAGCCGTGAGATCGAACACACCAACCAGCGGGTTAAGGCATGTGGTCAGCAATCCACGCTGGTAGCCTGCCCCCATGTTGCTGATCTGGCCTGCCTCCGCATCTGCGGCAGCCTGCGCGTGAACTGTAGCAGACGGCAGGAACAACCGGATACCCAGATACGTCAGGTAGAACGCACCCGCCCATTGCAGGATCAGGTATAATGTGGGGGATGCAGCAACCAGTGCACTCACCCCAAAGGCAGTGCCTGCCCCCCATATTGCCAGCCCCGTCCCTGTGCCCAAAGCCGCTCCCAAGGCCGCCCTATGCCCGACATTCATACCAAGGCGGATAACCAGAGCGGTCTCCGTCCCTGGTGTCAGCACCAGAACACCCCACGCTGCGGCAAAGGTCAAAAGGGGTAAAAAGGCATGGGGCATGGCGTATCCTGCTCTCTATGCAAACAATCACTCTATAATGCACACCAGCACCGAACCGGCACGGGAACAAAAGCGTGTTAAAAGAGAACAAAGCGCAGGGGAAGCCAGCTTACGGCAAGACTGCCACGTATGACCTTACCGGCTATTATATAAATCCATGGCCGCGCGGCGTGCGCCTACCACATGCTGGGTTGCAATATAAGCCATAACTGCGGGATGAGTTGACGTGTTTTTGAGCCGTGCCACCCCTGCAGGCATAAAATGCGCTTCCAAAGCAAGACTCTGGGCATGATCCAGAACCGTACGGAACAGGGCTTCCAGTGCCAGCCCTCTCTCACGGTAAGATGATGGCAGATCGGTCGCAAATATCCGCACCATCTGCTCCCCCGCCTGTTGCAAAGCGCTTTCCTCCGCGAGTTCCTCCCCTTCTTCCACATAAACCAGCACTGCGGCCCTATCCGGCGCAAGGGTCAGCAAGTGTTGCACCAATGGATGCAACATCTCCGACCGAACGCCCGGCAAGGCAAAACAAGGGGGAACACAGGAACGTAAACCCGGTAAAAAATACTGTGGCATAAAACATCTCAGCCCCCGGTCAGTCCCGCCCGGTGACGTACTGTGCAAGACGAAGGCAGGTCTCCTGACTTGCAGCCTATGCACCACATCCTGCCTTCCCGGTTACTTACCAGTGGCTGCCCTTATGCGGGCAACGGTTGCGGGCGACTGCCTACAGTTGCGGGTACAGTCTCCGACTTGCTCCTCAAAACAGAAGCTGACGGTGTTCCCTTTTCATCCGTTTGCACGGAACCTTCGACCAATACCGGCAGGCTATAGCGGCATGTTCCTGCGGCTGCGAGCAAAAAAATCAGCTGAACTTACCTTTATGCCGGAGCATTCAGCATTCCCACACGCCATTGGCCTGCATGGCAAGTCAGCAGACTATAGCTTCCGGGCTGCACATCCACCCGTGCGGCATGGGCCATGGTAACTGAGCCCTCTGCCGGGTACAGTACATGCGTGACCAGACTGCGCACAACAGCCGGGCGTGCCAGCACCACCGCTGGTTGTGCCACTTGCCCCACAGCTTCCAGCCATTGTGTGGTTCTGTGGCAGAAGGCACTAAAACTCTCTCCCTCTGGTGGCGCAAAAGCCGGGTCGGATAAAAAGGAAAGCTGTTCAGCAGCACTCATATCCCGCAAGGATCGGCCTGCCCAAACACCATAGTGTCTGTCCTGCAGGGCGTCCTCTACCTGCGTGCAATGTGCATTGGAGGCAGGTAAAGCGACATCGGATGCGTAATAATGTAGCAAATGGGAACTGGAGGGTAAAAAATCCACCACTTTTTGCCCATCCAAAGCACACGCAACCTGCTCACATGCCCCCGGCAGTTGCCCTTGGCGCACACCAGACGGTAGATCGGACGCATAGCAAAGCAGCTTCAACACACTGGCCTTTCCTACATAAGCACATTGATGACATGCCTGATCATGGCTGAACAAGATTTGCCAGCTCTGAACAGACCTCCTACACCATCAAACATTATTTGATCGCTCTTTATATACCGAGAATCGGATGCCCGTCCCGCCCCCCACCAAGACCCACATTCTGCATCGCCGCTTTTCGTGGGTTGCGCTCTGCCTTGCTTTGTCCGGCTGTGCGGCACCGGTTACCGTGCAGCAGCTCAGCCTGACAGACAGCTACAAAGAGCGCAGTCAAAGCACCCTGAGCGGTTACAGGTTGAGCAATACCACACGCATTGTGCTCGAACGCCAGAACCTTTTGCCCATATGGAAAAAGAATCCCGCGCAGGCCATTGCAGTCCTGCGTGCCAGCACACAGGCGCAGTTTTACACACCCGATTTTTTGGACCAGTTATTTGCGCTGGCTGAACTGAACTATCTGGTCGGTCGCCAGCAGTCTGACCGGGCGGCCTTTATGGCTGCTGCACTCTATGCATATGCCTACCTGAACCCCAACGGCCCGGACCACGCAAAACCCAGCCCCTATGATGTGCATTTTCGCCAGGCGTGCGACCTGTACATGTTTGGGCTGACCGAAGCCATGGGAAACCCTGTGGATGTCACTCCGCAGCGCTGGACCCTGCCATTTGGTACACTGGACCTGTCCACCACCCCGGCGGAAAAAGAATGGTATGGCTATACACTCACCGATTTCCGCCCCACTGCGCGCCTGTCCGTACGGGGGATCAAAAACATTTACCGCCGGGCCGGACTGGGGGAACCGCTGGCCGCAGTGCCGCGCCCACCAGCTAATAGCCAGATATCTTTTTCCATTACAGACAAACTGCGTATTCCCGTTAACCTTCTGCTGGACATTCCATCCCCCCGGCAGCAGGTTTTAAGCAACCATATTACAGGCCGGCTGGCACTGGCGACCATTGACCAGCAAACCAGCCTGCCCACAACAGATGGCGTTGTTCCCCTGCAATACGACCAGACCGCATCCCGCGCGATCAGTCTGAGCAACGCGGTTGACTGGTCGGTGGAATACAAGGGGTTTCTTAACGGCAATCTATTTAGCAAACGCGCACAGCTTATTGCCATGGAGCCACACCAATATGGCCATATGCCGGTTGTGCTTATACATGGCACAGCCTCCAGCCCCGGCCGATGGGCAGACATGGTCAATGACCTACTCGAAGACCCCGATATTCGGTCGCATTTTGAATTCTGGTTTTTCTCCTACGCAACGGGGAACCCCATTCCCTATTCTGCCCTGCAACTCAGGGAGGCCCTAAGCCGCACCATTCAGGACCTTGGCGGCACACAAGCAGACCCAGCTCTTGGCCGCATTACCCTGATCGGGCATAGTCAGGGGGGGCTTTTGGCCAAAATGCTGGCCATTGATCCGCATAACGCACTGTGGCATGGCCTGACATCCCACCCGTTCTCCAGTTTGCATCTTTCCTCCAGCACACGGCAGCTTTTGGAACAGGCTCTTTTTCCCACCCCCATGCCGGAAGTCAAAAGTGTTGTATTTATTTCCACACCACAGCACGGCAGCTATCTGGCTGATTTTTCCATTGCGCACCTTATAGGGCGGATGGTTACGTTCCCTGCCGCCATTACGGAAGTCACCCAGCAGGTTATTCAGGGGAATGCCAGCCTGCTCAAGGTCAATATGAGCCCATCCCGCCTTGGCAGTGTTTACGGCATGTCTCCCCATAGTGCATTTATACGGGCATTGGCAGCTGTTCCGGTTACGCCAGCCATACAGAGCCACTCCATTATCCCCGTATTGAGCGAAGGACCGCTTGCCAATGCAGATGATGGCGTTGTGGCCTACTCCAGCGCACATGACCCGCGCGTGCAAAGCGAACTGATTGTGCGTAACTCCGGGCATTCCACTCAGGCCAACCCCATTACCATTGCCGAAGTCCGGCGTATTCTGCTGCAACAGTTAGCCGACACCCTGCCCGACATGCGCATGAAGGGGGATATGAACCACACCAACATCATGCGTATTGGCGGGGATTACACAATACCCGCCGCATGGGCCAATACCCAACCATGACAGAGCACAAAATGCCTGCCCGCAGCCTGAAAAAATGGATACTACCCACCTTAACCGGCCTGTTTGCAATTTATGCCAGTGCAGCCCTGTATTACTCCACGCTGGAGCCAGAGCCCCTACGCCTTGGCGCAACAGCCATATGTGCACTTCTGTTTATCCTAACAGGACTCATCCGCAAAACCAGACAGCGCTGTGCAATCCTTTTGGGCATGGTCACTTGTTTTTTTATCTGGTTTTACACAGACCGACCAAGCAACACCCGTGACTGGGCGGGAGAATATGCCGTTCTGGCCGATGCCGTGCAGGAGGGCCGGATAATACACGTGCACAACATTCGTAATTTCTCATACAAGACAGAAAGTGATTATACACCTCATTATTACAATGCAGATTTTAATCTGGACCATCTGTCTTCCATAGATCTCATAACATCTTACTGGTCAGGAGACAGCATTGCCCATGTTTTTCTGTCTTTTGGATTTGATGATGGCCGACACCTTGCTGTTTCCATTGAAACACGCCGCCAGAAAAAATTTGCCTATTCCACCATCGCAGGATTTTTCCATCATTACGAACTGACTTATGTGACCGCGGATGAGCGGGATCTAATTGGTGTACGCACCGACATTCGCAAAGAACGGGTCTATCTTTACCAGCTTGAACTCTCCCCCCAGACACGCGAAGCTGTTTTTAAAAATTATCTGACGGAAATCCACCAGCTCAACACGCAGCCACGGTGGTACAACACACTGCTGGACAACTGCACCACGGAAATTCTGGCACGGGCCAATGCCCGCACCCGCTATCGTCTGGACTGGCGGGTATTGCTGAGTGGCTATACGGCCTCCCTCGCTTACGATCTGGAATTGCTCAACACGCATTATGACTTTGCGACCCTGCACCGTCTCAGCCGCATAATACGGCCAGAAAACGCCACGCCAGATGAGAATTACTCTAATGAAATACGGGAATCCCTACCAATCACACTTGCGAATAAATAAAAACAACTCTAAATACATGCATACCACTCGCAATTAGAAGTAAGCTTGTTGCAAGTGATAATTATTTCTTCAAAAGCATTTGATTTTGCACATTTTTTTGTTTGCGAACAAAACCGTTTTATACTAATGTCCGCTCCAGTCTTTCATTTCCAACTGCGAGTCACTCACCATGGTCAAAGATCCCAAGGTTATTGAACACCTGAACATCCAGCTCACCAACGAGCTGACTGCGATCAACCAGTATTTCCTGCACGCCCGCACCCTGCGCCACTGGGGCGTAACCCTGCTGGGCAAAAAAGAATACGAAGAATCCATTGAAGAAATGCGTCATGCCGACTGGCTGATCGAACGCATTCTGTACCTGGGCGGCCTGCCTAACGTACAGCGCCTGAACACGATCATGATTGGTCAGGACGTCAAGGAAATCCTTGAATGCGACATGAAGCTGGAAGAAAAAGCCATGCAGGACCTGCGCGAAGGCATTGCCTACTGCGAAAGCGTGCGTGACTTTGTGTCCCGCGACCTGCTGCTGAAAATCCTGTCCAATGAAGAAGAACATGAAGACTTCATTGATCGCCAGTTCGACCTGATCAAGCAGATTGGCGTTGAGCGTTACATTCAGCTCAACTCCGCTTCCGCTCCTGAGCAGGAATAATCCGCGACTTGGTGCCCTGCCCTTTATTGGGCAGGGCACGGTTGTGCATTTTTACCCCAATGCCTGAGCATAAACATCGGGCTTAAACCCCACCAGCAAATCCTGCGGCATTTCCAGAACCGGGCGTTTGATGAGCGTGGGATGCGCAAGCATAAGCGCAACAGCTTTCTTTTCCGTCAGATCGGCCCTGTCTGCATCAGGTAATTTTCTAAACGTGGTGCCTGCTTTGTTTAGCAGTTTTTCCCATCCGACCTGAGCAACCCAATCTTCCAGTTTTTGTCTGGTAACACCTGCCAATTTGTAATCATGGAAGATATAGGCAACATCATGCTCTTCCAGCCAGTTACGGGCTTTGCGCACAGTATCACAGTTTTTAATTCCGTATAACGTCAGAGCCTGTGGTGCATCTGTTTGCGTGCCGGGCTGGATATCCAGAGCTTTGCGCATTTTTTGCATGAATGCTAAATCCATCTGCGCATCAAATGCGCGACTTTTGGCAATATCGTAGGCCACACAGAGCGGTTGTAAGCGCTGAGGCTGGGCTTCCGTTGCGTAACGCGGCACAATATGAGTGTGCAGGGATGGTGCCTGATTGCACCATGTTTCATAATTAATGCGAGCAGCCCCTGTAACCTTCAGCAACGCATCTCCAACGCGCACAACATCCTGCAAATAATCCAGCCGTTGCTGGCCGTGCAGGTCGTTAATGCTGGGCACAACAGGGTCGGACAGTAAAATACAATACCCTTCCACAGGCTGCGTATCTGCCACAACCAGCCAGCCAGACGCCATGCGTCCAATAACTTTGGGGTATGCCCCCCTGCGCGCAAGCTCCACCCGCTCCTGTATTACATTTTGCGTCATTACTGTTCTCTGCCCATAGTCGTGAGTTAGTATAAGATTAACACCAAAGTCTTATCGAACACTGGCACATAAATACCACTAATGACTGCATTTTCTTGACAGTAAAAGCCCAATCACGTCCTAATGCGTTACCATGCGCTACCAACTTCTCCAGCGCGCCATACCTGTTCTGCTTTTACCTCTGGCAGGCTGCAAGGTTGTGGGCGCGCCGTCCTTTCCTATTGCTGGGGCTTACTTCCCCAGTTGGATGCTATGCGGCATTGTCGGCATTGCCGTAGCCGTGGGGCTGCGCGTGCTTTTTCTTGCCACCGATATTGATGCCCTTCTTAGCCTGCGCCTGTTTACCTATGTTTCGCTTGGCACCATAACAGCCCTGCTGTTCTGGCTTTTGGCATTTGGGCCATAAGACATGAAAAAAATACCTCTCTCCTCCCGCAATCCCATTGGTCTTGCCCTTGCCGTAACCTGCATTGCCGGAGCCACAGCCCTTGGCTTTTATGTTCTTGGTAAAGACGAAGCCTACCCATCGTCCGATACAGGCACAGTGGATGCAGAGGTTGTACACATTGCCTCCACAGTTGGCGGGCGGTTAAAAACACTCAATGTACATGTCAATCAGGCCGTCAAAAAAGGGGATGTCCTCTACCAGCTAGACCCTGAACCTTACACTCTGGCCTTACAGCAAGCGCAGGCGGGCCTAGCCCTTACGCAAGCAGGCGTGGAACAACAACAGCGCCTGATTGCCGTGGAGGCCGCCAATGCCGATATTGCCAAAAATCAGGCCGTGCGCGCTCAAACCAATCACGAACTTGCCGCCCGCACTGTGGAACGCCTGCGCCCGCTGGCCAGCAAATCCTATATTCCGTGGCAGCAGTATGATCAGGCGCAGGTCGCCCTCCACGATTCCGGCATAACACTGGACCAAAGCCACCTTCAGGCCGGTGCAGCAAAAGTGGCCGTTGGGGACCTTAACAGTTCCATGGCAGCACGGCAGGTTGCGGAAGCCACCTTGGCGCAGGCCCGCTACGCCCTCCGCCAGACCACGGTTACAGCCCCGGCCGATGGTTACGTAGCCAGCCTGCGGGTTATTCCAGGTGAAGTCCTAATTCCATCGCAGGTTCTGTTTACGCTCATTGCCAACGATAGCTGGTTTGTAACCGCCAACATGCGCGAGGGCACCCTACACGCCATTCACCCGGGCGATTGCGCTACGGTTTACTCCATGATCGACCGCCGCACACCCATACGTGGCCATGTGGAAAGCATTGGATGGGGGGTCTTCTCTGTTGATTCCGCAGGGCTAAGCCGTAGCCTGCCCATTATCCCGCGGGAAATGGACTGGGTGCACGTTGCGCAGCGTTTTCCCGTAAGAATCAGGCTGGAACAGGCCAACCCGCAACTGCTACGGCTTGGAGCCACGGCTACAGTAGAAATACGCCATGGCCCCGCCTGCGAGTAATACGGACGAAGGGCCGCTGGCACGGATATGGTGGTTAATACGTGCGCCCCTGCCGGGTCGTGGCGGACACAGCCTGCGCATGGCGGCCGCCTGCTCCATGGTGGTGCTGATAGGTGAAATCTGGCAGATCCCCGATGTGGCAGTGCCTGCCCTGTGCACAATGGCAATCTGGCAGAAAGACCGCACCACAAACCTGCTGGCTGGTGTGGCAGTTAATATACTGATCATTCTGATTTTGGCCCTGCTGTTTTTACTGATCCACCTGACACTGGACCATCCGGTAGGTCTGGTTGTCGCGATAACCCTTTTATCCTTCGGGTTCTTTTTCCTCGGATCTGCCAGCAAACTTAAACCTGTTTCCTACCTATTAGGGCTCATTGTGGTTTTTGCCCTGATTGTTGCTGATCAGGCCCCTATTGGAGAAATAGCGACACGGGCACTGCTCTATGCGGACCTGTTTATTCTGGTACCCGGCGCAGTCATGATGATCTGCGGGCCACTCATCTGCCCCGCGCCCGCCACCTTGCTCATACGCCAGATTGCAGCCCGCCTGCGTTTGTGCGCCACGCTGCTGGAACAGCCAAACCCGGACCAGCTTGACTATGCCCGCGCGACACTGCGTGAAGGAGCCAGCGGAATGCTGAAACTCCTGAAAATGGCAAAGCTGGAAAAAGTTCTGCAAAAAGATCCACTCGTACATCTGGAACAGGCCACCTACTCCAGTGTTGCAGCAGTAGCACTGGCCCATGCCGCCTTCCGGAACGGAGAAACACAGGGGAGAGCGGGAGATTTTTCCAAAACGCTCCGTGCCATGGCAGAAATTTTTTCCCACAATGGGTACCCTCAGGATATTCCGCTCCTGAGCACCCCTGCCAACACACCCGCATTGGCGCAACTGGCTACCGTATTGCACAGCTTTACCACCCCTGTTGAACCGCCCCCAGCACTTACGCAAACACCCCCCAAAAAATCAGGATTTTTTGCGCCGGATGCCTTTAGCAACCCGGAGCATATCCGCTTTGCGGTCAAGGGGACTGCGGCAGTTCTGATCAGTTATTTTATCTTCACCATTCTTGACTGGCCGGGTATTCACACCTGCATCATCACCTGTTTTATTGTGGCACTCCCTACTGTGGGGGAAATGACAACAAAGCTCAGGCTCCGCATTAGTGGGGCGCTTATTGGCGGCAGTATTGGCATTGCTTCCATTATTTTCATCATGCCACACCTGCACAATATTGCTGCTTTTCTCGTGTTGATTTTTGTTGTCTCGCTCTTTGCATCATGGGTCAAAAATGGTGATGACCGCATAGCCTATGCGGGCTTCCAAATCGGGCTGGCTTTTTTCTTGAGTGACCTTAAAGGGTTTGGTCCAACATCGGACATGACGACTGCCCGAGACCGTATTATTGGTATTCTGCTTGGCAACTTTATAACTTACGCTGTTTTTACCACCTTCTGGCCTTCCAGCGCATATGACCTGATTGCAGGGCGATGCCGTAGTCTGCTTCAGGCGTTAAAACAACAGACCCTTCTGACCTGTCCCAGCCAGCAGGCCCAGCAGGCTGCCACCATTCAGGAAGACCTGTCCATGACGGAGCGGGCGTTGGAGATGGCAGAGGCCGAGCCTGCGCATATGCGCACACGAATGCCACTGCTCCCCACCTATGCCGCCTTAACCAAGCAGGCTGCCATTCTGGCTGAGGACGGGCTATTACCCTCCAAGCAACAAGCCGTAAAACAACAGTTACAAGACATGGAACAGGCCCTGACATGACAAACCGCGCACAGATCCGGGCCTTACTTGCCATGCCTTGCCTGGTTGCCGCCTTGTCTGGTTGCGCCACACAGGCCCTGGAGAGCGCCCCCGCCCGCCCGGATGCGCCCTGGCAGCCCAATGTTGCCGCCAATGGCGAGCTTCTGCCCGGTAAAGCAGGCCGCAAGGGACTCAGGCTGCCACCCGGCTATGTGCTGCCTGCCAACCACGCCATAACACCCCGTCCGGCGGAGAGTGACATCAATGTCTCTCATGCCTATTCACTGCCAGAACTGATTGATATTGCCCAATCGCACAACCCCAGCACACGCAGGGCATGGGATGCTGCCCGCAATGCTGCGTTGGCCGTGGGTATTGCCCGCACAACCTACGTGCCACACCTTACAGCCTCCATTGTGGGTGGATATGGCACGCGGCATACCGATAACACCTTGAATGTTGAGAACGGAGGCATACCCGGCTCCATTATTAACAACACCAACCTCCCCAAAGGTCAGAATAATGGACATGGCGAGGTGCAGACCCTGAACATGCAATGGCTCCTGTTTGATTTTGGCAAACGCGAAGCCATGATTGACGCAGCCTCCCAATTACAGCTCGCCAGCAATGTTCTGTTTACCGCCGCCCACCAGAAAGTCATTTATGGTGTTACACTGGCATTTTACACACATGCTGCAGCCGTGGCCCGGGCAGGACGGGTGGAACAGGCACTCCGCAATGCGCGTAACGTTCAGGCCGCAGCGGAAGCGCGCCTGCGGCAGGGCCAAGGTACCATTGTGGATGTTACACAAGCCCAGCAGCTTACGGCACAGGCGGAGCTACGGCTTGTACAGGCCCAGAATGGTATTGAAAATACCTACCTGGAACTCATGACCGCCATGGGCATTGCCCCCGCAACCCAGCTTCATACACAGGATGTAGGCGGGCGTGTACTTAATATTAACGACATCCGCATGACGGATGACATGATCCGCACAGCGGTTTCCCAACGTCCGGATGTGCTGGCAGCCTATGCCGCGGCAAAAGCTGCACGCAGCAATGTTACCGCTGCAAAAGCCGAGTTTCTGCCAAAAGTTTTTGTTTCCGGCAATGTGGCTTATACAACCGGGCATCTCGCACTCTCATCAGTTCCTGGTGCTGGTTCAGATTCATCGCCTACCCTCAACCTCTCTTCCAACAACTTCAGCAGTCTTATTCTGGGTGGAATTTCCGTACCGATTTTTGATGGGGGAATGCGCGCTGCCATTATGCGGCAGGCCCAGAACCGGGCAGACAGCACACAGGTCACGCTTGAACAAACTCTGGATGACTCTGCAAAGCAGATTGTGGCGGCACAGAATGGCCTCCACACAAGCCTGAGCGCATACCGTGCAGCAACCAAGCTGGAAGCCGCAGCCAGAACCAGCTTTGATGCAGCCTTTACGGCATACCGCAGTGGTGTTGGCTCCATAACACCGGCCACCCTTGCCCAGAGTGGGCTGCTGGATGCCCAGCTAGCCCAGTCGGACGCTTACTATGCAGCTCTTATTGCGGCTGCCAGCCTTGGGTTTGCCACGGGTGCACTTGGGAATGCGCCAGATCAGGGGGTAGAGGACGCCCCCTGATAGCAAAAGCAGCTTGGAGCATGGCCATGCAACATGCCCACTGCCTGCATCCATGCCTGTACGATTGTAGGGCCAACAAAACGAAAACCCCGCTGCTTGAGCACTTTTGAAACCGCCACCGATAACAGGGATTGTGGCTCCGCCCCACTACCGCGTTCATGTGGCTGGGCATTGCGCACCATACCCCACACAAAACTGGCAAAATTCTCGCCCGCATCCTCCATGGCAACCCATGCCTGCGCATTGGTTATGGTTGCCGCAATTTTGGTACGGGAACGAATAATACCTGCATCAAGCCTAAGCCGTTCCTGATCATCCTGCGTCAGCAACGCAACTTTGCGTGGATCAAACTTACAAAAAGCGCGCCTGAAATTCTCACGTTTTTGCAAAACCGTATTCCATGACAATCCTGCCTGAAATGTTTCCAGCACCAATGCTTCCCATAATGCACGGCTATCGGTTACAGGCTGACCCCATTCATGGTCATGGTACGAGCGGATTAACGGATTGGCCTCAGCCCAGCTACACCGCTGCAGTTTGCCCGAAGTTTTCAACCATCCCTCGACTACTGGCGCTGCGGGTCGTTCATACGAATACGCGCAAACTGCGCGCCACCTTCTGCCTCCCGCTGGGCGGTTGTGCGCTTCCCCCCGCCATATCGCTCAGACACAGCATGAAGGGCAGGCAAAGCCGCGTGATCTCCGCGCAGCAGCCCCAAAAGAGCGCGTACACGCAAACCATCCTCCTCACTGGCAAGGCTGTAATGGATGGTACGGGACTCCCGCCGGGGCACAACAATTTCTGCCCGGCGTAAAGCTCCAAGCTGCTGGCTAAGCGTTGGCTGGCCAATACCTGTGCAGGCTTCCAGTTCCCCTACGGCAAGAGAGCCTTTTTCCAGCAAAGCATCCAGAATCATCAGACGTTGCGGTTGGGCAAACAACTTTATCCGCTCAACAAGTTGCCGCGCTTCCTCAACCGACAGAGCACTCATCCCCGCGTATCCCGCTGCATGGTCATAAACCAGTCCGGACCTGCCGCCAGAACTTCGTTTTGTGTCTGCCCTGCGGGCAACACAACATCCGCCCCCGGCACCCAGCCTTCAGGAGTCATGACATCCCCTTGCTCAACACGTTGCAACGCGGCCAGCACACGCAGCATTTCAGCCACAGACCGGCCCACTGTTGCGGGGTACCATGTAATCACGCGCACAATGCCATGGGGGTCAATAAAATACGCAGCCCGTACCGTTGCACTGTTGCGCGCATCCACATCCAACATGCCATAGGCACGGGCAATCGCCAGCGATGGATCCTCGATGACAGGGAAGGAGATGGTCACACCAAAACGGGTCCGTATAGCCTCCAGCCATGCCAGATGCGCAGGCAGACTATCCACCGACAACCCGGCCAGTGCGCAGTTCATGGCCTCAAACTGTGGAACAGCCCGGGCAATGGCAATAAATTCACTAGTACAAACCGGTGTAAAGTCCGCCGGATGCGCAAACAGGATAACCCATCGCCCGCGCATATCGCTCAGCGTAAAGTCGCCCTGTGTTGTTCTGGCCGGAAAGTCAGGAGCAGCATCTCCGATCTTCAGGGCAGAAGAAAGAGGCGCGAGAGGACAGGCATCAGCTATGCGATCATTCATGGCCGTTTCCTTTACGCGAAATCCAGATCTTGACGCAAGATGGTTTCATATTTAGTGAAATTAAATATACAATGTTACAGTAAGTTATAAACAATCGGAGTCTCCCATGTCGGATACCGCCATCACAACAGCTACGGCCCAGATTCTGATGGTGCTCCGCCACCCACAGACCCGGCCCGTCGTCCAGAGTTTTTTTGACCCTGCGACTTTTACAGCCAGCCATGTTGTGCACGACCCCGCCACAAAAGAAGCCGCAGTCATAGACAGCGTTCTGGATTACGATGCCGCATCGGGCCGCACAAACTACGCCTCCGCCCAGCAGATTGTGGAGTATGTGCGCGCTCAAAACCTGCATGTAGTCTGGCAACTGGAAACACATGCCCATGCCGACCACCTGTCCGCCGCCCCATGGTTGCAGGAGCAAATTGGCGGCAAACTCGGCATTGGAGCCGATATTGTGCATGTGCAGGAAGTTTTTGGTAAAATATTTAACGCCGGAACGGAGTTTGCGCGCGACGGTTCGCAGTTCAACCACCTCTTTAAGGATGGTGAAAACTTTAAGCTCGGCAATCTGGATTGCACTGCCCTGCATGTACCCGGCCATACCCCGGCAGACATGGCCTTTGTTATTGGGGATGCCGCTTTTATTGGAGATACGCTGTTTATGCCGGATTACGGCACGGCACGTGCGGATTTTCCCGGTGGGGATGCCCGCATGTTGTACCGTTCCATCCGCCGCCTGCTCACCCTGCCCCCACAAACCCGCCTGTTCCTCTGCCACGACTACAAGGCACCCGGTCGCGACAGTTTTGCATGGGAAACCACGGTGGGAGCCGAACGTGAGCACAATATTCATGTGCATGACGGCGTAAGCGAGGAAGATTTTGTAGCCATGCGGACCAAACGGGATGCAACGCTTGGCCTACCCAACCTGATCATGCCCTCCGTGCAGGTCAATATTCGCGGTGGTCACATGCCAGAACCGGAAGATAATGGGGTCAGCTACATTAAGATCCCCGTCAACCGCCTATAAATTATTCATTCCTTCCCTGACTGACCACGCGCTGGAGCACCTATGTTAACACCCCACCTTCTGCATATTGCGCTGGAAATTTTCTCTGGTGCGTTGGTGGGGTTTACCCTTGGGCTTGTTGGGGGCGGCGGCTCCATTCTGGCCGTACCGCTTATGGTTTATCTGGTCGGGGTTCCCAATGCGCATATTGCCATTGGTACAAGTGCCTTGGCAGTAGCTGTCAATGCTCTGGTTGGTCTGGCCCAACATGCACGCAACAAAACCGTAAAGTGGCGCTGCGCAGGTATTTTTGCCTGTTGCGGTGTGGGGGGGGCACTATTAGGAGCCTCACTCGGCAAGGCCGTGGATGGTAAGCATCTTCTTCTTTTCTTTGCCATTCTTATGGTTGGTGTGGGTATTCTTATGGTCCGCGGCCGCCACAATACCGGGTGCCCCGGCGCAAGCTGTAACCGACATAATGCCCCCAAAGTTATGGCTTACGGGTTGGGCACGGGGCTGCTCTCCGGCTTTTTTGGCATTGGTGGCGGTTTTCTGATTGTGCCAGGCCTTATGGCTTCCACCAGTATGCCCATCCTCAATGCAGTCGGCACATCTCTTGTGGCGGTGGCTGCTTTTGGGTTCAGCACAACATTCAGCTATATGCTCTCTGGCTACATTGACTGGCAGCTGGCGGGCCTTTTTATTATCGGCGGCGCAATCGGCTGTAGTCTGGGAACCAAAGCGGCCCGGGCTCTGGCAGGTTCCACCGGCAGGCTGACCACCGTGTTTGCCTGCATTATTTTTACCGTTGCGGCCTATATGATCTGGCAGAGCATACACCAGTTCTAGTGTATGCCCCTCCCGGTTAATGCCGGACCGCCAGACCAGTCTGCTGCACCCATTGCCGGGCGGCAGACATGGCCTGATGGAGCTGGGCATAAATATTGCCCTCCCCAAGGGCAGCCACAATACGGTGCCGCTCCATATCCGCCAGTGCATACGATGCAACGCGGCCAAAAATGACCCGCACTCCACGCATGTTCAAACGGAATAGCACATCACGCACAACACTGGCGGCGGAATAATCAATATCCGTAATTGCGCTGCAATCCACCACCACGCATTGCACGGGCACAGGCGCCTTGGACAACAGCAGGTCAATGTCTTCTGCAAAAAGCGAGCAGTTTGCATAAAATAGATCCGCACAAAAACGGTAAACAACCAGCCCCGGTTCCGTTTGCTCCCCCGCACGCACAGGAGCAGCTTCCAGCTCATGCGTTACGGGGTCAGGTTTGAGCACCATGGTGTGAGGGCGGTAACTATGCCGCACATGCCGAAATAACGAGAGAGCAATAGCAATAAAAATTCCCTGCTCTACCCCAATACTAATAACCGTACCCATGGTTACCAAAGCCAGCCGGAACTCGCCGGGGCTTTCCATGCGAATACGGTTAAGGGCGCGCCTATCAATCATGCCAATAGCAACGCAGAACACAACAGAACCCAGAACGCAGCGTGGCAGATATTGCAATGGACCGGTAAAAAACAGCAGAACACACAATGTTACCGCTGCAAAAACCAGTTGCGCTTTTTGGCTGGTGCCTCCAGCCTGCACAGCCATAGCGGTCTGGGTGGGACTGCCATTAACCGTAAATGTGCCACTTAACCCCGCCACGGCATTGGCCGCACACAGGCCCATAATATCCGCGTTGGCATCCACCGTTTCGTGCAGCCTGTAAGCAAAAGCATGAGATGTGGCAGCACTTTGCGCAATAATAACAAACACGCAGGACGCTGAAACTGGCAACAACGCCAAAAACTGATGCCACGAGATTACTGGCACCAAAAAATGCGGTAGTCCGCCCTGCATTGGCCCCAGCACGGTCACGCCATATTGCGCCAGACCCCAGAACCAACTTACCCCCAACGCCCCCAGAACCACGACCAGCGGCACAGGCCGTCCGGGAAAAAAACGCGCACCACATAACAGAAGAGCACACGCCACACACGACAGAACGACTGACAACCAGTGGATATGCGGCCATGCCTGCATAAGCCCAATAAACTGCGCCACGGTGTTGTGCGAACCAACGTCCAGCCCCACCATGTCATACAGCATACTCATGCCAACCTGCACACCAACCCCGGCCAAAAAACCGACAAGCACGGTGCGGGATAAAAAATCGGCCAGAAATCCAAGCCGGCATAAGCGCGCCACCAGCAAAAATGCAGCATTGAGTAAGGCTACCGCGCTAACAAGATGAATATAGGCTGCGCTACCAACAGGCTCCAGTTCCGACAGGGCGCTGGAAAAAATAGCCGCAGTTGCGGAATCTGCCGCAACGACCAGATGGCGTGATGACCCAAACAGGGCAAACGCAACCAACGGAAAAAGCACCGTGTACAAGCCCGTAACCGTAGGCATACCCGCAATACGCGCATACCCCAGAACCTGCGGAATGTTCATGGAAGCCAGAGACAACCCAGCCCACACATTCTGGCTGACAGAGATCGGTTTTTGCCACCAGCCGTATCTTATACTCACGTGGCTCCTTGCTCCCTACCTTTTTCCTATGGGATCTTGCTGCTTCGGTCTGGAGCATATGACTCTTGCCAGCTTTGCAGAACATGCGACAATCGCACCTTATTAACCAAGGGCATGTAACATGACTGTAACAGTTTACCACAATCCATCTTGCGGTACATCACGCTCCGTTCTGGAACTGGTGCGCAATGCGGGCATAGAGCCAGAGGTCGTGCTTTACCTCAAAACGCCATTGAACCGTAAACAGCTGGATGACATTGTCCACCATGGCAAACTCCCCGCGCATGACCTGTTACGCACAAAAGAAAAACTGTGTGCTGAGCTGGGGCTGGATAAACCTGAAGTAACAGACAGCCAGATACTGGATGCCATTGCCCAGCACCCGGTTTTGCTCAACCGCCCTGTTGTGGTGACACCCAAAGGAGCAAAAACCTGCCGCCCGGCCGATCTGGTACTGGAACTCCTGCCTTAACATTCAGGCACAAGGCACGCATCCAAGCATAAAAAAAGGGGATTGTCGGATTTGACCAAACCCGACAATCCCCCTTGATCGCCAACACCCGTTGTTAGTGAGTGCTCACGCCATCTGGCAGGGTATAGGCAATAATGTAATCCCCGACATCGGGGGAATGGCTGGCACCCCCAGCAGAAATTACAACATATTCCTTACCGGTTTTAGGCGAGCGATAAATGAGCGGGGCGGCGACCGCACCCACTGGCAAACGCTGCTTCCACACTTCCTGCCCGGTGCGTGAATCCAGCGCCCGCAGATAATAGTCCTGCGTTCCAGCAAAAAAGACCAACCCCGAAGCCGTAGAGGTGGGGCCACCCAGCGTGGGCATACCAATAGGCACAGGCAAATGGGTTTTAATCCCCAGTGGTCCCAGATCCTGCACCGTACCCATAGGCACCTGCCAGACAATTTTTTTGGTATGCAGGTCTATTGCCGTCATGGTGCCAAAAGGTGGCGTGTTGCACGGCACTGCAAGCGGGGACTGAAGAATATCAATCTTTACCCCTCCGTAAGGGCCAGCCAATTGCGGGCGAATAGTACCCATAAAGCCGGGAACCTCATCCGTAGAGACTTTGAACTTTTTTGCATTCTCACGCGTGACCAGAGACATCCGCAGAGGCATCCGCATGTCGTTGACGAACATCAACCCGCTATTTTCGTCAATGGAAATACCGCCCCAGTTCATGCCCCCCAGCAGGCTGGGCCATTCGATGTAAGGTTTTTCTCCCGGTGGGGTAAATGGTCCCTCATACACCGAGTTTTTGAACATGATCCGGCAGTAAAGCTGGTCAAACGTGCTTACCCCCCACATCGCGCTCTCGCTCAGAGGGTCTGCACCAATGGTTGGCATACCAACAGAGAACGGCTGCGTGGGAGAAAGATGCTCCCCCTGCGCGGCAGGAGCTGTTGCCACTGGCTTTTCCACGACCTCGGTTACGGGCTTACCCGTCCGCCGGTCGAGCACAAAAATATGCCCCGTTTTGGTTGTTTGAATAAGGGAAGGAATTTTTTCACCCTGCGCATTGGTCACATCATACATGACCGGCTGGGACGGCAGGTCATAATCCCACACATCGTGGTGAATCAGCTGGGACACCCAGCGGGTCTGGCCGGTTGCGGCATCCACGGCCACAACGGCAGCACCGAAGCGGTTATTCGCCTCATTCCGATCCCCACCCCAGTAATCTGGCGGACCATTGCCCGTGGGCAGGTAAACAAGATTCAATTCCTTATCGTATGTCGGGACGGTCCACACGTTGGGGGTAGAAAGAGTATAAGTCTGATCCGGCGCAGGTTCGTGCGTATTCTCCGGATGACCAATATCCCATGCCCATGCAAGGGAGCCATCGCGCACATCATACGCACGCACAACGCCAGAGGGTTCACCGTGCATAATATCGCGCACCCAGCCACCAATAACCGCCAGATGCCCCATAACCACTGGGGTGGCGGTCGGGTGGTAGCGCTTGCTGTTTTCGGTTGGCCCCATCTGTTTTTTGAGGTCCACATACCCGGCGTTGCCAAAGCCTGTGCAGAGTGTGCCGCTATGGGCATCCAATGCGAACAGCCGCGCATCAACCGAGGAAACCAGAATACGCTGGTGGCAGTCTGGCGCAGTGTACTCGGCCTTCTGCTCCTGCGTCAGACTGGTATCCTTGTCCATGTCATAGTAGCCCACGCCCCGGCAACTCACGTGTTCGGCAGTAACGGCGTTGGGGTTAAACTTCCAGATTTTTTGCCCTGTATCGGCATCAATTGCCGTAATCAGGTTTTCTGGCGTGCAGGAATACAGCACGTTCCCGATCTGCTGGGGAGTATTCTCATCCGTGCCAAAACCGCTGCCACTCACGCGGCGGCCTGTATGATAAATCCATGCAACCTTGAGCTGGCCCACATTGGCAGGTGTAATCTGGCTATACGGTGCAAAGCGTGTGCCACCAGCACTGCGGCCGTAAAACTCCCAGTCCTGTGGGGCATCGGCTTTACCCGCCTGCGCAACCTTTGCTTCCGCGCTTAAAGCATCGGGGTTGGTAATCGTCCCATGTGGGAAAAAAGCCGCAACCAGCGTACCCACCAGACCAGCCGCAATGCCAAGCCCGCCCCAGCCGCTCCAACGCCGGGCACCGGCCTGAACATTGGGGAACAAGGCTGCCAGCCACAGACCAAGGGTAAACAGAATGCCGGGCACAACCAGCCGTGGCAGCAGTTCCCAGTAACCAATCTGCGGAGCATCGTAAAAAGCCCACAGGCAAGTAGCCGCAAAGACCGCTACGGAGGCAGGCAACGCGCTGCTTTTGCGCAAAAAGAACAAGGCTGCCAGCCCCATATACGCAAGGCCCGCCAGCAGGTAGTAAGCCGAACCGCCCAGCGCCAGCAGTTGCCCGCCGCCATAGGCCAGCACAGCCCCCACCCCAAAACTGAGCAGTGCAAAGAGAACCCGATACACATCGACCACCGTAAACCGATGAGCGACCTTAAGCGGTTCATCCATTCTTTTCTTCTCCAAAACACCTAAAACTCTTAAAAAACCACGCACCAGCAGACCCGGATAAACCGCCTTGACCAGTCCACGCCCTGCACATTGGCAAAGATGCTGGTCTGTGTTCCATCACATTCAATCCTGTCAATAATAATTCGGAATTTTTCAAATCACGAGTTGCAGGGGTGGGAACCAGCAGACCTATCAACCGCCAAGGCATTACAAAGATACTTCCACGCTGCATCACGTTGCGGTGAAAAGGCTCAGACGCTGACACCACCCTCTCAACCAAGCCATGCAGGGGACCCAATTCGGGTAAAGCTGGAATGCTTTTTGCAAACCATTGAATTATCAGAATTCCTTACAGATCACCACGCCAAAACGTGCGCAAGATATCCACAAGCCATACTGGCAACATATGGGTTATAACAGCTTCATATATTGGACATTCCCCCTGCATCGCGCGTTTAACTAACGCAATACCCCTGCACGGCAGGACCATTTTTAAGGGAAACTACAGTTATCATGACCTACACCGTTGGTATGTATCTGGCCGAACGCCTGACCCAGATTGGCCTGAAACATCATTTCGCTGTCGCGGGGGATTACAATCTGGTTCTTCTCGACCAGCTCCTGCTCAACAAAGGCATGGAACAGATCTATTGCTGTAACGAGCTGAACTGTGGTTTTAGCGCCGAAGGGTACGCACGCGCCCACGGTGCCGCCGCCGCTGTTGTGACCTTTAGCGTTGGTGCCATTTCCGCCATGAACGCCATTGGTGGTGCCTACGCGGAAAACC
Source organism: Acetobacter syzygii (assembly GCF_000964225.1). Lineage (GTDB taxonomy): Bacteria > Pseudomonadota > Alphaproteobacteria > Acetobacterales > Acetobacteraceae > Acetobacter > Acetobacter syzygii. The sequence goes on along the minus strand of NZ_BAMZ01000001.1, from coordinate 7,480 downwards.
TGCCTGTTATTCTTATCTCCGGCTCCCCCAACAGCAATGACTATGGCAGCGGCCATGTGCTCCACCACACGCTGGGCAACACGGATTATGGCTACCAGATTGAGATGGTGCGCCATGTGACCTGTGCTGCGGAAAGCATTACGGATGCAGCCTCTGCCCCAGCCAAGATCGACCATGTCATCCGCACGGCCCTGCGCGAACGCAAACCTGCTTATCTCGAAATCGCCTGCAATGTTTCTTCCGCCGAGTGCGTCCGCCCCGGTCCTGTTTCCGCCCTGCTGGCAGAACTGACACCAGATGCGACCAGCCTGAATGCCGCAGTAGATGCCGCAGTAGCCCTGCTGGAAAAATCTGAACGTGCCGTTATGCTGGTTGGCACCAAAACCCGTTCCGCCCATGCTCTGGCCGAAACCGAAGCACTGGCTGACCGTATTGGCTGTGCCGTAACCATTATGGCCGCAGCAAAAGGCCTGTTCTCCGAAGAACACCCAAATTTTCGCGGTCTTTACTGGGGTGAAGTCTCGGCCCCCGGTACGCAGGAACTGGTGGAAAAAGCCGATGCCGTGCTGTGCATTGCCCCTGTGTTCAACGACTATTCAACCGTTGGCTGGACCGCATGGCCCAAGGGTGAGAACGTACTGGTTGCAGACCCCAACCGTGTAACTGTTGGTGGGCAGACTTTTGAAGGCTTTACACTGCGTGAATTCCTGACTGCTCTGGCCAAAAAAGCTCCGTCCCGCCCGGCAAGTGCCCGCGATTCCAAATACACCCATACTAAAATTGCACCCGCAGCCCCGGATGCACGTCTGACGAATGATGAAATGACCCGTCAGATCAATGGTATGCTCACATCCAAAACAACCCTTGTAGCAGAAACCGGCGATTCCTGGTTTAACGCCATGCGTATGCATCTGCCACGCCACGCCCGTGTAGAAACGGAAATGCAGTGGGGGCACATTGGCTGGTCCGTACCCTCCTCCTTTGGGAATGCCATGGGGTCGCAGGATCGCGAACATATTGTCATGGTAGGTGATGGATCGTTCCAGCTGACCGCGCAGGAAGTGGCACAGATGGTCCGCTACGAACTGCCAGTTATTATTTTCCTTGTAAACAATCGCGGTTATGTCATCGAAATTGCTATTCATGACGGCCCCTACAACTACATTAAAAACTGGGATTATGCTGGCCTGATGAACGTGTTTAACGCGGGCGAAGGCCATGGTCTGGGAATTACGGTTACCACCGGCGCAGAACTGGAAGACGCTATTAAAAAAGCGCAGGCCAACCGCCGCGGTCCAACCATTATTGAGTGCCAGATCGAACGGACCGACTGCACGGACATGCTGGTACAATGGGGCAAGCGCGTAGCATCTGCCAACGCACGCAAGCCTCAGGTTTCATAAACCCACTCGTCTTTTCCATTTTATTGAACGCCCCAGATGCAAGTCTGGGGCGTTTTTTATTATTCCGGCCACATATAATCACCAATACGTGCTTAAAATCACGTTATCTTATAATACATTTTTCAAAATTTCATGTTACGGATCACACCAATTCTTAAAGGAGTTGGCAGGGACTACCGGCTGCGAAAAATGCAGCGGTTCAAAACAAACCCAATAAAAGAAAAACTTGTTTTAAATATTATGTTTTTAAAGTTTTAAATATTATGTTTTTAAAAATATCATCCATGAAAAATACTTTAGAAAAACATCTCATGATTTTTCATTTATCACATTTAAAATCCTTGATTGCAGGCGGAATAATCGCCTTATGCTCTTCCTCGGTCCTGCACGCACAGACCATATCTGCAACATCAACAACCACGCAGGCGTTGATTGAACATGCCATTCATCAGGACGCATCCATGTTGCCTGACCCCCATGTTTTGCAGCGCCCCCTAAACTCCCCCCTGCCACCGAGCGGCGTGCCTGTTGCACCATGGCCGGGCCTTGCGACCATGAATATCCCCAGCGTGAATGATTATGGGGACAAAAAACCGCACCATATCATGACTTTGGAACCTCTTAGCTCGCACGAGGGACCTTCATGGCTGCTCCCATCAGAGCTGGATGCCCAACACATGACAGACATGGAGGACCCCTATTACGTCCCTACGGCCGGGAGCAGCCACCTTATTCCACAGATCATGCCTTTTCGGGAACGTTTGCAAAAAAAAGGTTTTGCTTTTTCTTTTACTTATAAAGGAGAAGCCATGGCCAACATAAACGGCGGAATACGCCGTGGAATGGATTACGTGCATGAACTCACATTGCAGATGAACTTTGATCTGGGAAAAATGGCCGGATTAGAAGGTTGGTCTGTACATACACTGCTTATGAACAGAGCGGGACGAGAAGTATCGCACGATATGGCGGGGGAGTATTATGTAAACCTGATGGAAGTTTATGGCTTATCTGGCCATGTTGTGGCGCATCTGGTCGATCTTTATGCCGAAAAACAGTTCCTCAACAATCGCATGGACATAACTTTCGGTCGCATGTCCCTGACCCATGTTTTTGCTACTTCCCCGCTGATCTGCTCCTTTATGGTTACCTGTTCGGCACCTGTTGCCTTAAAGCTGGATCCGGGTTTTTCAGTTTACCCAAAAGCAACATGGGGAACACGCCTACGCTTCCGCCCCACACGGGACACCATGATTCAGCTTGGTGCCTATCAGGTCTCCCCTCTTACCGGCAATCCAAGCGGCTGGTCGTGGGGAAGTGAACAGACAACGGGATTAATGCTCCCCATAGAATTCACATGGCAACCTTTTTTGACCCGCAACCGCCTTCCGGGCCACTACGTATTTGGCTATGCGCACGATACATCGCGCTATGGAGATTCACTGGGCAGCAAACCGGCAACCCTACTGGCCCAGCCGGGCATGGAACGCAGCGCCCCCATGGATATGTTCTGGTTTGAAGGAGACCAGATGATCTACCGCATGGGCGGTCGTAACCAGATGGCAGGCGGCTACCTGATGGCAGGGTATATCCATAACACGCCCCATGTCTCATCAATCTCGGACGAAGCCTATGGAGGATTATCGTTTAACGGGATTATTCCCTCCCGGCTGACTGACAGACTGGGCATCATGTATTCGTGGTATCATGTCAGCGACCGCAAGCGGCTTGGACAGATGTATGCTCTGGATGCAGGCTTGTCCTTGGGCAGTCAGGTCAGGGGGCCACAAACTGATTCGCATGTCATCGAAGCCTACTACGCGATTGATGCCGTTCCTGGTGTGACCGTACAACCCGAATTTGAATATATGATCAGACCGGGCGAGACATCCCATATCCCGGATGCAGCCCTTGTCGGGCTTAAAGTCATTGCCAATTTATAAGGGACTTCAAATCAACGAAAAACCATCTGTGCAATATGGTTTTTCTCAACCTCTACACGAGCAGTCACTCCTTGTTTAAGGTCTGTGGGCGTCCCTCATCATCCACGGCGACAAAAACAAAGTTCCCCGAAGTCACCTTCTGCCGGATGTTAGTGCGCCGGATGCGCCGCACGGATTCTGCGCAAATGGTAATGGATGTACGCCCGACCTTAACAATACGCGTGTAAACATTCAGTTCATCCCCAACCGCCATGGGATGGTGGAATGCCATACCGTTAATGGCGACAGTCACGCACTTGCAACCCGCAAAACCTTCGGCCGCAGTGCTGGCCGCAAGGTCCATCTGTGCTGCAACCCACCCACCAAAGATATCGCCAGCAGCGTTCGTATCCCTGCGCATGGCGACAACCCGCACAGCCAGATTTTCATCTGTTGCCCAGTCACTTGGTTCAGTACTACCCACTGATCGCCCCTTATCCCTGTAGCCTACTCATAATGGAATGAGCACAGACCATGTTTCTCCATTCCTGACCAAACATACAGAGAAAAATGTGCCCGGCCTTCATAGCTGTACAAAACGTGAAAAATCCGTGATGACACTCGACCTACCGTAGCAAGAAAACATACGCCCGGACTTCGATCACGAACTTGTTATAATTTTGGCAAAAATTTCACTTCCTCAGGTAGAATTTTATTTTACACGAATCTAATAACACGTTCATAATCAATAGAGTGGGAGGGTTTATGATGTACAGATATGCAGTTTCTTACGTAGGCCAGACGCAAACCAACGTCCGGGACACCATACTCCAAGCAAAAAGTGCCAGCAGCGTCGACAATACTCAGGTTTCCACTAGTGGAACGGGAGAAGTTTACGCCAACGATATGAAAGAAGCGCGCGTTGCTGCCAATGAAAAATTTGTAGACAAAACAATTAAAAACATTCTGAAAGAAAAAACATCCGGTGCATTTTACGCATAATTTTATGCAACTGATTTCATATATGGTTTAATTCCGGTTTTTATTACTCACTCCCCGTGATTTTTTTGATATAAAAATTTAATCTGTATCGAGAAGCATCAAGCATGTTCCAGCAGTGTGGACCATGCTTGCCCTCTCTCCTTCACCACCTAACATCAACGCTATTGAGAATAGCACCAACCAGTGATTCTACCCAGATCACTGGTATCAGCAACATGTATTCAATGCGGCTTACCCAATACATTTTTTGTTATGACTAAAAACCTAAATTTCTACACGCCATAGAATACAGAAAAATACAATCAGCCTATAAATCTAATTAAAATATCTAATTTTTAATAAAAAATTATATATTTTGTTATTTTACAATAAACCCAAAAAAAAATGTCACAAAAAACCTTTCCACAATACATTATTAAAATACCAAAACAATTGCCTCGGGGAGGTCAAAAATTAAATCCATTAATAATTTATAAAAAGTTAAAATTTAATATTTTACTTTAAATAAATTTTTATGTATCAGTAAATATACAATGACAATCATTCTCAATAATATAATAATTCCTATGTACTCTTGCTATATTTATTGCAATGCAATAGCTGTTGATAAAAATCTGACCACAAAAGACATATATATCATGATGACTAATGCACACCTGACAGAACAAAGTCCTTTTTCAATTTTTCATCAAGACTGGTGGTTGAATGCCGCTACAGATGGGCAATATGATCTGATTGAAGTTAAAAAAGACGGTTTTGTTGTTGGTAGTTTAACCATTTTCATGGAAACTCATTTGGGCATGAGAATAATAACACGCCCACCTTACACACGAACCCTTGGGCCACGCCTATTTTTACCCCCATCCAAGCCATTTCGTCGTGCGCAGAACATCCGTAATACCATTGCCGAATTAGTGAAAAAAATACCACCGTACGACAGCTTGCGTATAAGCCTTGATCCGGAGGATGAGACTGCATTTGCTTTTTCTTTATGCAAATTCACAATCGGCCAGACTTTTACGTTTCGTGTTCCATTGGATATCCCCCTTAAAGACGTGTGGGATAATTGCGATCAAAAAACACGTAATCTGATTAGAACAGCAGATAAAAAACTCTCTGTCGTCTGCAATACCAACCTGGACGATTTTATTCGTATCTCTCTCATTGATCAGCCTCGCGCTCAAAACAGCCATGATTTTGCGCGCATGAGAAAAATTTTTGACGCATGTTGTCAGAGAGAACAAGCCTGTGTCATGAGCGCGTGGGATGAGCATAAGCAGTTAATTGCGGCTGTCGTGTTAATATGGGACCAGAACAATCTGTACTTCTGGCAATCAGCCAGAGACCGTGGAGCCACTATTGCCGGGTCTAACATGCTCCTGATCTGGAAAAGCATGGAATACGCCCATAACAAAGGTCTCACATTTGATTTTGACAGTTTTGCCTCAGCAAAATCTGCAAAAATGATTGCTAGCTTTGGATTACCCCCCATTGTCCGCCCACAAGTTTTAGGCGCATCCATGCTCCGGCAATGGGAAAGATCTGCCAATTCCACATTAAAATTTTTAAAAAATAAGTTTCTTCTTAAAACTGGTTAAAATACTGGAACACAAAATCCCCTAATCTTTATCTGTGCTTCATGAAACTGAAATTTTCTGAAGCAGAGATAAAAATAAATTCTGTTTAAATGCCTTAATTTTTGTTTCATGCGTTCATATTTTCCCCCTTATTCACAGAGTTGTACACATAATCATATTCTCATTTTATGTCGCCAAAACACCAAAAGTGACTATGCTTACCTGTTTCAAAATATATGAATCAAAAATTGGCATCTGGTCATCCAAACATAAAACAGATTTCTCTAACTTTCTTGGTAAAGAAGATTATCATTTGCCCATAGGGGAAAAATTCTACCAGCCTGTACCTCGGGATCATTTTCAAAAGCGTGGAGAACAACTGACCAGAATGCCTGAAGACTGGGAAAACTACCCCAATTAGGCGGCTCTTCCGGTTCAACGGTTGGATTTATACCGAGTACAGCATCACTGACGCGCACAACGTCTTCATCACTATAACTCAGTAAAATTCTCAATTCATCGATTGTTTGTAATTTATACAAAAGACCACGTGTATTAGGTTCCTCCCGAATGACTTCGGCCAGCGTATCTCCAAATATATCAGCATCTTCGCCAAAGCAACTGGCACCAAGACCAGCCAAACAAGGAAACGTATCGATAATATCATATTGAGTAAAATTTGATGGTATGGACACAACACATCATCCTCTATTGTTTTTTATCCGCCGCTTTAACGCATACACTCCACACAATCAGCACTATCTTAAAGGCGCTAATATGATGCTACAGTTGGTTATTAGAATACGTAGCGGTTAACCAGAAACGTATATTATTTTGTTAAAAAGTAATTTTTCAACCATAATTGTAATAATTGGCTTTTTAAATCTAACTATAGGATTTTAATTCCGGACGATGAAACCTTGAACCCATAACGCTTTGAGAAATTCTTAAATATTCAAAAAAAATCCATTCAAAACAATAGAAATTTACAAAACAAAAATCCAACTCTGGTCATACGGAGCACAGTCAGTGCCTGAAAATTTGGAAGATTGGTTCTAAAAATTTGTCCGTCATCGAAAGACCCATTCTCTCGCGAACAGATTATAACGCTCACACGCCCCACTTCAATTACGCAAAAACCTGTTTCCCAAATATCAGATTACCTATGTGATAACTTTGCTTCTGCCATCTATGCCAGTTGTATCATTATCAAACACTACCGCTTCACGCGGGCCAGACTGTCATGCCGTCGTGCTTTGTTCCGACCATAACGCCGCATGACCTTAGACATACATGGGCCTCATGGCATTACTGGGTGCACCGAGACATTCTCTCTCAAGGAGGATGGATGGACGACTATAGGCATCGTCGCACGCTATACGAAGAAAATACCCGACACTTACCGGGAAGAGATTCGCGCATGGTGGGGCTTGGAAAGCGGCACGGATCTGGCACGGATATAGGTTCCAAATAATGGAAAATGATGCTACTCAATGCCGTTTTGGCGGAGCTTATTTTTAAGGGGAGACATGGCATAAACCGCAGAATACTGCGGCTCAGGAATGGTGGGCGCAAC
>NZ_BAMZ01000002.1 GCF_000964225.1 Acetobacter syzygii | reverse complement strand
AAATTACATCGCACCACAATGGATGAACTGCTGGCTGTCTCTGATTATTCCCAACCTCAACTTTTAGAGGAACGAGAGTGGGTTGATGCTCCTGCTATTGGGCGAGAACTGGTTTGAGCATTTCTTCTTGAGCAAATTGGTCCACCAACGAACAAACCCCGCCTAGAAAGACGGGGCTTATTTCGACCCTTTAGCACTCTCTAAGAAAGGTAAAGGACGTCCTGTGTAGGCTTTCTTTCATCACAGTGCAAAATCGTTTGCACTGTGAACAGAATGGCTGTTTTCTGCCGTTTCCATGACAGTGCAAAGGCAGAAAAAGGCCAGCCGATCTCGTTTTGCACTGTGATCGGATCTCGTTTTGCACTGTGATCGGGGAAGTGGTGCCCGGTTAGGCTAGGCTTCCACGGTAGCCCAATTCCTCGGTGGGTATCCCGCTCGCCATTTTGGCGATTATTTCCAGCATTTCGTTGTGATCGTGATTCGGATGCCGGGTATTTTTTTTAACTTCATTACCCGTGGTGCAAGGTTTGCACTGTGATCGAGACCAAGGGAAAGCCAGCATTTCCGTGAGAGCTTTCATGATGAACCGATACCCGTTGCAGCCGTTCATCCAGCGTCGGCCCCTGCGGATACGGTTGTGAGAGCGGCACAGGATGCCGAGCTGCTCGGCCTGCTGGATGGCATAGGCCACTGACCGGCGAGAGCACTTGGCGGCTCTGGCAAGGCTCTCATAGGACGCTGGACGCATGGAGCGGGCGATGATGAGAAGTACGTCTTTGGCCGTGCGGCTGATCTGTCCAGCGCGGAAAGTGTTGAGAATGGCGGTCTGAATGGTCTTGGTCACTGGCGTTTCTCTGTTGCGCCGACCATCTAACGCTTGAAGGGAAACCCGAAGCCGGGTTAAGCCTTCCACGAAAGGCGGTCCGCTTAGGTATGCTCTAACGGACTTGCTGAAGGCTCGGAGTTTGCCGCTCCGGGCCTTCCTCATATCTGGGGATCAACATCTTCTGGATTGCCGCTTATGGCAAGACCATGAACAGCCCCCCTCCCTAAAATCAGACATCCAAAGTGCTTCACGCCTGATTTGCGCCTGCTCTACGACAAAAACACACTGGCTGCTCTTTTGGCTGCTCTCTAGTGGCGGTTTTCTGCGGAAAAATGACCAAAATGGCTGCTCAAGAGCAGCCACTATGAATTTCCAAATTCAGGAAAGTTGTTTTTTTTCAATTACTTCCGCAGTTTTTTAAACTGCGTCATGTGTATAGCCAGATTAAGGAGACAAACCAGAGACAAAACTTGGAAAAAACCGGTTAAGCCCGTACGCTGTAAAAAACATCGTCCCATTACAGCGAGCGAGAGCGAGCAGACGTGACTCCACGCAAAAAAGGCGCGGTCGTTGTCCGGCAACGGCTGGCATGGATAGAGAAAAAGCTGGAAGACGGGTTCAGTCGGCAGGCTGTTCTGACCATGCTCCAAGAGCAGGACGATCTCGACCTGACCTTCTCCAGCTTCCTCAAAACGCTTCAACGCGCCCGCCTAGAAGCCCCTGCACGCATGAAAGCGACCAGAACGGCCAGACTGACCCGAAAAGCCGATCGACGCATCAGACGGGAAGCAGAGCAGAAAAACAGGCGGACACAGCGAGAGACGAGAAAAGAGGTTCCCGCGACTCTCGTTAATCAGACCCCCTCTGAGTCGCTAATCGCCCTCCCATTGGTAGAATCGGCTCCCAAGGAAACGTCGGTTCTGCCCGAACCAATCTTCGAACAGCCATCCAAACCAAAAAGCTTCTGGAAGCGTGTCTTCGGTGGCTAAACTGGTTCGCTTCAATGCTTTTGAGGATGACCAGGCACAAAACTGTTCTGACCAGGGCGAGCGCGGAGCGGGAGCGGCGTAGCCCGCCGAAGGCGCCTGGTGGAAAGTCTCGTTAATCGGACCTCCCTTTTCTATTTGTTGGAGTTATTATCGTGGAAAAAGAAGAAAAAAATCTGTCCGATAAGCCCACAAAATTACATCGCACCACAATGGATGAACTGCTGGCTGTCTCT
>NZ_BAMZ01000003.1 GCF_000964225.1 Acetobacter syzygii | reverse complement strand
GCCCGGCATTGAGAAACATCTCCCACGGGGAGAAGGTAAGGGCAGCAGGGGGGATGGTCGGCATGAGCGATGTATCTCCAGAAAACAGCGAGCGAGAACCGACAGAACTCAAGGGGGCGTTGTTGGCGGCGCTTTATGGTTGATATTGCAAAAATACGCAACTAAGAGTCATTCGCATATTTGCCATCCAAGATTGAGAAGAGTCAAATCATGTTGATCCATGTCCCGCATATTCTGACCCCCGAGGAGGTCGCTTATTGCCGCCAGAAGCTGGAGGCAGGCCAATGGGTCGATGGTAAGGTTACAGCGGGCGATCAGTCAGCCAAGGCAAAAGTCAATTTGCAAATTCCGCAGGAAAGTGCCGTGGCAAAAGAATTGGGAACAATGATTTTACATGCTTTGGCAAGAAGCGACATTTTTACCAGTGCCGCCTTGCCTCTGCGCGTGTTTCCACCACTTTTTAACCGGTATGATGAGGGTATGGAATTTGAATACCATGTCGATAACAGTATTCGCCCGGATCCGGAAACGGGTTTTCGTATTCGGACTGATGTTTCATCCACACTGTTTTTGAGTGATCCAGAGAGTTACGATGGTGGGGAACTTGTTATTCGGGATACTTATGGTGTGCATACCGTCAAGTTCCCGGCGGGTGATCTGGTTCTTTACCCATCTACGAGCCTGCATAAAGTTAATTGTGTTACGCGTGGTAGCCGGTGGGCATCGTTTTTCTGGACTCAGTCTATGGTAAAAGATGATGCATACCGCACGATTCTTTACGAACTTGACCAGTCCATCCGAAGCGTTCGCCAGACAATGCCGGATACGTCTTCCGCAGTGCTGGGTCTTACGTCCACATATCATAATCTTGTCCGCAGATGGGCAGAACTGTGACGTATAAACAACACTGCATTGCATTTTTTGGGATGCTGATAAATTCAAGTTGCGAATGATAGTCATTACCATAATAAGGGCACGGTTTGTAATGCGTTGAGCATCAATGTGGGATCGCAAGCATCCTTCAGGAGAATATGATGAAACGGTATGACCGTCCTTTTTCCCCAAAAATTCGTGTGGGCGCAGCTGTTGTTATGGGGCTGTCGGCTGGTATGGGCTATGCCGAAAGTGAAGCAGAGGCACAGGATACCAAAAACGACCCCGCCGTGACGGACACAAACATCAGGCTTCCGGCGGTGCGGGTAAGTGGTGAGAGCAAAGCCGCTTCTGAAATACCCAATACCAACGAGATCAAGCTCGATATTGGTCGTATGCCGACCTCCGTGCAGGATACACCGCAGGTCATCAATGTTGTTCCGCAGGAAATTATCAAGCAGCAACGGCTTTATACGCTGGATCAGGCTCTGGCCAATGTGCCGGGTATTACACTATCCACAGGTGAAGGGCGTGGCGGGCTGAATGGCGACCAGTTCCGTATTCGTGGCCAGCAGGCCAGAGGCGATATTTATACTGACGGACTAAAGGATTTTGGCACCTACACACGCGACATTTTTGATATTGAGAATGTTGAGGTTATTAAAGGACCTGCCGGTGAGTATTTTGGTGCCGCAAATCTTGGTGGGCTGATCAACGAAACTCTGAAAAAAGCGCATGATGGCAAATCATATAGCTACGATCAGGCTTTTGGTAATGCTGACATGTATCGCGGTCAGGCGGATGTAAACTACCAGTTTAACAGAGACATCGCTCTGCGTATTAACGGCATGTATAACCGTGCGGGTACGCCAGGGCGGGATTATGTTTATTCCAACCGTTATGGTGCTGCTGCTGACCTGGGGGTTGGGTTGCATAGCAACACGACATGGCACCTTAACTGGCGCTGGCTCCATACAGACAGTATGCCAGATTACGGCGTGGGTATGATTAAAACGGCGAGCGGGATTTATCGCCCCATTACCAGCGAAGGTCTGGCGCGCGATACCACCTACGCCCGGAGTGCCGACAGGGATAATTCCGATATTCATAGCCTGACGTCATCGTTGAAGTCCAAAATATCGTCATGGTTCACGTTAAGTAACAATACCCGTTTGACCAAATATGAACGCAATTATTCCGCAACTACGCCTGCCGCCTGTAGCACCGCTGATTGTATAAGCCAGTTTATGAGTGGTGGTAACCCGTTGTTATCTTACGGGGCGGGTGGGGGTACGGCCTACCTTTCCAAAGGGTGGGGCGCTGAGAATGTGCTTATGGGAAATGCGCATTTTAATACATGGCGCTTCAAAAATGATCTGAAGTTTGGCGTGGACATCAATTATCAGGATGAAAACCGCTATATTGGCACATGGCATGGACGGTCTAATAACCAGACAATCCGTAACCCGTCGCATTCTTCCAACGGGGCTTATCTGACCTTCCCCAATGCCAATATGTCCAATGCCGACCAGCGGGATGTGGGGCTCTTTTTGTCCGACCATATCCAGTTAACAAAGCAGCTTTCGCTTTTTGGAGCTGTCAGGTGGGATGCGTTCCAGTCCACTTTTGCTGGTTATCAGCTTTCAAGCACTCTTGTGCCACGCCAAAAACAGAATGCAGACCGGTGGAGCCCATCGGGGAGCATTATGTATAAAGCCATGGATAATTCGTCTTTCTACTTCACGTTCTCACGGTCGTATAAACCTATTGGGACCGATGTTTCTTCTCAGGTGACAATTCTGGCGAGTGACACGCCGCAAAATGGTGCGGACTTCAAGCCCCAGCGGAGTGATCTGTATGAATTCGGGAACAAGACGGACTTTTTCCATAAACGTCTGGGGATGGGTGTTGCATTTTTCCAGATCAATCAGAACAACTCCTACTATTATGATGAAAGTGGAGATGTTGTGAATGGTTTTAGCGATTCAGGTGTAGGGTTGCGCACCCGTGGTGTGGAACTGAACCTGAGTGGTAAAATTACCAAAAACTGGGATATTTACGGTGCATATTCCTGGATGGATGGAAAAATAAGGAACCGCGCCCAGTATAATGGTAATCAGGCTCCCGGTGTTTCGCATAACAACTTTTCTATATGGTCATCGTATGATCTGACAGATCATTTCTTTAACCCTGAAACCGGACACCTTAAAATTGCTGGTGGTGCACAATATGCATCGGGTTACTGGGCAAACGGAGATTTTAGCAATGTTGCCCGTATTCCTTATCAGTTTTCGCTCAATGGGATGATCTCGTGGGAAACAAAACATTACCGTTTCTCGTTTAATGCGAACAATATTACCGACCACCTCAACTATGCTTCCTCGTTTAGTTCCAGCCGTGCCGTGCCGGGTCCAGGACGTTCCTTTATTGGAAACATGGGTCTTACCTTCTAATGACCACAAAAAATCTGGTGGGAGCTTTATGCTCCCCCAGTCCAGACCCTGATGGCCCGGAAGTGCAGTTGCTTATTGGGCAAATGTATTTGAATAAAGGGCGGTTTGCGCAGGCTTTTGGCATGTTTGCCGTGGCTGCGCAAAGTGGGCAGGCGCAAGCTTTGACAATGCTTGGCCGTGCCTATGAACAGGGTTGGGGGGTAAAGCGCAGTGTGGCTCAGGCTGTAAAATATTTTATGGCAGCAGCCGAACAGGGTGATGGCTGGGCCTGTTTTAATCTCGGTGATCTTTACCTGTCGGGTGATGGTCTGGAGGAAAACCCGGAACTGGCATTCCAATACTACGTGCAGGCTGCCTGCAAAGGTGTAAGTAAAGCCTTGAATATGTTGGGCACCCTTTGCGAAAACGGTATGCTCACAGCACAACCAGACAAGGCGCAGGCCCGTCTTTATTTTAAAGCCGGTGCGGAAGCTCAGGATTGCTGGGCTGCTTTTAATATGGGACGCCTTGCTTTGGAGGAGGAAGATTACGTGAGTGCGGCGCAATGGTTTGAGCGCTCTCTTCCTCATGGGTTTCCCGATTACTGGCGCACCGTGGAGCTTTTTTTGCGCGTCATACCTATGTCAGTTTTTCAGGTCATTGCGGATAAAGCACAAAAACTGCTTTTTGCCGCCACACGAAGCAGGCAATATCCGCTTGATCAAATTGGACTGAATACGTCCCTGTAAGGGCCATCTTATCATCAAAGGCTGTTTAACAATGTCTACCCAGATCTCGGCATCAAAGGTTACGGCTTCTCCCAAGCCTCGTTCGTCCAAGCCCTTTGCAAAATTTATGAATAAATATGGAACTCCGTTAACAACAATTTTCTTTCTTATTTCTACAATAACGGGTGTTGCATTATTTTTTCATTGGGGGCCGAGTTCTTTTCACCCTATGCACGAATGGCTGAGCATGGTGCTGCTGCTGGCTTTTGTGCTGCATTTAATTAAAAACTGGACACCACTGGTCAATTATGGTCGCCGTGGATTGTTGTATATTCCATTGTTGATTGGCATTGTGGCCAGCGCCTATTTTTTTATTCAGCCAGCAGGGAGTAAGGTTGGCGGCAGGCAGGTTGCCATGCGTTTGATTGGCGTGGTGAGCAAAGCTCCTCTTGGACAACTTGCGCCGCTGTGCGGAACGGATGAACAGGGCCTTCTGGCACGCCTGCGTGCACAAAAACTAACCGTAGAATCTGCTACAGAAACGGTTGAACAAATATCCAAAGAGAATGACCGCACCCCAAATGAAGTGATTATGGCTTTAATGTCTGGTGAAAATGCCAAGTCTGAGCACGGACATGGAAAGCATTAACTGGGTTTTATTGTTGATCCCGAAAGCATCTTGCGGGATGGGATGGCTTTGTAATGGGAGTGGAAGGGGGCTTGCGTACCCTTTCCTGTTGAATAAATAACTTTTTCAACCCCAAGGTTGGCGGTCAATACGCCTTGCGCCTCTTCTTTCCTGCGTCAACGCCTGTCTGGCTGGATAACATGCACGCTCTCCTCTTGGCACACGCTCTTTTCATTGCTTGATGCGTGGATCGGGTAGGTCTGGAGCAGGGTGTCATGGTATGGCATGGGCATGATTGTTTTTTGCTGGAAGAGGGTAGGTATTGTACATGCGTAAACACTGGCAGCTTTTTGTTGTTGGCTGCATGGTCGCTGCCTGCTCCATGCCCGCTCTGGCACAGGATAATGAAGAGGACGGAGACTATAAGGCGTTAATGCAAAAAACAACCAATAACGCGAACGGTATATGTATAGATTATCTTAATTCCGAACATGGTGATTATTCGGGTGATAAAATGATAGAATCACGCCCACCGGATGAAATAACCAAAGGTCTTTCCAAAGCTATTCGGGATGAATGCCAGAAGCACCCCAAGGAGCGGGTGGATAAAGCCGTTTCCAATGTTAAAACAGCTTATGCACACGAGTTGGCTCAAATTGTGAAGAGCATGAAAATTCAGGAAGACCCCATGTACACCAATGGCGGATCATAGACCGGGATAGGCATAACCTCTCTTCCCCGCAGTGTGGAGCGAGGAAGAGCCTGAATCTGTTTAAATATGTGTGAAAACCGTTTTTTCCGGTAGGCGGGATTTAGGGAGCTTGGCGTTAAAATCCGCATCCGAATGGTAGCCCAAAGCAACAATAACGGCGGGTGACAGGTCTTTTTGCGCCAGATCCAGTTCCTTGGTCAGAATGGCAGCGTCAAAGCCTTCCATTGGGGTTGCATCCACGCCAAGCAGAGCCGCAGACAGGAGCAGAAAACCTTGTGCAATATAAGTCTGCTTTTGTGTCCATGTAGGCACATCTCCGGCCTGTTCGTGTAGGCCTACAAAACCGGAACGTCCTTTATGTGCGGTGGTGCGGGCATTGTCGTCGGCATAGCGACCGTCGGCCTGTTCCTGATCTGCAAGAGTTTGCAGGTATTCGGCAGGGAGCGTGTTGCGGCTGCTCAGCACAATAACATGGGATGCATCCATAACTCTGGAAGCATTGAACGCAAATGGACCACTGGTTGCCTTGGCAATCCGGGCTTTGCCCGCATCATCATCTGCAACAAAAAAATGCCATGGCTGGGAATTAACGGATGAAGGGCTGAAGCGCAGGGATTCCAGTAATTGCGCTACCAGCGGAGCCGGTATTTTGCGATTTTTGTCGTATGCTTTGGTGGTGTGGCGGTGGTGGAGGATGTTCAGAAGGTCCATGAGAAAAATCCTACGTTGCCCAATTACATTGCCCTGTGTGTTGAGCAGAGTGTCTCAGGTTGCTGGTTCTGTTGTAATCTGTGGTGCCACGCCACGCAGGTCAACAGCCAGTTCCGTGGCAAAATGGATCAGGTTATGGCATGGAACAGGCCAGCTTATCTGTTTGCTTGCGCGAACCTTGTGTTTTTACCCGATAACAATGCGGTCCCGTCCATTTTTTTTGGCTTGGTAGAGTGCGGTATCAGCCTTACGGATAATGGCGGATGTGTCGGTGCTCAGGGATTTGTCCCACATTGCAATCCCGAACGACATGGTGGTTTTGCCTAATGGCTGGCCGTTGTAATACAAATCCAGTTTGGACAGGGTGTTACGCAGGTTTTCTACCCGTGGGATGAGCGTGTCCAAAGGGTGGGACGTTGTGATGATCAAAAATTCCTCTCCCCCGTAACGGCAGACAATATCGTTGCTCCGAAAGGAGTTCTGAATTTCGCTGGCAATGGTGCGCAAAACCATGTCGCCCGCGTCGTGGCCAAATTCATCATTAATATGCTTGAAATGATCAATATCAGCCATAATCAGGCCAAGAGTTGTATTGTTTTTGCTGGCCATGGAGAGTTCTGTATTCAGGGTCTCTTCCATATAACGGCGGTTGTACAGGCCGGTCAGCGGGTCGTGGATTGTTTGTTCGCGCAGGTCTTTTTGCAGGTTCTGGTTAACCAGAGCAGAGGCAATGTTTTCTACCAGAGCCACAAGGCGGAAGCGGTTTTCTTCCTCCACGTTGCTTTGCAGGTATAAAAGCCCCACGACCTCCCCGCTCGCAAACAGGGGTTCGCAGTGGTAGGCGTTTACGTCGCTTGCAACATGCTGGCACACAACATCCCCCCCAGGGGCGGAAACAGAGTGGCTTTGCCCCAGCCGCAAAGCCCAGCAGGCATTGGGGAGCAGGGAGTCACAGCCCACTGGGGGCGTGCCCCACTGTGCAATGCGTTCAAGCTGATTGTTGATGTGGTTATGTGTGTAGAGTGCACCGGGAATACCGGGGAGCACACGCGGCACAAAAGCGCAGATAATGGCCGAAAGCTCAGAACTGGTCCGGGCCGCTTGCAGGCGATGGGCCATTTCCCCCAGCAGTTCCATGGCTTCATTGTTGCGTTTGAGTTCAGCGTTGGCTTTGAGCAGCTTGTCGTCGCTTGCTTCCTGTGCCTGCATGGCGGCATCCAGCCGGGCCGCCATGGTGTTGTAGCCTTGGGCAAGCATGTCAAACTCGGTGCAGCCCATATGGTCATCCACGCGCACCGTGCGGTTGCCATTACCAAAGTCGGACATGGCGCGTGCAATCTGGCGCACGGACCTGCGCATTCCGTTCAGCACGACATAAAGCAGGCCGTTAATCAGGATAACAATAATCAGACAGCCACCAATGACCAGTTTTCTGTTCCAGCTCACATGGGCTTTTGCCGTGGCCTCGCGGGCAATAAGGAGTTCTTGCTCTGTTTGCCGGATTTCGTCTGCTTTTTGGACAATAATCGCCATGTCCACACGGCCTTGCCCCAGCACAACCCGGGATCTGGCCTCTTCAAAGCGACCTTGGCGGGCAAGGGTAATCTGCTTTGTCAGGGTATCAATACGCTGGTTGGTGGCGATCTGTAGGCTCTGGGCGCGTTCGTGCTGGATTGGATTGTCCTGCACAAGCTGTTCCAGAAGGTTGACCTTGGCGAGAGCCGAGGCAACGCGGTCATCAAAATCCTTGGCGAAGGAGGCGTCCGTAGTGAGCAGAAAGCCCCGTTCTTCTGCCTGTGCTTCCCGCAGGTCGGACAGTGTTTCTGATACGATTTCTGTAATTTTCTGCTTATGGGAGTTCCACTCAAAGCTCGCGATCATGCTGTTGGATGCAGAGAGCAGCAATCCGGACAGGCAGATCAGGTTAATGCTAACAATGGAGCCAACAAAAACGATCCGGGACGTAAGGGAGTGGAGCAAAGTAATCTCTTTAAAATATAAAATTTTTCCCCAAAATACAGAATGTAATGAAAGGTATCAATTCTGTTTTTTGTGAATTTGCAATAAGGTTCTGTGAATAAACACATGATTTAAGTGATTATTAAAGAGCAGATAAAGCAAAAACGAATATGTAACGCCCTCTCAGCAGGGTGGGAGTTGCGCAAGGCAGGGGCAGGCTGCTTCCATAGGTTCCCGTCAGGTAGGCATCTGTTTGGTCACGGATGTGTAATTGATATTAAGTCGCATATGCGGTATTGGGGCTGCATTGTTCTTCTCCCAGAGTTTTCAGCTTATGCGGTCCAACGCACTTACCCTGTCGCAACTGCTTATTTCCCAGCGTTCGTTGTTTGTCCGTATGGTCAGGAAGATTGTCGGCAGCCGGCCAGAGGCGGAAGATGTGGTGCAGGGGCTCTGGATCAAGTTGCAGGGGGTGGGGGAGGAGCGTTCCATAGATAACCCTCAGCCTTACCTTGTTCGCCTTGCCATTAATTCTGCCAAAACACATAAAATGAAAGCTGCACGCCACAGTCAGGCGCAACAGGATGCGCAGGAGCTCCTGCACGGAAGCGTGGAACATTTTTCCCCCGAAAGGGTGAGCATAGGGCGTGAGAACATTCAGTATATGGAAGAGGTCATTAAGGCTCTGCCAGAACGCACGAGGTACATTCTGTTCCTTAATAGAATTCAGGGTGTATCGCAGCAGCGTATTGCTGCGAAGCTGGGTATTTCCACCACATCGGTCGAGCGGCATATGCGCCGCGCACTGGATGTTATTGCCATGAACAGGCATATGGACCCTTCCTGAGCAGAAAAGTCGTGATAAAGCAGTATTTTGTATAAATATATGCTGCGTAGAGTGTGCGTTTTTATTAAGCATAGGTCGGTTACGTGCCCGTTTTGAGTTCTCAGTCACCAACGCGTATTAAAGCCAGGGAGTGGATTATTGTGCTGGCCTCTGGCCATGCCACACCCGAAAATATTGCAGATATCAAGGTCTGGCTGGCACAGGCACCGGCACACCGGCAGGCGTTTGAGGCTGAACGGCAGCTTTGGCAGGGGTTGCAGAGGTTCGAGCAGGTTTTGTCCGGTCATGGTGCACAGTCTGAGGTGACACCTGTTGTGCCCCGCAGGAGCAGAAAAAAACGCTGGGCTTTGATGGTGCCTGTTGCGGTGGCCATGGGGGTAACGCTTTGTTTCCTGCCCGATATTCTGTTGCGGTTGCGGGCGGATTACCAGACTTTTAATGGGCAGGTAGCGACCTACACATTGCCCGATGGAACGCGCTTGATGCTGGATGCGCAGTCTGCCGTTGCCCTGCATTACACCAAGAATGAGCGCAGGGTCGAACTGTTGGCTGGCCGTTTGTGGGTGGCGGTGCAACATCAGGATACACGGCCATTCAGGGTGGCTGCGGTCGATGGTGTGACGCAGGATGTAGGGACTGCTTTTTTTGTGGGGCGCGAAAACGAGCAGGTGGATATTGCCGTAACCGAGGGCCATGTGTTTGTTGGTAAGCAGAACGCTGCGGACCGCACAGACCTGCTGGTTGGGCAGGCGGCCCATTACCGACAGGGAGGCGCGGTTGTGCGCGACCCCCCGGTGGACCCGGAGGATGTGGCCGCGTGGCGCTATGGTGAGTTGATCATCCACAACAAAACGGTGGCGGAAGCCCTGCAACTTGTGGCGCGGTATCGCCACGGTTCCACATGGGTGTGGGCCAATACAACTGGCATGGACCGGGTGGATGCCGTGCTACGGAACGATCATCCGGATGATGCAATTCTGTCCCTCATCAATGGGCGGGGCTTAAAGCTGACCCATCTGCCCGGTAATGGGTTGGTTATTACATCTGCCGGGCACTGATTTTTTTTGCGCGCAGGGGGTGGGTAAAATCCTGCGCGGTGAGTCTTAGTCTGTATGCAGGGAGTTGCGAATGCATCTCACTGTCGGTTCTGGCCTTTTTGCCAAAGCTCGATGGTTGTTTGTCAGGTGAAAGATGCATCAGATTTTGGGTCGCCGTTTTAAAAAATTATCTGTTGGCTGGTACGCTCTGGGGGGGCTTTTGTGTGCTTCAACGGCAATTATGCCCGTTTGTGCGCAAACGCCTTCTGTATCCGGGGGGGAGGTGCATACATTTACTATTGCGCCGCAGCCTTTGGCCACCGCTTTGCGCCAGTTTTCCCGTCAGTCCGGTATTCAGGTTTCCGTGCCAACATCCCTGGCGCACAATCTGGTGTCTCCGGGGGTGTCCGGGCATTTGAGCGCGCAGGATGCGTTGGGTAAAATGCTGGCTGGCACGGGTTTGAGCTTCCGCAGTACGGCACCTACGTCTGTTGCTCTTGTGCAGGGGGCGGCAACTCCGCAGGGTGTGGCCGCCACAGCGCAGGGCGAAAAAGTGGATGTGGTGGGGCGTGCACGGACTGCCAGCACCATGGCATCCTCCGGCACCAAAACAAACACGCCTTTGGTTAATACGGCACAATCCATTACCGTTATAAGTCGGCACGAAATGGATAATCGTGGCGTATTAAGTCTTAATCAGGCAATCCGTTATATGGCCGGGGTGCTGCCAGACCAACGTGGGGCGACTGCCACCCGTTATGACCTGTTTACCCTGCGCGGTTTTACCGTTCCCACCTTTTTGGATGGTCTGAAGGAACAAAGTAGCCCCAATGGCTACGCAACCGCCCAGACCGATACTTCCCGCCTTGACCGCATAGAGGTGCTTAAAGGTCCATCTTCCGCCCTGTATGGGCAGTCCAGCCCCGGTGGGCTGGTTGCTCTTTCCAGCAAGCTGCCAACGGAAGATAAGTTTTATGGAGGGCTTACAGCTACCGGCGGAAGTTTTGACCTGTACCGTGTGGATGGTGATGTTGGCGGGTGGGCAACCAAGGACGGTTTTGTGCGCTACCGGCTGTATGGCACGGTCAACGGCTCGCATAGCCAGCTCAGTCAGACGGTCAACCGGCGCTATAGCATTAGTCCGGCCATAACAATTGGTGGCGATGGCCCCACAACCCTAACATTGCTGGGTAATTACCAGTATGACCCCAAAAACGCCTCTTACGGCTCTGTGCCCTTGGTGGGGTCGCTTAAAAAAGCTGATTTTGGCTACATCAAGCAGAATTTTTACGATGGGGATCGCTCCTACGAGGAGTTCGATCGCAACCATGGTTCCATAACCTATATTTTCAAGCATGATTTTAATAAGGACTGGAGCGTTGCATCGCGCGGTCGGTATGATGATGTGCGGACAAAATATAAGAGCGTCTATGGTTACGGCATTTATCAGGACGCATCCTACAACCGGGATATGGCTATGGAGCAGCTCGGCAATTTTAGCCGGGGTGTAGGTTTTGCCAACGAGCGGATGCAGAATCTGGCCTTTGACAGTCAGGTTAAGGGGCGGTTTGATACATCCATCCTTCACCATCAGCTCATGGTTGGATTTGATTACCAGCAAAGCCATGCCACCGAACTGGATGGGTGGGGGAGTGCACCCTCCATTAACGTGCTGCACCCGGTATATGGGCAGAAGATCACCGCGCCTGCGGCATCGAGCAATTATATTACCAACCAGCATCAGGTCGGGCTTTACGCGCAGGATCAGATCCGGATTCAAAACCTCTATCTCACCGGGAGCCTGCGGAACGACTGGTACCGTAGCGAGCAGACCGAGCGTATGAGCAACTCGGTCACGCACCAGAACCCCGAACAGATTACCTTCCGTGCATCTGGTCTGTATCATTTTAATTTTGGACTATCTCCTTACATTTCATATGCAACATCGTTTGCGCCGCAGGCTGGTGTGGTATCCAGCGATGGTGTGCATATGCGTCAGGCTGATCCAAGCATGGGCAAGCAGCTTGAGGGCGGATTTAAATACCAGATTCCCTCCCTGCCAGTCCTGCTTTCTGCCGCAGGTTTCCATATTGAGCAGACAGGTGTTCTGGTGGCTGTGCCGAACTCCAGCTACTCCACTCAAAGTGGCAAAGTACATTCCGACGGCTTTGAATTTGAAGCCCATGTGGAAGCTTACAAAGGGCTGGATGTTACGGCTGCCATAAGCACCCAGCGTGTGCATGATGATTCAACGGGCCACCCTCTTATTGGAGCCAATAGGGGAAATGCCTCGTTGTTTGCGTTTTATACCATGCAGTCAGGCCGCCTGAAGGGCTTTGGTTTTGGCGGTGGTGTGCGCCATGTTGCCTCATCTTACGGGGGTACGGCATCCTACGGGTCAGTAACCGTACCGTCCTATACGTTGTTCGATGGGTCCATCAGTTACGATATGGCCAATCTGGGGCATTCGTTTAAAGGGTGGAAGTTGCAGGCGAGTGTGCGCAACCTGTTTAACAAACGTTATGTGGCAAGCTGTTATGGTTACGCACCGTATGACGAATGGTGCTGGTACGGGGAGCGGCGTAACGCACAGGCCAGCATTGGCTATAGCTGGTAAAAGACAGGCCCGCGCGCCGGGTCGGTGGCGCGCGGAACCCCATGGTCCATACCGGAGTTAAAGGCAGGCATCCGACCGACCACAATAGTGCCGCAAATATAGTAAAACTTCGGATGGAAAAGCCCTACGTGGCTTGGGTTCAAAAGGAACAGATCAGGTGAACACAAAGCTCCTTGTTGCCGTTATGCTGAATGGTTGTTTGCTGCTGGGGTCTTCTGCTCATGCGCAGGGCATAGGGCAGGGTGGCCCGGGTGGCGGTCCCGGTGGGCAGGGGCCAGGAGGTCATGCGGCCATGCACAATCCGCCTCCCCCCGGTGGTCCGGGCCGTGGCGGTATGCGTGGTGGCCGTGGCGGTCCGGGTCATGATTCTGATCATTATGACATGAACCGGCGCTGGCAACGCGGCGACCGGTACGATGGCCCGGTAAACAGCCGCTGGTATGTGAATGACTGGCGCAGCCATAGTGGGCTGTATGCTCCACCGCCGGGTTACCGCTGGATGCAGTATGGTAACCAGTTCCTCCTGACCAGCATTGCCAGCGGCGTTATTGCGGGCGTGGTGGGAGGGGTTATTTCCTCCGGTATGGCGCGTTAATCCATATGGGGCCGGGGGGATATGTCTCCGGTCCCGTTAACCCATTGGTTTGTGCTTTATCCACAGATTCTGAGGATGCTTGCGTGGGTAAGCCTGTGGATTAAGCGCGGATAAACAAATGGTTGCAATCTTGTCTTCCACTTGGTAGGCATCGCCCCGTCCTTGGGGAGTAGTTACCCTCAGTTATGAGGGGCCTTCATCAACAAGCTTGGCTTACGGGCCATGGTGAAGGCAGCGTTTTGCATAAAACGCCAGGCAAGACCAACGGCAGTGGATACCCCAAGTGTGGCCGGGGGATTCCGTCTGCTGTTTGTGTTTCTTGCGGCCCGTGGAATTCTTATGACCGGTATTTTCACGCTGGGTGTCCTTGGCCTCAGCCTGTCTGTCGATGCCTTTGCCGCAGCTGTTGGCAAGGGGGCAGTCGAACAGAACGCCCGTTTGAACGATGCGGTGCGTATTGGCGCTGTTTTTGGTTTTTTTGAAGCCATAACTCCGGTTATCGGTTGGGTTCTTGGGCTGGCGCTCAGCACATGGATTGCCGCAGTTGACCATTGGATTGCCTTTGGCCTGTTGCTGGCTATTGGTGGCAATATGATCCGCCTTGCCTTTAAAGAGGAGGAGCCTGCTCCGGAGCCGGTGATTGCAAATACCCCCCATGCCCGTGGTGGCGTGCTGGGTTTGGTGGCAACCGCGTTGGCAACCAGCATAGATGCAACAGCCGTGGGCGTGAGTCTTGGCGTTATGCAGGTCAATATTGTTGCGGCCTGTCTGGTTATTGGTGGCATAACCACTGTTGTCGCAACTTTTGGCGTTATTATTGGGCGGCACGCCAGCGAATGGATTGGACGGTATGCCGAAATTGTAGGGGGCATAGCTCTGATCGGTATTGGCTGTTCCATTCTGTATACGCACCTGACGGCACCATAAGAAAAACAGGCAGGAGCAGGGCAGGCCGCCATGGTCGTTCTGCTCCTGCGATCATTTTGTGAGGAATGCTGCCGGAACCAGAACCGGGACATTTTTTTGGCATGGAATTGTTATGTTATAATATAACGTATATAGCATGGGAATGTGATTGTAATAGTTAAGGTTCCTCCCCCCCATGCCCGCCAGATTGCCTGTTACCGTCCTGTCCGGTTTTCTTGGTGCCGGAAAAACAACGCTGCTCAACCATATTCTCAACAACCGTACTGGCCGCAAGGTCGCGGTTATTGTGAATGATATGAGCGATGTGAACATAGATGCTGATCTGGTGCGCGATGGAAGCGATCTATCCCGCACGGATGAAAAGCTGGTGGAAATGAGCAATGGCTGCATCTGCTGCACATTGCGCGATGACCTGTTGCAGGAAGTACGGCGGTTGGCAGAGGCAGGGCGGTTTGATTACCTGCTTATAGAATCAACTGGCATAGCAGAACCGTTACCGGTGGCCGCCACGTTTGAGTTCCGGGACGAAGCCGGTAACAGCCTGGCCGATATAGCGCGGCTGGATACAATGGTAACTGTTGTGGATGCGGTTAACCTTCTCAAAGATTACAGCTCAACAGATTTTCTAAAAGATCGTGGAGAAACAGCAGGAGATGAGGATGATCGCGCGCTGGTTTCCTTGCTGGTGGAGCAGATCGAATTTGCAGATGTTGTTGTGTTGAACAAGATTTCCAGCGCAACAGCCGAACAATGTGTGGCGGCGCGCCAGATTATTAAAAGCCTTAACCCGGATGCCGCTATTATAGAAACTGACCATGCGGTTGTACCGCTGGAAAGCGTGCTGGATACGCATCGGTTTGATTACGAAAAAGCCCATAAAAATCCGTTGTGGTACAAAGAGCTTTACGGTTTTTCCAATCATGTTCCCGAAACCGAGGAATATGGGATCAGGAGTTTTGTATTCAGGGCGCGACGGCCCTTTATTCCTGAAAAATTCAAGGCATTTATAGACCACGCCTGGCCGGGGGTTGTGCGGAGCAAAGGTTATTTCTGGCTTGCAACGCGTCCCATGTGGGTGGGGGAACTTGGGCAGGCGGGCGCGCTGGTCCGGACCGAGGCCGCAGGGTATTGGTGGGTGCATATTCCTTCCGAGCATTGGCCGGATAACAAGGAATGGCAGGATATGCTGGTAGAAAAATGGGACCGGGTTTACGGGGACCGCCGGCAGGAGATGGTGTTTATTGGCACGGCAGATATGGACGAGGCCGCCATTCGTGCCGCTTTGAACGCTTGCCTTGTGCCCGAGACTGAAAGCACGCGTTTTGACCCGGAGCAATTTGCTCATCTCCCCGATCCGTTCCCTGTGTGGCGTACGGAGGCGGAAGCGCAATGAGCCCGCTGCCATCCCGCACAAACGAACGCACACTCCGGCACGAAGTCTGGCGACGGTATGATGGGAATGACTGGAACGCCTTTGATTCCCTGCCACCCAGCATACGCCAGCGTGTGGCCCAGCATAGTTATGACGCATGGTCGGTCAATGTGCTGATGCTCTGGCGGCATTACAAACGGAGTTATGGGCGCACGGCACGGGCGGAAAAAGCCCTGATCCGTTATCTGGACTATTGCGAGCGACTGGAGAGGGATGTGTTCGCCACCCGTTATGTGGAGCAGTACGGTATGCCGCTGCCACACTTGGCGGCAGAAGGCACCGTGCAGCGATAAGCCTTGCCATACGACCATGCCAGAGCACGACTCTGGCATAAGTCTTGTGTTTGTTTATCGTAAAAATTAGTATAGAACAAAACAGGAACTTATGGGTGGTCATGGGGGTCGGTATGGCATTGGCAGAACGGATCGTATTTCAGCCATTTTTATGGCAGGGGGCCGTATTGCGGGCGGGCGCGCCTATTGTATGCCCCAGTGTGGAGGATGCGCGCAGACGGGTCGATAAAATTCGCGCCGGTATTCTTCACGTCGCGGGGGCCGTCGTCGTACGCATGGAGGTGGACGAGGAGATCGGCGATTACGGCGAGCCAGAATATCTGGAGCAGATTGGCCATGTGCCGGGTACGGAGGAGGATGCGTAAGGGCATGGGCGTGCGTGGCAAGCCAGTCTGGCATCTGGCCAGCGGGTATGCATGGGTGACAGAGGGGTGATTGCAGGCGCGTAACACTCTGTAGGAAGGCAGGCATGTTCCTGCTAAGGAGAGCGCAGAGAGGTAAGGGCATAAGACCCGACCCGCAGGTTGATCGTAAAGGATAGTGTTTATGGCTGTGCATTATGCCACGGTAACATGGGAACAACTGCATAGGGACGCCCGGGCGCTGGCTGCTGCCCTTGTGCCAAAAATGCCTTTTAAAGGTATTGTCGCCGTGACCCGTGGCGGCCTGATCCCAGCAGCTATTGCAGCAAGGGAACTGGGGTGCCGGTTGATCGAGACAATTTCCGTCGTCACATATGACGAGGAGGAAATGGGCAAACCCCAGATTATCAAATCCCCCGATGCCGCAGGTGATGGGGAAGGGTTTTTGATTATTGATGATCTGGTCGATTCTGGTGTGACCGCCCGTTTTGTGCGCGAACGTCTGCCAAAAGCCTATTTTGCCTGCCTGTATGCCAAACCTGCGGGTAAGGCTTTGACAGACCTGTTTATTACCGAAGTGCCGCAGGATACGTGGGTTCTTTTCCCGTGGGATACGGCTCCGCTGTTTGTTCCGCCACTGGTCAGCAACAAAAAAGAGTGCGCGGAGTAATTTTTTTATCGAAGCAGGGTTGCCAGTTTGGAATTAGGCGCTTAGGTTCCCGCTTGTTCGGGGCGTGGCGCAGCCTGGTAGCGCGCGTGTTTTGGGTACACGAGGCCCCCGGTTCGAGTCCGGGCGCCCCGACCATAAATAAAGCGGGAGGCACATAATGCCAGCGCGTATTTATAAGCAGTCCAAGCCTGCTGGTCAGTCAGGTTTAGCAGGCACCCGTTTGTGGGTGTTTGAATATGGGCAGAATGCTCCGCGTAAACAGGATGCCCTTATGGGGTGGACTGGCAGTGCAGACACCCAATCCCAACTTCGTCTTTTATTTGATACGTGTGAAGCGGCCGAGGCTTATGCCCAGCGTGAGCATATTGCTTACGAAGTGGAAAAGCCAACCGAGCGTCTGCGTCGCCCCAAAGTGTATGCGGATAATTTTGCCTACACACGGGTCCAGAACTGGACGCATTGATTTTTAGTCTCTTTCCCCTTATGCGGTAGGGGCTATAGGCGCCCTTAGCTCAGTTGGATAGAGCAACAGCCTTCTAAGCTGTGGGTCATTGGTTCGAATCCAATAGGGCGCGCCATCCCACTCCCGTCGTATTTGACCTGCCAGCAGTTCTTTGCCTGGCAGTTTTTTTATGTCTGCTGCAAATGGATGGGGACGAGGAAGGACGATAACCGTCTTTCCTCGCAGCTTTGATGTTCAGATAATATAGTCAATCGGCGGGAGTGTCTGGTCCATGTTCAGGGCGGGCATACCTTTGTGGCGTACACCTACTTTGCGGGCTGGATTGCCAACAACGGTGGTAAATGGTGGTACGGGTTCAAGCACAATGGAGCCAGCGCCAATTTTGGCACCTTCTCCAATTTCAATGTTCCCCAGCACCTTCGCGCCAGCGCCAATCAGTACGCCACGGCGTACTTTGGGGTGGCGGTCGCCGCAATGTTTGCCAGTCCCCCCCAGTGTTACATTTTGCAGAATGGACACATCGTCTTCAATAATCGACGTTTCTCCCACCACAATGCCTGTGCCGTGGTCAAACAGAATGCGGCGGCCAAGCTGGGCCGCAGGGTGAATGTCCACGCTGAACAGTTCCGATGCCCGGCTTTGCATGTGCAATGCCAGATGCCGCCGCCCAGAAAGCCAGAGCCAGCGCCCCACCCGGTAAGTCTGCACCGCATGGTAGCCTTTGAAGAACAGGAACGGGGTTACAAAATCCGGGCAGGCGGGGTCGCGCTCGCGGATGGCCAGCAGGTCGGCCGCAGCCGCGCAGACAATATCCGGCTCTGCATCAAAGCTTTCCTTGACCAGTTCGGACAGGGCATCGGCTGCTACGGACCGGTCCCCCAGTTTGCGCCCGATCAGAGCGGCAAGGGCGGAGGCAAAGCTGGAGTGGCTCCGTACGCCTGTTGCCAGCAGCCCCCTTACCAGCGGGTCATTGCAACTGCAGGCTTCCTGCGTCATCTGCCGCCACAGCACGGTCAGTTGTGGTGCGCACAACTGGCTGCTTTCTTCAAAGTGGCTGGAACTGACTGAGCTCACAAGATCGTCCTGCATCCCGGTTTTCTCCGCAATTACAAACCCATGGCGTGCTTTACAAAGGCTTTCCGCAGGGCAGGAAAGCGGTGCACGCCAGCAATACCCAGATCGCGCGCCAGACGGAGGACCGGGTTGTCGTTACTGAACAGTCTGTCCAGCGCATCTGTTGCTGCCAGCATGAGCATATTGGCCGGGCGACACAAGGCCTGATAACGCGCCAGCACAGCAGGGGCGCCGGGGTCTTTGCCCTGAGCGTGGATATCCAGCAGTAGTGTACTCAGGTGGATAATGTCGCGGTAGCCAAGGTTTAGCCCCTGTCCCGCAATGGGGTGAATCCCGTGTGCGGCATCGCCTACCAAAATCATGCGCGTATCGGTGTAGCGGGCGGCATACTGGGCCGAGAGCGGGTAAGTCCAGCGCCGTCCAACCGGGGTGACGCGGCCAAGGCGGGAATTGCCCATGCGGCGTTCAACCTGCCGGGCAAAGGCCTCATCGGGCAGGGCGGCAAAGCGCTCGGCAACGCCGTCTTTATCGCTCCACACAATGGCGGACATATAGGGGTGTTCTTCCGTGCCGGTCATGGGAAGCTGGGCAAACGGTCCTGCGGGCAGGAAGTGTTCCAGCGCACTGTTATCGTGCGGGAATTCGTGGGCAATGGCGCATACAATGGCAGTTTGCCCGTATGGCAGGCGGGTTAGGGGAATGCCTGCCTCTGAGCGCAGGCGGCTCCTGCGGCCATCGGCGGCGACAATCAGCCGGGCGTTAAAGCTGCGGCCATCGAGCAGTTGCACATGTGCGCTTTGGGCTGTGCGCGTAATTTTGGCTTCGGCGGGTGCCAGAACGCTCACGCCCGGCGTGGTTGCCAGGCATTTGTTCAGGGCGACCCGCAGGGCGCGGGCTTCTACCATCCAGCCAAAAGGTTGCGTTGCATCCTCGCGCGTGAATTCCAGAAAAAGGGAGGAAGCAGGCTCACCCGGCCGACCATCTGTGACCAGAATCTCCTCAATCGGGCAGGAGGCAGCTGGGAGCGCATCCCAGACACCTGCGCTTTCCAGATATTCCTTGGGGCCCGCGGCAATGGCATAGGCCCGCCCATCCAGATCGGGGTTTTCCATGGGGGGGAGGGCGGTTTTATCCACCACAGCCACACGCATTCCCCCGCGGGCCAGACGGCACGCCAGAGCAGCCCCAACGGGGCCTGCACCAATAATGCACACGTCCACATCCGCAAGGTGCTGGTGGTGGGCGTTCTCGGCCTTGGCGTCCGGGGAGAGTGCGTGCATGGGGTCTTTATTCCTTAAGTTTCACACTGCTGGCAGGCGGTTGAACCAAAAGCCTGCACAGGCTGTTGAAGATCATGCCCCCTATATGCTCCCTCCTGTGCGGGAAAACCAGCGGTCTTGCCTTGAGGTGCATCAAAGCCCTTTGCAATAGGTGTTTAACTGTGCCAACATCATAACGTCATGGAAATGTTTTGCAGCAGGGAGTTGCAGGCAGTATGAAGCTGGTTACCGCCATTATTAAGCCTTTTAAACTCGATGATGTGCGCGAGGCGCTTGCGCCTTTGGGCGTGCAGGGGATTACGGTCTCTGAAGTCAAAGGCTTTGGCCGTCAGAAGGGGCAGACGGAAATTTACCGTGGGGCTGAATACCGGATCAGCTTTCTGCCCAAAATTAAGGTGGAAGTCGCAGTGAGCGATGGGCTGCTTGATCAGGTTCTGGAAGCTATTCTGGATGCGGCGCATACTGGCAAGATCGGGGATGGCAAGATTTTTGTAAGCGAACTCGAACGCGTCATCCGTATCCGCACGCGTGAGACTGGAGATGCTGCTCTGTAACGGAGCCAGTTTCTTTTTGAGATTTTAGCACTTTAACAGATTTTGGGCGCTGTCAGCGAACGCTTACGTCTATGGCGGTGGCGCAGCTTGGTCGTGCCATGGAGCTGGGCGTGATCTGCCGTGCAGGCACTTATGCTCTGCCAGCTTTGCCACACCTAAACAATCAGAATGCAAATGGTGTGTGGCGGATGGCTCTTCTGACCATTTTGAGGCTTGACGGAGCGGGGGCATGGCTCCATTGCTTCGGTCATGCGAGTAGCTGCCATTCTACTGGCTGCCGGTACCGGTAGCCGCTATGCCGCCACCACAGGCTGTGCCACCCCCAAGCAGTATGTGCTGCTGGCGGGGCAACCTGTTATTCGTCATGCCGCAGAGGCTCTTCTGCCACATGTCACCTCCATACAGCCTGTAGGCGACCCGGCCTCTCTGGCCGAAGCGCTGGATGGTCTGGCCATTCTGCCTCCGGTGCAAGGGGGGGCGACCCGGCAGGCCAGTGTGCGCGCCGGGCTGGAGGCGCTGGACGCCCTGCCATTCGGGCAGAAGCCCGATCTGGTTCTGGTGCACGATGGTGCCAGACCATATGTGACCGGGCAGTTGGTGCGCAATGTTGTGGCCGCTCTGGCGGAGCATCCGGGTGCCATTCCCGCCGTGCCTGTGGCCGATACCCTCAAGCGTGAAAAAGATGGTGTTATTGCGGGTACAGTCCCGCGTGAGCATCTGTTCCGCGCACAGACCCCTCAGGGTTTCCGCTTTGGTCTGTTTTTGGACCTGCACCGTGCAGCGGCTTCGTTCAATGCAACGGACGACGCCAGATTGCTGGAAGAAGCCGGGTTTAGCGTAGCCCTTGTGCCGGGTGACGAAGATAATATCAAACTGACATACGAGGCTGATCTGGTGCGTCTTGAACGGCTGGTTGCGCCCACACTGCTGCCGCGTGTGGGGCTTGGATACGATGTTCATGCCTTTGAGGAAGGGCGTCCGCTGATCATGTGTGGGATCACCATTCCCCATACACATGGCCTTGCCGGACATTCCGATGCCGATGTGGGCATCCATGCCCTGTGTGATGCGATTTATGGCGCACTGGCGGAAGGTGATATTGGTCGCCACTTCCCCCCCAGCCAGAATGAATGGAAGGATGCGGATAGTGCGCGCTTTCTCATCCATGCTGGTCAGCGTATTCGCGAGCGGGGCGGAATGCTGGTCAATGCGGACCTGACGCTGATCTGTGAACGCCCCAAAATTGGCCCGCACGCGCAAGCCATGCGCGAGCGTCTGGCGGCGTTGCTGGAGGTGGATGTGGACCGCATTTCGGTCAAGGCGACAACGTCTGAACGGCTGGGCTTTACCGGGCGGGAAGAAGGCATTGCCTGCACCGCTACCGTTTGCGTTATGGTGCCGTAAGGTTTTTACGACCACACGACGAAAAACATTGCGCAGGGGCGCGTGGAACGGTATTTCTGCCTAATTCGTAGGCAAATGGAAATGACTGTGCAAACGCAACCCCTGCTGCGTCCCATTGATCTGGGCGGTGTTGTTCTGGATACACCGGTAATTCTGGCCCCCATGTCCGGTGTGACCGACCTGCCATTCCGGCGGTTGGTCCGCAAACTTGGTGCGGGCCTTGTTGTTTCTGAAATGATTGCCTCGTGGGCAATGGTGCGTGAGAACGACACAACCCTGCGCATGGCCGAAGTGGCCGATGCCGGAGGTCCAAACGCCGTGCAGCTTGCCGGGTGTGACCCTGACGCCATGGCGGAAGCTGCCCGGATTGCGGTGGACCGAGGTGCGGATCTGATTGATATTAACTTCGGGTGCCCGGTCAAAAAAGTGGCTGTGGGGCAAATGGCTGGTTCCGCTCTGATGCGCGACGAGGCCGCCGCCCAGCGTATGCTGCAAACAGTTGTCCGTGCCGTGCCTGTTCCCGTTACATTAAAAATGCGGATGGGCTGGGACCACGAACACCTGAACGCGCCGGTTCTGGCACGTATTGCGCAGGATGCGGGGATCCGCATGATCACGGTGCATGGCCGTACGCGCCAGCAGTTCTATAATGGTACGGCAGACTGGGCTTTTGTGCGTCATGTTAAAAATGCCGTGGATCTGCCCGTTATTGTCAACGGTGACATCCTGACTACAACCGACGCCCGTAACGCTCTGGCCCAATCGGGCGCGGATGGGGTGATGATCGGCCGTGGCTGCTACGGACGTCCGTGGTTTTTGGCACAGGTTGATCACGCCTTGCGGACAGGAGCAGAACTGCCAGACCCCACCCTGGAGCGGGAAAAAGCCATTGTGCTGGAACATTACCGCATGATGCTGGATCACTTTGGCCAGCGGCCCGGTCTGCGGCTGGCGCGCAAGCATGTGTCCTGGTATTCGGCAGGGCTTCCTGCATCTGCCGCATTCCGTGCAGCCTTTAACCGGGTGGAAACGGCGGAAGATGCTGTAAGCATGATCGCAGATTTCTATGACCAGCAGATTGCCGCAGGTGCCGAGCGGGAACCTCGTGCCTCCCGGCAGGAAACAGCACGGCAGCAAGAACAGGCTCACGCGGCGTGAGCACAAAGGCGCCAAGGGCAGAGCAGCCCGATGCGGCGCTTCTACTGGATAGTCTGCCTGTTCCCTTGCTGGAAATAGGGGCGGGCAATACGGTGCTGGCGGTCAATATGGCCGCTGAGGAATTTTTTGGCATGTCCCGCCAGCAGATCAAGGCGGGGGGCATGGCGGAAATTGCGCCACCTGACCATCCTATTTTTCTGCTGTTGGCTCATCTGCGCCAGCGTGGCGGCAGCGTGACCGAGCATGATCTGCTGTTTAGCTCGCCACGCTTCCACCATGAAGGGGTGAGCGTGCAGGGGGCGGAAGTGCTGGACCACCCGGACCATGTGCTGCTCACATTCCATCTGCCTTCTACTGCGCGGGTGCTGGACCAGCAGCAGGTTTATCGCTCGGCAGCCCGGAGTGTGTCGGGTATGGCCGCTATGCTGGCGCATGAGGTGCGTAATCCGCTTTCTGGCATCAAAGGGGCGGCCCAGTTGCTGGAGCAGGCTGTGGAAGGCGCGGACCGTGACCTTGCGACCCTGATCTGTGATGAGGTGGACCGCATAGATGCGCTGGTTGAGCGTATGGGCATGTTCGGGGAGGCACAGATGGATTACCGTGCCCTGAACATTCATAGGCTTCTGGAGCACGTCAAACTGCTGGCAAGCAATGGTTTTGCCAAGGGGCTGCGCATACTGGAGCGGTATGACCCGTCCTTACCCCACGTTTGGGGCGATAAGGACCGGCTGGTGCAGGTGCTGCTTAATCTGGTCAAAAACGCAGCAGAGGCCGTGCAGGAAGCCGGGAAGGAAGGGGACATTACCCTTATAACCAGCTACCGCCCTGGTATTCGCGTTACAGCCCCAGGTACAACCCAGTGGCGGCACCTGCCGCTGGTCGTTACCATAAGGGACACAGGACCCGGTATTTCGGAAACTGTTAAACCGCATCTGTTCGAACCTTTTGTTTCCACCAAGGTCAATGGCAGTGGGCTTGGATTGGCGCTGGTGGGGAAGGTCATGGATGACCATGGTGGGGTTATGGAGGTTGAAAGCCGTCCGGGACGGACAGAAATCAGTCTTTTCCTTCCGCTGGCGGAAGAAAGGGGCGGTCTCTCTTGACCTTGTGGACGCCTGCGTCTGATAAGCCTCTCCCTGTTGTTTTTCCTCTGGTCCAAAACGTATGACACCGCTGCCCACCATTCTTGTTGCTGATGATGACCGATCCATTCGTACCGTGCTGGGGCAGGCACTGGGGCGCGCAGGGTATCAGGTACAGGTTACGCCCTATGCCTCCACGCTTTGGCAGTGGGTGCAGGAGGGTGAGGGCGATCTGGTCATTACCGATGTGGCCATGCCCGATGGGAACGGGCTGGAACTGGTAACCCGCATTCGCCAGATCCGGCCGGACCTGCGGGTTATTGTTATGAGTGCGCAATCCACGCTGACAACGGCTGTAAAGGCCACTCAGCGTGGTGCGTTTGAGTATCTGGCCAAGCCGTTTGATCTTAAGGAACTGCTGGCTGTTGTTGCGCGGGCATTAACAACCCCCGTGCAGGAGGCGGAAAAGCCGGTCCCTCCCCAAACTCCGGAGGAGCGCCTGCCCCTGATTGGGCAGTCCGTGGTTATGCAGGGGATCTACCGCAGCATTGCCCGACTGACCACATCGGACCTGACTGTTATGATCTCGGGCGAGAGTGGGACGGGGAAGGAGCTGGTGGCGCGCGCCCTGCACGAATATGGTCGCCGCCGCAGTGGGCCGTTTATTGCGGTTAATATGGCCGCCATCCCGCGGGAGCAGATAGAGAGCGAACTGTTTGGTTATGAACGGGGGAGCAATCTGGGGCGGATGCCGGGGCGGTTTGAACAGGCTTCTGGCGGCACCCTTTTTCTGGACGAAATCGGGGATATGCCGCAGGAGGCACAGACACGCCTTTTGCGTGTTTTGCAGGAAGGAGAGTTTACCACAGTCGGTGGTTCCACCCCCCTCCATGCCGATGTGCGTATTGTAGCCGCAACGCACCGTGACCTGCGGCAGGCTATTCAGGCCGGTACATTCCGCGAAGATCTGTATTACAGGTTGAACGTGGTTCCCCTGCGCCTTCCCCCCCTGCGGGAGCGGAGGGAGGATATTCCCTTGCTGGCCCGGCATTTTCTGGCTCAGTGCCGCGAGGCAGGGGGCGGGTACCGCATGTTGGATGAGGATGCCATGGCCCGCCTGCAGGCATGGCGTTGGCCGGGAAATGTACGGGAACTGGAAAATCTTATTCGCCGCATTGTCGCTCTTTATTCGCAGGAAACCATAACAGCGGAAGTGGTGGATGCGGAACTGGCGGAACCCTTGGCAAGCGACTTTGCGCCCGATGCAAGGCAGGTCGAAGAACCATTGGTGGACTCTGTATCACGCCATATTGCCCGCTACCTTGCCGCCGGGCGGGAGGGTATGCCGTTGCATGACCTTCACGCTCGTATTATTACAGAGGTGGAACGTCCTCTGATCCAGATGACGTTAACAGAAACACGGGGTAACCAGATCAAGGCCGCCGCCATGTTGGGGTTGAACAGAAATACCTTGCGTAAAAAAATACGTGACCTTGAGATTCCTGTTGTGCGTGGCGTAGTCTAGCCACAGGCATGACAAAACCTTCTCGGCTCTCTTTTTGGCATCTGTTCTCGCGCACACGTTTGCAGTGGCTTTTGCGTGCGCTTGAACGCAGGAGCGTTGCCATAACCCTTGCTGCTCTGGCGCTATGCCTGGTGTTTGCAACCTTTGTTGTGCTCTCTGGCGGCATGTCCTTTGGGCATTATGCGCTGGTGGAGCCATTTGTACTGGTGGTCAACGGGCTGGTTCTGCTGCTGCTGCTGCTGGCCATGGGTGTGCGTGGCTGGCCCATGCTGGTCGAATACCGCAAGGGGCTGGCAGGTACCCGCCTGCACGTGCGGCTTGTAACCCTGTTTGGCATTGTGGCTGTGGCCCCCACTGTTGTGGTCGGGGTCTTTGCCACCCTGTTTTTCCATTACGGTATTCAGATCTGGTTTTCCGACCGGGTCAATACAGCCCTGAACGAAGCTTTACAGGCATCCCGCGGGTATTTGCAGGAGCATAACGCCAATATCCGTACAGATGCGTTCTCAATGTCCAATTACATCATGAGCGCACAGAATGAGCTGGCAGCCAGTGGCATGCAGTTATTGCAGGACCATGATGCTCTCTCCCAGATGCTGGATAGTCAGGCAACCATGCGCGGGCTGACAGAAGCCCTTGTGTACGACCCGATTACCAACCGTGTTGTGGCCGCTGGCGGGTTAATGAGCCGCACGGGCTATTTGCAGGAACTGCCACCCCCCGCAGCCACGCTTATGGCGCGCTCAAACGATGTAGCTATTCTGGATTCTCCAGATGAGCGCACGGTGCGTGCGGTTGTTGAGCTGTCGCAAACGCCAACGCTCATGCTGGTAATTACCCGTCTGGTTGACCCTTCCATTCTGGAGCATATGCACCGGACGGAAAAAGTGGTGGCGGATTACAAGCACCTCAACAGCAACAAGGCTAAAATCCAGCTTACATTTGTTATGATTTTTGTGCTGGTCGCTTTGCTGGTTCTGGCTGTTGCCGCATTTATCGGTTTTGCTCTGGCCAACCAGATTGCCCGCCCTCTGGGCCTGCTGAGCATGGCTGCTCGCCGGGTGAGTGAGGGCGATCTGCGTGTGCATGTGCCCGAAACCAACAGGGATGATGAGGTCGCCAGCCTGTCCCGTGCTTTTAACCGCATGACGGAAGAACTCGATAGCCAGCGTTCTGAACTGATGCTGGCGTACGGGCAGATCAATGAGCGCAGGCGTTTTACCGAGGCCGTTCTGTCTGGCGTGTCCGCTGGTGTGATCGGGTTGGATGTGGAGCAGCGGATTGAACTGCCCAACCGTGCCGCCAGCGTGCTGCTCCAGACCAATCTGGCAGATGCCATAGGCGAGCCGCTTGCAACCCGTGTGCCAGAGTTTGCTGAACTGCTGGCCGAGATTACCCAATCCCCCGAGACCGTGTTCACACGGGAAATCCAGATTGGCCTTGCCACAAGCCAGCGGACACTGCTGGTGCGGGTGGGTGCGGAGCTGCGCGGCACAGTGACCGAAGGGTATGTCATGACCTTTGATGACATTACGGCCCTCCAGCAGGCTCAGCGCAAGGCTGCATGGGCCGATGTGGCCCGCCGCATTGCGCATGAGATCAAGAATCCGCTTACCCCCATTCAGCTTGCGGCAGAGCGGCTCAAGCGGCGTTTTTTAAAGGAAATCACCTCAGACCCGGACACCTTTGCCCAATGCGCGGATACAATTGTGCGTCAGGTCGGGGATATAGGGCGCATGGTAGACGAATTTTCGGCTTTTGCCCGGATGCCACAGCCTATTATGAAGAATGAGAACCTTTCCCGTATTGCGCAGGAGGTGCTCATCCTGCAACGTAATGCCCACCATGAGATTACATATCACCTTGATCTGCCCGAACACGGACCAATGGTCCGCTGTGACCGGCGGCTTATCAGCCAGGCCTTGATCAATCTGTTGCAAAACGCGGCGGATGCGATCGCCATGGCCAACAGGCCGGATAGTGCCGCGGAACAGGCAGCCGCCACCAAAGGAGAAGTATGGGTGCGTATTGCGCAGGAAGAGGAAAACATTGCTATTGTCGTGGCCGATAATGGGGTGGGTCTTCCTGTGGACGACAGAAACCGCCTGACAGAACCGTACGTCACACACAAAGCCAAAGGAACTGGGCTGGGATTGGCTATTGTGAAAAAAATCATGGAAGATCATGGTGGGACTGTGCGTCTGGAAGACAGATCGGGAGAGAAGGGAACTGTGGCTACTCTGGTTTTGCCGGTGAAAGACGACCATGGCGCATGAAATCCTGATCGTTGATGACGAACCCGATATTCGGATGCTGATTGAAGGCATTCTGTGTGATGAAGGGTATGAGGCCCGGGTGGCCTCCAGCTCCGAGGCCGCTCTGGCGGCCTTCAGGGCCCGCAGACCATCGCTGGTCATTCTGGACGTATGGTTGCAGGGCTCGGATATGGACGGGCTGGAAATCCTGCAAACCATGAAGGCGGAGGAATCCTCCGTACCCGTGGTCATGATCTCGGGTCATGGTACGATCGAAACCGCTGTGGCGGCACTCCAGCACGGTGCTTATGACTTTATAGAAAAGCCTTTTCAGGCCGATCGTCTGCTGGTCATTGTGCGGCGTGCGCTGGAGGCATCCCGTCTGGCGCGTGAGAACGAGGAGCTCAGGCTCAGAGCCGGGCAGGATGCCGACCTGTATGGCAATAGCGCCCAGATTGTTGCCATTCGCAACCAGATTGAAAAAGTAGCGCCCACCGGCTCACGCGTGCTGATCAGCGGTGGTCCGGGGTCGGGTAAGGAAGTGGCTGCCCGGATGATTCACGCCCGCTCACGGCGGACGGATGGCCCCTTTGTAGCCCTGAACTGCGCCACGCTTGCGCCAGGCCGGTTTGAGGAGGAACTGTTCGGTCTGGAGGGTGGGGTAGATGGTGTAGGCCGCCGCACCGGCGTGCTCGAACGTGCCCATGGTGGCACCCTGCTGCTGGATGAAGTGGCGGATATGCCGCTGGAAACCCAAGGTAAGATCGTACGCGCCCTGCAGGACCAGACCTTTGAGCGTTTGGGCGGAGGTTCCCGCGTTAAGGTTGATGTGCGCGTTCTGGCAACAACCAACAGGGACTTGCAGGCCGAAATTGTGGGCGGGCGCTTCCGCGAGGATCTGTATTACCGTCTGGCCGTGGTGCCATTGCGTATGCCTGCCCTAAAGGAACGGCGGGATGATATTCCGGGGCTGGCAACGCTCTTCCTCCACCGCGCTGCGGAAATGGCGGGTCTGCCCTCGCGCGATCTCTCGCCCGATGCCGTGGCTGTTTTGCAGGCTTACGACTGGCCGGGCAATGTGCGCGAACTGCGGAACCTGATGGAACGGGTGCTGATTATGCAGCCCGGGAGTAGTCAGGATCTGATCAGGGCAGATATGCTTCCCTCCACAATAGGGGAGAATGCACCGGGGCTGCTCAAGTTCGATGCCTCGACCGATGTGATGAGCCTGCCCCTGCGAGAGGCGCGTGATCTGTTCGAGACCCAGTACCTTCAGGCGCAATTATTGCGTTTTGGTGGGAACATAAGCCGTACTGCGCTGTTTGTAGGGATGGAGCGGAGTGCTTTGCATCGCAAACTCAAGCAGCTTGGTGTAACATCAGATGAACGAAACGCTGGCTGATCAGTGAGTTGTTGCGAGCCGGATAAAGCGCTAGGTCTGGCTCCCAAGAAAAAAAGAAAATGGGATAGGGTCTCACACAGTGGAAAAAGAGAGTGCACATAATGTGCAGGATGCGTTTTTAGGCCAGATCCGTCGTTCCCGGGCGGCTGTTACCGTATTTTTGGTCAATGGTGTCAAACTTCAGGGTTTTATTACGTGGTTTGATGAACAGGTAGTGCTCCTGCGGCGTGATGACCAGACCCAGCTTATTTACAAACATGCCATAAGCACTGTTATGCCCAGCATTCCCGTAGATATTGCAGACTCCACCGGAGCGGGCGCAAAGGCGGACAAGGAACCATCTCTTGGCGACGAGTTTTACTGAGAAAAAACAGACGGTTGCAACACGCGCTGCCGTCATTCTGCCGTGGGAGCGCTCAGCCCACGGGCAGGACGTAAGGGCTGCGGAGGCCCGGCTGGAAGAGGCTGTTGGCCTGACTGCTTCCATTGGTCTGGTTATTGTTCGTAAAGCTGTTCTTCTGCTGCGTGCGCGCCGTTCGGCAACATTGCTGGGCAAGGGGCAGATCGATTCCCTTAGAATTGCCGTCAAAGCTGACAATATTGATGTTCTGGTGGTGGACACCAAGCTAACCCCGGCCCAGCAGCGTAATCTGGAAACCGAGTTTGGCTGCAAGGTTATCGACCGTACGGGCCTTATTCTGGATATTTTTGGTGCCCGTGCTGCTACGCGGGAAGGGACGTTACAAGTCGAGCTGGCTCATCTGGAGTATCAGCGTTCCAGACTGGTGCGGTTGTGGACCCACCTTGAGCGGCAGCGTGGTGGCTTTGGCTTTTTGGGTGGTCCAGGTGAAACCCAGATCGAAGCCGACCGCCGCATGATTGGTGAGCGGATTGTTCGGTTAAAAAAAGATCTGGAGCAGGTCCGTCGCACACGCGGGCTGCATCGGCAGGCCCGTAAACGTGTGCCTTTTCCCGTTGTTGCTCTTGTGGGTTATACCAATGCGGGCAAATCGACCCTGTTCAATGCCCTGACCGGCGCGACCGTTTATGCGCAGGATCAGCTCTTTGCAACGCTGGACCCTACCATGCGCGCCATTGAGCTACCCTCCGGCCGTCAGGTTATTCTGTCCGATACGGTGGGGTTTATCAGCGACCTGCCCACGGAGCTGATTGCCGCCTTCCGTGCAACGCTGGAAGAGGTGGCAGAGGCCGATATTATTCTGCATGTGCGCGATATTGCACATCCCGACAGTACGACCCAGAAAAAGGACGTGCTGGGTGTGCTGGAGAGCATGGCCAAGGATAATATGCTTGAGCAGGACTGGCCTAACCGGATGATTGAGGTCCTGAACAAGGTTGATCTGCTGGGTGGACAGGCCGCAGTGCCACAGGGCGATGAGACAGTCGCCATTTCTGCCATAACGGGCGATGGACTGGACCGTCTTTTGGCCCGGATTGACCAGCGGATTACATCGGGCATGGAAGTGGTGCGCTATGCCATGCCATTGGCCGATGGTGCGGCTCTGGCATGGCTGTACCAACATGGCGAGGTGGTGGACCGTAAGGATCAGGAAGAGGAGACGGACATTACTGTCCGCCTGCTGGCCGAGGATCGCGCCCGGTTTGAACGCCAGTTCCGGCATATTACGCCACAAATGGCCTGAAATACGGCTGATATAAACACAATAAACAGAGCCCCCTGTCCTCAGCACTAAGGGCGAAGGGGGCTCTGTTTGCGTTAACCTTCAGTCAAATTCGGTCATCAGGCTCAGGTCTGCATGGTGTGCAAACAGCCGGTCAATCTGATGGCGCGAGATGCGACCTGTAGAGAGGTCATGTGGGATCTCGTTGCGGGCAAAAAAACGGACTTCGCTGGTTTCAATACTGGTTGCAGCGGCTCCGCCAGTCAGTTCTCCCAGAAAAAACATTTTGGTAATCGAAAAAGGTTCCGGGGGTTCGTGCCCTTGCCGTGCGCGGTCCAGCACCATGGCCAGGCGGGTAATGCGCACTGTGTAGCCGGTTTCTTCCTGCACTTCCTTGGCTGCGGATTCAGAGGCGGTTAAGTTTACATCGGCCCAGCCACCGGGTACGGTCCAGCGGTTGTGGTCCAGTACCTCACGCACCATCAGTAGGCGGTTTTTGGCGTCGAACACGCCTGTGCGGACTTCCAGCTTGGGGGTCGCATAACCCGCCTGGCGGGCAAACAGGTTTTCAATCTGTGTTATGTCGGCTCCGGTACCTTTTGCCATGGTCCGGGCGGCAATGTTGCGCAGCATTTCGTAACGCTCGCGGTCAAACGGGTCTTTGGCAAAGGTCAGCCCGGTTTGGGCAATGGCCTGAACCTCTCTGGCCCAGACAAGCCATTCAGGCTCGGGCATCATGTTCCTCCTTATTTGAGATAATAAAAAACGGGAAGGCATGCGCCCTCCCGTCTTTTGTCTGCACCGGGCAGAGTTGGCTGGCCAGCTTAGTAAGCGAGTTCAGGCTCCGCAGCCGCCTGACCGTTAATGAGCAAACCATCACCATTAGCGGAGATGTTAACGGTCTCCCCATCATGGATGGTCCCTTCCAGCAACTGTCCGGCCAGCGGATTTTGCAGGCTACGCTGGATAACCCGTTTAAGGGGGCGCGCGCCATACACAGGGTCATACCCTTCATTCGCCAGCCATGTTTCAGCCAGTGTATCAAGGTGCAGGCTGATCTTGCGGTCTTCGAGCAGCTTTTGCAGACGACTGATCTGAATATCCACAATTTTGGCCATATCTGCCCGCTGCAGGCGCGAGAAGAGGATAACCTCATCCAGCCGGTTCAGGAACTCAGGGCGGAAGTGTTCGCGCACTACCTTCATGACCTGTGCCTGCACCATATCAGGTGTGTCACCATCCGGCTGGTTGGCCAGATATTCGGAGCCAAGGTTGCTGGTCAGGATGATCAGCGTATTGCGGAAGTCCACCGTGCGGCCCTGACCATCAGTCAGACGGCCATCATCAAGCACCTGTAGCAGGATGTTAAACACATCCTCATGCGCTTTTTCCACCTCATCAAACAAAATGACCTGATAGGGGCGGCGGCGCACGGCCTCGGTCAGCACTCCACCTTCTTCATACCCCACATATCCCGGAGGTGCACCAATCAGGCGGGCTACGGCGTGCTTTTCCATAAACTCGCTCATGTCGATGCGTAGCAGAGCTTTGTCATCATCAAACAGGAAGCGGGCCAGTGCCTTGGTCAGCTCGGTTTTGCCAACCCCCGTTGGGCCAAGGAACAGGAACGAACCAATCGGACGGTTGGGGTCCTGCAAACCGGCACGTGCACGCCGCACCGCATTGGCTACGGCCCGCAAGGCGGGTTCCTGCCCAACAACGGATTTGCGCAGTTCATCCTCCATCCGCAGGAGCTTGGCGCGTTCACCTTCCAGCATCCGATCCACCGGTACGCCTGTCCAGCGGGAAACAACAGAGGCAATGCCCTGATCTGTTACGGCCTCGGATACCAGATTGGCGCTTTTGGCCTCCTGCTCTTCAGTCTGCTGCGCAGCGGTAATCTGGCTTTGCAGGTTGGGAATAACACCGTACATCAGTTCAGATGCGCGTTGCAGGTCGCCTTTGCGCTGTGCCACTTCCACATCGGAGCGGGCCTGATCAAGCTGCTCCTGCAATTTTTGCACGGCATTCACGCGGTCTTTCTCCGCGTGCCATGCAGCGCTGAGTGTATTGGACTTTTCTTCCAGATCAGCCAGTTCGACTTCCACAGATTCCAGCCGGTCCTTGCTGGCTGTATCGTCTTCCTTGCGCAGGGCTTCGCGCTCAATTTTGAGCTGGATAATCCGGCGGTCCAGTTCGTCCAGTTCTTCGGGCTTGCTATCAATCTGCATCCGCAGGCGGCTGGCGGCCTCATCAATCAGATCAATGGCTTTGTCGGGCAGGAACCGGTCGGTAATATAACGGTTGGACAGGGTTGCCGCAGCCACAAGAGCGCCGTCGGTAATGCGAACGCCGTGGTGCAGTTCGTATTTTTCCTTAATCCCACGCAGGATGGAAATGGTATCCGCCACAGAAGGTTCGCCCACATAAACGGGCTGAAAACGACGGGCAAGTGCTGCGTCTTTTTCAATATACTTGCGGTATTCGTCCAGTGTGGTGGCACCAATGCAGTGTAGCGTACCGCGGGCCAGCTCCGGTTTGATCAGGTTGGAAGCGTCCATTGCGCCATCGGTCCGGCCTGCGCCAACCAGTGTGTGCATTTCATCAATGAACAGAATGACCTGACCTTCGGCGGACTCAATTTCCTTGAGTACGGCTTTCAGGCGTTCTTCAAACTCACCACGGTATTTGGCACCGGCAACCAGTGCGCCCATGTCGAGCGAGAGCAGTTTTTTGTTTTTCAGGGCTTCTGGCACATCGCCATTAACAATGCGCTGGGCC
The DNA here is from genome assembly GCF_000964225.1 of Acetobacter syzygii. Lineage (GTDB taxonomy): Bacteria > Pseudomonadota > Alphaproteobacteria > Acetobacterales > Acetobacteraceae > Acetobacter > Acetobacter syzygii. Next base: position 141,271 of record NZ_BAMZ01000003.1, on the reverse strand, counting down.
AGCCCTTCCACAATGGCGGTCTTGCCCACCCCCGGTTCACCAATCAGGACCGGGTTGTTTTTGCTACGGCGTGCCAGCACCTGAATGGCCCGGCGGATTTCCTCATCCCGGCCAATAACGGGGTCCAGTTTGCCCTGTTGGGCAACTTCGGTCACATCCCGTGCATATTTTTTAAGTGCGTCAAAATTAGCTTCAGCATTTTCGCTGGTCACAGTGCGTCCCTTGCGGATTGCGGCAATGGCTTTTTCCAGTGCCTGCGGGGAGGCCCCATTGTTTTTGAGTGCCTGACCAGCCGGGCTGTCGGTCGAGGCCAGAGCAACCAGAAGGCGGTCCTGCGCCACAAAGCTATCCCCGGCTTTTTGGGCAATCTGTTCGGCGGAATCCAGTGCCCTTACCAGATCGGGGGTGGCTGCGGGCTGGCCTGCACCACCACCTTGCACTTTGGGAAGCTTGGCCAGAGCCTGTTCATTGGCGGCCCGCACACCATCGGGGTTGCCGCCAGCTGCCCGGATCAGGGCTGATGCAGCGCCTTCCTCATCATCCAGCATGGCTTTAAGCAGATGCTCGGAAGTCAGCTGCTGGTTGAAGTCACGCAGGGCAATCGTCTGTGCAGCCTGTAAAAAACCGCGTGAACGTTCAGTAAATTTTGCAATATCCATAATATCCCTCTTGTCCCTTTATCGTAGGCGACTGAAGGAAGGCCTTGCCCCATCCCGCTTTGCGGCAATGGGTGGCAGGGTCTGCCTTGTTGACAGTTCTAAGATTGGAAGCAGGGACCGGACAATCAAGAGGGATGTGTGCATAAGCTGCACACTGGCGGAATGCCGGATATGAAAAAAGGCGAAACCCTGAAAAAAGGGTTCCGCCTTTTTGTTCCGCACCGCTAAGGGAGGCGGAATAAAAATCAGGCCGCGTTCAACTGGGCTTCAGCAAACTCATAGTTTGCCAGTTTGTCCAGGAAGTTGGTGATGTAGTCGGGGCGACGGTTGCGGAAGTCCAGATAGTAGGAGTGTTCCCAAACGTCGGCTGTCAGCAGTGCCGTGCCCTGACCTTCGGCCAGCGGGTTGGTGCCATTGGGGGTTTTGGTAATGGCCAGCTTGCCATCCTTGCCCAGAACCAGCCAGGCCCAGCCGGACCCGAACTGGGAGACAGCAGCCTTGCGGAATTCTTCCTTGAAGGTGTCCACGCTACCAAAGTCAGCAGCAATCTTGGCACCCAGCTTTTCGGGCATTGCACCACCGGAGGTGGACAGGCTGTTCCAGAAGAAGGAGTGGTTCCAATGCTGACCAGCATTGTTAAACAGGCCGGTCAGGTCGGCTTTGCCGTGGGCTGCAAGAATAATCTCTTCGAGGGACTTGCCAGCCAGTTCGGGCTTGCCTTCCAGCAGCGTGTTCAGGGTGTTCACATAGGCCTGGTGGTGCTTGCCGTGGTGGAACTCCAGGGTTTCCTGGCACATGCCACGGGCAGCCAGAGCGTTAGGTGCGTAGGGGAGGGTTGGCAGTTCAAAAGCCATAACATAACTCCGTCGTATAAAGCAGGGCGTGTGTATAACGCGCCTGTCCCAGAGCTATGGGCGTGCCAAATGGCACAGAGACCGGGTGTTAAAGCCCGGCATCTCTTTCCCCTGGCTCACGGAAACTTGCCCTGCTGGTGGGGGTGGGGTGGCGCGGCAGTCCGTAAGGAAAGCTATATGTGCATTACGCATGAAAGTGCGGAAATTTGCAACATGCCACCACGCCTGAACAATAGGATACAGCCATGAAAGACCATTCCTTACAAGGTGATATGCAAGCGTTGGCGCGGCTGGCTGCGGCTGATCCGGACAGGGTGCTTTGTGCACGTTTTTTGCCAGCATTCGCACAGCAGGGTGCACTGGTGCTGCTGGTCTTCCATAATGAACTGATTCGCGCCCTGCTGCCCGCACGTTCGGCAGCGGTTGCCGGGCCAATGGCCGGGCTGATCCGCCTGCAATGGTGGCGTGATGTGCTGGAGCGGACCCGCCCGCCGGAACATGTTCTGGCTCCCTATGTGCTGGATATGGTGGAACGCGGGCAGGTTGGGCAGGCAACATTGCTCCGCCTTGTACACTCGTGCGAGGTGGAACTGGCAGGCGGGCGCGACCTGTTGGCATGGCAGGGTATGATGCAAGATGGTGCCGGGGCCCTGCAACGCGCCACGGGCGAACTGCTGGGGGTGGAGGATACATCTGCCCTGCAACAACTGGAACTGTGCGGCATGGCGTATGGAGCGGGGGCCATGCTCCGCCACTGGCCAGCGCTCCAGCAGTCAGGGCGGTTCATATGCCCCGAGGGTGCAGCGACACTGAGGCAGCAGGGGCAGGTCTGGCTGGAGGCTGCGGGCTGGTCCCAGCTTTCCTCTCCGTTGCGTCTGCTGGGGTTGCCTGCCGTACTGGCCAGGCGTGATCTGGCGCGCAAGGCCAGTCAGGCGGAGCAGCCCAGAGGACTGGGGGACAGGGCCGCCGTCGCATGGCAGGGCCTTAAAGCCCTGCGTGCTTTTGATCGGTCCTAAGCAAATTATGGGTCGTTGGCGACAATGTTTTCCATAACGCCGATCAGGGCCGAGTAATCGGCATCCGCGGCGGCACGGCGGGTCAGGGAAAGCTGCTGCGTGACTGACGCCATGGTCGGTGCGGGTACAGCCAGACGTGTACAGGCATCCATGAGCAGGCGCATGTCTTTTTGCATCAGCCGGGTGGGGAACTGGGGCGAAAAGTCACCCGCCTTGGCCATTTTGATCTTGCGTTTGTGATGGGGGGAGATCACAGCCATTTCATCCAGCGCATCAAACAGCATGGAGCGGTCAAGACCTGCTGCCAGCCCGTAGGCAATACCCTCGGCCACAGCGGCCAGCCCGGCTCCCATAATGCCGTTAATAACCAGTTTAAGCCGCGCGCCACTGCCAGATGGGCCAGCATGGATGGTCAGGCGGCCAATGGCGTCAAACACGGGTTTGGCACGGGTCATTTCCTCATCGCTGCCGCCTGCGAGGACAACCAGATTGGCACTTTCCGCTTCGGGTGTGCTGCCGGAAACCGGGCAATCCACCACACTTACCTTCTGTTTTTGTCCCGCATCCAGCAGGTTCTGTGCGGCTTCGGGCGATACGGAACTGGTGTTCAGCAACAACCCTCCCTCTGGCATACCGGCAAGGGCACCTTGTGGTCCGTACATGCTGGCGGCCAGAGCCTCATCATCGGGTACGCACACAAGCACAATATCGGCTGTTTTGGCGACATCCGCAGGGCTTGGCAAAAACGCTATGGTTTCATCCCCACCTTTGCCCGAAGGCGTGTAGGCAATGGCGGTAAACCCTGCTTTTTTCAGATGAATGGCCATACGGCTAGCCATGGCACCAAAACCGATAAAGCCAATTGTCTGTGCTGTGGTCATAATCTTGGAGACTCCTGCCTGTTTTGCTTACTATGGACATAACGCACAAAGTCTTCCCAAGGTTAAGGTCCATGGTTTGGGCGCGCTAAGGGGTGATCCTCTTTTGCCAACATATTTGATTTAAAGGGCAGACATATGGCTCCACCCGTTGCCGGTCGTACGCGGCGTAAAAATTTATCCCCGCTGGCGCGGCAGGTTCTGCTTTATGCCCTGTTTCTGCTGCCCGCCGTATTTGATCTGGTGGAAGCATGGATGGGCTGGCTGGGACCAAGGCCCTACCGTGAGTGTTTGCATGATTTTGGGCGGTATGCGTTCCGGTTTTTGCTCATTTCTCTCATGGTCACGCCTCTACGGCGGTTTGCCGGGATTAACCTTATTGTCTATCGCCGCCCGCTGGGGCTGCTGGCATTTACATATGCGGCCCTGCACATCACGCTCTACCTGACATGGGCGCGTAGTTTTGACCCGGCCTTGATCTGGAAGGATTTTACAACCCGTCCGTTCCTGACCTTTGGCCTGCTGGCGTTTGTTATTCTTTGTGTTCTGGCGGCAACATCCACCCGCAAGTCCATCATGCGTCTGGGCAGGCGGTGGGCACCGCTGCATAAAACCGTTTATCTGGCCATGGTGCTGGCCTGCATTCACTATAGCATTGCCTTTAAGGTCTGGCATGTAGAGCCGTTTATTTATGCCGGTATAGCCGCTGTGGTGCTGGCAGTACGCTTTGTTCCCAAAGCCCAAAAAACCCGCCCGACCTCCCAATAAATCGGGGGGGCGGGCTGGAATGGTGTTCAGGCCAGCAGGTTGGGGTGGCCAAGGGCAGCCAGCAGTTTTGCAGCCCGGGCATCGGCATGGATAATGCGGACGGTTTTGCCTCGCCCCTCCAGCCGTGTGGCCGTTTTTTCCAGCGTGTCAGCCGCACTTATGTCCCACAGGTGGGCGTCAGCCAGATCAATGATCACCTGTGTGGCTGTGCCCTGAAAATCCACGGCATCCGTTAGAATACTGGTGGATGCAAAAAAGAGCTGACCATGCACAACATAGGTCCGGGTTATGCCATCTGGCGTATCCTGCACGTTGACCTGCACCAGCTTCATGACCTGAAACGAGAAGAACAGCCCGTTCAGTAGCACCCCGCAGGCAACCCCGGCGGCCAGATCATGCGTAAGAACCACAACGGCAACCGTTGCCAGCATAACTGTGGAAGCCAGCTTGGGGTGGCGCACAACATCGCGCAGTGAAGACCATGAAAACGTGCTGATCGAGACCATAATCATAATGGCGACAAGTGCTGCGACCGGCACCTGCGCCACAAAGCGGTGCATGGCAACCAGCAGCAGCAGCAAAAAGGCGCCTGCCGTAAAGGTGGACAGGCGGCCACGGCCGCCATACCGCAGGTTGCCAACGGTCTGTCCGATCATGCCGCAGCCTGCCATTCCCCCGAACAGACCAACAAAAATGTTGGAAATACCAAGCCCGGTGCACTCCATGCGTTTGTTGGAGTGGGTGTCTGTGAGTTCATCCACCACGGCAGCGGTCATCAGCGATTCCAGCAGGCCCACCATGGCCATGGCAAAAGCATAAGGCAGCACAATCTGGAATGTGGCCCATGTCAGGGGCACGTGGGGCAGGGTCAGGTAAGGCAGGCCGGTGGGCAGCGCCCCAAGGTCAGCCACAACATGCACAGGCATGGGAAAAGCAAAGCTGATCCCGGTCAAAACCAGAATGCAGATAAGGGGGGAGGGAATGGCCGTGCTCAGCCGCGGCATAAGGTAAACAATGGCCAGCCCCAGTGCGATCAGGGCGTAGGTATGCCACGTAACATGCAGCATCTGGGGAATCTGGGCGGAAAAAATAAGAATGGCCAGCGCGTTAACAAACCCGGTTTCCACTTCGCGGGAGACAAAGCGCATCATGCTTTGCAGCCGCAAAAGACCGAACAGAACCTGAAAAGCCCCCGCCAGCAGAGTTGCCAGCAGCAGATATTGCAGGCCATGCCCATGCACCAGATCGGCTGCCACCAGCGCAACCGAACCCGCTGCACCCGAGATCATGCCCGGTCTGCCACCAGTAATGGCAATGGCAATGCTGATGACGAACGAGGCAAAAAGCCCAACTTCGGGGGCAACGCCCGCAGCGTATGAAAAAGCAATGACTTCGGGAATAAGGGCAAAGGTGCCGACCATGCCGGCCAGAACGTTACGGACGGGCTGTTCCGTCCATTCACGCATATACTGCTGAACACTCACGAGGCAGAAGATATCCTGTTCACTGGGTTGGTGGTGTGGTGCCAGCAGGCATAAACCGGACTTTTTATGTGCGGAAAGGTTTTTCTTTTCGCTGCATGGGTTGCGCATTACACGCTGGAGCGGAATGGTGGTGCGTCCCTGTTGTGTTTGCAGGTAGGAATATGGTCACTCTTGCTGCTTCTTCCCCCTTCATATGGATACTGGCCGGAGAGGCGAGTGGCGATGTGCTGGGCGCACGCCTGATTCATGCGTTGCGTGCCCGCAACCCCAATATCCGCTTTGCGGGTGTGGGCGGCCCGCGCATGGCGGCGGAGGGGCTGGAGAGCCTTTTTCCCATGCGGGATCTGGCGGTTATGGGGCTGGTGGAAATTCTGCCCCGTGTGCGCCAGCTTTCTCGCAGGCTTGACCAGGCTGTGGCAGATATTGCCGCGCAGCGGCCAGATATGGTCATTACCATAGATAGCCCCGGTTTTGCCCTGCGCCTGCTGCGGCGCATTGAAGCTATGGGCATTTTGCGTGTGCATTACGTGGCGCCGCAGGTGTGGGCATGGCGGCAGAAAAGGGTACGCAAATTCCCCGGTCTGTGGGACGAACTGCTGTGCCTGTTGCCGTTTGAGAAGGAATTTTTTGGGCGGCATGGGTTAAAAACGCGGTTTGTGGGGCATCCGGTTCTGCAATCCGGTGCGTGCGATGGGGATGCTGCGCGCTTTAGGGCGCGTTATAGTGTGGCGGAAAACGCGCATGTGCTGGTGCTTATGCCCGGTAGCCGCCGCTCGGAGGTGCCAAGGTTGCTGCCGGTGTTCGGGCAGATGCTGGCCCTGCTCAAGGCCCGGATGCCCGATGTGGTGCCGGTTGTGCCGGTCTCTCCCGTGGTGGCGGCTACGGTGGAGCAGGCGGTGCGGAACTGGCCGGTCCGCCCCATAGTGGTAACGGACATACACGACAAGCACGATGCCTTTGCCGCTGCGGGGGCCGCCTTAACCAAGTCGGGGACATCCACGCTGGAACTGGCTCTGGCTGGTGTGCCCATGGCCGTAACCTACCGTGTTAACCCGCTAACGGCCTTTATGGCGCGCAGGCTTATCCGCGTGCCATACGTGGCTATGGTTAATCTGCTGGCCGGGCGGCAGGTTGTGCCAGAACTGCTCCAGCAGGACTGTGCACCAGAGGTGCTGGCGCGGGCAGTACAGACCCTGTTTGAAAATCCGGCTGTGGCACAGGCCCAGAAGGATGCCTTTGCGACCGTGCTGCACGGGTTGGAAGGTCCGGGGGGCGCGCTGCCAGCCGATGCCGCCGCAGGTGCCGTGTTGGACCTGCTGGCAAGCCGGGGCCTGTAAGGCGGGAGAACCCGCCCTTAACCGTGTGTGTGGTAGAGCTGTGCCGGATCAATTTCAGGTTTCATCAGCTCCACCAACCCGGTGGGGGTGAAGGCGCGGTAAAAGCAGCTCCGGCGGCCTGTGTGGCAGGCAACGCCAATCTGGTTGACCAGCAGCAGAACGGCATCAGCATCACAATCCAGCCGTGCTTCTTTCAGATGCTGGATCTGGCCGGATGTTTCCCCTTTGCGCCAGAGCTTCTGGCGGCTGCGCGAGTAGTAACAAACACGACCGGTCTGCAACGTCTCACGCAGGGCATCGGCGTTCATCCATGCGATCATCAGCACTTCGCCGGTATCGTGCTGCTGGGCAATGGCGGCAATCAGGCCGGAGGCATCGTATTTGATCGCGCTCAGCATGGCATCGAGCATCGGGGCGTCGGGTGGGGTGTAGGTCATGGTTTGTCCGGTGTGGTGGCAGAAGGGTCAGCAGGGGTGCTCAGGGCAGGTAGCAGCCACGCGGGTGGGCGGGCAACCACGTTATGGCCAAGGCAGCTTAAGGGCTTGTCCACCGCATCGACCTTAAGCAGCGCCAGACCGATATGATCGCGGGAGGAGCGCAGGGTACCGACCTCCAGCTCATTGTGCATAAGGGGCGTGCCGGGGGCGGGGAGTGGCGCTGTGCTGGCAATGGGGACAAGGCGGCGTTTGAGCAGCGTGCGGTAGTGCATACGGGCCGTAACCTCCTGCCCCATGTAGCATCCTTTTTGCCATGCAATGCCACCGAGCAGATCCATATTGGCTTCGGCGGCCAGCGTTCGGCCCTGTTCGCAGTCCTGCACACCATCGGGCAGGCCAAGGGCAAGTCTGTGCAGGTCGTAGTCCAGTTGCGTTGCGGTTTGCTCTATGGTGGCCGGTGGGTCAATCAGCCGCCAGCCTGCTGCCGGGAGTCTGGGGTCTGCAACGCTTATGGCATTTTCGAGCAGTGCTGCGTCTGGCGGGTTGCCCCATGCGGCATAAACCGGGAGTGCTGTTGGCTCCATCTGCACGTCCGAACGTAGGCGGAAGCGGAGCAGCAGGGTGCAGAGCGCTTCCGCCTGTGCGGTTGCGCAGTCCAGAAGCAGGCACGTGTCATCCGGGTCGGAGATTACAAAAAAATCAGCCTGCCAGCGGCCTTGTGGGGTCAGGCACGCAGCCCATGTGGCTTGGCCGGGGTGCAGGGCGGCAATATCCGCCGTGACCAGCCCTTGCAGAAAGCGGACACGGTCGGCACCGGAGAGTTTGATCAGCGTGCGGCCTTCAAGCCGGGTTATATGGGCGGGGGTGGGTATTGGCATGGTCGATCTTTCCTACAGTCAGGGCTGGCAGCCAGAGCAGGTCAAAGGTGCCAAAACTCTAGACCGGGGCCTGCACCCGGGCCAGAGGGTGTATGGTCAGGGCTGGGTTTCGCGCAGGAGCGCCAGTGCAGCGGTTGCCACGCGTTCAATGCTTAACCCGGCTATGGGGGCGTGTCCTTCTGGTCCGGGGGCCTCCACCCAACGCGCCAATGGCCCACTGGGTGCATATTCCGATGCGCGGGAAGGGCCAAAAAGCCCCAGTGTTGGGGTGCCCGCCGCAGCGGCCAGATGCATCAGCCCCGAATCATTGCCCACATAAAGCGCACAACGGGCCAGCATGGCTGCGGTTTCGGTCAGGGCAAAGCGCCCTCCCGCATCTATGGCATGGGGGAGGGCATTCAGCACGGGGCGGGCCAGTTCCGCCTCCTGCGGGCCGGGGCCATAAAAAATGGCAGGGCGCGCATGGGGGTAGGCTGCGGCCAGTTGCTGCCAGAGCGGCTGGTAACGCGCGGTTGGCCAGATTTTTCCGTTCCAGTTGGCGGTGGGGCCAAGGGCAATAACCGGGGCGCCGGGCGTGCTGGGGGGGAGGACATCTGCGGCGATTTTCTGGTCAGCAGCATTGAACCAGACTGTGGGCAGTGGCGCTGGGGAGAGGCCCATAACGGCCCCCAGATGGTCAACCCGCCGGCCGGGCCTGCGACCACCACGCATGATCAGCCGCCGCCCGGAGCGCAAAAAAAAGCTGACCCCGGAACCACGGAGGTCCACGGTCATATCCCACCGTGTGCGGGCGCAGTCTTTCCACAGGTCCAGCCAATGCAAGTCATAGCGGCGTTTTTGCATGACCACGACCCGGTCGAGTCCGGGCATATGCTGGAACAGCCCGGCAGCCACCGGCCCGCAGGCAACGGTTATGCAGGCATGGGGATATTGCTGCAAAAGCGTGTTGAGAATACCGGTGGAAAGAACCGCATCCCCCAGACGTGTGGCCGTAATAAAAAGAATGCGCATGTTATGGGGCTATACTGGCTCTTCACGCCTTTTCCAAGCATGGGAGATATGGACATTTGCGTAGCCTGTGCCAGAAGATGAGCCGTTCAATGGCAACGCAGTCCGCTCCTGTTGGGGCTGACTTGCAGGTTTTGGTCCACTGTTTGAACAATACAAGGTGTTTGGGCAATGTTGCACAAAGGGTTTTTGCTGGCCTGCGTTACCGGGCTGGCGGCTATGGTGGTAAGTGTTCCCGCCCATGCGGCGGAGCGGGGCTGGGTGCCCTCAACCTGCGGTGCGGAGCCTGATGCTCCCGCGGTTGATGCCTCCAGCGTGGAAAAATATAATGCCAGCGTGGATAAGGTCAGTGCTTACGAAAAAGCCGCCAGAACCTACAATGCCTGTGTGTCCAAAACTGCGGTGAAGGAAGAAACCGCAATCAGTAACGAAGCACGGGATAAAATTGCGCATATTCACGAGGGCAGTTCTGCCGTGCAGCAGCGCATAAGCGCCAACTTTACCCAGTTGACCTCAGCGCTCAAGGCTGGGGGAGCCAAGCTGCAAAAAGCTGCCCATTAAGGTGCTTTTTGGCTTTTGGTGTGCTGCCTGTTGCCCCACAAGGCGCTATAACAGGCACACAACACATACGCTGCGCCTTGTATGATACGTCCGGCTGGGGCAGATATGCCAGAGAGCGGATAGGCATGGATTGGCAGGAACAGGAACGGGCCGGATCGTGGCAGAGGATATTTACCGGGAAGTTGACGAAGAGCTGAAGGCCGAACGCCTGCGCGCCGTTGCACGGCGGTACGCCGGGCTGGCGGCCGTGGCTGTGGTGGCCGTGGTGGCAGGTGCTGGCCTGTGGTCATGGAAGGTGGCGCAGCACAAGGCTCTGGATCAGGCGGCAACAGGCACGTATCTGGCCGCCCTGCGCCAGACGGACCACCTGCCAGATCAAATCGGGCACGACCCCATAACCCTTACGGGTAAAGCCCAGAGCGGACTGGAATCCTTGCAAAAGCTTGCACCCTCAACAGATGCGGGTGTTGCTACGCTGGCCCGTATGCAGGAGGCTGCGGTGCAGGCTGCCCGGGGCGATGCCAAGGCCGCACTGGCTGCATGGAATGCAGTACAGGACGACCCGAAGGCTGATCCCGCCCTGCGCAGCATTGCGACCTTGCTGTGGTGCCAGCACCAGCTGGATACGGGGGATATCCCCACCCTGCGCTCACGGTTGTCCCTGCTTGCCGGGCAGGGCAAAGCCTGGAACGGACTGGCCGAGGAGGCTCTGGCTGTTCTGGATGTACGCGAAGGGCATAAGGATGATGCCCGCAAAAAACTGTCTGCCCTTGTGGACTCGGCCGATACCCCCGCAGGGGTGCGCAACCGGGCGCAGGATATGATGCAGGCCCTTGATCCGTCAGCAGGATAAAACCATGAGCAGCAAGACACATATTGGCGCCGTTGCCCGGTCCGGCATGACCCGCAGAAGCCTGCTTGCAGGTGCGGCGCTGGCCCCCACACTGGCGGCTTGTGGTGATGATGATGACAAAAAACCCCTGCTGGCCGGGCACCGGACGGATGTGCTGTCTTCCGGCGCAGGGTTGATGGTGGATAAGGAAGACCATACCGCCATTACCCTGCCTGCCCCGATCACGGTTTCGGAATGGCCGATCAGCGGTCGGGTGCCAGAACATACGGGCAGTAACTATGCTTGGGGCGGCCTGCACCGCCGCTGGCGGCACAGCATTGGTGCTGGCATTTCCGAGCCGGATTTTATGGCATGGGCCGCCCTTGGCTCTCTTGGGCGTGGAATGCTGGCCTGCGTGCCGCTTGTGCATAATGGCCATCTGTTTGTTATGGATGCACAGGGCCTTGTGCGGGCCTTTACATGGCCTGCCATGCGGCACGTATGGACCTTTAACCCCCGGCCCAAAAAATCCCGTTCCAGTAATACCGGTGGCGGTATTGGGGTGGACGGTGATGTGCTGTATATTGTGGACGGTATTTCCCAGGCCATTGCCGTTTATACGGCCACAGGCAAGGTCAAATGGCGGACCGATATTGGAACGCCTGGCCGTTCCGCTCCAACCATTGCGGAAGGGCGTGTCTATTTTGGCACCATAGATGAGCGGTTCTTTGCACTTGATGCCGCGACCGGTCGCCAGATATGGACATACGCCGCCACTGCGGCGGATACGACCGTGTTCGGGCAGGCTGCTCCGGCCTACGCCAACGGCGTTGTGGTGGCAGGCTTTGGCGGGGGCGATCTTGTTGCCTTCCGTGCAGAAAGTGGTGAGGTTGTGTGGAGCGAAATGCTCGGCAATGTTGGCGCACAGGCCAGCACGCTCAACCTGAACTGTGTGCGTGGTCTGCCCGTTATTGTTGGTAGCGTGGTCTATGCCATCAGTATGGCTCAGGTTCTGGCCGCGGTGGATATTCGTACGGGTCGGCGCGTGTGGGAACGCTCGGTTGGAAGCCAGAACAGCATTCTGTGCGTAGGGGACTGGCTGTATATCCTTTCCCTTGACCAGCAGGTGGCCTGTATTGACCGCCTTTCGGGCCATGTACGCTGGATTACCCAGTTGCGGCGCTTCCGCAAAATTAAGGAAAGCAAGGACATTGTTACATGGTTTGGCCCCGTTATGGCGGGTGGCCAGATTGTGTGCCTGAGCACGTTGCCAGAAAACGGCATGATCCGGATTAACCCGCAGACCGGTGCAATTATTTCTATTGATGCAATGGAGGCTGTTTCCTTCGTGCCTCCTATTGTTGTGGACAATCAGATGCTTATCGTAACCAATGACGGAAACCTGACCTCCTATGGTTGAACGTCGCAAGTCTATGCGCCCCCTCCCGCCGGTACCGACGGGGGACCTTCCGGTCGTTGTTATTGCCGGTCGCCCCAATGTGGGTAAATCCACCCTGTTCAACCGGCTGGTCGGGCGCAGGCAGGCTCTTGTGGCAGATACGCCCGGAGTGACGCGCGACCGTAAGGAAGGCGTGGCGCTGGTACGTGGCCGTCACATACGCCTGATTGATACGGCGGGGCTGGAAGAGGCCGCGCCAGACAGTCTGTTTGGCCGGATGCGTGCCTCTTCCGAAAGTGCGGTGCAGGAAGCGGATCTTATTCTGTTCTGCATTGATGCACGGGCAGGCATTACCCCGGCAGATGAACATTTTGCCCAGTGGGTACGCCGCCAGAACCGCCCCGTTCTGCTGATCGCCAACAAGGCGGAAGGGCGGCAGGGTACGGCAGCAGCGCTGGAAGCATACGCGCTGGGGCTGGGTGACCCTCTTGGTCTGTCCGCCGAACACGGTGATGGCGTGACCGACCTGATGTGGGAAATTGCCGAGCGCCTGCCCCCTGAAAAGGTGGAAGAGGAAGAAGAGGCATGGGCCCCCGAACCGGAGTTGTCCGAAGAGGAGGAAATCCGCCCCACAGGTCCGCTCAAAGTTACCATTGTTGGTCGCCCCAACGCAGGTAAATCCACGTTGCTCAATACGCTTTTGGGTGAAGAGCGTATGATTACCGGGCCAGAACCGGGGCTGACGCGGGATTCCATTGCCGTGACCCTGCATGACGGGGATGATACATTCGAGATCGTGGATACAGCAGGCCTGCGCAAAAAGGCCCGTATTGACGAAACCTTGGAAAAAATGTCGGTTTCCGCCTCCATTGAAGCCCTGAAAATGGCAGAAGTGGCGGTTCTGGTGCTGGATGCAACGCTTGGTGTGCATGAGCAGGACCTTCAGATAGCCCGTCTGATCGAGCGTGAAGGGCGTGCCTGCGTGCTGGCGCTCAATAAGTGGGACGCGGTGGAAGACCGTACCGCCACGCGCAAAGCCATTTTGGACCGTCTGAGCATTTCTCTGGCGCAGATGCGTGGCGTGCCGGTTGTTACCTTTTCGGCCCTCACCGGCTCTGCCGTGCACAAGCTGCTTCCCGCCGTGCGGGATGCCTGGACCGTGTGGAATGCCCGCGTGCCAACTGGCGCGCTGAACCGCTGGTTTGAGGAAATGCTTGAGCGCCATCAGCCCCCGCTGGTCGATGGCAGACGCCTGAAGCTGCGCTATATGACACAGGTTAAGGCCAGACCGCCTACCTTTGTTGTGTTTGGCACCAGAGCCGAGCAGATGCCCGACGATTACAAGCGGTATCTGGTCAACGGTCTGCGAGAAGAGTTTGACCTCCCCGGCGTGCCCATTCGGCTGCAAACGCGGGGCACCAAAAACCCCTATGCGAATAACTGACCTCAGCCGGTCGGGATAAACGCACAAGGGGTGCCGGTGGCGGCTTTGTCATTGGGGTCTGACCGCAGGCCATGCGGCACCCTCCCAGTTAGGAGCCAGAACCCACAATGTCGCCCCCCCAGCAGCTCCCGGCCAGCAAGCCAGTCCCTTCTGATGGTTTGTATGGAACGGCCAGAAACTGGGCCATGCTGGCTGTGTCCCTCTCTGTCTTTCTGGCATTGCTGGATTACGCCATTGCCAATGTGGCCCTGCCGGATATAGCGCGGGACCTCAAAGCCTCATCCTCATCGTCCATCTGGATCGTTAATGCTTACCAGATGGCCAGTCTGGTTTCGCTTCTGCCATTGGCGGCTCTGGGGAGCCGGGTTGGTTTTGCGCGGCTGTGCCGGGCGGGTATTCTGCTGTTTATGGTTGCCTCATTCTTCTGTGCTACGGCAACCAGCCTGCCTGTGCTGGCGGGTGCACGTGTGTTGCAGGGTATTGGCGGTGCCTGCATTATGAGCGTGAACATTGCTCTGGTGCGTTTTATTTACCCACAGGCCGAAATTGGCCGGGGCATGGCGGTCAACGGTCTTGTTGTGGCGCTGGGTGTGGCGTTGGGGCCAACGGCGGCGGCGGGTATTCTAACTTTTGCATCGTGGCCATGGCTGTTCTGGATTAATCTGCCATTGGGGGCAGCGGCGCTGGGTATGGCATTTTATGCCCTGCCCAATACGCCACGGGCCCCCCATATGCCCGATGTAACCGGCAGTGTGCTCTGCGTTGTGGCTTTTGGTGCCTGCATTATGGGGGGCGATGGTCTGGCCCATGCCCAGAACTGGGCGGCATCGGTGCTTCTGCTGGTGTGCGGGCTTATGGCCGGGGCGTGGCTGGTTCGGCGCGAGGCACATTTACCACACCCGATTTTGCCTGTGGATCTGCTCCGCAGGCCAGATTTTGCGGTTGCTTTTACCACTGGGTTCTGTGGGTTTATTGCCTCCAACTTCTATATCGTTTCCATGCCATTTACCCTGCATGATGCACTGGGCCTGAGTTCGGCTGAGACGGGGTTGCTCATTACTCCATGGCCTATTGGCATCATGCTTTCCGCACCGGTTATTCGCCGGGTGGCGGATCGTATTTCGGCTGGTGTGCTCTCTTCCATCGGATTGGGGTTGACGGCCACCGGCTTTTTTCTGCTCTGGCAACTGCCAGCCCATCCGGCTCTGTGGGATATAGCGTGGCGTACAGCGCTGGCCGGTTGGGGGTTTGGCTGTTTTCAGCCTCCTAACAACAGGGCGATGATGGTCGCAGCGCCCATGCACAGGGCCGGTGGCGCCAGTGGTATGGTGCAGGTTGCCCGCCAGGCGGGGCAGACCGTTGGTGCCATGGGGGTGGCGGCCTTTTTCACCCTTCTGGCGGATACGGCCAACCGCGAGTGCCTGCTGATGGCAGGGTGTATGGCCCTGTTTGCAGCTTTGCTGAGTGCCAGTCGTTTGCTGGTAGGCCGCAAGGCTTAGAGTTGCCATAGGTCACAGCCAGAGGCCGGAGGAGCGTGGAATGAAAACTTGCCTAGTGTACCGGGACAGGATTTTACCCGCATCCGAACAGGCTTTTATGCGCAGGCAATATGTGGCCTTCAGTTCCCTCAAGCCCTATTGGGTGGGATGCCATAGGGATAATCCTCCAGCGGATATGGCGCGCGCCATGCGTATTATTGGCGAAGGCCACATGCTAGGGGCCATGCGGCGGCTGGCGTTCCGGCAGATCGGGTGGAGGGCAGGGCAGGCGGTAGCAGATCTTGCCCCTGTTGTGGTCCATGCCCAGTTTGGCCGAGGGGGAGCACTGGCGCTGCCTATTGCCATGCAACTGGGGCTTCCGCTGGCAGTGACCTTCCATGGCGGGGATGCTTTTAAGGACAGACATTATAGCCATACATTTCCGCCCCCCATTTTTCAGCGTCGCTGGCGGGCACTGGTGGACTATGCTGCCGTGTTCATCTGTGTGTCCGAAGGGGTGCGTAGCAAACTGCTCGAACGCGGTGTGCCAGAGCAAAAACTGGAAGTGCTGGCCATAGGTACGGAGGATACGGCCCCTGTGCGCGGGCCTTTTGACCGTTTGGTATTTGCTGGCAGGTTTGTAGAAAAAAAAGGCTTGCCCATTCTGCTACAGGCTTTGCGCATTCTGGCCCAGCAGGGCTTAACGCCTTCTGTTGTGCTGGCGGGGGATGGTCCATTGCGGGCCGCCATGGAACAGCAGGCACAGGGGCTGGAGCATGTTGTGTTTGCGGGGTGGTTATCGGCTCAACAACTCCGCCAGCAGTTTGAACAGGCAGTGGCGCTGGTTGTGCCCAGTGTGCGTGCCGCAGGCGGAGACCACGAGGGCCTGCCGAGTGTTGCCGCAGAAGCAATGATGTGTGGTGTGCCTGTTGTGGCCTCCACCCAGGCCGGGTTGGATGAGGCCACATTGGGCGGTGGCGGCCTGCTTGTGCCAGCGGGGGACCCGCAGGCTTTGGCACAGGCGTTGGTGCATGTGCTGCGTGGTAGCGAACGCTCGGCCATGGGGCAGGCGGCCCGGCAGGCAGCAAGGGATCAGCTCAGGGCGTCAGTCCAGTCTGCCAGACTGGAGCAACGTCTGCTGTCCCTGATCTGATCAGATTTCGCTTTCCAGGAAAATCCGCGAGGCATCCCCCATCCACGGGCCATAATAGCGTTCCAGCCAGTGTTCGGCCTGTGTGGGCGCTCCTGCGGCAAGGGCTGTAAGGGGTGCCAGATACACCCATTCGCTCGTCTGGCTCTGCTCGTCCACTTTATCGCGGTTTTGCAGGCCATCCATGGAAATGGAGAGCATGTGGGCCGCCAGATCGCGCACTGTGCCTTCGCCCCATGGTGTATCCAGCCCCATCATGGGAACAAGGTCACGGAGCTTGACGTAATCTTCCCATGGGCGGGTGCGGACCAGTTCCCATGCGGCTTCCAGTGCCGCATCATCATACAGAAGACCGGTCCACAATGCGGGCAGGGCCATCATCATTTCGGGCGAGCCAGCATCGGCCCCACGCATTTCAAGGAACTGTTTAAGCCGCACATCGGGGAAAGCGGTTGTCAGATGGTCTTCAAAATCCCCAAGTGTAGGGGTTACATCTTCCAACCCGTCCTGCCGGTCGCCCTGCATCCATGCACGGAAGGAGCGGCCAGCCACATTCCGCATCTTCCCCTCACGCATGATGAAGTACATGGGCACGTCCAGCGCCCATTCCACATAACGTTCAAAGCCAAAGTCTTTTTCAAACACGCAGGCGGGCATACCGGACCGGGCATTGTCCGTATCTGTCCAGACCCGTGCCCGGTTGGAGAGGAAGTTGTTGGGCTTGCCCTCCACAAAAGGAGAGTTGGCAAACAGGGCGGTCGCCACGGGTTGCAGGGCCATGGAAACTTGCATTTTGCGCACCATGTCCTGTTCGGAGCCAAAGTCCAGATTAACCTGAACCGTACAGGTGCGTTGCATCATGTCCAGCCCCATGGTGCCAACCTTGGGCATGTATTCACGCATAATGCCGTAGCGGGTTTTGGGCATCCATGGCTGGCTGGCGCGGGTTGCTGTGGGGTGGAACCCCAGAGGCGCAAAACCCAGCCCCAGCTTGCGGGCCAGCGGGCGCACGGCATCAAAATGGTTGCTGAGTTCTTCTGCCGTGTCGTGCAGGGTGCGTACAGGCGCACCAGAGAGTTCGAACTGCCCGGCCGGTTCCAGCGAAATGGCAGCCCCAGCCGCTTCGCCCTGACCTTTAAGGCCAATAATGTGGCCATCATCAAGCACGGAGGTCCAGTCATCCGGTTCGGACTTGTGCAGACCTTTGAGCAGGCTTTCTATCCCCTGTGGGGTGTAGGGTGGCGTTGCGTAGGCGGTGCTGCCTGCCTGTGGGGCGTTCTCGCCCACAATGGCTTCTGGGCGGACAAAACCGAATTTTTCATGTTCGGTGCCGATGCGCCACGCATCACGCGGTTTGCAGCCCTGAGCGAGCAGTTCGGCAAGTTGCGAAATGGAACGAACAGGCGTTGCGTCTGAAGCACCGGGGTTGGACATGAGGTTTTCTGTATCCCAAAAAAACAGCCTTGCGGCAGCGCAGCAGGGCAGGAGCAATCCCTTATTGTGATGAAACAGGGGTTGAGCGCAAGCCATTGCCCAGCAGCGCCAGCCCCGCCACCACCGCCGTATCGGCCCGCAACACCAGCGAACCAAGGGAAATTGGGGCAATAAAAGGGCGTTTAAGCAGGGTCTGGCACTCTGCATCGCTCAAGCCCCCTTCCGGGCCAATCAGGAGTCCGTCTCCGGCTTTGACCTTGGGGGGCGTGTGCGGGTTTGTCGGTGCGCGGTCATCCAGCCGTTCAATGGCGGCAAACAGGGTGGCCTGCTGTGGCCACTCTCCCAGCAGGGCAGGGAGCGTTTGCACCGGGGTTATGGTCGGAATATCCAGCCGTTCGCATTGCTCGGCAGCTTCGGTGGCTATGGCGTGGAGCCGCTCGGGGTTAATACGGTGCGTATTCGTGCGTTCGGTAATTAACGGCAAAAATTCTGTCACGCCCAGTTCTGTTCCCATACGCAGCACCAGATCGGTGGCATCGCGCTTGAGCAGGGCAAAGGCCAGTCGCAAGGGGGGGCATGGTTGTGGCGGGCGGATCTGGCGCTCAAGGGTCAAGCTGCCGCGATCCTTGCGAATGTCGGCAATGCTGGCCAGCCACTCACCTATGCCTGCATGAAAAATGCGGAGCTGATCCCCCGTTTTTTTACGCAAGACAGTTCCAAGGTAGCGGGCCTGTTCCGGTGCAACCGGGCAGGGCGCGGCTGGCTGTGCCTCGGGTAAAAGAGTGGGGTCAACATACAGGCGGGGGAGGCGGGAGAGGCCATTCATGCCGATCATATATCCTGCGGTTGCGCACATAACGGAAGGAAAACGCCGGTTTAGGCATGAAACACCCTGTTTTGCAAAGCAGGGGCCGTCGGGTGGTTATGGGTTTGCGCCAGTTTGTGGCATAGGGGGAACGCTTAACCGCGTGCGTATTCCTGACCAAAGGCCATATGAGAATCGTGTCTGCTTCCCCCAGCCATACTGACATCCGGGTTACCGGATGGATTGCCCGTCTGCCCCCTTCCTTGCAGGCTTATGCCTTACTGGCACGGCTTGATCGGCCAGTTGGCACATGGCTTTTGTGGCTGCCTGGTGTATGGGGCATTCTGTTGCCCCAGGGGGTTGCCCCCATGGAGCGTGTGCGGCTGATCGTGCTGTTTGGTATTGGCAGTCTGGTCATGCGGGCCGCAGGCTGCGTGGTTAATGACATGTGGGACCGCGATATTGACCGGCAGGTTGTGCGCACCGCCGGGCGGCCTCTGGCCTGCGGGGCTTTGAGCATGGGGCAGGCCACTGGCTTTCTGCTGCTCCTGCTGGCGCTTGGGCTTGGGGTTCTGGTGCAGCTCAATAGCCTGTCCTGGGGGCTTGGGGTGTCCTCTTTGGTGCTGGTGGCCCTTTACCCGCTGGCCAAGCGGTTTACGTGGTGGCCGCAGTTGGTCATGGGGTTTACGTTTGGCTTTGGCGCCCCCATGGGCTATGCCGCCGCAGCCGGGCATCTGGCATGGGCGCAGGCTGCCCTTTATGCTGCCACGATTGTCTGGCAGCTTGGATTTGATACGATCTACGGCTTTCAGGACATGGAAGATGATGCCCGGATAGGGGTCAAATCCACCTCGCGGCTTATGGCCGGGCGGGCGCAGTTCTTTATTGGCGTTTGCTACGGGCTTACGGTTGGGTTTTTGGGAATTGCAGGCATACTGGCGGGGGCGGGCTGGCTGTTCTGGCCCGCGTTGCTGTTGCCTGCTGTACTGTTCTGGCGGCAGGCGGTGGCGGTCAACCCGGCGCGGCCAGCCCTTTGCCTTGCACAGTTCCGTAGCAACAGGGAAATTGGGTTGACCATAGCGCTGGCACTGGCGCTGGGGCTGCTGGTGATCTGAAGTTATTTGTGTGTATTTGTCTGGCTGAAAAGTGGGATGCCACGTCCATGAAGAGTGTTTTGCGTGCTGTTGCACCAATGTGTGTTGGTCTGGCCCTGTTTGCAGGCGTTGCGTACGCGCAGGATACAGGTGGGGATGCGGCATCTGCCGCCGTGGTGCCCGCGCACCTCTCTGCCGCAGATCAGGTCTGGGTTGCCAGGATTGAGCAAACCCTCAACCACGCGCTTACGTTTGAGGCCCGTATTCAGCAGATTGATGCGGATGGAAAGCGGACAACTGGCAGGGTGTGGATGAAGCGCCCCGGCCAGATGCGCCTTGCATATGACCCCCCCTCTCCCCTGCTGCTGGTGGCCAATCAAGGCAAAGTGGTGTTCCGGGATAGCCAGCTGGACCAGACAACGGTTATTCCCATGGACCGTACACCGCTGGGGCTTTTGCTGGCCCAGCACATAAGCCTGTCCGATGGCGTTACTGTGACGGCATTCCGCCACGAGGCCGGGTTGGTTGCGGTCAAACTGGTACGGACCAGTGCACCGGGTGATGGAAGTCTGACGCTGGTTTTTTACGACAATCCTCTGGCTTTGCGGTCATGGAGTGTGCTGGACGCACAGGGGCGGGAGACACGGGTAACCCTGTTTGACGTCCATCCGGGGGCGGATGTTCCTGCAAGCCTGTTTGACCTGCCCGCCCAGCCGGATGAATAGGCCCGGACCGTAGCCGGGGTGTTCAGCCTACTGGAAAAAACCATGGTGCAGGACGATATAAGCCATACGGAACTGATTTTGAGACCAAAAGGTATGACCCCCCATGACCACACGGCATGATACGCCATGACGGGCGATGACCTGTTTGGTGCTGCATCCCCAGCTTCCGGGGCAGCGCCTGTGCGATCTGGTGGCAAGCCAGCCCCGACCCAGCCATTGGCAGACCGTTTGCGCCCGACATGCCTGGCCGATGTGGTGGGGCAGGGGCATCTGCTTGGGCCGGAGGGTACGCTTACGCTTATGCTGGAGCGTGGTACGTTGCCCAGCCTTATTCTGTGGGGTGGTCCGGGGGTTGGTAAAACAACAATTGCCCGTTTGCTGGCGCAGGCTGCGGGTTTGCAGTTCATGCAGATTTCCGCAGTATTTTCCGGTGTGGCAGATCTGAAAAAAGCGTTTGATACGGCGCGTAAGCTTGCGCAGAGCGGCACGGGTACGCTGCTGTTCGTGGACGAAATTCATCGTTTCAACCGCGCCCAGCAGGATGGTTTTCTGCCCGTGGTGGAAAATGGCACTGTTGTACTTGTGGGTGCTACGACCGAAAATCCTTCTTTTGCCCTTAACTCAGCGCTGCTTTCACGCTGTCAGGTCATGGTGCTCAACCGTCTGGATGACCCGGCGCTAGAGTCCCTTCTGGTACGGGCGGAAGAGGAAACCGGGCACCCCCTGCCGTTAACGGAGGATGGACGGGCCACCCTGCGCGCCATGGCCGATGGGGATGGGCGCTACCTGCTGAATATGGTGGAACAGGTTCTGAGCCTGAAAAACACGCAACCGCTGGATGCGCAGGCATTGGCCCGGTTGCTGGCTAAAAGAGCCGTCCTGTACGACCGGGATCGCGAGGAACATTACAATCTGATTTCCGCGTTGCATAAATCGCTCCGTGGGTCGGACCCGGATGCAGCGCTTTACTGGTTTGCGCGTATGCTTGAAGGGGGGGAGGATCCCCGTTATCTCGCGCGCCGCTTGACCCGCTTTGCCACTGAGGATGTGGGCATGGCAGACCCCAATGCCCTGCCACTGGCCGTGGCTGCGTGGGAGACGTACGAACGTTTGGGCTCGCCGGAAGGGGAGCTGGCTCTGGCACAGCTTGTGGTTCATCTGGCCACGGCTCCCAAATCCAATGCCGCCTACAAAGCTTATGGTGCCGCGCGCCGTGCGGCAAAGGCAACAGGCAGCCTTATGCCCCCGGCTCATATTCTGAATGCCCCTACGCGGTTGATGCAGGATATTGGCTACGGCAAAGGGTACGAATACGACCACGATGCGGAAGAAGGCTTTTCAGGGCAAAATTATTTCCCTGATGGTATGCGCCGCCAGACCTTTTATAATCCAACGGGTAGAGGCTACGAACGGGAGGTCAAACACAGGCTGGATACATGGTCCCGCTTGCGGGAACGGCGCCAGTCGTGAATATCAGCGCATGAGTGTTGTCAATCTTACCGTGAGCGAGGACGAGGCCGGTATCCGCCTCGACCGTTATTTCCGTCGCCATTACCCGCACCTGACCCAGGGCGCATTGCAGAAGCTGTGCCGCACAGGCCAGATTCGCGTTGAGGGCAAACGGGTGGAAGCCTCCACCCGGCTTGAGCCGGGGCAGAGTGTGCGTGTTCCCCCCATTCCCATGGCCGCCAAACCCGCGCGCGATGTGCCGCGCCCGCTGGACGACAAGCTGGTGCGCGAAATCCAGCGTATGGTCGTTTATCAGGACAAGCACCTGATCGTGCTTAACAAGCCGTCCGGCCTTGCCGTGCAGGGTGGTCCGGGTATTACCCGGCATGTGGACATGATGCTTGATGGCCTGCGGGAAAACCCGGATGACCCACGGCCAAGGCTGGTCCACCGGATTGACCGCGATACGTCCGGCCTGCTGCTGCTGGCCAGAACACCGGGTGTTGCCGCCAAACTTGCCGCATCCTTTAGGGGTCGGGATGTCAAAAAAACATATTGGGCGGTGGTCGTTGGTCGGCCTGACCCACTCTCGGGCGAGATTGACCAGCCGCTTGCCCGCCTGGGAGCCGGGCCGGGAGCCATTACAGTCGCCGCTGACCGCAAGGATGAAGATGCCCAGTCCGCCCGCACGGTGTACGAGGTCCTCGATTCGGCGGCCCGCAAGTTCTCCTGGCTCGGGTTGTCTCCCTTAACGGGGCGCACCCATCAGTTGCGTGTACATTGCGAGTCTTTGGGAACCCCCATTCTGGGGGACCCCAAATATGGAGGGGCCATTGCCCATCCATCTGGCTTTACTGACCAGTTGCACCTCCATGCGCGCGAGCTGGATATGCCCCACCCTGCCGGTGGCCGTCTGGTTGTGAGCGCGGAACTGCCCCCCCATATGCGGGAGACCTTTCGGGCGCTGGGCTTTACCCCCGGTACAACGCCACCCCCCGTGCGCAAAGGCGGCTGAGCGACAACACACCTTGCGTGGGAGAAAAAATAGCAATGCGTTTAAAGTGGAAAATCGGCCTGTTTGCGGGTGTTGTGGTTCTGGCAGCAGGAGGCGGGACGATTTTTTCCGCAACGCAGGATGCAACATGGCTTAAAACCCGCCTGAGCGATGCGGTGGAGCAGAACACCGGACGGCACCTGAGCATTGGCGCACTCCATGTGTGGGTGCTGCCTTTCCCTTGGGTGGAGGCGCAGGATGTACGCCTGTCCGGTGTGGCGCCGGGTGGGGCCGATGTGCTGGCCGTCAAACAGGTGCGGGCACGGCTTTCCATTATGCCGCTGTTTTCCCACCGTATTGCCCTGCGTGATGTCAGTATTATCAATCCCGGCATAACCTTGCGCCGCCTGAGCGATGGTCGGGCTGACTGGCTGCTTACGCCTCCACCACCAGCACCGCAGAGTGGGTCTGCTACGCCGTCGGGTGCGGTGCGGATGCACTGGAATATCAGTGTATCGGACCTGACCATTTTGCAGGCTACTGTGCAGTGGGATGATGCGATAACCCGTTATTCGGGCCAATTTGGCCTTGGTCGAGCGCACATCCGCGGGCTGGATAGTACTGCGCCAGACGTGGATATACAGGGGGAAAAAGGGGCAGGGCGCTTCAGTCTGACCGGGCAGACAGGCCCGCTCTGGCCCATGGATGCGCAGCTTCCCGTCCAGCTCCGTATGAGCCTGAGCAACGGTGGCCATTCCATAGGTCTTGCCCATCTGGACGGGGTGATCACTGCTCCAAGGGCAGAACGCGCCTATAATCTGCACATGGGGGGCTCAGTAGGCCAACTCAGGGATCTGAACGTCTTTTTCCCCCACGCGAATTTGCCCGATGCACAGAATCTGTCGGTCGATCTGAGCGTTGGAGGGAGTGGGGATGCACCGCAGATGCAAAGCCTGCATGTGCGGACGGGCCGTATTGATCTGGGCCAGTGGCTGCCTCAGGTCGTTCTTGCACGCATGGTAGTGGACGCGGCCACACCAGTTGCGCCGCTAAGCCTGCATGTGGATGGCCAGATGGGGGGGCAGCCCGTTGCCATCAATGGGTCCGCAGGCACCCTGCAACAGCTTGGGCAGATGCAGTCGCAGGCTGAAGCCCCGGTCGATCTGGCACTCACGCAGGGGAGTGCGTCCGTGCAGGTCAAGGGAACGCTTGGTGCGGCCCATTCTGCGCTGGATGTGCAGGGGCAACTGGACCATCTGGCATTTGGTACACAATGGCCAGAGGCCACAGGGCTGCATGTGGCAGGGCATGTTGAGAGCGCTCAAACCCAGCAGCTTTATAAAAATCATACCTTTGCAAATATCCTGCATGGTCTGGCTCTGTCAGGCGATGTGCAGGCTCAGGCCATGAACTGGCAGGGCGTCGCCTGGACGCAGGTGCAAACCCATGTGGCTCTGGGCAATGGTCGCCTCGCCTTGGACCCCATCCATGCCGTAGGCAATGGCCAGCAGCAGGTTGCGCGCGTGGTGTATGATCTTTCTGGCCCACAGGCGCAGATCGAGGCATCCGCCCGTTCCGTATTTCTGCCGTTGGCCGTGGTCCAGAGCTGGATGAATGTTGCGCCGGACATACACGGAACCGTTCAGCTTGTAGGGGCTCTGAGCACGCAGGGAGATACGCCATCAGCCCGGACCCATAATCTGGTTGGTCATGTTGGTGCCTCCGTGGTGGATGGCAGTATTGGCAGCACGCTCCTGCGTAGTCTGCTCGGGCCGCAGGTGCCGGTCAAAGGGCAGATGCCCATTCGCTGCTTTGGTGTGCACACCCAGTTTGCGGAGGGCGTTGCCCATATTGATCAGGTGGGGCTGGAGAGCGACATCCTGCACCTGCGCGGCCATGGCAGCGTTACGCTGGAAACGCACGCTTTAAACCTGCAACTTGCTCCGCAGGTTCTTCTGGGTGGTGCATCGGCTTCTTCCACGCTGCATGTTTCCGGTACATGGACCAATCCGCAGGTGAGCATGGCACCCGCAGGCGATGGTCGGTTTGGCATAACCATTGGTGGCGGTGGTGGCTCGGATGATGGCACGTCCTGCACAGGGCTCCTTGCCACTGCGCGTGAAGGGGCGGAGGGACCGGCTCCGACAATCGTGCGTAAAAAGGCCAGCAAGGAGGAAAAAATTATGAACATGCTGCATGGTCTGGGTCTTTTCCGATGAGCGGTAGCGCTACAGGGCTGCCCGGCCGCACACCTGCGGGGCGCAAACGGTTTTGGAAACAGGTCGCGCTTGTACCGCAGGGCGATAAGGGGTTTGCCGTTCAGCTTGATGGGCGCAGCGTGCGCCTGCCGGGTAAAACGGAACTGTGTGTCCGCTCCCGCGCGTTGGCCGAGGCACTTGTGGCTGAATGGCAGGCGGCAGGGCAAAGCGCGGATGGATATTTTACCCCAGATGACCTGCCGCTTACGGGTATTGCTGGCTCCATGCTGGAGCGTATTCCTCAGGCGCGGGCGGGTGTGCTGGAGAGCCTGCTGGCGTACGCCAATAGTGATCTGGTCTGCTACAGGGATGGTGCTGGCAGCAGGCTGGCAGCGGAGCAGGCCGCAGTGTGGGACCCGTGGCTGGTCTGGCTGGAGGCCACCTATGGCGCAATGTTCCACACAACGCATGGAGTTATGCCCATCTGCCAGTCCACGCAGGCGTTAGGCGGGCTAAAGGCTGCACTGGGTGAATTGACTAACGCCCAACTGGCTGTGCTGGGAGTGGCGGTTCCTGCACTGGGGAGTCTGGTGCTTGGGCTGGTGCTGCTTGGTGGTGCAGCTACGGTGGAAGAACTGGTCGCCTGCGCCACAGTGGACGAGCGCCAGCAGATGGCAATATGGGGGCAGGATATTGAGATAACGGACCGCATAGCCCGGATGCAGCAGGAGCTGGAAACAGCAGCCCGCTTTAAGGCGTTAACGCAGCAGGCCTGAGCATTCATTGCCTCCAATACCCCGTGCGCAATGGTGGTAGGGGTGATTGGGGGCTTGGAGTTTTGGGTTTTTTCTGGTCACATCCAATAACGGTATCTGTTTTTACAGGAGAGTAATCAGGTCATGAAAATCAGCAATGGTGTACTGGCTGCGGCAATGGCCGTAGGGCTTTCTCTCTCTGGTGTGTCGGCACATGCGGCAGGTCCGGGTGGCTGGGGTGGCGGCATGGGCATGGGGTCCACATTTGGTGGGCCGGGCGGTAATGCGCTGGATGGGCTGGATCTGAGCCGCAAACAGCGCAACCAGATTACGACGATCCTCAAAGAAGCGCACGATCAGGATCAGGCTCAGGACACGCAGGAGGAGTTTGAAAACCTGCATGAGCAGATTCAGGATCTGCTGAGTGTACCCGGTCCGCTTGATCAGGATAAAATTGCACAGGTGCAGCAGAAAATGGCAGCCCTGCGCGCGGAGCGCGAGGCAAGGCACCTCCAGACTGCCAGTCGGATTCATGATGTGCTGACCCCCGAGCAGCTTGCCCAGATGCGGGACCGGCAGAAGCGCATTCATGACCTGCTGGCACAGCTTAACGCGTTGCAGCACCCTGCCCAGCAGATTTCTTCTGACAGCTCAAAGAAGTAAAACCAAGAAGTTCCTTGACTCAGGGCCCGGTCATACCGTAAGCCCTGCAACAAATCAGGACCGCCACTCCGCGAGTGTTCGCGCAGTGGCGCGTCTCGTTATGGGGTATGTAGCACTTGTTCGAAGCTCTTTCAGGCAAGCTTTCCGGGGTTTTTGATGGTCTCGCCAAACGTGGCGCACTGTCCGAAGCCGATGTGATGGAGGCCATGCGCGAAGTGCGTCTGGCCATGCTGGATGCGGACGTCGCGCTCCCCGTTGTGAAGGACTTTGTTAACAAGGTTAAGGAACGTGCCGTAGGGCATGAGGTGCTGGAAAGCATCTCTCCCGGTCAGGCCGTTGCTAAAATTGTTAACGATGCGTTGATTGATGCGCTTGGTGGCGCAGGTGTTGTTCCGCTTAACCTGAATGCCATACCGCCAGTGCCGGTTCTTATGGTGGGGCTTCAGGGGTCTGGTAAAACCACCACGTCCGGTAAGCTCGCGCTGCGCCTTGCAACGCGTGAGCGCAAGAAAGTGCTGCTGGCTTCGCTCGATACGCAGCGCCCGGCTGCCCAGTTGCAGTTGGCGCAGCTCGCCCAGCAGGCCGGGGTTACGTCCCTGCCAATCATTGCTGGTCAGACGCCGGTGGAAATTGCCCAGCGCGCGCTCGATGTGGGTCGCCGCGAAGGGTACGATGTCGTTATCCTCGATACGGCGGGACGTCTTTCCATCGATGAAGCGTTGATGGAGGAAGTCCGCCAGATCCGGGATGTCACCCATCCGGCGGAAACTCTGCTGGTTGTGGATGCCATGACCGGGCAGGACGCGGTGAACACCGCCAAGGCGTTTAACGAGGCCGTGGGTGTGACCGGTGTTGTCATGACCCGTATGGATGGTGATGCGCGCGGTGGTGCTGCCCTGTCCATGAAGGCCATTACCGGCGCGCCCATTAAGCTGACAGGCTCGGGCGAAAAGCTGGATGCGCTGGATGAGTTCCATCCCGAGCGTGTTGCAGGCCGTATTCTGGGTCTGGGCGATATTGCGGGTCTGGTGGAAAAAGCGGCTGATACGCTTGACCACGAGGAAGGCGAGCGTCTGGCCCAGCGGATGATGGCTGGCAAGTTTGATCTGGATGACTATGCGTCCCAGATCCGCCAGATCAACAAGCTTGGCTCCATTTCCGGTATTCTGGGAATGTTGCCGGGTATGGGTAAGGTCAAGGAAGCGCTGGGGGACAAGGATCTTGATACGTCCGTCCTTAAAAAGCACCTTGCCATTATCGGTTCCATGACCCGTGGCGAACGTCGTGCGCCGGGGATCATCAAGGCATCACGCAAAAAGCGTATTGCTGCCGGGTCGGGGACAACAGTTCAGGACGTCAATAAACTGCTCAAGCAGTTTGATATGATGTCCACCATGATGAAGCGTTTTAACAAACTGGGCGTGAAAGGTCTCATGCGCCAGGGAATGTCTGCGCTCATGCCTAAAGGAATGGGTGGAGGCCCGCCGGGTGGTCCCGGTGGCTCTCCCTTCCGCTAAGTGCGGCCTGTTTCTGCCTAAGTTTTTCGGGTTTTGTTTTTTCGGTCTGGAGTATTCCGAATGAGTGTTAAAATTCGTCTTGCCCGCGCTGGTGCCAAGAAGCGTCCTTACTACCACATCGTTGTGGCAGACAGCCGCAGCCCGCGCGATGGCCGTTTTATTGAAAAAGTGGGTGCGTACAACCCAATGCTGCCATCTGACCATGCAGAGCGCGTGCGTCTGGTTAACGAACGCATTACCCACTGGCTCTCCCAGGGTGCGCAGCCGACCGATCGTGTTGCCCGATTCCTTGGTAACGCCGGTCTGATCGCCAAGCCGAGCTTCAACGAGCAGCCCAAGCAGTCTGCTCCCAAGAAGAAGGCTCAGGAACGTGCAGCCGCTGCCGCCAAAGCAGCAGAAGCCGCAGCCTGAACTGAACCGAGCTAGCCATGCAGCCTGACCTCATTCTGATTGGTGTTGTGGGTAAACCGCATGGAGTGCGCGGCCTTGTGCGTGTGCATTCCTATGCGGCAGACCCCGCGATGCTGGAGGAGTATGGGGTTCTGCTGGACGGGCAGGGCCGTAAATGGTCCCTGCGTTGGTGCGGTGCGGATGGCGTTGCCGAGATAAAAGATGCCAATGGCAAACCTCTGGCAGATCGGACTGCGGCTCAGGCGCTGGTGAATACCCGCCTGTTTGTGCCGCGCTCCTGCCTGCCAGAAACAGAGGAAGAAGAATTCTACCATGCCGATCTGATTGGTATGGAAGCATTCGAAAAAGGTCTTTCTCTGGGGCGTGTCATCATGGTGCATGATTACGGCGCTGGTGCCAGCCTTGAACTGGGCGATGGCTCCCTTGTTCCTTTTACCAAGGCATGTGTGCCCGAAGTAAAACTGGATGAGCGGACCATTGTGGTGGTTCGCCCCGAGGAAGTCTCGGGGGAGGAAGGGCGTGGTGTTGGCAAACGGCAGGCGGGGGCGCTGGCATGAGCTGGCAGGCCACCGTTATTACACTCTTCCCGGAAATGTTTCCGGGGCCTTTGGGGCTGTCCCTTGCCGGGCGAGCACTGGAGAATGGGGTGTGGACCTGCCGGACCGAAGACCTGCGTCAGCACGGTCTGGGTCGTCATCGTGCTGTTGATGATACACCGTTTGGTGGGGGCGCTGGCATGGTTATCCGCCCGGATGTGGCCGATGCGGCCTTGGCCGCAGCACAGACCACAACCGATCTGCCGTGTGTGTACTTAACACCACGGGGGCGTCCTCTGGCACAGGCCGATGTGCGGCGTTATGCGGCAGGGCCGGGTGTTATGCTGCTATGTGGCCGGTTTGAAGGGGTGGATGAGCGCTTTTTGCAGGCGCGGGGTGTCGAGCAGGTTTCCGTCGGGGATTATGTCCTGTCTGGTGGAGAGACTGCGGCTCTGGTTCTGCTGGATGCGTGTGTGCGTCTGCTCCCCGGTGTAATGGGCAGTGATCAGAGTGGTGTTGAGGAAAGTTTTTCCGATGGGCTGCTTGAATATCCGCATTATACCCGTCCGGCTGTATGGGAGGAGCGTGAGGTTCCCGAGGTTCTGCTTTCGGGGAATCATGCTGCCATAGCGCGGTGGCGTCAGGCACAGGCGGAAGAAATAACGCGGGAAAGAAGGCCGGATCTGTGGTCTGCCTGGCTTGCTCGCAAGAATGAAAACAGGGATGCAGCTGTGGGCGGGGCCGCACAGGCAGACCTAGGGGTTTGAGAAGGATACCGACATGAACATTATCCAGCAGTACGAAGCTGCAGAAATTGAACGTCTGACAGCCGCACGCGCAGTGCCAGTTTTTGATGCAGGTGACACGGTGCGTGTTTCCGTGCAGGTCAAGGAAGGCGAGCGCGTTCGTCTTCAGGCATTCGAAGGTGTTGTGATTGCCCGCTCCAACAAGGGCCTGAACAGCAACTTTACCGTGCGCAAGATTTCCAATGGTGAAGGTGTGGAACGTGTGTTCCCGCTGTATGCGCCGACCGTGGCCGAAATCAAGGTTGTGCGTCGTGGTAAAGTGCGTCGTGCAAAACTGTATTACCTGCGTGGCCGTAGCGGTAAGTCTGCCCGTATTGCAGAACGCCCGCGTGAAGTTGCTGCCCCGGCAGCAGCAGGCTAAAAGCCGCAAGGCTTTTGGGCACGATGCCAGACATGGCTTGTGTGAACCCGACTGGCCTATGGTCAGTCGGGTCTTTCTGATAAAACAGGGTGTAAGCAGCGGATAGCAAGAGGCTGTTTGCACGGATATAAAGTTAAGGAGGATGCGCATGGCTGCGCGTACGTTGTTCGACAAGATCTGGGACGATCATGTCGTGGAAACCCTTCCGGACGGCACCTCCATTCTTTATATCGACCGCCATCTGGTGCACGAGGTAACCAGCCCACAGGCGTTTGAGGGCCTGCGTCTGGCTGGCCGCAAACTGCGCCATCCGGAGCGGACAGTGGCTGTTGTGGACCATAACGTGCCCACATCCGACCGCAGTCAGCCGATTGAGGAAGAGGATAGCCGTAACCAGATTGAAACGCTGGAACGCAACGTTAAGGAATTTGGTGTTCCTTACTTTCCGCTTCTCTCGGCCAATCAGGGAATTGTGCATGTGGTTGGGCCGGAACAGGGGATTTCCCTGCCGGGTATGACCATTGTGTGCGGTGACTCCCATACCTCTACCCACGGTGCGTTGGGGTCGCTGGCGTTTGGCATCGGCACGTCCGAAGTTGAACATGTTATGGCAACGCAGACCATTTTGCAGCGCCCTGCCAAAAACATGCGTGTGAATGTGGAGGGTACGCCGGGTGCTGGTGTTTCCGCCAAGGACATCATGCTCGCAATTATTGGCCATATTGGTACTGCGGGCGGTACGGGCCATGTTATTGAATTTGCTGGCTCTGCCATCCGTGGGCTGGATATGGCTGGCCGCATGACCATCTGCAACATGGCTATCGAGGCTGGTGCCCGGGCTGGTCTGGTCGCACCGGATGAGACAACTTTTGAATATGTGCGCAACCGCCCCTTTGCTCCCAAGGGAGAAGCATTTGAGCAGGCTGTTGCGTACTGGAAAACCCTCTCCTCCGACGAAGGCGCGCATTTTGACCGTGAAGTCACTTTGCGTGCGGAGGATATTGGTCCAACGCTGACATGGGGCACCAGCCCCGAGACCGTGCTGGCCATTACCGATACCGTGCCTGACCCGGCACAGATCGAGGACGAAGCCGTAAAAACCCAGATGCAGCGGATGCTGGACTATATGGGGCTACAGGCCGGGCAGAAAATTGCAGGCACCCCAGTGGATGTGGTGTTTATTGGCTCCTGCACTAACAGCCGGATTGAAGACCTGCGCATGGCGGCCCAGATTGCAGCCGGGCGCAAGGTGGCTCCGGGTGTGCGGGCGATGATTGTACCGGGTTCGGGCAACGTCAAACGTCAGGCGGAAGAAGAAGGGCTGGACCGTATTTTTCTGGATGCCGGGTTTGAGTGGCGGGAGGCCGGGTGCTCCATGTGCCTTGGCATGAACCCCGACCGGCTGACCCCCGGCCAGCGTTGCGCCTCCACTTCCAACCGTAACTTTGAAGGACGGCAGGGGCCGGGCGGTCGTACGCATCTGCTTTCCCCCGCCATGGCGGCCGCTGCAGCGGTCACGGGTTGCCTGACCGATGTGAGGGAGCTGGCATAATGGAAAAGTTCGTCACGTTATCGGCCATTGCTGCGGCTTTGCCGGAAGCCAATATTGATACAGACAAGATCATTCCTGCCCGGTTCCTTAAAACCACGCAGCGCACGGGGCTTGGCAAACATGCGTTTGATGCCATGCGCTACCTGCCAGATGGTACGGAAAACCCGGATTTTGTGCTGAACAGGCAGCCTTGGCGCAAAGCCGAAATTCTGGTGACGTATGATAATCTTGGGTGTGGTTCCTCGCGCGAACATGCGCCCTGGGCGTTGCTGGACTTTGGTATCCGCTGCGTTATCGCCCCGTCTTTTGCTGATATTTTCTTTAACAACTGTTTCAAGAACGGCATTCTGCCCATCCGCCTCCCGCGTGAGATCTGTGATGAGCTGATGGGTGATGCCCAGATGGGCAGCAACGCCCGGCTTACGGTTGATTTGCCGCGTCAGGTGGTTATTCGCCCTAATGGCGAAGAAGTGCCGTTTGAGATTGATGCTTTTCGCAAGCACCTGCTGCTTGAGGGGCTGGATGATATTGGGCAGACCCTGCACCACGAAGGCAGTATTGCAACTTATGAACAACGGCAGGATCAGGCTAAATCCTGGTTGCCTACCATTCATTTTGACTGAACAGACCTTTACGGAGCATTGCCATGACCGAACCCAAGCAGCCCGTTAAACTCCTTGTCCTGCCCGGCGATGGTATTGGACCAGAAGTCGTGCGCGAAGTCGGCCGCATTATAGCGTGGCTGGAAAAAAAACGTGGCCTGACGTTTGAGCTGACCGAAGATCTGGTTGGTGGTGCCTCCTTGGCCGAATATGGCGTGCCAATCCGGGATGAGGTTATTGAAAAAGCATGGGCGGCAGATGCGGTTCTGTTTGGTTCGGTGGGGGACCCCAAATGGGGGCACGTCAGCTTTGACAAGCGACCGGAAGTTGCCATTCTCAAGCTGCGTCAGGAACTGGGGCTGTTTGCCAACCTGCGCCCTGCCAAAGTGTTTGATGCCCTGGTAGACTCCAGCACACTCAAACCCGATGTTGTACGCGGTCTGGACATTATGATCGTGCGTGAGACGGTAGGGGGTATCTACTTTGGTGATCCACGCGGGATTGAAACCCTGCCCGATGGTTCCAAACGTGGCATTAACACCGAGGTTTACACCACATCGGAAATCCAGCGCGTTGCCCGTGTTGCCTTTGATCTGGCCCGTAAGCGTGACAACCGTGTCTGCTCGGTTGAAAAATGTAACGTGATGGAAAGCGGCCTGCTGTGGAAAGAGGTCGTGACCGATGTGCACGCCCGTGAGTTCCCCGATGTCGCGCTTTCCCACATGCTGGCAGACAACTGCGCCATGCAGCTGGTGCGCAACCCACGCCAGTTTGATGTGTTGGTCACGGGGAATCTGTTTGGCGATATTCTGTCTGATCTGGCATCCATGCTGACGGGCAGCCTTGGTATGCTGCCATCCGCGACGCTGGGAGCAGAACAGGCCGATGGCCGTCGCCCGGCGCTGTACGAACCAATCCATGGTAGTGCGCCCGATATTGCTGGGCAGGGTATTGCTAACCCGATTGCGCAGATCCTCTCCTTTGCCATGCTGTTGCGCTATTCGCTCAACCTGCAAACAGAGGCGGATATGATTGAGCAGGCCGTTTCCAATGTTCTGGCCAGCGGTCTGCGTACGGCAGACATTATGGCTGATGGTATGGCACGCGTAGGTACGTCTGTTATGGGCGAAGCCATTGTGCGCGAACTGGACAAACTTCAGAGCAACTAAAAGCTCTTAATCATTCCATAAAAAAAAGCCGCTCACGACTGTGTGGCGGCTTTTTTTATGGGCATTGCCAATAAAATCACGCAATCACAAAAAACAGGCAAACAAAAAGGCCGGCACCATATGGCAACCGACCTTTAATGCCTGCAAAACAGGAGGAGGCTGGTTTAGAAGCCTTCGCGTTCCAGACGCTTCCGTTCCATTTTGCGCGCGCGGCGTACGGCTTCTGCCGCTTCACGGGCTTTGCGCTCGGACGGCTTTTCAAAGTGCCGACGCAGTTTCATTTCACGGAAGATGCCTTCGCGCTGCATTTTTTTCTTGAGCGCTTTAAGAGCCTGATCGACATTGTTGTCACGGACTAGAACGTGCACTTGGTCACTAACCCCTGTTCAAAAAAATCCGGCAAACCGGTTTTTGGGAAGCCATTATGGAAGGAGATCTGCGTTACCCTTCCGGGCTGCCGATTCCACTGTTGGCGGTCTCTATAACACGGCCTTAAGACAAGATACAATTCGTTCTTGCGTATCAGAACCGCACTTCCGTGTGTTTTATTGTGGATGTGCACAAAAACAGGAAAATAAAAAGCATGTCGGTTCTTGCCATTGCCCGCATGGGGCACCCCATTCTGCTGCAACGCGCCGTTGAAGTGGAGGATGTGAATGCTCCACAAATCAGGCTCCTGCTGCAAAACATGCGCGAAACCCTGACCGAGAGTGGGGGCGTTGGGCTTGCTGCGCCACAGGTGTATGTTTCGCTCCGGATGTTCCTTTATTCGGTGCCACCTGCCAGGAGTGAAGGGGAGGAAGATCCTCCGCGCTCCGTGCAGGCGTTGATCAACCCTGTGCTGGAACCTGTGGGTTCGGATACGGTGCCGCGGCTGGAGGGGTGCCTGTCCATTCCCGGTTTAAGGGGGGAGGTGCCGCGTTACCGGCAGGTGCGGTATAAGGGCTGGAACGAGCATGGCGTATGGGTGGAGGGTGTGGCATCAGGTTTTTGCGCCAATGTTATGCAGCACGAAATGGATCATCTGGACGGAATCCTCTATCCCATGCGTATGACAGACATGGCCCGCTTTGGTTTTGAGGCGGAAATAGGACGGTACGGGGTAAAGGCATGAGCATACTGCCGGGAAAATTGGAACAGGCTCTTTCTCTCGCGGTGGCAACGCTGGCGGCGGGGGTTATGCCTGCCCCTATGGAGCGGGATGCGGACCGGGATCAGGCTTTGCGCAAGCTGGCAGCCGTTGCAGGGGATAAAGGGTGGAGCATGGCTACACTGCGTGCTGCTGCAGGGCCGGATGCCGATCTGCTTTTCCCCGCAGGTGTGGTGGAAATGGTGGAGGCATGGTCCGACCTGTGTGACCGCGCCATGGTGGACGCCATGCTGGATACGGAAGAGCCACGGTTGAGCCAGCGGGTCCGGCAGGCCATTTTGCTCCGCCTGCCGCCAGATGAGCAGCGGCGTGCAGCGGCTGCAAAGGCAATGACGGTCTTTTTATCCATCAAAGGGCAAAAAGCCTTCAGGCGCGCATGGCTGCGTACGGTCAATGCTATATGGCAGGCTGCGCAGGATGATGCGACAGGTCTGACCTACGTGAGCAAAAGGTTAAGCCTTGGTGGGCTTTATGCCTCGGTTTTTCTGTACTGGCTGGCGCGCGGTAGCGATGCCGCAGGGTTTGAAGCCTTTGTTGATCGCCGTTTGGCAGATGTACTGCGTATTGGCCGCATAAAGGCCCGTTTTGGTGTGTCGGCCCCTCCATCATCCGCTCCGGCCCAGTAAGAGTTTTATGTGGCCATGATGCCAGCCCCCCATGAGCGCGCGGGTTCTGACCTGCTCTTTTTGCGAGAGGAGAGTCTGCGGCTGGCCCAAACGCTTATGTTCCTTGCTGCACGGGATATGGCCGAGGCTGTAGCACCCGTGCTGGAGGAAGATGGTCTGGGGCGTGCGCACTACAGGGTTTTGCAGGTTCTGGCTTTTAGCCCCGGTATTCCGGTCAGTCGTTTGCAGGACATTCTGGGCGTAACCAAGCAGAGTCTGGGCCGCACGTTGCAGGAACTGGATGCCCGGGCCTATCTGGAAAGCCGGGCAGGGCGGCAGGACAGGCGGCAGAAGCTGCTGTTTTTAAGCCCGACAGGTAAGGAGGCGGAAGCCCGACTGTTTGCAGTTATCCGGCAGAGGCTGGTTGCCGCATACCGGGAGGCCGGGGGAGCTGCGGTAGAGGGTTTTCGCCGTGTTATAAACGGCATGTTGTCCGAGCACAGCCGTGCTTTGCTAACCGAAGAGAGCGCAGGACGCAGGGAAGGGCGATAACGTGTCTGATCAGATAACGGCCACGGAAAGTGATGTTGCATCGCATGTTATGGTGGTGGACGATGACCCACGCCTGCGGCGTCTGTTGCAACGCTATTTGTTTGAGCACGGGTTCCGGGTCAGTGTTGCGGCCAATGCGGCAGAAGCCCGCCATACGCTGGAGGGCATACAGCCGGATGCACTTGTGCTGGATGTGACCATGCCGGGCGAAAACGGGCTGGAACTGACCCGTGCGCTCCGCGAGTCCGGGCAGGACCTGCCAATCCTGCTCCTGACCGCACGAGGGGAGCCGGAAGACCGCATAACAGGGCTGGAAGCCGGAGCGGATGACTATCTGGGCAAACCGTTTGAACCGCGAGAACTTCTGTTGCGGC
The DNA here is from genome assembly GCF_000964225.1 of Acetobacter syzygii. Taxonomy (GTDB): domain Bacteria; phylum Pseudomonadota; class Alphaproteobacteria; order Acetobacterales; family Acetobacteraceae; genus Acetobacter; species Acetobacter syzygii. The sequence continues at coordinate 105,336 of NZ_BAMZ01000003.1, read as the reverse complement.
TCAAGGCACATCTGCGTCGCCACCAGCCCCCACCGCCAACCGATAACCTGCGTATTGTGCGGCTGGGGGATAAGGAATTTGACCCGGTCAGACTGCTGCTCAGTGGTCCTGAAGGCAATATCCATATGACAGGGGGGGAGGCTGCCCTGCTCTGTGTTCTGGCACGCAAACCCAACGAAATTTTTACCCGCGAGGAAATCGCCAAGGCCATGGATATGACCGAGATCGGCGAGCGTGCGGTGGATGTGCAGGTCACTCGTCTGCGCCGTTGCATAGAGCCCGACCCGCGTGAGCCGCGCTTTTTGCATACGGTCCGTGGGCGGGGGTACGTGCTTAAACCGGGGCTTTAAGGCGTATGGCAGGCCGAAGGGGTTTTCGTCTTTTCCCACGGGGAGGGTGGAATGCGAGCACGATGGAAAAATCCGTCAGGCGCGTGTTGCCCCGCTCTCTTTTGGGGCGCTCGCTGCTGATTGTTCTGTTCCCTCTGCTTATCACGCAGGGAATCGCGCTTGAGCTTTATTACGGCAATTTTCTCAAGGTTGTGTCCCGGCGGCTTACCACTTCGGTTGCAGCAGAAATTGTATTGTCGCTCAATGCGCTGGAACGGCTTAAAAATCCGGCGGACAAGCAGTGGTTTATTGAGCAGGCCCGCGAGCAGCTCCAGCTGATAGAAATTTGGCGACCGGGTGGAAAACTGTCTCGCGTTGGGTCAACCCATGTGCTGGGACCAATGGATGATGACCTTGTGCGGGCATTGCACGAGGCCATTACCTACCCATTTTTTATTAGCTGGCGGCATTTCCACCATACAGTCCGTATTTACATCCAGTTGCCAGATGGTGTGCTGGAAATTGATGCCCCCAGAAAGCGGCTGGACATGGGGCAGATATGGCTTTTTGTAGCATGGACGGTGGGGAGCACCCTGCTGCTGTTCATTATTGCGGGCCTGTTCATGCGTAATCAGGTCCGTGCCATTCGCCAGCTTGCACAGGCGGCGGAACAGTTTGGCATGGGGCGGGATATTGGCCCCATACGCCCGGCAGGCGCGCAGGAAGTGCGTAAGGCTGCTGTGGCCTTCAACCGGATGCAGGATCGGATTACCCGCTTTGTTGCCCAACGTACGGGGGTTCTGGCGGGTGTTTCGCACGATCTGCGTACACCTCTGACACGTCTGCGGCTCTCCTTGGCCATGATGCCGCGTGAGGGCACCATTTGTGCTGCGCGCATGACCGAAGATCTGGATGAGATGATCGGCGATATTGCCGAAATGGAGCATATGATCGACAGCTACCTTTCCTTTGCCCGGGGGGAAGGTTCTGAGAGCGTCCAACTGGTTGAGATGGTTCCTTTTTTGGAAGATGTGGTTGGTGCAGCCCGGCGTGCCAATGTGCATGTTAGAGCGCTTGTGGTGGAGCCGGGTTTACGTGCCCACATGCGGCCGGATGCCATGCGGCGCGCTCTGGGTAACCTGTTTGATAATGCCCGCAGGCATGATGCCAGTGTGGTGCTGAGCGCACGCAGGGTTGCTGGAGGTGTGCGTATTCTGGTGGACGATGATGGACCGGGCATTCCACCAGACCGGCGTGCACAGGTGCTGCGTGCGTTTGAGAGCGGGCACGGTGGGGGCACTGGTCTGGGGCTGACCATAGCGCGGGATATTATTCGCGCACATGGGGGGGAAATGGAACTGGATGCCGCGCCAGAGGGTGGCTTGCGGGTCAGGCTATACCTGCCAAACTAGGGGCTTGCCACTTCTGCAGCAGGTTGAGCGGAGCGACCGTTTAGAGGGAGTTACCCGAACCGAAGTGCCCAGGCCCCGAATTGTTGTTGAACATGCCGCCCTGACCGCCTGCTGCGCCAGAGCCCATCATGTTCTGCATGGGGTTGTAGCGGCCGACATTGCCCAAAATCTGCTGGAGGGCGTTAATTTTGGTACCCGGTGTTGGGGTCACTTCGTTAATCATGGCTACGTGTATGCCGTCCTTGGCATTCAGCGTGCGCATACTTTCCAGTGTTCCGGCATTGTTGAACTTGAGCACAACAAGGTCCTGTTTGATCACACCGGGAAAATCCATGGGCACCAGATGGGTGGTCATGGAAATATAAATCCAGATGTTATCATCAAACGCCCCCTTGGTGGTGGGGGAGCCCATCAGGTCAATGGCATCGGCCCGTGTGCTGGAGCCGGGAACAAGCTGGCTGTATTCTTCCGGTTCGAGCAGTGAACCTCTGGGGGTCGGCGTGGGGCCAAAAACCTGACAGCCAGAGAGCACAAGAACAGTGGCAAGTGCTCCACAGGCACTTTTAAGGCGCATCATCTTGTTCTTGCGTGGCGGCGTCATCTGGTCAGGGTGTCCCAAACGTAAGATTGTGATCCATGATCGTCATCCAACTGGCAACGGCCATTCCTGTCCGATGCCCCAACACTCGCGGTGCGTCAATCGCTGAATGGCAAAAAGCACACGCTTTATGCGCTTCTGCCTTTGTCATTACTCCATAAAACTCTGCTTGTGTGGTAGATTGTGCGCACGGTGGCCGAAGCTTTGCCCCGAGCATGTTCCGCCCGCTTGTTTTAGCGTCATTTCAGGAGACTTCCATGACCGAAAAGCCAGAATTTTCTCGCCCTCTGGCCGTGCGCCGAATCGGAACACTGGGAACGGATATGACGGTGGAAGCCACACCGGATGAATGCCAGAAAGTTGCCAAAAGGCTGGGTTTGCAGGATGTGGCCATGCTGCGCTGCCGCTACCGCCTGAAAGATGATGGACGGGGCACTGTTACGGCCGAAGGCGCGTTGGCTGCGCGCTTTACGCAAACCTGCGTTGTGAGCATGGAGGCGTTTGAGGATGTGATGGCGGGTTCCTTTGTTGTCCGCTTTGTGCCCGCATCCCAGTTTGTGGAAGCCGATGCCCCGGATATGGACGCGATTGATGAAATTCCGTATGAAGGGCAGGACGTTGATCTGGGCGAGGCTGTGGTTGAGCAGTTTGCTCTGGATCTGGAACCCTACCCCCATGCGCCTGATGTTATTCTCCCTCCCGGTCTGATCATGGATGAGGACGAGGTGGAACGGCGCGGGGTTGAGGAAGAGTCTGAAAAAAAAGCCAGTCCTTTTGCCGGTCTGGCGCGCTGGCGGGGTGGAAACGCGTAACCATTCAAGGTGTGCGTGTTGGGTTTTCTTTTAGGATTGCTTGCGAAAACGCTGGCTGTCTGCTAGAGGCCGCGGCTCAGTGCTGGTGATAAACCTGTTATGTCGTCTGGCTGCGTTCGCGCGTGACCAGGTGTGTTGTTCTTAACCATTTTTATGAGAAGGGGCTGGGCTTATGGCTGTACCCAAAAAGAAAACCTCGCCTTCACGTCGTGGCATGCGTCGCAGCCATGAAGCTCTGCGCGCAGAAGCTCATGCTGAATGCTCCAACTGTGGCGAACTGAAGCGTCCTCACAATGTCTGCAGCCACTGCGGTCATTACGATGGCCGTGAAGTGATTGCAGCAGGCAAGGCACTCAAGGTCGCCGTTCGCGCCTGATTATTCAGGCGCGTAAACGCGTGTTGCATCCGTAGCACGCGGGATAATGGGGGTAAGGCATCTGCGGCATGGCAGAGAAGCAGGCATGAGCAAGACCGAGATTCCAGAAAGTTTTCCTTCCGATCCAGATGAGGTGTTCAACCTTGCCGTGGATGGAATGGGGGGCGATGGGGCTCCAGAAGTGGTTGTTGCCGGGCTTGCCCTTGCCGCCGAGCGGCACCGAAACATCAAGGTGCTTCTGATCGGGGATGAAGCGCGCCTGCTGCCTTTGCTGGCGAAGTATCCCAAGGCTGCGTCCATATGCACGGTGTGGCATACGGATGTGTCCATCTCCATGGACATGAAGCCAACATCCGCCCTGCGGATGCGTCAGTCCTCCATGCGACTTGCCATGGACGCCGTAGCCAGTGGGCGCGCCCAAGGGGTTGTGTCTGCCGGTAACAGTGGCGCCATGCTGGCTCTGGCCAAGATTGTTGTTAAAACACTTCCCGGTATTTCCCGGCCCGCCATGGCGGCCATCAGCCCAACCATCAAGGGCGATGTTGTCATGCTTGATCTGGGTGCCAACGTGGTGTGTGACTGGCGTAATCTGGTAGAGTTTGCCGTAATGGGTGAGGCCTTTGCCAAGTCTGTTCTGGGGCTGCCCGCACCAACGATTGGCTTGCTCAATATCGGGGCGGAAGAACTTAAAGGGGACGAAAAACTGCGCGTGGCGGCAGAAACGCTGCGCGAGAGTCCTCTTGCTGCCCAGTTCCACGGTTTTGTGGAAGGGCATGATATTACCGCAGGCACCACAGACGTGGTTGTAACTGACGGATTTACGGGAAATGTTGCCCTTAAAACCGGCGAAGGCGTGCTGAAAATGGCCACGACCCTTCTGCGCCGTGTTTTCCAGCGTGGGATTATTTCCCGCCTTGGGTATCTGCTTGTCCGTCCCGGACTTGAGCGGATGAAGGAGTGGCTGGACCCCCGTCGTTACAATGGCGCGGTTTTTGTGGGGCTTAATGGTGTGGTGGTCAAATCCCATGGTGGCACGGATGCCGAGGGGTTTGCCGCTGCAGTCGATGTGGCCATGGATATGGTCACGCATGGTTTTAATGAGAGCATTCGTGAGCGCCTTTCTCATATGGGAGCATTGCTGATGCGCCCACAGGTTGAGGAAGAATGTGAACCAGCCCTCCCGGTTTCCTGAATAAACGGGGCGAATGTATTGCGTGCGCAACGCCCGGAGTGGCGTGCGCTGGCGGATAATGAAAGAACGGTCATGGCAAAACGTTCGCGTCTGGTGGGTTTTGGCGGATTTCTGCCAGAAAGAGTTGTCACGAACGAAGAGCTGGCAACCCGCCTTGCAACTTCGGATGAATGGATCAGGACCCGTACCGGTATTACGCAGCGGCATGTAGCCGGACCGGAAGATACCGCAACAAGTATGGGAACCAGGGCCGCGCAGCGTGCTCTGGAGTATGCGGGTTTAAGTGCTCAGGACATCGATGTTGTTCTGGTTGCGACCTCTACCCCGGATCAGGCGTTTCCGGCCACGGCAGTGCGGATTCAGGCTGCTTTGGGTATGACCCATGGTTTTGGCTTTGATATTGCTGCGGCCTGCTCTGGCTTTATTTTTGCTTTGGCCACAGCGGATTCCTTTATTCGGTCTGGTCAGGTGCGTAATGCACTTGTGATCGGAAGCGAAGTGTATTCCCGCATTGTGGACTGGGAAGACAGAGGAACCTGCGTTCTGTTTGGTGATGGAGCAGGGGCCGTTGTGGTTTCAGCCACTGACGAATCCGATAGTCATGGCATTTTGTCCACGCATCTGCATTCGGACGGCACAACGGGTGACCTTTTGTATGTTGATGGCGCAGTTGGGCAGCCTGAAAAAAGTGGGCACCTGAAAATGAGCGGGCGGGACGTATTCCGCCATGCCGTTGCCAAATTATCCTCTTCGGTTGATGAAGCGCTGAACGCAGAAGGCTTGACCTATGCGGATGTGGACTGGCTTGTTCCTCATCAGGCCAACATCCGGATTATTGAAGGGGTGGCTAAAAAGCTGAGCCTTCCTGCCGAACGTGTGGTTGTAACGGTTGACCGGCACGCCAATACGTCTGCCGCGTCCATACCTCTGGCACTGGATGAAGCTGTCAGGGATGGGCGGATTCAAAAAGGTGAGCTGGTGCTTATGGAGGCACTGGGGGGCGGTTTGACCTGGGGCTCCGTGCTCGTTCGCCTGTGAATTATTGATAACAGACAAGTGACATCATTGTGAATGAATTGACGCGCCGCACAGGCGTGTTACCTTTCGTCACATGGAAACTGTCACGCGTGCATCTTTGATAGAGCAGATCTATCAGCAGGTAGGGTTGTCTCGTAAAGAGTCGTCTGTGCTCCTAGAAGATGTTCTGGAGACAGTTATGCAGGCGCTCGAGCGAGGCGAAAGTGTCAAAATCAGCGGTTTTGGCACGTTCTCAGTCCGTAAAAAGGGGCAGCGCTGCGGGCGTAACCCCAAAACAGGGGAAGAGGTACCGATTCTTCCCCGCTCCGTTTTGGTGTTCCGGTCCAGTCAGCTGCTCAGGGCCGAGGTCAACCATGAGGAGACAGAGCCGGGAGTCGAATATGACGATTAATGGCACGCCATCCATGCATGATGTTGAGCACGATACGCTGGATTCCCTGCCCGCAGAGGCAGAGTCTCTGGATGCGGAAAAAGGTCCGCAGGCTTTTCGTACCATTAGCGAAGTTGCAGATGAACTGCATGTTCCCCAGCATACCCTGCGCTTGTGGGAAACCCAGTTCCATCAGGTCCGCCCCTTAAAAAGAGGGGGAGGCCGACGCTATTACAGGCCTGATGATGTGGCGCTTTTAAGCCAGATTGCAGATCTGATTTACACTCAGGGTTATACGGTAAAAGGTGTTCAGCGCCTGTTACAGGAACGGCCTTTGGCACCACAACCGGATATGCAGACCTCTGCCGCCAATGGTGTGGAAGAAGCGCCTGTTGCTGCCGAAATGGCGGTGATTGAATCTGAGCAGGACGTTCCTGTTGTGGCGGATTACCAGCAGATTGAGACCGTAGCAGCGCAGTTGCCAGCGGCAGTGGAAGCAGGTCTGGAGCAAGCGCTTGTGCAGATAATGGGGCAGAATGTTCGTTTACGGTCTGACCTGAGCGATGTGCTTGTGGAGCTGGAAGCCATACGGCGCAAGATTTTGGCCTGATTATAAAAAAGATAAGAATAAAGGTGGTTATGGGCTTGTGCCCTTTATAGAGGGCTGCTAAACAGCCTTCACACTTAACGGGCAGTAGCGCAGTCTGGTAGCGCATCAGTCTGGGGGACTGGGGGTCGTGGGTTCGAATCCCGCCTGCCCGATATTTTTCCAAAATAAAATGCTTAATAACCCCACCCTTGGGGGGAAATGCAAAAGCCTTTACGGCTTATGCATTATTGCCGTATGCCCAGCGCCGCCAGATCAGGTTGAGTGCGGCCATGGCTGCCGGGCCAATAAACAGGCCAATCAACCCCCACATTTCCGCACCACCCAAAATGCCGAGCAGAACCCACAGGAATGGCAGTTTTGTTGTGCCGCCAATCAGGGTTGGGCGGACAAAGTGGTCGGCTACAAAAATAACGGTTGCGCCAATGCAGAAGGTCACAATAGCGGCAACAGATGCGCCAGAGACCAGAATCAGCAACGAGACCAAACTAATCGCTATCATTGCGCAAAACGGGATCATGGCTGCAACAGCCGTAATGACGCCAAACAAAGCAGGATGGGGAGCGTGGGCGAAAAGATACACAATGCCCATTAAAACCCCTTCGCCAATGCCGACCAGCACAAGGCCCTGAACAGAGCCATGGATGGATGCAACAATCTGGCGGGCAATGCTTTCCCCCCTGCGGCCAAAAGCCCGGCAGGACGCCACACGACACTGGCGGATAACGGAAACACCGTCCTTATACAGAAAAAACAGTGTTAGAATGGAAAAGCAGAACAACGTGCCACGGTGAGCAATCTGGCTCCCTAATGCACGGGTAACTGTAACCCCCTTGTTGTCCAGCGCGCCCAGCAGGCCGGAAACATCGCGCGGGTTAGCCAAGTGTGTTTCCCACAAATGAGTAATGGTGGCTGCACCAAATGGAAGTTCCTGAATAACATCGGGTACGGGAACACCAAATTTACGGGCATGATCCACCCATTCCAGAGCGTTTTGTGCCTCGCCAATGGCTTCAAGCGTGAGGAGTGTTAGGGGAATAACAAATAATAATGCCATAGCCGCAGTAAACAGGAGCGGCAGCAGTGTGCCGCGTGCTGCGTGTGGCCACATGCGGCACGCCCATGTGTAGAGCGGCCATGTGGCAATGGCAAAAACCCCCCCCCATGCAAGAGCAGGCAAAAAGCCCTGTATGGTGTAAAGAGCAACTGTCACAATAAAAAGCGCGAGAAGACTGCGTGCCATTTCCTGTCCCCGCTTGGAGCGCTGGCTGGCCTTGATCAGGCTACAGCGCTGGTGCGCGGGCACTAACGAAGATGGAGGCGTATTGGGCATGCGTGATGTGTCTTTCCAATGATCCTGTTTTGCACAGACCGCTCTTTATCGTGCTGTACACAGCATACTGTGTTGTGCACGAATAATATAGCACATGTGGTGCGTCCGGGTTTGTTCTGCCCGGTCTGGGCATGGATTGGCTGTATCTTTTTTCAAATATATCTCTAGTGTTCCGCTTCTTGCCTGCCTATTGAAGCGGATATTCCATGCTCAGAAATTTTCTGACCGTTGGTGGCTGGACCATGCTCAGCCGCATTCTCGGATTGATACGTGACCAGCTTCTGGCCGCCTTTATGGGGGCGGGTCCTTTGCAGGATGCGTATCAGGTTGCATTCCGTCTGCCTAACATGTTCCGTCGCCTGTTTGGGGAAGGGGCTTTTAACGCGGCCTTTGTTCCCATGTTTTCCACCGTTATGGTGCAGGATGGCAGGGATGAGGCCCGTCTGTTTGCCCGTCGTACGCTTGGGGTCATGCTGGCATGGCTGATTTTTCTGTGCGTGCTGGGCGAAGTGTTTATGCCGCAGGTGTTGCGGGTTATAGCTCCGGGCTTTTTGCAAAGTGGTGACCGCTACGCTCTGGCGGTCAGTCTGAGCCGCATTACTTTTCCCTATCTGGTCATGATCTGCGCTGCGGCTTTATTTGCCGGGGTGCTTAACGGTTTACATCGTTTTGGCATGGCTTCTGCTGCTTATCTGGCTTTTAATGTGGTGGGTATTATTGCCATTATTGGTGCTTCACCGTTTTTCCCAAGTGTTGCTTACGCTGCGGCGTGGGGGGTAACGGTCTCTGGCGTGGTCCAGTTGGGGTTGCTGGCATGGGCCTGCGAAAAGGCTCAGTTTGGTCTGATGCCACTTTGGCCCATGTTAACACCACGCATTCGATTGTTGCTGCGCCGTATGGTGCCGGGGCTGATCGGGAGCGGAGTTGGCCAGATCAATCTGACTGTTGATACAATAATTGGCACCTTGCTCCCTGCGGGGAGCGTGTCGCTCATGTATTTTGCAGACCGGATTAACCAGTTACCGCTAGGTGTGCTGGGGGCAGCCGCAGGCACCACACTTTTGCCAGTGCTCACGCGGCATTTAAGCGCTGGAGATATTGAGGGCGCACATGCGGCTCAGAGCCGGTCTATGGAATATGTGGTGCTGTTGACCCTGCCTGCTGTGGCCGGGCTGCTGGTGCTGGCCGGGCCTATTATGATTGTGCTGTTCGGTCATGGTTCTTTTACCGAGCATGATGCTCTGCTGTCAGCGCAATCTTTGCGGGCCTATGCCATTGGGCTGCCTGCTTTTATTCTGGTTAAAGTGCTCTCTCCAGCCTTTTTTGCAAGGGGAGATACCCGCACACCTGTTTATGTTGGCATTGGTGTGCTGCTGCTGAACTTTGTTCTGAACCTGTTGTTCATGAAGCCTCTGGCACATATGGGTCCACCTTTGGCCAGTAGTGTTACGGCCTGTGTGAATGTTGTATTCTTGGCAGTGCTGCTGCAACGCAAGAATGCGCTGCGTCTGTCTGGTGCAACACTATTCCATATGGGCCGCGTCAGTATTGGTGCGCTTCTTATGGGGTTGGGGCTTTGGGGTATTGAGCATGTGGTGGAGCTGCCGACCCTGTTTGTTACCAGAGCTCTTTGGCTGGCGGGCATGGTGTGCGGTGGCGGCGCTTTGTACGCTGTTCTTCTGCATGGCCTTGGGGTGGCTGATTTGGCTGCTATGGCTGCGCGTATTCAGCGACGGTTGTTGCGTAAGGCACAATAAATAAAACAGGGAAGGTAATGGCAGGTCATGTATGAGGTCGTTCTGGCGCATCAGGTCGATTTTGAGACATGGCGCAACGCTGCAAGGCATTATGTGCAGGCCGGTGTTGTGCCAGAGTCCGTGGTCTGGCGTGTAGCAGCAACAGAACAGGACCAGCCATGGACTCCGCGTGCGTTGCCGCAAGGTTTGGAGCCAGCCCAGCCCGCTTTTAATCTATCCCGTCGGTTTGTTGGTGCTCTGGGGCAGGCCCTACAGGTCTGCGATCCACAGCGTTTTGCCGTGCTTTATCGTATTCTGTATCGTCTTGAGCATGAAGCGCTTGATCTAACCAATATCCATGACCCCGATTTGCAGTGGCTTCGGTGCAGTATTGGTCAGGTCAAAGCAGATACGTTCCGGTTTAGAGATATTTTTTCGGCGTTTTGTGCGCAGCGCTCGGAGCATCTGCTGCATGATGTTCCCGAGCATTATATTCTCGAAGCGAATGCGCATTACTGTATGCAGCGCAATGCCCGACCATGGCGCGTTGTTACGCCATACAGGCGCATGGAGTGGACAGGGCATGGCATACGGTTTGCCGTAGGAACAGATAGAGCGGCTGAGGATGATTCTGTCGTATGGCAGGCAGATGGCGTTGGGGTCTGGCGTGGTTACGTGCGCAGCGTGTGGCCGCCCCACCTTGGGGATGTAACCTCAGCATCTTCTCTGACCAGACTTGGTGCTTTGGCAATGGATTGCCGGGCTTGTGGCTTATGGCACGCCGCATCCCGTACGGTTTTTGGGGAAGGGGCGGCGCAGGCCAGTATTATGCTGGTTGGTGAACAACCGGGTGACCAGGAAGACCGGCAAGGTCGGCCTTTTGTGGGGCCAGCCGGGCAGGTCTTGGATGATGCCTTGCAGGAAGCCGGATTACACCGTGACCAGCTTTACATTACCAATGCTGTTAAGCATTTTCATTTTATATGGAATGGAACGCGCAGGTTGCACCAAAAGCCCGAGGCAGAGCATATAGCTGCATGTCGGGTATGGTTGGAGGCAGAGCGGACAGCCGTTAAACCAAAGCTGCTTGTTATGCTGGGCGCAACGGCAGCACACAGTATTTTGCAAAAACCCACAACAATATCGCGCACCCGTTCCCGTATTTTTCCACTGGAAGACGGAACGCAAGGATTGGTGACAGTGCACCCTTCTTATCTGCTGCGTTTACCAGATGAAGCCAGCAAGCAGCGCGAATATGCACGATTTGTAGAAGATTTGCGTATGGCCGCCAGTTACGTGGCGCAGTAAGGCAGCCATCCATACTGGACCACAATGGGCCATGCAGCATGGCTCGGAAAGAACGTTATGCCTCATCCGCCTTGTTAAGGCGTTGATGCAGTTCTTTACCTGTTTTGAAAAAAGGAACCAGCTTTTTGCTGACCTTGACCTGCTCCCCCGTTTTGGGGTTGCGACCCAGGCGTGGTTCCCTTTCCTTAACGGAAAAAGCACCAAACCCACGCAACTCAACGCGGTTACCTGCTGCCAGACTGCTTGTTATGCCGCCAAAAACCGTATTTACCAGCAGCGTAGCCTCTCTAAGCTGCAAGTGGGGGTTTTTTTCTATAAGAATGGCAATAAGTTCAGACCGCGTCATGGAGCCCCCTGCCGGTTAGGGTGGAGTAGAAGGTCTGACGTCCATCTGTGTCAGACAGATGGCAGCATTCCGCCCTGTATGGCTGAGCGTCAAGATAAAAATGTGTGGCGATCGACCAAGAGTGCCAGACCGCCAGACCACATTTGTTATTTTAGGCCGTCGTTGCCTTTTTGCCGCGCTTTGCCCGACCGGACGTTTCGTCTTCATCCCCTGCAGCGTGGATCTTGCGGCCCAGACCGATCTCACGTGCCAGAGTGGAGCGACGTTCAGCATAGTTGGGAGCAACCATGGGGTAGTCTGCGGGCAGGTTCCAGCGTTCGCGGTACTGCTCGGGGGACATGCCATAAGCGCTCTGTAGGTGGCGCTTGAGCATTTTCAGTTTTTTACCGTCTTCAAGGCAGACGATATAGTCCGGGAAGACCGAACGTTTGACTGGAACAGCTGGCTGCAGTTTTTCAGGCTCGCTCTGCGGCTGGTCAGCCGTTTTGAGGGCTTGGAAAACTTCCTTGATCAGAACCGGAATGGCAGCAGGGTCCGTCTGGTTGTTGGAGACGTGCGCAGACACGATCTCGGATACAAGATCTAGGAGAGGCGAATAGTTCTGGATCTCACTCATGACAGGCCTAATTAAAATTCAGTGTGAATAATGAGAACCATAATCAATTATTGTGTGTTTGTGAACTAGCAATAAACAAAAAAACAAAAAATATGGATAGAACGATATAAAGTGTTACAATGTGGTGTCGAAATTTCAGTATTTGAATGGATTTACATAAACTATCTGTAATATTTCTATTCAGTAATACCTGTGGCGCAATGCTGCTCTGGCAAAGATGGGTCTCTTATCAATATTTTATGAATAGTCTGGAAATTTATAAAGTTGACTTGATAATATTCTATTGTGTCAGAAATATTAAAGCGCATTTGCAGGGCAGATGGAGCGCGTATCGGTGTTCGAAAAGCGATGCTTCCAGAGCCTGATTTGGCTGTTTGAATGATTTTGGGGGTGTAATATTGATACGGTACAAAACCGGAATAATCCAGATCCCGATGCCTCCCCTGTGGGAGCGTTAATCGGGATCTGGAAAAACGTTTTTGGTAGTCTTAGCGAATACCGAGTTCGCTCATAAGGAAGTCGCGGAACACAGCAACACGCTTGGAGCTCCGCAATTCTTCAGGGTAAACAAAGTAGGCATCAACTGTTGGGGTCGTAATTTCCGGTAAAATCTGGATCAGATCCGGGAATTTGCTGGCTGCATAAGATGGAATGGAGCCAATACCCAAACCGGCTGCGATGGCGGATGCCATGGCGGCCATGCTGTTGACTTCCAGGCGGGCAGGGCGGGTGTGGCTGCTGACCTGTCCGGCATCAGCCAGCCAGTTAATGTGTGCTACAGGGGGGTGGTGCTCACCAAACAGAACCAGTTGATGGTTCTTTACATCTTCCAGGGAGGCGGGCATCCCATGGCGTTCAATGTAGTGTGGTGCTGCAAAAATTGGTAAATTAAAGTCTGCCAGATGGCGCTGGATCAGGTCTGGCTGGCGTGGTGCGTGCATCCGCACTGCCACATCGGCCTCACGCATCCCCAGATCCAGATCATTGTCTTCCAGAATAAGGCAGATATCAATTTCAGGGTTTGCTTCCATAAATTTATGGAGTCGTGGCATAAGCCAGCAGTTGCCAAATCCTGTTGTGGTTGTAACCCGTAGGCGGCCTGCGGCTTTTTCCTTGCTTTCTGTCAGCAAGGTCTGTGTCATCTCCAGTTTGGAGAACACTTCCCGCACCGTTTTGTGCAAGGTTTCCCCTTGCTCAGTCAGGATCAATCCACGCGCATGGCGGTGGAATAGGGGCACCTGAAGAACATCTTCCAGAGCAGAAATCTGTCTGGATACGGCAGACTGGCTTAGGTTAAGCACATCCCCCGCGTGGGTAAAGGAACCGGCTTCCGCTACGGCATGGAAAACCCGGAGTTTGTCCCAGTCCACGCACGCCTCCTGCTAAATTGACTGAAATTACAAAAGCACAATACCATGCTTTCGAAGCTACTACGTGCAGTAATTACTGCATGTGGTCAAGGTATGGGCAGCTTTACGTTTTGGGTAATTCTGCCAGATACCGCTCTGCATCCAGTGCAGCCATGCATCCAGTGCCTGCCGCGGTTACGGCCTGCCGGTATATTTTGTCCTGTACATCGCCTGCGGCAAATACACCGGGGACAGATGTGCGGGTCGTTCCGGGGGTGGTTTCAATGTACCCTTCGTGGTCAAGAGCGAGTTGCCCCTTGAAGATTCCAGTCGTTGGGGCATGGCCAATGGCAATGAACAGGCCATCGGTTTCGAGCGTTGTTTCGCTCTGGTCCACAAGGTTGCGCAGGCGCACGCCACAAACCACTTCCGGCGTGCCGGTGGAAAGAATATCCTCCACGGCACTATTCCATATGACCGAAATTTTGGGATGGTTGAGTAGGCGGTCTTGAAGAATTTTTTCGGCACGCAAAGAGTCGCGGCGGTGGATGAGCGTTACGTGCGACGCATGGTGGGTCAGGTAAAGAGCCTCTTCAACTGCGGTGTTGCCGCCACCGACCACGGCAACTTTTTTGCCGCGGTAGAAAAAGCCATCGCATGTTGCACAGGCGGAAACCCCGCCACCCTGCAGCCGCTTTTCGCTGGGCAGGCCCAGCCAGCGTGCCTGCGCGCCAGTTGCAACAATAACAGCCCTGGCAACATAAACAGTTCCGGAATCCCCAGTCAGCCGGAAGGGGGAGCCAGCGCTGAAGTCCACGGATGTAATAATATCGTATTCAATCCGGGTGCCAACATTCTGGGCCTGCTCGGCCATCTGTTCCATAAGCCATGGGCCTTGCACGGCCTTGGCAAAACCGGGGTAGTTTTCCACGTCTGTTGTAATGGTCAGCTGGCCACCGGGCTGTAGCCCTGCGACCAGAACGGGGGACAGGTTGGCGCGTGCGGCATAAATGGCTGCGGTATAGCCAGCCGGGCCTGCGCCAATAACAAGCAGGTCAGTCGTAATGGTCTCGGTCATGCCAGAAGAATCCCCCAAAGTAGGAAGTGCGGGTGCTGTTATGCCGCGCAAGCGTGGTTCAAAGTGAATTTGGAAAAAAGGATATGACGGGTGACTTGGCGTTGAGCAAGGGTTGAGAGATGAGTTTGCGGCATGGCGGGTAGCATGGCATATACTCGCCGCTCTTTCTGGGAGTTCCATCTTGCACAGGATTGGGTCGGATAAGGTGACGGATCTGGACGCTGTTGATCTTCGTATCGTAGCTGAGCTGCAGGATGATGGTCGTATGACCAATGTCGAACTTGCACGGCGTGTTGGCATTTCAGCCCCTCCATGCCTGCGGCGTGTGCGCCGTCTGGAGGAGGAGGGGGTTATTCGCGGTTATCATGCCCAGCCGGATGCCACGGCCCTTGGCTGGCCAATTATCTTTTTTGCGCTCATCGGGCTGGATAGTCAGAAGGAAACAGTACTCTCCGCGTTTGAGCAGCAGCTTGCCGCCTGGCCGGAAGTCCGCGAATGCCACATGATTCGCGGTGGTGGGGATTTTCTGGTTCGGTTAATCGCGCGGGATGCCGCGCATGAGAATGTGTTGACCCGCCAGTTGACCGAAGCGCCCCATGTTATCCGGGTGCAGACATTGCAGACCATACGGACAAGTCTGGAACGCAAGGGAGTGCCCCTGCCGGATGCGCGGGAAGGAACGTCCGCATAATGTCCGCCGGACATGCGTTGGAGGGTACGGTTTGCGGGGGTAGCCCACAGATCAGCATTGTTGTTCCATGTTATAATGAAGTTGCCAACGTAGCCCCGCTGGTGACCATGCTGGAAAAAGTGCTGGCGGGTCGGTCGTGGGAAGTTATTTTTGTTGATGATCATTCGCCCGATGGCACAACAGGGGCCGTGCGCGAACAGGCACGGCAAAAACCCTATGTGCGCGGCATCTGCCGCATTGGCCGCAGAGGATTATCCTCCGCAGTGATTGAGGGAGTCCTGTCCTCCTCCGCGCAGGTTGTGGTGGTTATGGATGGTGACTTGCAGCATGATGAAAGCCGGATTGTCGCATTGATAGAGGCCGTAACCAGCGGCACCTGCGACATTGCCGTTGGCAGCCGCCATGTGGAGGGTGGTAGCAATGCCGGGCTGGCCAATGCGTGGCGTCGTGCGTTGTCCGATGGCGGAATATGGCTGGCGCAGTGTTTTCTACCTGTCAAACTGACAGACCCCATGAGTGGTTTTTTTGCCTTACGGCAGGAAACATTTGCCGCCATTGCACCACGTCTGTCTGGTGCAGGTTTTAAAATTCTGCTGGACCTGCTGCTATCATCCGAAAAACCGTTGACCGTGCAGGAAGTTGCCTGCGGTTTTCGCCCCCGTGTGGCAGGCGAGAGCAAGCTGGATGCTGTGGTTATGCTCCAGTTTGCAGCACTTTTGCTGGAAAAATTTTCCCGCGGGATGGTGCCGTTGCGGTTTGTTGCCTTTTGCCTTGTGGGTTTGGTTGGCGTTGGCGTTAATCTGGGGGTTATGCAAATGACCCGCCTCCTTGGCGTGGAGTTTTCCACGGCTCAGGGCATTGGCAGTGTTGCCGCCATGATTGTGAATTTTTTTCTGGATAACAGCTTTACATACCGGGACCGCCGCCTGCGTGGGCGGCGCTGCCTGTGGGGGCTGGTCTTGTTTATGCTGGTCTGTTCGGTGGGGGCTGTGGCCGATGTGGGTGTTGCCCATATGATGTATGCGCAGAGCTACAAGCTGAACGAGGCCAGTCTGGCGGGTGCTGTACTGGCTGTGGTTTGGAACTACGCCATGTCCGCAACAATTATCTGGAGAGCCCGGTAATTTTGCAAAGGCATTCCCTGGCGTCGGTTTATTGGGGGGGCGGGCTGATCGCCCTTACCCTGTTCCGTCTTGTGCTGGCCGCGTTTATTCCACTCGCACCGGACGAGGCCTACTACCGCATATGGGCACTGGCTCCTGCCGCGGGGTATTTTGACCATCCCCCCATGGTTGCAGTGTGGGTCCGGCTCGGCATGGCTCTGGCGGGCGATACGGCTGAGGGTGTGCGCCTTATGGGGCCACTTTCGGCTCTGTTGGGCACGCTGCTGGTTGTTCATGCCGCCTACTGTTGGTTGCAGCAGCAGGGCACGCAGGAACAGGCTTATAAAGGAGCCATACGGGCAGGGGCATTACTGAATGGTACTCTGGCTATCGGGCTGGGCACATTGGTTATGACCCCCGACACGCCTTTGCTGCTGTTTATGGCGCTTATGCTGTGGGCACTGGTGCGCGCCTGTGTTGGGCAGCAGCGTTCCATGTGGCTGGTCGTCGGGCTGGCGGCCGGGCTGGGGTTTGATAGTAAATATACGGCTTTGCTGCCTGTGGCTGGTCTTGTGGTGTGGCTGCTTGTTACAAAAGATGGGCGCAAATGGCTGATAACACCTTGGCCATGGCTTGCAGGGTGTGTGGCTGCCATTTGTGTTAGCCCGGTTATCTGGTGGAATGCCCACCATGCCTGGGCCAGTTTTCTCAAGCAGGGTGGGCGTGTAGGCGACTGGCAGCCTGCACGGGTGTTGACCTTTATGGGGGAACTGCTTGGTGGGCAGGTCGGGTTGGCCTCTCCTCTGGTTTTTGTGTTTTTTGTTGCCGGCATTGGTCTGCTTTGGAAAAAGCGGGATAGTTTTTCCCTGCTGCTGCTCTGCATGGTTGCATTGCCTATGGCTGTGTTTGTGCAACATGCTCTGGGGGCCAGAGTACAGGCTAACTGGCCGGTTGTGCTGTACCCCACCGCAGCACTTGCTGCGGCCCGTGTAACGTGGCCGTGGTGGAAAGGAGCCAGCTTTTTTGGCGTGGGGCTGGCGGGTATTGTGTGTGTGCAGGCCGCGTTTACGCCGTTTCGTCTCTCTCCACACATGGATATAACATTGCGGCAGATGGGCGGCTGGCCGGAATTTGCCCATGTCATTGCAACAGTGGTGCCTCAAGGTGTGCCGCTTGTGGCGGATGAATATGGTCTGGCATCCGAACTGGCGTTTTATGCGCCCGGGCGCACCGTGGTGGGGGTGGAGCCACGCTGGAAGTTGTTTAATCTGCCCCACCCAGCCTGTGGTGGGGAGGCATATCTGGTACTCAGCCATAGGCGGCAGGGACAGCCGGATGTGCGTTTTTTTGATGTGCTTGGCACATTGCCCGACCAGTCACGTAGTCGTGGCGGCATTGTGGCCGACAGTTATTCCCTCTTCCGTGTCAGGCTGCGTTGCCCGGTAGTGGGGCAGATGGACGATGCTGTTTACCTTCCCGCAGGGCATCGGTAATTCCGGTGTTTGCGTGTTGCCCGGAAACAGGGCAGGATAGCGCACAATCACGCTGTTAGTAGAAACAGGAATCCCAGTTTATGGCTTCTCCACGGCTTGTGGCGGTCCAGATGGACCCACTTGAGCATGTTAATATTGATGGGGATTCAACCTTCGCGCTCATGCTGGAGGCACAGGCCCGCGGGCATAGCCTGTTTGTTTATGAAGTGGCGTCCTTGGCGCTTGATGAAGGAACGGTTGAAGCTGGTGGCGCAACCCGTACCGATGTAACGGCTCTGGTGCGCCCGGTTACCGTACAGCGGGAAAAAGGGCGGCACGCCACATTTGGCGCGGCATCACGCCGGTCCCTGCGGAGCATGGATGTGGTGCTTATGCGCCAGGACCCACCGTTTGACATGGCTTACATTACAGCCACGCATATGCTCGACCATATCCACGGCACGGGGCCAGATCAGGCGCTGGTTGTCAACGATCCCCGCTGGGTGCGCGATTGCCCGGAAAAACTGCTGGTTACGCATTTTCCCCAGCTTATGCCGCCGACCCTTGTTACGTGGGATATTGAGCAGATTCGCGCCTTCCGAGCTAAATGGAAGGATATTATTGTCAAACCTCTGTTTGGTAATGGCGGTAGTGGTGTGTTCCGGATCAAGGCTGATGACCAGAACCTGAACGCCCTGCTGGAAATGCATTTTGCCCGCTCGCGCGAACCGCTAATGATCCAGCGTTATGAACCTGCGGTGACGGCGGGCGACAAACGGGTGATTCTGGTAGATGGCGACCCCATTGGTGCAATCAACCGCGTGCCATCGGGGGAAGACCACCGGTCCAACATGCATGTGGGTGGCGTTGCGCGCAAAGTGGAGTTAACCGAACGCGACCGCGAAATTTGTGCGGCGATTGGTCCTTTTCTGAAAGAACATGGCCTGATTTTTGTGGGTATTGATGTTATTGGGCAGTATCTGACGGAAATCAACGTGACATCCCCGACTGGTTTGCAGGAACTGGAACGGTTTGATGGCATTAATGGTGCCGCCAGCATATGGGATTGTATTGAACGTAAGTTATCTGTCCAATAAGCGCGGTCCGGGTCTGTTGGGCGGTACCATGCCGGGAAAAGTATGCTGCCACACAAGGACGCTTTTGTGGCATGTGCGGCAAGCAGGAAGGAAGAGAGTATAGTGGCTCTTGAAGAAATGTCCGTCAGCGGGCAGAGAGAGAACATGAGTGACGTTCTCCAAGAATACCCCTCCGGCGGAGGGGAAAGCCCGGTACCTCCTCCCTCGCGTTCTGCGCTGGATGCGGAGGCCGTCAAGGTGGCCTATCGGCGTTGGGCCAATGTTTATGACGTGGCCTTTGGCGGTATTTCCCGTTTTGGTCGCCTGCGGGCGGTGGACGCGGTCAATGGGCTGCCCGGCAGGGACGTGCTGGAAGTCGGAGTGGGCACAGGTCTTGCGCTCCCACATTACACTCAGGCCAAAGCCATTACCGGCATTGACCTTTCAACAGACATGCTGGCCAAAGCCCGCGAACGCGCCAAGCGCGACAGTCTGGCGAATGTAACAGCCCTGCTGGAAATGGACGCGGAAGAAACCACGTTCGAAGATAATTCTTTTGATATTGCAGTCGCCATGTTTGTGGCGTCAGTTGTGCCCCATCCGCGTAAACTGCTGCGCGAACTCAAGCGCGTTGTGCGTCCGGGTGGGTATATTCTGTTTGTTAATCACTTTCTGGCACCTGGCGGCATTCGTGGGGCTGTGGAGCACGCCATGGCGCGCGCTTCTCACTCGCTCGGCTGGCACCCTGATTTTGCCATGGAATCGCTTCTTCCGCGGGAAGATATTGCACGCGCCTATATTCAGCCGGTTCAGCCTTTTGGCCTTTTTACACTGGTTACGCTGGAAAATCTGCCAGAATAATAAACATGTGCGCTCCTGTTTTGGCAGGGGCGCTAGACATGCGTGGCTTGCTAACGCGTTTTTGTGCAATAAAGCGCCAAAATATGGTCGTTTTTTGTCTAGCGGGTTGAGGTGCTTGTAACCGCTCTCCCGCACAGAATATGGAACATGGAGCATGATCTCCGCTCACAGCCAGCTTAACGCCCCTTTGGTAACAGAGCATAAAACTGTTCATCAGCGGCAGGATTCTGCCGCGGGAACAGCCTATCTGCTGCTTGCTGCTACTGCGGCTCTTGTTGGGGGTGGTGCCTCGGTTCTGGCCGGATTGGGCATGTTACCGGCTTCTGGGGTGTGGGGGCGTCTGGCGCAGGCGCATCCGGCTCTGATGCTGCTTTATGTTGTGGTGCCCGCACTGGTTGGCGGTTTTGGTACACTCTGGCTGCCCCGCGCTTTGGGGCGTGAGCATATGCTGCTGGGGCGGCTTAATCTGGCATCTATTGCTATATTGGTTGTTGCCGCCGTGCTGACCTGCACACTGGCAGATGCCCGATTGGCTAATATGCTCTGGTCGCTGGGCGCGCTGACCTCGGCAATGGTGCTGCTGACGACTATTTTTGATAGCTGCGCAGATAGCCGCGAACAAACAACGTTTTCCCCTTTTGTCTGGGGGGAAATGCTCTCCGCTATTGTGCTGCTGCTGACGGTACCGGTTTTTGCCGCAGCAACCGTGCGGAGCTGGCTGTGGTCAGCTTATAATCCAGTTGTCGGTGCCGAGTATTTTGCCGCACCTGTTGGTCTGATTGTGTTGCTGGCAGGGTTTGGGATTGTGTTTGAAATGGCCACCCGGATCGGGCAGGTTAAAACAGCCCCTGTTGCCTATATTATGGCCGCAACCGCAGCCTCCGGGGTTGTGGCATGGGCAAAAAGCAGTCTTGCCCATGGTGCTGATAGCCAAACCGCGCAAATGGTTGGGAATGTGCTGCTGGGTGTATGCTCCCTTTCCGCCGTTTGTCTGGCTGGCCTGTGGCTTGCAGGAACATGGAAGGCGCGGGTCGCCCTGCGTACGCCATTACTGTGGGGTATGGGTTTTCTGGCTGTGGTTGCAGGCGGCTGGGTTGTGCAACTTGTGCAGGGGGCAGGGTTGCACCCTGCGTTGCAGCTTGGTGCGCTTTATGCCGTGTGCGGTGGGTTTTATCTCTGGCGGGGGGAAGCCTGCGGCTTCTGGTACCCGCAAAAACTTGCCCGGCTGCATTTTGTGCTTACGGCGGCGGCTACACTCTGCCTTTTTGTTCCAGCCATGCAGGTTATGGGCTGTGCACTGTTTGGTGTGGCGGCTCTGGCGTTTGTGCTGGCAGCGTTTATAAGCTTCCAGCGTGACATTCCTGTACACAGCACCCGCAACGGGGCTGCCGTATTGCAGACTGTGAGGGGAACATCCGCATGAGCGAGGCAAGCCTTTCCGCTCCCCAGGCCAGAAGGCCACGTTTTAAAACAGAGCAGGTTGGTACGCAGGCGCGGGACTGGCTGGCTCTGCTTAAACCGCGGGTGATCTCGCTGGTGGTGTTTACGGGTGCTGCTGGCATGTTTATGGCACCGGGGCATATGAACCCGTTTGTAGCCATGGTTACCATATTCTGCATCTGTTTGGCATCGGGCGCTGCCGGGGCCATTAACATGTGGTACGACCGGGATATAGATGCGGTCATGCAGCGGACCATTACACGTCCGGTGCCTTCTGGCCGTATTCCGCAGAACGAGGCTCTGGCTTACGGAGTTGGGCTTTCCTGCCTGTCTGTTTGTCTTATGTGGATTGCGACCAACACTTTGGCAGCTGCCATTCTGGCGTTTTCCATTTTCTTCTATTCTGTCATCTACACCATGTGGCTCAAGCGCTCTACGCCACAGAATATTGTTATTGGGGGTGCCGCTGGGGCATTCCCCCCCATGATCGGGTGGGCCGCGGCCACCGGCCATATGGCGCTTATGCCTGTTGTTATGTTTGGCATTGTGTTCTTCTGGACGCCACCGCATTTCTGGTCATTGGCGCTGTATGCCTGCAAGGATTATGGCCGCGCCGGTATTCCCATGCTCCCTGTGGTGCGTGGCGTGCGGCATACACGCTGGCAGATTTTTATTTACACACTGGTTCTGCTGGCTGTGTCTCTTATCCCGTCGTTTGTTGGTGCAAGCGGGTGGATTTATACAGTCACAGCCATTGTCCTCGGTCTTGGGTTTGTAGCTTGCGCGGTGCGCGTACTGCTGGAACCGCAAGACGCAAATGGGGTTAGCCAGAAGGGAGATAAAGCGGCGCGTGTATCCTTCCGCTTTTCACTGGCTTATCTGTTTTTTCTGTTCTGTGGCCTGCTAGGCGACCACTTCTTTCAGATATGGATGCACTGATATGACGGCAGTTCCCATGGATCAGACCCCAGAGCAACTGGAACGGCAGAAACGTCAGTCCCAGCGTGTGCGCGGCATGGTTGTGTTCATGTTGCTATTGGCTGTGATCATGTTTGGGCTAACGCTTTTCCACCCCTAACGGGACTGAGTGCCATTGGGCGGCGATAGCCGAGTGGATATTGGTCTTGCGGTGAATAGAATAAAAAACCCGCCATTCCGATCTGGAATGGCGGTTTTTTTAATTAACCGGGCTGTAAAAAATATCTTACCGCGCCTGCTGAATGGCTGAAAGCAGCCAGCGTCCACCGCGAGAAGGACGGACAAACGTCCAGACTTCGGTAATGGTCACAGGGTTGGTTGAACTGCCATCAATCACCTGCCCGGTGGCGTTGGTCGTCAGGTCAATCAGGCTGTAACGCATGGCAACGCTGGCGTAGTCCATGTTGTTTTCACGCCATGCTTCAGCCAGATCCCCTTGCAGGAAGCGTACGTCGGACACAACGTTGCGCGCGCCCTGACTGGCAAGTGTTGCCAGCTGTTCGTTGAAGTAGGAGACCATTTCGGCTGTTGCCATCTGCTGCAAAGCCGGAATGTTCTGCTGGTTCCATGCCGCCTGAATATCCATAAGCGTTTGCTGGAATGCCTGATAATCAGCCGTTGTAATCTGGATGGGTGCGCCACCCGCCGCCGGAGCGGCAGACGTAGGACCAGTTGCACTGCGCTGCGGTGCCATGCCAAAGCTGCTGCCGCCAGCATTGCCACGGCCAAAGCGGCGTACCAGCCACATAATAACCATGACCACCAGACCAATCTGGACCAGAAGTCCCAGAAAGCTGAAAAATCCGTGCATTCCACCCATAAAGCCGTGGCCGCTGAGCATACCAAACAGTCCGGCTCCCAAAAAGCCGCCAGCCAGACCGGTCAGGAATGGGTGGCGGTTCGGGTAGCCCATGGGCCGGGCAAAGGGGGCTCCCATCTGTGGTGCGCCATAGCCGGGAGTTGTTGGTGCCGTGCGGGGGGTGATGGAGCGTTCCATGGGGGCTGTGCTGTAAGGCGTTGTTCGCGTAACAGGTGGCGCACTCCATGTGTGGCTACCACGGCTTCCCATGGACCCACCCTGACCGGGCCGGGCATCGGCCTGTAAGGCCAACGGCCCGACAAGCAGACTGATACCCAGAAACGTGCTGAGGGTAGAACGTAGCAGACGTGGTTTCACTGGTTTTTGGTCTCCGGCTAACAGTTAAGCCCCGGCGGTATTCAGGGCGTCTGTACGTAATGTGGGGGCATCGGTGCCAAAACGGAATACCAGATCGTCCGCCAATGTGATGGAAGCAAAAATTTCCAGCAGATTGCCAGCCAGCGTAAAGCCCGCCACAGGCTCGGCAATCTGTCCATCACGGATCATAAAGCCGGAAGCACCACGGCTGTAATCACCCGTCAGGCCGTTAATGGAGGAGCCCATCATTTCTGTAATGTAGAGCCCTTCCTTTATGTCCGCCATCAACGCGGAAGGGGAGAGGGCTCCGGGTTCAAAAAACAGATTGCTGGCGGAAGGGCCGGGCGGGCTTGCTGTGCCACGGGCGGCACGGGCATTGCTTTGCAAGCCAAGCTGGCGGGCGCTGCGGCTGTCCAGCACCCAGCTTTGCAGCACGCCATTTTGCACCAGAGAGAGGGGAGCAACTGCCATGCCCTCACCATCAAACGGCCGGGAACGCAAACCTTTTACGCGGGTTGGGTCGTCTGTAATGCCAATGTTACTGGCAAAAACAGCCTGCCCCATTTTGTCTTTAAGGAACGATGTTCCCCGCGCAATAGCTGTGCCTGTAATGGCGCCCACAAAATGGCCCAGAAAACTGCCAGCAACCCGTGGGTCAAACACAACGGGGTAACGGCCTGTTTTGGGGCGGCTAGGGTTGAGGCGGGCTACGGCTTTTTCCCCCGCACTGTGGCCGAGTGTTGCCGCATCCTTAAGGTCCTGAAGCCAGACCGTGCCGTGGTAGTCGTAGTCGCGCTGCATACCATCTCCGGTTCCGGCCAGAACGCAGACCGAATTGGAGTGGCTGGTGCGGCTGTAGGTGCCAGCAAACCCGGTAGATGTTGCCAGTGTAATATCGGTCCGCCCCCAGGAGGCACTGCTGCCCGCGCTGTTGGTCACACCGTTTATGGCCAATGCGGCTTCTTCCCCAGTTCTGGCGCGTTCAAGCAGGGCCGCAGTATCTGGCTCGCTGGGGTCAGCCAGTTCCAGTGTGTTGGTCTGGAATGTCCCGACCAGTGCGTCCGGTGCCAGCCCTGCATACTGGTCATCTGGCAGAACGCGCGCCATGGCCAGCGCCTGATCGACCAACGCATCAAATTTGGCCGGGTCTGGTGTGGTGGTGGAAACAATGGCGTTTTTGCGTCCCACAAAAACCCTCAACCCCAGATCGGTTGTTTCCGAGCGTTCCAGTTCTTCTGTAACGCCATTGCGTACACCTGCACCCACGGCTGTGCTGCTGACAAAAACAGCATCTGCGGCATCGGCTCCGGCGGAGCGGGCGCGGTTAACCAGATCGGCAATAAGGTCGAGGGGCTGTTGCGTCATGCTGCCAGTGTCTCCTTGATGCTTTGCAGGGAAGGAATGTGGCCTATGGGGCCAAGGGCTGCAAGCGTGGGTGCGCCAGCAAAAATGCGGGCTGCTGCACGGCAGATATCTTCCTGCGTAACGGCTTCGATCTTATCAACCGTTTCCTGCGTGGGAATAACGCGGCCAAAAATCTGTAGCTGCCGGGCAATCTGCTCGCATCGGCTGCCTGTGCTTTCGAGGGACATCAGCAGGGAGGATTTGAGCTGGGCGCGCGCACGGACCAGTTCATCCGCACTAACGGATAGCTGAACCTTGCGAAGTTCCTCCAGAGTAACAGGAATAAGCTCGGCGCATTCCTTTTCTCCCGTGCCAGCATAAATGCCGAACACGCCGCCGCCTTCAAACGGAGCGTTGAAGGAATAGACAGAATAGACCAGCCCGCGCTTTTCCCGAATTTCCTGAAACAGGCGGGAGGACATTCCTCCACCCAGCAGGGTGGAAAGGAGTAAGGCCGCGTAATAATCCGGGTCGTGGTAGCCAGTGGAGGGAAAGCCCAGCACAATATGTGCCTGATCCAGTTCCTTGATCTGGCGGAACTCGCCTCCGGCGTACACGGCACGTTCCATGGTGGGGGCTGTCGCGGTTGGCAGGTCGGCAAAATGCTGCTCAACCTGCTGCACAACGGCGTTATGCTCCAGATTGCCAGCCGCGGCGATAATCATGTTGGATGGAGTGTAATGCGTACCCATGTAGGACATGAGCGTATCGCGCCGCATATCCCGGATCAGACCTTCCGTGCCCAGAATGGGGCGACCCATTGGCTGGTTGGGAAAAGCGGTTTCCTGAAAATGGTCAAACACCACATCATCCGGGGTGTCGTTCGCCTGGCCGATTTCTTGCAAAATCACGCCACGTTCGCGTTCCAGTTCGGCTGCGTCAAAGGTGGAATGGGTCAGAATATCGCCAATAATGTCGATCCCCAGCCCAAGATTTTCCTTGAGAAGCTTAACGTAAAACACCGTCTGTTCGCGGGCTGTGTAAGCATTGATATGCCCCCCCACGTTCTCAATTTCTTCCGCAATGCGCAGGGCGGAGCGGCTGGTGGTGCCTTTGAACGCCATGTGTTCAAGAAAATGGGAAACACCATTTTCGGCAGCTGTCTCGTTACGGGTTCCGGCCGAAACATAGGCACCGAAGGAAACAGTTTCCACGCGGTCCATGCGTTCTGTCACAACAGTCAGGCCAGAGGGCAGGCGGGTCAGCTTGATGGGGTCTGTCATTCTCGTCCTGAAAAACATCAGGGCCGCCAACCGGGCGGCCCTGCGATTGGGGAGGGTCTGTAATCAGCCTGCGTTGGACAGGACCGCTGCGCGGACCGCATCCTTAATGGCGTTTTCGGTTGCGGGTACGGTGCGGTAACGCTCTTCACGTTCAAACAGGTCAGCCAGATGCACGGGCAATGCGGGGTGAATACCCGTAGCCGCGACCATGGCATCGGGGAATTTGGCAGGGTGGGCCGTGGCCTCAGCGACCATGGGAATGCCCGGCTGGCGGAAGCGACGGCCTGCGGCAATGCCAATGGCCGTATGGGGGTCGGCCATATAGTTGGAGCGCTGGTGCAGGGTGCGGATTTCGGCCTCGGTCTGGGTATCATCCAGTGCCAGACCGGAGAATAGGGTGCGCGCATTCTGCCAGACTTCTGCCGGTACATCCATGTGCCCGGTGCTGCGGAAGCCGGTCATGGTCCGTGCGCAGGCAGCGGCATCGCGCCCAAGCAGTTCAAACAGCAGACGTTCAAAGTTGGAGGAAACCTGAATGTCCATGGAAGGGGACAGGCTAGGCACTACGCCTTTAATCGTCATGTCATTGGCGTTGAGGAACCGGGTCAGAATATCGTTACGGTTGGAACCGACGCAGAGCTGGCGGATAGGCAGCCCCATTTTGCGTGCAGCCCATGCAGCCAGAATGTTGCCAAAATTACCCGTGGGAACAGCAAACGAGACCTCGCGCTCAGGCGCACCCAGAGCAAGGGCTGCATGAACGTAGTAGGGGATCTGTGCAGCAATACGTGCCCAGTTGATGGAGTTGACCGCAGAAAGGTGCATTTCCCGCCGGAAGGGAATATCCGCAAACAGGCTTTTGACCAGATCCTGGCAATCATCAAACGTGCCTTCCACGGCCAGATTGGTCACGTTGGGTTCACGCACGGTGGTCATCTGCCTGCGCTGCACTTCGGATGTGCGACCCTTGGGGTGCAGAATGATAACGGACAGGCGTTTGCGACCACGGCAGGCCTCGATGGCAGCAGAACCGGTATCTCCCGATGTGGCACCTACGATGGTCACGTGGTCGTCACGCTGGGTCAATACATGTTCAAAAAGCTGGCCAAGAACCTGCATGGCCATATCCTTGAAGGCAAGGGTAGGTCCGTGGAACAGTTCCTGCACAAACAGCCCGTCTTCAACCTGTGTCAGCGGCACAATGGCCGGATGGTCAAAACCCGCATAGGCTTTGGCGCACAGGGTTTTAAGCGTGTCCTCGTCAATGTCCGGAGCGGTAAAGCGGGCCAGAATACGCGCGGCCAGTTCCGGGTAGGGCAAGCCGCGCATGGCCTGCCAGTCAGCCAGCGAGAACTCGGGCCATGTTTGTGGCAGGTACAGTCCGCCATCTTCGGCAAGGCCTGTCAGCAGAACATCGGAAAAAGAAAGGACGGGAGCATTCCCGCGTGTGGAAATGTAGTGCATGAGGGCGTTTATATCCTGAATGACGAATGCCGCGAAGTGGCCTT
Source organism: Acetobacter syzygii (assembly GCF_000964225.1). Classification (GTDB taxonomy): domain Bacteria; phylum Pseudomonadota; class Alphaproteobacteria; order Acetobacterales; family Acetobacteraceae; genus Acetobacter; species Acetobacter syzygii. The sequence goes on along the minus strand of NZ_BAMZ01000003.1, from coordinate 77,903 downwards.
GTGCGATAAATTAAGGCACTGCCTAGTGCTGTGGTGGTGTGGTCGGCAGGGTTAGCTCGTAAATTGTGATCGGCCATCTGATGGAAGGGGCAGGCGCGCCAAAAGCCGTGCTGTGGTTGATCTGGCTGGCGGAAACAAACAGATGGCCATGCCCATCCAGCCCCGGTGTGGTTGGCCATTGCAGGCGCGGGTCGGTAATGAGCCTGCGCGGAACACGCCCTGTTGTGTAGCTGAGAATGCTCGATGTTGTGATGTCCGACCAGTACAGGGTGCCATCATTATCAATGGTCATACCGCCCAGCGATGGGGTTTTGAACCATTGCGTCACACTTTCCTCAAAAGCTGCGGGTGTTATGTCCGGGTCCGTAAATATGGCGGTGGACACGCGGGACAGGTACTGCCCCGGAGCCTGTAGCACCAGCCACGATCCATCGGGGCTTACGGCAACCATGCTGGCATCCACTGCGGCATAATGGCCCGTGCTGTCGCGTACCGGGCCTTCGGGTGTCACAATCGGGCGGCTGGCAATCAGGTCCGGGTGGTGGTCCAGAAAGCGCTTTGCCGTGGCGGAAGGAATATCGATGACCAAAAGGCCCGCAACGCCTGAATCCGGCACATAGGCTGTGCTGCCATGTACCGCAATGCCGGACAGGATGCTGGTGGGGCGCAGGGCTTGCGGAGCCACCGGTACAACCCGGAGCACCTTGTTGTCAGTCGGATCAATTTCAACCAGTTTGGGGGCAGCGGTAGCGGGCTTTTTGCGGTTTGGTACGCCGCTGTCCAGCACCCATATGTGCCCGTCCGCTGTTCGGGTCAGGCCTCCAAGGGCAATAAAGCGTTTGTCCGCATCGCCTTGGGGGGCGTTCCACTGAGCGTCCGGCCATGGTGCCAGCTCTCCGCTGGTGCTGCGCACAAAAAGCTGAGGCCCAGTGTTGCCAAGCCATGCCGGGGCTTCAAGCAGCATCCGGCCATCTGGCAGCACAAGAACGGCATCCCAGATCTGGGTGTTGGATTGCATAAAAGGCTGGAGCGCACTGGCAGGGAGTTCCGCAACCTTGGGCATATGCAACGCCCATGAAGGGCTACTGCCAAGCGGGAGTGCCAACAGGCCCGCCAGCAGACCAAAAGTTGCATGGCGGAGGGAGAATGGGCGGAGTTTGGGAACAGTCATGCGCGGAAGAGACCCGGTTGATAACGCAAAGGCAGAAGAATGAGTGCCTGAGTTTCTGCCCGATGGAGCGGTCGTGCAAACGCCTTCTGCGCAGGGCGGCTGTGCCGTAGAACTGCGCAGGGGCTGGCCGGAGCAGGCCAGCAGCATGGCGGCAGGGGCATCAGGCATCGGGCGCGCAGTCAATGTAACGGCGGTGGATGTGGGTCAGGTAGGCCGTGGCATCCAGTGGTTTGCCGGTTGCATCGCGCACAATCTGCGGCATGGTGGCGCTGCGTGCGCGGCCATGTACATTCTGGCGTAACCATGCCAGCAGGGGGGTAAAGTTGCCCTGCCCAATAGCGGGCAGAATGGTTGGGTCTGCAGCGCAGGCAGCCGTGCGCAACTGTGCGGCTGTCATGGCGCCAAGCGCATAGCAGGGGAAGTAACCGAACAGGCCCGCAGGCCAGTGAATATCCTGCAGGCAGCCGCGTCTGTCGTCCGGTACGTGCAGCCCCAGCAGGGCGTGGAGGCGGTTGTTAAAGGCCGCAGGCAGGTCGGACAGGGGCAGATCGCCGGAGATAAGGGCTTTTTCCAGTTCGTAACGTACCAGAATATGGGCGGGGTATGTGACCTCATCCGCATCAACACGAATAAAGCCGGGTTCAACATGGGTCAGGTGTCGGTGCAGGCTTGTGGCATCCCACCCCTGGGTGCCATCCGCTATGTCAAAAGCTGTGCGGACCTGCGGAGCCAGCCAGTTTGCAAAAGTGCGGGAGCGGCAGAACTGCATTTCCATCAGAAGGGACTGGCTTTCGTGCAGTGTCATGCCGCCAGACTGGCCAACGGGCTGGCTGGCCCATTCGGCAGGGAGTCCCATTTCGTATAGGGCATGTCCCGTTTCGTGCAGTACCCCCATCATGGCGGGAATAAAGTCGGCCTCCACATAGCGGGTGGTCAGGCGTACATCGTGTGTGGCTCCGCCGCAGAATGGGTGGGTGCTCACGTCCAGCCTGCCACGGGTTACATCAAACCCCATATGCTGCATCAGGCGGCGGCCAAGTGCCTCCTGCCGTGCAATGGGGAACGGACCAATGGGCTGGTCTGCTGCGGGCAGGTTGTTCTGCCGCTCCAGAACCGTTCCAATCAATTCTGGCAGGCTGGAGGCCAGAGACGTAAATATGGGGTCAATGTCTGTCTGCCGTGTGCCGGGGTCAAAACTGTCCAGCAGGGCATCATACGGGGTCAGGCCCATGGCCTGCCCGGTGGCTATGGCTGTCTCACGCGTCAGGCGCAGAACTTCGGCCAGATGGGGTTCAAGGCTTTTAAAATCACTTTCTTCCCGTGCGGTACGCCATGCCATTTCGCAGCGGGAGGTCGCCTGTGCGGAGGCTTCCACCAGATCACCGGGCAGGGCGGTGGCCTGCCGGTGTTGCCTGCGCATCTGCTCCAGATTGGCAGCGCGCCAGAGGTCATTGCCAGCATCGGCCTCGGCCAGCAGATCTGCCATAACGGGGGCTGTCAGAATTTCGTGCCGCAGCCCTTCCAGCATGGCCAGATTTTCCGCCCTGCGCTCGGCTGCGCCAGAGGGCATCATAACTTCCTTGTCCCACCCTAAAATGCCAAGGGCATCATTGAGGGAGGACAGGCGCGCAAAGTGGCGTTCGAGGGAAAGATAGGCTTTATTCATAACCCACATGGTACAGCATCATGCAGGCGCACGAAAAGTCTCTGTTCGTGCAAACGCGCCTGCAAAACAGGGTTGAGCCGCAAAACAGGGGTGCTTGGGGCAGTATGGGCGACAAAAAAGCGGAATATACCCAGCCATCCCCCACGGCCGATCTGGCATTGTCCTGCCTTGCAAGGGGGGATGCCGAGCAGGCCGAATCCCTTTTGCGCACGCATTTGCGCCATAATCCTGAGGATGCACAGGCATGGCACGCCATGGCCTGTGTTGCGCGGGCGGGTGGAAAAGCGGCCGTTGCAGTCGCACTTGCAAGCAAGGCTGTTGGCCTTGGCGCGGAACCTTTTTTCTATCTCACATTAGGTTTGGCCCTGCTGGAACTGGGGCATGTGGAGGAAGCGCGTGCCGCAGTGAATGTGGTTGTTCTGAGCACACCGCAGGACCCCCGTGCGCAGGACCCCCGTGCGCAGGATGCCATGGCCCAGATTATGGAGAAAATGGGCCGTCTGGATGAAGCCGAGCAGGCATTAAAAAAAGCTCTGGCCCTGCGCCCGCTGGAGCAGGTGCGGCATATGACCCTTGCCGCGTTTTTGGCCCGGCATGGCCGTGCGGAGGATGCTGCCGTCGTGTCCGCCAGAGCACTTGCGCTGGGGGGAGAGGCTGTAGCTGCGCATAACCTGCACGGCATGGTGCTGGAACAGGCCGGGCGTCTTGCGCAGGCCGAGCCGCATTTTGCCATTGTGGCGCAGGCCATGCCCGATAATGCACAGGCTTTGGCCAACCATGGTGCCGCCCTGTTTGCCCAGCAGCGCTATGGGGAGGCAGAATCTGCCTTGCGCTCCTCCGCAGCATTGGCACCGGCTGTGGTGCAGACGCGTGCAAACCTTGGGCTGGTGTGTTTGGCGCAGGGCGACTTGCATATGGCGGAGGCCGAACTGGCAACTGCTTACAGGTTGCAGCCATCTGATGCCCGTCTGGCCCTGAATTACGGCACGGTGCTGATGGACTTGGGGCGGAGGGAGGAGGCCGAGGCACTGTTTGTGCAGGCCATGCACTATGCCGCCACTACGCAGGATAAGGCACGTGCTACGCTGAACCTTGCAACCCTTTGCCTTGCGACGGGCAGATTTGCGCAGGGGTGGGCTCTGTTTGAAGCACGCAAGACCCTGCTTGCGCCGCCCTTACGCGTAGCATCCTTGCCGGAATGGGATGGTACGACCACGGCAAAAACGGTGCTGCTCTATGCGGAGCAGGGGTTGGGGGACAGTCTGCAATTCCTGCGGTATGTGGATGCTGCGGTCCAAAAAGCCCCCATTAACCTGCTGGTGCCACAAACCATGCAGCGTCTGGTGCAATGCCTGCTGCCCCGGTGGCACGGGCGTGTAAGCCTGTGTACGCCCGAGCAGGCCGCCATGGCCGATGTGCGGTGTAGCTTGTTAAGTCTGCCTTATGTGCTGGACATGGCCGGGCCATGGGCTTGGCAGGTGGAGGGGGCATGGGGTGCAAACCCGACAAAACCCGTCAGGTCCAAAAGTGTGCTGGTGGGGTTATGCTGGGCAGGCAATCCCCGCTACCAGTTTGATCTGCGGCGTTCCATCGCTCCGGGTTTGCTCAGGCATTTGGCAGGGGTGAGGGGTGTTCGCTTTCAGGCCCTGCAACCGTGCGCTGATTTTTTGACTGTTCCCATACCGGTATTGCCCCTGCCAGAGGGTGACCTGCTGGCCATGGCGCGCGTTATGGCCAGTCTGGATGTGGTGGTCAGTGTGGATACCATGGTCATCCATCTGGCTGGCCTTATGGGTAAGCCCGCATTGCTTTTGAACCGTTATGGCGGGGACTGGCGCTGGGGGGGCGGGTCTGTGGTGGCTGGCACGCCCCCCGGTGCGCTGGAGCGCAGTGTATGGTATCCCTCCGTGCAGATTGCCCGGCAGCCGGCTCCGGTAGGGGGAAAAGCCAGTTGGCTCCAGCCGCTCGCAGCCGCAGCACAATGGCTGGAGCAGGCTGTGCAGGCAAAGTCATCCGGGTAGTTGCTCCCACACAATGTCGCTTTATGATGCAGGTATGACACGTATCTCTCCCGATGGCGCCACGCCCGCTATGGCGCAATGGTTCACGCTTAAGGCGGAAAATCCTGAAGCCCTTCTGTTTTTTCGGATGGGTGATTTTTATGAACTATTTTTTGATGATGCCGTAGCGGCCGCCGCCGCGCTGGATATTGCCCTGACTGCCCGTGGCAACCATGGGGGGGAGCCCATAGCCATGTGCGGTGTGCCGGTTGCTGCGGCCCCTGCGTACCTCTCACGTCTGATTCGCCGGGGGTTCCGGGTGGCCGTGGCAGAACAGACCGAGGTCCCCCGCAAGGGGCGACCTGCCAGCAAAGGGCCATTGGCACGTGGCATTGTGCGGGTTGTGACCCCGGGCACATTAACCGAGGATGAGTTGCTGGAACCGGGGCGTTCCAACCTGCTTTTAGCCTTGGTCTGTTCGCCGGACGCAACAAAAGGCAAGCGCAAAAAAGAGGCGCAGCCCGATGCCGGGAGCGTGTTGGGTGCGGCGTGGATTGATGTGTCCACAGGTCTGTTCGAAACGGCATCTCTTCCCGCCAAGGCGTTGCCAGCCCTGCTCGGGCGGCTGGACCCTGCGGAAATTCTGACCATGGCCGATACCGAACTGGGGGATTACGAGGCCCGGCGTGCACCGGAGGCCACATTACCTGCGCCACAGAGTGCCAGGCAGCGTCTGGCGCAGGCCTTTGATGTGGCTAGCATTGAAGCGTTTGGCACCTTCTCGGATGAGGAGAGTATTGCCGCAGCCATGGCGGTTGACTACGTGCGCCGTAGTCAGGCTGGCAAGCTGCCGCGTCTGGCGCACCCTGTTCCGCAAAGTCAGAGCGGTGTGCTGGGCATAGACCCGGCAACCCGCGCCAGTCTGGACATTCTGCGTGCGCGGGATGGAGGGGTGGAGCACACTCTGTTTACTGCCATGAACCGGACAGTCAGCGCCGCAGGAGCCCGGATGCTGGCGGAATGGCTGGCATCCCCCCTGACGCAGGTGGAGGCCATAAGGGCACGGCAGGATGGATGGTGGTGGCTTAAGGAGCACACGGCCCGCGCAACCGCCTTGCGTGAATCGCTCAAAAAAGCCCCGGATATTGCACGTGCGCTGGGCAGGCTTTCCCTCGGGCGTGGCTTGCCGCGCGATATGGCTGGCATACGCGACGGGCTGGTAGCTGCGCGGGAGGCGGCCCATAGTCTGGCGCAGCCGGTTCCGGGCCAGCCGGAAGCACAGCTCCCGGCAATTCTGGTGCAGGCCATAGGGTGCTTGGGTGCGGCCCGTGATCTGGAGGCGGAGCTGCACACGGCACTGGCGGAAGACCTGCCCGCCCGGCTGGATGATGGCGGCGTTATTGCTACAGGCTACGATGCGGAACTGGATGAACACCGCACATTGCGGGATAATTCCCGCCGCCTGATTGCTGCCCTGCAAAGTGATTATGCAACCCGTTTTGAAGTTTCCAATCTGAAGATCCGTCACCATGCGCAGCTTGGTTACGTCATGGAAGTGCCGGTGGCCGCAAGTGCACGGCTAAAAGATCATCCGGACCTTATTCTGCGTCAGGGCACAGCCAGTATGGCGCGGTTTGCCACGGAGGAACTGGCCAGCCTGAATGTGCGGATTACCGAAGCAGCGGAAAAAGCTGCCCAGCGGGAAAAAATAGTATTTGCGGCGCTGACCGCCAAAGTGCTGGCCGAGCGCGAACTGCCGGAACTGGCGCAGGCTCTGGCCGTGCTGGATGTGCTGCAGTCCTGTGCGCTGCTGGCCACGGGGGGAACGTGGTGCAGGCCGGATGTGTGCGAGGATACATCCTTCCATCTGGAAGGGTGCCGCCACCCTGTGGTGGAAGCGGCATTGCCGCCCGGTGCACGCTTTACCCCCAATGGTTGTGTGCTGGCCCCCGAGCGGCGGATTATGCTGCTGACCGGGCCCAATATGGCTGGTAAATCCACCTTTCTGCGGCAGACGGCTCTGGCCGTTATTCTGGCGCAGGGGGGCTTTCCCATAGCGGCCGATCAGGCGCGGATTGGTATTGTGGACCAGCTTTTCTCCCGCGTGGGCGCATCGGACGATCTGGCGCGCGGGCGTTCCACCTTTATGGTGGAAATGACCGAAACCGCCGCCATTCTCAACCAGGCAGGGCCGCGCTCGCTTGTGGTGGTGGATGAAATAGGGCGCGGGACCGCCACACTGGATGGGTTGGCCATTGCATGGTCCGTGCTGGAGGCTTTGCATTCAACGGTGCGCTGTCGTGCAATTTTTGCAACCCATTTTCACGAACTGTCGCGTTTGGTGGACACGCTGCCCCGTTTGTGCCTGCATACCATGGCTGTGCGCGAGTGGCGCGGGCAGATCGTTTTTTTGCACGAAGTGCTTGCAGGATCAGCAAAAAAAAGCTGGGGTGTGCATGTGGCGCGTCTGGCAGGCGTGCCCGTAAGTGTGGTGGAACGGGCCGGGCGGCTGTTGCGGGAACTTGAACGTGCTGAAAATACCATACCCGAACCACTACCGCTTTTTGACACACAGAAGACATTACCCCCACCATACGAAAATACGTTAAAGAAACGGTTGATGGAGATTGACCCGGATAGTCTGACCCCAAGGGCCGCGCTGGATATTCTGTACGACCTGCGCAAGCAGGCCGGGCAGGAGCCGGACAGCCCCACCAATGGGTAACACCGCCCAATCCCAATCATCCTCAGGAGCTGAACCCGTACCCCTATGCCCACCTCTTCCGCACAGGCTGCCGCTGGGCAGCATACCGACATGTCCGTTCTGGCGACCCTGACGCCAGAAGCCCTTGCCGCGTGCCTGACGCGGGAGTTGAGAGACGCCACACCTGATGATGCGGCGATTCCGGCGCGTGATGAGGCTGTGGCGATTTTCCGGCGGCATCTGGGGCGGTATCAGGCGGATATACGCAAAAGATTTGAACAATACGAACTCAAGGGGGCTGCCGCAGCCAAAACCCTTGCTTCTTTTGCGGATGTCATGCTGCGCGCCATTGTGGATCTGGCCGTACGGGCAACAACACCGGATGAACCGGCCGCCATGCTTGGGCGCTCGGGTTTTGCCGTTGCGGCAACTGGCGGGTACGGGCGGGGCCTTTTGGCACCGTTCAGCGATATTGACCTGTTGTTCCTGATTGCCGAAGGCGCAGGCGAGCGCGCTCATCCGGTGGTTGAGTACGTTCTGTATTTTTTATGGGATCTGGGGGTCAAGGTTGGCCACGCCACCCGCACGATTGAGGAATGTATTGCTGAGGCATCCAAGGATACAACGGTCCGTACGGCCCTGCTGGATGCCCGCCTGCTGGAAGGGGACACGGCGCTGTTCGCCATGTTCGAGGCCCGGTACATCCTCTCCTGTGTCGAGGCCGGGGCTGCGGGCTTTATCCATGACAAACGGCGTGAGCGGCTGGAGCGGCACCGCAGGTTTGGGGATAGTCCGTATCTGGTCGAACCCAATATAAAAGAAGGGCGTGGCGGCCTGCGGGACCTGCAAACCCTATACTGGATGTGCCGCAATACTTTTGGCACCCGCCATGTGCGCGACCTGCTTGCTCCCGAATTTATATGGATGGGACTGCTGACCGAGCAGGAGGCTGCCCGTGCCCGCCGCTCATGGGATTTCCTGTGGACCGTGCGCCTGCACCTGCATTACGTGGCTGGGCGGGCGGAAGAACGGCTGACGTTTGATATGCAGCCGGTTATTGGCGCGCGAATGGGCTATACCCGCCATGGTCGCCAGAACGGGGTGGAGCGGTTTATGCGCCACTACTTCCTGACCGCGCGGGAAGTCATGCGGTTGACCCATGTGCTCGAACCCGCCGTCCTGCGGCAGGCGCAAGGTCCGGTTGCCAACGCTGCAAAGCCGGACGAGGCAATGCGCGAGGCCGGGTTTACGCTGCTGGATGGGCAAATCCTGCCTGATCGGGGTGTATCCTTCGATCAGGACCCCATTAAAATGATGCAGATTCTGGACTGGGCGCGCGTTCGCCGCCGTCCGCTGCACCCTCTGGCGCGGCACCAGCTTATCCGCTGGGAGCGCCGGGCCATTACACTGCGCGATAATCCGGAAGCCGCACGGATATTTCTGGACCTGCTCTGTGGGGACACAGCCGAGGACGAGCGCCCCCGCAGGCGTCCGGGGAGTGCGGTCTCCGCCAGTTCGGAGGAGAACACGCCAGTTTACTCCGCTGCATATGGCAGTCACCCCCCATCAGGCCATTCCTATTGGCTGCATATTTTGAACGAGACCGGCATATTTGGCCGCCTTATTCCCGATTGGGCCCGTATTGTCGGGCAGATGCAGTTTGATACCTACCATGTGTTCACGGTGGATGAGCACACGGTAGAAGCCATTCGTATTCTGGATGAAGTGGCAGCGGGGCGCATGGCGGATGAAATTCCGATTGCCTATGAGCTGATCAAGGGGCTGCATTCGCGCCGGGCACTTTATATGGCCGTTCTTTTGCACGATGTGGCCAAGGGGCGTGGCGGTGATCATTCTGAAATCGGGGCGGAAATAGCGGCAGAACTCTGCCCACGCCTTGGTATGTCGGGGGAAGAGACCGAAACGGTCTCGTGGCTGGTCCTGCATCATCTGCTGCTCAGCCATACCGCATTCCAGCGTGATATTGACGACCCCAAAACCATTCTGGACGTGGCGGATATTGTGCAGTCCCCCGAACGGCTGCGCCTTTTGCTTCTGCTGACCATTGTGGACATGCGCGCTGTTAGCTCGCGCGTGTGGAACGCATGGAAGGCCACGTTGCTGCGGGAGCTGTATCTGCGGGTGGCCGAGGTTCTGGCCGGTGGTCTGTCCACCACGGAGCGGGACGTACGAGTGCGCCATGCCAAGGATGTTACGGCCGAAATTCTGGGTGAGGAAGGTGTACCGCCCCGCGATATCGAGCGTTTTCTGGCGCTGGGTTATGCCGGGTACTGGCTATCCTTCGATTATGAAACGCACAGCCGCCATGCCCGCCTGATTCGTGATGCGGATGCACGGGAGGCTCCGCTTACGGTTGAAGTGCTGCCACTCCCGGCCCGAGGCGTGACCGAAGTTACGGTTTATACCGTGGACGTGCCGGGTCTGTTCTCCAAAATTGCTGGCGCGCTTGCCCTGGCAGGTGCATCCATTGTGGATGCGCGCATCCACACCATGACACATGGCATGGCGCTGGATACGTTCTGGATTCAGGACACATCGGGGCAGGCGTATGAGGAAACACACCGTCTGGCCCGTCTGACATCCCTGATCGAGCAGGGTTTGAGCGGACAGTTGGATATAGGGGTGGAAATTGCACGGGCTGGCTTTGGCCACATGCCATTGCGTATGCGTGCAATTCATGTTCCCCCCCGTGTTGTGGTGGATAACGGGGTGTCCAACACCTACACGGTTATCGAAATCAATGGCCGCGACCGTCCGGGGCTGCTGCATGATGTTACTGCAGCCATGAGCCGCGAGAACCTTCAGATCGCTTCGGCCCATATTACAACCTATGGGGTGCGGGCGGTGGACGTGTTCTACGTCAAGGATCTGTTTGGTCTGAAAATCACTGATAAAAAACGGCTGGAGGAAATCCGCGAACGTCTGCTGGCAGGGCTGAAGGAGGCAGAGGCCGAAGCCAGCGCCTGTGCAGACGCCCGTTATTCAGCCTGATACGGAGCTATGGCCCGGGCTGGCAGGGGAGAGCCCTTTGTCCAGTCCGGTCCGCAGGGTTATGCCTTCCTCACTGCCCGGGTCGATCAGCCCTGTGCGGAGGAAGAGGTCAATCAGCACCAGATTGACGTTAAATTTGAACTCATCCGTATCGCGGACAATGCGGTAGGCTTCCGCCAGAGGGAGTAGGGCAAAGGATTCAACCTCACCATCGGCGGCTTTGGGTTCAAAGCTTTCGGGGAGGTACAGATCGTAGCAGTAGAGTATGTCCCGGCGCAGCCCTTCTGGCCTGTTCAGGGCATAAACAAGTCTCCCGGCCTGCACGGCCTGTTCTGCCAGCTCTTCGGGGATGGAGGCTTCTTCCGCAGCTTCCTTGATCAGGGCTTCCCGCGGGGTGTGGCCTGCGGGCATTCCCCCTGCGACCAGATGGTCCAGTTTGGACGGGTCCAGCCGCTTGTTGGCCGCACGTCGGCCCGTCCATAGGTACAGACCATCGCTTTTGCGTACCAGTCCGTTCATATGCACGCCTGTTGCCACAAACCCGAACAATGGCAGCGCTCCGCGGTCAATACGCCCAACAACGGGCTGGTCCATGTCTGCACAGACGTCAAACAGTTCATGGTGGGATTTGTAAAACCCCTCCTTGTTCAGGGCTTCTCCCAATGCTTCCAGTCCGGTGGGATGGGGGATGTTAAACCCTTTTTCTGCCGTACCAAATCCGGCCTGTTCCATACGGGCGAACAGTTCGGGTGTAAGCCAGCCGGAGGGAGTGCCGCCAAGGCTGAGCGGTGCGCGCTTGCCGGGGAGCGTGGCGGTATTGCAGTTGTTCAGGTGCCGGAGGAACGGGTTTGCATTGGAGGGCATAAGGGCAATGGTCCTGTTTTGCTGCGCCATAACACGAGTGTTGTTATCGGGGCATAAAACGGGCATGGCAAGGCAGTAAGGGGTTGCAAAAACTGCCTGACGTGCCACATCCGGGGGCATGTCCCCCCGTAGAGCAGTGTCTGGCCCACTTAATAGGCCGGTTTCCTATACTTTTGCCCGTCTGTTGCCCTATTTATGGCCGCAGGAAAACAAAGGCCTGCGCTGGCGTGTTGTGCTGGTGCTGCTGGTCCTTGTGGCGGGCGAGCTTGCCACGCTGGCTGTGCCTATTGTGTATAGTCAGGTCGTGGACCGGTATGTGCATCCGCACAGTCTGGGCATGGCTCCTGCCTTGCTTATTGTGGGGTACGGGCTGGTGCGCCTGCTATCGGGGGCGCTGACCAATCTGAGGGATTCCCTGTTTGCTCCCGTGCGGTTCCGGGTTGCACGGCAGGCGGCCTATCGTAGCTTCCAGCATATGCACCGCCTTTCCCTGCGTTTTCATCTGGACAGGCGCACGGGTGGCGTTACACGGGCCATAGAGCGCGGGACAGAAGCGGTCGAGACCCTGCTGCGGATGCTCATGTCCATCTCGCCCACCATTTTGCAGGCGCTATTGGTGATGGTGGTGATCTGGCGGCTGTTCAACTGGTCCTATGTTGGCATGATCGCGCTTATGATCGTGACGTACATTGTGTTCACGGTTCGGTTTACGTCATGGCGGCTGGGTATTCGCCGCCGCATGAACGAAACCAATAGCGAAGCATCTGGCCGGGCGCTGGACAGTCTGCTGAATTACGAAACCGTGAAATATTTTGGCAATGAGGAGCACGAGGCCAAACGCTACGACAATGCGCAGGCCCGGTACGAAAAAGCGGCCATGAAGACCCAGTATTCTCTGGGGCTGCTCAACTTTGGTCAGGCCGCCATTATTGCCATCTCGCTCGCGGCGGTCATGCTGCTTGGCGGGCACGATGTGGAGGCAGGGCGCATTACGGTTGGGGAGTTTGTGATGGTGAACACCTACCTGCTCCAGCTTTACGGTCCATTGAATTTTCTGGGTTCGGTATATTCGGGCATCCGCACCGCTCTGGTGGATCTGGAACACATGCTGAGCCTGACGGAAGAGGATGTGGAAGTTGCAGACCCCCCAAATCCGCAGCCCATTGCCACACGACTGGCGGATTCAGCTCCGGCGCATGTTGCTTTCCGCGATGTATATTTTGGCTATCGGCCGGACCGGGAAATTCTGCACGGCATCAGTTTTGATGTGCGACCGGGGCATAAAATTGCGATTGTAGGCAGTACCGGGGCTGGTAAATCGACCATAAGCCGCCTTCTGTTCCGATTTTACGATACATGGTCTGGTGCGGTGCTGGTGGATGGGCAGGATGTGCGCGCTTACCGGCAGAAGGACCTCAGGGCGGCCATAGGCGTTGTCCCGCAGGATACGGTGCTGTTCAACGACAGCGTAGGCTACAACATAGCCTACGGCCGTTTGGGGGCATCTCCGGCGCAGGTGGAGGAGGCTGCCCGTCTGGCGCAGATCCATGATTTTATCATGACATTGCCAGAAGGGTACGAAACACAGGTCGGTGAGCGGGGGCTTAAGCTTTCTGGTGGAGAAAAACAGCGTGTGGCCATTGCCCGCACGATTTTAAAAGACCCACGCGTTCTTGTGCTTGACGAGGCCACAAGTGCGTTGGACACACATACGGAAAAAGAAATTCAGGCAGCCCTGAAAACCGTCTCGGCGCGCCGCACAACCCTTGTCATTGCCCACCGGCTTTCCACCATTGTGGACGCGGACGAAATTCTGGTTATGGGGCAGGGGCGGATTGTGGAGCGTGGCACACACACCGACCTTCTGGCGGCACAGGGGCAGTATGCAGCCATGTGGGCTGCACAGGCCACGGGGGAGGCCTGAACGCACAGGACGTTGCCATTACGCCGAATCCGGCGGATGTTGCACAAAACGCAAGGAGTAAAAACATGGCGGATACGCACGCACACGCCACAACAGAGGCACAAAATGCAGCAGGGGCAGGTGCCCGTACGGAAGTGCCCGAAGACCTGGCACGTTGCGCAATGGTGATCGAACATGCCATTGACCACCTGCGGAACGAAAAGTTCCCGCCTTTGGCTGTGGCCTCGGCATTGCTTGGTGGATCGCTGGGTGTGATGGCGCGCAGCATGGACAAAGAAACCATTTTGCGCATTCTCGACTCTGCCGCGCAAAGCGTGCGTTCGGGCGATGTTCATGCCTCCGTCATGGCTGATGGTGGCAACGAAAGCGAGAAAGCCTAAGCACAAACCCTTGACTGCAAGCGTTGGCTAAGTCATAAGCCGCGCCAATCCTGAATGTGGTCGCCGGGCGTTTGTCTCGGCCCTCTAGTTCCTTTTTGTTTAAGACAAGGATGAGACAATGTCCCGTCGTTGCCAGATCACCGGCAAAGGCGTGCTGACCGGAAATAACGTCAGTCATGCCAATAACAAGTCCCGTCGTCGCTTTCTGCCTAACCTGCAGGAAGCTTCCCTGACGTCCGAAATTCTGGGCTCTGCTGTCCGTATGCGTGTAAGCGCACGCGGCCTGCGCACCATTGAACACAATGGTGGCCTTGATGCGTTCCTGCTGAGCACGCCTAACCGCAAGCTCCCCACGGAAGCGCAGGTCATCAAGCGCCGTGTACAGCGCGTGCAGGCCAAGAAGCAGGCCGCTACAGGCGCCTGATTCAGGGCTTTGTTCTATACCGTATAAGCCGGGGTCTGCCGCATTGGGCGACAGGCTCCGGTTTCTGCGGTTCAGGCGTCTGCCACTCCTTGTCAGGCGCTTTTGTCTATCGGCCGGTGTCCGGCAGCCGGCTTCCTGAGAAAACTGTTTTTCAGGTGGCACTTACGGCGTTCGGCGGCCACAGGCGCGAGGGTTTTCCTGTCGCGCCTTACCTGTTTTCTGGAGGTTTTCGTGTCCGCCACAACTGATCTGTCCAAGATCCGTAATATCGGTATCACCGCGCACATTGACGCTGGTAAGACAACCACGACCGAACGCATTCTGTATTACACCGGCGTGTCCCACAAAATCGGTGAAGTGCACGAAGGCAACACCACCACGGACTACATGGCGCAGGAACGTGAGCGTGGTATTACCATCACCTCCGCCGCCGTGACCTGTGACTGGAAAGATCACCGGATCAACATTATCGACACCCCCGGACACATCGACTTCAACATCGAAGTGAACCGTTCGCTGCGCGTGCTCGATGGTGCTGTGTTCATTATCGAAGGTGTTGCCGGTGTTCAGCCGCAGTCCGAAACCAACTGGCGTCTGGCTGATCGCTACAACGTTCCGCGTATCATCTTCATCAACAAGCTCGACCGTACCGGCGCAGACTTCTACCGTGCATTCGACACGCTGAAGGAAAAGCTGGACATCGTTGCCATTCCGCTGCAGCTGCCCATCGGGGCGGAAGACCAGTTCCTTGGCGTTGTTGATCTGGTGGAAATGAAGGCCATCATCTGGGAAGGTGGTGAACTGGGCGCCAAGTTCCATGACGAAGAAATTCCGGCTGACCTGAAGGAAAAGGCTGCAGAAGCACGCCAGAACCTGCTGGACACGGCACTGGCTGTTGATGAAGCCGCCATGGAAGAATACTTCGAAAACGGCGACGTTTCCGTAGAAACCCTGAAGCGCTGCATCAAAAAAGGTGCGATTTCCGGCGAGTTCCGTCCGGTTCTGTGCGGCACCGCCTTCAAGAACAAGGGTGTGCAGCCGCTGCTCGATGGGATCATTGACTATCTGCCCGCTCCGAACGACGTTGAAGGCATCCGTTGCGCTCCGCCCGAAGGTGAGGACGAAGACGAAGCATCCCAGCCCATCCTGCCGGTTGACCCCAACGGCAAGTTTGCTGGTCTGGCGTTCAAGATCATCAACGACAAATACGGTACGCTGACCTTCGTGCGCGTCTATCGTGGCGTTCTCAAGACCGGTGATACCGTTCTGAACACCACCAAAGGCCACAAGGAACGTATTGGCCGTATTTACCAGATGCACGCTGACAAGCGCGTTGAACTGAGCGAAGTTCACGCTGGTGATATTGCTGCGTTCGTTGGTCTGAAAGACTCCCAGACGGGTGACACGCTGGCTGATGCATCCGATCCGGTTGTGCTGGAACGTATGTCCTTCCCGGTTCCGGTTATCGACATTTCTGTTGAGCCGAAAACCAAAGACGCCGTGGAAAAGATGACACTGGCCCTGCAGAAGCTGGCTGGTGAAGATCCCTCCCTGCAGCTCAAGACTGACCAGGAAACAGGCCAGACCATTCTGTCCGGTATGGGTGAACTGCATCTGGACATCATTATCGACCGTCTGCGTCGTGAATATGGTGTGGATGCAAACGTGGGTGCGCCGCAGGTTGCATACCGCGAAACCATCTCCAAACCGCATACCGAAACCTATACCCACAAGAAGCAGTCTGGTGGTTCCGGCCAGTTCGCAGAAGTGAAAATTGCGTTTGAACCGGTTGAACGGAACGCTGGTATCACTTTTGAAAACAAGATTGTCGGCGGTACCGTGCCTAAGGAATACATTCCTGCGGTTGAAAAAGGTATTCGTATGCAGTCTTCTACGGGTGTGCTGGCTGGCTTCCCCACGGTTGACTTCAAGTTTACCCTGCTCGACGGTAAGTACCATGACGTTGACTCGTCCGCTCTGGCGTTCGAAATCGCGGCAAAGGCCTGCTTCCGTGATGGCATGAAGAACGCTGGTCCGGTTATTCTGGAACCGATCATGGACGTGGAAGTGACCACACCCAACGACCACGTTGGTGACGTGGTGGGCGATCTTAACCGCCGCCGTGGGATGATCCAGAGCCAGGAAACTTCGGGTTCCACGGTTATGGTGCGTGCACATGTGCCGCTGAAGGAAATGTTTGGTTACATTTCCCACCTGCGTTCCATGACCAAGGGCCGTGCGTCCTTTACCATGCAGTTCCATCACTACGACCCCGTGCCGCGCAATGTGGCAGACGAAATTATGGCGCAGTCCCGCTAAGATTTCCTTCAACCTCGGGGTTGAAAAACGAGAAGGCCGCCTCCCTTAGGGAGGCGGCTTTTTTGTTGTTGATATTATTTGGAAACCGCTGCGCTGGAGCGAAAAGGTCGGCCGCGCCGGGTGGGTTATTGCGGCTATAAAAAAGGCACGAGAGAACGCCGGGTAGCGCTCTTTCGTGCCTTTATAAGTTCGTTCTTCAGGTGCTGCGACATGCAGGAAAAACCTGCCTGCCGCAGACGGAGGGATTTAGCCGAATGCTCCAATGTCGTGCATGAGTGCGACACTGATTTCGCGCAGCAGATCGAACATTTCTCCCATGGGGGTAAAGATATCCCGGTGTTCGCGCACGTAAATCCCTTCCTCACGTGGGCCACGTGGCTCATGGAAGTCCAGATCGGAAGGTCCTGTGCCGGTCGGGAAAATATATTTCATTTCCTTCAGTACAGTAGGAATATCCAGGCACAGGATGTGTTGCATCATCATGTCGTGGTTAAAGCCACCCCGGGGCATGAAAAAAGGAATGCGGCAGGCTAGCAGCCAGATGCGCTCAATGAGCATGATCCGTATGGCATGGAGCAGACGGATGCGTGGTTCCGTGCGTGGTGCGTGGGGCCATGCCTCACGCAGGGCCAGATGATCTGCCTGAATGCGGCGGAACATGGTGTGGAGTTCAGCCGAGAGGTTTAGATTTTCCAACCCGCCCATAAGTGTCAGAAAAGCTTTCTGGCGTTTGGGGGAGGTCTCCTCTGTTGCCCGGTCCAGCCAAAAGCCGGGGTCCAGCATACATACAACACTTTTCAGCACTTTATCGTCCGAGCAGGCCAGAGCATGGCGGGCAAAGTCCAACGCACGGTGGAAGCGGGGGCTGGAGGTGTTGAGTGCCTCAAATGTTTCCGGGTGGCGTTGCACAGCAGCACCAAGACCTTGCAGGGTGTTGGCGCACCAGCCGAGCTGCTGCAAAATCGCATTGTTGGGAATGGCCCGGAGTTGGCTGGGATGGGTAATCCGGCTCCGGGTTGCAGCCTCTGCACTTTGGCGTGCCGGTGGGCGGGAGCCCGTGCGGTCAATCAGGGCAGGGCCAAATGCACCAAGCAGGGCAGCGTAGCCGGGGTCTGCCACCAGCCCTTTCATATTATCGATTACGCTGGAGAAGAAATCGGCCGAAAAATCCGGGTTATCGTAGATCGGGTCACTTTTTTGCTGGTCGCAGAGGAACAGGTTTTCCGCAATGGTGGCCAGTGTGGCGGTTGCCAGTTCCGGGCTGCCAAAGAGCAGGTATCCATCACCACCCTGAAAAGCGGTTTCCTCCCGGCAGAGAATGCCGCTGTCATCAAAGCGTTTCCGCACATGGGCGGGGGAGAGATAGTCCAGCCGGTCCGCCATGCGGAAGGGGTGTGCACCGCGGCCAATGCTCTCGCCGTGGGTATCAAAGAACACGACTTCAACGTCGGTCAGGTTCCAGCGTACCAGCAGGTCATGAATACGCAGCCGCAGGCGTTCGATCTGGTAGGATGCCGCAAGCTGGCCAATGTAGCGCCCCGAATCCGAGTAACCAAACTGGAAGCATATCCGGCCAATACGCCGCACATAATCCCGCCAGGCCGGAGAGCGCAGGGCTTCCTCTACAATATGCTCGCCCTTGACCAGCGCATCCTCTGTTTCAAACAGGGGGGAAATTTCAATGTGATCGGCAACGCCAAAATATTTGGCAATCCAGAGGGCTGCCAGCAGGGTGTAGCCGGTTTCTGTTTCTGCGATCAAAAAGCGTACAGGGGTTGCCGCATCGACGTATTTGACAATCTGGGCAATTGTCATCATCAGCCGCCCGGCGGAAGATGGGTCGCTTAGCAGGGCGCCAAAATCGACCGGTACGGAGGTTACACCTTCCAGTGCTTCGTTAACGCGGTTCAGCAGGGCACGGCGTTGTGCCGGGTTTGTCGGGTCGTCCAACAGGTTTAGCTTCTGGCGCACGAAGTTGTGAATCTGGCTGGCATTCAGCCGCACATGTGTGTGGGCCAGCCCAAGGCCATGGGCCATAAATCCGGCGCGGGCAACGGCCAGTGGCAACTGCGCCGATGGCGGAGCTGCCTCTATGGCGTTTTGGAGCAGGTCGTTCAGGTCCGAGGCTGCGCTGAGGGCTGTTGTGTGGCCTTTGACCAGCAGTTCCGCAAAATGCGCAACGGCCTGCCCATCTGTTGGACCCGCTGGCACGGCGCTGATCTGTGCCTTAACGCAGTCTATGGCTTCTTGCAGTGTGTTGCTTAGTTCTGGGGCCAATACGCCCTCGTGGGCAATCTGGCGTTCCAGTCGCATAAGCTGGAATAGCTTCATGCGCAGCCGCAGGCGCAATGTGTCCCACCAGCCAATATCGGTCCGGCCGTCCGTATCGTAACCTACCCAACTGGTGGCAATGACCGGGCAGGGGGTAAGGCTGGTCCACTCATCTGTCCATGTCTCTCTGGCGGTGGAGAGAAGGGCGAGGTTCAGTTGGTCTATGGCATCACGCGCACGGGTTATGGCCTGTGCGGCCAGTGTAAATTCTTCTTCCAGTGTTGGGTGGGCTGCGCGGCGGTGTGTTGTAAAAAATGGTGCTGCCTGGGGGGGCACATCCTGCGATGCACTGCTTGCCAGCGCGCTGTAAACCGGATTGCCCAGCGCAAAGGTGGGGTGAGCCGTAAAAACCGCGGCAAACCGGGTGGATGATACGGCCTGGCGGTAAGCCTCAAATGTAGGGCTGGGCAGGTTTGCACGGATATGCTCGGCAACAGAGCGCAGCTTGTCCTGCGTGGTATCGGGTGCGGCACCCCCAACATAGCGGTGCAGATGGCGTGCGCGGCTTAAAAACGCCTGATCACGCAGGCTGCGCACCAGCTCGGTTACATCCGCAAAAGTGAGAGTTCCACTTTCCAGCGCCTCACTCAGGCGCAGGGCTGTGCCCATAACGGGGTTGGTGCCTTCCGCCGGTGTGCCGGTGGAGGACTGATTGGCAATGGAGGCGAGCACGCTCCCGATGCGAGGAGGAAGGGAAGAAAAATCCGTGTTCATGGCGCGCTCTATATCGTTGCATATTGAATCGGAAAAGAAACAAAACGATCAGGTTATTATTTTGTTCTTTCAGCTTTCCATGTCTGCTTTCTATGCGCAACCGCTTCACGCACACTTGGGGTAGGGCGGGTGGAGTGCTATTCATAAGCGTATGACAGCGCACACCCAAACGGAAGCGGACATCGCCGCCCGGCAGACACTCCGGCGATACAAGAATGCAGCCACAGGTTTGCTGGCTCTTATGGGAGGGGTGACTATTCTGGGCTATGCGGCCCCCGCCGCAGGCTGGGTAGAGGATGGTTTTTTTCTGGAAATGCTGCGTGCGGGTGCGCGTGCGGGTGTTGTGGGCGGGGTTGCTGACTGGTTTGCGGTTGTGGCGCTCTTTCGCCACCCGTTAGGGCTCCCTATTCCGCACACCGCCATCTTGCCCGCACAAAAAGACCGGCTTGCCCGTGCGCTGGGGCGGTTTGTTGCCAGTCAGGTCTTTACCGCCAGGGAGGTGGAGCGGGTTCTTGCCCGTGTGGATGTACCCGCTTTTGTGGCTAACCTGTTGGAAGACCCTGCAACACAGGATGCAGTTGTGGGGGCAATGGCGCGCTCCATGCCGCAACTGCTTGATCGACTGGAAGATGGCCGGGCGAGCAACGCCATAGGGCGGATTATGCCACGGCTGTTGGGAGGGAGCGATCTGGCTCCCGTTATTGCCAAGGCGCTGCGCAGTCTGGTGGATGATGACCGGCACCAGGAGGTGCTTTCCTATTTTTTAAGCCAACTCAAAGATGGGCTTAAGGCGAAGGAAGGAGCCCTGCGGGACATGATCGAAGATCGTGTGCGGGAGCAGGGTGGGCGTATTCTGGGCTGGGCCATTGGTGGCTCCATTGCCACCAAGGTGCTTACCGCCGCCGCACAGGAGCTGGACCGAATCGATCCGGAAAACTCCAGCCTGCGTGAGGGCTTTACCAGTTGGGTCAGACTCCAGATCGACCGGATAGAAACCGATCCCGAGCGGGGGCGTGAGTTTACGCAGGCTGTAACCTCCGTTCTGTCGCACGAAAGTGTGGTGGGCTGGTGGGGGGATATCTGGCTGCGTTTTCGCCGGATGGTGGAAACCGATGTGGAAGACCCGCAGGGGCGCATAGCCAACCTTGTGCGCGATGCTCTGGCGCGCATGGCCGGGCAGTTGAGGAACGATGCTGTTCTGCGTGAGCGCATAGTGGAACGTGTGGACGCAACTATTGGCAAAGCCCTGCCGTTTGTAAGGGACCAGATGGCGGAATTTATCGCACGCGTGGTTTCAGGCTGGAACGGGGTGGAAATCGCGGAAAAGCTGGAACTGCGGGTGGGTAAGGATCTCCAGTTCATTCGCTTTAATGGCACGCTGGTTGGCTTTGCCGTGGGGGCGCTCCTGTTTGCTGCCTTGCGGCTGACATTTGGAATCAACGCGCAATAACACGGGAGTGATACCCCTTCTGGCACAGGGTTCCGTGGGGAATACATGTGACCGCATGGCACTTGCGCAGATAGGGAAGAGCTACCCGGCGGATATGGGCGTAAGCTTGGAAAGAGCAGGCGCATACGGGTGAATGCAGATCACATATGCGTTGCAGGGCAGCAGGGAGCGGCGCGTAACAAGCGGTTTTGGGTTGACGTTGGCATCGCTTGTCGCCATGTATCCGAAACAGGACCATTCAGGTCTTTAATTAGGTGAAAGCCGGATTATGCTGAAACTTTCCCGTCTGGCGGACTATGCGATCGTCATACTTGTTAAGCTGGGAGAACAGGAGGGCGTGGTAACGTCCCCCGCTCTTGCTGCCATTACCGGTGTGCCAGAACCCACTGTTGCCAAAGTGCTCAAGGTTTTGTCCGCACATGGTTTTGTTCTGTCCCAGCGTGGTGCAAAAGGCGGTTATCGCTTGGCCCGGTCCTTGGCGGATATGTCTGTTGCCAGTGTTATTACCGCGGTAGATGGCCAGATTGCCCTGACCGCCTGCGTAGGCGGGCGTGAGTGCGATACCGGTCTGTCCTGCGGTTTGTGCGGTAGCTGGGACGTGATCAACACGGCAATACAGTCAACCTTGGAAGGGATATCGCTAGAGAGTATGCGTCCAAAGGAAGCATGTTCCACGGTTCTCTCCCAGATTAACAAGCTCAACGCCACCCAGACGATACGGGAAGGGGTCTGAACCATGCCAGCAGTTACTCAAACGCGCGAAGCGGTCGAAAAGCTGGGCCAGTCTACCTACAAATGGGGGTTTGAGACCGACATAGAAATGGATATGGCTCCCAAAGGGCTGAATGAGGACATTATCCGTCTGATTTCCAGCCGTAAGGAAGAGCCGGAATGGATGCTGGAGTGGCGGCTGGCTGCCTATAAAACATGGCAGGCCATGCAGGAGCCCAAATGGGCCAAGGTCGCTTACCCTCCCATCGATTATCAGGATGCCCATTACTACGCGGCTCCGCGCAAGAAGCCCGGTCCCAAATCGCTTGACGAGGTAGACCCCGAACTGCTGCGGACCTACGAAAAACTGGGCATCCCCCTGCATGAGCAGGCTTTGCTGGCCGGGGTGGAAGTGCCTGAGGGCGAGCGTATGCCCGTGGCTGTGGATGCTGTGTTTGATAGCGTGTCTGTTGCCACGACCTTCCGTAAAACGCTGGAGGAAGCCGGGGTTATTTTCTGCCCTATTTCCGAGGCTGTTAAGGAACATCCGGATCTGGTGCGCAAGTATTTGGGCACGGTTGTTCCTGCGGGGGATAATTTCTTTTCAGCGCTGAACTCCGCAGTATTTACGGATGGCTCGTTTGTGTATGTGCCCAAGGGGGTACGCTGCCCTATGGAGCTTTCCACCTACTTCCGGATCAATGCCCGGAATACCGGGCAGTTTGAGCGTACCCTGATTGTGGTGGAGGAAGGGGCTTCCGTTTCGTACCTGGAGGGTTGTACAGCCCCCATGCGGGATGAAAACCAGCTCCATGCCGCTGTGGTGGAGCTTGTCGCCATGGATGATGCCTCCATTAAATACTCCACCGTACAGAACTGGTACCCCGGGGATGAAAACGGGCGGGGGGGTATTTACAATTTTGTGACCAAACGTGGTGCATGTCGTGGCGCACGCTCCAAAATATCCTGGACACAGGTGGAAACCGGCTCCGCTATTACGTGGAAGTACCCATCCTGCATTCTGCAAGGTGAAGGTTCGGTGGGTGAGTTCTATTCCGTTGCGGTGACCAACAACCACCAGCAGGCCGATACCGGCACCAAAATGATCCATCTTGGCCGCAATACGCGTTCGACCATTATTGCCAAGACCATTAGTGCTGGCCGGTCAGACAGCACATACCGTGGGCTGGTGCGGGTACAGCCCAAGGCATCGGGTGCACGTAACTTTACCCAGTGCGATAGTCTGCTGATCGGTGACCAGTGCGGGGCCCATACGGTGCCCTACATTGAAAGCCGCAATATGAATGCGCGCATTGAACACGAAGCAACAACATCCAAAATTTCAGAAGACCAACTGTTTTACTGCCGCCAGCGTGGCCTGTCTGAGGAAGACGCAGTCGGCCTGATCGTAAACGGTTTTTGCCGCGATGTTCTTAAGGAACTGCCCATGGAATTTGCCGTGGAAGCACAAAAACTGTTGCAGATCAGCCTTGAAGGCAGCGTGGGTTAAGGGAGAGCAGAGTATGAGCCAGTTTTTGGAAATTTCCGGCCTTTGCGCACAAATTGACGCCGATGGGCAGGAAAAGCAGATTCTGCGTGGTGTGGACCTGAGTATTCCTCCGGGCGAAGTCCATGTGATCATGGGGCCAAATGGGTCGGGTAAGTCCACACTGTCCTACGTTCTGGCCGGACGTGAGGATTACGAGGTAACGGCCGGGACAGCCACGTTCCATGGGCAGGACCTGTTGGCCATGGAGCCGGAAGAACGTGCGGCTGCCGGGCTTTTTCTGGCGTTTCAGTCCCCTATCGAATTGCCGGGGGTCAATAACGCCAACTTCCTGCGTACGGCTGTTAATGCCGTAAGGCGTGCACGCGGGCAGGAAGAACTGGATGCCGTGGCGTTCCTTAAAATGGCGCGCGAGGCCGCCAAAGCTCTGTCCATGGCACCGGATATGCTTAAGCGGAATGTGAATGTCGGTTTTTCCGGTGGGGAGAAAAAACGCAACGAAGTGTTGCAGATGACTCTGCTCCAGCCAACATTTGCCATTCTGGATGAAACCGATAGTGGGCTGGACGTGGATGCCCTACGCATTGTGGCCGAAGGGGTTAATCGCCTGCGTGCTCCCACCTTCTCGGCTCTGGTGATCACGCACCATCAGAAGCTGCTGGATTATCTGGTGCCAGACCGCATTCATGTCATGGCGCGTGGGCGTATTATCCTTTCTGGCGGCCCGGAACTGGCGCGGCAGATTGATCAGGAAGGTTATACAAAATTTCTGGCGGAGGTGGCGTGAACGCACTCAGCAAAGATATGTCCGGTCCGTTAGCACTCTTCGCAAACAGGCTGAACACTCTTACCGGCGCTCAACGGCAGTCTGCTGCCGGGGCTCTGGCCAGAACAGGTCTGCCCGACCGCAAGTCCGAGGCATGGAAATACACTGCGTTGCGTGCACTGGGTAAGCAGGATTACCTGCAAGCCCCTGCACAGGTGGATGAGGCGGCTGTACGCGCCCTGCTGGATGGCGTTTTTCAGGCGCATCCCGCAATGGCAGCCCTCCCACGGGTTGTGTTTGTTAACGGTCGCCATGCCCCGGCATTCAGTGTTGCACCGGACGATGTGGATCTGTCCTTTTTTGGGCAGAATGCCGAGTTTGGCTTGCAGGCCGCTCCAGACCGGGACCCGCTGGTTGCCCTGAATACGGCGCTGGCGGAAGATGGGCTGGTGCTGCGCGTGCCTGCCGGGGAGGATGCAGGGCACCTCATGCTCATCTCCCTCGGTGTGGCGCAAGAGCAGCCGGTCTCTTTCCATCCAAGGCATACGGTCGTGGTGGAAAAGGATGCATATTTACGGCTGATCAGTGTGCAGGCAGGGCAGGGGACGTATTTCCATAATCCGGTTATGGATATCCGTGTCGAGGATGGCGCAACGCTGGAGCATGTTACGTTGCAGACGGAGGGTGCTCAGGCAATCAGTCTTGGGACCCTGTATGCCCATGTTGGCCATAAAAGCGTTTATGACAGCTTTGTGCTGGGGCTGGGTGGTCAGCTTGTGCGGCATGAGGTCCATGCCCGTCTGGCATCTCCGCGTGGTGTTGTGCATGTGAATGGCGCGCAGCGCTTGGCTGGCCAGCAGGTGGGGGACATTACCAGCGTTATTACCCATGCCGCATCCGACTGTATTTCCCGCCAGACAGTGCGGAATGTGCTGGATGGTCATGCACGCGGTGTTTTTCAGGGCAAGGTGCTGGTTGAGCAGGTTGCCCTGAAAACAGACGGCTACCAGATGAATCAGGCGTTGCTCCTCTCTCCCGATGCGGAGATAGATGCCAAGCCAGAGCTGGAAATTTATGCTGATGACGTGCGGTGCAGCCATGGTGCAACCGTTGGTGCGCTGGATGATGACCAGCTGTTTTACCTGCGGAGCCGCGGTATTTCCGTGCAGGAAGCACGGCAGATGCTGATAGATGCATTTTTGGATGAAGCCATCGCCCTTGTGGTGGATGCTACGGCCCAGACTTTCTGCCGCGCAGTCATGGCGGCCCGGTTTGCACAAAAGGGAGAAGCGTGATGGCCACGCATACCGCCAAATCCCCAGCTGCTTCCCAACTGGATGTGCAGGCTATTCGTGCGCAGTTCCCCATTCTGGCGGAAAAGGTGCATGATCGTCCGCTGGTTTTTTTGGACAGTGCTGCATCAGCCCAAAAGCCCAATGCGGTTATAGACAGCATGGCCAATACCATGCGCCACCAGTACGCCAACATCCATCGCGGTCTGCATTGGATGAGCGAACGCACGACTGAGGCGTATGAGGGTGTGCGGGATCTGGTTGCCGGTTTTCTGAACGCACCCTCGCGTGAGGAAATCGTATTTACACGTAACAGCACGGAAGCCATCAATCTGGTGGCGCACTCTTTTGGTGCGCTGCTCAGGCCCGGTCAGGCCGTGCTCATTTCGCAAATGGAGCACCATGCCAACCTTGTTCCATGGCAGATGCTGCGCGATAGAGCCGGAATTGAACTGCGTATAGCTCCGATTACCGATGACGGTGATCTGGATATGGAAGCGTACAAAGCTTTTCTGGCCGATGGTAAGGTTGGACTTGTGGCGATTACGCACATGTCCAACGTGCTCGGAACCATAACCCCTGCCTCACAGATAGCGGAAGTTGCCCACGCAGCCGGGGCGCTGGTGCTGTTTGATGGCAGCCAGGCCGTTGTGCACCACAAAACGGATGTACAGGCACTGGATGCAGATTTTTATACGTTTACCGGGCATAAGCTGTACGGCCCAACAGGCATTGGTGTGCTATGGGCACGCCGTGCTCTGTTGGAACAGATGCCCCCGTTCCTTGGTGGGGGAGATATGATCTCCACCGTAACTTTTGAACGTTCCACATGGGCTAACATTCCGCATAAGTTTGAGGCGGGAACACCTGCCATCGTGGAAACCATGGGCTTAGGCGCGGCCATAGAGTGGGTTAGTCAAGTCGGGTTTGATGCGATTGCGGCACATGAGGCAGCACTTACGGCCCATGCGCTCCAGCGGCTGGCCACAGTGCCGGGGCTTAAAATTGTGGGGAACCCCAGAATGCGTGGTGGGGTTGTCTCCTTCACCATGGAGGATGTGCACCCGCACGATATTGCAACCCTGCTGGATCGCAACGGTATTGCCATAAGGGCGGGGCATCATTGTGCAGAGCCGCTTATGCGCCGCCTGGGCTTGAGTGCAACAGCCCGTGCAAGCTTTGGTATTTACACCCAGAAAGAAGAAATTGACGTGCTGGCAGATACGCTGGTGCGCATTCGGGATTTTTTTGTGTGAACTCCAGCACTGCGGAACGTGATGCCCTGTATGACAGGCTGATTGTGGAGCGTGCGCGCAAGCCCCTCCACGCTGGACGGCTGGATGCACCAGACGTGCAGGGCGAAGGTCGTAACCCGCTATGTGGCGATAAAACACATCTGGATATTGCCCTGAACGGGCACCATATTCAGGATATCCGGCACCAGACCCGTGGATGTGCCATCTGTTCTGCCGCAGCAGATCTGATGGCGGAGCGTTTGCGGGGGGAGACTGTTACACAGGCTCTTCAGGTCGCTGATCGGTTTAAGGCTTTGCTGGTGGAACCATCATCGTCTGCTGTGGTGGAAAAATCCCACCAAGTTCCCTTGGGTGCTCTGGAGGTTTTTGCTCCATTGCGCTCCCACAAAGCACGAATACGCTGCGCAGAACTGCCTTGGGTTGCGCTGGAGGAGGCTTTTTCTCATGTCGATGGTTGAAGAAGGCATTCAGGTGCAAAAACAGGCAGTTCCCCCGGCGCAGGAGTTGCCGGTTGAGCGTGTTCTTCACGCAGAGCACGACGGGGCCGATGCACCATCTGCCAAAGTAGAGGGATGGACCCCAGATGGGGATGAACCAGCACAGGCTGGCTCGACTTCAAAAGAGAGTGCACTCCCCGGCCCTGCATCGGAGGATGCGGTGGTGGAAGCTATTGCGACCGTCCATGACCCGGAAATTCCGGTCAATATTTACGAACTGGGCCTGATCTACGCCATAGACCTGTATGATGACGGACGTGTGCGTGTTGAAATGACGCTCACTGCACCGAACTGCCCCAGCGCGCAGGAGTTACCTATTCAGGTCAAGGATGCGGTGGAAAAAGTACCGGGCGTAAAATCGGCCGAAGTGGAAGTTGTGTGGGACCCGCCGTGGGATATGTCGCGCATGAGCGATGAGGCCCGGCTGGCCCTGAACATGTTTTGACCGAAAGGATGGAGTGATATGTCACAAACTGCGACCATTTCATCGACCAAAAGGGAATTACCCCCTCTTATGCGCCTGACGGATGCTGCGGCTACTCGCCTGCGGCATTTGTATGCCACGGCGCACGCAGGCGAGTTGCTGCGTATTTCCGTTTCTACCAAAGGGTGCTCCGGCAAAGCCTACGATATGGCCTTTGTACCACAGAGCGGAGAAGGGGATGAAGTCGTTAAGGACCACGGTCTGACCCTGCTGGTGGACCGCAAGGCCACCCTCTTCCTGATCGGCTCGGAAATGGATTACCGCGAAAACGACTTGGAAGAGGGGTTTGTATTTATAAACCCTAATGAGAAAGGGCGTTGCGGCTGCGGCGAGAGCTTTCACGTTTAAAAGCGCAGACGGCTTCGGTTTCGGCAGACCATAAAAACTGATCAATGACCGAGACCGTTTCCAGCCTGTATCCTGCGGATGCCAGCTGACTCGCATCGTTACTCAGGGCGGCCGGGTTGCAACTGACGTAAATAACGTAATCGGGCTTGCCTAGGGCAATCTGCCGCATTTGCAGTTTAGCCCCTGCATGGGGTGGGTCCAGAACGACCACATCGGCCTTACCAAGGTCTTTCCCCATAATTGGTTGGCGGTTCAGATCCCGGCAGACAGGTGTTACGCGTGATTTTCCTACCGCTTTAAGAGCAGCCACGGCAGGCTCATACCCTTCGTAGGCCTGCACCTGGCAGCGTTCTCCCAAAGGTAGGGTTAATGTCCCACATCCTGCATAGAGCTCTATCAGACTCGCCCGTTTGCCCAGCCGTGCCGGTAAGGCATCGAGCACAGATTGCTGAATAGCCTGTTCGCTTTGGGCTGTGGCCTGCAAAAAGGCTCCAGGTGGAGGTGTTAGCGTATGGCCTGCAATGGTTTGGAATACGGGGGCACGCTGAACAGCCGTTTCGTACGGAGCAGAGGACTTCAAGCGCTGCCAGCTAATCCGAGGAATGTTTAAGTCTTCGGCCAGAGCCGTCAGACGTTGGCGGTCTGTTGCAATGAGTGGCGAATCGGTGCTGAGCAGAATATCCAGCCCCGAATCCAGTAGGTTGATCTGAAGGTCCGCCATTTTGTGCACGGCGTTCAGGCTGCGCAGAGTCGTCCGGAGTGCTGGCAGGCTGGCCATAATTGTTGGGTGCAGCACCGCACAACTGGTCATGTCCGTTACGGTCTGGCTGCCTTTGGCATGAAGGCCAATGACAATGCCTTCTTCAGTCCGGCGCACGGCCAGATCGGCCCGTCGGCGGCTATGGGGCTGAACCTGAACACTGCTTATACTGGCAGGCATTGCAAACCCGGCTTTTTCCAGCGCATGGCGCACAAGGTCCGTTTTCCATGCCAGCAGGGCAGGGCGGTCCATATATTGCAATGTGCATCCGCCACACTGTTCAAACAAAGGGCAGGATGGCGTTGTTCTGTGGGGGGAGGCGCTGAGAATATTGACCAGTTGACCCCGCCCGTTGGGTTGCAGGCGAATGCTCACCTGTTCGCCGGGCAGTGTATCTGCAACAAATACGGTACGCCCGTCAGGCAGGCGCGCCGCACCATCTCCCTGCGTTGCAAGGTGGGAGATGGTTACTTCCAGTATGTCAGACACAAATTTTCCTTGGGGTCAGGATGCCGCGTCAGAGACGTGGGCCATATCCTGCTCGGTCTCTGCATTTTCAAGCGTTCCGGGTGTCGCCGGGCGCGAGGAATTGCGGCGGGGGAGCAGCATAAAGGCGGGCGTAAGGTCACCAAACCCTGCAAATTCACCGGCGGGTGCGGGCGGAATTTCATCCCGCTGGTTGCGACCACCTTTATGGGGTTGCGGGCGTGCAGTCGATTGTGGCTGAGCCGGGCGTTGTGCCTCCCGCTCGCGTACGGGTTCGCGCTCCGGCTGTGTATCCCGCTGGGGGCGGGCAGGCTCGCGCTGTACAGCGGCTTTGTCTTTGCGATTCTGGTTCCCGCGTGCCTGCCCACCACGTGCAGGGCGTTTTTCTTCAGACCACTCCAGTTGCTGTATACCATCCACGTTCAGGCGCGGAATGGGTTTGCCAGTTAACTGTTCAATGGCTTCTGCCAGAGTTTTGTCATACGGCGTGGCTATGCTGAAGGCATGACCTTCGCGGCCCGCGCGGCCTGTACGACCGATACGGTGGACGTAGTCTTCCGCGTGGAAGGGCAGATCAAAATTGAACACGTGGGACAGGCCGCCAATATCAATCCCGCGGGCGGCAACATCCGAGCAGACCAGAACCTTCAGATCCCCGTTCTTGAATTTTTCCAGCGTGGAAAAACGGACAGACTGTGGGAGATCCCCATGCAGGGCACCAACGGAAAAACCGTGCTTGGTAAGGGATTTGGTTAAAATATCCACATCGCGCTTACGGTTACAGAACACAATGGCATTCTGCAATTTGGGGTCTTTGAGCAGCAGGCGCAGGGTTTCGCGCTTGCTGAACTCATCAACAATAACCAGCCCTGTTGTAATGGTCGATGCCACGGAAGACTGGCGTGTAACCGTAATTTCCTTGGGGGAATGCAGGAACGCATCGGCCAGTTTGCGAATGGGTGGCGCCATTGTGGCGGAGAAAAAGAGTGTTTGCCGGGAGGGAGGGAGCAGCCCGACAATTTTTTCAATGTCGGGAATAAATCCCATATCCAGCATCCGGTCTGCTTCATCAATGACCAGAATTTTGGTGTGGTTCAGCAGGAGTCCGCCCCGTTCAAACAGGTCGAGCAGGCGGCCAGGTGTTGCAATCAGCACATCCACGCCACGGTTGAGCACATCTTTCTGGTCGGCCATGCTC
This sequence comes from Acetobacter syzygii, assembly GCF_000964225.1. Classification (GTDB taxonomy): domain Bacteria; phylum Pseudomonadota; class Alphaproteobacteria; order Acetobacterales; family Acetobacteraceae; genus Acetobacter; species Acetobacter syzygii. The sequence continues at coordinate 47,639 of NZ_BAMZ01000003.1, read as the reverse complement.
TCGCCACCGATCAGCAGCGCATGGTTGAGCTTGAGGTGCTTGCCATACTGTACAAAGTTTTCGGCAACCTGAAGAGCCAGCTCGCGTGTGGGTTCCAGAATGAGCGAACGCGGCATACGGGCACGTGCGCGGGAATCGCTCAGGATTTCCAGCATGGGCAGGGTAAAGGAGGCTGTTTTGCCTGTGCCAGTCTGGGCAACCCCCAGAACATCGCGCGCCATAAGCACGGCAGGAATAGCCTGTGCCTGAATGGGGGTGGGGTGTTTATACCCCATCTCATCAATGGCTTGCAGAATGGGTTTGGAGAGTTCCAGATCTGCAAAGGTAATGGTGGGCTCTTCTTCCACAGTGGCTGCGGCCGGAGCGCTTGCCTGTGCGGGGGACGGTGTTTGCTCCTCCGCCTCTGCTTCGGGAGCAGGTGTTTCGGCGGCCTGAGCGCTCGGAGCCGGTGCATCCTGTTCGGTTAGGATCACGGCTTCAGGTGCGGGGGCGGCCTTGGTGCGTCTTCTGGCGGGCGCACGTGTTTTTTTAGGTGCAGTCTTTGGGGCAGCCTCTTCCTCGGAAGGAGGCTCTACCGCCACATCTGTCGTAGCTACAGGGTCCACTACCGATTCGGCTTTGGTGGCACGGCGGCGCGGAACCCGCTTTTTGGGGGCGGGTTTGACCTCGGCGGGAGCCTCTGCATCTGCCATGGGGGCGGTGTCATCCACCTCGGCACCCTGCGTGTCCAATGCGGTTGAACTGGCGGGAACCGCCGCCTTTTTCCGGCTGCGAGTTGTCGTCTTGCGGGGGCGGGCGGTTGTTTTGGCTGTCAATATACTCTCGGAACTAGGTCTGTCGTTGTCAGCTTACTGGGGGCTTTGTTCATGTCCGGCAAAAGACCGTTTGCCGGTTGTTCCATGGAATTTCAAAGCCACTCAGGCGCTAGTTCCGATAAAGGTCTTTGTGCCTAAAATCAAGTTTTTGGCAGGAATACATCTTATCTTCACACAAAAGGATGCCCCAAGCAGGCCGACAGCACGGCAAGGATTCCCAGCGCTACAATAATCAGCACCTGTTTGCGCACCGAGTCGAAGCCGGATGCCTGTGGCCGTATGGCCCGGCGCAGCTTTTGGTAAGTGCCCATGTACATCCGCACAAACAGAACTGCCATAATCAGCCCCAGTAGCTGCATGGCGTTGGTTGTCCATGGTGCATTGGCAAACCCGCCCTCGTGCAGGACCAGCATCCAGCCGGTAATCAGTGCCGTGGGAATGGCATGGGTCAGACCTTTAAAAAAGCGGGCCATGGTCTGTAAATGCACGGAGTTGCGCTGCGTCTGGTCCAGAAGGTTCAGGCTTGGGCGCAGAATAACGGCTGCGTAAGCGCCACCACCAACCCACATGATGATGCTGACGAGGTGAAGAGCAAGAACAAGGCTCCAGAGAATGGAATGAGGCATGGTGTCTCCGCGTTGTCACGGTTGTGGGGGTCGGGGTGGGCGCAGCGGCTCCCTTTGGGAGCGTCATGCCCGGTGCGTATCTGCCTGACTGATTGCCAAGGGGACGGGGCGGTTGCAAGGGGCTATTGTGTCTGTGTCAATTCCACGGTCCGTGCGGAGCTTATGCCATGCAAGCCAGTTATCCCTCATCCCTGAGCCTTTATACCCCAGTGCAGATGGGGGAGGTGGATCGGCAGAGTGCCGCGCACGTGCCGGTTTGTGTGCTGATGGAAAATGCCGGTCGGGCCGTTGCGCGGGCCATACAGCGGTATGAGCGGCGTGCACGGGTGCTGGTGCTGTGCGGGCCGGGTAACAATGGTGGGGATGGGTATGTTGCTGCCCGGCATTTGGCCAGTATGGGGTGGCCGGTGGCGGTGGCCGAACTTGTTCCCCCGCGTGAGGGCACGGATGCCGGGCGTGCGGCTGCCGCTTTTGCCGGGCCACGTGTGCCGTTTGGGGTGGAAGAGGCCGGGCGTGCGGATCTGGTGGTCGATGCCGTGTTTGGCGCCGGGCTTAGCCGGGATGTCAGTGGCCTTGTAGCGGAAACCCTTCAGGCTGCCCGCCGGATTGTTGCGATTGACATTCCATCAGGGTTGGATGGTGCAACAGGGCAGGTGCGGGGGTATGCGCCACATGCGGCCATGACGGTAACATTCTGCCGGTTTAAGCCGGGGCACCTACTCTACCCCGCATTAGGAATGATGGGGCGCCTGATTCTGGCCGACATTGGTGTGCCCGATACTGTTCTGGCGGCTGTGCCCGCCAATACATGGCTGAACGAACCGGGATTGTGGTCGCTGCCTGTTCTGGGTGCGCAGAGCAATAAATATACGCGTGGTGTGGTGAGTATTTGTGCAGGCCAGTCCATGCCGGGAGCTGCAAGCCTGTGCGCATCTGGTGCGCGATCGGTCGGTGCGGGGCTTGTGCGTGTTGCGGCAGGCGAAGCCGCTCCAGCATACAGGTTGGGGCCACCGGGGGTAATTGTGGATGAAGCCTCCTTGCAGCAATTGCTGGACGATAAACGCAGGCATGTATGGGTCTGTGGTCCGGGGCTGAGCGAGGCTGAGGTGGAGCAGGTTCTGCCCCGGCTGGTGGATTCGGGGCGTTGTGTGCTGGCTGATGCCGGTGCTTTAACAGCATGCGCCGGACAGCCTGATAAGCTGCGTGGTGTTGCGGTTATTACGCCTCATACGGGTGAATTTGCACGTGTGTTTGGGGCTGTTGGGGCTAATCCGCCAGAGCAGGTGCGCAAGACGGCCCAGCAGATCAATGCTGTAGTAGTGCTCAAGGGCGCTTCCACCATGATTGCCGCGCCAGATGGGCGGCTGGCAATTAACATCCATGCCACGGCGGCACTGGGTACTGCCGGGTCGGGAGATACGCTGTCTGGCGTTATTGCGGCCTTGCTGGCGGCTGGAATGCCCGCATGGGAGGCTGCTTGTGCAGGTGTCTGGCTGCATGGGGAGGCAGGCTTGCAGGCTGGTCCGTGGCCGGTTGCGGAGGATCTGGACCGTTACCTTGGAAAGGCGCGGCAGAAGGCTGCGCAGATGCAGGGAATGGCCGGTATTGTGCAAAATCGGTTTCGGTGTCTTGCCGTGCCCGACACTTTGGGCTAAGTCCACGCATCTTGCCGACGGTGAGTATAGTGTGCGCGGGCGTGGTGGAATTGGTAGACACGCCAGATTTAGGTTCTGGTGACGCAAGTCGTGGGGGTTCAAGTCCCTCCGCCCGTACCAATAGATTTTTTCATGCTCCCGTCCGCAGTCCACCGCCGCCTTTGGCGTAGTTGCGGTGGGTGACTGATTTTTTGTACCGAGAGGAAGGCCTGGCCGATGCAGGTTACCGAGACCCTTTCTGAAGGGCTGAAGCGTGGTTTCACAGTTACAGTTCCGGCTGCGGAGCTTGAGGCTAAGCGGGATGCGCGCCTTAAGGAAGTTGCTGGCAACCTGAACCTGCCGGGCTTCCGTCCGGGCAAGGTGCCTGTCTCTCTGGCACGCCAGCGCTACGGCGCCGCAATCTGGGGCGAAGTGCTTGAACAGGCCGTCTCCGATGCCATCCGCACCGTGTTTGAAGAACGCGGCCTCCGCCCTGCTGGTCAGCCTCAGGTTGATCTGGTCTCCGGTCAGGAAGACAAGGGTACGGATCTGGAATTCAAGGTGGAAAGCGAAATTCTGCCAGAAATCACAGTGCCGGATCTGTCCGACCTCGCGTTGACCCGCCTGAAAGCTCCTGTGAGCGATGAAGCGGTGAACAAGGTTCTGGAAGACATTGCCAAGCGTGGTCGCACGTTTGAAGTGATCGAAGAAGTCCGCCCTGCCGTTAAGGGTGATGTTGTTGCCATTGACTTTGTGGGCAAGCAGGACGGCGTTGCTTTTGACGGCGGCACGGCAGAAGACGTGAACGTCGAGATCGGTGGTGAAGGCTTTATTCCGGGCTTTGCTGAACAGATCGAAGGCATGAAGCCGGGTGAAGAAAAAGTCATTAACGTGACCTTCCCTGCCGATTACGGTGCAGAAGAACTGGCTGGCAAAGAAGCGACCTTCGACATCAAGGTAAAGCAGCTTAAAAAAGCTGTAGATGCCCCGGTGGATGAAGAGCTTGCCAAAAACATGGGCTTTGAAAGCCTTGAGCAGCTCAAGGATCTGGTTCGCAAGCAGATCGAAGGCGAGTACGAGCAGATGTCCCGCCTGCGCATCAAGCGCGACCTGTTGGACATCCTGTCCAGCAAGGCGGACTTCCCTGCTCCCGAAGGTATGGTGGAAGCCGAATTCCAGCAGATATGGAGCCGTGTGGAAGCTGACCGCAAGGCTGGCGAACTGGACGACGAAGACAAAGGCAAGGACGAAGAAACCCTGCGCGCTGATTACCGCAAAATTGCGGAACGCCGTGTGCGTCTGGGGCTCCTGCTGGCAGAAATTGGCCGTAAAAACGGTATTTCCGTAAGCGCGGAAGAACTGGGGCGTGCCGTGCGGGCGGAAGCCATGCGCTACTCTGGTCAGGAAAAGCAGGTCTTTGAATTCTTCCAGAAGAATCCGCAGGCCGCTGAATCCCTGCGCGGACCGATTTTTGAAAACAAGGTTGTCGATTATCTGATCGAGCTTGCCAAGGTCACGGACAAGGACGTGAGTTTGGAGGAGCTATCAGATATTCCCCCAGCTAATATCTGATAAAACCGCTCTGTCCCGCCAGTGTGAACTGGCGGGACATTCTTTTTGGGGCTGTTTTTCTTTTCTGGGGTGGCATCTTGCCACTTTATCTCTATCTTGAATCAGTGTGCCTGACCCTGGTTTCTGTCCATGGCAGAGGCAGGGAGGGGATGATTAAGTTTTTTGTACGGGAATGAGTGGTATGAGGGATCGTGATCCCGTTGAGATTTTCAGCAATGCACTGGTGCCGATGGTGGTCGAACAGACCTCCCGAGGTGAACGGGCTTTTGATATCTATTCCCGCCTTTTGCAGGAACGGATCATCTTCCTGACCGGGCCTGTCTATGATCAGGTTGCTTCGCTCATTTCTGCGCAGCTTCTGTATCTGGAAAGCGTGAACCCGACCAAGGAAATTTCCTTCTACATCAATAGCCCCGGCGGCGTTGTGTCGGCTGGTTTGGCTATTTATGACACCATGCAGTACATCCGCAGTCCGGTTAGCACGGTGTGCATCGGTCAGGCGGCTTCCATGGGGTCGCTGTTGCTTGCCGGTGGCGAGAAGGGGCGCAGATTTGCCCTGCCAAATGCACGCGTCATGGTGCATCAGCCTTCTGGCGGTGCGCAGGGGCAGGCGAGTGATATTGAAATTCAGGCGAAGGAAATTCTTATTATCCGTCAGCGCCTGAACGAAATCTACCGTGAACATACAGGCCGTACACTGGAAGAAATCGAGCAGAAGCTTGAGCGTGACAGCTACATGTCCGCCGAGGAGGCTCAGTCTTTCGGTATTGTGGACGAAGTGATCAGCCACCACAAAGCGGCGGAAGCAGGTAAAAAGGATAAAGACCATCCTTAATCTGGCATACTTTAAGCTTCCTGTTACAATAAGGGAGCTGTCTGTCCTCAGGCAGGCAGAAATGATCCGGGACTCGGCTCCCGGCTCTGTTGGGCCTGGGATGATCGGGGGAGTGGGCTGATGAGTACAAAGTCCGGAGATTCCAAGAACACGCTGTACTGCTCGTTCTGCGGCAAGTCACAGCATGAGGTGCGTAAGCTCATTGCTGGCCCTACCGTGTTTATCTGCGATGAATGCGTCGAACTCTGCATGGACATCATCCGTGAAGAGAACAAAACCATGCAGGTCAAATCGCGAGAGGGCGTTCCTACTCCCAAGGAAATCTGCAAGGTTCTGGATGACTACGTTATTGGTCAGATGCAGGCCAAAAAGGTGCTCTCTGTAGCGGTTCATAACCACTACAAGCGTCTGTCTCAGGTGACCAAGGCTGGTGATGTTGAAATTGCCAAGTCCAACATCCTGCTGATCGGGCCAACGGGTTCGGGCAAAACGCTGCTGGCTCAGACCCTGGCGCGTATTCTGGATGTGCCGTTTACCATGGCGGATGCCACAACCCTGACAGAAGCGGGGTATGTGGGGGAAGATGTTGAAAACATCATCCTCAAGCTGTTGCAGGCATCGGACTACAATGTGGAACGCGCCCAGCGTGGGATTGTTTATATTGATGAAATCGACAAGATTTCCAAAAAATCAGACAATCCTTCCATCACCCGCGATGTAAGCGGCGAGGGTGTGCAGCAGGCCCTGCTTAAACTTATGGAAGGTACGGTTGCCTCCGTTCCTCCGCAGGGTGGTCGCAAGCATCCGCAGCAGGAATTCCTGCAGGTGGATACGACCAACATGCTCTTTATCTGCGGTGGTGCTTTTGCCGGGCTGGATAAAATTATTTCGGCACGCGGCAAGGGCACGGGCATTGGTTTTGGTGCAGATGTGCGCTCGCTGGATGAACGTCGGACGGGAGAAATCCTGCACGATGTTGAGCCAGAAGATCTGATGAAGTTTGGTTTGATCCCTGAATTCATCGGGCGTCTGCCAGTGCTGGCAACGCTGGGTGATCTGGATGAGGCCGCGCTGATCAAAATTCTGACCGAACCGAAGAACGCACTGGTCAAGCAGTACCAGCGCCTCTTCCAGATGGAAGATGTGCAACTGTCCTTTACGGATGATGCGCTCAAGGCGATTGCCGATAGAGCCATTGTTCGCAAGACAGGTGCCCGTGGGCTGCGCTCCATTATGGAGAGCATTCTCATGTCTACCATGTTTGACCTGCCAGGACTGGACACGGTTGAGGAAGTCGTTGTGAACCGCGAGGTGGCAGACGGCAAAACCAGCCCGGTTTATGTCTATGGTAAGAAAAAAGACGTGCCGGCAGAGCAATCTGCCTAAGCAGGTCTGAGTTTTGGCGTAAGCAGCACGAGCGGGTCACCTGTTCGTGCTGTTCTTGCCTCTGCCCTATTGTTTCGGGTTGTGGGCATAACAACATAAGAAAAACAGGGGTGTCTCCTTTTGGAGGTGCCTCCCTCAGTGCAGGGGTATGCCGCTACACGGGTGCCCAGCACCGATCGTCCTTATCGGGAGGTCATAACGATGGCTGATAACGAAAAACCGGCACCACGGCGCAGGCGCAAAAGCGATCAGGCTGCTACAGCTGTGCCCTCACAGTCTGTTCCTGCGGTTGAAAAAACGGCTGTAGAAGCCGAGAGCAAAAGTGGTCATGTGGCTGTTCTGCCGCTGCGCGATATTGTGGTGTTCCCGCACATGATTGTCCCCTTGTTTGTGGGGCGGGAAAAATCCGTACGGGCTCTGGACTCGGTCACAAAAGATGACCGGCATATTCTGCTGGTTGCCCAGAAAGATGCAGCACAGGATGACCCAACACCCGATGATATTTATCGGGTTGGTACGCTCTCCACCATTTTGCAGTTGCTCAAACTTCCCGATGGCACAGTCAAGGTGTTGGTCGAAGGTGTACGCCGTGTGCGCGTTAAGGCGCTGCATGAGGTCAACGGTCACTTTGAGGCGGACATTGAAGAAATGCCTGCCGAGGCAGCCGTTGGACCAGAAGCTGAGGCCTTGGGGCGTTCCATCGTGTCGCAGTTTGAGCAGTATATGAAGCTCAACAAGAAAATTGCGTCCGAGGTTCTTGTATCCCTGAACCAGATTAATGACCTGTCCAAGCTGGCGGACACGGTGACAAGCCATCTGTCCCTCAAGATTTCCGAAAAACAGGAAATTCTTGAATCGCCCACAGTGCAGGGGCAACTGGAAAAAGTTTTTGGTCATATTGAAGCAGAAATTGATGTGCTTCAGGTGGAAAAGAAAATTCGCAATCGTGTCAAACGCCAGATGGAAAAGACACAGCGCGAGTACTATCTGAACGAACAGCTTAAAGCTATTCAGAAAGAACTGGGCGAAGGCGAAGACGGCAAGGACGAAACAGCAGAAATTGAAGAGCGGATCGCCAAGACCAAGCTCTCCAAGGAAGCGCGTGAAAAAGCTGTTGCCGAGCTGAAAAAACTGCGTGGCATGAGCATGATGTCCGCTGAGTCTGGTGTGGTTCGGAATTATCTGGACTGGATTTTGAGCATCCCGTGGAAAAAACGGACCAAGGTGCGCCATGATCTGGTTGAGGCAGAAGATATTCTGGATGCTGACCACTACGGTCTGGAAAAAGTTAAAGAGCGTATTTTGGAGTATCTGGCAGTCCAGAGCCGCTCCCAAAAGCTCAAAGGACCGATTCTGTGCCTCGTAGGCCCACCGGGGGTGGGTAAGACGTCTCTTGCCCGTTCCATCGCCAAAGCAACCGGTCGGCACTACGTCCGCATGTCCCTTGGTGGTGTGCGGGATGAGGCCGAAATTCGTGGGCATCGCCGTACCTATATAGGCTCCATGCCGGGTAAGATCATTCAGGGTATGAAAAAAGCAAAGGTTTCCAACCCTTTGTTCCTGCTCGATGAAATTGACAAGCTTGGGTCCGATTGGCGTGGTGACCCGGCATCTGCCCTGCTCGAAGTGCTTGATCCGGAACAGAACGGTACGTTTGCCGACCATTATCTGGAGGTCGATTATGACCTGTCGGATGTCATGTTTGTAACAACGGCCAATAGTCTGGATATGCCCCAGCCGCTGCTGGACCGTATGGAGATCATCCGGCTCTCTGGTTACACAGAAGATGAAAAGGTCGAGATTGCCAAACGGCACCTGATTAACAAGCAGATTGAGGCGCATAACCTCAAGGCTGGTGAGTGGTCGATCAACGAGGAAGCCCTGCGTGACCTGATTCGCTACTACACGCGCGAGGCGGGTGTGCGTAATCTGGAGCGCGAACTAGCCAAGTTGGCCCGTAAGGCAGTCAAGGAGATCGTGACCGGTAAAGCCAAAAAAGTCTCGGTAACTGCACGTAATCTGGAAAAATACGCGGGCGTGCAGCGCTTCCGTTACGGTGAGACCGAAGCGGAAGATATGGTCGGTGTTGTAACCGGCCTTGCATGGACCGAGGTGGGCGGGGAAATCCTGACCATTGAGAGCGTGATGGTGCCTGGTAAAGGCGGCATCGTAGAAACTGGCAAACTTGGTGATGTTATGAAGGAGAGCATCTCTGCCGCGTTCTCGTTCGTGCGGAGTCGGGCTGCCAGCTTTGGAATCGTTCCTACAATCTTCGACAAGCGCAGTTTTCATGTGCATGTCCCCGAAGGTGCGACTCCTAAAGATGGCCCATCTGCTGGCGTTGCCATGGTGACATCTCTGGTAAGTGTACTGACCGGCATACCTGTTCGGCGCGATGTTGCCATGACCGGAGAGATCACGCTCAGAGGGCGTGTGCTGGCAATTGGCGGGTTAAAGGAAAAGCTTCTTGCTGCACTGCGTTCGGGCATTCGGACAGTGTTTATTCCGCAGGAAAATGAGAAAGATCTGGCGGAAATTCCAGATAGCGTGAAGAAAAATCTGGAAATCGTACCCGTTTCGCATGTGGACGAAGTTCTGGCGCGAGCTCTGGTAAGCAAGCCCCAGCCGATTCACTGGGAGGATGTGCCAGAACCCGTGCCCGCAAATGGCACACAGGCAGCGGTTCCTGTGCTGCCACATTAACCAAAATGCACAAGATAGCCGAAGATTGCGTTTGCTTGGTTGACGTAGGAAAAAACGGCTTCATAGTGCGTTCAGGCAGCGGAGAGGCGGACGAAACCCGCCCGCCGCTCCTATAAATTGAAAGAAAGTGAAAGGCGTAAGATGGAGAAGCCGCTTAACAAGCAGGAGCTCGTCTCAGCAGTAGCAGAGGCCGTTGACCTGCCGAAGGCTAAGGCCGGAGAAGTGGTCGACGCCGTATTCGGTGCGATTGAAAAAGCTCTGTCCAAAAAGCAGGAAGTGCGTCTGGTGGGCTTTGGCACATTCGTGACGGCATCCCGCAAGGCCGCCAAAGGCCGTAATCCCCGTACCGGCGAGGAAATTGATATTCCGGCTTCCACCTCTGTCCGCTTTAAGCCGGGCAAGGCTCTGAAGGATGCTGTAAGCAACTAATTAAGCCTTCAGACTTTTTTTTCAGAACGGCCGGCAATTTCTTTTAAAAAAGGGGTTGCCGGCCGTTTTGTTTTATGACACATAGGGCGCGGGCGATTAGCTTAGCGGTAGAGCATCTCGTTTACACCGAGAGGGTCGGCGGTTCGATCCCGTCATCGCCCACCACTCCCAACATTTTATGTTGTGGAGCAGGGGTTAGTAACCTCTGCTTTTTCAGTATGCCTCAGTATGAGGCCGCTGTTATTTCCTTACAAAATCTCTGTTCACAACAAAGTGGCTGCAACCCAACGCGTTCGTGCGTGGTCGTCTGCATGTGGTGGGTCTAGGGTAACTGCATCAAATAGCTTTTTACAGCTTGTCTTGTGTGCAGGAACTTTCCATGCAGTCTGTTCTAGGTGATTACGCCCCAGTTCTGATTTTTGGTTGTGTTGCGGTTGTGATTGCCGCCGCCATGCTTGGCATGGCTTTGGTATGCGGCCACCAAAAACCGTACCCCGAAAAACTTACGGCATATGAGTGCGGGTTTGGCCCATTTGATGATGCCAGACGCCGCTTTGACGTGCGTTTTTATCTGGTCGCCATCCTTTTTATTATTTTTGATCTGGAAGTCGCTTTTCTGTTCCCCTGGGCGGTCAGCCTTGGGCGGATCGGTTTGTTCGGCTTTTTGTCCATGCTTGGTTTTTTGGCCGTGCTGGGGATCGGCTTTTTATATGAATGGCGCAAAGGCGCGCTGGATTGGGATTGAGGGAACACCAGCATGACCACACATCACGATGAAAACGCCATTATGTGGAACAGGGAAGCACTCCCCCCCGGACCAGAGCAGGATGCGGTGGTGCGGGGTATAACAGGGGTTCTGGCCGAAAAAGGGTTTGTGGTGGCCAGTCTGGACAAGCTGGTCAATTGGGGGCGTACAGGCAGTCTGTGGCCTATGTCCTTTGGTCTGGCGTGCTGTGCGGTGGAAATGATTCACGCATACATGCCGCGCTACGATCTGGACCGTATGGGCATTATCCCCCGCGGATCGCCGCGGCAGTCAGATGTTATGATCGTTGCGGGAACACTGACCAACAAAATGGCACCAGTGCTGCGCCGTTTGTATGAGCAGATGGCCGAGCCACGTTGGGTTATTTCCATGGGGTCGTGCGCCAATGGTGGGGGCTATTACCACTACTCCTATTCCGTGGTGCGTGGGTGCGACCGAATTGTGCCTGTGGATGTGTATGTGCCGGGCTGCCCGCCAACAGCGGAGGCCCTGATCTACGGCATTATGTTACTCCAGAAAAAAATTCGTCGGACAGGGACTATTCTCCGTGGCTGATATTTCCGTAAATCCAAGGCAAGCTCGGCTGGAGGGACAACTATGTTCCCTGGCTTTTGCTTTTCTGTCCTCCCAGCCGCATGTTTCTTATGCAGCGGTGGAAAAGGGGGAGCTTGTGGTGCGCACAACACGTGCGCATCTTGTGCCGTTTCTTACGCTCTTGCGGGATGATCCACGTTACAGATTTGAGCAGTTGATGGATCTGTGTGGTGTGGATTTTCCTGCCAGACCAGAGCGGTTTGAGGTCGTTTATAACCTGTTATCCGTTACGTATAACCGGCGTATTCGCGTTGTAGTCTGTACAGACGAATATAGTGCTGTTCCGTCGGTGCATCATCTCTGGCCCTGTGCAACATGGTGGGAGCGGGAATGTTACGACCTGTTTGGTGTGCTGTTCTCTGGCCAGCCAGATTTGCGGCGCATTTTAACGGACAACGGGTTTGAGGGGCATCCACTGCGCAAGGATTTTCCACTGACCGGGTATGAGGAGGTCAGGTACGATGTGGAGCGTAGGCAGGTTGTTAAAGAACCTGTTTCGTTAACACAGGATTTTCGTGATTTTGATTTTGTTTCACCATGGGAAGGTATGCTGACCTTGCCGGGGGATGAAAAAGCACACGAGGTCCGGCAGGGTATGAAGAGGTCTGGTCAATGACTGAGCAGAACAATTCCGAATCTCTCGCTTTTGCACAGGCTGTTTTGCGAGAAGATATTCCGCAAAGCCTTGTTTCTGACAATAAGGTTGTCGAAACAGAAAACCGGGTGGTCGAAATTGACTCCCACGCTCTCAACTTTGGGCCGCAGCATCCATCCGCGCATGGTGTGCTAAGGCTGGTATTGGAGATGGAAGGGGAGCTTGTTGCCCGTGCGGTGCCGCATATAGGACTTTTGCACCGTGGTACGGAAAAGCTCATTGAATATAAGACATATCAAAAAGCCCTGCCTTATTTTGACCGGTTGGATTACGTTTCTCCTATGTGCGAGGAGCAGGCTTTTGCTCTGGCAACCGAAAAATTACTGGGGATCGACATTCCAGAGCGCGCAAAATGGCTTCGTGTCATGTTTGCGGAAATTACCCGTATTCTTAACCATATTCTTAATCTTACGGCTATGGGTCTGGATTGCGGTGCAGTCACGCCAGCTTTGTGGGGTTATGAAGAGCGCGAAAAGTTACTGGAGTTTTACGAATCCGCTTCTGGCGCACGTTTCCATGCCAATTATTTTAGGCCTGGTGGTGTTGCACGGGATATTCCAGCCAGTCTGGAAGACCGCATTGGCGTATGGGCCAAAGAGTTTCCATCCTGGATTGATGAGCTTGAAGGTCTGTTGACTGAGAACCGGATATGGAAACAACGAACCGTAGGTATTGGAGTTTTTACAACAGAACAGGCTCTGGCATGGGGGTTTAGTGGTCCCTGCCTGCGTGCTTCTGGTGTTCCGTGGGATCTCAGGCGCAACCAGCCATACGATAATTACCATAAAGTCGATTTTCAGGTGCCGGTCACAAGGCAGGGTGACTCCTATGACCGTTATCTGGTGCGCGTTGCAGAAATGCGTGAGAGCGTGAAAATTATCGAGCAATGCCTCAATCAGATGCAGCCCGGCGATGTAAAGGTGCAGGACCCCAAGTTCAGCCCACCACCACGGGCGGACATGAAGCGCTCCATGGAGGCCCTGATTCATCACTTCAAGCTTTTTAGCGAAGGGTATCATGTTCCTGCGGGTTCTACTTATACCGCTGTGGAAAGCCCAAAAGGAGAGTTTGGTGTTTATCTGGTGGCAGATGGCAGTAACAGACCTTATCGCTGCAAAATCCGGCCAACAGGCTTTGCACATTTGCAGGCAATAGATGAACTTTCGCGGCGCGGTATGCTGGCCGATATGGTGGCTATTATCGGATCGCTGGATCTTGTGTTTGGGGAAGTCGATCGATGAATGCAGCATGGACCCCGGCTGAGCAACCGGACAGCTTTGTGTTTGATTCCGCATCGGAAGAAGAAATAAAAGGCGTTCTCAGTAAATATCCGCAAGAGCGTAAAGCCAGTGCGGTTATGCCCTTGTTGTATATTGCACAAAGACAAATGGGACGACTGACTGGCAGTGCATGGGTGCCAGTGGTGGCGATGGATGTTATTGCCCAGCGTCTGGATATGGCCGCTATTCGGGTTTACGAAGTGGCGTCTTTTTACACCATGTTCAATACACGTCCGATTGGTCGGTACCATTTGCAGGTTTGCACAACCACACCCTGCTGGTTGCGGGGGTCTGACGATGTGGTTGAAGCGTGCCAGAAAGCCACAGGCATCCAGCATTTTGGGGAAACCAGTGCAGATGGTCTTTTTACCATGACCGAGGTGGAATGCCTTGGTGCCTGCGCCAATGCACCGATTTTGCAAGTTGATGATGATTTTTACGAAGATATGACAGCCCAGAGTACGGCTGCGGTTATTGCCGAATTGCGGGCAGGGCGGAGGCCAACACCAGGACCAAGCGTTAACCGCAGCGTTTCCGCTCCAGCAGGTGGGCGCAAGACCTTGCTGTCCTCTTCCACCGCAGAGAAAGAATAGGAGAGACGGCCATGCTGGCAGACAAGGACCGGATCTTTACCAACCTGTATGGGCAGGATGACTGGGGGCTGGAGGCTGCGCGCAAGCGGGGTGACTGGTCCAATACCGCAGAGATTATTGCCAAAGGCAGGGATGCAATTATTGCGGAAATGAAGGCATCTGGCCTGCGTGGGCGCGGGGGAGCGGGTTTTCCCACCGGGTTGAAGTGGTCATTTATGCCCAAGCAGTCGGATGGGCGACCACATTATCTGGTCATCAACGGAGATGAGTCAGAACCCGGTACCTGCAAGGACCGAGAGGTCATGCGCCATGAGCCGCATAAGCTGATAGAAAGCGCAATGATTGCATCTTTTGCGATGGGTGCTCATGCTTCCTACATTTACATCCGAGGGGAATTTTGCCGCGAGGCCGAACGGTTGCAAGCGGCAATAGATGAGGCATATGCTGCTGGTCTATTAGGTAAAAATGCTGCTGGCAGCGGGTGGGATTTTGATTTTCGTATTCACCGCGGTGCAGGGGCCTATATTTGCGGCGAAGAAACAGCTTTGCTGGAAAGTCTTGAAGGCAAAAAAGGCCAGCCCCGTATGAAGCCCCCTTTCCCTGCTGGGGTGGGGTTATATGGTTGCCCGACAACCGTAAACAATGTGGAAAGCATTGCCGTTACATCCACCATTATGCGCCGCGGAGCCGCGTGGTTTGCAGGTTTGGGGCGGCCTAATAATGCTGGGTCCAAACTTATGGCTATTTCTGGTCATGTGAATACACCCTGTGTGTTTGAAGAAGAATTGGGTGTGCCATTAAAAGAAATTATTGAAAAACACGGCGGAGGCGTGAGGGGCGGGTGGGATAATCTGCTGGCTGTTATTCCGGGTGGATGCTCCGTACCACTGCTGCCTAAATCCATTTGTGAAACAGTTTTGATGGATTACGATAGCTTGCGGGCCGAGCGTTCAGGTCTGGGAACGGCCTGTATGATTGTTATGGATAAATCGACCGATATTGTAAAAGCCATTGCCCGGTTCTCAAAATTTTTCAAGCATGAGAGTTGCGGTCAGTGCACGCCATGCCGGGAGGGAACTGGCTGGATGATGCGCATGATGGATCGCATGGTGCAAGGTAAAGCAGATATTGAAGAAATTGATCTGCTGGAACAGGTCACACGGCAGGTAGAAGGTCATACGATCTGCGCATTGGGCGATGCCGCAGCATGGCCCATTCAGGGGCTTATCCGGCATTTCCGCCCGGAAATGGAGGAACGTATTCGCCAGTACAAAGCTGCGTATGGCAGCACAGGGCTGGTACAGGTGCCCGCTGGTGGCGTTCCGGTAGCAGTGGAGTAACGGCAATGGTCAGGGTTATAGTTGATGGCACGCCGGTTGATGTTGCTCCCGGCTCCAGCGCTTTGCAGGCCTGCGAGGCCGCAGGGAAGGAAATTCCGCGTTTTTGTTACCATGAGCGCCTGTCCGTTGCGGGTAATTGCCGCATGTGTCTGGTGGAAGTGGCGCGCGCGCCCAAGCCTGTTGCATCCTGTGGTTTTCCTGTATCCGATGGCATGCAGATTTTTACGGATACCGAGGTCGTGCGGCGAGCGCGGCGTGCGGTTATGGAATTTCTGCTCATCAACCATCCGCTGGATTGCCCCATATGCGACCAGGGTGGGGAGTGTGATCTGCAGGACCAGGCTTATGGCTATGGGTCCGGAATTTCGCGCTACAAGGAAGATAAGCGGGCAGTAACGGACAAGGATCTGGGGCCGCTGGTCAAAACAGTCATGACCCGCTGCATCCAGTGCACGCGGTGTGTGCGTTTTAGTACCGAGGTGGCAGGCACACCGGAACTAGGTCTGGTCTCCCGCGGGGAAAATGCGGAAATCACGACCTATGTTGAAAAAGCGCTGACTTCAGAACTGTCTGGCAACCTCATCGATGTCTGTCCGGTGGGTGCGTTAACAGCCAAGCCTTCTGCTTTTCATGCACGGTCATGGGAATACAAAAAAACAGATAGCATTGATGTTATGGATGCTCTGGGCACCAACATTCAGGTTCAGGCCCGTGGTGGCGAGGTCATGCGTATTGTCCCGCGTGTGAATGATGAGGTGAACGAAGAATGGCTGTCTGATAAAGGACGCTTTTCCATTGATGGTCTTAAACGCAAAAGACTGGATCGCCCTTGGGTTCGCGTGCATGGAAAACTTTCTTCCGTATCATGGAAGGATGCGCTTATTGCCCTTGCCCGCCGGTTTGATGGTGTTCCGGGGGATAAAATCGGAGCGATTGCTGGCGATCTGTGTGATGCAGAAAGCCTTTGTGCACTTAAAGATCTTTTGCAGGGAATGGGGTCTTCCAATCTGGATTGCCGGCAGGATGGCGCGTGGTACGATACGAGTGCCCGTTCGGGCTATCTGTTTAACAGTGATGTTAGCGGCATAGATCAGGCAGATGCGCTTTTGCTGGTAGGCACTATGCCCCGGCATGAAGCCCCAGTGCTCAATGCACGCATACGCAAACGGTTTGTGGATGCAGGTCGTGGCGGCTTTCCCATTGGCATGATTGGCGAACCCTCGGCGGATATGACTTACGATGTGAGCATTCTGGGGAGTGGGCCAGATGTGCTGGCGGACATTCTGAGCGGGAAAAATGCGTTTGCCGAGGTTCTGAAAAACGCCAAAAATCCCATGATCATTTTAGGGCATTCGGCTCTTACCCGCCGGGATGCTCCGGCAATTTATAATGCCTGCCGTGAGCTTGCACAGTCCTGCGGTGCCATAACTCCAGAGTGGCATGGTTTGAATATTCTGCATACGGCGGCATCCCGCGTTGGTGCGCTGGATCTGGGATTTTTACCGGGCGCACATGGGTGCGATGCTGCAAGTATGCTCCGTGGGAGTGTGGAAATCCTGTGGCTTATGGGCGCGGATGATGTGCAGTTGGACCGTATTCCGCCCGAAACATTTGTCGTCTATCTTGGGCACCATGGGGATGCGGCCGCCAAAAGGGCAGATATTATCTTGCCCGGAGCGGCCTATACCGAAAAAGCAGGCACATATGTCAATACGGCAGGAAGAGTGCAGCGCGCTTTTCGTGCGGTTTTTGCTCCCGGAGAAGCGCGGGAAGACTGGCGTATTATCCGGGCTTTTTCCGAAGTTGTCGGTCATACCTTGCCATACAATACGCTGGAGCAACTTCGTGCGCATATGGCGCAGGTCAATCCGGTGTTTGATGCAACCAATGGGGTATTCCCCCACCAGATAAGCGGGCCCGTGGTGCTCGTTACTGTGGCCGGAATGCGGGAGGGAGAGCTTGCGGCAGCACCTTTCCGTCCGGTGATACAGGATTATTACCAGACCAACCCCATAAGCCGCGCCAGCCCGACGATGGCTGAATGTTCAAAAGTCTATGGCACCGTGCGTGCAGTGGCAGCGGAGTAGGGTAATGGCACATTTTTTCTACCAAACTTTTGTTGGCCAGATCCTGCTGATCCTGCTTGAAACATTGGCCGTTCTGGTGCCGCTGCTCATAGGTGTTGCCTACCTTACGCTTATGGAGCGCAAGGTTATGGCCGCCATGCAGCGCCGCCGTGGGCCAAATGTGAATGGGCCTTTTGGTCTGTTGCAGGCTTTTGCTGATGCGATCAAGATGATTGTAAAGGAAACGGTCATTCCTGCCGGTGCCAACAGGGCGTTATTCCTGTTTGCGCCTTTTTTGACCTTCTCACTGGCCATGGCAGCCTGGGCCGTTATTCCAACAGGGAATGGCCTTGCTGTTGCCAACATTAATGTTGGTATTCTGTACTTGCTCGCCATGTCATCCCTTGGGGTTTACGGAATGCTCATTGCAGGGTGGGCTTCCAATTCGCGCTATGCTTTTTTGGGTGGCTTGCGTTCAGCCGCGCAAATGGTCTCTTACGAGGTGTCCATAGGGCTTGTTATTGTTTCGGTATTGCTGGCTGTAGGAAGCCTGAATCTGAACGATATTGTGCTGGCGCAGCAACACATATGGTTCTGCGTGCCCATGTTCCCTATGTTTATCGTATTCTTTATTTCTGCTCTGGCAGAAACAAACCGTGCTCCGTTTGACCTGCCTGAAGGCGAGAGCGAACTGGTGGCCGGTTTTTTTGTTGAATATTCGTCACTCGCCTTTGGCCTGTTTTTTCTGGGCGAATATGCCAACATGATCCTTATGTCCTCCATGGTGAGCATTCTGTTCCTTGGCGGATGGTTGCCACCACTGGGTATTGCCCCACTGACCTGGATACCGGGCCCATTGTGGCTGATTTTTAAAATCCTGTTTTGCCTGTTCGTCTTTATCTGGGTGCGTGCGACGTTCCCCCGGTATCGTTACGACCAGTTGATGCGACTGGGATGGAAGGTTTTTCTTCCTTTCTCTTTGCTGTGGATGATCGGCACGGCTGGTTTTCTTATGGCAACAGGTCTGCTGCCTCATATGGGAGGGGTGAATTAATGAGCGCTCTAGGCACCACATTGCGGTCTTTCCTGCTTAAGGAACTGGCTGCGGGTATGGTCTCCACATTCCGTATGATGTTTCAGCCCAAGGTCACGCTGAACTACCCGTATGAAAAAGGGCCATTGTCGCATCGCTTCAGGGGAGAACATGCGTTGCGGCGCTACCCTAATGGAGAAGAGCGCTGCATTGCGTGCAAACTGTGCGAAGCAACATGCCCGGCTGAGGCCATTACCATTGAGGCCGAGGAGCGTGATGATGGCTCCCGCCGCACTACGCGTTACGACATTGACATGACCAAATGCATTTATTGCGGCCTGTGTGAGGAGGCCTGCCCGGTAGATGCGATTGTTGAAGGTCCAAACTACGAATTTGCCACGGAAACCCGTGAAGAGCTTATGTATGACAAGAACAAGCTACTGGCGAATGGAGACCGTTGGGAGTCTCTGCTCGCGCGGAGGCTCGAACTCGATGCACCGTATCGTTGAGCCAATGCAGACCATGACGTCAGGGCAGGAGATTGGCCAATGATGGCACAGCTCGTTTTTTATGTTTTTGCGACAGTACTGCTGCTTTCGGCCTGTATGGTCATTAGCGCACGCAATCCGGTTCATGCCGTTCTGTTTCTCATTCTCGGTTTTTTTAATGCGGCGGGGTTGTTTTTGGTCGCTGGCGCCGAGTTTTTGGCCATGTTGCTGGTCATTGTTTACGTTGGAGCCGTGGCGGTTCTTTTTCTGTTTGTCGTGATGATGCTGGATATAGATTTCAGCCGTCTGCGTGAAGGCTTCCAGCGCTACGCCCCATTGGGGTTGTGTATTGGTGGTGTGCTTCTGGCTGAACTGGTTATGGCGTTCAGCAACTGGCGTATGGTTCCTTCGGGCGTGGTTGCGCCTTTGCCGGTTGATCCGGGGTTAAGCAATACTGCTGCTTTGGGCACGGTTATTTACACGCATTACGTTCTGCTTTTTCAGGCATGTGGTCTGGTCCTGCTTGTTGCCATGATTGGCGCGATCGTGCTGACCCTGCGAGATACCCCAACAGGCCGCCGTCAGAACATTGGCAGGCAACATGCACGCACACGTGAAGAAACGCTGGAGCTGGTTAATCTGCCACTTGGCGAAAACGTGTTTGAGCAGGGAGGTTTCCTGCGGCCCAAAGGCTCTTATTACGAAGTTGCGGTTCCCGGCTCCTATGGTGCGGGTGAGCCGGAAAAGACGGAAACTGAGGAGAAGGGCGCATGAACCCGGCCATAGCGTCTGTAGGGCTTGGACCTTACCTGTTTGTCAGCGCCGCACTTCTGGTTCTGGGGGTGTTTGGTATTTTTCTCAACCGCAAGAACATTATCGTTCTGCTCATGTCCATGGAGCTTATCCTGCTCTCTGCCAACCTGAATCTGGTGGCGTTTTCTTCGGCTCATGGCGACCTGTCTGGGCAGGTCATGGTGCTGTTTGTGCTGACCATTGCTGCCGCCGAGGCTGCCATCGGTCTGGCTATTGTTACGGTGTATTTCCGTAATCGCGGCTCCATCCAGGTCGAAGACGTGACGATGATGAAGGGATGAGCAGCGTTATGCAAACAGAACTCAACCTGTTTTCCGTTGCCGTGCTTACACCTCTGGCAGGTGCGGCTGTTGCTGGTCTGGGTGGCCGGTTTATGGGCGATGCTCTGGCCAAGGTTGTAACCATTGCCTGCATGGCTGTGGCGGCACTGTGCAGCGTAGGGGCTTTGTACCATGCTTGGCTGAACGGCTTTCCGCACGCCAGCGTGCCACTGGCGCAATGGGTGCATGCGGGTGGGTTTGATGCAACATGGACCCTGCGGTTTGATACGCTCTCCGTTACCATGACGTCCATGGTGCTGCTGGTTTCCCTGCTCGTGCATTGTTACAGCATTGGCTACATGAGCCATGAGAGTATGCCGACATACAGGTTTTTCTCTTATCTTTCGCTGTTTACGTTTGCCATGCTCATGCTGGTTTCCTCCAACGATCTGATCCAGCTCTTTTTTGGGTGGGAAGGCGTCGGGCTCGCCAGCTATCTGCTGATTGGTTACTGGTATGACCGTCCTTCCGCAACGGCTGCTGCCATAAAGGCCTTTGTTGTTAACCGTGTGGCCGATCTGTTTTTCCTTGTTGGTATTGGCCTGATTTACGTTCTGTTCCATTCCGTGCAGTACGATGCCATTTTTGCGGCTGTGCCAGATGTGCTGAATGTGCCCTACGCAGTGGGTGGTGTGTCCTTCCGAATGCTGGAGGTGATCTGCCTGCTGCTGTTTGTGGGGGCAATGGGCAAATCGGCCCAACTCTTCCTGCACACATGGCTGCCAGATGCCATGGAAGGCCCAACGCCGGTTTCTGCTCTTATTCATGCGGCTACAATGGTGACTGCTGGCGTATTTCTTATGGCGCGTATGTCCCCGTTGCTGGAATTTGCGCCGGGTACACGTACCTTTGTTATTCTTATTGGTGCGACAACCTGTTTTTTTGCGGCAACAGTTGGCATGGTTCAGCCGGACATCAAACGGACCATTGCATATTCCACCTGCTCCCAGCTTGGTTACATGTTTGCTGCCGTGGGGGTTGGTGCGTATCAGGCTGCCGTATTCCATTTGACTACACATGCTTTTTTCAAGGCTCTTCTGTTCCTTGCCGCAGGTTCGGTCATTCATGCCATGCATGATGAGCAGAATATGTTCCGGATGGGTGGGCTGTGGAAAAAACTGCCAGTGACCTATGTGGTTATGTGGCTGGGTAGTCTGGCACTGGCCGGGGTATTCCCCTTTGCGGGTTACTGGTCAAAAGATGCCATTCTTAACGCGCTATGGGCATCGGATGCATCTTACAGCCATTATGCCTGGGCTATGGGAACCATTACGGCATTTTTGACTGCTTTTTACAGCTGGCGGCTCCTGTTTCTGGTCTTTCATGGCAAAGCGCATGATGACCATGCCCGTGACAATGCGCACGAAAGTCCAGCCGTCATGACTGTGCCTTTGCTGGTGCTTTCCATCGGAGCGGTTCTGGCCGGTGTGCTGCTTGCGCCTTTTTATATTGGTGCACAGCAGGGTGCGTTCTGGAACGGGGCCATTATGAACGGGCCTGCCAATCATATCATGGAAGCTTTTGAGCATGTGCCATCCTTTGTGGCGTTGCTCCCCAGTCTTGCCGGGCTTGCGGGTATTGCACTGGCTTTTGTGTTCTATATCAGTGCGCCCCATGTGCCTCAGGCGCTGGCGCGCTCCTGTGGTCCACTTTACCGCTTTTTGCTGAACAAATGGTATTTTGACGAACTTTACGATGCCATTTTTGTGCGCCCCTATGCTGCTTTGGCCCGTGTGCTGTGGAAAGAAGGGGACGAAGGTGTTGTGGAAGGTCTGCCGCTCGATGTTGTGCGTGCAACACGGGATGGCGCGTTGCAGGCTGTTAAACTTCAGACCGGTTCCATTGCCATTTATGCCTTTACCATGCTGGCAGGGCTTGTGGTGCTGCTGACCGTTGCGCTGTGTGGGTGATCTAGCATGACCAATGCCATTCCGACCTTGTTCTCTTTCTATCCTCTGCGGAGTGCAGCGCGATGAGTGCGACAGTGTTTAACTGGACTATAGCTCTGCCTGAAATTACCCTTGCTTTATCAGGCATTATCATCCTTGTGGCGGGTGTGCTCCAGCGTAAGGGGGAGGGGTTTTTTCCAGCTGCCATTCTTAGCCTTGGCGCGTTTTTGCTCTGTGGTTTTCTGGTGCTGCTCTCACCTTCCGGGGCGGGGTATGCTGGTACGTTTGTGAATGACGGCTTTGCCCGGTTTATGAAGGTGCTTATTCTGGCGGGTGGGTTTGTGGCTGTCGCATTGTGCGTGAGCTACCGTACCAGTGAGCGCCAGCCCTTGCCGTTTGAGACCCCTGTGCTCATGCTGTTTTCCACACTGGGGGCCATGCTCATGGCGTCTTCGGCAAATCTGATGACGTTGTTTGTCGGTCTGGAGTTATCCTCGCTCTCCATATACATCCTGTGTGCGCTTGAACGGGACAATGTGTTTTCATCCGAAGCAGGGATGAAGTATTTTATCCTTGGTTCGTTGGCATCTGGTTTGCTGTTATATGGTATTTCCCTGGTGTACGGATATGCGGGCACTATGGAATATACAGGGCTGGTTGCGGCAGTCCGGGCTTCTTCCATGCCGCCCATGGGGTTGGTGGTTGGGATTGTCTTTGTTGTGGTAGGGTTGTGTTTCAAACTTTCTGCCGTGCCATTCCATATGTGGACGCCAGATGTGTACCAGGGTGCGCCCACACCTGTTACGGCCTATATGGCTGGTGCTCCCAAATTTGCGGCATTTGCCCTGTTTTTGCGTGTTATGGCCGGCCCATTCGGCTCCATGGCACCACGCTGGCAGATTTTGATTGAGACTGTATCCATCCTGTCCATGGTCTATGGGGCTTTTGCGGCTATTCCCCAAACCAATATCAAACGGCTTATGGCCTATTCCTCCATTGGTCATATGGGGTACGCGTTAATGGGGCTTGCTGCGGCATCTACGGCTGGCACGCAGGCCACGCTTATTTATCTTGCTGCCTATTTTGTTATGAATGCCGGTGTGTTTGCAGGTATTGCAGCCATGCGGCGCAATGGGCGGGAGGTTAACTCCATAGCGGATCTGGCAGGGTTGGGGCGCTCTGACCCGGCAATGGCGCTGGCACTTGCCGTTTTTATGTTCAGTATGGTAGGAGCGCCCCCTCTGGCTGGCTTTTTTGGCAAGTTTATGGTTTTTGCCGCAGCCTGGCAGTCTGGCCTTTATGTGCTGGTCTCTATTGGTGCATTGTCCAGCGTAGTGGGTGCCTATTATTATCTGCGGATTGTAAAAGTCATGTATTTTGATGCGCCAGCGCATGAGCTGGACCGGCCTGCACCAAGCCTGCTGTTTGTCTCCGGTGGTATGGGCATTGCAACCGTTGCCTTTGCCGTGGGGTTGGGGCCGCTTATGTCTGTGGCGCATCAGGCCGCACTTGCTCTGGCTGGATGAGTAGGGCAGACCATTTCTGGCAGCTTTCCTGTTTTGATGAGCTGCCATCTACTTCCGATTACTGTCTGGATGTCTGTCGGGCAGGCCATGGGGCTGCCGGACAGGCTGTGCTGGCATACCGGCAGACCAAAGGCCGTGGCAGCCGTGGCCGGAACTGGCTGGACGCAGGGCAGGGGCTGGCATTGAGCGTAGTGCTGGATGCATCCCACGCAGGATCAGATGCGTTGGGGGGGTGGCCTTTTGTGGCCTCCCTTGGTTTTTATGACGGGTTATTGCGTGCCGTTCCCGCAGCCGGTTCCCGCCTCATGATCAAATGGCCGAATGATATTCTCCTTGATGGGCAGAAAATGGGCGGTATTCTCATTGAGCGTGAAGGGGATTTTGTTCTGATTGGCCTTGGTGCCAACCTTGTGTCGGCCCCGCAACAGAGTATGGTGGAACGGCCTGTAGCCTGTCTGGCGCAGTGTGGTTGTGTCCCGGATGTTAAAACTGTGGCGCAGCATGTGCTGGATGGGCTGGCCTGGTGGCAGCAGGAATGGCAGCAAAAAGGATTTGCCAGTGTTCGCTCTGCATGGCTTGAGCGGGCGCATCCTTTGGGCACCCCCCTTGTGGTCAAGGGCGGGACTACTTATGAGGAAGGGCACTTTGCAGGTCTGGCGGAAGATGGACGCCTGCTGCTGAGCACGGAAAACGGGATGAAGACAATCGCAACAGGGGATATTCTGCTTATGGAAAAGGGCGCATAGCAGTGCTACTTGTCATTGACGCAGGGAATACCAATGTTGTGTTTGCAGTACACAATGGTGAGAAGTGGCGCGGTGTGTGGCGCATTACCATGCAGCCCCAGCGGACTTCGGACGAATATGGCGTATGGTTGCAGGCTCTGCTCAAAACGCAGGGCTTAACGCCCGATGATATTGAAGGTGCGGTTATTGGCACAGTGGTGCCAGCAGCATTGTACCATTTGCGCGCTTTGTGCCGCCAGTGGTTTGCAGTAGAGCCTTTGCTTGCTTCTGCCAGGCTGGACTGGGGGTTTGCCATCAAGATGGATAACCCGGACGAAGTCGGGGTGGACCGTCTGCTCAATGGGCTTGCTGCTCACCACACCTACGGCGGCCCGTTGACGGTGATTGATTTTGGAACAGCCACCACGTTTGATGTGGTGGATAAGGAAGGAAGCTACTGCGGCGGTGTTATTGCGCCCGGCATCAATCTGTCGGTCGAGGCATTGCATCAGGCCGCAGCCCGGCTACCACGGATTGGTGTTGGTCGGCCGGTAGGAGAATCTGCTATCGGGCGGAATACAGTTGCAGCCATGCGCTCAGGGGTATTCTGGGGGTATGTCGGGTTGATCGAAGGGATCGTTGAGAGGATCCGCCGTGAAGTGGGGCCTACGATGAAGGTGCTCGCAACAGGTGGTCTGGCTCCGCTCTTTTCGGAGGGTACGTCTGTTTTTGACCATGTGGATTCAATGCTGACCCTCAATGGGTTGCGCTTGCTGGCGGGGAGGAACCCCCTGCCGAAACTGACAGTAGATCGAGATTTTTTGGTTGAAGGATAACAGGATAATATGACTGAACAGAACGGCGATCTTGCCTTTCTGCCCTTGGGTGGAACGGGTGAGATCGGCATGAACCTCAACCTGTATCGTCAGGGCGATACATGGTTGGCTATTGATTGCGGTATTGGTTTTAGCGGGAACGACACCCCGGAAGCAGAAATTCTGGTCCCGGACCCGGCCTTTATTGTGGAACGCAGGAACAAGCTGGCCGGGTTGGTCATTACCCATGCCCACGAGGACCATATTGGTGCTGTGGCGCATGTGTGGCCAATGCTGCAATGCCCGATTTACGTTACCCCGTTTGCCAGTGCCGTGCTGCGCCGTAAACTGGCAGAAGCGCGCCTTATGGATGTGCCCATTCGTGTGGTCATGCCAGGAGCACGCTTTAATGTGGGGCCGTTTGATATTGAATTTGTGCCGGTTACACACTCCGTACCCGAAGCGCAGTCCATGGTGCTGCGTACACCCGCTGGCGTTGTGGTGCACACAGGGGACTGGAAGTTTGACCCCGAACCTCTGGTTGGCCCCGCTACAGACCTGAACCGTCTGGCCGAAATTGGTCAGGAGGGTGTTCTTGCGCTGGTCTGTGACAGCACGAATGTCATGAAGCCCGGCCCGTCGCGCTCCGAGTCCGAAGTGCGTGTGAGCATGACGGAACTGGTTGCCAGCCTTAAGGGGCGCATTGCAGTGACCTGTTTTGCCTCCAACGTGGCGCGGGTGGAAACCATTGCCATGGCGGCGCAGGCAGCAGGCCGTACTGTTGTTCTGGTGGGCCGCTCCCTGCGCAACCTCGATACCGCAGCGCGTGAATGTGGGTATCTGTCCGGGGTGTTGCCGTTCCTGAGCGAGCAGGACGTTAACGATGTACCCGACGACCAGCTGCTTATGATCATTACGGGCAGTCAGGGCGAGCCACGCTCTGCCCTTTCGCGCATTTCCATGGATGTGCACCCCAATATTTCCCTCGGGGAAGGGGATACGGTCATTTATTCCAGCCGTATGATCCCGGGTAACGAGCGGGCGATTATGGCTGTGCAGGACAATCTGGCCAAGCGCGGTGTTAAGGTCATTACTGACCGTGAACACTTTGTGCATGTTTCTGGCCATGCCACGGGCGGGGATGTGCAGAAGATGTACGAACTGCTCAAGCCCCAGCATGTTGTGCCAGTCCACGGCGAATGGCGGCACTTAACGGCTCAGGCCGCTCTTGCGCAGGAAATGGGGATTGCGCCCATTCTGTTGGAAGATGGCGATATTCTGCGCCTGTCTCCGGGTAAGCTGGAAGTGGTGGATACGGCACCAACAGGGCGTCTGGCGCTGGATGGGAACCGCCTGCTCCCCATGAATGGTGGTGTTTTGGCAGCGCGGCGCAAAATGCTGTTCAATGGCATTGTTATTGGCAGCTTTGCGGTGGATGACGAAGGTTTTGTTATTGGCGACCCCAAAGTAAGCGCACCGGGGCTGCTTGACCCGGATGATCTGGAAAGCGTGCGCGTGCGTGAAGAATTTGCCAACGCGCTGGATGTGATCCCCGATGAGTTGCGTAGCGAGGATGGAGCCTTCCGCGAGGCTGCCAAAACGGCCCTGCGCCGCGCATTGGGGCGTAAGCTCCAAAAGCGTCCGCTCGTGGATGTGCACGTGCTCCGCGTGTAAGCCAATTGATCATGGCCTGAAGCAGGAAAGCCCGGTTTTGCCGGGTTTTCTTTCGTTCATGGCTGTTTTACAATTTATTGATAGACAACATAGGCGCGCCTCTCTTTTTGCCGGAGGTCTGCCCTCTTACAAGGCTGAATGCACATGCGTCTTTCGCGCAGCTTTCTTCCCACTCTCAAGGAAAATCCGGCAGAGGCGCAAATCGTCTCGCACAGGCTTATGCTGCGTGCTGGCCTTATCCGGCAGACGGCATCGGGTATTTATGCCTGGTTGCCAGCCGGTCTAAAGGTGCTGCGTAATATTAGCCAGATCGTGCGCGAGGAACAGGACCGGGTAGAAGCGCAGGAAGTGCTTATGCCAACCTTGCAGTCCGCAGACCTGTGGCGCCGTTCCGGTCGGTACGATGCTTATGGACCGGAAATGCTGCGTATACAGGACCGCCATAAACGCGAGTTGCTGTACGGGCCGACCAATGAGGAAATGGTGACGGATCTGTTCGGTCAGACGATCAAGTCATACAAGGAGCTGCCGCAGGTTCTCTACCATATTCAATGGAAATTCCGTGACGAAATGCGCCCCCGTTTTGGTGTGATGCGCGGTCGCGAATTCCTGATGAAAGACGCTTACAGCTTTGATGTGGACTATGCTTCAGCTGTGGCAACCTATCGGCGCATGATGCTGGCTTACCTGCGCACCTTCCAGCGTTTGGGTGTGCGGGCTGTTCCCATGCGGGCTGATACGGGGCCGATTGGGGGGGATTTGAGTCATGAATTTCTGATTCTGGCCCCAACGGGCGAAAGTGGCGTGTTCTACGATGCCGCATTGGATGAGCAGGACTGGCTGGATGAACCTGTGGACACCAACAGTCCAGAAGAGCTGGAAGCCTTCTTTAACCGCGTAACAACACCTTATGCCGCGACGGACGAAATGCATGATGCTACCGCGTGGGAAGCTGTGCCAGAAGCCCGTCGCCGCGAAGGCCGTGGGGTTGAGGTCGGGCATATCTTCTATTTTGGCACCAAATACACGGAATCCATGGGGGTGAGCGTTAGCGGAGCCGATGGCGCGCAGTTCTTCCCGGAGATGGGGTCTTACGGCATTGGTGTTTCCCGTCTGGCGGGGGCGATTATTGAAGCCTGCCATGATGAAAATGGGATTATCTGGCCAGATTCCGTAGCGCCCTTCAGGGCCGCTATTCTGAACCTGAAGTCAGGTGACGAATTGTGCGATGCCGTGTGCGAACAGATTTACAGCAAGGCTCCAGAAGCCTTTTTGTATGATGACCGTTCCGAACGGGCTGGCGTTAAGTTTGCGGATGCAGACCTGATGGGCCATCCATGGCAGATTGTTGTTGGCCCACGCAGTGCCAAGGAAGGTCGGGTGGAACTCAAGCGCCGGGCAACCGGCGAACGGCAGGAACTGAGTGTGGACGAAGCACTGGCTCTGGTTCTGGCAGGCTAAGACGATGTTCGGTCCTTTCGAGCGTGCGGTGGCTGGCCGTTACCTTCGTGCGCGGCGGGGGGAGCGATTTGTTTCCATCATCGCCATTTTCTCATTAGTGGGCATTGCTCTTGGCGTTGCTACGCTCATTATTGTTATGGCGGTGATGAACGGCTTTCAGGCCGACCTTATGGGGCGCATTCTGGGCCTGAATGGTGACCTGACCGTTTATGGCGCAGGGCGTACCATCTCCCAGTATGAGGATGTTGCACAGGAAGTCCGTTCCGTACCGAATGTGCTGAGCGCAACGCCTATTATAGAAGGGCAGGTGCTGGTCAGTGCTGGTTCATACAGTGCTGGCGGTGTTGTGCACGGCATTACGGCGCAGGGTCTTCAGGATCTTAAAGCTGTCAGTTCATCTCTTGTGGCAGGTTCCCTTGACCAGTTTGGGCAGGGAGATGACTCCATTGTGGTCGGTGTGACCATGGCCGAGCGGGCGGGGTTGTCCATAGGGTCGCGCCTTACACTGGTTTCGCCAGAAGGGGCAGCTACTGCGTTTGGCACAGTTCCGCGTGTGCGGTCCTACCATGTGAGTGCTATTTTTGATGCCGGGGTGAATGATTATAACTCCAGCGTTGTGTTCCTTCCCATGCATGCGGCCCAGATTTATTTTCAAATGCCGGGCAAGGTAACCCAGATTCAGGTTGCGACAAAGGATGCGGAACATGTGCGCCCCGTGACCATGGCTATTGTCAAAGCGGTGGATGATCCTGGTTTGCGGGTGCTGGACTGGACAACAGCCAACAATGCCCTGTTTGGAGCGGTTCAGGTTGAGCAGAATGTTATGTTCCTGATCCTGACGCTGATTATTGTTGTTGCAGCATTTAATGTCATTTCGTCCCTTATCATGATGGTAAAGGACAAAACGGCAGATATTGCCGTGCTTCGTACCATTGGTGCCAGCCGTGGCGCCATTATGCGTATTTTTTTAATGTGTGGAGCGTCAGTCGGGGTGACTGGCACTGTTGCTGGTACGGCTCTGGGTGTTGTGTTCTGCATGAACATCGAGCGTATTCGCCAGTTGCTCCAGAGCCTTACGGGCACCAACCTGTTTAATCCAGAGGTCTATTACCTCGAACATCTGCCAGCCAAACTGGAATGGGGGCAGGTGGGCGAGGTTATTGCCATGGCGCTCCTGCTTTCTCTTCTGGCAACATTGTATCCGGCTTGGCGTGCAGCCAGAACAGACCCGGTCGAGGCGCTCCGTCATGAGTGATAATGTGGTTTTGCGGCTGCAGGACGTTCAAAAAACTTACCGCAGTGGTGAGCATGATAGACTGCCCATTTTGCAGGGGGCAGATTTTACCCTGCACGCGGGGGAAATTGTTGCCCTTGTAGCGCCTTCGGGCACAGGTAAATCCACCTTGCTGCATCTGGCTGGCCTGCTGGATACGCCAGATGCAGGTGATATTGTTATTGGTGGGCAATCCACCAAAAGCATGGCCGATGCAGGTCGGACCGCCCTGCGGCGGGATGAAATTGGTTTTGTTTACCAGTTCCATCATCTACTCGGTGAGTTTACTGCGCGCGAGAATGTTGTGCTGCCGCAAATGATTGCCGGTGTGCCCAAGCGTGCGGCGCGGCAGGAGGCCGAACGCCTTTTGGAGATGTTCGGTCTGGCCCACCGGGTTGATCATCTTCCAGGCAAGCTTTCGGGCGGGGAGCAGCAGCGTGTCGCTATTGCTCGGGCGCTGGCTAACACGCCCTCTTTGCTTCTGGCGGATGAACCAACCGGGAATTTGGACGTGCACACGGCCGATGCCGTATTTACCGAACTACTGGAGGCTGTGCGTAAGCGTGGTCTGGCAGCGCTGGTTGCCACCCATAATGAAGAGCTTTTACCGCGCATGGACCGCGTGGTTACGCTGCGGGATGGCAGGCTGGTCACACGCTGAGTGCAATAAAAAAGCGGCATAACCCCGCCTAAGGTGGCGGGGTGCCGCTTTTTTATAATGGTTTCTGCCGGTTAGGCTGGCAGCAAGGCCCGTTCAACAGCATTGCGCACACGCGCAGATGTAGGTGGTGTGAGGCAGGAAAACCATGCCACGGGCTGACCGTTGCGACCGGTTAAATATTTGAAAAAATTCCAACGGGGGCGGGCCAGAAAACCCAGTTCCTCATTCAGCCATCTGAACAGCGGTATGGCCTCCGGGCCTTTAACCGGGCTGCGGGCAGCCATAAGAAAACTGACGCCATAATTTTTTTGACAAAAAGAGGCGATCTCTTCAGATGTTCCGGGTTCCTGTTGCCCAAAGTCATTACTGGGAACGCCAATAACAACCAGCCCTGCTTTATGGAACTGTGTCCAGAGAGCCTGTAGCCCTTCGTACTGTGGCGTAAACCCACATTTGGAGGCTGTGTTGACAATCAGGATTGGCTGACCCCGATACGTGCTCAGATCAATGCTGGAGCCATCCAGTGCGGGTAGGGTAAAATCGTAAATGCTTGTTGCCAAGGTAATGCCCTTTTGCGGCTTTTGTGGCAGGAAAGGCATTCTATGTAGCGCACCACAGAAGAAGGAGCGAGATGTTATGAGGTCTGCCTGTAGTGGGTGGAAGCCTGCTGCCCTGTTCCGGGTTCTTGTGCCAGACTTCCACCACATCTTGTGCGCGGCAAGATCGTGTTCCGCTTTTTGTTGTTCATTATATTGAACTCGATCCCGTATGTGGAATATGAAGATATGAGCCTCTCCTGTCAACATGGAAAATAAGAATAACATGTCCAAATCGCAGGATACGGTTCCCGCTCTGCGCCGGGCCGTTCGCATTCTTGATCTGGTTAAGCAGGCCAGCAAACCGCCTCTGGCGGCCGATGTGGCCAGACAGCTCGATTTACCGCGCAGTACAGCCCATGGACTCCTGGCCGTTATGCAGGAACTGGGATTACTGGAAAAAACCGCAACCCAAGGGTACCGGCTTGGTACACGTCTGCTCGACTGGGCCGGAGATGTTACGGAAAAGCGGGATCTTGTGACCGAGTTTTACCATGTGCTCGAGACTCGCTCGGATCTGGAGTCTTTTACTGTCACGCTCACCATGCTGGAGGGGGCGGAGGTCGTTTATGTCGCCTGCCGCAACAGTGCGACCGTGCTTGGTGCATCTTTTCGGGTTGGGATGCGTCTGCCTGCCATATTTACAGCAACAGGCAATGCCATACTGGCAGGCATGGACGATGCGTCTTTTAGGGAGTGGCTGGCACTGCATCCGGTCACGACATGGCCTCAGCCATTAACGCCCAATGGCATATGTTCCGTAACAACGCTGGTGCGTGAGATTGGTGAAATCAAAGAGCGTGGATATGCCGTGGATGATGAGCAGGTGCATGATGGGCTTTGGTGCTTTGGTGCGGTCGTAAAGGACCATTCCGGTCGCGCGCTGGCTGGTATAGGCATTAGTCTGCCGCAAACAGAGCTTGGGCGGTACAGTGTTGCCCGGCTGGGGGCCGTGGCTTCGCGGTTGGCGGAGGCAGTGTCCTTCCGCCTTGGTTATCGCGCAGGGTAAACAATGCTGTGACGGGCGGACAGGAAAAAACAATGCGTTTTGCCGGTGTGCTGGCTAAAATGAGTTCCAGCTACCTATGCCACCGTGTTGTGTGCGGTATTGCGCTGGTCTGGGGAAGCAGCTTTTTGCCTGTGCCCATTAGTGCTTTTCAGCCACAGGCAAAGGCTCAGGAGGCTGCGGTTCAAACCTCAGCGCGGTATTTGATCAGTGTGCATGGGCTGCACGCGCTAACAGCCAATGTTGCCTACAGATTGGCAAGTAATGCTTATAGCGGTGTTGCTCAGGTGCAAACGGCAGGTTTGTTCGGTCTGTTTGTACAGACCGATATGCGTATGCAGGGCACAGGGCAGTTTTTGCCCAATGGACTGGCTGAACCCGCACAGTATGACAGTGCAGGTTCCTACAATCGTGCTCAAAGCCATTTGCATATGGTGTATAAGGCGGGTGTGCCGCAGATTACTGTGCAGGAACCTGCATTGGATAACCGCGAGGATGTACCCGCAACAGAGCGGGCTGGCTCGCAGGATGTTGTGGCGGTGCTTGTGGGGCTGCTGCACCAGATGCAGACCCAGAAGCGGTGCCAGGAAGTTCCCCAGAAGCTGTTTGATGGATTACGTCTTAGCACATTGAATGTGCGCAACACCGGCTTTGAGCGACCACCCGCTGCGGCCTCCAAAGAATGGGGGCAGGAGGCGTGGACCTGTAATTTTGTTTTGCAGCAGGTCAGGGGATTTAAGGCAAATAGCCAGTTGAGTAAACTCAGGCAGCCACAGATTGGCCGGGTCTGGTTTGAGGATATTCCTCACATTGGCATGTCTGTTGTGAGGATGGAAATTGAACACCCCAAAATGGGGCATATTGTTATACGTTTGGATGCAACGCCCACGCAGGCACCATAAGGTGCATTGTGGGCACTGGCGGTCAAAATCGCCAGTGCCCGCCGGGGCCCTATTCCACTGTTACGGATTTTGCCAGATTACGGGGTTGGTCGACGTCCGTCCCCTTAAGTACAGCGACTTCGTATGCCAGCATCTGCACCGGAATGGTTTGCAGGATGGGGGCTACAAAGTCATGCACGCGCGGCAGAACCACAACCTGTTCTGCAATAGCAGAGACCCGTTCCGCACCTTCTGTATCAGTAAAGACCAGCAGGCGGCCCCCACGGGCTTTTGCTTCTTGCAGGTTGGATAGGGTTTTATCAAACAGAGGTGTCGAGGGCACGCTGGCAACAATGGGAACGGTGCGGTCGATCAGGGAAATGGGGCCATGCTTCATTTCACCGGCGGCATAGGCCTCGGCATGAATATAGGAAATTTCCTTGAGCTTGAGCGCGCCTTCCATGGCTACGGGGAACATACTGCCGCGGCCAAGATAGAGCACGTCGCGCGCTTCGGCCACAATGCTGGCCATCTGCCGAATGGCTGCCCCTTGATTGAAGACTTCTGCCGCACGGCTGGGCAGGTCCATAAGGGCTGCAACCAGTTCCTCTTCCCCCAGTGGGTCCAGTTTGCCCCGTGCGCGTGCTGTGGCAATGGTCAGGCAGGCCAGAATGGTCAGCTGTGCGGTAAAAGCTTTGGTGGACGCGACCGAAATTTCCGGTCCGGCCACAGTACCCAGAATGACATCGCTTTCACGCGCCATGGTGCTATGTTCAACATTGAGCACGGATAGGATGTGAATGGCATCTGCCCGCAGGCTCCGCAGGGCGGCCAGTGTATCGGCTGTTTCCCCCGATTGGGAGATAAGCAGCCCGAGCGAACCCGGAGTAAGGGGCGGGTTGCGGTAGCGCATTTCACTGGCAACATCGATATCGACCGGCAGGCGCGCAATTTCTTCCAGCCAGTAGCGCCCGACCATACCTGCGTAAAAGGCTGAGCCGCAGGCGGTAATAACCGCACGGGGTACGGTGGCCAGATCAAACGGCAGGTCTGGTAGCGTGACCTTGCGTGTTGCGGGATCGATCATGCGCTGGAGGGTCTGCCCGATGACCAGAGGGTGCTCGTGCAGTTCTTTTTCCATGTAATGGCGGTAGCCATCCTTGCCGATGGAACCAGCGGTGAGAGCGGTAATCTGCACCGGACGTTCCAGCGGTGTGCCATCGAACGTCATGAATTCAGCGCCCTGAGGCGTAATCACCACGCAATCACCATTTTCCATATAGGTAATACGGCGTGTCAGGGGGGCCAGAGCAAGGGAATCCGAACCAAGGAACAGTTCATCATCGCCAAAGCCCACGGCCAGTGGCGCATTGTTGCAAGCCCCGATCATCAGCCCCTCATGGCCTGCAAAGATCATGGCGATCGCGTAGGCACCCTCCAGACGTTTGAGTGCCTTAAGAGCAGAATCCCTGGGGGATAATCCCTGTTGCAGATAATAATCTACTAACAGGGCAATGGTTTCGCTATCGGTTTCGGTTTCAAAAACCTGACCGGCGGCTTCGAGTTCCTGCCGCAGTGTTTCAAAATTTTCAATAATGCCGTTGTGCACAATTGCCACGCGTTGCGTGCCGTGTGGATGGGCATTGCAGGTTGTGGGGGCACCATGCGTTGCCCAGCGGGTATGACCAATACCGGTTTTGCCTGCAAGGGGTTCGCGTTCCAGCAGGCTTGCCAGATTATCCAGCTTACCGGCAGCGCGCCGGCGTTCTACGCGCCCATCAACCAGCGTGGCAATGCCAGCGGAATCATACCCTCGGTATTCAAGCCGACGTAGCCCCTCCAAAACAATGGGGGTTGCATGGCGTAACCCGACAACGCCGCATATTCCGCACATCAGCCATTTTCCTTTTTTGCTTTAAGGGCGTCTTTGAACAATTTGCCACGCTCTGGTTTGGTGGTCTGGCGCGCCCGGCCCAGAGCCAGCGCATCTGCTGGTACAGTATCGGTAATGGTGCTGCCTGCGGCGATCAGGGCATTGTCTCCTATTTCTACAGGTGCAACGAGCACAGAATTAGAACCGACAAAGGTGTTTTTGCCAATGGATGTGTTGTGTTTGAACACCCCATCATAATTACACACAATGGTCCCCGCGCCGATGTTGGTGTGTGCACCAACCTGCGCATTTCCTATATAGGACAGATGGTTAACTTTAACACCCTCGGCCAGTGTTGCGCTTTTAAGCTCAACAAAATTACCTATACGGGCATTTTCCCCAACGGTGGTCTCTGGCCGCAGGCGGGCGTAAGGGCCAATAACGGCACCGGCATGGACCTCGCAACCTTCAAGATGGCTAAAGGCGCGAATAACCGCCCCTTCATGCACGGTTACGCCGGGGCCAAAAACCACATTGGGTTCGACCAGTACATCGGCAGCGAGTTGCGTGTCGCTTGCTAAAAATACGGTTTCCGGGGCAACCAGAGTTACCCCATTATCCATGGCGTTCTGGCGCAGGCGTTTTTGGAGCGCGGCTTCGGCTTGCGCCAGTTCGCTACGGGAGTTTACGCCACGGAGTTCATCCTCCGCAGCTTCCACCGCACGGACCTGCGCATGGTCTGCAACCGCCAGATCCACAACATCGGTCAGGTAAAATTCGCCTTTGGCGTTATGGTTGCGCACGGCATGGAGCCAGCGGCGGAAGTCTGCTGCATCAGCGCACAACACACCTGCATTGCACAGATCTATGGCTCGTTCTTCGGCTGTGGCATCCGACCATTCCACAATGCGTTCCACATTACCCGCGTTGGCAACAACGCGGCCATAGCGTGCCGGGTCTGCGGGGCGCATGGCCAGCAACGCCAGCCCTACGCCGGGTTTACGCCGCTCTTCCAGTAATGCCGCAAGCGTCTGTGCGGAAATAAGCGGGTTGTCAGCATAAAGAACGGCAACATCACCATCACCAAACCACTGTTCCGCCTGTAAGGCTGCATGGGCGGTGCCCAGCCGGTCGTGCTGGACCACGACAGGGTATGGAGCAGCAACTTCTGCCACATCTGCCATGTCTGGCCCAATAACAACCACCAGACGGTCGAACACTTCTGCCGCGCTCTTCAACAGATGTGCGAGCATTGGCCCACCGGCAAGATGTTGCAGCGCCTTGGGGCGGGAGGACTTCATGCGGGTGCCTAGACCTGCGGCCAGAAGAACCGCTGTGGCTGGGCGGAATGAGGAATGAGACATCATGATTGATGCGGTAAGCCACGCTCCAGCATGTGTCAAACGTCTCGCCTATGGAAAAACTCCGTGCCAGTATCATAAAACTTTTCCGAAATTTACGAGGCGGAGGAACACCATGTCTGCTGTGCGTCTTGCGGTGTTTGATATGGACGGAACTTTACTGGATTCTTTGCCGGATTTAGCCGCGTGCTGCCGCGATATTCTGGAGCAGTGCGGACTGCCATTATTGTCTGATACACAGGTACGTACGATGATCGGCAGTGGTGTGCAGGTGCTGCTTGAACGCGCATTTAAAGCCAGCATGGACATGCAACAGGCAGTCACGGGCCATGTTCCAGACCTCCCTTTTTCTACCGAGGAGGCTGTCAGTCGCTTTATGGAGGTTTACACACCGCGTGCGACCCGGTTGTCCCGCCTCTTCCCCGGCACGGAGGAAGCACTGCTGGATTTGCGGGCGCAGGGCTGGGCATTGGCTGTATGCACCAACAAACCAGAACAGGCTGCACGCCGCATTCTGGCAGATTTTAAACTGACGGATTTATTTGCCGCCGTCGGTGGTGGGGATAGTTTTGTGGCGCGTAAACCGGATGTCCGGCACCTGCTGGGAACTATTGCCCAAGCTGGAGGGACCCCTGAAAAAAGCGTGATGGTGGGGGATATGCCCCCCGATTATCTGGCTGCTCAGGCGGCAGGTTGTCCGTTTGTGTTTGCCTGTTGGGGGTACGGCACGGCCCAGCAGGTTAGAAACCCCAGGCTGCAAGCCGCGACCATGCGGGATGTCCCCGCATTGCTAGCCCGCTGTATTCCGATCTGATGCAGGAGCAGAGTCCTGGAAGTGTCCATATTGGTGTGTGAGCTCCGGGGCCAGTTTTTGTGCCAGCACAATGTCAGCTTCTTTATCCACGTCCACAGCGGCTCTTCCATCAGAGAGGGGGAGCAACTCAGCTCTGGCGCTTGTGAGCTTATAGATGCGGGCATAAAGAGCCTGTGTGGAAAGGCGGCCCGTAATGGCACGCAACAGAATGCCCAAGCCCAGTGTCCACGCGACCCGCAAAGGGCGCTTGCGATTTTTTTCCACTGTACGCCACAGGTCCGCTACCCGGGCGGAAACCGATGTTTTGAAGTAAAACAGGTTACAGCCCGAGAACACCATATCCGTCAGCCGGATGTAGGTCCGCTTGGTTTGTGGCACGGCCTGCTGGATGGAAGCCTGCGTAGCCACACCCACGGCAATATCCGTCTGGGTACATGGAGCGTTGAGCAGCTCTTCCACCCATTCAGGCTGGAGGAGAGCATTATCAGCCGTGGTGACCAGCAGGGGGGTGCCAAACCGGGCAAGGTTGTCCAGTACGCTGGCACTTGGTCCCTCTGGCTTGGAAGGGATGACCTGCACGGAGGAGGGCAGGAGACCTTGCAGAATGGCAGGGTCTTCCAGACAGACGACAACCCGAGTAATGGCCGGAACGGCCTGTAGCGCCCGTACAACCCGCACGACCATAGGCACGCCATCAATCGGCAGGAGAGCTTTGTGAGAAACGCCCCCCGCTATTGCGACCGGGTCTGGTTTGCCCGGACGCGTTCCTGCAAGAACAAGAGCTGTTACAGCAGGGGGCATTGTCATGCTGCTGCGCGTTTTTGTTCAGGGCGGGCGCCATCTGGCCGATCGCGCGGAGGTGCGCCGGTCAGGTCCATGACCCATGGGTAGCGCGCGGCTTCGGCGACATCATAGCCCAGATTGAACACAGTGGGGCTTCGTGGGCGGGCTTTGGCATCCACGTAGTAAGAACCAAGAACCCGGTCCACCACAAAGCTGGTAATGCCAAAATTACCATCTTCATCATGGAAGTGGTGCAGCACGTGCCGGGCCTTCATGCGCTGGATCCATGCCGAGCGCGGCTTGTAGTTCAGATGCTGGATGCAATGGAAAAATTCATAAATGCAGGTAATGGCTACACCGGTGCCAAAAGCAGCTGCCGCCGTACCAAGACCACCGATCAGATATCCGATGGGGAGCGTAATAACGGCAATTGTTGGCAGGGTTGTAACAGGTGCACCAAAAAGTACATCCAGCAGATGCGGGTCCTGATGATGGTCAAAATGGATGCGTTTCCACAGGGCAGCAGTCCATTTGATCTTGTAGAGCAGCCGCCCGTGCAGGACGTAACGGTGCAGCAGATACCAGACCACAGGGTACACCAGCACCACAGCGACCATGGCACAGAGTGTTTTGGACCAGCCCGCAAAAAAATGAGCCGATGCAAAGCAACTGGCAAGAACAAGAGCAAAATAGAGCAGAATGGTTGGATACGTCAGATAGGCGATCCACAACTGCCGGAGATCCATCTTGCCCAGATCAAAACTACGGCCAGTTTTGAGGGAGGGATTGTTGAGAGTTCCGCTCATCGTGTTTCGTTCCTCAGAAGCACGGTGAGTGCTCCCAATGTAAAAATGATCAACGCGGGCACTGTTGCAATCGGAGGCGGGAGCAGACCGGCATTGCCCATGGCCCGCAACAGTCCCTGCACAACAATAAACAGCAGCCCGGCTCCCAAACACCATACTGGAAGCCAACTACGTGTCCCCGTGCGTGGAGGGATATAGATTACTGGCATTGCGATCAACAGTAGAACCAGCAGCGAGGCAGGGCGCAGGAAGCGTTCCATAAGCCCGGCCTTGAGAAAACCGGGGCTTGAATCGGAGGGAAGCTGCCCGCGCAGCATTCCAATAACCGTAGAGGTCGAGAGGGGCGCATTCCCTGCGGACAGGCGGATAAAGTCTTGAGGGCGCAGAGTCGTTTGCCACGGCATTTCTGCAACGTGGGGCAGGCGGTCGACCTTCTGGTTTTGCAGGTCAATGCCCAGACCATCCACATCGTAAAGAAGCCAGCCGTAGGCGCCAATATAATGGGCATTGTGCGCATGGAGGGTTTTAACCAGCATGTGCTGCTCATTGCGCAGGTAAATATCCACAGTGCCCAGTATGTTGCCACCATCGGCTACATGACCAACTGCATTCAGGTTTGTACCATCATGGAACCAGAAGGAATGGCCTTGCTCGGGGTGTGGGTCAGTACGATTCCACCATGCCGCCAGAGCCTGTTCGGAACGCGGTGTAATCTGGTCATCCAGCACAACACCAGCAAGGCCAATGAGCAACGTTGCAGGTACCAGATATTTATATAACCCGAAGGTCGATAGCCCCGCGGCGCGCAGAATTGCCATTTCGCTCGCAAGGGTAAGCTGTGTGAGCATAAGCAGCGCACCGATAAGCATACTCAACGGCAGTGCGCCAGAGAGCAGGAACGGCAAACGCATGAACGCATAGTTCAGGATGCCCAGCACGCCCTGATGTCGCTGCAGAATGGGGGTTGTCTGCTCCAGCAGGGCCAGAATTTCCAGCAGGCTGACCAGAACACCGCAGCAGAACAGCACACGGAACAGCAGCGCGCCGGAAAGGTAGCGCAGCAGAACGTAACGTGTGTTGGAGGTGGCTTTGCTCATCATAGGGTTTTCTTCATGCCGAGCGGGGGAGGCTTGCCTGTGCCCTGCGGGCACGCCAGAGCGTTAACGTGCCTGAGCGGTAGAGAAGCAGCGCCACGCAGAGGATGATAAAAACAAGGGCTGGTGCCCATATGATCAGGACCGACATTTTTTTGGTGGCGACCATACTGTGCCCGAACTGCAGAATATGGTCGAAACTGACCATGAGAATAAAGGCAATGGGCAGACCGGCATTGTTGCGCTGGCGTTTGCGCGACATGGCCAGAGCCGTTGCCAGCAGTGGAATAAAGGGAATGGTCAGGCTGCGGGCAAGGCGGAAGTGTAGTTCCGACCACATATGTGGCTGGGAGATGCTGCGGTCCTGCCGGATGAGATTACGGATCAGTTCTGGTGATGTCAGTTCCCGCTCATCCTCGCCTCTCTGCCGGAAAGGGGAGCGGTGGGCAGCGTGGGTCAGGTAGCGTGTGGAATGTTCGAACATGGTCAGGCTGGGCGGTTTGTCTTTTGAGTCAGAGACAATAATGCCGTCTTCCAGATCCAGCTGCACAGCGCTTCCATCTGGCGCAATGCGGATATGGCCCTTGCGCGCGGTAATGTTGCGTTCCTGATGGTCGGATGTGTCGTGGATAAACACATTGGTCAGTTCTGAACCACTTTGGGTCACATTTTCTGCAACCAGTGTGAGATCCGAGGAGGGGCGGGCAAACATCTGTGGCTGCAGGCGGGGTGACCATCCGGTATGGCTGGCAATGTAAAAAGCCGCACGGAAGTCATAGCGCGCATGGGGTTGAATAAAGCCGTACAGCAGAAAGGACAGAATACCCAGCCCAATGCCGAGGTGGATATAGGGCCGCGTTATCCGTAGCAGAGAGAGGCCACTGCTGTTGGCAGCGTCTATTTCCTCATTCTGGCTCATACGGCGCATAACGGCAAAAACCGATACGCAAAGAGCAGCAGGTATGGCAAGCCCAAGATAATGGGGCAGAAGCGCCGTTAGCAGTTCAACAAAAGTGCCCAGATTGTTGTTGCCCGCTGCCAGCAGATTAAAAAGAACCAGAAGACGCTCAAGCAGCAACGCCGTCATGACCACGGCAAGCGCTATGGAAAATGGCGGGATAACCTGGTTGATCAGGTAACGGTCTAGCGTTGTGGGCATGAACCGCTGGATCATGCGGCGTAGAGCGGACACGTTCGGCATAGAAGGTGTCATACTGCTGTTTTGGTTAAATGGCGATGCAGTGTGTAAACTTTGGTCGCCTGATTATCATGGATGGCGCCGTCTGTGCCGAGTGCCCTGCGCTGAACACTTATCTCCCATGTTCTGGGGTGAGGCGTGACAGTAATCCGGTTCCACCCGGCAGCTTTGTCTGGGCTGCCAGCAATATGGGAGGCTGAGGTTGTGCCAATAACAGGGATGCGTGTGCCCGGAATGGTGCAGGCAGTTGCGCGGTGGGAGTGGCCATGCAACACCATTTCCGCCCCTTCCTGTCGCAGAATATCCTGAAGAATGTTCAGGTCCACCAGTCCTTTACGTTTGCCCACCAGTTTGGCGACCGGGGGGTGGTGTAGCAGCACAATGCGGCATAAACCAGACAGGCCAAGGTTTTTTAGTGTTGAGGCCAGCAGATCAAGCTGGTCCTGCCCCGCCCGACCCGTGGCCAGAAAAGGAAAAGTGGGGACGGCCGTATTCAGCCCCACAAGCGCTACATGTTCACGGATCAGCACCGATGGCGCTTTTTCATTGTTTTGCGGGTGAAGCCAGTCAGTCCATAGAGCGCGTTTTTCTGAACTGTTTTCACGCACCATGGCTTCATGGTTGCCGGGTACAAGCAGGGTAGGGGGCAGATTTTGTTCTTTTAACCACTGCTGTGCCGCACGGAACTCGTCTGCCAGGCCCAGATTAGTCATATCTCCGGTTAAGGCTACCAGATCGGGACTGTTCTGGTGAATGTCCTGCATAACCTGTTCAAGTGCTGGAGGGACATGCACGTGTTTGCGCTTTGTGTGCCAGCTTAACAGGCTTAAAACACGCTTTATCCGCCATTCCCGCCATGATGGCAGGCCGGTCAGGGGCAGATGCGGGTCCGAAAGATGGGCAATAAGAACGCTGGCCAAAAAAATTACGTCTCCAGTCCGGGGCGCTGCCAGCGTACAGTATGTGACAAGCGCGCTCTGGCTCTTTATACCACTGAGCCGAGCCGGGGCAAAAGCACCGACCTTTCACATGTGCAATGTAGAGTACCTGAGTGTCCGACCATCTTGCCCTTATTTATAATCCATTCAGTCGGAAAAATCTGAAGAATGGACCGGATTACCTCAAAGCCATTCAGGCACTGCCGAATATCCTTTTTTACGCGCCTGATACACACGATGCCTTGCAAAGTGTTGTGGAAGACCTGCGTGCGCGCAAACCAGCCTGTATTGTTGTAGATGGCGGGGATGGCACGGTAGGCAAGGTGTTGAGCGCTTTGTACGCATCTACGTGGCCTGTTGAGGAATGGCCCCCGGTTGCGGTTTTCCCATCCGGCAATACCAACCTGATTGCGGCGGATGTCGGGTATGGAAAAAGAGGCGCGGAAGCGCTGCGCTTTTTGCAGGCTGAGCTTTGCTCAGGTCAGGCCATGCTCAAACTCAAGCAACGGTGCCCCCTTATTGTGCAGCGTAATGGCCATGAAGGGGCCGCGGTGCTGGGTTTTTTTGGGGGAATGGGAGCTTTTGGTCGCGGTATCAGCATTGCGCACCAACCAGCAGTGCTCAACCGTTACGCGCATGATATGGCTGTTGTGGCCACTTTGGCTATGACGGTTATGCAGCTTTTGCGTCCCCGCCAGCGTGCTG
Organism: Acetobacter syzygii; assembly: GCF_000964225.1. Classification (GTDB taxonomy): domain Bacteria; phylum Pseudomonadota; class Alphaproteobacteria; order Acetobacterales; family Acetobacteraceae; genus Acetobacter; species Acetobacter syzygii. Next base: position 5,612 of record NZ_BAMZ01000003.1, on the reverse strand, counting down.
GCTGGCTGGCTGGAGCATTTGCCCGATTGACGTACGATGGGCAGGTTAGCAGGGTGCGGAACCATTTTATGGTACTTTGTACGGCCCTGAACACTCTTCCCTATGGTGTTTGGCCCTTCTGGCGGGCTGGCGGAGCCACTGTGCGTGGTATGCACTATCTGGACGTGGCCGCATATCCGCCCTCCCTTATGCGAGCTGTGTGGACCCTGCTGCGCGGTCGTGCGCCAGAATGGCTGCGTAGGACGCCCGCTTACCAGAGTGGTTCCGTGCAGATACTTAAGATACAGACAACAGACAGCTTTGTTTTGGATGGTGAGATTCTGGAACCCGGGGAGGAAGAGGATTTTACCATTCTGGCAGGTCCTGTTGTGTCCTTCCTTTACGCGTAATGGCAGGCAGAATGGTTATAACCGATCCCGCTACCCGGAAGATGGCGCTTAGTCAGGTCAGGCACAATCTGGCACAGGAACTGGCAATGCCAGTGGCACCAGAGGTAACGCTTTTTGTAAAACAGATGCTGGGGGCCGTAAGGCCAATGGGCGTGCTGTTTTACGGTTCTGGCCTGCGGAGCGGGATTGATGAGGACACGCTGCTCGACTTTTATATTATTGTACGCAGGCAGGCAGACTGGCCGCGTTCCAGACTGGCCTGCATAGCCAATGCAGTAATGCCACCTAATGTGGAATATCAGGAACTTAAGGTCGCTGGTCGGACCATGCGCGCCAAAGTGGCAGTTCTCTCGTTAACGCAGCTACATGCGTTAACTGGATTTTCTGCTGTGAATACCACGGTGTGGGCACGTTTTTCCCAACCGGTAAGGCTGGTCTGGCAAAACAATGCTCAGGCGGAACAGGTTATAACGCAGTGTATTGTTCGGGCCAATGTAACGGCAGCAAAATGGGCAGCTCTGCTTGGACCGGACAAAGCCAGTCCGATCGCGTTTTGGAACGCGCTTTATGCCAGTACGTATAAAGCGGAATTGCGTGTTGAAAATGGTCAGCGGAGCAATAGCCTGGTGGAGGCCAATTTAGATCGCTACAGGCATATGCTCCTGCCTTGCTGGCACATTGCAGGCATCAATTTTGAACAGGATGCAACCAGCGTAGCGCCCATACTATCAGTCCAGCAAAAAGAAAAAGCACAGCGCCAATGGCGGCTGCGAGCAGGACTTGGGCGTCCGCTTAACATTTTACGGCTGATCAAGGCTGTTTATACATTTAAGGGCAGTGCCCGCTATGCAGCATGGAAAGTCCGTCGGCATAGTGGAATGGAGATTGTATTAAGCCCGTTTGCGGAAAAACATCCGTTACTGGCCGCCCCCCCAGTGCTGTGGAAGCTCTGGCGGGGCGGAGCGTTTAGGCAACGCTAAAGCGATTCAGGCCGCGTTAGCCTGCATGGGAATACCACAATCCACAGCAGCTTGATGGAAAATAGCCAAAGTCTGCTCAATCTGTGCAGGCGTATGTGTTGCCATAACCGAGCAGCGCAGCAAGGGGCGGGAGTCCGGGGTTGCTGGCGGCAGGCTGAGGTTAACATAAACCCCAAGTTCCAAAAGCCTGTTCCACATGGGAATGGCTTGCTCCACGGTTTCCAGCGTGACCGCAATAACGGGGCTGACCCGTGTGCTGGCATTAAGCCCGAGATCCATAAAGCCTTTATGCAACTGGGCGGCATTGGCCATAAGCTGCTGGCGCAGTTCAGGATGCGCGACCATGTCTTCAAGAGCTGCACCAGTTGCCGCAATGACTTCTGGCGGAAGCGATGCCGTAAACATGTAAGGTCGGCAGTTCAGGCGCACCAGTTCCAGTTCCGGATGGTCAGATACGCAGTATCCACCAACCGTACCAAGACTTTTGGAAAAAGTGCCAACAATAAAGTCCACATCGGCCTCGGCACCTTCGGCCTCGGCTGCTCCTCGTCCGTTTTCGCCCAGTACGCCAAAAGAGTGGGCTTCATCAACCATCAGGTAAGCGCCGGTTTCCCGCTTGATCGCCGCAAATTCGGCCATGGGGGCTACGTTACCCGTCATGGAATAAATGCCTTCTACAACAATCAGTTTGGCGCTGTTGGGGGCATCCAGACGTTTCAGGCGTTTGTAAAGATCATCCGGGCTGTTATGCCGGAAGCGAATGATCTGTGCGTTGCCAAGGCGGCTGCCATCATAAATGCTGGCATGGCTATCAGCGTCCAAAAACAGATAATCGTCTTTTCCGGCCAGGGCCGAAATCATTCCCAGATTGGCCTGATATCCGGTGGAGAACACCATGGCATCACGCCGTTTGAAAAAATCGGCAATCTGGCGTTCCAGACGGCGGTGGAGAGACTGCGTTCCATTGGCAATGCGGGAGCCTGTTGTGCCAACGCCATAGGTTGCTGCCGCTGCCTGCGCGGCTTCAATCGCCCGTTTTGACTGGCTAAGGCCCAGATAGTTGTTGGTCCCGAACAGCAGGGTTTCCCGCCCTTCGATAATGCCAACAGTGGAGGACAGAGGCTTTTCAATGACAACGGCAAAAGGGTTGCGTCCACCAGCCGTAACAATGGAGCCAAGAGCGCCCGCAAGGCCCTCAAATTTGGAAAACAGTGAAGTCATCCACGCTTACCCTTTGTTCTTCAGGTCAACAATGCAGGCAGCAAGGTCATTGATCGTGCGAATATCCGCCAGTTTGTCGAGCGGAACCGACACGTCCAGACTGTCTTCCACTTCCATGACAAAGTTCATGACCGCGAGAGAGTCAAAAGCCAGATCTTCCATGATCTTGCAGTTGCCGTCGATGTCGCGCGGAACTTTAGGGTTGGCAAGAAGCTTTTGGATGATCAGCGCGGAAACGCTTTCAACGGTTTCGCTCATGTTGGGTCCTTCATCCTTTATGGCATTTTATATCAAGCCGAGCTTCTGCCCGCCGTGGCCGCGTTATGAGAGAAAAAACCAGATTTGACTAGCCTTTCCCTCACAGGCAGTGCGTTGTCATTGGTAATCAGGCAACTTCGGGTTGCTGGGCAAATGCCCCATTGACGTACATGGTACGGGCTTTGGCACGCGTGAGCTTGCCCGAAGATGTCTGCGGCAGCGTGTGCGGAGGAACCAGAACAACCGATACATCGACCCCGTGCAGCCTGCGGAACAGGTTGACAGTTTCGGTGCGGAGGGCTTCACGCGCTTCAGGGTTGGTCGTGCGGCACTGGACCAGAGCCACAATTTCCTCATGACTGTCTTTTTCAAGAGAAAACACGGCAACATCGCGGCTGCGGAGTGTGGGAATATGGGTTTCCGCCGACCATTCCAGATCCTGCGGCCAGATATTGCGACCATTAATAATGATCAGATCCTTGGCGCGGCCTGTAACCACAATCTGGCCATTCAGCATGTACCCCAGATCGCCTGTATTCAGCCACTTATCTTTATCAAGCACCTGAGAGGTTTCTTCTGGCATACGGAAATAGCCGGACATAAGGCTGGGGCCGCGAACGTAAATTGTACCGATTTCACGGTCCTTGAGTACATGCCCATCAGGGTCACGCACTTCCATGGCATGTCCGGGCAGAACGCGGCCGCAAACAACAAATGTGCGGCTTGGCGTGTTAGGTGTTGCTGGAGCCCGAGCGATCCCTTTGTTTTCCAGGAGGGGAAGATCAATGGTATCGGTTTCTATGCCGGTATCAAGCGGGACAAAGCTTATGGCCAGAGTTGCTTCCGCCATGCCGTAGCTGGCAACAAAAGCTTCGGCCTTAAATCCGGCAGGCGCAAAGCGCTCTGCAAATTCCTGAAGAATATGTGCCCGGATCATATCGCCGCCAATTCCGGCAACACGCCAGCAGGAGAGGTCAAGCTCGGCTGCGGCTGGGCGACGGGCACAAAGTTCGTAACCAAACGATGGGCTGTAGGCGATGGTGCCCCGGTTTCGGCTGATCAGGTCAAGCCAGACGTGGGGGCGGCGGGCAAATTCACGCGTTGGCAGCAGGTCGACCGTTAGCTGGCAGGTCATCGGTGTCAAAAAGAAGCCGACAAGCCCCATGTCATGGTACAGCGGTAGCCAGGACACGCAGCGATCACCAGTTTCGCGGACCTGCAAGCCATCATGGGCAATGGCTGCAACATTGGCCATTCCAGAGCGCTGGGATACACAAACACCCATGGGAAAGCGCGTGCTTCCAGATGAAAACTGAAGGTAAGAGAGGGCATCGGGGTGAACCTGCCCCAATTCCATATCGGGCACGGGCCGTGCCATCAGGTCACTGGGGGAGCCCGCAAAAACAAGGCCAAGCCCCTCAACAATTTCGTCCGTCCAGCCTTCTATAATCGCTGGAATAACCACAGCACTGGCCTGTGCACTGGTGATCATCCCGCGCAGGGTGCTCAGGTAAGCATCCTTGCCGCCAAAAGCGACTGGTAGCGGCAGGGGGGCGGCAACAAGACCGGCATACTGGCAGCCAAAAAATATACGGGCAAAATCTCCATCGCTTTCAGCCACAATGGCCACGCGATCACCCGTTTGCAACCCCATGCCCAGCAGACGCTTTGCGGTCTCAATAGCTTGGAGCCGTAGCGTGCGGTAAGGCAAGGCTTCAAGCAGAACGCCTTTGCCAGAATAAATATTAAACCCGGCCGTTCCCTGCGCAGCATAATCCAGCGCATCAGGGAAAGTCGCAAAATCACCGTAACGGCGCGGCTGTCCAGACGCGGAGGGAAGCGGCTGAAGCGTTGCTTCCGTGGTGGGTGCAGAGGCTGGGTTCATAATGTTCATCAGTTGGCCATTCGAAGAAAATCAGAAAGTGCGGCGGCGCCAACCGGCGCAATAAGTCCGTCCCCCAGAAGGTCGAACGTGAGGCGTATATAGTCTTTTTGCAGATTTATGAAAGTATCATGGCACTGGATGAACTGTTCAACATCATTCGGCAATGTATCGCCGTGTGTGATTGCGCAGGGCTTGTATGGGGTGCTGGATGGTCCGGCTATGCTTGAATGTGGCATGATATATTCCGCAGAAAATCAGGCTGAAAAGGCGTTTCCATGCAATGGCAGGATGCCAGATTATGAGGGTTCGAAAGCCCTGCAATAATATCGTGTCGTCTGCTCTCATACAAAGGGCAATTAAGGCTGAAATAAGGAAGATTGCGAGCTTGCAGGAGGAAACCTGCGGCTTAATCAAGCGTTAATCGTGCAATGGATGGCAATGTGGGTTCGCGATTTGTCACGCAGGTTTGGGAGCCTGATAGCGTCTATATAGAACCAGTGGCCTGAGTTAACATCGTGGATTGTAAAGCCTTTTATATCGCGCATCTTGGTTATCAGGGATGATACCTGATGATCAAAGTGTACAACGCGCTAGGCGTTGCATGGTAAGTTTTCCGGAAATCTAAAGTAACAAAACGTGTTGATGTTTTGCCTCAAATCGCCCCGAATTTTGGCTGGCGGGCGTTTGGTATGCGATTCTTCGGGGGTGCCGGGCGAGCAACGCGACGTGTTACAAATCAGGGCATAAAGCGACGTCACTTTATGATGGTAGCGTAACCGCACAACACTACATGCTTTGTTTTTGGAAAATGAGGCAAAATCGACATTGAAAGAAAAATTTCATTTTTTTTGTGATTAGTGATTGACGAGTGAGTGTTTG
>NZ_BAMZ01000004.1 GCF_000964225.1 Acetobacter syzygii | reverse complement strand
CCTCTCGGGTCGTTCTGTCTCCACAAAACCCGGGGCAATTCAAAGGCGTATCGGGGACGATGTCCGCGTCCTCAGCACTCCAACAGCTTTTGAACGGCTCGGGCCTCTCTTATATGGCGAAGGGCCACGATGCGTTTGTAATCGTTAAAGCCTCTACCAACATCACCCTTGGTCCTGTGCGTGTAGGTGGAAAAATTGCGCATCAGGACCCCACGGGGCCTGGGGTAGGGTATGTTGCTACAACTACCATGGCAGGAACAAAGACCGACACACCGATCACGGAAATACCGACCTCAATTTATGTGATCACAAAACAGCAGATGATCGATCAACAACCACAGAACATTCAGGAAGCGTTACGTTATAGTCCCGGTGTTTATTCGGAACCATATGGTTCGTATTCGTCAGGCGAAGCACTCGGGAGCGGTGGTGCGATCAAGCAGCGTGGATTTAGTACTCAGCAGTTTGTTGACGGTTTGATGAGCACGTCCCTGACGTCAGGCGAGACCTCTTTTCTTGAGCGGATCGAAGTGCTTAATGGGCCACCCTCTGTCATGTATGGACAGTCCGCGCCAGGTGGCTTGGTCAATATGACCCTTAAAAAGCCCACTGATACTCCCCTTCATCAGGTCTCTGTTGGCTTCGGAAACTGGAACCGCTACGAAGCGACCATCGATGTCAGCGACAAAATCACAAAATCTGGGAACGTTCGTTACCGCATTGCAGCGATCGGCGATACACAAGGAGCCCAGTCAAATTACACTCATTACAAACGTGTCGGTATTCTTCCTTCCCTCACATGGGATATCGATCCGCGTACATCTCTGACTCTTATAGGCTCTTATTCTTACACGCCAGCGAACGGAGCAAATGCTGGAGCACAATATCCGGCACAAGGCAGCTTAGTTACGGACGGCTACCGGCGGATATCACGCAGCACTTTTGCTGGCTTGACTAACTGGTGGAATGAAAAACCCAGAAAAAATGCCATGTTCGAATACCAATTTAAGCACGAATTTAATAAATACATCAATTTCAGTCAGGTGCTTCGCTATGAAAAAACAGTACAAAATAGTAAAGATTCTTACAACGATGGGAGTGTTGATAGCGCCACTCCTAATCTGCAGTATTATAGACCACAGACAAGAAATTACTCTTCCGAAAGCATAGCTTTTGACACTCGTCTCGATGGAAAGTTTAAAATTGGAAATGTAAAGAATACGTGGGTAGTCGGATCAGATTTTCGGCATTATGATTTAAATCAAAATAATATAATATCATCAACAGATGCGATTATTGATCTCTATAATCCACAGGCGACACAGTTTACGCCATGCTTGAATATCGCTTCGAGTTCTGGTTGCCATGTGCGAGGTTACGATGGAACATGGAGTTATTTTCAGGAAGGTGTTTATTTTCAGGATCAGATAAAATGGAAAAGATTATCAGTTATCTTAGGGGGACGTCAGGATTGGTTTAACGATCAATCACATTCTTATAATTACAGAACCGGTCAACACGACACATCATACTCTCAAAGCAAATTCACTTGGAGGGCGGGGCTGATTTATAATTTTGATTTCGGTCTTTCTCCTTATTTTAGCTACGCGACGTCATTCACACCTCAGGACACCACGAACTGGCAAGGGCGTCTTATCGCCCCTTTACAAGGCAAGCAGATGGAGGCTGGCCTAAAATATAAAGTTCCTAATAAGGATATCCTAATAACAGCATCCGCATTTCATATAGATGAGGATCACTACCTTATAAGTGATCTTATCCATACGGGATATTCAGAAGATGCGGGGCGTGTCAAATCGCAAGGGTTTGAGGTATCAGCGAACGCAAACATTACACGGAACCTGCGCGTTCTTGCGTCTTATAGCTACACGGATGCTCGCTTCGCAAAAAGTAATTTAACATCGCGAAAATATAATCCTTACATCGGAGAGTTTTATGGAGCGGCGATATCACAAGAAGGTAAATCGGTTCCTCAAACTCCACGAAATATGTTCTCTGTCTTCTTTGACTACGATCTTCCAAAAGCCTGGGCGAGAGGATTTGGGATCAACTGGGGTCTGAGATATGTTGGATTTAATTATGCTGGCAATGTTGAATCCTTTAAGGCCCCTGCGTACATTCTGTTCGATGTGGGAGCACATTATGATTTTGGCGAAGTGCTACCTGCCCTACGAGGGTTGAAGGCGCAATTGGCCATGTCGAACCTGACGAATAAATATTATATTACTACCTGTGGAGCAGGCGGCACTTGTTATATAGGCCAGGGTCGCCGAGTATATGGAAACCTGACATATAACTGGTGAATAACTGGTGAATAACTGGTGAAATTTCTTCACCCCGAATTGCGGAATTTTTTCCCATTAAATTCAGCAGTTTGATTCTCGTCTCCATGTCAAAATCGTGGGGTAGCCTCGCTGTAAAAAATGTGGGTTGCCCCTTCAATTTCCACAAGGTCACGCCGTAAGGCATAAGTATTCAATATAATCAGGCATGGAAGCCGTGCTATAATATCTGTATCCACGGCAACCGGACGGAGATTGCCATGCAGCCGTTTCCCCTTGATCAGGCTTTTACGTTTCTGGAATCCGGGCCGGTAACGCTTGTGACCACGCATGACGGCAGACGCGACAATGTCATGACGATTACCTGGACCATGGTGCTGGATTTCGACGCGCGTTTCGCCATCACCACTGGTCCCTGGAATTACTCATGGGAAGCGATTGAGAAAACGCGGGAATGTGTGCTCGCCATTCCGCCCGCAGACATGCTCGACACAGTCGTGGGGATTGGTCTCTGCTCTGGCAGGGATACGGACAAGTTCGAAAAATTCGGTCTTGCCCGCCGTAAGGCGGACAGGGTGAAAGCACCGCTTCTGACTGAATGTCTGGCGAACATCGAATGCCGCGTCATCGACATCATCGCGCCGTATGGCATCGTCATTCTTGAAGGGGTTGCGGTCCATGCCGACCCGCATCGCAAGGAACGCTCACCCCTGCACGCTATTGGCGATGGCACCTTTGTGACAGACGGGCCTGTGCTGGATCGACGTGTAATGATGCGCCCGAAGCTACCACCGAGCGTTCTTACACGTAAATCATAGTCCCTGCATGATCATTCCCGTGGGGTCTGCCGCAGGCTGCGGTCGCGCTGGTGGGCGACGATCCCACGTTTGACTGCAAAGAATTTAAAAATTTAACAGGCCTTAATTGGCTAAAAAAGAAAGTACGTTATAAAATAAATTAACAATGCAAGAAGGTTCCATTTTATCGTATGCGAATATCAATGGTCGCATGGGCATTTTGCACGTCCGTAAGAGTGACGTGAGCAAAGCCGGGTGCATCGGGTGTCCAGGATGGTTGCGCACCGGGCGGCACATTTAGCGGAGTGCCATTGATATACCAATGATAAGGCGGATGGCCGCCTGAGCCTTCCAGCCCGATGGGAACCATCGTGCCATCGGAAGAGCGGCTTTCAATTTCGGCATGATTGCGTGGGAAGATGATCTGCGGTGCCTGTCCGTGTTGCAGGACCCGCAGGGCAGGTGACAGGACTGCAACAGCACGATGAGGTTGAGCACTGGCTGTCGAGGCTGATTTATGCGGGAGTGAAACCAGAGAGAGGAGATCTGCCAGCACGGGTCCCGCCGTATCCCGTCCTGTCAGCCCCGGAGAGGCAGTGCCGTCCGGGCGTCCGGCCCATACACCGACTGTTGCCTGCGGAGTAGAGGCCATTGCCCATCCATCACGGTTGCCATAGGATGTGCCTGTCTTGAAGGCAACGTCCTCCCATGATGCTACGCCAGCCGGTGGAGCGGTACCCCGCAGGATTGTACGAATATCGGCATTGGCTCTGCTGGACAGCAGGACCGTCTCGGACGTTGTCGCTTTCGGGTCTGTTGGTTCATGGTGCAGGGGGGCGACGTAACCATTATGATCGAGTGCCGCGTACAGCATTGTCAGGTCATGGAGTGAGATGCCTGCTCCCCCGAGAACGATTGCAAGGCTCGGTGCGCTTTGTGTGCCATCCGGGTTTTTGGGTAGTCGCAATCGTACACTGCAGCTGGAGAGGCGATCCATGAACCGGGAGGGACCAACCCGTTCCAGCGCCTGAATGGCAGGCACATTGAGTGAAAGCTGAAGGGCTTCACTCACAGTGGTTTCCCCCCGGAAAGCATGGTCAAAATCTCTGGGGGCATAGCCGCCAATGGTCAGTCGGCTATCGCGCACACGTGTGTGGGGTGTCATCCAGCCTTTTTCAAACGCCATCCCATAGACAAATGGTTTGAGTGTGGAACCGGGAGAGCGGGGCGCCAAAACAGCATCTATCGCATTGCCCGGAGCTTTATGCTCGGCCCCTCCGACCCATGCAATGATCTGCCGCTCGTGGTCAACAATCAGTGCGGCAAATGTTCCACGCAGCGGGGCAGGGTGGTTGGCAAGCACTTGCCGTGCATTGCGCTGGAGCCGTGCATCAAGCGTTGTCACCACCACGCCGTTGCGTCCTGCGCTGATAAAATGACCGGCGAGTTCAGGGGCGTCATGCGGCACGCCGCGTGTGTCTGGTGTTGGCCATGCAACAGGTCTTAATGAAGTGGCGCGTTGCAGTGTGCGCTGTGCTGCGTTCAGCAAGGTATTGGGATGGCGGTCTGGGCGGAGTGCGGCGGGCCGCCGGGGTAAAGTGACAAGGAGCGCAGCCTCGGTGGATGTCAGATGGCTGGGTTCATGCCCGAAATAGAGCAGGGATGCCGCACGGATGCCTTCGATATTCGTACCTTCAGGAGCCAGTGTAAGGTAAAGGTTCAACACGCCCCGGCGGCCGAAGCGCCATTCAAGCTGGAGGGCACGCAGGATATCCCGCAGCTTGCCACCCCATGTATGACGGTGCGGGGTAAGGAGGCGGCTTGTCTGCATGGCTAGAGTTGAACCGCCAGAGACAATATGACCACGCTGGACCAGTTGCCAGATGGCGCGTGCAAGGGCCTGCGGATCAACCCCGGGATGGCTTTCAAAGCGGTGGTCTTCCGTCGTCAGCAGGAGCGTGATGTAAGTCGGATCAACATTCTGGCTTTCAACCGGCAGACGCCAGAAGCCATCGCGGCTTGTATGGCCGTCAAGCAATGTATGGTCGCGGGCTTGAACAAGAAGGGCGGCTTGCTCGGCCCGATACAGGTCTGGCGGGTTAAAACGGTCGGCCACCAGCAGACCAGCCGGAAGGAGGCTGGTGAGCAGCAGGCCTAGTGTACAGTTTCTGGCGAGGAGGCGAAAATCCCTCAATGTGCGGTGATCTCGACAGTCCCTGATGCCGTGCGCGCCATCAGGCTCGGCAGACGCTGTGCGCTGACTATGGCTTCTGGTAGAATGAAGCGGCCCGGCGTAATGGCGCGGACGATATAAGCGACATGGAAACCCCGCGCCGTAAGGTCTGGAGACTGTGTGGTGAAGCGCACCGCAGCACTAAAACGATCATCCAGTGCTGCAGCATGTTCGGCGTTGCTGAGTGTGCCCAGAAAAGCGTAGGGGAGCTTTGCGCGGTCGTTTTCAGGGTCGTCGCTGTCATGGTCATCAGATGCGACATCCTCAGGAGACACAATGCTCTCAATTTCCCATCCGGCAGGAAGCAGGCTGGTAATGCCCACCAGATACTGACCGGGGTGGAGGGCCGTGCCTTTGAGACTGACGATAAACCGGTCATTCTGTTGCATATGTGTCAGGTCAAATGGCTGGCCAGTCAGGGTAAAACCCTGCATGGTCAGTGTCAGTCCCTTGGTGAGAGGTTTGACATCCCCGGCTGGTTCGCCTTGCACGGTCAGGGTGCTGAACAGCATCTTCCTGCCGGTATTTTCAACCTGAAGACCTTTTTCGAGTGCGGTGGAATCAAACGGATAGGTAAGTGGCAGGCGCAGTGGCGTGGTGTTGGAGCGCCCCTGCACACGCACACTCCGGCCGTCAGTATCCCTGTTCAGAGCACTGGCAGATTCGAGCAGTGCCGTTTTGGTCGCGGTTGTCAGCATATCAGGCGACAGAGCCAGCTTGCCAAACCGCCCGATGAGCAGATGGGTGCGCTGGTCGTCATGCGCTTCGGCTGTTAAGGCAGCAAGCCCGGCCAGATCGCGCACGTAGGTCCAGTATCGGTAATCCCACAAATCCGGCTTTCCGGTGCGGGGTGGCCCGAGTGCCGAGATGGCTGCGTCCAGCAGTGCTTCTGGTGATGTCGCGCTGTTGTCCACCGGCGCATCGTCCATTGCGAGGGCGACAGCGAGATGCCCAAGAGCCAGAGGAAAGGCCTGTGCATTGGAGCCTGCCGTGCCAGCCCAGACATAGCTGATACGATTACCATCCTGCTGCGTGACGAGTGAGGCAGCGAGAGTGTGGATTGCATCAGGGTGGAGGCGACCCGCGCGGGCCAGCACGTACGCCGCGTAAGCACGTGTATTCAGCTGTTCTGCCAGCCTTTCACTATCATGCTCGTCATCGTCGACGCTTTGAGACTGGAGCTGCTCGCTTTCAATATGGTTGAGCAGCAGGTCGAGCCGGTCCTCCGGCACGGGGTAGCCAGCAGCTTTTGCCCGGACCAGGAAATCGGCAAGATAGTCCAGATCGTCGGGAAGACTGAGGCCATCGGAGCGGTCCCATTGGCCAATCTCACCTGACGGGTTCTGGCGATCAAAAAGGGTATTGATGACTGACTGGATGGATTTGCCCGGACTATCTCTGTGATCGCGAGTTTGGGGGAGGGGCTGGTTGCCTTGTTGTAGCAGCGCACGGGCCTGAGCTGCGAGTGTATTAGAATCCCCCCACACGCTGGTTTGCAGGGATTCTTGCAACCCGACGGTATCAAGGCCGTCCGATGCGGAGATGTTGAGGGTTATCCGTGCGTCTACCGGGTTGAATCCCGCAAGTTCCGTACGGTCCCATGTTTTATGGCTACCGGGTGGGAGCGGCACAGTCCGGCTGACGGTAAGCGGAACATGCGCCAGCCTGATGCCGATGGGCCAGCTTCGTGTCAGCAGGGCTTTTGATGAGCCGGACCGGTGCAATGTGAGATGGATATGTGCAATGGCGGTGCGGCCCGGCAAGGTTGGGGTGGCGGCCAGCGCAACACGCAGGTCAGCGCGCCCACCGGGTTTGACAGGGGCGCTAAGTGTGCCGGAGCCGAGAACGCGGAGCGGCCCATCCGTGGTAATCTGGACTTCGTAAGATGCTGAAGGCGCATCAACATTGATGATGGAGACCTGTGCCTGTGCCGTATCTCCCGGGGCGAGGAACCGTGGCAATCCAAGGTCGGGAAAAACCGGGTCCCGTGCTGTGATGTCTGCCTGCGCGTTGCCAACGGCATCTTTGTTCCAGGCTGAGGCCATCAGGTGAAGCTGGCCGTCAAAATCCGGTACGTCGAACGAGAGAGTGCCGTGTCCGGTGCTGTCGAGCGCGACTGGTCCCTCGAACAACGCGACGCTTTCCGTTGTCCGTACGGGTGGGCCGTCCGCACTGCTGTCATTTGACGTTGCATCTCCCCCAGACCGAATTTGGCCATTTTTCGCATCACTGAGCAGGAGAGACCCGTAGTTGTCCAACATGTCCAGCCCGAGACGGGGGCGACCGTAAAGGGCATCAAACAGGTTGAGCGGCGTGAAATGCGTGAGGTTGAGAATACCCTGATCGACCGCGGACACCGCGACCTGCACCTGCCCTACCGGGAGACCCTGACTGGCCTGAACTGTCACGGGAATGGTAATGCGGTGGCGCGGTGTGACAGTGCCTGGCGCCTCAAGCCTTACGTTCAACCGGTGCGTATCCTGATTGACACCAATCCATGTGACGCCAACCGCTCGCACAGGGTCATGGGGGCGCAGGCCGGAGGGGCTGTTGAGGGGGCGATAGAGTGTGACCAGTACATAGGCGCCGGAATGCCAGTCCGGTGTGGCGGTTACCGGCACGTCCAGCCCTTCTTTTGGAACGTCCACGAAGCGTGTGTTCAGCACGCGGTCTGTTGCAAGTGTTATCTGGGCTTGTCCGGCAAAACCACCGCCAATGTGGATGATCGTACTGCCGCCTGACGCGATATGGGCATCGCGTACGCTGAGCGGTAGATGGTCCGGTGTGTTGGCATCACCGCTTCCACCCCAGCCGATCTGAAAGCGGAGTGAACTGCCTGTTACCCCGCCACTTTCGGTCGGGATGGCACTCAGGCGATATTCGCCCCAGTCCAGCGTGGGGGTGATCCGCGCTGTGCCTTTGGCATCTGTTGCAAGATCGCCCGAGCGCATAGGCACGTCCACGGTGTGACTGCTGAAGGTCCAGCCATTGTCGGGTGTGTGGGACCAGTTATAGATCCGGTTGACGCGTGCCAAAGTCCAGTGAATTTTGCCGATGGCAACCGGACTGTTGTCAGGCGCGAAACTTGCAAGGTCAATGGGGATAACAGCACTGCCCATGCTGGAGGAGGGATCTGTTGCAACACGGAGGCCGATCAGCGGTGTGGTGCGCCGGACGGGAATTGTAAAGTGCTCACCCACACGCCGCCCCATGGGGTCAAGAAAACCGGCACGTATATCAAGAGCAAGCGGTCGGGTAAGGCCCTGAGGAATATCCGGCGTGAAGGTCAGTTGAGTATGGCCTTCATGATCGGTTGGAGCTGCGATGATGTCGTCACTAGTTGATGGTATCTCTTCATTCTCAAACCCAAAGGCCCAGCCTGTGTGGTTAGGAATCGGGTCAGTCGCGGCAACAAGTTTGTAGGAACTGTCACTTTTAAGGCTCGCACCGGGCGCGCCGTAGAGAAAGCGTGCTGAGGCATCAATCACAACGGCCTGTCCGGCGGTTGCGGAAGCTGGAGGCCTGAAACTGGTTTCGATACTGGGGGGCACGAAATCCTGAACGCTGAAACGGGCCGAACCGATAGCGGGTAGGGATGGGTCGAGTAGAATATCAGCTTGCCACAGGCCAGTGGGTGCGCTGGCGCTCAGAGGCAGAGTGGTCGCGTAGCCACCTTCTGCTGCACCTGTAAGCGGAATGCGCCGTTCTTCCATCATATCCGGACGGCGTAGAACAAGAACCGGGTGTGCTTCTGGAATAGCCTGTCCGGCCCGGTCACGCAGAAGAGTGAGGAGATGCACGCTCTCACCGGGGCGATAGATCCCGCGGTCAGGTTGCACGAGCGCGCGACTGCTCCCCTGAAAGGGGCTGACTGCGTCAGCAAGATGCTGTTCTGAAAAATCGAACCATTGCCGGTCAAGATGCAGAAAACCGAAATCCTCTCCCTTGCTGGCAAGCAGGACCGCAGAGCGGTCTGCCATGGTGCCACGGAGCAGGGGGGCATCAAAATGCCCAAGGCCACTCGCATCCGTTGTGACTGTTGCCAGAGTGCCGCCATCACGGGCGCGCAGTGTCAGCGTCACATCAGGAGTGGGCTGCCCGCTCATCAGGGAGCGGGCACTGACTGTCAGCCCATCTTCACCCCGCAGCATGGTCAGGCCAAGATCGCTCAGATTAACCCAGTGGGCAGAAATAGGCTTGCTTTGCAGGAGATCGGTGTTGGTGCTCCCACGTTTAAGCGCGGTTTCCACGGAGCTTTTTTCGGGCGGCGTTGCGGCGTCTTCAACCGTCACCAGATAAAGTCCGCTCTGTCCTGCGCCAATTATCTCTGCCAGCGGGAAGCCAGTTGTTACAGATCGGTCTGCCGCATGATCGATAGCCATGGTGCCATGCCAGATTTCACGCATGGTCGTGTCCAGCAGGTTCTGGAATGTATAAGGGTCAAAACTGGTCTGGTTCAGATCAGGAAGCGTGCTGTCGATATGATCTGTGCCGGGAAATTGCTGATAGGCAGCGACCCGAAAGACGTGGAGGCGAACAGTGGAAACGTTAACAGTTTCAATCGCGAGGGCGGGCGTATGCCCGGTCGTGCGTCCGGGCAGGATAAAGCCGTCTCCTGTCAGCCCAACGTGCGCATCACGGCGCCCAAAGCGGGCGCTGAGTGTGAGGGGGGAGGCAAGATTCTGGCCATCAGCTGAAGCAAAATTCGGGTCGATCTTTAGTGTGTAACCCTGCCCGAAGGCGAGGTTGCCAAGGCAGAACGTGTCATTCTCAACCCGCGGTGTAAAAGCGTTTTTGGGTGAGAGATGGACCGAATGGGCCAGTGTTGATGTGTCTCGTGCGTTCAGGCTCTGATTGAAATGCAGGCAGATTTCTGGGTGTTCGCCTGTTGCATCGAGAGAGGTATGCTGGAACGAGAAAGGCGAGGACTCAGCAGAGGCCGCCCGACTGCATGGTGCGAGGTACAGAGCCGGAAGGGCCGCAAGGCTCAGGGAAGAAAGCAGAAGACGTAGAGACAATATCTTGAACCCTGAACAGTTTATGCTGGATTACGCGATGTAAATAGTCCCACAACTGGCCGGGACCGGATTTCACAAATTACGCGGCCATGGGGATTTGGTCCATATCCGTTTCTTCGACGCTATTCAGAATAGTTGTACAACACGATCATAATAGATATGCCCAAAGTCGCTCTGGTTCATGTTCTGCCTCATCAGATGACCCATTTTCAGGTGATCCTCGCAAGCATACACATTATCATGTCGATGTGGGTTGCCCGATTCGTGAGAGGCCATGCACCTGAGTGATATGTTGGCTATGGTCAGATTGGTCTTGCAAATATCATGCGATACAAGTGCCAACTGGGAATAAGGGATGTTGGGTAATGACTAAAACTCGGCAACTTATGAAGAAGAAAATTCTCCTAGGTTTCATGTATATTATAATGTATAAACTTTCATAATCCAGAGTTTTTTTTGTTTTGCACGATAATAATTGCAAGGATACAAAAAAATAAAAATCCTATGTTATTTTTTGTATGTATGGGAAGACTTTGATAGGGCTCATTTTTATATTCAGAAGATATTTATGACTTGTTTTTTCTGAAGACCATTAGAAAACCAGCAACCAAAAGAATGATGACGGCACTGCTTAGCCCTAGTTCAGCCTCAGATTTTGTAATTGAAAATATATTAAGGTCTTTCAAAAGACCAAAGTCCATGAGTGATCCTAAAAGAAAACCAGAAATACCGACTAAAAAACCAACTTTCTTTTCTTTTGATGCAATCTTCCGATCCTGTGATGCCTGTTTTTCAGATTCCTGAATTTTTCCGAATACTGTTTTTGTTGTTTGCAAATCTTCAGAAACAGATTTCGATATCCGTGTGATTTCTGCCTTACTGGCTTCCAGATAATCATACACATCTCGGAAGACTGCTCCTAGTGCTTTCCGTTCTGGAGAAAAATTGCTTTCAAGCCATGTCGTAATATCTTTCGTTTCGGGTGTTCGAAACTCGACTGTATATTTTTTAGTTGGATCAGTGATGGCTTTTGTTATTTTGGGGCAACCATGCATGAGTTTACCTTGCCTGGACCCCTTTTTGTCCATGCAATAGGTATCGCTATGTACGATTTCTTCACCATCCTTAATTATAACGACCTGCAAAGATTTTGATGAAACACATACTTTTCGCAGGTTGGTGTCTTTGGGAGGAATACAAATGGACTTTGTCTCCCATAAGCTTTTTTCCTGTTCTTTGGCACAGATATACTCCTGACTTTCTTCATCCTTTATCATCTGTGTCGGTCTGTAAATATTGAATGTATTCATGATGCGAATGAATTGCCCTTAATATAAAATAGATAAGAAAAATTATATAGAGATTTGAATTGTATTGGTAGATTGACATTGTGGTATATTTTGTTCAAAAATATGTGATGAATTTTAAGATTTAATATGTTTAATTTCTTGTCACGAAATTAAACCCAAGTCCGCCAGTCCATTTACCTCCTCAAACTACCTGTTCGATCAAGGAGCGTGAAGGCAGATAAGCGGAGTATGCCCTTATTCAAAATATATAAGCCGCAAAATTATGATGCGAATAGCGGACAACGGAGTTTGGTCTTTCTATAGCGAGGTCCGGAGCCGACTTCAGCTGTTTAGTATAATGATGCTAATTGATGCAGCGCTATCGCTATCTTGGAACATTACGTTTATAAGGTTATTTCCGTTCACCAAAGGTATACGACAATCTTCGTCCGGATATTGCCTTGCAGAGCCTCCTTGCCAGACGTCAGTAAGAATCAAGGTGTCTCTTGAGCAATTTTTCCCTAAAACTGACTTAGGCCATGACGTGGTCCGGCGTGCTTTCGAAAAAGCAGACATTTTCTGGCTTTGATCGCAATCAGCTGTTTTATCGGAGGACTTCATCCTTGATGACCGACAGCTGCAAGATCCTTATGATCTTCCCGCTTTTTAACTCAGGTTCGTTCTGGAACTATAAAGAAGCTTGTGAACTGACGGGGGCACGCTACCCAGCGGCTCCTCTTGGCCTCATTACCGTGGCAGCCATGCTTCCCGATAGCTGGGATGTCAGATTGATTAATCGCAACACGGAACTTCTGACGGAAGAAGACCTCGCGTGGGCCGATATGGTGATGACCGGGGGAATGCTTCCGCAGAGAAACGATGCCTTGCATATCATTGAAACATGCCGAGCCAAAGGGAAGCCTGTAGTGGTTGGTGGACCGGATGTTACATCCAGTCCATCTGTCTATAAAGCTGCAAATTTTCAGGTCCTTGGGGAAGCTGAAGAGATTATGGTCGACTTCATCTCGGCGTGGCGAAGCGGCGCCAGAGAGGGAGAGTTTGAAGCGCCCATGGGCAAGGCAGACGTTACAAAAAGCCCATTACCGCGTTTTGATTTGCTGAAGCTTAACCAGTATCTGCACGTTGGGATTCAATTCTCACGCGGATGTCCGTTCAGTTGCGAATTCTGTGACATTATCGAGCTGTATGGCCGTGTGCCGCGTACCAAAACGACCGAACAGGTCATGGCGGAACTGGATGCGCTTTATGCCCTTGGTTATCGCGGGCATGTCGATTTTGTTGATGACAACCTGATTGGCAACAAAAAAGCGCTCAGAAAATTCCTGCCAGACCTTAAGCGGTGGCAAAATGAGAAGCGCTTTCCGTTCGAGTTTTCGACTGAAGCGTCGATCAACCTTGCTGATGATGCCGAATTGCTATCGGATCTTGCCGAGAGCAATTTTTTTGCTGTGTTCATAGGAATTGAAAGCCCAGATACTGACACGCTGGTCATGACGCAGAAAAAGCAGAATACCCGCCGCAGTCTGCAACAAAGTATTGAGATCATCCATAATGCGGGAATTTTTGTGAATGCTGGCTTCATTGTAGGCTTTGACAGCGAGCAAGGTAGCGTTGCTTCGGGCATGATCGAGTGTATCGAAGACACGTCGATTCCAGTTTGCATGGTGGGCCTGCTTTACGCCCTGCCGACAACACAGTTGACACGTCGGCTGCTAGCGGAAGGGCGTCTCTTTGTGGATGACGGACAAACACAATCGGGCGACCAGTGCACAGCTGGCCTGAATTTCGAGACCAGTCGTCCACGCCGGAATGTGCTGGATGATTATCGGACAGTCCTTGGAACAATCTATGAGCCGACCGCCTATTTCGGTCGGGTGCGCAGGTTAGGGCGTATGCTCAAACGCAAGCGCGCCCATCAGATGATCAAGGGAGATCTTCGTAGCTTCTTCCGGTTGCTTTTTCGTATTCACAGGGCGGGTCCCGGCTCGGCATTACAGTTCTGGCGGATGCTTTTGGACTGCGCTCTGCACAATCCAAAAGCCTTACCATATGTGGTTATGCCCAGCGCACTCTATTTGCACCTCGGTCCTTTTGCGCGGCAGGTCGTCGAAGAGATTGACCGGGAAATCATTAAACTCGATCAGGGGCACTGGCAGAGACCGCTTCTACAGCAGAATTCTACCAAGGAATTACTTCAGTCTGCCTGAGGGATAATCTTCTGTTCTTCAGATCCGTATTTAAACACAGATCTGAAGTGACAATAGGAAGATTTTTTCTAATTTTGAGATTGAGAAGTTTTTATGATTATAGTGCTTTTTATCAAAATGTTTATGAGAAATTTTCTGGAATAAACAACTGTAAATTTCTTTGTACTCATGACATGGTTATCGGGTGAAGCGTGGATGGAAACCTTTGGTCCTCTTGATAAAAAAGGCCAAAGATAGGTCGTTCTCATAGCCGGCAGGTTGAAAATTTAGTAGCTGCGTGTGGACTAAGCTTACAAGCTGCTCATTTGAAAACATGCCAGCAGCCTTTCACAATGGCTGCATCCATAGCAAAGCTTTTTGTGAGTGAAATGGTTAGGTTTTGTTACTGATCGCGCACTGCAATGACACGGTGGCTATGGTCACACACGGGAGCTACCGCTGGAGCGGTTTGTGCGAGATGCTCGGATTATGCGCATTTATGAAGGTTCATCTGAAATTCAACGAACAGTTATTGGACGTTTGATGGCTGGATAGAGAACATTGTTCGACCTTCTTCAAATTTGATAGCGTCCACCTAAACTGTAACGATTGCCGGGGTAGGTGAAAATACCTTTCATAACGGTTTTCCCCTGAACCCACGTACGGCGCACTAGTTGAAGGCAGGCCGTGGTGGGTTCATCCAATTCCAAAAGCTGCTGGAGTTGTTCGTCCGGTGTAATGGCAAAAATAACGTGTTCCATTTCATCAGGCCGGGAAATGTGCGATAGCAGGCGATGAGGATGTAGATTGGTAAAATCCTGTTCCAGATAATCTGGGACAAAGTGTGGGGAAACGTAGCGTTCTTCAACCTGAAGTGGAATATCGTCCTCAAAGTGCACAATAACAGAATGGAAAAGCTTGGCACCAGGGCGCTGATCAAATGCCATGGCTAGATCAACATCCGCTCTTATGGCTTCCAGTGTGACGAGTTTTTGGGTGTGTATATGGCCCGCAGCTATAATGTCATCAGCGATGTCATGAAGTTCGAGAAGGGTAGCCCGTGGCACAGGTTTAGCTACAAAAGTTCCAACACCTTGTGCACGCGTAACCAGCCCTTCGGCCATGAGTTCCCGTAATGCCCGATGCACTGTCATTCGTGACACGCCAAGAGTGTCTACCAGTTCACTCTCAGAAGGAAGCCGCTCCCCTACGTTCCATTCCCCTCGGTTAATATGATCAATAATATAATGTTTGACCTGTTCATAGCGCAGTTGGGGGCGGGCCGCAGTGGTGGTTTGCATCTTGGACTGGTCCTTTGGGCGGTCTAGGTGTGTTGTTAAATTATGGGCCTTTTCTTATCTTGTATAGATGAAAGGTGTTACAATGTCCTTTGAAGAGAGTTTTAATCGGTTTCGCCCTTAAATACCCGAGCTGATGGTGTAACGCCTCCAATCCAGTAAGAAAGTTCATGAGGACCGGACACAGGCCAGAAAGCAATATCTGCCGAATAGCCTTCGCACAGCAATCCAATTCTGCTTTGCATGTTAAGGGCATGAGCACCGATAGATGTTGCGCCATGCAATGCTTCTGCAGGGGTTAGGCGCATAAGAGTGCAGGCCATGTTCATGATAGTTGTCATATCCAGTACAGGGGAGGTGCCGGGGTTGCAATCGGTGGCAAGGCCCATAGGCACCTTGTATTTCCTGAATAAATCTATCGGGGGGAGTTTGGTTTCACGGATAAAATAAAAAGCACCAGGGAGGAGCATAGCAATTGTGCCAGCAGTAGCCATGTCTTTTATGCCGGTCTCATTTGCATATTCCACATGGTCAGCCGAGAGAGCTTTAAAGCTTGCAGCTAGCGCGCAGCCATTACTGTCTGACATCTGATCTGCATGGATACGCACCGGCAGATTTAACTTGGTGGCAGCTTCAAAAATACGTTCTACTTCTTGGGTAGAAAAAGCAATACTTTCACAAAAAGCATCAACACTATCTGCCAGTTGCTCTTCAGCTATGCGGGGGAGCATATTTTCGATCAGGTCTGTTACATAACAATCCTGACGGCCTGAATATTCTGGAGGCAGGGCATGTGCGCCTAAAAATGTTGTATGAACACGTATGGGTAGATGTTTTTCCAGAGCACGGCCAACACGCAGAAGTTTTAATTCATCCTGCAATGTTAAGCCATAACCAGATTTGACTTCAATAGTCGTTGTGCCTCCAGCAATCATACGTTTGGCGCGTTTTATAGCCAATTCGAGCAATGTTTCTTCTGACGCAGCGCGTGTTGCGCTGACTGTGGCATTAATACCGCCACCCTCGCGCGCGATCTGCTGGTAGCTTACACCCTCTAAACGTCGAGCAAACTCATTGCTGCGGTCGCCTGCATAGACAAGGTGGGTATGAGCATCAATGAGCCCCGGAGTAGCCCATTGATGGCTCATATAATAGACATTTCTGGCAAGATTTTCAGGTGAATTTGGAAGATCTTTGGCTGCACCAATCCATACAATTTTTCCATCTTGCGCTGCAATGGCAGCATTTTTTATGCAGCCATATGGGTCATCCTGAGTAATACGCGAGGGGGCCATAGTAGCCAGATGAACGTCCGTCCAGAGTGTATCCCACATGGCTTCCTGCTTTCTCTATGTATGACCTAACATACAAAGGTATATACAAATAAGTCAAATCCGTTATGATTCCAAAATAACAACGGCAAGACTCTGCTGTTAGCGGTGCAGCCGGGAGTTGGGTGCAATAAAAGCAGATATGGATAGAGCTGCATGACCGAGCTTTTTGTGGATCAGGCTTTTCTCTCAGATGGATGGCATAAGAATGTGTCGTTGGTTGTGGGGAAGGATGGCACTTTTTCTTCCGTTCGGCCTAACACCCAGCCTTCGGCGGGAGCGGAAAGAGTGAGTGTCGCTCTGCCACCCCAGATCAGTTTACATTCTCACGCTTTTCAGCGTGGGATGGCTGGAATGGCAGAGCGCAGGCAAACACCTTCGGACACATTCTGGACTTGGCGCAACCTTATGTATCGGTTGGCAGGCCACATAACGCCAGAGCAAATGGAAGTCATTGCCGCATTTTTATACATGGAAATGCTTCGTGCCGGTTATACGCAGGTTGCGGAGTTTCATTATCTTCATCATGATAAAAAGGGTAATGTTTACGAAAACCCAGCTGAAATGGCTTTGCGCATTGCATCAGCGGCCAAAACTTCAGGTATTGGTGTTACAGTTCTACCCACACTTTATATGTATTCTGGGTTTGGTGGGCGTCCATTACTGGATGAGCAGAAACGTTTTGCAACAAAACCTGAGCAGATTGTTGATATTCTACAAGCTGTGCAGACGCAAACTAAGCAGAATATCTTGATTTCCACTGGATTAGGGCTGCATTCCTTACGGGCTGTGGATATGGCGGATGTCAAACAGTTGACGCAGAGTGGCGCTGTGGAAATGCCTGTGCATATTCACATAGCGGAACAGATCGGGGAAGTTGAACAATGCCTTGCTGCAACAGGGCAGCGGCCAGTGAATTATCTGTTTGATCATGTGGAAGTTAATGCCTGGTGGTGTCTGGTTCATGCAACGCATCTGGCACCTTCGGAAGTTACTCAGCTTGCACAAAGTCAGGCTGTTGCAGGGCTCTGCCCGATTACGGAAGCTAATTTGGGAGATGGCTTCTTCCCGCTTGTTTCTTACGTGGCGCAAAAAGGCCGTTTTGGCATTGGATCCGATAGTAATGTGCTGATCAGTCCGGCAGAAGAGCTACGTCTTTTGGAATATGGGTTGCGTTTGTCAGAACAAAGTCGCTGCGTGGCGTTGCCGCAGAATGAACTGGGGTCCACAGGGAGATGGCTTTATCAGCAGGCTCTTGCTGGTGGTGCTCAGTCTTGCGGTCTGGCACAATGGGGGCTGGTTGAAGGTGCACGTGCAGATCTGTGTGTGCTGGACTTAGAGCATCTACCTCTTCCTGATCTGGAAGGTGATGCATTGTTAGACGCTGCTCTATTTTCTGTTTCAGCACTGCCAGTCAAGCATGTGATGTGTGCAGGAGCTTGGCGTGTCAGGGATGGCCGGCACTTACAGCAGGACTCTCTAACGCAACAGTTTCGTAAAGTTATACGCACAATTTTTTCTGAAAATTAGCCACTAGAAAGCAGGAAGGGTGAAGCGGATGGAAGCTGTTTATACCTTTACACCCGGTGATGCGCCGGTTCTTGTTACGTTGCCTCATGCAGGGCAGCTTTTACCTCAAGGATTTAAAGAACGCATGACCGAGCATGGGGCAACTCTGCCGGACACAGACTGGTATATGGAAACATTATATGATGTTGCACAGGGTTTAGGAATTGGTGTTTTGCGCGCCAATTACTCGCGTTATGTGGTTGATCTCAATCGTGGTGCTGATGATGGTGTTCTATACCCTGGACGCCCAAGCACGGGGCTTGTGCCCCACCTGACTTTTTCTGGTTTACCCATTTATCAGGACGGTCATATCCCTGATGAACAGGAAGTCGCGGAGAGAACGCGTGTGTTCTGGCAACCTTATCACGCACAAATCGAGCAGGAACTAACACGGTTAAAAACCAAATGGGGATGGGCAGTTTTGTGGGATGGGCACTCCATTGCTTCAAAAATACCCCGTTTGTTTGAAGGGGTTTTGCCAGACCTGAACTTTGGTACCAATATGGGGGCTGCCTGTGCGCCGGATCTGGCTCAGGCGTTGGTTGCGCACGCAAGCACATTACCGCATTACACGCACGTGCTGGATGGGCGTTTTAAAGGTGGTTATACGACTCGCCATTATGGACGGCCGGATCAGCAAGTTCATGCTGTGCAGCTTGAACTTGCACAAACAACCTACCTTGAAAGCGAAGAGAAGCCATGGCTTTTGAATTCTTCCAAAGTGGAACTTTTAAAGCAGGCTTTAACGCAGTTTTTGCAGTGTGCCTTGGCTTTTAGAGCATAAGCCGAAAATAGATGAGTTTTTTAGAATATTGCTAATTGACAATGAAAATGTTCAGCGCCTAAATGAACGTATATACAAGTACTGACAAGGGACTGAAAATGAGTGACGCATCCGCAGTTTCCAATAATCGTCTTGCTAATGATCGCGTAATTCGGTCTCCAACCGGGCCGGAAAAATCAGCTAAAAGCTGGCAGACAGAAGCTGCTTTGCGGATGCTGATGAATAACCTGGACCCAGAAGTGGCAGAACGTCCATCTGAACTGGTTGTCTATGGTGGTATTGGGCGTGCTGCACGCAACTGGGAGTGTTATGACCAGATTGTGCGTAGTCTTAAAACTCTGGAAGATGATCAGACCCTACTTGTACAATCAGGTAAGCCTGTTGGTGTCTTTCGGACACATACAGATGCTCCCCGTGTGTTGATCGCCAATTCCAATATTGTGCCGCATTGGGCAAACTGGGATAAATTTAACGAACTCGATCGTATGGGCCTGATGATGTATGGGCAGATGACGGCCGGTTCGTGGATCTACATTGGTTCGCAAGGAATTGTTCAGGGCACTTACGAAACCTTTGTGGAAATGGGGCGTCAGTATTACGGCGGTAACCTTAAAGGCCGCTGGATCCTGACAGGCGGTCTGGGGGGCATGAGTGGGGCGCAACCGCTTGCTGCTGTTATGGCCGGGGCTTCTATGCTGGCAGTGGAGTGTGAACCAAGCCGGATTCAGAAACGTTTGGACACAGGTTATCTGGACCGTCGTGTTGATACACTGGACGAAGCTCTGGACCTTATTAACGCTGCCTGTGCAAAGGGAGAGGCAATTTCTGTTGGGCTTTTGGGGAATGCCGCAGAAGTGTTCCCTGAACTCGTTCGACGCGGTATTCGCCCAGATGCCGTTACGGACCAGACATCAGCTCATGACCCGCGCAATGGTTATCTGCCCAAGGGCTGGACGTTGGAAGAGGCAGAGCATAAACGTCTGACGGACCCAGCAGTGGTGGAAAAAGCAGCCCGCCAGTCCATGCGCGATCATGTGGAAGCTATGGTGGCCTTCCATCGTATGGGTATTCCCACGTTCGATTATGGTAATAATATCCGCCAGATGGCTTTTGAAGAAGGGCTGGAGGATGCTTTTGCCTTTCCCGGCTTTGTGCCTGCTTATATTCGCCCACTGTTCTGTCGTGGTATTGGACCATTCCGCTGGGCCGCGTTGTCGGGTGATCCGGAAGATATCTACAAGACTGACCAAAAGGTCAAAGAACTGCTGCCAGATGATGTTCATTTACACAACTGGATGGATATGGCGCGTGAGAAAATTCAATTTCAGGGCCTGCCTTCCCGTATTTGCTGGGTAGGTTTGGGGGATCGTCATCGTCTGGGCATGGCCTTTAACGAAATGGTCGCTAACGGTGAACTAAAGGGACCAATTGTTATTGGTCGTGATCATCTCGACAGTGGATCTGTAGCCAGTCCAAACCGCGAAACCGAAGCCATGCGGGATGGAAGTGACACTGTTTCTGACTGGCCGTTGCTGAATGCCCTGTTAAACACAGCATCTGGTGCAACATGGGTATCTCTGCATCACGGCGGCGGTGTTGGTATGGGCTTCTCGCAGCATTCGGGCATGGTCATTGTCGCTGACGGCACACCCGAGGCAGCCCGCAGGCTGGAGCGCGTTTTGTGGAACGACCCTGCTACGGGTGTGATGCGTCATGCTGATGCCGGGTATGACATTGCTGTGGCGTGTGCCCACGAAAAATCCCTTGATCTGCCAATGATTACGCGTGGAGCTTAAAGAATATGACTGCTACAGCCTTTACTCTTCATCCTGGTAAATTAACTTATGCCGAAATTCGCTCTTTCTTTTTCTCACCGTCCACAAAAGTGGAGCTGGCAGCAGAAGCAGAGGAGGTTCTGCATAAGGCTGCACTTTCAGTTGAGCGAATTGTTGCTCGTGGGGAGCCTGTTTATGGGGTGAATACGGGATTTGGCAAGCTTGCTAAAACGCGTATCCCTGATGACAAACTCAAGGATCTTCAGCGTAATCTGGTGCTTAGTCATGCAGCAGGAATTGGTGCTCCCATGAGCGAGGCTGTTGTGCGGCTGATTCTGCTGCTCAAAGCTAATGGGCTGGCCAGGGGTTTTTCCGGTGTGCGCAAAGAGGTTGTGACCTTTCTGCTTGCCATGCTCAACCGCGGAGTTGTGCCGGTTATTCCAGAAAAAGGTTCCGTTGGTGCTTCGGGCGATCTGGCTCCTCTGGCTCATATGAGTGCTGTGCTTATTGGCGAAGGCCATGCGTTTTATAAGGGTGAAAAACTGACAGGCGCTGAAGCACTTAAAGCTGCCGGTTTGGCACCTATTGTGCTGGGACCGAAGGAAGGTCTGGCGCTGCTGAATGGCACACAGGCTTCTACCGCGCTGGCGTTGTCAGGCCTATTTAAAGCTGAACGTGTTTTTCAGGCTGCTCTTGTTGCGGGCGGCTTAACACTGGATGCTGCGCGCGGCACCGATGCACCATTTGATCCACGTTTGCATGCACTTCGTGGCCAGCGTGGGCAAATGGAAACAGCTGCTGTTTATCGTAGTCTGCTTGAAGCATCCCCAATCCGTGATTCTCATAGGGAAGGGGATGAACGTGTGCAGGACCCTTACTGCCTGCGCTGCCAACCTCAGGTTATGGGAGCTTGCTTGGATACATTGCGTAATGCGACCGTAACATTGGTAACGGAAGCAAATGCTGTGTCTGACAACCCCATTCATTTTGCCGATACGGATGAAATGATCTCGGGTGGCAACTTTCATGCGGAACCTGTGGCTATTGCAGCGGATACCATTGCTATTGCCCTGTCCGAAATTGGGGCTATTTCCGAGCGGCGCCTGGCAATGTTGATGGATGCACAGATGAGTGGGCTCCCTCCCTTTTTGGTGCAGGATAGCGGCTTGAATTCTGGTTTTATGATTGCCCAGGTTACTGCGGCAGCATTAGCATCGGAAAACAAGACTCTGGCGCACCCAGCCAGTGTGGACAGTCTTCCAACATCAGCCAATCAGGAAGATCATGTGAGCATGGCGACCTTTGCGGCCAGACGTCTGGAAGACATTGTGGAGAATGTCTGCACCATTATTGCCATTGAATGTCTGGCAGCAGTGCAGGGGTTGGACTTTTTGGCTCCGCTCAAAACGTCTCGCCCTCTGAGTGTAGCAAAAGATGCTGTTCGTGAGGAAATTACGTTCTTTGCACAAGACAGACTATTCACTCCCGATATCGAAGCTATGCGAGCACTTATTGCCAAAGCTGTTATGGTAGAGCGTGTAAAAGCATTGGTGCCATTGCCAGAATGTGGAGCGTTACTGGATTAATGAATGGGCCCCCGAACTGACCAGTTCGGGGGTATTTTATAGAAAGTATGCTTATGGTGTTTGTCGGGTTGGATTGCTTGCAACAAACAGCAGAACACATGCTGCCGCGCCTGTTTAGGGATTATGTGGCAGGAGGCGCACATGATGAAGTGACTGTGCTAGCCAATAGAAATGCATTTAAAAAATGGGCTATAATGCCTCGCTGCCTGCGTAATGTTTCTCAGGTTTCCATATCAACGCAATGGCTGGACTATGAGTGCGCAGCACCTTTCATGCTTGCACCAGTAGGGTTTTTAGGCATGATGCGTTATGGAGCCGATTTTATGGCGGCACGTGCTTCAGCTAAAACAAAAATTCCCTTTTGTGTTTCAACATTTTCCATTACTGCCCTTGAGGATATATGCGCCGTTGAGGGGGCTCATGTTCTCGCTCAGATTTATGTTTTCCGTGATCGTGAGATCACGCGCGATATGATCAATCGTGCACGCCAATGTGGAGTAAGCACTCTTGTTCTGACAGTGGATACGCCGATAACGCCGTTAAGGCCGCGGGACGAAAAAAATGGTTTCAGGCGGCTGACTCATCCGTCTTTAGGGCAATTGGTCTCGTTTGCGCAGGCATGGCGCTGGAGCCTTGGCATGATGCGCCATGGTATGCCAGTTTTGGGGAACTTGCAGCCGTACGGAATGGGTAGAACATTATTGGAGCAAGCCAAAACTGCTGCCTCCCAAATTGATCCTAGTCTGACATGGAAGGATCTGGAATGGTTGCGTGCACAGTGGGGGGGCAAATTGGTTGTCAAAGGCGTTATGCATCCCGATGATGCTGTGCAATGTGTGGCGGTAGGAGCAGATTCCGTTATGGTTTCCAATCATGGTGGTCGTCAGCTTGACCCCGCTCCGGCTACGCTGGACGTGCTGCCAGATATTGTCGCATCCATTGGACCTTCTGGCTCAGTTGTTATGGATAGTGGCATAAGGCGTGGAGCAGATGTAGTATGTGCGTTGGCTCAGGGAAGTTCTTTGGTTGGGTTGGGGCGTCCCTTGGCGTGGGCACTGGCCGCGGGGGGAGAAGCAGTTCTGATTGAGATGATTGGCGGCCTACAAGGTGAAATTCGTGATATTATGGCGCTAGCTGGGATAACCAGTATAGAAAAACTACATGCTGCAGGCACTACCATGCTGCGTAGGTGTTAAGTGCCTGCAAAATGTGGCGTTAGGCAAAACCTCCAATATGCGTAACTGCGCCTAAATGAGTTGGGCCGACGAGCTTAACGTATTTTTCCAGAACACCATTGATGGATGGGACTTTAGGTGCAACGTAGGTTTTTTTTCGATTATGTAGCTCCTTTTCGGGAACAATCAGTTCTATAGTGCCAGCCTTCACGTTAATACGAATGATGTCTCCATTTCGTACCAACGCTATAGTGCCACCCTGTGCAGCTTCCGGACTAGCGTAGCCAATGCACATTCCGCGTGTTGCCCCGGAAAAGCGACCATCAGTCAGCAATGCGACCTGCTCACCCATCCCCTGCCCATAAATGGCGGCGGTAACAGCTAGCATTTCACGCATTCCCGGACCACCTTTTGGCCCTTCGTTGCGAATAATCAGTACACTTCCAGGTGTATAGTTTTGTGTTGCAACAGCCTGTGCGCAGTCTTCTTCATTTTCAAAAACCTGTGCTTTTCCTTCAAAATAAAGGGATTTTAAACCTGCTGTTTTTATCCATGCTCCATCAGGGCAAAGATTACCCTTAAGCATGACCAATCCACCCGTCGTTGCCAAAGGGTTAGAGCATGAACGAACAATTTTGCCATCAGGACCTGCGTGGTGTGCGAGTTCCTCAGCCAGTGAACAACCTGTAATGGTTGGCGTATTGCCGTGCAGATATCCTCCTTGCAGCAATGCGTTGAGGATGACGGGCACACCCCCTATCTGGTTTAAATCTTTGATTAAAAATTGCCCGCCGGGAGAAAGATTGGCGATAAGAGGTGTACGTTGAAAAATATGCGCCATATCATCAAAATTAAATGGAATACCAGCTTCATGCGCAATGGCTGGAATATGTAATACAGAATTGGTCGAGCCTCCTGTGGCAGCGACCGCAGTGCAGGCGTTTTCCAGACTCTCGCGTGTGATCAGGCTTCGCGGCAAAGGGCCACCATCATTTATAATCTGCATGACTCTCTTGCCCGCCTTACGCCCGATAACCATGCGTTCGCTGTACACTGCGGGGATGCTTGATGACCCCAAAAACGATAGCCCTAGTGTTTCTGCCACCATTGCCATTGTGCTGGCTGAAAACTGGCCAGGACAAGCGCCGACAGTCACAGCGCAGGTGCGTTCAATGTCACTCAGCTCGCTTAGGGTAATCTGTCCACTTTGATACTGACCGATCCCCTCCACAGCATTAAGAACTGTTCGTTCCGTGCCATGCGCGGAATAGCCGGGTAGCATGGCACCGCCAAAAACAAAAATGGATGGCAAGTTAAGGCGTACCATTGCCATCATCATCGCAGGGAGTGTTTTATCGCACCCGGCAAAGCTGACCAGCCCATCATAAGCATGTGCACGTGCTGACATTTCCACACTATCGGCTATCAACTCGCGTGATGGTAGGCTCATGCACATGCCTGCATGACCCATGGTTGTACCATCCGAGACGGAGATTGTTGTAAAGCTTACCGGGACGCCGCCGCCCTCAGCCACTCCCAGGCGGGCGCTGTCGGCCTGTGGGATTAATGACATGGAACAAGGAGTATTTTCCCCAGCGGTGCTGACAATCCCGACAAAAGATTTTGCCATATCTTCGTCTCCTAAGCCAGTGGCCCGCAAAAAGGCACGCTGTTCAACGCGCATAATACCATCGGTGACGATATGCGATTTATGTTTGTGAAGAGAGGGAGCGTTGGACATATGCTTATCCTTTTCAGCCGGATGTGCACTGAACGTCATGAAGTCGTTGTGCGGCAAAGTATGAGCGGCTGTGCCTAATAAAAAGCCTGCCACAAATTTAATTGTGACAGGCTTTTGTTCATATTCAGGAGTTAGAATAGATCAGAAGTTGGTGCTGATCGACCCAAAGAACATACGCGGTGCTCCCACCAACATGGACTGGAAATCCATAGCTCCTCTGGAAATGCTGAGCGGATTTCCGTTTTCGCCCATGGTGGCGATGTAACGGTTGTTCTGGATATTAGTAACACTTAGGTTGAGTGTCATGTCTTTAACAAAACCAACGGATTTTTGGAAGTATGGCAGCTTGGCAAGGTTGTACTGTATGCCAAGGTTGGTCATCCAGTAAGCTGGGACTTTAACATCTCCAACATAGCTGTAGTTGCGCTTGCCTGTGTAGCTTGCATCTACGTAAGCTGTCAGTCCTTTCCAGTCATACGATAGGCGTGTTTTGTACATAAAACGGGGATAGTTGATAATCTGTTTGCCACGTGTGTGGTAGGATACACCGGCTTCTACTAGATTGTCGTCATAAGTAGCGTGATTGTAGCTGACGCTATTTGTGAATGCCAAGTTTTTGATTGGCATAATGGTAATTGCAGCGTCCACACCATTCATTGTGACACCACCAACATTAGATACGGTGGAAATGGGATTGACAGCGGAACCCGATGTAACCTGCTGCAAACGGTTGTTGAAGTTGGTGCGATAGGCGTAAACAGACGCGCCAACGATCTGGCTGCTGTAGCGGTAGCCTGCGGCATAGGTCCAGTCCGTTTCGGGGCGGAAAGAGTTGCGTCCAGCGTCAAACGCGGTCTGAGAGATTGCAAACGGAGACGCGGAAAGCTTGTAGCCAGATTGAGCGTAAGTATGGACGTTTTCGGAAATATCAAAAAACAGTTCATGATGCTTGAGGAAGTGCCAGTCAGCGCTGATATGCGGCAGGAATGGTTTGGACGTTGTTAGTCCAACGCCGCTGGTAATGTTGGCACCTGAGCCATAGTAGTCATCATTGATATAACCGTTCCCCACATTGGTCGTAGCCAGAACGGACTTGAAGCCGAAATGCAGCGCCAGGTTTGGTAAAACCCGGTAAGTGTCCTGCACAAACGCCGTAAAAGTATTGGTATTGTAGGTTTGATTATAGATTTTTGCGAACGGGTCAGACCAATGCCCCAGTGGATCAGGGAGTGCTGATGTTAACTGGCCATTAACAATATTTGGCATTGAATAGGCATACATGGGGGACTGGTAATGGTTGTTTTCATACCACACGCCACCGCTGATATCGTTATGCGCAATATTGTAATGTGCTTGTGAAATAATACCAAACCGGCGGATAGACGGTTCCTTGACCAGTTCGGAAAGAGGGGAACCATTAGGGGAGGGGTAGTAAGGAGTTGTCCAGGTAGTTTGGTTGCTTTCGCCATGACCGTAAGCAGTTGTATCCCACGTCAGATTATTGGTGATCTGCATATGTGCCTTAATACCACCAAAAGTATCGACCGTGTTCAGCACAGCATCGTAGTAAGCAGAGTCAGCTGGGTCCTGCAGTTTGCTAAAGCTGGAGGGGTATTGGCCATTTGCCGCATTGATCGCCTGTTGGAGGCCACTTTGTTTGCCATTGTAATAGTTGGCAACATTATACCCGACATTATTCAGGACTTCTGGAGAGGCATCGGCTGTGGAAAACTGATGTAGATCTGCCCAGTCAAAAAAAGCAGAAATGCTGCTGCTTTCCCCAATGGGTTGTAGAAATTTGGCGTTAACCTGTTGCATGAACTGGTCACCCGTACCTTTCCATATTTGCCCGTCTTGACGCATATAGGAGGCATAAAAGCGCGTTCCAGAGCTATTCAGGTCACCGCTATCGCCGCGTACAAAGGTATGGAAGTTGCCATAACTGCCAAACCCCTGATTGATTGTACCACCGAGTTTGTGGGATGGATCGCGTGAAACATAATCAAAAGAGCCACCAAGGTTGTTGGTCGCAGCAACAGATTCTGCCCCAGCAGACTGCGATACAACAATGCGTGACACGTTTTCTGATGAAATGGCCTGAATGGTATTGAGACCATTATAGTTTCGTACAGTCTGTTCACCTAGTGGCATACCATCCAGAGTCATACCAATTTGCTGCTGCTGAAAACCGTGCATGAATACTTGATTAGACCAAATATCAATACCTTGTGGTTCGGCAGACTGGAACATAATGCCAGGCAATTGCGCCAGAGTTTTGAGCGGGTTAGTCCCTGCCGGCGCTTGGGACAGAAGTTTTTGTCCAATGGTTACAACCGCACCATGAGGCACATGCTTGGATGTAACTTCAAACTGTTCCGAGGTGGAGCTCAGATAGCTTGCATTGGATGTTGCAGAAGTAGCTTTCCGTTTTGCAACGACTTTGGCAGGAACATCTGCCTTCTTGGGTGTGGCTGCAAGAGCATTTGCGCTGCCAACAGAGATAAACATGGAGGAGAAGAGTAAAAGTCTGGTCAGAGAAAAGGTGCTGGGTCTCATGCGTCTGAACTCCACCGGGCTGCTAGAGGCGCAGGATAAAAATAGATATAGACAGGATGTTTCGTCGTCTTAGCCGCATGATTCGTTTCATGATCGATCCAAGATATGCAAGAACCCTAGGTTGTCCATACGAGTTAGGTCAATAGAATTTTAAAACGGAATCGAAATATTTTTTGAGTGTGGTTTTTAGAGAATTTTTTATAAATATGACCAGAAGACTGGGCATAAACTCAATTATGCTGTGCCGTGATAATGCCAAGCATAGTGAGTAATCAAATTATGGTGTTTGGTGCAGTAACCAAGCTCAGAACCGACACGATGATTACGGTATTCTGCCGGCTATCTTGGTTGTTACGTAAGCAGCATTCTTTGGATACGGTCAGAAATTAGCCAGCGCATGCTTCGAGGAAGGGACGCGTAAAATTCTTCATCACGAATGGTCAATATGAATACGGGGATATTAGCCATCTTGCAGGCATATTATCCCCGTATTTTTGTAGATTTTACGATGAAATAGTCGTGCGAGATTTTTTTGTCATAAACAGATAAATGAGTGATGTGAGGACCAACCCAATTGCCCACGAGATATCTGCATGTCCCAAGAGTTGAGCAATTGGTCCAGTATAAAGGTGATTGGATACAAAAGGAATTTGAACAGCAACTCCTAGGGCATAACATATAAGAGCTGGAACATTATAGCGACCGTAACGGCCACCATCTGGCCTGAAAAAAGACGCAACATCGTAAGAGCCATGTTGTATAAGATAATAATCAATCAGATTAATCGAGGTCCATGGGATCATGATAATCATAAGAAGATTCAGGAATTCAGTGTAGGTTTCCATAAAATCGTGAGTCATGAGCATGGTCAGGAGCAACACAAAAAGCATGAGGCTTGCTGTAACGCCTATGCGTGTTCTTACGCCAAAATGGTGCTTAGGATAAACCATCTGCAACAGCATGAGGGACGACAGACTGCCACAATAAATACTCATACCATTGGCAACAGTAATGCCAATAACAAGCATGGTCATAATAAGAGGACCGGCTCCACCAAGGTAGTGCATAAGCGTTGGCAGAATTTCGCTGCTTCGGGGGGTTATAATGCCAAGTATGGTCCCGAGGAACATGGGCAAAAGCGTGCCTAAAGCAGACCCCCAATAGGTGGCATGGAATGCATGTTTGGCACCTTGCTTGCTGTTAGGCAGATAACGCGAATAGTCGGAAACGTATGGTGCATAAGCAAGTTGCCAAAGTGCAGCTACCGAAACCGCCCCCATAAAGCCAGGCAATGTCGTGTGGCCAAAACTCCCAAGAAGAGTATAGGCCTCAGCATTACCAAGAATACACACCAGTGCCCATATAATGGCGATACCACATCCTAAGGATATGAGCTTGGTAATGGTATGGATCGTTCTATAGCCCCAGAATGCTGGAAAAGCCGAGAGTGCCGTAACAGCAAGAACACCGCCTGTATAACCTAACCATGGCAGTGCTAAATGAAATCCCTCTCCTCCTACAACAAGGTTCGAGGCTGAAAATCCGATATAGATAAATACAACCAGCAGAATCATGGGGACTGCACCCATTGATCCAAACTGCCCACATGTCTGTACCATTTGGGGGACACCAAGACGCGGCCCTTGTGCCGCGTGGAGAGCCATAAAAACTCCCCCAACCAAATTCCCTAGCAACAGGGCCAAACATCCTGTCATAAGAGGAAGATGGAACATTGCGGATGCCAATGCTCCCGTAATAACGGTCAGAATAGTAGTGTTTGTGCCAAACCATACAGAAAACAGGTCTCGCGGATGCCCCATGCGCTCGGAATGAGGGATGGGGTAAATCGTGCGCTGTTCAATGACTGCAGCACTGGCAGGGGCGTGTGCATCAGTAGGGTGTAAAGTCATGCTTGAGTCCTGGATGCCGGATGCGTCTGAGTGTGTCGCTATATACGTAAGAGTAGTTACAAGAATGATAACATGTTTCTTTATTGCAATAAAAAGAAAACGATCAGGTTAAGTGTGCACCAGAAGATTGAATGAATTTACGCACCCGTTCCGTACGTGGATTGCCATAAATTTCATTCACTGTTCCACTTTCCAGAATGTAACCATCACCACAAAAACAAACTGTATGCGCTGTTGATTGAACAAAAGCGGGGTCATGGGTAACGACCAGCAAAGTTAGTCCTTGTGAGGAGAGGTCCTGTATGATGGTTTGCACGCCACTAACGAGTTCAGGATCAAGAGCGCTTGTTGGTTCATCAAACAAAATCACAGGCGGATCCATGGCCAGTGCCCGCGCTATGGCAACGCGTTGTTTTTGCCCACCAGAAAGTTGGTCAGGATAATGATTTTGCTTCTGAAGCATATGAACACGATCAAGCGCGGTGCGTGCCAGTATTATGGCTTCCCGTTTAGGAATTTTTTTAACCGTGATGAGTCCTTCAATCACGTTTTCCAGCACGGTTTGGTGAGAGAACAGGTTGAACTGTTGGAATACCATGGGCATACGGGCACGTGCATGTCGTAATGTTTTTTCTGAAGCGATTTCGAAATGTGTTCGGTTTTGATTGCAAAGCTTTTCGCCCAGAGCAGTAATAGTACCGGCATCAGGATACTCAAGAAAATTGATACACCGTAAAAGAGTGGATTTGCCGCCTCCACTGGGACCGATCAGAAAAACTGCATCGCCTTGAAAAACCTTGAGATCAACGCCGCGCAAAACGGCAGTTTCTCCATAAGATTTATAGACCTGCTCAAGGTGTAGCACGGGGGCAGAAGCTTGGGTCATAAGGTCTTATCCTCTTCCGCCAATTCTGACATGATTGGTTTTATAACTACTTTTTTCCTGCGTGCCGGAGTTAAGGTTCGTTCCAGCCATCCAACACAGCGCGCACTGGTAAAACTCATGCAGAAATAAATTACGGCAACCATCAGGTATGTGTTCATGCTGTCAAATGTATTGGAAATCACAATGGTTGCATGACGCAGGAGTTCATTGACTGAAATAAATGATACAAGAGAGCAATCCTTAAGCAGGGCAATAAAGTATCCACCTTGTGTTGGAAGACAGGCCACAAAAGCCTGTGGCACTATAAGCCGGCGATAAACCTGAAAAGGAGACATACCTAACGAGATCGCGGCTGCTTTTTGCCCCGGATCAACCGCGATAATAGCAGCCCGGTACACTTCAGAAAGATAGGCCGACAAGTTTAAAGTCAGTCCCAGAACACCAGCCCAGAAACCGGAAAGAACAATGCCAAATTCCGGCAATGAAAAATATATTAGCAAAAGTTGTACAATAAGAGGGGTGTCGCGCCATATTTCTACATAGGCCTCCAGCGGCCAGCGTATGAGGCGGTTTTCTGAAAGGCGGCCAATAGCAGCCAAAAAGCCCAGCACCATTCCTCCCGCCATGCTAATAAAGGAAAGCTCAAGAGTAACTTTTGCGCCCATTAACAAAAACGGGAAATATTCTTGTAATTCAGACCAGAAAACAGACATTTATCCTACTCCGCCTGTTCATTCTGTGTGAGATTATCTTCAAGCTCTTCCCACACGTTGTAACGTTTTAAAATCGTACGAATGGTTCCGTCTTGCTTCATGCTATCCATGGCGCGGTTAATTTCGTGCAAAAGGCGGGGACAGTTGGCGCGTACTACAATGCCTTCGCTACCGAGCTTGTAGGAAGCTTTGGCTTGCGCCTCTTTCCACGCAGGTTTGGCATCGTAAAAAATGGGGGGGCCTAATGTGCGAAGATCTACAAAATGTTCTTTTTGAGCCTTTAATGTTGCCTGGTCGACAACAATGGCATCAATCTGCCCATTTCTTAGAGCGACAAAAGGGTCACCGAAGGTATTAAAATCACTTACCTTTGCGGCCAATCCTTTATCAACCAACGAATGTGCCATAAGAGAATCTGTCGTCCCCAGAACAGACCCTAGCGTTGCATTTTTAAGATCCGCTACAGTATGAAATGGGGAGTTACCGAGAACAATAATACGATCATAAAGCAAGAAATATGGGTGGGAGTAAGTAATATGCCCATAAAACATGCGTTCTTCAGTTATGGTTTGATCAGAAAGGACAATATCCCATCGTCCGACCTTTAAGCCTGGAATCAGAGTGGTCCATTCTGTAATAATAAATTGCCAGCGTGGAATTCCAAGGCGCTTTGTTATTTCTTGTAAAAGATCAGCGTCAATTCCGCGGTAAGTGCCGTCTTGTTCCTGCCATAGAGAGGGGCGGGCCCCCAATAAAGCATTGCCTGCTGTCAGTACACCGGCCTTACGAATGTCGTCCAGACACTCCGCCTGTGCAAAGGTATGCCAGATATGAGGGAAGGCCACACTGCCAGCCAGAAGAAGAACACGGGACAAAAAAAGAGAATAGTTTTTCATGCCAGTTCTTCTCCTCTAATCTCAATCAGGAAGCAGATTTGTAAATCAAAGGAAAATCTGGACCATCCAACAAGTCTCCATCTTGCAGGGAAACATGTGGAAATGGAGGAGAGCCTTTGCCTCCGCGGTTAGCAAAGCGGGCATTATCCCCCACCCATCGGGCAGAAAAAACACGACGACTTTGAGTATTCCCGGTCGTGGCAGGTGCGCCATGAATCATGCGGAAGTCAAAGGCAATGGCATCGCCCGGCGTTAAGTCCCAACTCCGAATGGTATAGGCGGCGCGGTTTGCATCAATGTCCGGCATTTCGGGCATTGTGTCATTTTCATAAAGACGAGAGCCATCAAACCTTCGAGGACGGTGTGTTACTCCCCATAAGTGGGAACCAGCTACACATTCCAGACAATGGGCTTTGTCAACTGGATCGAGAGGAATCCATAAACTCAACGTTTTATCACCAGTTACACAATAATAAGGGCTATCCTGATGCCATGGTGTAACCAATGTTGTGCCAGGTTCTTTTACGAGTTCATGGTCATGGAAAAAGCGGACTTCATGCGATTCCATGAGTTGTGCGGCAACCTGTGCAGCGGGAGAGTTTTCTACAAAATCCCGAAACTGGGGAATGCGTTGCCAGTTGCAAAGATCTTGAAAAAAAGGAGCAGACCCTTCTGGGCGGTAAGAGCGCTCCAAAGGACTGGGGGCGGCCATAGTGGCAGCCAGACCAGTGCGCAGAGGTTTTATCCAGTCAGTAAACGCACCTCTTACAATGGTTACACCTTCTGTTTGAAACGCTTTGACTGCTGTTTCATCCAGTGTGAATGGGGAGATAGGAAGTGCCATAAGCATTTTTTCCTTACGTTCCGATATCAAAACCATATGTTGTATGTACACACACGGTCAAGCAAAAACGTGCTTGTTCGTGTTTCATAAACATCTGCGGCGTAAATTTAGTCTTTTCAGTCCTATTAAGACTTTTTTATTGACGTTCTGAAAACGAAACATTTTCCCGGTTTTCTGCCATTTCTGCGACTTTGAGTGCAAAAATAAACTATTGCATCCTATGCTTGGCTGATTTTTTCTCTTTACAGCTATAATATGTCTATACATTAATGATAACTACCGCGTTAGGCAGGGGGTTCATCACGATGTCAGACACTGTGGCTCTTTCTAGATTGGCTCGGCAGCCATTATGTCGGCCAGAAGTCTCCGGGTTGCCGCGCTATAATGCAGGCCTGTCAGAAGATGAGGTCCAGAGGCGGTACAGTCTCAAAAATATTGTCAAACTCGGCAGTAATGAAAATCCATATGGGCCATCTACACAGGTAAAAGCTGTGTGGGATAATCTTGCAAGCCGCCTTGGTCGTTATCCTGATGCTGCTGCCATGACGTTGCGCTCGGATATAGCAAAGATTTGTGGTATCGAGCTGGACCGCACTCTTGTTGGTAACGGCTCTGAGCAGATTATACGCATGATTGCGGAGGCTTATCTTTCCCCCCAAGATCGGGTTGTTACGGTAAAGCCGGCTTTTGGTCTGCATGAGATTTGCCCACGTATGATGGGAGCCGTGGTTGATGCCGTGCCAATTACGGAGCAAGCTACATTTGACTGCGCTGCACTGCAGCAGGCAGTACAGAGTCCGACCAAAATCCTCATGTTTGCTAACCCATCCAATCCCGTTGGCTGCATGATGAAAGGGGACGAACTGCAAGAACTTATTGCTTCTTGTCCACCTGATGCGTTGATTGTGGTGGATGAAGCTTACCGTGAATACGCAGAACAAGACCCAGAGTATCCCGATGCCCGCATTATTCTGGAAAAGCAGGAGCGGCCATGGATAATTTTGCGAACTTTCTCAAAAGCATATGGCCTTGCAGCTTTACGCATTGGGTATGCACTCACGTCTTCTGGCGAAATTTCTGCTGCTTTGGATACCGTGCGCGACCCGTTTAACACCAATATGCCAGCACAGGTCGCTGCGTGCGCAGCTTTGGCCGATGTTGCGTATATGAAAGATTGTGTTCGCAAAACTGTTGCGGAACGGGAACGGGTGGTGCAGTTTCTGATAACAAAAGGTCTATTTGTTGCGCCGACATGGACAAATTTTGTTTTTGTTCGCACTTCCATGAAGGCAGATAAACTGGCTGTAGCGTTGTTGGAGCAGGGCATTATCATAAAACCCTGGAAGGAAGCAGGTTTTGAAAATTGGATTAGAATAAGTATTGGTCTGCCTGAAGAGAATAACATAGTCATGAATGCCTTGGCTGATCTTGTTCTATAATCCTGCTGGTTGATCGTTTTCTGGTCAGGAAAGTGAGTTATGTCTGCACTCGAACGTGTTTTAAATCATTTATCTGAAGTGTTTGGGGACCGTATTTCTCGCGGAGAATCTGTGCGTGATCATCATGCACATGGGGAGGGATGGCAGCCAGCGTGTTTGCCTGGTGCAGTCATTTTTGCGGAAAGTACAGAGGAGGTTTCTGCTGTCCTAAAAACATGTAACCAGTATGGGGTGCCCGTGGTTGCGTTTGGTGGCGGCACCTCTCTGGAAGGGCATGTTACTCCAAGCGAATATGGAATTAGCCTCGACCTTTCCCGTATGACACGTATTGTCGAGTTGAATGCAGAAGATCTGGATTGTAGGGTCGAGGCTGGCGTAACGCGGCATGCGTTGAATGCTTATCTACGAGACACGGGGTTGTTTTTCCCTGTTGATCCGGGTGGAGAATCAACTCTAGGTGGTATGTGTGCCACACGCGCGTCTGGTACTGCGGCCGTGCGTTACGGTACTATGCGAGAAAATGCATTAGGTCTGACAGTTGTGTTGGCCGATGGTCGCATTATCCGCACAGGCGGACGGGTACGTAAATCCGCTACGGGTTATGATCTTACCCGTCTGTTCGTCGGGTCGGAAGGCACGCTTGGCATTATTACGGAAGTACAATTACGCCTGCATGGCTTGCCTGAAACCATAGCTACTGCAGTCTGCCAGTTTGATCGATTGGAAGATGCCGTTAATACTGCGGTGACCACCATGCAGCTTGGTCTGCCCATAGGGCGTATGGAGTTGCTGGATGAAGTGCAGATGGATGCGTGTATCCAGTATTCCAAATTGACTGGCTATGACGTTTTACCAACAATGTTTTTTGAATTCCATGGTGCCCCTGCTGCGGTAAGCGAACAGGTGGAAACTATGGAGGCCATTGTTGCAGACCACAACGGCAAAGGATTTATGTGGAGCAATAACCCAGAGGATCGAAATGAACTCTGGAAGGCTCGACATAATGTTTTTTGGGCCTGTTTGGCTTATCGTCCTCACCATCGCGGTATTGCAACAGACGCTGTTGTTCCTGTCTCTGCTCTTACGGAGCTTATTACTGGCAGTAAGCGCGATATTGAAGAATCAGGTCTTATTGCCCCGATTGTAGGCCATGTTGGAGATGGTAATTTTCATACGGTTATTCTTGTGCCTCCAGAAGATAATGGCTTGGAACGCGCGCTTGAACTCGATCGTAAAATAGTGGGACGGGCGTTGTCTCTAGGAGGCGCTTGTAGCGGAGAGCACGGTGTAGGATTGGGCAAAAAAGAGTTCATGGAGCGAGAGCATGGGCGCGATGCCCTGGATGTTATGTGGATGCTTAAAGCTACCTTTGATCCTAATAATATCCTTAATCCCGGTAAAATGTTGCCAGAGTTGGTTAACTAATGTGGCAAAAGCGGCTTTTGGTAGATACAGCCGCTGTAGCATGGCGGAATGGTCATGGATTAACGCGCATTATTGCTGAGGATAGAGCGCATACTCCACCTGAGTGGCGGTTGAGTGTCGCAGATATTTTGCACGATGCGCCTTTTTCCACGTTTGCAGGCTGGAAGCGGTTAATTGCTCTGATTGGTCCCGGCACGCTTGTGCTACACGAAAAAGCTGGAGCATGGTTTCATACGCTCGAAACATGCTGCAAACCATATACGTTTTGTGGGGAAGATCAGGTGCTGTCGTCATGCACAAATGGAGCCGTGCAAGCACTTAACCTGATGATACGTTGTCCAGAAAGTGTGGAAAAAAATATAGAGTTTGCTCTGCATCAAACTTCTTTTTCTATTCAAAGCAATGAACAAGAAAAAAGAGATTACTTCCTGTTTCCTTCAACAGGGGGCTGGACAATGCAATTCAAAGGTACATGTTCCTTTGTTTCACGGGGAAGTGTTTGGTATTGTTCATCTGAGAATATGCCGGATACTACTTTCATACCTAAAGAGACAGGAAGTTCTCTGTATTGTATCAGAATATAAAATTCTGATTATCTCAAGCTTTAAAAGAGGAGAAGATAAAAAATGACGCAAGATACCTTTATTCCCGTTATTGATCTTGCTCCAGCCCACACTGGTAATTATGCGTTGGTGGGACAGAAAATTCACGATGCGTTTGTTTCATCTGGGTTTTGTTACATAAAAAATCATGGTATTCCGACTGAATGTATCGAAGAGTTAAAAAAACAATCATTAGATTTTTTCCATTTACCATTATCAGAAAAAGAACGTTATCGCCCTAAGCAGGCAGTGCGTGGATTTAATGCGCTAAATCGTACTATTATGTATGGCGCAGCCCGGCCAGACTATAAGGAGTTTTATCAGATTGGACCGGAACTTTCTCCAGAATCTGAGCAAAAACTACCGAAGAATGAACTGCAGGGAGTAAATATTTGGCCTGAAGATCGCCCTGCTTTTAGGGATGCATTTTTAGCTTATTACAAGGCTGTTGCTGAATGTGGACAAATACTGTTGAAAGCTGTTGCTCATTCGTTGAATCTTGAAAGTCAATTTTTCGAAAAAAAATATCATTATCCACTACAAAGAACGCAAACAATTTGGTACCCACCCGCAGAAGCACGTTTTGAATCAGAAATCATAACCTATGGTGTTGCGCCACATACTGATTATGGGTGCATTACGTTATTATGGCAGGATGATACCGGTGGATTGGAAGTTCAGAACCTTCAGAATGAATGGGTATCTGCAGTGCCTATTCCAGACACACTGGTTATTAATATTGGTGACTTGTTGTGTCGCTGGTCCAATGACAGATATCGTTCAAACATGCATCGCGTGCTGAATAAATCAGGAAAAGAACGTTTTTCCATAGCTACGTTTTATGACCCTGACTTTGATGCAGTTATTGACCCAAGTGATCTGGGTTTACCAGAAACAGAAGCATCTCATTATGAACCTGTTACCGCAGGGGCTTATATTATGAGACGTATTAGTGAATCTCAAAAGAAAAAATCAGCCTAAAACTCTTAATAATCATCAAGGGAGAGAGATATGCTCGCTGCGTCTGCTCTCCCCGGATATCTTCCAGCGTAACCCTCGATCAGGATATATTTGAATATCGTTTCAACGTGATCTTGCTCATAAAACCTTTCCATTTAAAGGAAGGATCGTAGTTTAATCAGAAGTCCGAAAAATGGTATCTATCTGCGTCACCTTGCAAAGACAATAGCTACCCTGCCAGTCTGAGTAAGTAGGACATGCTATCATCTCTTTGTATTATGAACATTGGGTGCATTTTAAATTTTTGGAATGGAGTTTATTAAATTTTTTGTATATTTATTTTTTGGTTTTAGAAAAATTTGATTGGTATTCCCGTATTCAACCTGTTCTCCATTTTTTAGAATTAAAACATCATGAGCTAGACGTTTGATTGCAGTTAAATCGTGTGAAACAAAAATATAAGTTAATTTAAGATCATTCTGTATCTGTTCAAGAAGCGATAAAATTTCTGCCTGAATAGAGACATCAAGCGCAGAGACAACTTCGTCTAGAATAAGAATTTCGGGTTGGCACAGAAGTGCGCGTGCCAGAGCCAACCTTTGGGCTTGTCCACCGGATAAAGCAGAAATCCGGCGTTCCAGTAATGTTGCATCTAGATGCACTTTAAAAAGAACATCGTTTATTGCTTTTTGGCGTTGTGAACGACTTTGAATTCCTCTGTTAATCAAGGGTTCTTCCAGTGATTGCAGTGCAGTGTAACGCGGATCAAAAGAGACATGAGGATTCTGGTAAACAAATTGTAC
Source organism: Acetobacter syzygii (assembly GCF_000964225.1). GTDB lineage: Bacteria > Pseudomonadota > Alphaproteobacteria > Acetobacterales > Acetobacteraceae > Acetobacter > Acetobacter syzygii. The sequence continues at coordinate 9,779 of NZ_BAMZ01000004.1, read as the reverse complement.
CTTACGCCTTAGATCACGGAGAGCTTGGCCTTGCAATTGAGACGGATATTGGTTGAGTATTCGGATACTGCCGGTTTGTGGAGTAAGCAGCCCTAATAAGCACTTTAAGAGTGTCGTTTTGCCAGAACCGGATTCACCAACAATGCCCAAAGTGCGACCTTTTGAAACAGAAAAAGAGAGATTTCGCATTGTATGTTGGTGATCTGAATGTGCAGTCTTTGCATATGTATAACCAAGATTTTTGACAGTAATGACATCAGGTGAAGACGATGGTATTTTTTCTGGAGATTTTTGAAAAATAGGTAGATCAGAAATCAAACGTTTCGTATAGGAGGCTTGTGGCGCCTGAAAAATCTGTTTGGTAGGAGCTATTTCGCAAATCTTACCATTATGCAAAACAGCAACACGATCAGTATGTTCACTTGCAAGAGCAAGGTCATGAGTAATAAAAAGGATAGCTGTATTTAATTCTCGTCGAAGTTTTGCCAGCAATGTCATGATCTGCACCTGAACGGAAACGTCCAGAGCACTTGTCGGCTCATCGGCCACAATAAGGGATGGACGCTGGGCAATAGCGGCAGCGATAAGCACACGCTGCTTCATACCTCCAGAAAGTTCATGTGGATATTGTGCCAATCGTTGTTTAGGTTGGGAAATACCCATCTGATCCAGTAGAGCAGCAGCTTCAGCTTTGGCATTATACCTGAGCAGAAAGCTTGTGCTTGCTGGATGTAAAGCCTCGACTAATTGTGCACCAATTGTGCGCACGGGGTCGAGGGAATGAGCTGGATCTTGGGGAATAAGTGCAACTTTTTGCCCGCGAATAGATCTCCATTCGCGTTCGGGAAGGTGAGTGACATTTTTTGTACCAAGATGAATACTGCCACTCTGTAATCTTGCTGCTGCTGGCAAAAGGCCAAGCACAGAACGGCCTAAAGTAGATTTACCAGAACCTGATTCTCCTACCAGAGCCAGTATTTCACCCGCATGAAGATCAAGAGACACATCGTTGAGCGCATGATGCGTTGTATTCTGGCGTTTATAGCATATGTCCAGATTACGAATACTCAAGCATCTCTGGTTCATAGCGGTCTCCTGATTGCATGGGAGACGAGGTTAGTCGTCCATGCGGCAAAAATAATGGCAAGGCCGGGGAATGTGGTAATCCACCAGGCAGTGGAGAGATAATCACGGCCTTCGGTAATCATTAATCCCCATTCTGGAGATGGTGGTGGTGGGCCATATCCCAAAAAACAGATGGTTGAAATTGCAAGAATGGCCGTGCCTAAACGAAGAGAGGCCAAAGCCAGTGCAGGGTTGAGGCTATTTGGCAGTACGTGACGCAGGATAATCTGGCTAAATGTTGCTCCCATGCCAGCAGCAGACTCGATATATTCACTGGCTCTGATCCGTGCGACCTCAGTATGAATCATACGTACAAATCCTGCCGCCTGGCTGGCACCAACAGCAAGTGCAACATGAGCAGCGCCAGGGCCAATAAGGGTAATGATGCTCAGAGAAAGAAATATTTCTGGTATGGAGAGCACAATGTCAGCACATGCAAGAATGGCACGTTCAACATGCACACTGCCAAGTCCGGCTAACAGTCCAGCAGGAATGGCCCATAGAAGGCTGATGCCAACAGCCAGAATTGCCGAAGATAGCGTGGAAAAACTGCCATAAACCACGCGTGCCAATACATCCCGACCAAACTGATCTGTACCAAACCAGTGGTTAATGGAAGGAGGAGATAAATATTCAGCGGGAAAACCTGTTAGCGGGTTTTGAGCGCAAAGCAAAGAAGGCCATAAGCTTGCTAATCCAAGTAGGATGACCGGCAATGCCGCAACCAGCTTTAGGGGTGTGAAATGGTGAGGCATTTAATATTTCCTTTGCTGGCCATTCCGGCCGATCCGTGGATCTAGCAGAGGCTGAATAAATTCACTGAGCAAACCGATCGATATAAAACCGGCTACAGAAATAAGAATAATAGCCTGAAGAACTGCTACGTCCTGACTGGCTACAGCCTGTTGTGCCAGTTGTCCTAACCCATCCAGTCCGAATACGGTTTCGGTAACGACTGCACCAGCCAGAATTTCGCCGAATACCAGCCCACTTACAGTTAACGTTGGAGGGAAAGCATTGGGGATAATATGAGAGCATAGTATCCGAAACGGGGATAGGCCACGTGCACGCAGAACATCTATAAATGGCAACTGCTGCACACGCTTTGCTGTCGTCATAAAAACCTGAGCTAGCGGAGCAGAAATGGGTATAGCCAGAGCCAAGCCTGGTAGAAAGACAGCGCTCCAGCCAGAAAGTCCAACGACTGGTATGAGCTTCCAGTGGAAAGAAACGAGTTGAATGGCAACAATTTCAAGCCAGAATACCGGAATGCCACTGGTAATACCCGGTATGGCAGAAATAAAACTTGCAATATAGCGGCCTGTCACATGCTCGGAAAGAAGAAGAGCCAGAGTGCAAAACGTTATTGAAAGAATTATGGCTCCTGCAAAGCTGATTATTGCTAACCGCAATGTGGTTGGGTAAGCAGCCTGTAGCATATGACCGACGGGCAGACCGGTTTCGATCGAATAACCTAAATTACCGTGCAAGGTGCGACCGAGCACATGTATATATTGCGTTATTGCAGACTCATCAGCGCCGTATGTTGCACGCATATCGGCAATCTGTTGCGGGTTAAGGCCGAGTTCAGGATCTTGAAATTTGACCAGAACGGCGTCTCCCGGCATGACCTGAAGAAGAATAAAGGAAAGAGTGAAAGCTCCCCACAATACAAAAATCGCATGTAAGGTCCGGGTAAACAGGTAGCGTGTCATTGGAATGTGCATCCTGTTAAGGGGTATCTAACCATGCGCGGTAGAAAACTGGTCGTCCCACAGCTTCAAAACGCATATCATGTACATGAGTGGAACCTGCGTAGACCTGTGGTTCTTCAAAAATTGGAATACTGTAAGAGTTTTTGAGGATTAAGCTCTGTATATCTGCCACATACCTCAAACGACGGAGCGGATCTGTTTCTGATGCTACGGCCAGTAATAGCTGGTTGCATTCCGGGTCAGTAAAATGCTGGACATGCTGGCTCTGTCCACCTTTTTGTAACAGTACATTGCGGTTTGTCGGATAATAAGCGCTTTTGAGCACATCTGGATCTGCCCGTCCAACTTCTGCTTGATAAAGTGGGGTGGTTTGTGGATCAAGGTCATCCAGCACCACCATGGCAGGGCTGCCAGTAAGAATATTCAGTTTAACGCCAATTTTGCGCCATTGTTGCGCCAGAAGCACCAACATGCTGCGGCTTTGTGGATGCGGAGCAGACACATGAATGCCCAGAGAGAGAATTTTTCCATTTTTATAACGCCAACCATCAGAGGCAAGCAGCCAACCTGCTTTGTCCAGCAGATATTTTGCTTCGGTTGGGCTGTAATAAAGTTCGGAGCTATGATCCTGAAAACCTTGTGTGTTTCCCGCAAGGATGGACCGCGCGAGTGGATAACGAGGAGAAAACAGGGTGTGCAGTATTTCCTGCCGATCTGTGGCACGTAGAAGCGCTAACCGAACACGAACGTCTGCCACCTTATCGTTGTCTGGACGAAATACGATACTGTCATTCACACCTCGTGTGGATGGAGCATAAAGCAGGTTGCCACTCCGGGTTATCTGGTTTTCATCATAGGCTTCAACTTCACGAATAAAATCCGCCTGACCACTCAAAAAAGCACCAATGCGTATGCTGTCTTCGGGGACCACAAGAATGCGTATCTGTTCCAGTTTTGCGGGGCCCTGGGGGGCAAGTTCGCCTGGTCCCCAGTTATAATCGTGCCGGGCTTGCAAGGTAGTGGATTTACCCGGAACTTCGTCTTGCACAACAAATGGCCCAGATCCAATAATGTTGTGTCCTTCTCCCCATTGCTCCAGCGGCATGTGTAATGTGCGAGGAGAGACAATGCCTGAGCCGATAACGGAAGTCCCTTGTAAAAACCCGGGCGATGGTTTGCTAAAATAAAAGCGAACCGTTAGTGGCCCTACGACTTCGCTATGATCGTAATTATTGATAACTTCTGATGGAGGGAGATGAAGGGCTTTGCTGCCTTTGCCGTAAGTATCAAAATTGAGCGCGATAGACGCGGCATCAACTGGTGTACCGTCTGAGAATGTAATGCCTGAGCGCAATTCAAACGTATAAATGGTACTATCAGCATTGATCTGCCAAGATGTTGCCAACCATGGTTCAATGGCAAGTGTCTGGGTGTTCTGCCATGTCAATCTATCCGTTATCTGGGCAAGAATGCCGCCATTAGGGTAAAATCCTCCCGCTGGTGGATAGAGAGATTTATGTGCCTGTTTTTCCAGATACAGCAGAGTACCTCCATGGTGAACAGATATTTCCGCGTGTGCTGGCGTGGCACAGAAGAGTGCGGGGGATACACAGAAGGTGCTCCACACCAGCATTAAAGGTATACTGAGCTTGGCTGAAAAAATATGCCGTTGAAAATACATAAAACTCATCTTTGTTAAAAAGTATAACCCATGCGGGCGTAGTAATATCCGCCCTCATAACCACCGGGAGCTGTCATAGGGTAAGCAAAAACACCACTGCTTTCCTGCAGTGCTTTGTGATTTGTATGTGTTGGATATTTGTTGAACAGGTTATTTGCGCCAAGCGTAGCGGTAAAACCATGACCTAGCTTGGCTGACACTTCCAGATTGGTAATGACTTGAGGGCGGACATGCGTCCAGTAACTACTTGGGTCACTCTGGTAAACCAACCATGCAACTCCGGCGTAGCGTTGCTCTTGCACAAATACGCTAAAGCGACCTTTGGTCCAGTTAAGAGAGAAAGATTCCTTGTTTTTAGGGGAGGAGCGAAGCAGCTCCGTTTCTGCTGCCTTGGAAAAATAGCTTTGTCCAAGAGAGGTCAGGATCGCCGGTGTATCTGCATAATGGGTTAATTCGGTATCGGCTGCGTTAATCTGGGCAGAACCGACCAGTTCACCATAAGCGGGTTTAATAGGGAATTTATAAGTCACTTTGGCTGTAAAGCCGTTGGTGGTCGTGTTACCGATGTTGGTCATATAACTGGCGTAAGTAATGTTATCGCCAACCCCTTTGGATGCCAGATAGGCAGCCATGGTTGAGCCTGTAAATGCACTCGTGCTTTCGATCCGGTCGTTAATATCGATCCGGTAAGCATCCAGCGTTAATTGCAGGCTTGGTATTGGCCGGTAGTCCAGCCCAATGCTGTAACTGCGTGAATATTCCCCTTTAGGCGCGTGCGCTCCCAAAAGACGTGCAACTTCGCTTGTTTCGGACAGGTTGACGGTTGTGTAACCGGGACCGGATGATATGGCATCATAGTGAATCGCGCCCAAAGTGGGAGGGCGGTAGCCCGTGTTAACGTTTGCATGAATGGCAAAAGTTTTTGTAAAATTATAACGTGTACCAATTGAGCCAGTCGGTGCTGTTACCGTATCAGAGTAATTGACAACGTGGCCCCCCAGTGTCCATTCCCACTTGGGGGTAACAAAAAAATCCAGTCCCACATGACCATCAAAAATATCACGAGACCAGTTTCCGGCGTTGGAAGGCTGAAAGCCATTATATCCGGTAGAACCAGGAGAATTTAAACCATTGTAATAGGGGCCAGTTGCCCATGACTGATAATCACCAGCGCCAATCTGATAGGTATTATGGCGGTATTCCAATCCCCATTCCAAAGCCGCGGGTTTTGAAAGAGTAGGAATGGTAAAATTTTTAGAGAATTTAATGCCGCCGATCAGCTCGGTATTAATAATTTTGCCCATATTGAAGCGTGTCTGGCTTTCTGGGCCAAAAGTCGGGTTATTGTCATCATAAGCGCTTTGGTTTACCTGTTCGCGACCAAAGGACGCATATGTATTCCATGCGACACCCGCCCCTAATGTGCCACGTAAACCACCATTGACTTGAAAATCCATTTCATCAAAAGATTCAATGGGTTCAAACCCGTTGGGGTGTAAAGACTGAACGTTGTTTATGTTGTTTGCTCCACGTACAAATCCTACGCGATCAGTTACACGGTGTGCGAGTGTTGCAGTCAGGTAAGCCCGGATCGAGCGGGTAATGGGCATATGTCCGTTAAAAGCGAAAAGTTCGGACAGTGTCCGGCTAACCCCTTCAATGCGATTAACATCACCTAATGAGGGATTAATACCATCCCGGTGCGTGGGAAGCTGGTTTTGCACCTGCCATGCCAGATCCATACCGCCACCTTTGGTGCCAATAGTGCGCGATATATCACCATAGCCAGTAACTCCCTGACCATCGCCTTTATAGTATCCGCTATTTTGTACATTGGCAGTACCACCATTGCGCGCGCCATTCTTGAGCACAATGTTCACTGCGCCACCGATGGCATCCTGCCCGTATAGGGCGGTTGCACCCTCGGTAATAATTTCAACATGATCAATGGCGCTTATTGGTATTAAGCTCAGATCGGCTGGCTCAGTTCCTTGCGCTGGACCGTAGTTCCAGTTCCCTAATGCACTGGCATGTCGGCGCACGCCATTGACCAGCACCAGTGTTTCATCCGCATTAAGATTGCGTAGAATAACAGTCTGGGTAGGGGTTGTTGAATATCCACCGCCACCACCGCCTGGCGGAGCATTGATCTCGGGTGATGCCTGCTGCAAAGCGTTAATAACGTTTGTCTGTCCGGTTTTAAGCAGGTCTTCCCCGCTAATTATGCTGACGCGCGTTGTGCTATGCCGAGGAGTGGATGTACGAAAAACTGACGGGATATCGTTTGCATCCTTGCTTACAGTTAGTTCTTCCACGGAAGCGGCAGATACTGCCGTTGAACGCGCATGTGCCACAATAGAAAATGCTGATGATGGGAAGATAATCGCAAGGGTTAACCCAACTTTAATGGGGCTATTTCTCTTTGGTTTTGACATTGTGTTTACTGACCGTAATCAAAAATTCGAATTGCCTCGTCGCGGGATCATGCTTGTGACAACAACATATAAACGATAAAAACATGTGGAAATCCAAATTAACTACGATAAATGTCGTTAATTATAAATTTTCAGATTCGTCAAGTTGAAAAAAAATTATCTTATCAATTTACGTTTTTTGTTGTTTTTACGATTTTTAATGGTTTTAATGCGTGTATGATTTAGGTGCGTCCTTTTCCATTCCGTGGTGAGCGGGAGGGAGCGTTGTATTGAGGATGATAAAATATTTCTATTAAAGTTGTGGGAATGATGATCATGGAAATGACATAAGTAAACTTAAAATCAGTGTTTTGTTTACTTTTTAATTCATTGGATGATTTTGGTAATGAGTCAAAAAACAATAGGTTTTTTTACAAGACTTCTGGATAATGTTCCAGCGGAAGAGCGTTACGCTTTGGCTGCGGAGCAAATAAACAAAGCAGAAGCTCTGGGATTTGATACGGCATGGGTTGCGCAGCATCATTTCCATGGGGATGAGGGTGGATTGCCTGCACTTTTCCCCTTTTTGTCTTATGTTGCCGCACGCACGCAGCGTATTCGGCTGGGAACAGGTGTTGTAACCCTGACAATGGAAAATCCTGTTCGGGTCGCTGAAGATGCGGTGGTAACAGACATCTTGTCCAATGGGCGGCTGGAAGTCGGGTTTGGCTCTGGGGGAACCCCGCGTTCATACGAAGCTTTTGGGCAGCAATTTGCTCAAAGACATGCATTGATGGATCGTAATCTTGGGATTGTTAAAGCTGCCTGGAAAGGGGAGGCGCTTCCTGGCCAAAACCATCTGTGGCCCGCTGGACGTGGTTTGGAGTTGCGGAGCTGGCAGGCTACCTTTTCTGCCGTAGGGGCAGAAAAGGCAGGAGCCGCTGGGGATGGACTCATGCTTTCTCGCACCCAACCGCGTCCGCAGGGACGAACGGACGCCAGCCTTGCAGATATTCAGATTCCACTGATAGAGGCTTATCTTAAAAACCTGCCTGCACATGTCGCACCACGGATTATGGCTTCTCGTAGCGTATTTGTCGCGGATGATCGATCTCAGGCGTTGGATTTTGCGCGTACAGGGTTGTTGCGGCAGGTGGAAAAATTCCGGGCCAGCGGCCACACGATTGATGACAGTAGTGTTGAAAGCCTTTTGCGCACATTTGATGTGCATTTAGGCACACCGGAAGAAGTCGTGCGCTCCTTGTCTGCTGATCGCGCGTTGGATCATGCAACTGAAGTGACTATTCAGGTCCACTCTGTGGATCCACCACATTCTTTTATTTTACGCTCTCTGGAGTTGTTTGCAACACAGGTTGCGCCAGCTTTGGGGTGGGGAACATCAAACAGTGCTGACCTGCGTAGGAAAGCTTAAAATTATGCCAGAACAAGTTCAAGCCGCACAAACCATTATCGAACAACTTGCAGGGATTATTCCGGGCAGTGCTGTTGCAAAAAACTATCAGCGTCGAGCCGTTGCTCGTGAACAGGCCGAACTGAGCTACCAGCTTTTGCTGTACCCGCAGACGCCTGGACCAGTCAGCTTGGATGAACGCCGCCTGATTGCGGCTTTTGTAGCCGGCCTTTATAAGGAACCCGCAACACAAAGCCATTATCGCGCACTCTTGCAAAGCGTATCTCCTGTATGGGAGCATGAACTGGCACAGATTTTGCAGAAAATTGATGCTAATGGTCCATGGGGTTCTTACCCCTCGGGCCCATTGAGTGCGGAAGATGTGTCAGGAGAAATCTGGAAACATACTCCTGAGCAGGAGCGCATTTTTGGTTCCCGCCTAATTGCAGCCTTGGAACACGCTCATCTTCTAGCCACTCATCCTCGGGATGCCAACGCGACAGGGCTAAGCCACCTCGCTTCTGCCGTATGGGATGAAGACGGTATTGTTGTTTTATCTCAACTCATTTCTTTTTTAAGCTTTCAGGTCCGCATTGTTGCTGGTTTTGCAGCGCTTGTTGCTCAGTCGTCTTCACGAACAACAGAAAGCGTATAAATAATGATCAATATTCTCTCCTACCCCAATAGTAAATCAGTCAACACGTTTACTGTCAGTCAATTGGACTGGCTTCCGTGGATTGCACCATTGGAGCCTGAGGATTTGACACCGCAGCACTATCGTGGACTTGTAGATCAGGCGCGTTCTAAATCTACATATTTCCGTCTACTTGCGCGTGATCCCGATGTTCTGGGGGCGAGAACGCGCCTGGATAAAGACATTTTCTATTCTGCGGGTGGTCTGCCTAGAGCAGAGCGGGAATTGGCTGCTGCTGCAGTATCACGGTATAATGGCTGCATTTATTGTGCGTCTGTTCATGCCCGGTTTTCTGTACAGTTTTCTAAGGATGATACAGATATAAAAAATCTTCTGGATCACGGAATAGATTCTAAATTTGAGGAACGGAATAAAGATATTGTACAGGCAGCAGTAACTTTAACAGAAAGTGAAAATAAGTTTGATGAGAACAATATTATTGAACTGAAAACATCTGGATTTTCTGATGAAGAAATACTGGATCTCATTCAAGCATCAGCATTTTTCAATTGGGCCAATCGTCTTATGCTGTCTTTAGGTGAGGCTACATATTTTTGAAAAATGTAATCAATTATCTGAATATTTCACTTACTGACATTCATGGAATATTCATAATAATTTTACACTTTCAATCGTCTCGGAATAATAAAGAGTTCACGCGTAATATCGTTACACGACGTTGTAAAACTTAATCTAGGCTTTCTGCGGATTAAAGATTCAACGAGAGAGGCAGACCATG
>NZ_BAMZ01000005.1 GCF_000964225.1 Acetobacter syzygii | reverse complement strand
GTTCCGGTTCCGGTTCCGGTTCCGGTTCCGGTTCCGGTTCCGCATGATGAGGTTCTTCACCATGCGCAACAACAGATGCGGCCGGGAACGCGGTCTCTACCTCCTGTTCGGAGGGGGCTGCTTCTGCTGGTTTTTCCTCTTCCTGAACAGGAGGCTCTGGCGCGGTCGGGAGAGTGGGAGGAGGCTGCGGAACCTCCCTGCCCTGTTCCACGGCATGGGCTGTCGGTGCTCGCTGCACGGGCTTTGGCTGAACAGGGGGAACAAAAGCCGAGCGTTCCTGTGTACCGGGAAGCTGAATCCGCCACTTAACCCCGCAGGAAGAACATTTAAGCGCGTGCCTTTTCGCCAAAAGAGCTTCGGGAACCTGATATGTCGCACCGCAGGAAGGACAGACAATCTTCATGAACACTCTCTTAGCAGGGCCTCTCCCCGTTGCCCCGATCTGGCTGGAACGGCAGGCAAGGCATCATGGCAGACGAGGAACGTAATTCCCCTTCCCAACACGGGAGGGGGCGAACCGTGCCAAAGCCCGCATCCTAAAGGCATGGAACACCTTTTTCAATTCAGCACTTAATGTGGCGCTTCTCAATCGACAGTCCCCATTACTCTCCGTTACAGTCAACCTATGAGGGACCATTCTTATTGTTATGCTCTTTTGCCCGGAAACCAGTAAATGATTCGTCTGGACAATGTTTCCTGGCACCGTGGAAAAAAGGACAGCGCGCCTGTTCTGGCGCACGTGTCCTTTATGGTGCCCCAAGGTGGTTTTCGCTGGCTGCTGGGGCCTTCTGGGGCAGGTAAAAGCAGTCTGCTCAGTCTTTTGCACATTGAGAACCTGCCCTCCGATGGGCAGATGACCATTCTGGGCAAGACCGTCGCACAGGAGGAAAAACGCTCGGCCCTAGTGCGGCTCCGCCAAAGAATCGGCATGGTCCACCAAGACTACCAGTTAATGCCCGACCTCTCGGTCGCTGATAATGTTGCCCTTCCCCTGCGTTTACAAAAACGACCCGAGGACGAAATTCAGGACGAAGTTCACGCCATTCTCAAATGGGTAGGGCTAGGCGAACGTGTAGGTGTACCCGCAGCCCAACTTTCTGGTGGGGAGCAGCAGCGCACGGCCATTGCCCGCGCCATTATCCACCGCCCCGGCCTTATTCTGGCAGACGAACCCACAAACGCTCTGGAGGAAAGTCAGGCGTGCCGCCTGCTCGACATGTTCGCCGAACTCAGCGCTATGGGCACCACCGTTGTTGTGGCAACGCATAACGAATCTCTTATCCGCCGCCTTGAACGCCCTTTTCTGTTTCTGGAGCGTGGACGGCTGGTGGAAGATGGCGGAGCGCAGGCATGACACGCCCTTTTTCCGGTAGAAAAGACGGCCTTTCCCTCTCGGAAGCCCTCCCCGACCGTAGCCTGTTCGCACTTGTTGCCATGATGGGCTTTTTGGCGGCCCTCACTGTTGCGGGGGCCAGTGGTGCCCGTGCACTCTCCGCCCGCTGGTCGGGAGGTGCAGCCCAGCTCCTGACCATTCAGGTCCCTGATGCGGACACAGCCCTGACCGCCCAGAACGGCCCAACCACACGTGTGCAGGCAGTTCTGGCAGACCTTGCCAGCCTGCCCGCTGGCTCTGAGGTACACCAGTTAACCCAGCCGGAGTTAAGCCGCCTGCTGGAACCCTGGCTGGGCGAAACTGACAATACCGCTTTGCCACTCCCAGCCATTATCCGTGTTAAACTGCCAGTTGACACATCTGTCCCCGCCACACTGGAACAGACATTAAACACCCATGTGCCCGGCACCATTGTGGAGCACAATGCCCGCTGGGGGGAGCGCCTGCGCGCACTGGCCAACAGTCTGCTGGCCTGCGCCGGGCTGGCACTGCTTACCGTTGGTGGCATTGCCACCATGATAACCGGTCTGGCCACCCGTACAGGCCTTGCAACCCGCAAAGACATTATAAAAACCCTACATGGGCTTGGCGCATCGGATAGCTACATTGCCGGACGTTTTGCCTGGCGTACCGCAACGCTGGGTTTTGGCGGCGGTCTAACAGGCACCCTTGGAGCCTGCCTGCCCCTTTTGCTGCTTTTGCAAATGGCCGCTCCTTTTGCCAGCACGCCGCTGACTGCTCCTGACCGGCTGTTGCCAACCAACTGGCAGGCACTGGCCGCCACCATACCGCAGGACATGCTGGTCGCACTTTTGTTGCTCCCCTTTGCCGCTGCTTTTATCTGCTGGTTTACAACCCAGATCATGGTGCGCCTGTGGCTGCTGCGCCTGCCCTAATGCAGCGTTCCAAACATCAGCCTCGCCGGATTATGGGGTTTATACTCTTTTTGCGGCAAACAGTGCGCGCGAGCCTGCTGGCCGGGCTGTGCTGGCTGGCCGGGTTTGGGTGGTTTATTCAGGATGCACGGCAGCCACCGCAAACAGCACCTCATGCGGATGGCATTGTGGCCTTAACTGGCGGCACTGGCCGGGTGGAAACATCCATCCGGCTGCTGGCCAGCAACCCCAATGCACAACTGCTTATTTCTGGTGTGGACCTGCAAACATCCGAACGAGCCCTACTACCCCCATCTCTGCCAGCGGATACGGCTGCCCGCATTACCCTTGGCTATCGGGCCCGGTCCACCATTGGCAATGCGACCGAAACCGCAGCGTGGGTTGCTGACCACCATATTAACAGCCTGATCATTGTCACCGCAGGCTACCATATGCGGCGTGCCATGCTGGAATTGGGGCGCACCCTGCCCGATGTTGCGCTTATTCCCTACCCGGTTATGCCACCAGCCATGGCCCATCCATGGCGGCTTTCCAGCATTCGGCTTATGGGCATGGAATATATGAAGTGGCTAGGCGCACTGGTGGGCATGAGCCGCAACCCATCGCACGCCTGAAGAGCACGCCAGCCACCAGAACCCGTGTTAGGCCACACCCAGAATGGCAGCGTGATGGCGCAGATGATCGACCACAAAACTCTGCACAAACCAGTAAGAGTGATCGTATCCCTCCTGCTCGCGGCAAATAAGCGTTTGTCCGGCTTTTTCCGCCGCCTCAACCAGATGCCACGGCTGAAGTTCACGCTGCAAAAACTGGTCGGACATTCCCGTATCCACCAGAATGGGGGCAGAATGCCTGTACCCATCTTCGAGCAGGCACACGGCATCATGCGCGCGCCATGCGGCATGGTTAGTGCCCAGGTAGGTAGACAGGGCCTTTTTGCCCCACGGCACCACACTGGGGTGCACAACCGGCGCAAAAGCGGAAATTGACTTCCAGAACAGCGGTGCCTGCAACCCATGCACCAAAGCACCATGCCCCCCCATGGAGTGCCCCATGATTCCGCGTTTTGTGCCATCCAGCGGCAACGCGGATTCCACCAGCAAAGGTAGTTCCTGCGCTATATAACTGCCCATTCGGTAATGCTGCGCCCAGGGCTGCTCCGTGGCATCGAGGTAGAACCCGGCTCCGGTCCCCAGGTCCCAGTCCGTTGCTTCGCCCTCTATGCCTGCACCACGGGGGGACGTATCGGGGGTTACAAGGGCCAAGCCCAGTCGGGCGGCTTCCGCCAAGGCACCAGACTTGATTAAAAAGGTCTCCTGCGTGCAGGTCAGTCCGGCCAGAGCATAAACAACCGGCACCTTGTTCCCGCTTTGGGCCGCTGGTGGCAAAAACACGCCAAACCGGGCGGGCAGACCCAGTACGCCAGAAGCATGTTCGTAAAACATTACGCGCCCGCCGTGGCTCTTATGCTCTTCGAGCAATGTCAGTCCCAGTGCCTTATCCATCCTTGCGTCCCTTTTCATCTGGTCAGCCCTGCTCTCTCATGGTTAGCATGGCACACCATGCACAAACCGTAATCCTACAGGCAACCCTGTGATGCATGACGTGTTAAAACAGCACCGGGCAGAAGCCCCTGCACAGACTGGAGATTTTTGAATGATCGTTGACCAGAAGGTCGGCCTACGCATTATCACGCGGGAAATTTTAATGGTCATCCTGCTGATGGCCGCGTGGGATCTGGTTGTTGTCATTCTTTTTCAGATTTTTCATCAGGAATGGATGGAGCAGCCCAGTCTGCCCGTCTCGCTCATTGGCTCCGCTCTGGCGCTGTTCATGGGGTTCCGCAGCAACAGCGCCTATGCGCGCTGGTGGGAGGGGCGCACGTTGTGGGGCGCCATTACCAACAACTGCCGCTCCTTTGGTCGCCAGGCTGGCACCCTTTTGGGCGACCGGCATGACCTGATGTATGCCATAGCAGCATACCCCCACGCCCTGCGCATGGCGCTGGGGCCGGTCGATGCCTCCGAAGATGTGGAGCGCCTGCTGCCCCCCGCCATGCTCAAAGCCATTGAGCCATACCGCAACAAACCCAATGCCATTCTTTACCAGATTGGTCTGGGGGTTACGGAAGAGGTGACCCGCAAGGGTATTGACGGTGCTGTTCATGGGCAGATCGACCGCATTCTCTCCGATATAGCCAATGCACAAGGGGGGCTGGAACGCATACGCAACACCCCCCTGCCCATGCAGTTTTCTGCCCTGCCACGCGCACTGGTCAATATTTTCTGCATTGTGCTGCCGCTCTCCATGGTACAGACGCTGGAATGGATTACCCCCCTTGGCTCATCCCTTGTCGGGTGCCTGTTCCTTATTCTCGATAAAAGTGCCGACGACCTGCAAAATCCTTTTTCTGGCACACCTCATGCACTGCCCATGGCCACCATGGCCCGCAATATTGAAATTGACGTGGTCCAACCCACAGGTGACCAGACAGCCCCGCCCCTGCAAACACTCAATGGTGTGCAGCAGTAAGAACATTCCCGCCCCTATTCTTTATAGTGCAGACAAACAGCCCGTTTTATGCTACAGGTCTTAGCTATGAATACGTTTAGAACACCTCCAAAAGGCGGCGTGACAGATGCAATGGCACGCACCGCTGCCGCTACAACTGCGGCCCAGGCTAAAACCAAGGTGAAAGACGAAGATCCTTTTCAGGAAGGGGATGCTATTGTCTATGCCGCTCACGGCGTTGGGCGTGTAGACCGGATCGGGGTTGATGAAATTGCCGGCACCAAGCTGGAAGTCATCCAGATTTCCTTCCCCGGCAACCAGATGACTTTGCGCATCCCGCTCTCCAAGGCCCGTAAATCCGGCCTGCGCAAAATTGTCTCGCGCGAGATTGTGGACAAAGCCATGTCCATCATCAAAGGCAAACCCCATGTTAGCAAAGGCATGTGGGCGCGGCGTGCTGTTGCCTATCAGGAAAAAATCAACTCTGGCGATCTGGTGCAGATTGCCGAAGTCCTGCGTGACCTCCGCCGCAATGTGGACAGTCTGGACGGCAGCTTTAGCGAACGCAAACTGTTTGAAGCTGCTCAGGAACGTTTTGTGGCTGAAGTTGCCGTGCTGGAAAAGAAAGAACCCAACGCGGTGCTAGAAGAACTGACTGCGGTCATGAAGGCCGCCTGAGGCTTTTTTGACCAAGGCGTTTTTTCCGGTCCTGATCACGTCCCAACCCGGCAAGGCTCCCAGCCCTGCCGGGTTTTTTATACCCTGCCATGCGGGGCAAACACCTTGGCACCTCCCCGCAAACCAGACAGATCATAACCATGCACACGCTCTCCACCATTGCTGCCGCCAGATCAGAACTGGCAGCCCTGCGCCAAGCCATGCAGGAGCTTGAACGCGGGTTTTTCCCCCAGGCCCGCGCACGGCTGGCCCCCCTTGTTGCCCAGCAGAATGAACAGGCTCTTATTCTGCTAGCCTTTTGCCTTTGCGGCGAAGGAGACATACAGGAAGCAGCACGGTTGCTGGCCACCATTGGTACCCGCCACCCGGACAGCCTGCACCCTTTGCAGGATATGAGCGAACTGATGACCGCCCTTAACCTGCGAGAGCCTGCACTGGCAGTCTGCCGCGCAGCAGCCCGGTTTACCCCATCAGACACCCGCATTCTCAATGTTCTGGGCGACCTGCTTGTACAGACCGGGCAGTTTGATGCCGCTATAGCAACACTCCGGCAAGCCATAGCCCAGCAGCCAACAGACATGCTCTCCCACAACCTGCTGTCCATGGCTTATACAGAGCAGGGAGCGCTGGGAACTGCGCTGGAGTGCCTGACCAACTGCCTGCACCATGAGTCGCAGCATATTGGCACGCTGGCTAATATCGGGTCGGTGCTGGCTGCTCAGGGGCATATGGATCAGGCATTTGCATATTACCGGCAAGCCCTCAGCCTACGCCCAGAAGATGCACGAATCAGGGTCAACCATTCTGTCGCCCTGCTTAAGGCTGGTCAGTATGATAAAGGCTGGACCGAGCATGAGTGGCGCTTCCGCCTGCCCGGCCATACCAGTCTGCCCATAGAGCGCCTGTTGCCCACCCTTGGCCCCACAACCAGCCTGAAAGGCCAGCGTATTCTGCTCACGCATGAGGAGGGACTGGGCGATACGCTCATGTTCCTGCGTTATGTGCTACCGCTTGCCCAACGTGGTGCCATAACCCACCTGTGGGTGCCAGATGCACTGGCAGAGCTATGCCGCAACATCCCCGGGGTCCACACCGTACAGGTTGGCGGCACCACACCTGCGTATGACTGGCATTGCCCCTTTATAAGCCTGCCACGGGTTTTTGCCGCAACCGCGCAGCCATGGGGTGCGCCAGTCCCTTATATTCGGGCCAATAGCCAAAAAATGGCGCAACTTGCCCCTCTTGTTCCGTCCAACGGCAAACTGAATGTGGGGCTGGTCTGGGGGGGAGCACCGCGCCCGACCTCTCTTTTTGCCCATATGATCGACCGCAGGCGTTCCATGAGCCTGCACACTCTGGCGCCATTGGGGCAGATGGAAAAGGTCAACCTGATAAGCCTGCAAAAAGGCTCTTACGCCGAGCAGGCCATGGACCCACCCGAAGGGATGGCCCTTTACGACCCCACGGATAGCCTGCACACCATGGATGACACAGCAGCCCTGATTATGGCGCTTGATGTGGTGGTAACGGTCGATACGGCCGTTGCGCACCTAGCCGGGGGGCTGGGCAAACCTGTGTTGCTCATGGACCGTTACGATAATTGCTGGCGCTGGCTCCATGGGCGGGAAGATACGCCATGGTACCCAACACTGCGCATTATCCGCCAGACCATTCCCCGGCAGTGGGGCGATGTGGTGGTTCGGGTCAAGCATACTCTGGCTGCCATGGTGCACTGACCTTATCCCCACCAGCACAGACCAAAAAGGCGGCCCGCATTTGCTAGGCCGCCTTTTTTGCACTGACCTGAATGAATGGCTGTACTTCAGCCAGAAACAGCCGAACGCGCCTGCACGGGGGCCGAGATCATCCGGGCATCGCTGCCGTTCCCAATAACCTCAAACACACCAAGAGCGCGACGGACACGCCCATCGGGGAGCAGGGTAAAGGTTCCATCAACCCCGGCAAAACCACCCGGGCGGGTCAGCGCCTCCACCGGGTAACCCGGAACACCACTGCGGGCCACGGTCTGTGCTGCCGTTGCCGCATCGTACGACATATCGGCCAGCGGTTTGGGCATATGGTGATTACGCGCCATAAACCGCGTTACAAATGCCTGACGGGAGGTCGGGTCTGGCGCGGCATACCATGCCCCCTTGATTGCCCCCAGCTTGGAGGCAAAAGACGCCCAAAGCCCCGGCCCCATAATGCGCACATCGGGCATATTGACCTGTGTCTGCTCCAGCGCATCCAGCACGTTTTTCAGCCCCAGTCCAATATCGGCCAGCAGCAGGGCATCAAACGGCGGGCGGCCCAGCGTAACCTGTGGAGCCGAAGGCGTGGCTGCTGGCTGGTTAACATCCTGCCCAAGAGCCGTTGCCAGATTGGAGGGCAACTGCGTTAGCGTGGAAACCTCGGACGGGTTGCCACTGGTCGTCGTTGCTCCGGGTACTGGGGTTACGGGCATAACCTGCTTTACGGCTGCTACCCGTGCGTCATAATCAGACAACTGGCGAAGGGTTTGGCTGATGCTCTCTGCCGTACCGGCGTGGAATGCAATTTTGGGGGCTGGCAGCCCCTGATCGCGGCAGGCACTGACAAGGCCATTCCCCATGGCATGACCCAGAGCGTTATCCGGCAGCAAAGCAGCAAAATGTTGCCGCCCATCCCGCTTGGCCTGTGCCACAAGCTGCTGCACCTGCTCTTCAGGGGTTATGCCCATAACCCACACGCCCGGTCGGCCCTGCCCAATATCGCTGGTAAACGCCAGAACAGGCACACCAGCCGCTTGTGCCGCAGGTGCGGCAGCGGCTGTATCTCCACTGGTAAGTGGGCCAAGCAGAATGCCGTCACCTGCCTGAAGAGCCGCGGCAGTTGCTGTGGCAGCACCCCCAATGGCGGCGGTATCATGCACATCCATCTGCATGTCGGAGGGTGCGCCTGCGCCTCCAAGTGCCAATTGTGCGCCAGCCAGCAATTCGCGGCCAAGAGCTGCGTTTGTACCGCTCAAAGGCAACAGAACCCCGACCTTATGGCTGGCTGGCTGCTTGCCCGGCGCCATGGCAGACCCACCACCCAAAGGCGTGGACTGCTCGGCACATCCTGCAAGGATAAGCCCTGTTACACCCAGAGCCGCCACTCCGGTCTTGCGCAATGCCCGGTTTGCCGCCAGACCTTGACGGGAAAGCCCTGACAGGAGCGAGTATGCACGCGTCATCATCCAGATCATCCTCTACCAACACCCCGTCCGAGGCATCGTCTTCCAATGGGATTGAACCTTTGCATACCGAAGTAGATGCGCCAAGTCATGCGCCTTCTTCTGGCGGGCTGGTGCTGGTTGCGACCCCCATTGGCAATCTGGGAGATTTTAGTCCACGCGGCGCGGAAGCACTGGCCAGGGCTGATCTGGTTTTGTGCGAAGATACCCGCATGACGGCTCGCCTGCTCACGGACCGAGGGATTTCTGTTCGGACGGAAGCCCTGCACGAACATAATGAACGCCAGCGCGTACCCAATCTGATCCGCCGCCTGAGCGAAGGCGCGCGCATTGCCCTTGTGTCGGATGCAGGTATGCCCCTGCTCTCGGACCCCGGCTTCAGGCTGACACGCGCCGCCATTGATGCACAGATTCCCGTTACCGTTGTACCCGGCCCCAATGCAGCCCTGACAGCACTTGTTCTGTCTGGCCTGCCACCACATCCTTACCTGTTTGTGGGCTTTCCGCCCCCCCGCTCTGCAGCCCGTAAGGAGGCATTTGCCAAACTCCATGCCGCCGAACGCGCAGGATTAAGCGCAACCCTGATCTGGCATGAAGCCCCCCACCGACTGGCAGAAACACTCGTGGATATGGCCAGTGTTTTTGGTGCCGACCGCCCTGCTGCCGTAGCACGGGAGCTGACAAAACGCTTTGAGGAGGTCAAACGCGGTACGGCGGACGAACTGGCCACGTTTTATGCCAGCACCCCACCAAGGGGGGAAATTACAGTTTTGCTTGGCCCAGCTCCAGAGGTGGAAACATCCGCCGATGATCTGGACACCACACTCCGCACCCTGCTGGCAACACACTCGGTCAAAGATGCCGCGGCTCTGGCGGCGGCCGCAGCAGGTCTGCCCAAACGCACAGTATATGCCCGGGCACTGGAACTGGCAGCAGAAGTCAAAACTCCATAACGAACTGGCGGAATAAAGAGCAGCCCTGAGCTAAAGCGCCTTATTCCGCCCCGGCCACTTCCCCTGCGGCATGGCCACTGGCCCATGCCCAATGGAAGTTATAGCCACCAAGCCAGCCCGTAACGTCCACCGCCTCGCCTATCACATAAAGCCCCGGCACAGAGCGGGCCTGCATGGTCTGGGACGACAGACCTCTGGTATCTACCCCGCCGCGTGTAACTTCTGCCTTGGCAAAGCCCTCCGTCCCCTGTGGTCGCAGTTCCATGCGATGGACACGCTCTGCCATCAGCCGGATATCCTTATCCGCCCATTCCGCCAGTGTGCGCTCTGGTGCACCCTGCTGCGCAAAGGCCTGTGCCAGACGCTGCGGCAGCCAGCGGGCCAGTGCTCCAGCCGCTTTGGCCTTGGAGCCTTCCTTTTTTAACGTCATCAGCAACGCCGCCAGATCCTGCCCCGGCAGAAAATCCACCAGCAAAGACTGCCCTGCCGACCAGTAGGACGAAATCTGCAACAATGCCGGGCCAGACAGGCCACTGTGCGTAAAAAGCAGAGCCTCTTCAAACGCCATTTTGCCACATGTTACCCGCACAGGGAGCGACAGACCCGCCAGTGTACGCACCCATTCCTCATGTTCGCCACCAAAGGTCAGGGGCACAAGAGCGGGTTCGGGCTGTACAACGGCAAGGTCAAACTGCCGCGCCACCTCGTACGTAAAACGGCTGGCGCCCAGCTTTGGAATAGACAGCCCACCTGTTGCCAGCACCACGGCACGGGCGGTCATATCCCCTCTGGATGTCTGCACCCGAAAAACATCGGATTTACCAACATCATACACCCGCACATCGGTCAGAATGCTGACGTGGGCTGCCGCGCACTCGCCAAGCAGCATCTGCACAATATCCTGGGCGGAATGGTCGCAAAAAAGCTGGCCCAGCTTTTTCTCATGCCACGCAATCCTGTGCCGGGCGAGCAGGTCCAAAAAATGGGCTGGCTGATACCGACTGATGGCGGATTTTACAAAATGGGGATTGGCGGACAAAAACCGATCTGCCCGCATGGTCCGGTTTGTAAAATTACAGCGCCCACCACCAGAGATCAGAATTTTGCGCCCGACTTCCGGCCCATGTTCCAGCACAGCCACCCGGCGGCCACGCTGGCCTGCCGTCAGGGCCGCCATTAACCCTGCGGCCCCACCACCGATAACAAGAACATCAAACATCGGTGCCGCGTTTTTTTGTGTCAAAATATCAGAAATCCAGATTGGTATAATACTCGGGTGGCGTAATGCCGGAAACGCGATCGCTCAGAAGCGGGCGGAAGCACGGGCGAGACTTCATTTTGGCGTACCAGTCGCGCACTGCGGGGACCTTGGCCCAGTCTATATCCCCAATAAAATCAAGGCAGGACAGATGGGCAGCCGCCGTAAAGTCGGCAAGGGAGAGGAACTGACCACCCAGCCAGTTCCTGTTTTCGGCCAGATCGTTCACATACTTCATAAGCGGGCGCATGGAGGCATAGGCCTCGCGCAGTGCACCACCATCGGGGTTGCCACGCCCACTCAGGCGCTTCATCACCCGTTCATCAATAAACCGACCGGACACTTCCGTGGCAAACAGGGTCTCAAACCAGGCGACAACCCGCCTGACTTCTACCCGCTCGGCCAATGTGCGACCCAGCAGCGGAATATCGGCATAAGCCTCTTCCAGATATTCGCAGATCACGTACACATCGGGTACGATCAATCCGTTATCTTCTACCAGAACGGGCACATCCCCCGCAGGGTTGAGTGCCAGAAATTCCGGGCGTTTCTCCCATGCACGTTCAACAATAGCTTCAAACGGCAGGCGTTTTTCGCCCAGCACAAGGCGCACCGTGCGGCTGGCTGGCGAAAGAGGAAAATGGAACAGGGTACGCATACTCTAGTGCTTTATGCCATTGCTTGCAGCCACGCCAGAGGGAAAACCGTACAAAGGACAATCAATTTCCACATATCCCCTTTACGCGAAGGCACAAGGCACGCAACACGGGCTTCCCTGTTACAATACGATCCTGTTATTCTACGCCTTCGTGGCGTTCCTGATTTTTGAGAGAGCATCTGTTCGTTGTCCGGCAAACCCTCCCATTCCTCCCGCATTCGTATGTCAGGACGTTCCTTTCTGGCCCTGACCTTAACGCCCGAAGCCCCCTTGTGTGACTGGCTGGCAGCTCTGGACCACCAGATCCAGCGCGCCGTGGGGTTTTTTGCTGGCAAACCCGTCATCCTTGACCTGAGCATGATGCAGGCGGACACACCCGACCTGCCCCATCTGCTCCCGGCCCTTAAGGAACGCGGCATACGCGTACTGGGCATTGAAGGGGGGGACCGGTCGTGGCCCGCCGTAGCAGAGTGGGACTGGCGGGAAAGCCCTCTTGGTGGCCGTGCATCCGGCCCGGTCAGCATTCCTGAAGACGAGATGACGCCCCCTGCCCACCCGACCTTGGTAGTTGAGGAAAGCGTGCGCTCTGGTCAGCACATTATCTGGCCTGATGGCGATGTGGTTATTCTTGGAGCCGTATCCTCCGGGGCGGAGGTTACTGCTGGCGGGTCTGTCCATATTTACGGCGCACTGCGGGGCCGTGCCATTGCCGGAATTGGGGGCAATGCACAGGCCCGCATTTATACACGCAACCTTGCTGCCGAACTTGTTGCCATTGATGGATTCTATGCCACAGCAGAAGAAATGGATGCAAAATGCATTGGCAATCCAGCACAGGTTATGCTTTTGGGCGAAACTCTGGTTTTCAAAACCCTGCCTTAATGCGGGTTTGAATAAAACATGCGACAAAAACCGTAATAATGTCACATTATAAGTTTCATTTTCCCGCACAGATTGTAATGTCTCACTGAATTACGCCACAGCATCGAGCGCGTGGCATTACCGCTTACAAAGGAAGAGGAAGACTGATGGCAAAGGTTCTGGTCGTCACGTCAGGTAAGGGGGGTGTCGGCAAGACCACCACCACCGCAGCTCTTGGGGCAGCACTGGCCAAGGCGGGCCAGAATGTGGTTCTGGTTGATTTTGACGTTGGTCTTCGTAACCTTGATCTGGTCATGGGGGCCGAGCGCCGCGTTGTGTTTGACCTGATTAACGTTATTCAGGGCGATGCCAACCTTGCTCAGGCGCTGATCAAGGACAAACGGGTGGACACGCTCTCCCTCCTCCCCGCTTCCCAGACACGTGACAAGGACGCCCTGACCCCCGAAGGCGTTGCCAAGGTCATTGCCGATCTGAGCAAAAAATTTGACTGGGTGATCTGCGACAGCCCTGCTGGCATTGAACGTGGCGCACAAATGGCCATGCACCATGCCGATATGGCCGTGATCGTAACCAACCCCGAAGTTTCCTCCGTCCGCGACAGCGACCGCATTATTGGTATGCTGGACAGCACAACGGAAAAAGCCAAAGCTGGTGAAAAAATTGAGAAGTTCCTCCTGATCACCCGCTACGACCCGCAGCGTGCCGCCAGAGGCGACATGCTGGGGACGGATGACGTGCTGGAAATTCTGTCCATCCCGCTGCTCGGCATCATTCCCGAAAGCCCGGACGTGCTCAAAGCCTCCAACGTGGGGGCTCCAGTAACCATTGCAGAACCGGAAAGCGCGCCAGCCCGCGCTTATACCGAAGCCGCACGCCGCCTGATGGGGGAAAAGGTGGCAGTCACCGTCCCCGCAGAACGCAAAGGCCTGTTTGACTGGCTGTTTAAACGGAGAGTCGCATGACATTCCTCTCCAGCATCTTCAAGCGCCGCTCATCGGCACCCGTTGCCCGCGACCGGTTACAGATACTGCTGGCGCACGAACGTATTGCCGTTGGTGATGGCAAGGACGATCTGCTGGCAAAACTGCACCGGGAGATCATGGAAGTGATCAAACGGCATGTTGCGGTTGATCAGGACAAGGTTCAGATCAAAATGGACCGTGGTGCCCAATGTTCCGTACTGGAAATTGACGTTGAAGTGCCCGGTCTGACCGACAAGCCTGCAAACGCCAAAAAAGCCTGAGTGGCACCAGCCTGCATAAAAAGCAGGTCTGGCCGACAATAAAAACGCCTCGCCCGATCCAGTTTGCTGGCACGGGCGAGGCGTTTTTTTATAGCAACACCACACGCTCCACTTAATCGGGCAGCAAAGGCTCCAGCCATTCCTTGGCCTGCATAAAATCTCTTTTCAAAGCCCTGACGGCGGCCTCCGCATCCCCTGCCCTGAACGCCTCCAGCAGTTGCAGGTGAGGATGGTCCGGATTGGCAGGGCTGATTGTGGGCAACCCATTAGCCGCAGCGTAAATGGGCCCCATACGGGTCCACAACCCACGGATCAGGCCAACAGTGACCGACAATCTGGAAAAACCCGCACCCGTGCTATGAAAATACACATTGGTAATTGCCGTTGCATGTGGCTCCCCTGCCTCGTACGCGGCAATGAACGCTTTATGCTTGTCTTCCAGAATGGCAATCTGTTCAGGCGTAATGTGCGCAGCCAGGTCGCGGGTTACCCGCTCTTCCAGCACTTCGCGCACGCCATGAATATCCAAAAACACGGAACGTGATGTGAGGGGGACACAGGCCGTATTCCGCTCATCCAGTACCAGTGCCTGCTCGGATACAAGGCGCAACAATGCCTCGCGCACAGGGGTGGGGCTTAACCCGAGCGATACCGCCAGAGGACGCAGCACCAACCGCTCCCCGCCCTGATAACGGCAATAGATAAGCTGATCACGGATCTGCTGGTAGGCATACGCTGCCAGAGCGCCCCGCCCTTCGGGCCGGCTCTCACTCTGCGCGGGTAGTGTGGTGGTATTAAATGTCATTGCGCATATGCACCATTTGCCTGTTCAGAAACTGGCTGTAGAGACCATTCTGCTGCTCAAGTTGCGCAGGAGAGCCATCCTCAGCAATTCTGCCATCCTGCATAACAACGATTCTGTCAAAATTTCGTAATGTGGACAGGCGGTGTGCAACAGCAATAACTGTCCGCCCAACCATAAGCCGGTCAAGTGCCTGCTGCACATGCTCCTCGCTTTCCGTGTCCAGCGCACTCGTTGCTTCATCCAGCACAAGAATCGGAGCATTCCGCAAAAAGGCCCGTGCAATGGCAATGCGCTGGCGCTGCCCACCGGAGAGCTTGACCCCACGGTCCCCCACAATGGTCTCGAACCCTTCAGACAGAGCCTCAATAAATGTGGCGCACCCTGCTGCTGCGGCGGCGGCCAGCACCTCATCATCACGCGCATCGGGCCGACCGTAACGGATATTCTCCATCACACTACGGTGCAGCAACGAGACATCCTGCGGTACAACGGACAGGCACATCCGCAGAGCATCGTCCGTTAAGTCCCGAATATCCTGACCATCAATCAGTATGGAACCAGACTGCACAAAGCGCATCCGCTGCAACAGGGCCAGCACCGTACTTTTGCCCGAGCCGGAGCGACCAACCAGCCCCACACGACTCCCTGCGGCAATGTGCAGATTAAAATGGGTCAGAACCGGCTCCCCTCCGGGGTAGGCAAATGTTACATCGCCAAAACGCACATCCCCACGCACGGGTGTTGGCAGGGCGGCCGCCTCCTGCGGGTCTGGCATATCATGCGGGACAAGCAGGGAGGACAACACCTCTGACAGACGGGCATTGTGCTGAATGGTTTCCACCAATGCCAGCGCCAGATCACGCGTACCATGCAAAATGGCAAAACCCAGCGTGATCACCATAACCACCTGCCCCACACTGGCCTGATGCCACTGCCAGAGCAGCACAGCCCAAACCAGCAGGCCGGTTGTAAGCACTGCGGTCATGCCCGCATGGATCATACGAAGCCGTTCCATGTAGCGCAGCGATTTAAGCCGCTCTTCCATTTCCCGCTCGGTCAGGGCGTTAAAACGCTGCCGCTCACGGTTGCGCATTCCAAAGGCCCGCACCAGTGCAATGTTCCCCATAACATCCAGTGTCTCGCCCTCCAGCCCGGCTGCGGCAACCGCATAATGGCCGTGCAGGCGCCGCCCTTTAAGGGCCAGACGGAACATGATCAGGCACAATCCACCAGCCAGAAGTACGGTCGCTCCCCCCATGGTCCAGCTTACGGAAAGCATAAGCACCACGGAGAGCAGAACATTCAGGCTGGGAGGCAGCACATTCCATGCCAGCATGTTCTCGATCGTAAAGCTGACGTTCCCCGCTGTGGCAATCCGGGCAGCAAGGGATGCAGGCATACGATCTGCAAAATAGGCTGGCGAATGCCCGGTTAAAAACCGGAACAGATCCTGCCGGATATCCCCCGTAACGGCCACAAAGGTGCGGGCCGCAAACCAGCCAGCAATACGCCAGCAGATATTGTCTGCCACAATCAGACCGACCAGCACCCCCACTGCGGCCCATACGCTGGACACGGCAGAAGCCGTTGTATCGCTGGTCATCAGGTCCACCAGATGGCGAATACCGTAGGAAGAGAGGACAATGCAGCTTATTGCCCCTCCTACGGCTCCAAACACCAGCGCATGACCAAGCGGACGGGCGCGCATGTAGCGCAGCAGAAAACTTACCGGCTTGCCTGCATAGGCTGGCAGCATCTCATCGGGTACCGTAACATGGGTCGGTCCGCTTTCCATGCCGGAGGGCATGGGGGCACCGTTTTTATTATTCTCCACCAACACGCTTTTTATCTTCTCCGGCAAAACTGATTTTGGCCGTACTGCCCCTGCAACCGGCAAGCACCCCACGCCCCTGTATAGGGTGGGTCTATGCGCGACAATACGTGGCTTACGGCTCCCCCAAAATGGGTTTTTGCGCATAGCCACCCGCAGGCAACACCATGACCATTGCGTGATTCACGCCCCTTAAACCGGCAGAACTCCTTGTTATAACGATAAAGATTGCGTGATCTGCACCCTTATCAACAATCCGGACCTCACTCGTTTTTCATGACCTGCGCGTATTTTTACGTTCAGATCCGCGATGCCGGAATTGATTCTCAAAAGAGGATTTTTCTTCCGCGACAGACCGCAGAAACCTTATAACCGCCTGAAAGAATTGATTTATTTTAATATAATCGTGAACAGCCTTCCCTGATGCGCGATTTTGGTGAGCGCATTTCTTTCAGGATTTTGCAAACCAGACCACGGAAAAGCAGATAGCTAATACGCTCCAACGTACCTTTGCGGCCCATTATCCACATATTGACGGCAGCAACCCTTGGCTCACAGAGAGAACAAGAGAATTCAAGGGAGTACACATTTCATGGCATCGGGAAAAAAGGCACTGTTTGCTACTGTTATGGCTGCATCAGTTGCCGGGATGCCCCATATGCTCCCAGCACCCGCCTATGCGGATGATTATGCCGACCTGCTGGACGTGCTACGCGCAAAAGGCAGCCTTACCCGGCATGAGTATGACACCCTGCTGGCCAAGCATGTGCACCATGCCGCGCAGGTGGCGGAACCCCGTGCCGGTCGCCCAACCCACGTTGCCTCCAGCGGTGCCCGTTCTGGCTCGGCGCACATAGCTCATGGAGCCGAATCCGGTTACGAACCGGGCATCCGTTTTGATGCCGGTGCGAGCGAGGGCGATGCCTCCATGCGAGCAGAAGATGCCGCCACAAGGGCAGAGGCCAGCGCCCGTTCGGCACAGGCAGCCGCAGCAGCCCTGAACAGTGGGGAATTTGTGCGGGTCGCCAAATACGTGCCCGGCAAGGGGCTGACCTTCAAGGCTGGTCCGATCAACATTAACCTGTCTGGCTTTGTAAACGGCTTTTACTCCTACAACAGCCCGGCTGGCGGGCGCCCTGTTGCCGGTGGCGTCTCCTCGGGTTCCAGCGGCTTTGACTCTTCTGCTGTACGTAACGGCCTACTCCCCGCAGGGTTCATTCTTAAAATGGATACTGTGCAGCAGGGGATGGATATTTCTGCCGTTCTGGGCATGTATCCGGGGCTGGATAACGCAAAACCAAGTGCTTTTAACGCCAACTCGGGTGGTAGCCCCGTGGGGCTTGGCACGGCTGGCATCGATCTACGTCAAGTGTACATGACCTTTGGCAACAAGGACATCGGGACCTTCAAGATCGGGCGTGATCTGGCCCTGTTTGCCAGCGATGCCATTATGAACGATGCAACCTTGCTCAGCGTTGGTTCCACAGGCAGCAATTCCGCTCCCGGCAACACCTCGTTGGGTCGCATTGGTGTGGGTTACGTTTACGCGGACTGGATTCCGCAAATTTCCTACACCTCGCCCAAAGTTGGGGGTTTTCAGGGGTCGGTTGGTATTTTCCAGCCGCTGGATGAGTTCGGTTATGCCGATGCAACCAACCCCGATTCAACTGCCAGCCATTTTTCTGCCGGGTCCAGCCAGCATTCCTCCCCCATGGTGCAGGGGCGTGCGGTGTATGACTTCTCCCTTTCCGACCTTAAAGTCCACATCTGGGCCAGCTTCCTGATCCAGCATATGCAGGCACTCACCAGCCAGACGATCAGCGCCAACCAGCATGTCTCAACCATGGTGGAAGCGGGGGATATTGGCACCAAACTGACGTATGGTCCATTTGAAGGCGTTGCCTATTACTATCGTGGCAGCGGGCTGGGTACGACCGGCCTGTTCTTTGATGGGGTGGCCGATAACGGTCGCAAGCGCACATCCGAAGGGTACTATGTGCAGGCAGCCTACCATGCCACTAAAAAGCTTAAGATTGTGGGCAGCTACGGGGTAAGCAACCTGTATCTGGCATCTGGTGAGAACATGCTGGCGGAACAGGGGTCTGATGTTGGTCTGGTCCGGCGTAACCAGTCCGAAGTCGGGGCAGCTTATTACCAGATGACCGACTGGCTGACCGTTATTGGGGAATATGCCCACACCTCGTCCGCAGCACATGGCGGAAACAAGGAAAGCGACAATACCGCGTCCGGCGGTGTTATGCTTATGTTCTAGTGCTGGTCAAAGTGTTTTATAGTTCCGAATTATAAGCAGATTATATTTCGGAACTATTGCCTCTAACAACGTGGAGGTAGATAACCGACACTATGACCCCTAGCTCCCTCCTTTTAAGGCTCAGGCGCCTTTTTCCAACGCTGGATCGTTATGTGTTCCACCAGTTGCTGGTTGCGCTTGCGGCCACAACGGGAGGGCTGGCCGCGTTGATCTGGCTGATGCAGTCCTTGCATTTTGTCTCGCTGGTTGTGGACCGCGGCCTTTCCCTGCGTGTTTTTATTGGTCTGACCAGCCTGCTGGTCCCGTCCTTTGTGGCGGTGGTCATGCCCATTACAACTTTTGTGGTCAGCCTTTTTGTGTACCAGCGCCTGGCAGGCGACCGTGAGCTCACGGTCATGCAGGCATCGGGGCTTTCCCCCTTTGCGCTGGCACGCCCCGGACTGGCCTGTGCGCTCATCTCAACATTAATCGTATTTGTGCTGAACCTGTGGATTGTCCCGACCTCTTACCATGCGTTCCGCCAGTACGAGTTCCAGATCCGGAACAAGATGGCCGCCTTTATGCTGCAAGAAGGCGTTTTTACAAAAGTGTCGGATACCATGACTGTTTATATCCGCTCCCGCGACCAGAATGGAGTCCTCCGCGGTGTTCTGGTGGAGGATGACCGGCAACCAGACAGCCATGCCACAATTCTGGCCAATCATGGCAATATGGTTATCGTCAATGACGTGCCACGCGTTGTGCTTTATGACGGCTCCCGACAGGTCATTGACCGCAAGACGGGACGGTTGAACATGCTGGTTTTCAAACAGGATTCCATGGACCTCTCGACCGCTCGCCAGGAAGATCCAAGACTGAGGGATTCTGCCGAAATGTCCTTGGCGGAACTGCTGTCCCCCAATCCCAAGGAAGTTTCCGCGCGGGATACGGGCAAGTTCAAGGTCGAAGGCTGGCGGCGCATGACGTCCCCCCTGACGTGCTTTTCCTTTGCCATGGTCGGCCTGTTTACCGTGCTGAGCGGTGCTTTTTCCCGCCATGGTAACATCACCCGCCCATTGGTGGCCGTTCTGAGCGTTGTTGGCCTATTGGCCATTACCCTGCTTTTGCAAAATCTGGCCGGGCGGAATATGGGGCTTATTCCTCTTATCCCCCTTGTTGCCATTCTGCCTGGACTGGTCTGCTCCTACATGCTGTTTGCCCCAGAAGTAAAAACTTATCTGCGCTTGCGCCGTCAGGCATGAGAGGACGTCCACACGTATGATGGTTGCCGTCACCCTCTCGCGCTATATTGCGCGGCAGTTTGTGCTGTCTGTTCTGGCCATGATCGGCTCGCTCACTGGTATTGTCTGCCTGTTTGACTTTATTGACCTCCTGCGCCGCGTTGCGACCAAACCTGATGTTTCCACCAATATCGTAACGGAAATTGCCGGGCTGCATATTCCTTACTTTATGGTCGAAATCCTGCCATTTGGTATTTTGCTTGGTGGGATTGTGTGCTTCTGGCGTTTGACCCGCTCATCCGAACTGATTGTGGCCCGTGCGGCCGGGATCTCTGCGTGGCAGTTTCTGGCCGCTCCACTGGTCTGTGCCATTCTTATTGGCGCAGTTGCGACAACCATAGTTTCCCCCCTCTCCTCGTCCATGTACCGGCGGGCGGAAGAGCTGGATCAGCAGTACCTGCGCACCGGCGGTGGGCCGCTCAGTCTGAGCAGCGGCTCCCTGTGGCTCCGACAGGCCGATACAGCCCCTTCTAACGCGCATGGTGTTGTTATGCTTCATGCCGGCGGCGTACAGGTGGAAGAGGGTATGCTACATATTCGCGACATCAGCGTTTTTCGTCTGGATCATGATGACAAGCTGATGATGCGAATCGAATCTCCCAACGGGTATCTGAAAAATCTGGAGTGGGTGTTTGAAAACGCTTCCGTTGTAAAACCGAACGACATTCTTCATCCTGTTGGCACAATGACACTCCCGACAAGCCTGACCCTTGATAGGGTGCAGGAGAGCTTTGCCTCACCGGACACGCTTTCCGTCTGGGCGTTACCCAGCTTTATAACCTTGCTGGAACATTCAGGTTTTTCTTCCATACGGCACCGTATTCATTTTCAGTCCCTCTTGGCATTGCCTATGCTGGCAGGCACCATGGCGCTGGTTTCCGCCGGTTTTTCCATGCGTCCCTCACGCCGGGGTGGGGTTGCAAAAATGGTTGGGTCTGGTGTTGCAGCGGGTTTTCTGCTTTTCACCGTATCCAAGGTTGCTGAACAGTTTGGCAAGTCTGGTGCACTCCCGCCCGTACTGGCGGCATGGGCACCAACACTTGCCGGGCTTTGCCTTGCTGTTGCATTACTTCTTCATCTGGAGGATGGCTGATTGATCGTGGCGCTCCGGCCTTTCTGCAGCGGTGTGCTGCGCCGTCGCTCTGCCCTTAGCGCTGCCACAGCACTGGGGAGTGTTGCCACGTGTCTGGTGGCCAGCCTGCCGCATACGGCCCATGCCCAGTTCAGACCCCAAGCCATGCACATTAATACCGGACGCACCACCTCGTCCGATGAACCTGCTACTTTTCAGGCTGACAAGGTTGATTACAACGACGTTGAACACACAGTAACGTGGACTGGCAACGTACAGGTCTGGCAGGGCGACCACGTCCTGCGCGCGGACAAGATTGTCTATGACAGGGACACGGGTGTTATTGCGGCCCGTGGGAACGTGGCAACCGTTCAGCCAGATGGTTCAGTCATGTACGCGCACTACGCGGAACTGACCGGCGGCATGAAGGACGGTATCATGCTGCACGTCAACGCGACCATGCCCGACAATGCCAAGCTGGCCGCCAACGGTATGCGCAGAACTGGTGGCAAGGTGAACGACATGAGCCGTGCGGTTTATACGGCTTGCGAAATTTGCGAAAAAGATAAAACCCACCCGCCCTTCTGGCAGTTCCGCGCCTTCAATGCCACGCAGGATCTGGAACACCAGAAGATCGACTTCCGCGATGCCTATCTGGATATTCTCGGCATTCCGGTCATTTACCTGCCCTATTTTTCAATGACCGACCCTTCCAGCAAACGGCGCAGCGGTTTTCTTATGCCCGGCATAACCCCGCATGACCGTTATCTGGGCACTTATATTACCATCCCCTACTACTGGGTTATCAACCAGCAGTCCGACCTGACTGTTCAGGGACTATTCGCCACCCATACGGGGCCGCAGCTCAGCGGTATTTACCGCAATATGCTCAACTTCGGGCAACTGAATATCCGTGGCGCCATCGCTTATGATACCCACAGGCCCGAGAGCTACACCAACGGGTTTGGGAGCAATGTGCGCAGTGGTGGCAACCACGGTATTCAGGGGCATGTATTTGCGAACGGGGACTTCGCGATCAACAGGTACTGGCGGGCGGGCGCAAACATCAACATCGCCAGTTCCGCCAACTATATGCGTGACTACCGTGTGCAGGGTTATGGGTCGGATACCCTTAACTCCAACGCCTATCTGGAAGGGTTTGGCACGGGGTCTTACAGCCGGCTGGACGGGCAGTATTATCAGGGGCTGAACCAGGGGGTCATTCACAACTCGGACCTGCCATTTGTTCTGCCACGCTATACCTACAGCTTTACCGGCCAGCCCGATATTCTGGGGGGGCGCTTCAACCTCAACACAACAGACTTCAACCTCAAACGTAGTAATGGCGTCTCTGACCAGCGCGGAGAATTGCAGCTTAACTGGAACCGGCCATTCCATACCAAAATGGGCCAGCAGTTCCTGCTGACCCTGCGGCTGGACTCAATGGTTTACCGTGCCCGCAAGCTGTACCAGCAGCCAACCTATTACAACACCTCCCACACCATTGTAAGCGGGCAGGTACTGCCCACCATTGCCCTTAAAACCAACTGGCCTTTTGTGCGGACGTTTGAGCATGGTCGCGGTAGCCAGCTTATTGAACCTATTGTTCAGGGCATTTACGCCCCCAATACCGGTGGCGGGCTTAATGACCTGATCCCCAATGAAGACAGCATGAGCTACGAATTTACCGATAGCACCCTGTTCTCGCTCAACCGCTATCAGGGCACGGACCGTCTAGATGGCGGATTGCGCGGTAACGTGGGCGTCCATGCCAACTGGACGTGGGACGGGCACATTGTAGACCTGCTGGCCGGGGAGAGTTTTCAGGAGCACATCACGCATGACATGCTCCCCTACTCCGGTCTGGACCACCATGCTTCCGACGTTGTTGCCCGCGCACAAGTCATGCCCAGCCAGTTTTTTGACTTTACGGCACGGATGCGTCTGGACCCGCACACAACCAAATTCAACTTTGCGGATGCGCTTTTTAGTGCTGGCGTACCTCACTTCCGTATCCGTGGTGGTTATGTGTATGAACCCGTTACGCCCTACTATTACTTTGCAACCAACTACCGCGCGTACTCCCCCAACCAGCTCTACACGGAACGGGTGAGCGAACTGAGCGGAGGGGTCTCAACAGACTGGCGGAACTGGCACGCATCCGGCTTTGCGCGGCGCAGCCTTTCGCGCAAGGAGTTCGTCTCTTTGGGTGGGGATCTGGGGTATAATAACGACTGCTTCGGGATCGACTTCATGTATCTCAAACAATACACCACGATCGGTGGGCAGCAGCGTAACTCGACCTATCTGGTCACGATCAGCCTAAAAACCCTGGGGGCTTTTGGCCTCAAATAAGAACTGCTTCAAAAATAGTGTCATCTCCGGTATCAGAAACAGATTGTTCTGATATGGCAGAAAGCTGAAAGACCGTTCCGTATGCGTCTGCGCTCCTTAACTCTGGCTTGTTGTTCCCTTACTGCGCTGGCGCTGCCGGTCTGTGGCATGGCGCCCCATGCGGCACTGGCGGTATCTCACCACCATGCCCCTGCAGCAAAAGCCACACAGGCTTCCCCCGCGCAGCCAGAACCGGATGATATGATCATTGCGGTTGTGAACAGCATCCCCCTGACCAAAAGAGACGTGGATAATCGCGGCAAGCTGTTTGCCCTCTCAACCGGGTTGCCTGTCTCTGACGATCTCATGGCCCGCCTGCGCCCGCAGATTATTCGCCAGATGATCGATGAAAAACTGCGCACGCAGGAAATTCTGAGCCGCCATATCAACATTGCACCTGAACAGATTGCCGCAGCGATTGAGAATATTGAAAAACGCAATGGTATGACCGCAGGCACCCTGCGCAACCATCTGGCGCAGGATGGTGTTTCCCTCACCACACTGATTGACCAGTTGCGTGTGCAAATCGGCTGGATTCAGGTTCTAAGGCAGGAACTGGGGCCACGCTC
Organism: Acetobacter syzygii; assembly: GCF_000964225.1. Lineage (GTDB taxonomy): Bacteria > Pseudomonadota > Alphaproteobacteria > Acetobacterales > Acetobacteraceae > Acetobacter > Acetobacter syzygii. Next base: position 176,668 of record NZ_BAMZ01000005.1, on the reverse strand, counting down.
CCGCGTATCCGCCGGGGATATTGCCCAGCGTCAGGCTGCCCTCAAGCGTGAAGAAGGGCGCACGGAATACGAAATCAGCGAAATCTTTGTCAAAGTGGATGACCCCCGCCACGCGGAAGAAGAACTCGCCTTTACCAACACCATTATTGACGAACTGCACAAAGGAGCGCCATTCCCCATTGTTGCAGCCCAGTTTTCCCAAAGTCAGACAGCACTGGATGGCGGTTCCATGGGCTGGGTGCAGGAGGATGAGCTGGACCCCAGCGTGGTCGATATTGTGCGGCGGATGCCCGTGGGTGTAGGGGCTGTTTCCAACCCTATTACAGTGCCCGGTGGCTTCCTGATTGTCACACTGAACGGCAAACGCATTGTTGGGAAAGAAATGGGCCATATGGTCAATATCCGTCAGGCGTTCATCGCGTTTGATGCGCCATTGGACCCCCAGCATGTGACCCCACAGCAGGAAGCCGCCCTGCAAAAAGCCATGCAGATTATCCAGACAACCCATAACTGCGAAGCCATGGAAGCCGTTAACAAGGCCGCGGGGGAAAAACGCCCCTCCGATCCGGGCGAACTACCGCTTGAACGCTTGAACCCGCAAATGCAGTCGGTTCTGGCGGAACTGCCTGTTGGTCAGGTCTCGCGCCCCATGGTCTCGCGCGAAGGAATTGATCTGTTGATGGTCTGCTCCAAAACGGAAAAGAATTTTTCAAACCGTTCTCCGAGCGAAATTGCGGATCAGCTTATGAACGAACGCGTGGAACAGGCTGCCCGCCAGTTGGATAGCGACCTGCACCGCCGCGCCATGATTGACCTGCACGTTAAACTGAAAGGGGCATAACCCTGCCTCCCGAACTGGAAAGCCTGCGCGACGTTATTCGCCGGCATGAGCTGGATGCCCGCAAGGCACTCGGCCAGCACTTTTTGCTCGACCCCGGTATTACCGACCATATTGCTGCCCTTGCAGGCACACTGGCAGAGCGGCATGTTGTGGAAGTTGGCCCCGGCCCCGGTGGCCTTACGCGCTCCCTGCTTGCCGCAGGGGCCAGCACGGTTACGGCCGTGGAGGTGGATACGCGGGCCGTAGCAGTTATTCAGGAACTGGCAGAGTTCTACCCGGATCGTTTGCGTGTGGTCGAAGCGGATGCCCTTAAACAGGACCTGACCACTCTCTGCCCATCACCAAGGCAGATTGTGGCCAATCTTCCCTACAATGTTGCGACCCCTCTGCTCATCGGCTGGCTCCGCCAAGGCCATGCGTGGGAACGGCTGACGTTGATGTTCCAGCTTGAAGTGGCGGAACGAATTTGCGCAGCGCCAGATAGCGCCCATTATGGTCGCCTTGCCGTGCTCAGCCAGTGGTGTGCTGATTGCGCTATTGTTATGAAGTTACCGCCGGGTGCCTTTACGCCGCCGCCAGCTGTGTGGTCTGCTGTAGCGAGCATTAGACCCCACCGTAACCAGCCCTCTCCTACCCTGTTCAAAGCCATGGAACGGGTAACGGCCGCAGCCTTTGGCCAACGCCGCAAAATGCTACGTGGATCGCTGAAGGGGCTGAACGGAGAAAAGCTCCTTAGCGCAGCAGAAATTGATGGCACGCGCCGCGCCGAAACCCTGAGCATTGCAGAGTTTGACCGGCTGGCGCACGCCCACCTTGCTCTTGGCTAACTAGCTGCCAGTTTTGCTGCGCTCCACATCCACCATATAATCACGGGTATATGGCACCGCGCTGATGGAAGGAGAAAGCTGCAACTGGAAGTTCATGTGCCCTTGCACACGAAAAGCCAGTTCTGCCGCGATCAGATAAAATTCAAACATTCTGGCAAAACGCTCGTCATACATTGCCACAGCTTCCGCACGGCGGGCAGCAAAACGTTCACGCCAGATGGCAATGGTCTGGGCGTAATGCAGACGCAGGATCTCGCAGTCTGTAACCCATAGTCCGGTCTGCTGCACAGCAGCAAAAACCTCGCTCAATGCGGGGGAATATCCACCGGGGAAGATATATTTGTTCATCCACGGGTTGGTTGTCCCCGGCTCATCACTCCGCCCAATGGAATGGAGTAGAGCAACACCATCGGGCTGCAGGCAGCTCCGAATTTTTTCAAAAAAAGTTTTGTAATGGCCTACGCCAACATGCTCGAACATACCGACCGAAACAATGCGGTCAAACTTGCGCTGTAAATGCCGGTAATCCTGCAATTCAAAGCGCACCTGCTCTGCCAGCCCGGCATCCTGCGCCCGCTGGCGCGCAAAAGCCAGCTGCTCTTCCGAAAGGGTAATACCTGTAACCCGCGCGCCATAATCCTTGGCAAGGGTTAATGCCATACCACCCCAGCCACACCCTATATCCAGCACCTCCAGACCGGGCCGATCAAGCTTGAGCTTGGCGGCAATATGGTGCTTTTTGGCCTCCTGAGCCTCATCCAGCGTTTCCTGCCCGGTGCGGAAATAAGCGCAGGAATACTGCCAGTCCTTATCAAGGAACAATGCGTACAGGCTGTTCCCCAAGTCGTAATGATGCGCCACATTCTGTTTGGAACGCGAGGTGGAGTTAAACTGTATCCACCCACGCCTTACGTAGCGCAAGGCCGCCGACAGCTGTTCGCTTACGTGCCCGGATGGGTTCATGGCATTCTGCATCAGCAAATGCAGCAGATCGTAAAGAGTGCAATCCTGCGGTGCCAGCAGGCCATCCATATAGGCTTCGCCAAATGCCAGCCCGGGATTAAATACCAAAGAGCGCACTGCCGCAGTGTTTTTTAAATGCACACCGGCCTGTGGCCCTGCTTTGGTGCCGGTGTACGTTGTGCATGTCCCATCTGGCCACATAACACGCAGGGTCCCTGTTTCCACAAAATGCCGCAAGATCGGGTCTAGAAGGCGCTTCATGTCAAAGTTTCCCTATATTCAAAACATCCTGTGACTACATAGAACGAAACAGACAAAGGGACAAACGGACAAAAAAAAGGGGGACCGGCAAACTGCCAGTCCCCCTTTTTACACTCTCGCAAAAGCGAAAAATCAGGCAGATGCTTCCTGAGTTTCAGCGTCTTCTGCGTCAGCAACGATTTCACCTTCAACAAAGGCTTCGTCACCGGCCAGAGTGGCTTCTTCTTCCACGGAGGTTGCTTCGCCACGTGCCTGACGTTCTGCTTCTTCCTGCGAACGGGCAACGTTAACGATAACAGACACAACCACTTCCGGGTGCAGAGCAACCTTGACTTCATACAGCCCCAAAGACTTGATGGGGTGTGCAAGGGAGACCTGCTGACGGGTAATGGTAAAGCCAGCTTCCGTTACGGACTGAGCAACATCGCGGGTGCTTACGGAGCCATACAGACTGCCGCTATCACCAGCCTGACGGATCAGGACAACAGCCAGACCTTCCATCCGTTCGGACAGACGTTCTGCTTCTTCGCGGTTTTTGATGTTCTGTGCTTCAAGCTGTGCACGTTCACGGTCAAAACGGGCGCGGTTGGCTTCGTTCGCACGAATAGCCATGCCCTGTGGCAGCAGGTAGTTACGGGCATAACCCGGACGTACCTTAACTGCATCACCCATCTGACCCAGATGCGCAACGCGCTGGAGCAGGATTACTTCTGTAGCAGCCATGGTTGTTCCCCTCAGCTCACAACGTAAGGAAGCAGAGCCAGGAAGCGAGCACGCTTGATAGCCTGCGCCAGCTCACGCTGCTTTTTTGCGGAAACCGCCGTAATGCGGCTCGGTACGATCTTTCCACGTTCGGAAAGGAAGCGGCTGAGCAGACGGACGTCCTTGTAGTCGATCTTCGGCGCATTGGGGCCGGAGAACGGGCAGGACTTGCGACGGCGGTAGAACGGACGGCGAGCGCCAACAGCCGGACGACGGGCGGCGGGATTGATTTCTGTTGTTTCAGACATCTGGATTACTCCGCTGCGTTTTCGGACTGGTCAACACCACGGTCGTCGCCACCGCGACGGCCACCGCGACCGCTTTCAAAACGACCACCGGCTGGCTTGGCGCCACCACGGAAGCTGCCGCGTTCGCCACGGTCATCACCCTTGCGGGACAGAACGGGAGAAGGCGCTTCGTCAATTTCATCCACCCGCAGCGTCAACAGACGCAGGATGTCTTCATTGAGGGACAGCTGACGTTCAATTTCCTTGAGCAGCTCGGAACGCACTTCCAGACCCAGAAGAGCGTAATGGCCCTTACGGTTCTTTTTAATGCGGTAAGCAAGGCTGCGCAGACCCCAATATTCACGCTTGCGAACGGCACCGCCGTCTGCTTCAACCTGAGCGGCAATGCCGTCCAGAATGGCGTCCACCTGCTGCTGAGAAATATCATTACGTGCGATCAGCACGCTTTCATAAAGTGGCATGTTTGCTCCCTTCGGATACAATCAACCCAGCCGTGCCGAACCCTTCCGGCAGCGGTGCTTCTGAACAGGCCAGAAGCCAAGGGTATAGCCGGACCAATGCCTGAGCCCGGCAGGGAAAGGGAGTGTCAACCACACCCCACCCAGAATTGCAAGAAAATTAGCAGCGCAAATGTTCGGGAATAGTCAGGCCAAGGCGGTCTGGCACATCCCATTCCTCCTCCACGCGCCGAACAACGGTAAACCCCATCTGCTTATAAAGAGGTAACGCACGCGGATGGTCAGCCGTACAGGTGTTGACCCGAACAGTCTGCGGTCCGTAAGACCATGCCCGGCGCACTACGCCGTCCAGAAAAGACCGGCCAACCCCCTGCCCTATTGCCTCAGGCAAAAGACCAAAATATGCGATATTGATACTCTGCGGATCAGTCAGATTCAGTTCGTAAAATCCGCGGACCTGCCCCTGCTCGCGTAAAAGGCCAACTTTTATGGGAGCCGTTGCCAGCAGGCGCTCCAATGCCTTGTCGGGCAGAACCTGCCGCATCCACCAGCAACACGAGCGCCCAACACCAAAATGCAGGGTGCGGTACTGGGCAACAGAAAGCTGAACATCATCCTCAAGCACCCATCCGGGTGGCAAGGCCAGCGGTGCGTTTACGGGAGGATGGTCCATACGCATGAAGGTGACAGTCACCTTCATGCGCGTTACTGGCTGAAGAAAATTCAGATCAGTTATCATCCAGGAAGGAACGCAGCTTGCGGCTCCGGCTTGGGTGCTTGAGCTTACGCAGCGCCTTGGCTTCGATCTGACGAATACGCTCGCGGGTCACATTAAACTGCTGCCCCACTTCTTCCAGCGTATGGTCGGTATTCATACCAATACCAAACCGCATACGCAGCACACGCTCCTCACGCGGGGTCAGGGATGCCAGAACCCGTGTTGTGGCCTCGCGCAGATTGGTCTGGATTGCGGCATCCAGCGGAATAACAGCCGACTTGTCTTCAATAAAGTCACCAAGATGGCTGTCTTCCTCATCCCCGATGGGGGTTTCAAGAGAAATCGGCTCTTTGGCGATTTTGAGTACTTTGCGCACTTTTTCAAGCGGCATACCCAGTTTTTCGGCCAGTTCTTCCGGTGCCGGTTCCCGCCCGATCTCATGCAACATCTGGCGGGACGTGCGCACCAGTTTGTTGATGGTCTCGATCATATGCACAGGAATACGAATGGTGCGCGCCTGATCCGCAATAGAGCGGGTAATAGCCTGCCGGATCCACCATGTGGCATAAGTGGAGAACTTGTAGCCACGACGGTATTCAAACTTATCCACGGCCTTCATCAGGCCAATATTGCCTTCCTGAATAAGGTCGAGGAACTGAAGACCGCGGTTGGTATATTTTTTGGCAATGGAAATAACCAGCCGCAGATTGGCTTCGATCATTTCCTTTTTGGCACGGGCGGAATCACGCTCGCCGCGGGCAACGGTTGCATACACGCGCCGGAATTCCCCAATAGGCAAACCCGTTTCCTGCGCCAGAGCTGCTACGTTATTACGCAGGTCCACAACGGTCGTGGCGTGCTTGGCCACAAAATTCTTCCACGACCGGCCTGGCAGGGCAGAGGCCATATCCATCCAGCCCGGATCCAGCTCTCGACCACGGTATTTGAGCAAAAAGTCATCACGAGAGACGCGGCAGCTTTCCGCCAGACGCAGCATCCGGCCTTCCAGCACGTTCAGCCGCTGGAACATCTGCTTGAGCTGGGCAACCAGATCTTCAATCCGGTTGTTGTGCAGGTGCACCTGCTCAACCTTGCTGACCAACTGGTCACGGAGCGAGATGTAGGCGTCCTCAAACGCGCCATCCACATCCTCGCCAGAGGTCAGGGCTTCAATCCGCTGGACCTGCAATTTGCGCAGGGCTTCGTACAGCGGTTCAATCTCAGCAAAATGGGCAAGGATTTCTGGCTTCAGCTTTTCTTCCAGCGCAGAAAGGGACAGGCCACTGCCTTCTCCTTCCATATCACCTTCGGATTCGGAATCGGGCTCTTCCGTTTCTTCCGTCTCGGATTCGGCAAAGCCTTCGCCTTCGCTGCCTTCAGCCCCTTCTTCCATGGGGCCGCCGCTCTGCATGGCTTCCAGATCCACAATGTCACGCAGCAGCATTTCATTGTTACGGATTTTTTCGTGCCAGGAGATAATGGCGCGGAAGGTCAGCGGGCTTTCGCACAGGCCGCCGATCATTTCATCCCGGCCAGCCTCAATCCGCTTTGCAATGGCGATTTCGCCCTCGCGGGAAAGCAGCTCGACTGTCCCCATCTCGCGCAGGTACATGCGCACGGGGTCATCGGTACGACCGGCACTCTCGTTTACATTGCCTGCAACGGGGCCGTCTGCATCGGCCTCGGCTTCTGCTTCTTCCTCATCCGAGTCTTCATCATCCTCGGCGGGTTTCTGCGCTTCGCCTTCTTCGCTCTCTTCGCTTTCGACCACCTGAATGCCCATTTCGGACAGGACGGCCATAATGTCCTCGATCTGTTCGGAGGACATTTTATCCTGCGGCAGAACGGCATTCAGCTCATCAAACGTGATGCATCCCCGCTCGCGCCCTTTTGCGATCAGCTTTTTGACCGCGGATGACTGAGTATCCAACAGGTTGGCATCACCATCCTGTTCCTGCGCTGCGTTCGTTGATGCCGTTTTTGTCGCCATGCCAGACCTGCTCCTCCCCCCATCTGTATCCTGACGGGATACAGAACGACCAGTTACCACACTACACTGTTCACGTTATTCGGGGCGGGCAGGACGTGGGATATACTGAGCCGGAAGTCAAGAGGAACACCCTCAGGAACATTCAGCCACCACTCAGATATCCGCATCATCCAGACCGCCACGGCGCAGGCGCTCCATGGCCTCCAGCCGCGCCTGTAATCTCTGCCACTGGCCGATATCTCCCGTTTTTTCCGAAAAAAAACGGGCCACATCATCCGTAACCTCACGCACAAACTGGTCACGGTACAATAAGCCATAAAAATGCCACCATCGTGTTCTGGCGGCAACAGTTTCCACGTCTCCGTGGCTCAGGCCCGTACCTTCAACACGCATGAGCGGCGCCAGAGTTGCTTCCTGCCCGTGCTCACTCAGCCATGCACGCAGGTCATCCCCCGTCTGGGGCAACCGACCCTCGGCCGACAAATCCAGCAGCACACCCCGCAATGGCGCAAAATCCACTGGCAAGTCAAGGCGGCACAGGGCTTCTTCCATCTCCGCAACCAGTTTTGGGTGATCTATGAGCAGCAGCAGCATAAGCCGCTGCAATTCACGCGCGTTATCCAGCTCTACGGTATGCGTGTCCCGCACGGCACCTGCGGCAAAACCGGCGGGGCTTCCCTTGGCACGCCCCCGCCCCTGTGGACGAAATGTTGCAAAAAAACGATCCAGCAGTGTCGCACGGTATTCCGAGGCAAGGGTCTTGTCCGGAATAAGGGCTGCAACCTCGGTCAACCGGCGCCGCAGAGCAGCCCGTTCCTCCGGCCCCGGATTTGCAACCCCACCCACCAGCAGGTCGAACAGAACGCTGGACAGCGGAGAAGCCGCAGCAAAAAACTCCGCAACAAACTGCGCACCACGCTGGCGCACCAGACTGTCCGGGTCCTCACCATCAGGCAGGAGGCATATGCGCAATGTGTGATCGGGCGCCAGCAGGGGCAGACCGGTCTCCGCCGCCTTGACTGCGGCACGCCTGCCCGCACCATCACCATCGAAACACAGAATAGGAGCCCGATCGACCTGCCAGAGCACATCCAGCTGCTCCGGGGTCAACGCCGTACCCAAAGGGGCTACAGCCCCGGTAAATCCCGCCTGATGCAGAGCTATGACATCCATATACCCTTCAACCACAACCAAATCCGGGGCTGCCACTCCCTTTGGCCTTGGCGCCCGCACGGCAGCACGGGCGCGGTCCAGACCAAACAGCAGCCTGCGCTTGGAAAAAAGAGCTGTCTCCGGGCCATTGAGGTATTTGGGCTGACCATCCCCCAGAATACGCCCACCGAATGAAACAAGCCGCCCCTTGCGGTCACGGATTGGAAAAGTCACACGACCCCAGAACAACTCACCTTTGGGCCGACCGTCCTCGTCCACCCGCATCAGACCTGCCTGTGCCATCTGCTCAGGGGTAATACCAAGTGGTGCCAGTGCTTCCACCAGATGACCGCGTCCGGCACTGGCCCAACCCAACCCGAACGCTGCAATAGTCTCCCGGCTTAAACCCCGGCCGAGCAGATACTCCAGCCCTGCACGCCCTTCCGGCCTGTAAAGCGCGGCGGACCATACGGCCTGAGCGGCCTCCAGCACATCCCCCAACGAGCGGACATGCGCCACCTCCTCCTGCGTTACGCGGGTATCTCGGGGCACCTCCATACCTGCCGCGGACGAGAGTTCCTCTACCGCCTCGGGGAAGTTCTTGCCCTCCATCTGCATGACAAAGGAAATAACATCCCCATGCACACCGCAGCCAAAACAATGAAAGTGGTCGTCGTACACATAGAACGAAGGGGTTTTTTCGCCGTGGAAGGGGCAGCACCCCTTCCAGTTCCGGCCAGATCGGGCGAGCTTGACCCTCCGCCCGATCACAGACGTTATGGGCGTACGCGCCCTCAGCTCATCCAGAAAATTGGAATCAATGGCCATGTAGCGCCAATACCGCCCTGAACCTTAACCCAGCAGCGCCTTTACGGCGGCACTGGCGCGCCCCATATCCAGCGCCGCACCAAACCTGGCTTTGAGCACACCCATGACCTTGCCCATATCCTTCATGGAGGCAGCGCCAGTGGATGCAATGGCTTCTTCCACTGCCCCCTTCAGGGTTGCCTCATCCAGTTCCGGTGGCAGGTAGCCACGGATAACAGCAATTTCAGCCTCTTCCTTGTCTGCCAGTTCCGGGCGTCCGGCATCGCGGTACAAGGTCGCGGATTCCGTGCGGGATTTGATCATCCCACGCAGAGCGGAAATACCTTCCTCCTCGCTCAACCCTTCATTCCCCTTCGCACGACCGGCAATTTCCACGTCCTTGAGCTTGGCCGTGACCATGCGAATGGTGGCAACGCGCGCGCTCTCGCCTGCCTTCATTGCGGTTTTCAGGTCTGCCATCAGGCTTTCACGAAGGGTCATAATTATCCTATGCTCCACATCTGCTATTTTTGTCGGTCAGCATCATATCATCCACCAAGGCAAAAAGCGCCACGGCAAAAACAGGAGCTGCCTGTGTGGTGATAAATCCCCACTATGGGAAAAAACTTCCCACCCCGCACGCATCGCCCCATCGCGTGATGGGAAATTTCTTCCCACCCCTGCAACATGCTGCTAAAAGAATACGTGGGGAGGAACCATTTTGCACATGCCCATGTCAATCGACTCCATTATAGCCCGCATTGGCGGGCCGGATGCCACAGCGCAACTGACCGGCGTTGGCACCGAGGCCATTCGCAAATGGCGGCAGGCTCAGGCCATTCCCTCCCGCCACTGGCCTGCCATTGCTCAGGCCACGGGGCTTTCCCTTCAGGACCTTCAGCCCACACCCGCAGTTACAGACAGACCCTCCCCCACAGCGGGAGGCAGCCAGACAGGATCATCCATGCCTCAAGCCCGCCCGGATGGCGCGACCGCCGCTCTTGTTCTCGCAGATGGCAGCGTTTTGTGGGGGAAAGGCTTTGGCGCCTTCACACCCAAACCTGCCATTGGGGAAATCTGCTTTTCCACCGGCATGACCGGGTATCAGGAAACCCTGACCGACCCATCCTTTGCCGGGCAGATCATTACCTTTACCTTCCCGCATGTTGGTAATGTTGGCACCAATGCCGCGGATGATGAAGCCGCACGCCCTGCAGCTCTTGGTCTGGTCGTCAAGGAAGACCCCACAGAGCAGGCCAACTGGCGCGCAACCAGCAGCCTGGACGCATGGCTTAAACAGCACAACATGCCCGGCATTGCCGGTGTGGACACCCGCAGCCTGACCCTGAAAATCCGCGATGGTGGTGCACAGACCGCAGCCCTTGTGTTCCCCGCCGATGGCAGGTTCGATCTGGACGCCATTGCCGCAGAGGTAACCGCATGGCCGGGACTGGAAGGCATGGATCTGGCAAAAGAAGTCACCTGTGCAGCCCCGTATGACTGGTCGGAAGGGGTCTGGTCGTGGCCCGACAGAAATGCAGCCCCAACGGGCAGACGCCGCAAGGTTGTTGCCGTCGATTACGGTGCAAAACGCAACATTCTGCGCTGCCTTGTCAGTGCTGGGTGTGATGTGACCGTTGTGCCCGCCACAACCACGGGCGAGCAAATTCTGGCCCTTAAGCCCGAAGGCGTTTTTCTCTCCAACGGGCCGGGTGACCCGGCCGCGACCGCGACCTACGCCGTACCCGCCATCCGCACTGTGCTAGAAGCTGGCATTCCCCTGTTTGGCATCTGCCTTGGGCACCAGTTGCTGGCACAGGCCCTTGGTGCAAAAACCTACAAAATGGAGCGCGGCCACCGGGGTGCCAACCAGCCCGTGCAGGACCTTGCAACCGGCAAAGTGGAAATTACCAGCCAGAACCACGGCTTTGCCGTAGATGCAAAAACCCTGCCTGACGATGCCCACGTAACCCACGTAAGCCTGTTTGACGGCTCGAACGAAGGGCTGGCATCCGACAAATACGCGGCCTTTTCCGTACAGTACCACCCCGAGGCAAGCCCCGGCCCGTCTGACAGCTTTTATCTGTTTGAACGGTTTGTCACCCTGATCGACACCAACGGCGTCAAGCACTAACAGGACCGAACGTACCATGCCCAAACGGACAGACATCCGCTCCATCCTCATCATCGGCGCCGGTCCTATTGTTATCGGTCAGGCGTGTGAGTTCGACTATTCCGGCGCACAGGCCTGTAAGGCGCTGCGCGAGGAAGGCTACCGGGTCATTCTGGTCAACTCCAACCCGGCAACAATCATGACCGACCCCGGCCTTGCGGACGCCACCTATGTGGAACCCATTACGCCAGAAGTCGTGGAACGCATTATCCTCAAGGAAAAGCCCGACGCGGTTCTGCCAACCATGGGGGGGCAGACGGCCCTCAACACGGCCATGGCGCTCCATGCCTCCGGCTTTTTGGAAAAGCATAATGTTGAGCTGATCGGCGCCAAGGCCGACGTGATCGACCGCGCGGAAGACCGCCAGAAATTCCGCGAAGCCATGGACGCCATTGGCATTGAAAGCCCGCGCAGCTTTATTGCCCACACACTGGCCGAAGCCCACGAAGCGCTCAAACAGATTGGCTTCCCCACCATTATCCGCCCCTCCTTTACCATGGGTGGTTCTGGCGGTGGTATTGCTTACAACCGTGAAGAGTTCGAACGGATCGTACTCTCTGGTCTGGATGCCTCCCCCACCACGGAAGTGCTGGTTGAGGAATCGGTGCTGGGCTGGAAAGAATATGAAATGGAAGTTGTGCGCGACACGGCGGACAACTGCATTATCATCTGCTCGATCGAAAACATCGACCCTATGGGCATCCACACGGGTGACTCCATTACCGTGGCCCCCGCCCTTACGCTGACCGACAAGGAATACCAGCGTATGCGCGATGCCTCTTTGGCCTGCCTGCGGGCCATTGGGGTGGAAACCGGTGGCTCCAACGTGCAGTTCGGCATCAACCCGGTTGATGGACGCATGGTGGTCATTGAGATGAACCCCCGCGTTTCCCGCTCTTCCGCGCTGGCATCCAAGGCTACGGGCTTCCCCATTGCCAAGGTCGCAGCCAAGCTGGCTGTCGGTTACACGCTTGATGAGCTGAAAAACGATATTACGCGTACAACGCCTGCCTCCTTTGAGCCGACCATTGACTACGTTGTGGTCAAAATTCCACGCTTTACGTTTGAAAAATTCCCCGGCGCGCCTGCTCTGCTTTCCACCTCCATGAAGTCGGTTGGCGAAGCCATGGCTATTGGCCGCTCCTTCCCTGAGGCGCTCCAGAAGGGGCTGCGCTCGATGGAAACGGGCCTGCACGGGCTGGACCCGGTGGAAGTGCCCGGAGATGGGGGAGAAGATGCGTTCCGCGCGGCACTCTCCCAGCCCCGGCCAGAGCGTATTCTCATGGCGGCTCAGGCTCTGCGCTGCGGCCTGTCGGTCGAGGATATTCACGAAGCCTGCAAGTTTGAACCGTGGTTCCTGCGCGAGATGGAAAAAATCATCCGTGCCGAACGGGACGTGGAACACAACGGCCTGCCCAAAGATGCGCAGAGCCTGCGCCGCCTTAAAGCCCTTGGTTTTTCGGATGTGCAGCTCTCTCGCCTTTCCGGCACACAGCCGGAAGAAGTAGCCCTGCTCCGTGCAGAAGCAGGCGTGACCCCGGTTTACCGCCGGATTGACACATGCGCTGGCGAATTTGCGTCCGCCACCCCCTATATGTATTCCAGCTACGAAGGGCATTTTGCCCCACCGCAGTGTGAATCCGACCCAACCGACCGCGAAAAAATTGTTATCCTCGGGGGTGGCCCCAACCGTATTGGTCAGGGCATTGAATTTGACTATTGCTGCGTCCATGCTGCCTACGCCCTGCGTGAGGCTGGCTATGAGACCATTATGGTCAACTGCAACCCCGAGACCGTTTCGACCGACTACGACACATCCGACCGTCTGTACTTTGAGCCGCTAACGGCAGAGGATGTTATTGCCCTCATCCGTTGCGAGCAGCGCAAAGGCACGGTCAAGGGCTGCATTGTGCAGTATGGTGGGCAAACACCTCTCAAGCTCTCCCGCGCGCTTGAGGCAGCGGGCATTCCCCTGCTGGGCACTCCGGCAGATGCCATTGACCGGGCGGAAGACCGTGAGCGCTTCCAGGCTATGCTGCACAAGCTGGGCCTCCGCCAGCCTGAAAATGGCATTGCCCGCAGCCCGGAAGAGGCCGAAGCCGTGGCCGAACGTGTCGGCTATCCTGTGGTTGTGCGCCCGTCCTACGTGTTGGGTGGCCGGGCAATGGAAATCGTGTACGACCGCGCCTCCCTCCAGCGTTACATGCGTGACGTGCTGCGGGTAGCCGGGCATGAAATTTCCTCCGGTCCAATTCTGCTTGACCGCTACCTGAACGAAGCGATTGAAGCAGACGTGGACTGCATTGCTGACGGCACGGACGTCTATGTGGCTGGCGTCATGGAGCACATTGAAGAAGCGGGTATTCACTCGGGCGATAGCGCCTGCGCCCTGCCGCCCTATACCCTGTCCCCCGCCATTGTGACCGAACTCAAGGCCCAGACCGAAGCCATGGCGCGCGAGTTGGGCATTGTGGGGCTGATGAACGTCCAGTACGCCATTAAGGATCAGGAGATCTTTGTGCTGGAAGTTAATCCTCGCGCCTCGCGCACCGTGCCGTTTGTGGCCAAGGCCACAGGCGTGCCGGTAGCCAAAATTGGTGCGCGGGTTATGGCGGGCAGCAAGCTGAGCGGCTTTAATCTGGACGACCGGGCCGTAGTACCGCACGTTGCGGTTAAGGAAGCCGTGTTCCCCTTCAACCGCTTTGCGGAAGTCGATACCATTCTGGGGCCGGAAATGCGCTCCACGGGTGAGGTCATGGGGCTGGATACATCCTTTGAGCGGGCTTTTGCCAAATCCCAGCTTGGGGCTGGTGTACGCCTACCCATGAGAGGGACCGTGTTCCTGTCCGTGCGTGAGAGCGACAAGCCGCAACTGCCCCCTCTGGGTCGCCTGCTGGCATCCATGGGCTTTAAAATTGTGGCAACCCGCGGCACGGCCCGCAAGCTGCGTGACTCCGGGATTGAGGTCAGCGTAGTCAACAAGGTGCTCGAAGGTCGCCCGCACTGTGTGGATGCCATTCGCTCCGGCGAGGTGCAGATGGTCATTAACACGGCACAGGGTGCACAGTCCGTGGCGGACAGTTTTGACATCCGCCGTTCCGCCCTTGTGCTGGGTGTTCCCCACTACACCACAATGGCGGGTGCGCGCGCTGCAATCCACGCTATTGCGGCAATGCGTGAAGGACCGCTTGATGTTGCGCCACTTCAGTCATACTTTAGTGGTTCGTTCTAAGCGTACGGGGGGAGCCTGACCGGCTGCCCCCATGCGTTCCATGCCGGGCCAAACCCCACATATGTGTGGCGTCACCCGACGCGACTTTTGATGTAACTACTGCGCCGGGCCTACAGGTCCGGCAGCTTTTATTCTGGGGACACGTCTTGCAGAAAACTCCAATGACGGGCAAGGGCCTACAGCAGCTTGAAGATGAACTGCGCAAGCTCAGGTCTGAAGAACGTCCGGCTGTTATCCGCGCCATTGCGGAAGCCCGCAGCCACGGCGACCTTTCGGAAAATGCTGAATACCATGCAGCGCGTGAACGTCAGTCCTTTATTGAAGGGCGCATTCAGGAACTGGAAGAGCTGATCTCCACAGCGGAAGTCATCGAGCCTTCCTCCCTGTCTGGCAGCCATGTCAAATTTGGCGCAACCGTATGCCTTGTGGACGAGGATACGGACAAGGAAATTACCTACCAGATTGTTGGCCTGCACGAAGCAGACATCAAACAGAGCAAAATTTCCATTTCCTCCCCGCTCGCCAAAGCCCTTATTGGCAAGCAGGAAGGTGACACCGTGTCTGTTCCCGCCCCAGGTGGAGACAGAACTTACGAAATCCTGTCCGTCAAATTCATCTGACATGATCTCGTTCGAAGATGTGACCGCCGCAGCCGAGCGTATTCGTGGCAAGGTAATCCGCACACCCACACTGCCCTCCCACGCTCTCTCCCGCGCAACGGGGGCAGAAATTACGCTCAAGCTGGAAAATCTGCAGGCTGTCGGCTCCTTCAAGGAACGCGGGGCGGCCAACAAGCTGGCCCTGCTGACCCCGGAGGAACGCGCACGCGGTGTGATTGCCGTCTCTGCTGGCAACCATGCACAGGGTGTTGCCCGCCATGCCAGCCTGCTGGGTATTGATGCCGTTATTGTCATGCCCAAGTTCACGCCTGCTGGCAAAGTGGTACGGACCCGCAACTGGGGTGCGCGCGTGGTGCTGGAAGGCGAGAGCTTTGCAGAAGCCCTGATGTTCGCCCAAGACCTGCAGGCGCGTGAGGGACGGACCTTTGTGCACCCGTATGATGATGCGGCGGTTATGGCCGGTCAGGGAACCTGCGCACTGGAACTGCTCGAAGATGCAGGGGACCTGAACATGCTGGTCGCCCCCATTGGTGGTGGTGGCCTGCTGGCTGGCTGCTCCGTGGCGGCCCGGGCCATGCGCCCGAACATGGAGCTGATTGGCGTACAGGTCGAATCCTACGATTCTCTTGCGGCTTTTCCCGGCCCTGCAACGCACCCCAATGGCGGCTCCACCATTGCCGAAGGCATTGCCGTACTCCAGATTGGCAAGCAGACGGACGAGGTCATTCGCAAACTGGTGGACAAGGTTCTGGTTGTCTCCGAATGTGCGATTGAAAATGCCATTACCCTGCTGGCCGAGGGGGCCAAGCAGGTTAGTGAAGGGGCTGGTGCCACAGCGCTTGCTGCCGTGCTGACCTACCCGGATCTGTTCCGTGGTAAAAAGGTGGCATTACCCATTTCCGGTGGCAATATCGACAGCCGCATTCTGGCCAATACCCTTTTGCGGGCCATGCTGCGGGACGGACGCATTCTGCGGCTGGTCATGGAAATTCCTGATCGGCCGGGTGTTCTGGCCGATATTTCCAAAACCATTGGGGAAGCAGGCGGCAATATTATAGAAGTTTCGCACCAGCGGCTGTTTGCGGCCCCCTCCGTACAGGCCGCCCAGCTTGAAGTAATGATTGAGGCGCGTGACCCTGAACATGCCGCACTGATTACCAAAGCGCTGGGGTTATCCTACATTGTACGCAGGGCCTGAGCGGCTTTTTACGCTCTGTGCCCACTATGTCAGCCGGGGTGGTGGAACTGTTCCACCACCCCGGTTTTGTATCGACCACACGGCTGTTCTGTGGCCTCTTTATCTTCCCTGCATTTTGGTGGCATTATTCGGCCATAACCAAAAAACATAAGAAGAGGCCCAACTCCATGACATCCACCCGCCCCCCACAAAAGCGCACTGCCATGCTTGTCATTCTGGACGGGTTTGGCTGGCGCGAAGACTCGTCGGACAATGCGGTGCATCTGGCAAGAACACCCAACTTTGACCGACTCTGGCAGAACAACCCCCACAGTTTCCTCCGCACCAGCGGGGAAGATGTGGGCCTGCCGGAAGGGCAGATGGGCAATTCGGAAGTTGGGCATCTGAACATTGGTGCCGGGCGCGTGGTCATGCAGGAGCTGCCCCGCATTTTTACCGCCATTGCGGATGGCAGCTTGGCCCGCAACACGGCCCTGACCGATTTTATTGCAACGCTCAAAAAAAACGGCGGAACGTGCCACCTTATGGGGCTGATCTCGACCGGGGGTGTACATTCCCATCAGGACCACGCAGCAGCACTTGCCCGGATTGTTAGCGATGCTGGTGTTCCTGTTTCACTCCATCTTTTTACCGATGGACGAGATACCGCTCCCCGGTCTGCGCAAACCTACCTGCAACAGCTCCGTGCCACCCTGCCCTCCACGGTACAGCTTGCCACCATCTCTGGCCGTTATTACGCCATGGACCGCGACAAACGCTGGGACCGGATGGAAAAAGCCTATAACGCCATGGTCAGTGCTATTGGCCCCCAGGCCCAAACGCCTGAAGAGGTTGTAAGCCACGCCTACGCGCAGGATATCTCGGACGAATTCATTCTTCCCACCGTGCTCCCCGGCTACACGGGCATGAAGGATGGAGATGGCATTCTGTCCTTTAACTTCCGTGCGGACCGTATTCGCCAGCTTATGGATGCGCTGCTGGTACCCGGCTTTGACGGGTTTGCCCGTAGCAAGGTTGTGCAGTTTTCCGCCGCTCTTGCCATGACCCATTATAGCGACGCGCTGGCAGACTATACGACCGTCCTGTTCCCGCCCGAAGAACTGACCAATCTGCTGGGCGAGGTTATTGCGCAAGCTGGCCTGCGCCAGCTCCGTATGGCGGAAACCGAAAAATACCCACACGTCACCTACTTCATGAATGGTGGGCGGGAAAAACTGTTTGAAGGGGAAGACCGTATTCTGGTGCCCTCCCCCAAAGTAGCGACCTATGACCTCCAGCCCGAAATGTCCGCACCGGAACTGACCGACAAGGCCGTTGCCGCTATTAAAAGCGGGGAATACGACCTGATTGTTCTGAATTTTGCCAACCCGGACATGGTCGGCCATACCGGCGTGCTGGCAGCCGCCATTAAGGCCGTAGAAACGGTAGATACCGGTCTGGGCCGCATTGCTCAGGCGCTGGAAGAGCAGCATGGCGTGCTGCTTGTAACAGCAGACCATGGCAACTGCGAAACCATGAAAGACCCACAGACTGGCGGCCCACACACCGCCCATACGCTTAATCTGGTCCCTTTTATTGTCGCCGGTGCCACTACAGACAAGCTGCATGATGGGGGTAAGCTGGCTGATCTTGCTCCAACCCTGCTTGATGTTTTGAACCTGCCCAAACCAGCCGAAATGACAGGCTCTTCCCTGCTTGCGCACTAAATGACCTTCCCCCGGCCACCCCGTTACACCACAAGCCAAACCGCTGCTGGTACAACGCTGGTCGGGGCTATGCTGTTACTGGCATCTGCCCTGCCGCCCCATTCTGCTGCATGGGGGGCCGAACACAAAACCACCTCCTTACACAGCAAAAACCACACGGCAGGGACATCTCCCCACAAGCGGCGCCATGCCAAAACGTCAGGTGCTCAAACCCAGCCCCTCTCCCCCAGCCAGAGCCGGGGAACAGGGAGTGCCGTGCAGCAGGCGCAGGCCGCGGTGGAAGCCGCACGCGCCCAGCACATGGCCATGGAAAAGGAAAAAGCCCAGCAGGCCGCAACCATTGAGGCATCCCGCGTTAAAAACGAGGCGGCTCAGGCTGCTGCCATACAGGCCAAAAATCAGGCGTTAGCCCTCTCCGCAGCCACAGTCGCCGCAACCAGTCAGCTGCATGATACAGAGCAGCAGATATCTGACCTGAGCGAGCGTATTGGTACAATCAGGCAGGAACAAACAACGCTTCAGGCCACGCTGCGTGACAATGCCCGTGCGCTTACCCCCATTCTTCCACTCGCAGAACGTCTCTCCCTTTACCCATCGGACACACTTCTGGCGGCTCCCGTGCCACAAGGAGATGCCGTAACAGGCTTTTTGGTCCTGCGGGGGTTATCACGGCAGATGGAAGTGCAGGCACAGGCCATGCGGGCCCAGCAGACCCGGCTGAGCGCGGTGGATGCAGACCTTTCCGCACAATATGCGGCATTGGCCAGGCTCAAACAGAACCAGAGCCAGCAGCGCGATACCGTGCGCCAGCAGGCCGCGCAGGCGCGCCTTGCCCAACAGCAGGCCAACCGGGCTGCGCTGGGCACGGCCCAGCAACTACAGGCCGCCACACAGCGCGCATCCAGCCTGCAAGATGCCATTGCCCGGTTGGACGCGCTGGAAGACAAGGCGCGGAATGCCCTCCAGCAGGAAATTGCCGCCGCCGAACGCGCTCATCAGGCAGAACGCATACGTGCCGCCCGCCAGCAGGAAGCCAGCCTGAACAAAAGCGAAGGCCCCGGACTGGCCGAGCACAGTACCTCCAGCGGTACGCAACCTGTTGCGGGCAAGCTGATTAGTGGATGGGGTGTTGCCAGCGATTCCGGCCCCACCACAGGTATGACCTACCGGACCCCACCCGGGGCCAGCGTGCGGGCACCCTGCTCTGGCAGTGTGGATTTTGCCGGTGCTTTCCGCAGTTATGGACAGATGGTGATTGTAAACTGCGGGCGGCACTATCGTTTTGTTCTTGCTGGACTTTCGGAACTCAGTGTGGATACCGCACAGAGTTTGACAAAAGGCGCTCCACTGGGACACATGAGTTCAACAGGTGGTTCCGCCACACTTTTCATTCAGTTACGCAATGGGCAACAAACCATAAACCCCGCACCATTCCTGTAATGAGTGAGGCGGGTTGCACGCTCTGGCTGTTTCCCTCCGTTGCGGAACACGCTAGTCTTGCGCAATATGCCGTATGCGCCAGCACGGCTTTGCGCGTTCCGGCACACGCTGGTACGTGCATGTGAAAAGACAGGAAGAACAAGCGCACGGCCCCAAGCCCTGCGACAGGAGACAAGATCGCATGAAGTTCCGCACAGGTCTGATGCTCGGCGCCGCAGCCATGACCGGCCTTGCCCTGACTTTTCATCCCGGACACAATAATGGTGTGGGGTTTGTGGCCACTCCAGCTCTGGCGGAAAATGCTGCCCCGGATGCCTCCCCCACGAGCAACCATGCCGAAACCTACCGCCTGCTAACCCTGTTTGGCACGGTACTGGATCTGGTTCGGGCAGACTATGTTGAGCCTGTTTCCGACCGGGATCTGATTACCAACGCCCTGAACGGAATGCTCAGCGGTCTGGACCCCCATAGCTCATACATGACCCAAAAGCAGTATGATGACATGATGGTCCAGATGAAAGGCGAATTTGGCGGCCTTGGACTGGAGTTGCAACAGCAGGATGGACACATCCGCGTTGTCTCCCCCATTGATGGCACGCCGGGTTTTCGCGCCGGGATCAAGCCGGGCGATTACATTATTGCCGTGGATGGCCATACAATAGATGGCACCCCGCTTGATGAAGCGGTCAAAAAAATGCGTGGCAAGGCCAATACCAAAATTACCCTCACCCTTGTGCGCGAAAAAACACCCAAGCCCATTACGGTCACCCTCACGCGGGAGATCATCCATATCGATGTCGTCAAATCCGCCCTGTACGACCGGATTGGCTATCTGCGGATTGCGCAGTTTAACGAAACCACGGAAAAAGAACTGCTTAAAGGCTACAACAGCCTTAAGCAGCAGGCCGGTGGCAAACTGGGGGGGCTGGTGCTTGACCTGCGCAACGACCCCGGTGGGCTACTTGATCAGGCTGTGGAGGTTTCCTCCAGCTTTATCCGCACGGGCGAGATTGTTTCCACCCGTGCGCGCCACCCCAAGGACAGCCAGCGCTGGGATGCCCACGGGACAGATATTACAGATGGCCTGCCAATGGTGGTGCTGATCAATGGTGGCTCCGCCTCCGCATCGGAAATCGTGTCTGGCGCATTGCAAGACCACCACCGTGCGGTGCTGATTGGCACACGCACGTTTGGCAAAGGGTCCGTGCAGTCCATTATTCCCATTCCGGGCAATGGTGCAGTCCGCCTGACCACCGCACGCTACTACACACCATCGGGCCGTTCCATTCAGGCCCTTGGGATTACGCCCGATATTGTAGTCAAGGAAACGCGGGAAGATCCTGCCTTCAGCCTGCGCGAAGCTGATCTGGAGCATATTCTTAAAAATCAGGGTGGGAACCAGACCAAGGCGCAGCCGCGCACGGACCTGCCTGCCATTGCCAAAATTATTCCTGATCAGCCTCCCGCCAACTGGCCGGAGTTTGAATATAACAAGCCCAATACCGACTTCCAGCTCCAGGAAGGGTTGCGGGTTGTCCGCTCCATGGCGGGCCTGCCTGCGCCTGACCCCACGGCTACGCTGCCGCCGGTCAAACCCGCCGCCAAAACAGATTGTCCGGCGCATAACTAACGCATAGCAGGTAAAAGGCAGTGGTCATGCATACTCCCTCCCTTTGGCAGCAGCTTCCGGCCAATGGCCGGTTGTTCATCCGCTTCTGGGGGGGCTGCCTTACGGTAACCGCGGCAATCGCTCTGACCTTGCAGGTTATGGGGCCACCCCACCTGATTGCCGGGGGGGATGATATTGATGCCGTAGCGACAAACGGCAACAAATCCGTTGCTGCTGCGGGGCATCTGGTCAACATTCCCCCACCCCAAGCCAGCCTTTTGGAAAAAAGCAACGGACCGGGTGGTTTCCCGCTTCCCATTCGCGGCCAGCATGGTGCGCTTGCCCGGCAGGTCTATGCAGCGCCAGCGGTAGACGTGCCGCCCGGTTCCCCCATGGTGGCACTGCTCATAGACGGGCTTGGTCAATCCGAAGACCTGACCAAAGAGGCCATATCTTCCCTGCCCGGGCAGATCTCCCTTGCTGTGTCTCCGTATGTGACCAACCCCGATGCACTGATGGAAGCCGCGCGCCAGCACCAGCATGAACTGCTCCTGTCCCTGCCTATGCAAGGTGGGGGAGACAAAGCGGCATCAACCGATAGCGAAGGCCCAAAAGCCTTGGGAGCGCAGCTTTCCGCCCAGCAGAATATGGATAATCTGAACTGGTCTCTCTCCCATCTCGCTGGGTATGTTGGGGTTACCAATGCTTTTGATGGGCAGAATGGAGGAGATTTTTCCTCCGCAGCAGGCTTCAAACCCATTCTGAGCGCTCTGGACCAACGCGGTCTGCTGTACCTGAATGCAACACCTGGTGCACAGATTGCAAACAGCGCTGCCGTTGGTTCGGCTGATGTTGCAATCAACACAGATGAAGACATCGTTAATATCGATATCCAGCTTCTCAAGCTCCAGCAGCTTGCGCGCCAGAATGGCCGTGCCATTGGGGTGCTGGGTCCACTCCGTCCGGTTGCGTTGGCCTGCCTGCGTGCATGGCTCCCCCACCTTAAAGACGTGGGCATAACACTGGTGCCAGTTAGCCAGATTATTCTGCCACCCGATCCATCCACCCTGCCTGCACCAGCCAGCAACGGTCAGATGCACGTTAATGTTTCCAACTCCATGTTGAACATGGGGGCTCGCCACTAATGCCAGTTGACCTTTCCACCCTGCCTTACCGCCCTAATGTGGGTGCCCTGATTTTTAATACTCACGGGCAGGTTCTCATTGCCCGTCGCACGGACATGCCAGGAGCCGGTGGCCCCTTAACGGAAGGGACATGGCAATGCCCACAGGGCGGCATTGATGAGGGAGAAGACCCCCATACAGCCGTACTCCGTGAGGTGGGGGAAGAAATTGGCACGGACCACGTTGCCATTCTGGCAGAATACCCTCAGTGGATTCAATACGACCTGCCCAGTGCGCTCATTGGCCATGCCCTTGGCGGGCGTTACCGTGGCCAAACGCAAAAATGGTTTGCCCTGCGCTTTACCGGCGCAGACACAGACATACGGCTTGACCGGCATTTACCTGCCGAATTTGATGCGTGGATGTGGGTTGATCTTGCATCTTTGCCGCATTGTTCTGTTGGTTTTAAAAAACCAATCTATGAACAGCTGGTCAAGGAATTCACCCGATTTGCCATACCGATCTGAACTGCAAAATCAGTACCGATCATGTAAAACTGCTGAACTACACAACAGAACGGCGGTGGGGAGCACATCCCACCGCCGTTTTTTTTGACCATAATCCATACGCTCTTTATTTAATGAGCACCTTTGGACTTGCCGTCCCCACGAATGGGCGAAAGCAGGAAACACAAGGGCACGCACAAAAATGCACCAATACCCAAAATCATAAAAACCTCATTGTAAGACAACATGGCCACCTGACGGGAAAATTCCTTGAACAGGGTATGCTGCGCCACGGAATCTGCCAGTGCCTCGGGTGCGCCGCGTGCTGTTGCAACCTGCCTTACCTGATCCTGATAGGCGTTAAAAGGCTGATGGAATGGTGTCATCCAGTGCACCATATAGGCTTGGTGGGCCTGTTTACGCTCGGTCAGCAGCGCCGTTGCACCAGAAATAGCCAAAGACCCCAGAACGTTACGGGCCATACTGAACAGGGCTGAAGCATCCGGATTCAACCGTTCGGGGATGGTGGAATAGGCTATGGTGGAAAGAGGCACAAACAGGAAGGCCAGACAGGCGGTCTGGCTCATGCGGTAGAGCATAAGATGCCGGAAATCCAGCAAAGGCAGCAACTGAGCAGAGTAAAACAGCGCCAGCCCCATAAGCGCAAACCCTATGGCAATCACATTGCGCACGCTGGTCAGCGTCATAAGCTTACCCACAACGGGGATCAGCACAATAACCGCTATACCACCGGGGGAAAGCAGCAGGCCGGAAAGCGTTGCCGTATACCCCATAACCTGCTGGGCAAACTGCGGCACCACAATGGCCGAAGCATACAGCAAAGCCCCCATAGCCCCCATAAGGGCCGTACCAACCGCAAAGTTACGATCCTTGAAAACCCGCAAATCCACTGCGGGCCTGTCCGTATGGAGCAGCCAGAACACAGCGCCTGTCAGGCCCAGAAAAGCCAGCACACCCATAATGCGGATAAAGGTGGAACCAAACCAGTCTGCATCCTCCCCACGATCAACCATGACCTCAAGGCAGCTAAAGCCAAGGGTAATCAGGCTAATGCCGATAACATCCACCGGGGCCTTCTGCTTTTGTGCCCACGGTGGGTCTTCCACAACAGCCATAACACCTACGGTGGTTAAAAACCCGAACGGCACGTTAATGAAAAATATCCACCGCCATGAGAAATTATCGGTAATCCACCCCCCCAAAGTTGGGCCAATAACCGGCCCAACCACAGCGGCGATGGCGGTCAACCCAAAGGCGGCGGCACGTTTGGCGGGAGGAAAGCTGTCCAGAATAATTGATTGCTGATTGGGCTGGAGCCCACCACCAAAAAAACCCTGCATTAACCGAAAAACAACCAGTTCGCCCAAACTGGTCGCCATACCGCACAAAAAGGACGATACGGTGAACATGGTAATACAGATCAGAAAATAGCGTTTGCGGCCAAAGACTTTTCCCAACCAGCCAGAAATGGTGAGCACAATGCCGTTTGCCACCAGATAGGCTGTCAGGGTCCAGGTCGAATCATCATACGTGCTGGAAAGACTGCCAGCGATATGCGGCAGGGATACGTTAACAATTGTGGTATCCAGAATTTCCATGAACGCAGCCATGGTCACCACAAAAGCCACGGTCCATGGATTGTACTTTGGCTTCCACCCTGCTGGCGCAGCGCCAGCCTGTGTGCTCATGGAGCCGCCTGCCCGCCGTTATCCACGCCACCACGCGGCGGCGCATCGGAATGGCCCTGCGTATCCACATGAACAGTCGGTTCAACAGACAGGCCAAGAGCGAGTGGCTGGTCGGGGTTCAGCCCTTCATCAATCAGGATCTTAACAGGAACGCGCTGGACGATCTTGACGTAGTTGCCCGTCGCATTCTCGGGCGGGAAGGCGCTGAATGTTGCTCCCGTGCCTTTTT
The DNA here is from genome assembly GCF_000964225.1 of Acetobacter syzygii. GTDB lineage: Bacteria > Pseudomonadota > Alphaproteobacteria > Acetobacterales > Acetobacteraceae > Acetobacter > Acetobacter syzygii. Next base: position 152,095 of record NZ_BAMZ01000005.1, on the reverse strand, counting down.
GCAACGAATCAATATGCCCGTGCAGTTTAAGGCTTGGGTATGCATCCACCCGGATATCCACCTTCTGGCCGGGGCGCATTCTGGTTATCTGCGTTTCCTTGTAGTTGGCAACAACCCAGACCTCTGGCTCAACAATGGCGAACAGGCTCTGGCCCTGGCGCACATAGTTACCCTGCTCAATATTACGCTGCGAAATCCAACCATCGTGCGGTGCGCGGATAACCGTCCATTCCACATTCAGTGCGGCGGAAACCAGACCGGCCTGTGCCGCCTTGACCTGCGCTTCCTGCTGCGAAATCTGTACGGCGGCATTTTCAATATTCGGCTGGACGGGCTGCGCCATCTGCACCGCCCCTTCGGATGCCATGACCCGTGCCTTGGCTGCCTCCAGTGCTGCCTTGGCGTAATCTATATCCTGCTGCGATGTTGCTGCACGCTCCACACCATGCTGGCGGCGATAATCTGTTTCCGCCTTGAACAGCTGGGCCTTGGCATCCGCCAGTTGCCCCTGTGCCTGCAACAGCTTACCGGGGAATTCCAGCAAAGCCACGCGGTGCATCATATCGCTCGCCTGCGCGGCAGCCTGCGCATTCGCCAACTGGGCAGCAGCCTTATCCCTTTCTGCCTCCCAGTCCCGGGGGTCTATGCGGGCCAGAACCTGCCCTTTGCGAACAAACTGGTTATCATTGACCAGCAGTTCGGTCACATACCCCCCTACATGCGGCGCTATGGTAATGGAGCGGCCCGCAGTAAAGGCATCGTCCGTTTCCACCTCGTTACGGGTCATAAACCAGTACACGCCACCAACAATGACAAGACAGCCGATTACACCTGTTAGAATAACCTTGCCCCGACCGCTTTTTTTGGTCTGTGGCGGCGCAGCCTGTTCCGGCTTTTGGGGAGTGTTTTGTGCCTCCGTGCCGGATGATGAAAAAGACTGCTCGTTATGGTCGTCGGCCATTCTGTTCCTTGCCCTCTCAAACTCATCCTGCGCGGCATTTTTTCGGCCAGCTCCGCTGACCGACCAGTTCGGTCAGTATGTGGCACGTTCATACCCCTGCATCAAGCGCCACATGCGACCTGTGCCTATAATTTCCCTTCAGGGGTACAAAACCGCGTCTATCAGGCTAGCGCTCCAGCCCCTGCGTTCTTACCAGACGGGCATACAACCCGTTCTGACTCATCAACCCATCATGCGTGCCACATTCCACGGCACGTCCATCCTTCATCACCACAACCATATCCGCCGAGCGAACGGTGGACAGGCGATGGGCCACAACAAGAGTCGTGCGGCCCCGCCTTAACGTTGCCAGCGCATCCTGCACCTGTGCCTCGTTCTCACTATCCAGAGCACTTGTGGCCTCATCCAGCAGCAGCAATCGGGGATTGCGCAATAAAGCGCGGGCCAAAGCAACACGTTGCCGCTGCCCTCCGGACAGGCGCTGCCCCCCCGGCCCCACAACCGTATTGTACCCATCTGGTAAAGCCAGAATAAACCGCTCGGCCGCAGCTGCACGGGCTGCCTGCTCCACCTCTGCCTGCGATGCATCGGGGCGGCCGATCAAAATATTTTCCCGTACCGAGAGGTCGAACAGCAAGGGGTCCTGACTAACGTAAGCCATGCTTGCGCGCAGGCTTTCAAGCTGTGCGTCACGCAGGTCCATGCCATCGAGCAGAATACGGCCAGATGTTACGTCATGCAGGCGCGGTACAAGGGAAAGCGCTGTAGATTTGCCTGCACCAGATGGACCAACCAGCGCCACCGTACAGCCCGGCTGCGCATCAAAGCTCAAATCATTCAGGCCCACACGCCCATCGGCATAAACAAAACTGACACCTTCAAATACAAGGTGCCCTTTCCCCTGGGGCAGTGGGCGGGCCTGCGGGCTGTCGGTCACGGCTGGCGGGTCATCCACCACGGCAAAAACGCGCACAAGCCCTGCCAACCCCTCCTGCAAGGCAGCGTTCAGCGCCCCAAGGGCGCGCAGCGGGCGCGATGCCAGCAGCAGTGCCGCCACAAAGCCGGAAAAATCTCCCAGCGTTGCGCCCCCCATGGCCGCGCGCCAACCAGCAAAACCCAGAACAGCTGCAACGGCAGCCCCCCCTAGAGCTTCCAGCAATGGGTCCACCCGCGCCCGACCACGGGTAATACGCAACATGGCCTGATAAAGATGGTCAAAAGATAACGCAGCCCTTGCCCGCTCGCGCTCTTCCAGCCTGTAAACCCGGACGGTACGGGCCTGCGCAAAACTTTCGGTCAGAAAGGCAGCCGTCTCCCCCACCCGTTCCTGCATTCCACCCGAAGCACGGCGGACACGCTTGCCAAGCCGCTGAATGGGCACAGCCGCAACCGGGTACAACACAGCGGCGATCAGGCTCAGTTCCCAGTCCATATAAAACATGGAAATAATCAGCCCCAGAACTGTCACCACATCGCCCAGAGAATTAACGGCACGGATCATGGCCTCGCGGATGGAGACCGCATCCGTGGTAAAACGTGCAGCAAGCTTGGCCGGGGCTTCGCGCTCCACGTAGGCAATGTCGGTCCCGATCAGGTGGTCAAACATCTGCTCCTGCAAGCCCCGGATAACCAGCAGCACCAGCCCCTGAGTGGCAAGGGTCTGCCCATACTGGGACAACGCCTTGGCAAGGGTAATCACCACAACCAGCAATGGAACCTGATACAGAATACGGGGGTCACGTGTTGCAAACATGTCCAGCGCGCGCTGAATAACCAACGGATAAAGAGCCGTAAGCAGCGCCGTAAGCACGGTAACAGCAATAACCGCAGCAATACGCCCCGGGTACTGGCGTACCTGCGTATGCCACAGCCTTGTCAGCAAGGCTCGGGTATCGTCTGGCAGGAGTTTACTGGCGGAAAGGGATTTGGCTACATGCGGCACGGACGTCATACGCATTCTCTAACAGCCTCCCCCCCTCCCATGTAAGGGGGGATGGATCAGCTTTGTACCGCTTTTACACCCAGCTGCTGTTTTATCTGCGCACGGCAGGCCTCTGCCCCAGCACGGCAACCACCCGCCAGCCACCATTGCCGGACCTGCCCCATAATACGCCCGACTTCTGGCCCAGCGGGTACTCCCATGGCCACGACATCGCGCCCTGCAATGGGAAAAACCGGGCGTTCCAAGCCATGCAACCGCTGCCTGAGTTGTGCAAATGCCTGATTTTGAGCATCCGTGCGTATCTGTTCGGCCTGATGCAGCCATATGCGCCCTGCCAGCACATCGTACGATTCTTCAGCCAGCAGGCGGCGTAGCCCATCATCCGTCATACCCACCTCTGGAATGGGTGCAGGTTTGCTCAGTGCATCGACCACTCCCACGTCGGCGCGGGAACACTTCAGACGGCGGACAACCACGGGGGCATTGCAGCTCAGCCCGGCCAGACGCAACAGGGCGCAGGCGGGCGCTCCATATTCCAGCAGCCGCGCGCAGCGGGGCAAGGTGGTGCCTTCTGGCAGAATATGGGCCAGCACGCCGGTCTGCTCCATATAGGGCAACAGAACCGCCACATTGGGGCCAGTTAAAATCCGCCGCAGTTCCATCCATACCCGTTCGACCGACAGGCCATCCAGCAAAGCGGCACCACTGGTTATGGCCTGCATAGCCTGCTGGTCCGGCTGCCCCTGCCCATAGCGCCCGTAAAAACGGAAAAAGCGCAGAATACGCAGTGCATCCTCTTCTATGCGTCGGGCTGCATGGCCCACAAAGCGCACATGCCCTGCGGCCAGATCGGCCTGCCCTGCAAAATAATCGTACAGAATGCCCGCCTGATCGACCGACATGGCGTTTATTGTAAAGTCACGCCGCTGCGCATCCTGCTGCCAGTCCTGCGTCCACCGCACAACGGCATGTCGCCCATCAGTTTCAACATCACGCCTGAGTGTGGTGATCTCGTAAGATGCACCATCCAGCACGGCTGTTACGGTACCATGCTGCAACCCCGTAGCCACCACATGAACCCCATGTGTGCGTAAACGCTCCATCACCTCTTCGGGTGGTTCGGGGGTCGCCAGATCAATATCCGCAATGGTCCGCCCGGCCAGCAGGTCACGCACAACGCCGCCAACAAGGCGCATGGCGGGCAAAATCCGCCACAACTGTGCCAGCGCGGCCTGCTGCTGCACCTCCAGCCTGCCTATCAGCGCGTTCTGTTCCACCTTATTCAACCGCCGTGCGTGCAATGGGGAAAAAACAGCCACAGCTCCAGACCCCCATGCAAGGTACGCCCTGACATGCCCCCGGCTCAGCCAGTGCTGCCAGTTCGTACCACACTGCGCGGGACAGGCGTGCTTCCAGCGGGTAGCTTCCCTCCCCCTGCCGCACGATCAGGTAGGGGGGGCACCCTTCCGGGCAGGCTTCTGGTGGAACATCCCATAACGTCCGAATCGGATGTTCGGCATTGGCAACCACCACTTCATCCATATTGGTGCGAAAACTCAGGCGCTGCATCCGGCCAATGCCGCTCCAGTCCAGCTCCACGGCCAAAAAAGGCACATCCTCTACCTCTATAAGGCCGCTTTCAAACGGGGTGCGCAGCAGATATGCCCCCTGCTTGTCCCGCGTGAGCAGGGAACCAAACAGGCAGGACATGGCCTTCCGCTTGATTTCGGAGCCACGGTAAAGCCACACGCCATCCCGCCTGACCAGAAAAGGCAAACGCCTGTTTTCTGCCGTATCCGGGGTCTCTGTTCCGTGCTGTTCATGGCACGAAAGGGCCTGTGCGCTGCCCGGCTGTTCACCTTTCACTGACTCACCATCCTGTTAATGCGTGTCCTTGTGTTATGCACAATGATATAGGGAGCTTACCCCGCTTGATGTAAGCCCTGCATGTAATTCAGACTGGATCCATGACCACATCAGACGCACCGTTCCCGGCACAACAGCCTTCCTCCCCGCCAGAAGTACGGGAGGCAGATCGTATCTGTGAACGGCTTGCCGCCGTCCAGCAGGAAATTTCAACTGTCATTTTTGGCCAGGACCAGATTATCCGCCAGACACTGACCACCGTACTGGCAGGGGGCCATGCCCTGCTGGTAGGCGCGCCGGGTCTGGGTAAAACCTTGCTGGTTACCACCCTTGGCACAGTGCTTGGGCTCAATGCCCGCCGGGTCCAGTTTACCCCGGACCTTATGCCATCGGACATTACCGGCAGCGAAATTCTGGATGAAGATGCCGCCGGCCACCGCAGCTTCCGCTTTGTGCAGGGGCCGGTGTTCAGCCAGTTACTCATGGCGGACGAAATCAACCGCGCCAGCCCGCGTACCCAGTCCGCCCTGTTGCAGGCCATGCAGGAGCACCACGTAACAGTTGCAGGGGTCGAATACCCACTCCCCCGCCCCTTCCACGTTCTGGCCACACAGAACCCCATGGAGCAGGAAGGAACTTACCCGCTCCCCGAAGCCCAGTTGGACCGCTTTATGCTCCAGATCGGGCTGACCTTCCCCGATGCCGAGGCCGAACGGGCCATGCTGCTGGCAACAACTGGCGCACAGAGCAAACAGGTCCGGCAGGTCATGGATGCCGCAACACTCATGCAGGCGCAGGACCTTGTCCGCCGTATGCCAGTGGGCGAAAAAATACTGGACGCTATTGTGCACCTTGTTCGCTCGGCCCGCCCCCAAAGCACAACCAATCCAACGTTCCGTGACCTGATTGCATGGGGCCCCGGCCCACGAGCGGCACAAACGCTTATGCTGGCAACCCGCGCCCGCGCCCTACTGGATGGCAGGCTATCCCCCAGTCTGGAAGATGTCGCGGCTCTGGCCCGCCCCGTACTGGCCCACCGCATGGCGCTTACCTTTGCTGCCCGGGCGGAAGGCGTAACCACAGACGATCTTGTGGCCCAACTGGTCAAGACTCTGGGTTGACCCGGTGAATCCCGGCAGACTGTTACCCTCCCCCCTACGGCGCTGGTTTGTAGCCAGCCCGCGCAATGGTGCTGCGGACAAGGCCGCCAAAGGTCCAGCCCACGCAGCAGAACCCGCGGCCACGGCGGACATGGCCTGCGCGGCCCAGACGCTGGCCAGCCGTATGCCAGACCTGCTGCTCCATGCCAGCCAGATCGCCACAACGCTGGCGTCTGGCCTGCACCCACAACGCCGCACCGGGTGGGGGGATACATTCTGGCAATACCGCCCGGCCCAGCCGGGTGAGCCTGTCAACCGGATTGACTGGCGCCAGTCTGCCCGCACGACTCACGCCCATGTCCGTGAAAACGAAGCCGAGGCCGCGCAGACCATTTTATTATGGTGCGATTTTTCCGGCTCCATGCAATGGCGCTCCAGCAGCGATCTTCCCGCCAAGCTGGACCGTGCCATAGTCTTGCTGCTGAGCATGGCCGCCCTGCTGCTCCGCAATGGTGAGCGGGTTCATCTTCTTTCCCCTTCCGGGGTTGTGCCACTCCCTCCGGCATCTTCCGGGCTGGAACGGCTGGCTCTGGGGCTTTGCTCCCTGGCAGCCCATGCCAGTCATCTGGCCCCGGCGCTGCCTGCCCCGGCACTAGTTCCCCGCCATGCCCGGCTACTGCTTGCCAGCGACCTGCTCTGCCCCGAAGAGGCATTGCGCGATTGCCTGCGTCAACTGGCAGCGCAGCCCGTACGGGCCACGGTGCTCCATGTGACTGACCCGGCAGAAGCAACACTACCCTATTCCGGCCGCACCGAATTTTGTGGCCTTGAGGGGGAAGCCCCACTGGAATTACCGCACGTTCAAAGCCTGCAAGACGATTATAAAACCCTTGTCGCAGCCCGTACCCAATGGCTTGACCAGCATACTGCCCTCTCTGGCCACATTATTGCGCACCATCAGACCGATGCAGCACCGCTCCCCACTCTGCTGGCACTCCATGCCCAGATGAGCCAACGCGTATGATCTTCCAGTTCCCTGCTCTCCTCTCCGCCCTGATCTGCCTGCCTCTGGTGTGGTGGCTCCTCCGCGCCACGCCGCCGCGCCCACGCACACAGAGCTTTCCCCCCATTGCGTTTTTGCGCCGGTTAAAACCCAGACAGACCGAAGCCGCACGCTCCCCCTTATGGCTGCTGCTCCTGCGCCTGCTTGCCGCGGGTCTGCTGATCGTAGGATTTGCGCGCCCGTTTATTCCGGGTAGCCGCGAACAGGCCCGGACCGCTGGTCCGGTACTGCTGGTTATGGATGACGGCATGTTCAGCGCCGCAGACTGGACAGAGCGTCTGGCAACCGCACAAACAATTGTGGACGATGCGGAGCACAGCAAATCGGAATTGCTGTTACTGGGTACGGCCCCTCAGGCAGATGCCCCCCCAACGGCCACCTTACAACCGGCAGCAATCGTGCGGCAGATGCTGAATAGCCGCCACCCTGCCCCCTGGCCTGCCAACCGGGCACAAACTGCCAGCCAACTGCGGCAATTACCCGCCATACACTTTGCCCGTATTGTGTATCTGGCCGATGCAATAGCCCAGAGTGGTGACACTGCATTTGCACAAGCCCTGCATGAACGCGGGACCGTGCAGGAAATCCGGTTTGCCCCGCAGGCCAGCATAGCACTTGTGCCCGTTCCCCCGACTGGCAATGGCGTTATGGCACGGCTGATTGCCCTGCAAATGCCGCAGCCACGCCTTGTGCATGTTGCTGCACGCGCAACAGATGGCGGCACACTTGCCGTAATACCCGTAACCATACCCGTCAATGCGACACAGGCAGATGTTCGGGTTGATCTGCCCATAACCGTACGGAACCGGGTTGATACGCTGAGTGTTCAGGGTGTTGCGAGTGCCGCCACAACTGTGCTGCTGGATGAAAACACCCGCCTGCGTCCTGTTGGCCTACTTTCCAATGGTGGAGCGGACACACCACTGATCGGCTCCATTTTTTACCTGCGCCGTGCACTGGCCCCTCTTTCCGACCTGCATGAAGGACCATTGGATGCGTTGCTCAACCACCCGCTATCCGTCCTGATCGCCCCGGATGGTACGCTTGCCAGCGCTCAAAACCAGAAGAGTGTTCTGGATTGGGTTAAAAATGGCGGCACGCTCATTCGCTTTGCAGGCCCAGCACTCGCAGGCAGCCAGCATGATGCGGACAGCCCCGCCAGCATGGCAGAAGCAACCCCGAGCCTTCTGCCCGTCCCGCTACTGGATGGCGCACGCCAGCTTGGTGGGTCCATGACATGGGGTACACCGCAGCACCTGGCCCCATTTGACCAGACATCTCCGTTCCGTGGCTTGACTATTCCGCCCGATGTTACGGTTTCCCGTCAGGTACTGGCCAGCCCATCCGCCAATCTGGGCGCGCATGTCTGGGCACGACTGGCCGATGGCACACCGCTGGTAACCCATGCCGAGCTGGGCAAAGGTGAGGTTATTCTATTCCATGTCAGCAGTACGGCTGACTGGTCCAATCTGCCTTTATCCGGTCTGTTTGTCGCTATGCTGCAACGGTTGAGTGACCATGCCAACGGACTGAACATTCCTGCCAGCCACATGCTGCTCTCCCCCGCCATAACACTGGATGGCGAGGGCATAGCCGGGCCTCCCCCTCCCACAGCCAGAGGCATAGAGGGAGAAGCATTTGCCACAACCGCCGTCTCGCCCGAGCATCCACCGGGCCTGTATGGCCCCACAGATGGGCGTAAAGCCCTGAATGCCGCCACAGGGCTGGGCAACCTGCAACCCGCAGCAGCCGTAGGTACACTGACAAATGCCGCAGGGCAGCGGCCCGATGTACCTCTGGGGCGGTATTGCCTGCTGGGGGCCCTACTTCTGCTGCTGCTTGATGGGCTGTCCGTGGGACTGATGCGCACAGGCAAACTGCCAATCCGTAGTAGCATTCAGCACCAGAAGGGTGCCCCCCTGCTTGTGCTGCTGGCCACGCTGTTTGCCACAGTTCTGCCAGCCCATGCACAAGCACCATCCGGGGATAGTCCGGCCCCTGCCGCAGCACTGGAAACCCGGCTGGGCTATATTGTTACCGGGCATGATGATGTGGACGAGGCATCCCGCCTGGGGCTGCAAGGTCTATCCGATTTTGTAAATGCCCGGACATCTGCCGTTATGGGGCACCCGGATGCAGTTCACCCCGCTACGGATGACCTGAGCTACTACCCTTTGCTGTACTGGCCCATTACCGCAGACGCCACCACAACCCCTGCCATGACAGCAGCCCTGAACAGTTTTATGGCCCATGGTGGAATACTGCTGATTGACACTCAGGGGCAGGATGGCAGCACCGGCCCATCGGATACCGCATTTACAGCTGATGCACCGGGCACCAGCGCCGCCCTGCGCCGGGTTACGGCGGGTCTGGTTGTGCCCCCTCTGGTGGTCATGACCGACCACCACTTACTTGCGCACACATTTTACCTTCTGCACGACTTTCCGGGCCGGTATGCGGGCCAGCCCATATGGGTGGCAAAAGAAGGAGATGCAGAAAATGATGACGTAAGCCCCGTTATTATTGGCGGGGCAGATTGGGCGCACGCATGGGCCGTGGATAGTGCGGGCAATACGCCTTTTGCCGTTATTCCCGGAGGGAGCGACCAGCGTTTGCAAGCGTACCGGTTTGGACTGAACACCGTCATCTACGCCCTGACTGGCAGTTACAAGGCTGATCAGGTCCATGTTCCCATGCTGCTCAAACGGCTGGAGGACAAACCATGAGCGCCGTTTTTGCCTCCATAGGTTTTGCCCCGCTACTGCCTCTATGGCTACTGGCCATACTAGGGCTGGCAGCCTTGGTGCTATGTGGATGGAGCCTGTTCAACCGGAGTAAAGGGGCCATTTTCCGTTTGGCCGCTCTGGCCGTTGTGCTGCTCTGGCTGGCTGGGCCACAGCGTTACCATGAACAGCGGCGAACCCTCCCCCAGACCGCCCTGCTGGTGGTTGACCAGTCTCCTTCCATGGCGCTTGGCCAACGCGCTGCCATTGCACGGCAGGCGGCAGATGCTCTGGCCCACGCCAAAGTGCCGGGGCTGAACATTCGCACCGTAACCGTGCGCGGCAACGGGCATGAGGGCACCAGATTATTTGATGCACTGGAGCAGGCCGCAGCAGACATTCCGGCCGCACAGTTTGCTGGCACCATGATGATAACTGATGGCGAGATTGCCGATGTGCCATCCGTCCTACCCGACCGCCTGCACCCCACACAGGAAAATGGCAGACACACTACGCTGCCCCTGCACGTCCTGCTCACTGCCAGCGGGGAAGAAAAGGACCGTAAACTCAGTATTCTGGAAGCGCCCCCCTATGCCATTGCAGGCCAGACAGCCAAACTGCGTGTGCAGGTGGATGATATGGGACCGGGCACACACCCCGGCACACCCGCAGACCTGACTGTTCGGATCAATGGGGAAGCGCCCCGGCAAATTCAGGTACTCAGCGGCACACCACAGGACATTACGGTCCCTGTTACCCAGCCGGGCCCACTGCTTGTCAGCCTTTCCGTTTCGGCTCTGGAGGGGGAAGCATCCCAGCTCAACAACCAGACCGTGGCCCATATTACCGGTATTCGGGACCGGCTGAAGGTCCTGCTGATTTCTGGCACACCCAATCAGGGAGAGCGGGTCTGGCGTCGGCTGCTCAAGGCCGACCCCTCTGTTGACCTGATCCACTTCACCATTCTTCGTCCGCCGGAAAAAGATGATGGCACCCCCCTGTCCGATCTGGCTTTGATCGCTTTTCCCGTGCGGGAATTATTTCAGGAAAAAATCAACCAGTTTGACCTGATCATTCTGGATGGGTTTGAAAACAGGCATATTCTGCCCCACAGCTATCTGGAAAACATTGCCAGTTTTGTCCGGCGTGGCGGCGGGCTGCTCCTGACCGCAGGACCTGAATTTATTGGCCCCGGCTCCTTGCAGGATACCCCTGTGGGCGATGTGCTCCCCGCGCACGTGCCTCCTGACCAGAGCAACATGCTCATCAGCCGTTTCCGCCCGACCTTGACCGATACCGGGCGCAGGCACCCTGTTACGGCCTCCCTCCCCGGTGCGCCAAAAACTGCCACCGAAGCTGATGCCCTGAACAGTTCAAGCGCAATTCCCGGCATGTGGGGGCCATGGTACCGCGCCCTGCGCCCAGACAGCACACATGGCGAAGTTCTGATGAGCGGCCCGCAGAACAGCCCGCTGCTGGTGCTGGACCGGGTGGAACAGGGGCGCATAGCACTGCTCCTATCCGATCAGATATGGCTCTGGTCCCGCGGGGAAGATGGTGGCGGCCCGCAAGCCGAACTGCTCAGGCGCATTTCGCACTGGTTAATGAAGGAACCGGAACTGGAGGAGGAGCAGCTCTCTGCCAACATTGCTGCCAACACGCTTGAGGTCTCCCGCCGCAGCATTGGCACCCCGGCGGCAACATCCATTACGCTCACCGCCCCCTCCGGGCAGGAGCAGACCGTTGCCCTGCATACAACCGACCAGGAAGGTACGCAGGTTGCCCATATTCCCGTTACGGAATCCGGCATCTGGCGCGTCTCAGACGGAACGCACACAACCTACGCCGCCCCCGAGCAGGATAACACGCGCGAACTGGCTGATCTGCGCACTACGGCAACCCGTGTTGCCGATATGGTTAAAATGACGGGTGGAGGCATTTTCTGGCTGGGCGATGCCCCTTCAACGGCACGCATCCCCACGCCGCGCATGGCAACATCTGGCGCATTATCCGGAACTGACTGGCTGGCTTTTGCCCAACGGAATGCTCATGTGGTTACCGGCAGAACGCCCATACCACTCCTCCCTGCCCCCCTTGCCATGCTGCTCGCATTGGCCCTGCTGTTTGCCGCATGGTGGCGGGAGGGTCGGGCCGGATAATACCGGGCCGTCTTTTCCGCTCCCATGCGGTGTGATACGCTAAAGGTTACCTGTATTGATGGACAGACAATGACCCGTTTTCCACGCCTTGCTTCATCCGCTCTGCTTTTCAGCAGCCTTGCCATGTTTGTGGCGGTTCCGGCATTTGCTGATGATGCTGAAGATCAGGCTGCCGCGGCAGAAGCTTCCGAAAAAGCGGAAAGTGCAAAGGCCGCCAAACGGGCAGCACCACCTGCCAGTATTCCCGGTGCAGAAGGCGGGGATGATGAAGCAGGAGAAGGCGGCGGCCACCCCAACAAGGACGTGGAACCTACGGTCGCGCTGTTTGAAGCCATTAACCGCGGAAGTGTTTCCGCCGCGCGTGAAGCCATTAACCGTGGTGCAGACCTGAACGGACACAACATTCTGGGGCAGACCCCGCTGGATATGTCCATCGACCTGAACCGTAACCCCATTACCTTTCTGCTACTCTCCCTGCGCAATTCCAGCAGCATTCAGAGCGGTGACAGCGCAGGCACAGTCACCACCTCCAACCTGCATGTCGGTGGTGGTGGGAGCGCTGATGTGGGAGCGGACGTGGAAGAAAAAGCACATGACCCACGATATGACCGTACGGGCGGCGCGGCACAGCCATCCATTGGCTTTCTGGGCTTTGGCGGCAGCTAAGCCGCCCTTACTGCTTTTTAAAAGGGCGAAGAAAACGCCCCATTTTTTGGCTGCCCGTTAATGGGCAGCCGTTGCGGCCAGATGCTCCTGCCGCAGCACATCAAGCGGCAGCCATACGCCCTCGCGCTCAAAGTGCCAGAATGTCCAGCCATTGCAGGATGGTGCGTTGGTCAACATGGCACCCATTTTATGGATTGAGCCACGTTTGGCACCGCTGACCAGCGTACCATCCGCCGCAACAACGGCCTGAATACGCTGCTTTTTATCGCTCAGTACCGTACCGGCAACCAGCGCCCCCTGCTCTACCAGGCTCCCAAAAGGTACCTTGGGCGCTTCGCGCTTGTCCTGCGTGGTCTGTATGGCGTCATCATCCAACGGAACTTCACGGGCTACGCGGGCCTTGGCGGCTTCCACATAATCCGGATGCCGCTCAATACCAACAAAGTGGCGGCGCAGACGCCGGGCCATGGCCGCCGTAGTGCCGGAGCCCGAGAACGGGTCGAGCACCACATCATTCACCGTAGTGGAGGCCAGCAGCACACGATGCAGCAGGCTTTCTGGCTTTTGGGTCGGGTGCAGCTTTAGCCCGTGCTCGTTCCGCAGCCGCTCATTGCCTGTGCACAGGGGCAGATACCAGTCCGAGCGCATCTGAACATCATCATTCAGAGCTTTCATGGCCTGATAATTAAAGCGGTAGCGGCTATCCTGACTACGGGCCGCCCAAATAAGCGTTTCGTGCGCATTGGTAAAACGACGACCACGGAAGTTGGGCATGGGGTTAGATTTGCGCCACACCACATCATTCAGGATCCAGAAGCCCAGATCCTGCAAAATGGCGCCAAGGCGGAAGATGTTATGGTACGAACCAATAACCCAGATCGTGCCATCCTTATGCAGCAGGCGACGGGCCTCGCTCAGCCATTCCCGCGTAAAACGGTCATATTCCTGCAGGTCGGAAAATTTATCCCAGTCATCATCCACACCATCCACCACACTGTCGTCCGGGCGGCGCAGTTCCCCCCGAAGCTGAAGATTGTACGGTGGGTCGGCAAAAATGCAGTCCACTGACCCGGACGGCAGGGTGCGCATGGTCTCCACGCACTCGCCCCGCAGGATCTGATCTAGAGGGAGGTCCATGGAAACTGCTTTTGCGCCGCTCATGCCCGGGTCTCCGTTTTTAAATGTTCCATTTGCCGACGTACGGTGCCGAATGTTTTTCTGTGATGTGGGGTCACACCAACCTGCAGGAGCGCCTGACGGTGAACCGCCGTGCCATAACCTGCGTTTTTTTCCCATCCATAATCGGGCCAGCGCACATCCAGCCGCGCCATAATGCGGTCGCGCACCACTTTTGCGACAATAGAAGCCGCAGCAATGGACAGGCTAAGCCCATCCCCGCCCACAATGGCCTCTGCACTGCACCCAAAATCCGGAATTTTGTTCCCATCAACCAGCACATGGTCCGGTTTGACCGGCAGACGGGCAACAGCACGCTGCATGGCAAGGTGGGACGCATGGTAAATGTTGATACGGTCGATCTCCGCCGTGGAGGCGGCACCCACACCAATAGCCACGCCGGGCACATGGGGCAGACGCTCCGCAATGGCCTCACGCACGGCAGGTTTTAATTTTTTGGAATCATCAATAACAGCGGCAAGGTCATCCGGCACACCGGCAGCAAACACCACGGCGGCGGCAATAACCGGACCGGCAAGCGGGCCACGACCCACCTCATCCACTCCGGCAACCAAACCGCCATGCTGTTGTTCGTGCCTGAAATCCGGCATTGCTTCCCTTCCCCATCCGCTTGAAACGACTCGGTTAAAATTACCGAGTCGCACCAATCGCGACTCCGTAGGGAAGGAGAAGCATTTTTTTACCCGGGAGCGCAAGAGTCCCGGTCAAATGATTTTTCAGGAACGGTTACGACGGGGGAAGAAAAGCCAGCCGAGAAGGATGCCCACAACAGACACAATTCCCAATGAAAGCAATGGTTTATCCCGCACAAAGGTCACTGCTTTTTCTACTGCACTTTCGCCTTCTTCATACAGGTCTGCAAAATCTTCCTGCACATGTCCGGCAAACTGATCGAACTTCCCTTCGGCCTGAAGACCGATGTCACCCGTCAGGCCACCTGCGGCATCCTTGACATGTCCCTTGGCGTCCCGGACCTTGGCTTCGATCTTGTTTTCGATAGTGTCGATTTTGTCTTTAGCCATGACGACTTTCTCCTTTTCTGAACCGCTGTGTAACGGCCCGCGCATGAGAGCGACCGGAGATCTGCACGATCGCCTGTTGCATCAGACCGCAAAAACGCGTCTCTGACTAGGCATGCCTTCTCCGACCTCCACACAACTGACAGCACTCATCGTTGGTTCCATGTTTTTTATGGAGCAGCTTGATGGCACCATTTTGGCAACTGCCCTGCCCGCCATTGCCCACAGCCTGCATGTGGACACAGTGGCCACATCCGTTGCCCTGACCTCCTATATTATCGGGCTGGCCATTTTTATTCCCGCCTCCGGCGCACTGGCAGACCGGCTGGGTAGCCGCACAATCCTTATGCTGGCGATCTGCATTTTTGTTGGCAGCTCAATTTTTTGCGGGCGGGCACATTCCCTGCTGTTTTTGGCAGCCATGCGCACAATACAGGGCATTGGCGGAGCCTTAATGGTGCCTGTGGGGCGTCTGGCGGTCATTCGCAGTACGCCACGCGACCAGCTTGTCCGCACCATGACATGGATGATGCTGCCAGCAACCCTTGGCCCACTCCTGGGGCCGGTGGTTGGGGGGTATATTACAACGTGGCTCTCCTGGCGGTGGAATTTTTACCTCAACATCCCCGTTGGTGTTATCGGGCTGTTCCTGACCTACCGATATATTCCTGAAGTGCGCGAGCCAACACCACCACCCTTTGATGTAAAGGGCCTGTTCCTGGCTGGTGGGGGATTAGCCATTCTATCCGTTTTTGCTGAACTTTTCAGCCATGGCAGCGGCTCCCCTCTGCTGGTTTCCTGCTTTCTGGGGGTGGGGCTGGTTCTGCTAGGTATTTACGCCTACCACGCGGGGCGGACATCTTTCCCGTTACTCGACCTGCGGCTCATGCGTGTACAAACATTCCGCATTTCCGTTTTTGGGGGGGCTGCCTCGCGCATTGCCGTCGGGTCCCTGCCCTTTTTGCTTCCCTCTTTTTTGCAGATCGGAGCAGGGTTGAGCGCTGCCCAGAGCGGACTGGTCACATTTGTAGCCCCCATTGGGGCCATTGCCATGCGTCCCTTTGTGCCTGCGTTGCTCAAACGCTGGGGCTTCCGCACCATTCTTATGGCTAATGGGTCATCCGCAGCACTGGTATTTGCTTTGATTGCGGCTTTCCGCCCATCCTACCCGCTATGGCTGCTCTCTGTTGTGCTTATGCTGGCAGGGGCCGCACAGTCGCTCCAGTTTTCAGCCTATAACACGGTTGCCTATGCGGATATTCCCGCAGACCGCATGAGTGCGGCTACCAGCCTGTATTCCACCATGCAGCAGATCATGCTTTCGGCTGGCATTTGCATTGCTGCTGGCACCCTGACCATTCTGAGCAAGCTGCACCACAATACGCCAGCCAACATGACAGACTATGCACTGGGGTTTGTGGTTACGGGGGCCATATCTCTTTTTGCAGTCCCGTTGTGTGCCACACTTTCGCCTTCTGCTGGGGCGAGTATGAGCGGAAACCACCGTTAAGAGCGGTTTTTTAACACACAGCTTACATACAGAAATGTTATTTTATACAGAGTTTCAATGACGAGCCTTGCGCTTGGGCAAAGAGTTCAGCACACTTCCTCCCATTAACAGGGTGCCCCCCCTATGCACAGCGTTCCCCTGCATTTTCTGACGCAACTTAGGTTAACGAACAGCGCACCTCATGGACGATAATTCTACGGCTTCCACCGCTCCCTCCAAACCGCGTTCACGCAAAAAACGCCTGCTCCTGACTGGTGGCGTAGTGCTTGGGGCCTGTATTCTGGGTTTTGCTTTTTTGCGCCCGCACACAGGCCACAAAACACGCCACAGCACCTTTGACTCCAGTCAGAGCCAGCCCGTAGCCGTACAGACGGTCCATGCAGGCAGTATGCCTGTGGAACTGACGGAACTGGGTACGGTTGTGCCGATTACCAACGTAACCGTGCAAACCCGTGTGGAAGGCTACCTGACACAGGTGCTGTTTACAGAAGGCCAGCACGTGCACAAAGGCGACCTGCTGGCCCTGATCGACCCCCGCCCCTATCAGGTTCAGCTTGAACAGTACGAAGGTCAACTGGCGCAGGACAAAGCCCAGCTTGAACAGGCCAGAGTGGATAGCGCCCGCTACCAGCGCCTGATCAAGCAGGATAGTATTGATGCCAAAACTGCCCGCGACCAGCAGTTTACGGTCCAGCAACTGGAAGGCACGGTCAAAGCGGATCAAGCGCTGGTGGATAACCAGAAGCTGCAATTGATCTACTGCCACATCATTGCCCCGGTGGATGGCCGCATTGGCATTCGCGCCGTGGATCAGGGCAACTATGTTGCTGCTGGCCAGTCTGGCGGTCTGGCGGTACTGACCCAGATGCAGCCCATATCGGTCATTTTTACCCTACCGCAAGACCAGTTGCCCGAAGTGTTTGAACAGTTGCAGGCCCATAAGTCCCTGCCGGTTTCCGCATGGAACAGTTCCAACACACAAAAAATTGCCGATGGCACCGTAAGCGCACTGGACAGCCAGATTGATACGGCAACCGGCACAGTCCGCCTGCGTGCCATTTTTACCAATGAAGACGAGCACCTGTTCCCCAACCAGTTTGTTAACGCGCGTCTGCTGGTCAAAACGCTGGACCACGTTCTGCTCCTCCCCACAACTGCGGTACAGACCGGCCCCTCCGGGCTGTTTGTTTATGTGGTCAAGGACGACGACACGGTTAGTGTACAGCCTGTTACAACCGGCATTTCCAACGGAACGCTCAGCGTTGTCAGCTCCGGCCTGAAGGATGGCGACCGGGTGGTAACCGATGGTACCGACCATTTGCGCGCAGGCATTAAAGTCACCATTCCCGCCGCGGCACCCACCCCAGCACCGGACCATGCCACGCCGTGAACCCCTCTGCCATTTTTATCCGCAGGCCTGTTGCAACCACGCTGCTGATGCTTGCCATTTTTATGGCCGGGTTGCTGGGCTACCATTTTTTACCTATTTCCGCGCTGCCACAGGTTGATTACCCCACCATTACGGTAGAAACCTTCTACCCCGGTGCCGGGCCGGATGTAATGGCGACCTCGGTCACCGCCCCACTGGAAACCCAACTGGGCCAGATGCCGGGTCTTGACCAGATGACCTCCCGCTCGTCGGGTGGGGCGTCGGTCATTACCTTGCGGTTTGACCTGTCCATGTCCATGGATGTGGCGGAACAGGAAGTACAGGCGGCCATTAACCAGGCCAATTCGCTCCTGCCGACCGATCTGCCCGCGCCGCCGGTTTACGCCAAGGTCAACCCGGCCGATACACCGGTGCTTACGCTGGGCATTACATCCTCCACCATTCCCCTGCCGGAAGTGGAAGATTATGTGGATACGCGACTGGCGCAGAAGATCAGCCAGATTTCGGGCGTGGGGCTTGTCACACTCTCGGGCGGGAACCGCAAGGCTTACCGGGTGCGGGTCAATATTCCCAAGCTGACATCCTACGGTATTGACCTGGATACGCTGCGTACCACCATTGGCAATGTTAACGTTAACTCCCCCACGGGTACGTTCGATGGCGCACAACGCTCGGCCACGCTGCGCGTAGATGGCCAGATTACCAGCCCGGAAATGCTGCTCAACCAGATTATTGCCTACCAGAGCAGCGGGCCGGTCCGTATCCGCGATGTGGCTACAGTTGTCATCGGGCCAGAAAACACCCAGCTTGCCGCATGGTCTAACCAGACCCCTGCCCTGATCATGAATGTGCAGCGGCAGCCCGGCGCCAATGTGATTGCCGTGGTGGACAATATTAAGGCCACCTTGCCCACACTCCGCCAGACGCTGCCACCGGGCATTGATATTGTGCCCCTTACAGACCGCACCACCACCATCCGCTCCTCTGTTGCGGATGTGCAGTTTGAACTTTTTCTGGCTCTGGTTCTGGTTGTGGCGGTTATTTTTGTCTTCCTCCGCAATATCCCCGCCACCATAATTCCCAGCCTGTCGGTGCCACTGTCCATTATTGGCACGCTGGCAATCATGTATCTGCTCGACTTTTCGCTGGACAACCTCTCCCTCATGGCTCTGACCATCGCCACTGGCTTTGTGGTGGATGATGCCATTGTGATGATTGAAAACATCTCCCGTTATGTGGAAGCGGGTGAAGACCGCATGACGGCCGCTCTCAAAGGTGCCGGGGAGATCGGCTTTACCATTATCTCCCTGACCATTTCGCTCATAGCCGTGCTCATTCCCCTGCTGTTCATGAGCGATGTGGTCGGGCGTCTGTTCCATGAATTTGCGCTGACGCTGGCAACCACCATTATTCTCTCGGCCGTTGTGTCGCTGACCCTTGTCCCCATGATGTGCGCGCGCATTCTGTCCGAACGTCCGCACGATGCCCAGACCGCGGCAACCCCGTTCCTGCGCTGGTCCGCCCGCATGGAAACCGCGACCGAAAGGCTGATTGCCGCCTATGACCGTATGCTGGATGTCGTGCTGGAATGGCGTAAGCTGACGCTGGCTGTTGCTGCTGGCACGCTGGTGCTGACTGGCGTTCTGGGCTGGTATATTCCCAAGGGCTTTTTCCCTGTGCAGGACACGGGGGTTATACAGGGCATTTCAGTTGCCGCGCAGTCCATCTCGTTCGAGAACATGAAGGCCCACCAGCAGGAACTGGCCAGCGTTATTCTCAAAGACCCGGATGTGGCCTCGCTGTCCTCCTTTGTGGGGGTGGACGGGCAGAATGCAACACTTAATCAGGGGCGCTTTCTGATCAACCTCAGGGAGCATGATAGCCGCTCCTCATCCGCAACCCAGATTGCCGCCCGGCTGGAGCAGGAAACCGCGCAGGTTGCTGGCATAAAGCTCTACCTCCAGCCCGTGCAGGACCTCTCGCTTGATACCACGGTATCTGCCACCCAATACCAATTCCTGCTGGAAAACCCCGATTACAACGCCTTTAAGGTCTGGGTTCCCAAGCTGATCGAACGATTGCAGCAGGAACCCTCTCTGGCTGATGTGACCTCCGACCTACAGGCCGAAGGGCTGGTTGCCCGCGTAACGCTCGACCGTGCCACTGGCGCGCGTTATTCGGTAACACCGCAAACAGTCGATAACGTGCTGTATGACAGCTTTGGACAGCGCCAGATTTCCACAATCTATACCCAGTCCAACCAGTACCGCGTTATTCTGGAAGCAGATCCGCGTTTCCAGACCAATCTGTCCTCCCTGAACCAACTTTACCTGCCCGGTATTAGCGGCAGCTCGGGCGAGAGTTCATCTGGCCCCACGCGTTCGCCTACCTCCGGTCTGGTCCCGCTCCCTGCGGTGACCAAGGTTACGCAGGAAACGGCTCCTTTGCTGCTGACCCATTTTGGGCAGTTCCCGGCCACGACCATCTCCTTCAATCTGGCCCCCGGTTATGCTCTGGGGGATGCCACAGCCGCCATCCGGCAGGCAGAGCAGGATATTCACCTCCCCTCTGCTTTCCAGACCTCTTTTCAGGGCACGGCGGCCGCGTTTGAAGGCTCACTCAGCAACGAACTGTTTCTGGTCGCAGCGGCCATTATTGCCGTCTATATTGTGCTGGGTATTCTATACGAAAGCTTTATTCACCCCATTACCATCCTCTCCACCCTGCCATCAGCCGCCATTGGCGCGCTACTGACCCTTATTGTGGCAGGCGTGAACCTCGACATCATGGGGATTATTGGCATTGTGCTGCTGATTGGCATTGTCAAGAAAAACGCCATCATGATGATCGACTTCGCACTGGAAGCAGAGCGCGAACATGGCATGGACAGCCTGCGCTCCATCCGTGCTGCGGCCACCCTGCGTTTTCGCCCCATTCTCATGACCACACTGGCAGCCATGCTGGGGGCTGTTCCCATGGTTCTCTCCCATGGGACCGGGTCTGAACTGCGCTATCCACTGGGACTGGCCATTATTGGCGGACTGGCCCTTTCGCAGCTTCTTACATTGTTTACCACGCCCGTTATCTACCTGACGCTGGACACATGGGCGCACAAATGGAGTAAACTTCGCCACAGCCGCACTCCCACCCCTCCAGATGGGCAGGCCGTGCTGTGAACATCAGCCGGATTTTTATTGACCGGCCTGTTGCCACCATTCTGTTAACCGTTGCCCTGTTCCTTGGAGGGCTGCTTGGCTACCGCGGCCTGCCGGTCGCAGACCTGCCCAATGTGGATTTTCCGGTCATTCAGGTGCAGGCCCGTCAGGCGGGTGGCTCCCCGGAAGAAATAGCCAGTGCGGTCGCTGCACCGCTGGAGCGGCATCTGGGCCAGATTGCGGATGTTACGGAAATGACATCCCAATCAACGGAAAACAGCACGCGCATTACGCTGCAATTCGCCCTCTCGCGCGATATTAACGGCGCTGCACGCGACGTGGAAGCCGCGTTACAGGCGGCCCATGCGGACATGCCCTCCTCCCTGCGGCAAAATCCGAGCTACCGCAAAGCCAACCCCAATGGCGCGCCAATACTGGTCCTAACCCTAACATCGGACACGCACACGCGCCCCCAACTGTACGATTATGCAACCAACGTACTGGTGCAGCATCTGTCCGCTATACAGGGAGTGGGCCAGGTCGAAATCAGCGGGAGCGCGCTACCCGCTATCCGGGCAGAAATTAACCCCCTGCCCCTGTTCAAATACGGAATTGGGTTTGAAGACGTAAGAGCAGCCCTTGCCTCCGCCAATGCCCACACTCCCAAAGGCATTATTGACCAGAATGGCACCCGCTATACGCTGGATACAAACGATCAGGTTCGCACGGCGCAGGATTACCGCGATCTGATTATTGCATGGCGCAGCAACCGCCCCGTACGACTGGCTGATGTAGCCAATGTGCAGGATAGCGTGGAAGACCTGCGGAATGCAGGTTATTACAATGGTCAGGCATCCGTTATTGCCGTTGTTTTTCCGCAGGCCGGGGCCAACGTGATCCACACAGTGGACCAGATCAACGCGGAAATGCCTTTGCTCAAATCCGCACTCCCTGGAGGTGTACAACTGCATGTTGGACTGGACCGTTCGCTAACCATCCGCGCAGCCCTTGTGGATACGCAGCTTACGCTCCTGATCTCGGTCGTGCTGGTTGTACTGGTTGTGCTGCTCTTCCTGCATTCGCTCCGTATGACGCTTATTCCCGCTGTGGTGGTGCCCACATCCATTGTGGCTACTTTTGGCGTTATGCGTCTGCTCGGCTTTTCGCTGGATAATATGTCTCTTATGGCGCTTACGGTTTCCACCGGCTTTGTGGTGGATGATGCCATTGTGGTGATGGAAAACATTGCCCGTTACATAGAGCAGGGTCTGCACCCGCGGGATGCGGCCATAAAAGGCAGTAGCGAGGTTGCCTTTACAGTTATTTCCATCTCCATTTCCCTTATTGCGGTCTTTTTGCCCATCCTGCTCATGGGGGGGCTAGCTGGCAGACTGTTCCATGAATTTGCCATGACAGTCTCGATCACCATTCTCATTTCCATGGTGCTCTCCCTCACGCTTACCCCCATGATGGCGGCCTATCTGCTGGTACCGCACACAGCAGGCGCAGCACCTGCGGGTTCGGGCAGCCTTATGCGTCATGCCATTGCCGCCATGACCCGTTTTTTGGACCGGATGCAGGCAGGCTACGCCCGCTCGCTGGATGTAGCCCTGCGCTACCACAAGACCGTACTGCTCAGCCTGCCGTTTACACTGGTTCTGACCGCGGCTCTGTTCATGCTCATGCCCAAGGGCTTTTTTCCGGTGGAAGATACGGGAATGCTCATGGGCCACCTGCAGGGGGATCAGTCCATATCCTTCGGAGCTTTGGCCAAAAAGCTGACCGATGTGCAAAAAGTGCTTATGCATGACCGGGATGTGGAGAGTGTTTCGTCTTTTATCGGGGGGCGCGGCTCCTCCAACGAAGCCGGGATGTTCTTGCAACTCAAGGACAAAACTCTCCGCAATGACACGCCAACAGAGCTGATTGCCCGCGTTAACCGCAAACTTCGCAATCTGGTCGGCGCCAGCTTTTTTCTGATGCAGCCCGGTGCCGTCCGCTCTGGTGCGCGGCAAAGCAACGCAGCCTACCAATATACGCTGGAAGGCGAGAATTCCTCCGAACTTTACGAATGGACCAGCCGCCTGCTGGCGGAACTGCGCCGCCACCCCGAACTGACCTCCCTCTCTTCCGATGTGCAGATGGGCGGATCGGCCATTAGCACCAACATCGACCGCGACACTTCCGCGCGGGTC
Organism: Acetobacter syzygii; assembly: GCF_000964225.1. Taxonomy (GTDB): domain Bacteria; phylum Pseudomonadota; class Alphaproteobacteria; order Acetobacterales; family Acetobacteraceae; genus Acetobacter; species Acetobacter syzygii. Next base: position 129,149 of record NZ_BAMZ01000005.1, on the reverse strand, counting down.
AACATTACGCCACAGCTTTTGTCCAACACATTGTACGATGCATTTGGCCAGCGTGCGGCGTCCGTTATTTACAACCGCCTGAACCAGTACCGCGTGATTATGGAAGCAGACCCCAAAAACTGGTCTGGACCAGAAAGTCTGATGCAGGTGTGGGTGAGTGTTGCCGGTGGGTCCGCCGGAGGCGGAACCAAGTCCAATACCATCCGCGTCCGCAATACTTCCGCGGCTTCCACCACCAGCACACAGGCCAGCCAAAGTTCCCTGTCCTTTAAAAACCAGATTGCCAATGCACTGGCTGGTGGGGCCGGGGCGTCCAACGGGTCTGCGGTCAGCACCTCGTCCGAAGCGATGGTGCCGCTTACGCTGGTAACGCATCTGGTGCCCAGCCGTACCCCCCTTTCGGTCAACCATCAGGGGTTGGCGGTTGCTGCCACGCTCTCGTTCAATCTGGCCAGTGGGGTCTCTCTTGGTACCGCTACGCAGATTATCAACACCGCGCAGGTGGCCCTGCATATGCCCAACACCATTCATGGTAGTTTTGCGGGCAATGCCGCACAGTTCCAAAAAGCTGTCAGTGATGAACCCCTGCTTATTCTTGCAGCTCTTGTGGCCGTCTATATTACGCTTGGGGTTCTGTACGAGAGTTACGTACACCCGCTGACCATTCTCTCCACCCTGCCTTCTGCCGGTGTTGGCGCGCTGCTTGCCCTGCAACTTGCGGGGGAGGAATTTTCGCTCATCGCCATGATCGGCGTTATCCTGCTGATTGGCATTGTTAAAAAAAATGCCATCATGCTGGTCGATTTTGCCATTATGGCCGAACGGGAACAAGGCATGTCCCCTTACGATGCCATTCGCACCGCCTGCCTGCTCCGCTTCCGCCCGATTATGATGACATCGGTTGCAGCCGCCCTAGGGGCCGCTCCGCTTATGGTCGCCAACGGTTATGGTGCAGAGTTGCGGCACCCGCTGGGGATTGCCATTGTTGGCGGGCTTATCGTCAGTCAGGCCCTAACACTTTATACAACACCCGTCATTTATCTGATGTTTGATACATGGCGGTTGCATACGCACTCTTTGGTTCGCTCTTTTTCGTTTTCCCGCAGTTTCAGGCAGGATAGCTGAATGCCTTTTTTCCGTCCTTTCCGTTCCCTTCGCCTGTCCCTGCTGCTGGCTCCAATGGTGCTTGCCGGCTGTATGGTTGGGCCAGACTACAAACGCCCCACTCCCATTATTTCGCCTGCATTCAAGGAACTGCGCCCGGCTCCGGGGTGGAATTATGCAAGTCCCAATCTGGCCACCCTGCCCAAAGGAACCTGGTGGACAATCTACAACGATCCATTGCTGAACGCGCTTGAAGCGCAGGTCGATATTAACAACCAGAATATCATTCAGTACGAGGCGCGCTACCGTAACGCCCGTGCGACCATTAACGCCGTCCGTGCCCAGCTTTACCCAACGCTGAGTGGTGCGCTCTCCTTTAACCGCCAGAGTTCAGGCCGTGGGTCGCGTTCCAGCGGCACCATCATCAACTATGGATCGGATGGCAGCACATCAACAGGCTATACACCTTCCAACACAACCGAAAACACCTATGCCATGGGGCCTACCGTCTCGTGGGATCTGGATTTATGGGGTAAAATCCGGCGGCAGATACAGGCTCAGGTAACAGAAGCGCAAGCAACGGCAGCCGATCTGGCCAATGCACGCCTGTCCTATCAGGCGCAGTTGGCAACGGCTTATTTCAATCTGCGGTATCAGGATAGCCTGTATGACCTGCTGACCAAAAACGTCGCGTTTTATGAGCGATCCTACCAGATTACCAAAAACCAGTACGATGCAGGTACAACAGACCCGACCACATTGCTCCAGGCCCAGACCCAGCTTGAACAAACACGCGCGCAGGCTACGGCAACAGGCGTTGCCCGCGCACAATATGAACATGCCATTGCCGTGCTTATGGGTAAGGCTCCCGCCGAACTTTCGATCCCGCATGGCGCACTTCCACAGGCTATTCCAGCTATTCCGGTTATGCTGCCAGCCAGCCTGCTCCAGCGCCGCCCAGACATTGCCGCCGCCGAACGCCGGATGGAGGAATACAATGCCCAGATTGGGGCGGCCATGGCTGCCTTCTACCCGGATGTTAAGCTAACCGCGACATACTCCTACAGTGGAGATCCGGTTGGCTCGCTCGTGCAGGTTGCAAACCGTATTTGGACCCTTGGTGCTTCAGCTACAGAAACCCTGTTTGAAGGGGGAGCACGTACTGCCGCAGTCAGGGAAGCGGATACCAATTATGATGCCTACGTAGCCACCTATCGCCAAACCGTGCTCACAGCCCTGCAAGGGGTGGAAGATCAGCTCTCCAACCTGCGTATTCTGGCAGATCAGGCCGATCAGCAGCACGTAGCACTGGAAGCCGCCAACAGGGCCGTTACGGTTGCCATGAACCAGTATATGGCTGGCACCCAGATTTATACGACTGTCATTACCGCCGAAGTAACGGCCCTGTCCAACGCGCAAACTGCACTGCAAATCCAGCAAAGCCGTATTCTGGACTCTGTCAGTCTGGTCGAAGCTCTCGGTGGTGGGTGGGATGCCTCCTCCCTGCCCAGTAAGAATTCCATGCAGCAGGACAACCCGTTCCTGCCCTCTTTCATTCAAAAAGACAAAAACTAATCTTTTGGCTTAAAAAAAAGCCTCCAACAAAAAACCTCCGGTGCAGAAACACCGGAGGTTTTTTTATATGCGGTCTTGGTAATCTGGTGGTTACTTCAGAACCGCCCGGCCTGCCAAAAGGGCCACGACCAAAAACACCACAAACAGAACAATAGCGATAAAGAAGAGAATTTTAGCCATTCCAGCCGAGGCAGAGGCAATTCCGCCAAAACCAAACAGCCCTGCAACAAGAGAAATAACCAGAAAAAACAGTGCCAGTTTTAGCATAATGAACTCCCTTGCATTCTTAATTCCGACTGGGACCAGAACACCCCGGCCGCCTTACGCCCTGCGACGCAAAAAAATACCAATAATCAGACCAGCAAAACCAGCCACAGCTACAGTCAGCAAAGGCTGGTCAATAACAACATCCCGCAATGCCTCGGCAGCAGCACTCCGCTGCCCGGGATTCAGGGCATCATAACTGGGCAGTTTGCCAAACAGACCATCAGCACCGTCCTGTAGGGTGCCAATGCCATCTTCAAGACCATAATCTGCCTTGCTCTCATCACTCATAAGAGGATGTCCTCCATACTGGATTAAGGGATAACGCGCACCGCACCCCTAAAGATGCTTATGTGAACGATTTTTTCGTTCAAGACTAGATTTCAGCCGAACGCCAGTAGGCTTCCCCACCCGGATCGGGTTCACCCGCAATCATGGCGCGCAGGCGGGCGGCATAAGTCCTGAAGGCAGATGAATCCGGGTCGCGCTCAGGCATATCCAACACAATCTCGCCCGTAATGCCTGCGGGTGGACCGCCTGCCAGCACCACAATCCGGGTCGCCAAACGCAACGCTTCTTCAATATCATGCGTCACAAAGAGAACCGTTTTATGCGTTTGCTGCCATATCCGCTGCAGTTCCTCCTGCAGGCTTGTCCGCGTAATTGGGTCCAGAGCACCAAAGGGTTCATCCATAAGCAGCAGATCAGGGTTAACGGTCAGGGCACGTGCAACCCCTACCCGCTGCCTCTGACCGCCAGAAAGACGGCGGGGCAGCCGGTCTGCGGCCTCTTCCAGCCCCACTAGACGCAGCGCCTCCTGCGCCCGTGCTTTTTTTTCGCTTTTGTTCAGGTGGAGGCCTTCCAGCCCAAACATGACATTGCGCAAAACAGAACGCCACGGCAGCAAACGCGCATCTTGAAAAACCATGGCCCGGCTACGCTCCATAGCCTGCGCACGATGAGCTCCAGCCATACAGGCAGCTCCGCCAATCTGCCCTTCGGTTGGTTGCATAAGCCCCATCAACACGCGCAGTAAGGTTGACTTGCCCACGCCCGATGGTCCCAGAAGAGCCACAAACTCTCCGCGCTCAAGGGTCAGGCTGACGTGGCGCAGCACAAAATGCCCGCCTCCATCGTGCGAGAGGCCAACATCATTCAAAGAGGCAACCACATCCGCCTGCCTTATGGCTGCCATCTGAGAACCCATTTGCGCACAAATCCAAAAAGAAAATCCGTAACCGCATACAGCATGGCCATGGTCAGCATGTAAACCACCACAACATCTGTCGCCAGCAGGCTGGAGGCCTGCATCATGCGGGCACCAATACCCGGCACGCCAAACAGTTCCGCCGCAACAACAGACATCCAGCCCTGCCCTAGCCCCGTTCTTAACCCTGCCATAATACCGGGAGCCGATGCCGGGAGCACAATCTTGCACAGACGCCCCACAAAACTGCCATGACCAAAAGCTGAAGCCAGTTCATACAGTTCAGGGTCAACTCCGCGCACGGCGCTATGAGCCGCGTAAAAATTGATCCAGAATACCGATATGGCAATAACAAATGTTGCCCCGGCGGTGCTCAGCCCAAACCATAAAATAGCAAACGGCACCCAAGCCAAACCGGGGACTGGCCGCAACAGGCGGACAATCCCCTCCAGCAGGCCATCCAGCAGGCCAAGCATACCGCACAGCACGCCCAACCCAGCCCCCAGAACGGAGCCAATGAGCAAACCCAGCAGATAATGATTAAGGCTGTCCAGAATAGCCTGCTGCCAAAAACCACCACGCACCTCGTCCAGCCAAGCTGGACCAAGCGAAGAGGGTGCGGGCACCATGCCGGATGGCAGCAGTCCGGTGCGGACCGCGCCTTCCCACAAGCCAAAGAACAAAACAAGTCCTAGTAGCCCCAGCCCCATACGGGCAGAACCAGACAGCTTTTTAATCACGGTCTGGCCTGCTGCCACAAAGCTGTATCAAACAGGTCTCCCACAGGTTCTGCCTTACGCAGCAGACCTTCGGACACTTCAAAATCCTGCAACTGTTTAACACTTTCCACAATACGTGCTGGATCGCTTACAAAACGGGAAGCTGACTGCTCCAGCGCTTTTTTCATGACATCGTCATTGAGCATACCACCCCCCAGTGCTTTTTGCACGAATGGTACGGCCTCGTCCGGGTGTTGTGCCAGCAGGGTTGTTGCGCGCACAAACAGGCTGGTCAGTGTGCCTGCCCATGCCTTATGTTCGGCAGCATCCGGCTTAACAATAGCCAGCACCGAACCAGGCTGATCCGGCATCATGTTATGCCCAGAAGCCAGAATACGGGCATCCGGCAGACGGGTCTTAACAACGGTCAAAGCGGGTTCACGCAGGACCGCGCCATCTACCGCCCCTGCCAGAAATGCCTGCTGTGCCGCATCAATATCAACACCAACAATAGACGCCACAGTGTTAACCTGCGCAAAACCCAGTTGCTTTTGCAACCAGTAACGCAGGAGCGTATCCGGCACAGATCCTGCTGGTTGAGCCGCAAGGCGTGGCAGACGTTTTTGGTCCTGCTTAAAACGGGCAAAAATCTCTTTAACCGCATCCGGGGTCAGACCGGCTTCCTGCTCGGGTTTAATACCCTCAGCCAAAGCACCACGCGCAATAACGGACAATTCCTCAATGGAGGCCGTTGCCACAACCTTAACATCCACCCCATGAGCGCGCGCTTGCAACAGGGGCAACACACCCGCCACATACCCATCGATCCGCCCGGACACCAAAGCCTGAATAGCCTGCGGCCCCGATGTAAAACGCACAAGCTGCACGTCCAGACCAGCCTGCTTGGCCCAGCCTTCGCCATCGATCACAAACAATGCCGAAGAGCCAAGTACCGGAATATAACCAATACGGATGCTTTCAGCCGCCTGTACGGGATTTGCAACCCAGCCAAATGCCACAGTGGCCAACGCTAGCATTTTTAGCAACACGCGCTTCATGCTGTTATCTCTCTTCTGCTAATATTTAATCAAAATAAAAAGTGAATATATCCGCATTTTTGTCAATCAGTCACGCGGAACAATGCGTAAATTTATTCCACGCCATGTTATCTTACATATCAGGTGTGAAAAAATGGCATAAAAAAAGCTGGCCAAGACCGGCCAGCTTTCCTTATTCGGCATAAAAGCAGAAAAATTAAGCAGCAAGATCCTGCTTATCTTCCACTTCCGGGCGCGGACCGCTGTCCTGCCCTTTTGCGCTTACATCGCGGTCGATCAGTTCGATCACTGCCATCTGGGCGGCATCACCATAACGAACGCCAGCGCGCAGAACACGGGTGTAACCACCGTTGCGAGCTTTGTAGCGTTCTGCCACAGCAGCAAAAAGCTTTTTGACAATCACATCGTCACGCAGCACAGCAAATGCCTGCCGACGTGCATGCAGATCGCCACGCTTGCCAAGAGTGATCAGCTTTTCAACAAACGGACGCAGTTCCTTCGCTTTGGGAAGCGTTGTTGTGATCTGCTCGTGTTTGATCAAAGCCACAGCCATGTTGCGGAACATGGCTGCACGGTGAGAAGAGGTAACGCCGAGCTTTCGGCCGGCAATCCGGTGACGCATGGTTCAGTTCCTAGTATCGGGAAAAGTCAGATCAAAACGGCTCATCAAGCCGCTTTGCCAACTCTTCAATATTTTCCGGCGGCCACGCCGGGACATTCATACCCAAGGACAGCCCCATAGAAGTCAGGACTTCCTTAATTTCATTCAGGGATTTACGGCCAAAGTTCGGTGTGCGCAGCATTTCCTGCTCACTCTTCTGAACCAGATCCCCGATGTAGATGATATTGTCGTTCTTCAGGCAATTTGCACTACGAACAGACAATTCAAGCTCATCCACCTTGCGCAGCAGATTGCGGTTGAACGGCAGATCGTCTTCAGGCTCTTCAGCCTGCACAGGGCGCGGCTCATCAAAGTTGATGAAGAGCTGCAGCTGATCCTGCAGAATCCGGGCAGCAAGGGCTACCGCGTCTTCTGGGGTAACAGCACCATTTGTTTCGACCGTCAGCAGCAGCTTGTCATAATCGGTGACCTGACCAACGCGGGTCGGTTCCACCTTGTAAGACACGCGCTTTACAGGGGAATAAATTGCATCAACCGGGATCAGACCGATCGGCGCATCTTCCGGACGGTTAGCCGCCGCAGGAACATAGCCTTTTCCGGTGTTAACAATAAATTCCATGCCCAGCTTAACGCCGTCATCAAGCGTGCAGATAACCAGATCCGGGTTCATGATTTCAATATCATGGCCAGTCTGGATCTGGCTTGCGCGCACTTCGCCGGGGCCAGTGGCCGTCAGCACCATACGCTTCGGCCCTTCACCGTGCATGCGCAACGCCAACTGCTTAATGTTGAGGACGATGTCAGTCACATCTTCCCGAACACCTGCAACAGACGAAAACTCGTGCAGAACGCCGTCAATCTGAACCGCCGTGACCGCCGCGCCTTGAAGTGAAGACAGCAGAACCCGACGCAGGGCGTTACCGAGCGTCATACCAAAACCGCGTTCCAGTGGCTCGGCCACTACGGTTGCGATACGAGCGGGCTCCACTCCGGATTCAACTTCAAGCTTTTCAGGCTTGATCAGAGATTGCCAGTTTTTCTGAAGGACCAATGGACCGGCCTTTCAATACGAAAAACCACTGCTTACGCAGCGATTTCTCTGAAGTGGACACAACAAATGGAAAGACAGCTGACAATATCAGGCTATCTTTCCGCTCGTAAGCTCAGACGCGGCGACGCTTGCGCGGGCGGCAGCCATTGTGCGGGACAGGTGTCATATCACGAATAGAGGTGATGGTGAAACCAACAGCCTGCAGAGCACGCAGTGCGCTTTCACGCCCCGACCCAGGACCGGAAACTTCGATTTCCAGCGTTTCCATGCCGTGTTCACGGGCCTTGCGACCTGCATCCTCAGCCGCAACCTGCGCCGCATAAGGCGTAGACTTCCGCGAACCTTTAAAGCCCTGCGCACCAGCAGAAGACCAGGAGATTGCATTCCCCTGAGCATCAGAAATGGTGATCATGGTGTTGTTGAACGTGGAGAGCACATGCGCCACGCCAGAAATAATGTTCTTACGCTCTTTTTTACGAACACGCGGTGTTGCGGCTTTCGCCATGTCTTTTCTACCTCAGTCCCTGTCCAGCCCACATATTTGCAGGCTGGTCGCCCTAGCGAATTGGATTAACGCGTTGCTTTCTTCTTACCGGCAATCGCCACTGCCTTACCCTTACGGGTACGGGCATTGGTGTGCGTCCGCTGGCCACGAACTGGCAGCCCACGACGATGACGCAGGCCGCGGTAGCAACCAAGATCCATCAGGCGCTTAATGTTCATCGCAATTTCACGACGCAGATCGCCTTCAACGCGATATGTACCATCAATCAGCTCACGGAGCTTCATGATTTCATCGTCGCTGAGTTCGTTAACCCGCTTTGCTTCCGGAATCTCCAAGGTTTTGCAGATTTCTGCAGCCTTAGATGCGCCAATTCCATAAATATACTGAAGCCCGATCACAACCCGCTTGTTCGTCGGGACATTCACGCCGGCAATACGTGCCACGCCTTATACTCCTGTTCGCCCGCTTTTATAGCGAACGGCTCATAGCCCTGTTTGACTGGGGCAGATTTCACTTGGTGGCCGCGAAATATACCGACCACCGTTACAAGTCAACGAAAACTGATCACTTCTTCGTGATCGCACCGCTATCTTCAAGCGCTGCTTCAATTTCTGCCGTCACTTCAGCAGTCGCAAGCATACCGTTTACCTTCCGCAAACGCCCCGTTTTTTCATAAAACGGCAGAATCGGCGCAGTCAGATTCCGGTACTCTTTCAAACGTTCAACAACTGTTTCACGCTTATCATCAGCACGACGCTTAAACTCATGACTGCCACAGGCATCGCACACACCATCCTTTGCAGGAGGGTTGGATGCCTCGTTATAGGTCTGTCCGCACTGCGCACAGGTATAACGTCCGGATATACGGTCAGCCAGAATCTCTTCATCCACATCCAAGAAGAGCACAACATCAATGCTCTTCTTGTCTGCTGCAAGCATGGTATCCAGTTCTTCAGCTTGCGCCAAGGTCCGTGGGAAACCATCCAGAATAAATCCGTTCTGACAATCCGGTTGCGCAATCCGATCCTTAAGCATGGCAATAATCAAAGCATCTGGCACAAGTTTCCCTGCCACCATCAAGGCTTTGGCCTGATTGCCAACTTCAGAACCACGAGCGACTTCCGCGCGGAGCATGTCCCCGGTAGAAATCTGCACCAGCCCATGCCGCTCTTCGAGAATCTTGGATTGGGTGCCTTTTCCTGCCCCTGGTGGGCCCAGAAAAATAATGTTCATCGTCTGATGATCCTCTGCTTCCTGCCGCCGCGGGATTTACGCATCAGGCCCTGATACTGATGTGCGACCAGATGAGACTGGATCTGCGTTACCGTATCGATTGTAACGGACACAATAATGATCAGACTCGTTCCGCCAAAATAGAAAGGCACATTGTAACGACTGATCAAAATCTGCGGCAGCAGACAGACAGCCACCATGTATGCCGCGCCAATCGTCGTCAAACGCGTCAGGATCTTATCAAAGTAAGATGCAGTCGCTCCACCCGGGCGTACACCAGGTATAAAACCTCCCTGCTTGCGCAGGTTGTCAGCGGTTTCAGCAGGATTAAATGTCACGGCCGCATAGAAGTAAGAAAAGAATACAATCATCAATGCGTAAAAGAGCAAATACAGAGGTTGCCCCTGCCCAAGCTCCTCACCCAGAAATGAAAGCCATCCAGGCAATGATTTCCCATTCATGAACCCTGCAAGGGTTACAGGAATCAACAGAACAGATGACGCAAAAATAGGTGGGATAACCCCTGCGGTGTTTACCTTCAGCGGCATGTGGGTTGTGTCACCACCAAACATCCGTTGCCCCATCTGGCGCTTGGGATATTGAATGACCACACGTCTTTGAGCCTGCTCCATAAACACGATGAACATGATGGTCAGACCAGCAAGCACAAGGAACAGCAACACAAAGAAAGAAGACAAGGCTCCAGTATAACCCAGCTGAAAAAGGCTCACCAAGGCATGAGGCAGGTTAGCAACGATACCTGCAAAGATAATGAGTGAAATCCCATTACCCACCCCTCGGGAAGTAATCTGCTCACCCAGCCACATCAAAAACATGGTTCCGCCCACCAGCGCCGTAACACAGGTGATCAAAAACAGCGGTCCGGGATTAACAACAGCCGCACCGCTCTGAACATTCTCCAACCCTATAGCAATGCCATAAGCCTGAAAAACAGCAATCAGCACGGTCAGGTAACGCGTATACTGGTTAAGTTTTTTACGCCCTTGCTCACCTTCCTTCTTGAGCGCCTCAAGAGAAGGTACAGCCGTAGACATCAACTGCACAATAATCGACGCAGAGATATAGGGCATAATATTCAACGCAAACACGGTCATGCGCCCAAGAGCGCCGCCCGAGAACATGTTGAACATCCCAAGAATGCCGCCCTGATGCTGCGCCAGAAGCTGCCCCATAACCGTAGCGTCCACACCAGGCACGGGAATGTACGTTCCCAACCGGTAGACAATCAGCGCGCCCAGCGTAAACCAGATCCGCTTCTTGAGTTCCGTTGCCTTGGCAAAAGAGCCTACGTTAAAATTGGCAGCCAGTTGTTCGGCCGCGGAAGCCATGCATCCGTCCTTTCACACAAACAGCGCCGCCACGCAAAGTGGAGACGCTGCCATGATTGCCTGAAAAATTTCAGGCAGCTTTTCTGATTTAAACGAAGAAGAGAGAACAGGGTCAACCACTGCTCTCTCCTTCATAATCAGGAGGCGCTAGCTTCCACAGGCGCAGCTGCCAGCAGCTTAATGCTACCACCAACTTTTTCAATCGCGGCCTTGGCAGAAGCGGAAACGCCAGACACTTCAAAAGAAACGCCTTTGGTCAGTTCACCTTCGCCAAGAATGCGAACGCCAGCGTACTTACCAGTCCCGACCAGACCAGCTTTCTTCAGCGCTTCTTCCGTAATAGTCACGCCGTTTGCCAGCTTACCATCAGCCAAAGCCTGTTCTACTGCACCAAGGTTAACTGGTGCATAGACCTTGCGGAAGATATTTTTAAAGCCCCGTTTCGGCAGACGACGGTAAATTGGGAGCTGACCACCTTCAAACCCGTTAAGGGAAACACCCTCACGTGCCTTCTGGCCTTTAACACCCTTACCGGAAGTCTTGCCTTTACCGGAACCAATACCGCGCCCAAGCCGCTTTTTGCGGTAGCGAGCGCCTTCGTTATCACGAAGCTCGTTAAGTCTCATTTCAGTCCTCCACCTTCACCAGGTGGGCCACCTTGCGGACCATACCCCGAGTAGAAGGAGTATCTTCCAGAACCTTTTCGCGCCCGATCTTGTTCAGACCAAGCCCGATCAGAGTTTCCTGCTGACCAGGCTTGCGTCCGTTACCGGACGCCACCTGAATCACCTTGAAGGTTTTCTTATCAGACATCTGCAGCCTCCGCACCAGCAGCCTGGTCGCGCTTGCCAAAGATTTCCGCCACTTTTTTACCACGGCGGTTTGCCACGGCACGTGGGCTTGCACAACGCGTCAGAGCGTCAAACGTCGCTTTAACCATGTTGTGCGGGTTTCTGGTCCCCAAGGACTTAGCGACAACGTCGTTAATGCCTAGGCTTTCAAAAACTGCACGCATAGGGCCACCAGCAATAATTCCGGTCCCGGCTTCTGCCGAGCGCAGAACAACCTTACCAGCCCCAAAGTGACCGGCAACGTCGTGATGCAAGGTACGACCTTCTTTCATGGGAACGCGAATCATCCCACGTTTTGCACGTTCAGTTGCCTTGCGAATGGCTTCGGGCACTTCACGGGCTTTACCAGCACCGTAGCCCACACGACCTTTCTGATCGCCAACCACAACAAGAGCGGCAAACGCAAAGCGCCGACCACCTTTTACAACTTTTGCAACGCGGTTAATGGTAACCAGTTTATCAACCAGTTCATCACCTTCGCGTTCGCGCTCACGGCCGCCTCGACCGCCTTCTCTTGGTTCACGAGCCATTCCGCGATCCTTTCCTCAGAAGGAGAGACCGCCCTCACGGGCCGCCTCCGCCAGGGCTTTGACGCGCCCGTGATAAAGATAAGACCCCCGATCGAAAACGACCTGAGACACACCGGCTGCAACAGCGCGCTGGGCAACCAGCTTGCCAACTGCACCAGCACTATCCTGCGTGGCACCATTTTTCAGGGTTTCACGCAGTTCTTTATCCAGCGTTGATGCAGCAGCAAGAGTAACCCCCTGCGCATCATCAATCACCTGAGCATAGATGTTTTTACCAGACCGGAAAACCGATAGACGAGGACGGCCACCAGCCTTGCGGCGAAGCTGAAAACGGAGACGCGCACGCCGCCGATTCCGCAATTCCTGCTGAGTGCTCATTATTTCTTCTTGCCTTCCTTACGGCGGATAGTTTCCGTATCGTAACGCACACCCTTACCTTTATAAGGTTCTGGTTTACGATAACTACGGATATCCAGAGCCACCTGGCCAACACGCTGCTTATCAATCCCTTCCACCACAATCGCAGTCGGACGCGGGGTAGAAATTTTAATGCCAGCCGGAATCGGATAGATCACGTCGTGAGAGAAACCAAGGTTCATAACCAGATTAGAACCCTGCACTGCTGCACGATAACCTGTCCCGGTAATTTCCAGAGTTTTTGAAAACCCATCAGAAACACCCTTAACGGCACAAGCAATAAGTGCGCGCGTTGTTCCCCACATCATGCGAGCCTGAGATTCGGTACCATTCGGCTGTACAACAACCGAACCATCCTTCACTTCAGCCGTAACATGACTGGAAATAGGAAGAGAAAGCTCACCCAGCTTGCCCTTAGCCTTAAAAACACCGTCCGCGATGGAAACTGTGACCCCTGCCGGCACTTCGACGGGATACTTGCCTACTCGTGACATTTATCCCTCCTCAGAATACGCGGCAAAGGACTTCACCACCAACATTGGCGGCGCGGGCCTCTACATCGGACAGAACACCACGCGGCGTGGACAGGATAGACACACCCAGACCAGCACAAACACGCGGCAGTTCTTTAATTTTGGAATACACGCGACGACCAGGGCGGGAAACACGCTGGATTTCACGAATAACCGGTTCACCTTCCGCGTACTTCAGCTCGATATGCAGCTGGGCAATACCCTTCCGCACTTCTTCACGCTTGTAACCGCGGATGTAACCTTCGCGCTGCAGAGCTTCAAGCACGTTCACACGCAGATTGGATGCCGGAGCAACACAAGAGTTGTGACGCGCACGCTGAGCATTGCGAATACGGGTGAGCATATCACCCAAAGGATCTGAAAGCGACATCTCGAGCCCTTACCAGCTAGCTTTTACCACTCCCGGAATCTGACCATCAGAAGCCAGATCACGGAAAGCGATACGACACAGCTCAAACTTGCGATAATTACCGCGAGAACGACCTGTTAGCTTGCAACGCAGACGCACGCGCACACGGGAACCGTTGCGCGGCAGCTCTGCCAGCTTAAGAGACGCATCAAACCGATCTTCCACGGGCAAAGAACGGTCCATAACAATATTTTTGAGAGCAGTACGCTTCTCATTATCCCGTGCCGCCATGCGCTTGCGTTTCGCATTACGCAGGATGGCAGATGTTTTAGCCATACAACATTACCTCCGGAACCCTTCGAAAACCTTCGACGGTTTTCCAAGATCACACAATAAAGCAGCCTGTATCATCCCAAGAAGGGAAGATCAAACGCCTTCAGCAAAGCTTTAGCTTCAGCATCCGTCTTCGCGCTGGTCACGAACACAACATCCATACCGCGGACTTCGTCCACTTTGTCATATTCGATTTCAGGGAAAACAATCTGCTCTTTCAGGCCAAGGGCAAAATTGCCACGACCATCGAAGCCTTTTGTCGCAGGGAGACCACGGAAGTCACGGATACGAGGCATCGCAATCGTCACAAGACGATCAAGAAATTCGTACATCCGTGCCCGACGCAGCGTAACCTTACAGCCAATCGGCAGGCCTTCACGGATCTTAAAACCAGCAATTGCCTTTTTAGCAACAGTTTTAACTGGCTTCTGACCCGCAATAAGGGTCATTTCCGCAACGGCTGCATCCAGCTTTTTCTGGTCACCAGCGGCTTCACCAACGCCCATATTCAGGACGATTTTTTCAAGCCGCGGCACCTGCATTTCGTTACTATACCCAAACTGCTCACGCAGCTTGGCACGAAGTTCACTCTCATAGCGCTGGTGAAGGCGCGGGAGGGAACGCCCTTCCTGATTCGCACTCATACCTGGCCTCTCAACCTTCAATCACTTCGCCAGTCGCCTTGGCAACGCGAACTTTTTTGCCGTTCTCCAGCACCCGGAAACCAACACGTGTCGGCTTCTTGGAAGCAGGATCAACCAGCTTCAGGTTGGAGAGGTGGACAGCTGCCTCACGGGCAATAATCCCACCTTCTTCACCCATACGACGGGCACGCTGATGACGCTTGGCAATTGCCACACCACGCACAACAGCGCGCTCTTCTGAAGGACGAACCTCCAGAACTTCACCCTGCACGCCCTTTGAAGAGCCAGTGATGACGACAACCGTATCGCCTTTTTTAATACGGGCAGCCATTACAGCACCTCCGGCGCGAGAGAGATGATCTTCATGAACTTCTTCGCACGCAGTTCACGCACGACCGGGCCAAAAATGCGGGTACCAATCGGTTCCTGCTGCTTATTGATCAACACGGCCGCGTTGCGATCGAACCGGATGGCGCTGCCATCGGGACGACGAACCGGGTAAGAGGTACGCACGATAACGGCCTGGTGAACATCGCCCTTCTTCACCTTCCCACGGGGGATGGCTTCCTTGACGGAAACGACGATCACGTCGCCGACCGAGGCAGACTTCCGCTTGGAACCGCCCAGCACCTTAATGCACTGCACCTGACGTGCACCGGAATTGTCGGCCACATCGAGGTTGGTCTCGGGATGGATCATAACCTAAAATCCTTACGTTAGGCCGACGCAGTTGCTTCCACGCCCACGGAATCACCGTTGCGGGAAATCACGGTCCACGTCTTACGCCGTGAAATAGGCGCACATTCAACAATCCGCACAGAATCACCGATCTTGCAGATGTTTTCTTCATCATGCGCCGCATATTTCTTGGAACGACGAATGAACTTTTTATACACAGGATGCATGACGCGACGATCGACAAGAACCGTAACGGTCTTGTCCATCTTGTCGCTCGTCACACGTCCGGTAAGGACGCGCCTCGGCATCGGCTACCTCTCCTCAGGCATTGGCAGCAGATGTTTTTGCACCTGCTACATTCTTTGCATTCTGCGCAGCAATTGTCTTGATGCGCGCAATTTCACGGCGGACCGCACGGATACGGCTCAGCGATTCTGACTGCCCGGTGGCCTGCTGGAAACGCAAGTTGAGCTGCTCACGCTTCAATTCGACCAGACGAGCTTCAAGCTCGTCTGCCGTTTTAGCGCGCAAATCAGCTGGCTTAACTGCCTTTACCATCTTACGCATCTCCAATTCGGGTCACAAACTTGGTCTTGATCGGCAATTTGGCGGCACCGAGAGCCAACGCTTCGCGCGCCAGCTCTGGGGGAACACCTTCGATCTCAAACAAAATGCGACCTGGCTTCACACGGGCCACCCAGTATTCAGGCGATCCCTTACCGGAGCCCATACGCACTTCTGCGGGCTTTGTCGAGACCGGAATATCCGGAAAAATACGAATCCAGACACGACCAGCACGTTTCATGGCGCGGGTAATGGCACGACGGGATGCCTCAATCTGGCGAGCCGTAATACGTTCCGGCTGCAAAGCTTTGAGACCAAACGTACCAAAGTTCAGTGTGGTACCGCTTTTTGCAAGACCGTGAATACGGCCTTTATGTGCTTTACGGAATTTTGTCCGCTTAGGGGAAAGCATTGTTTTTTATCCTCTCCTCAGCGCTGAGGAGCCTGTTCGGCCGCCCGGCGATCCTGTGCCAATGGATCATGGGCAAGAATTTCACCCTTGAAGATCCATACCTTCACACCGCAGGTGCCATAAGTGGTCATTGCCGTTGCCGTACCATAATCGATATCCGCACGCAGTGTGTGCAAGGGCACACGACCTTCACGGTACCATTCGATACGAGCAATTTCAGCGCCACCCAAACGACCGGAGCAGTTGATCCGGATACCCTGAGCGCCCAGACGCATAGCTGACTGCACGGCGCGCTTCATGGCGCGACGGAAAGCAACACGGCGTTCAAGCTGCTGAGCAATATTTTCTGCAACCAGAGTCGCATCAATTTCAGGCTTGCGGATTTCAACGATGTTCAGCGCAACTTCTGTCCCGGCCATGCGAGTCAGCTCTTTACGCAGAGCGTCAATATCCTGCCCCTTCTTGCCGATCACAACGCCTGGACGCGCTGCATAGATCGTCACGCGGGGCTTCTTGGCCGGACGTTCGATGACAACACGAGAGACGCCAGCGCCAGCCAGTTTACGACGCAGGAATGCACGAAGTTTAAGATCTTCGTGCAGCAGACGAGAATAATCTGCGTCTGCATACCAGCGGCTGTCCCATGTGCGGTTAATGCCGAGCCGCAGCCCGATCGGATTGACTTTATGCCCCATACCTCAGGCCGCCTTCTGCTCGGAAGAAGCCGCGTCAGACACAACGGCCCGTTCGGCTACAACAATCTTCAGGTGACTGAAAAACTTTTCCACACGTGCGGAACGACCACGACCACGTGCATGAAAACGGCGCATGACAATGGACTTACCCACTTCAGCCGTTTTCACTACCAACTGATCAACGTCGAGCTGGTGATTGTTTTCAGCATTTGCGATCGCGCTTTCCAGCGTTTTCTTAACCTGCTGAGCGATACGGCGCTTAGAGAACGTCAGCGTCGCAATTGCCTGAGATGCAGGTTTATTACGGATCAGGCCTGCCACAAGGTTCAGCTTGCGGGGGCTAACCCGAATGTTACGCGTGATAGCTTGCGCTTCTGTTTCCGCGAGCGTGCGCGGATGCTTCGGCTTGCTCATCTGTGCTCTTAGCCCCGCTTAGACTTCTTGTCAGCACCATGCCCGTGGAATGTACGGGTGGGAGAGAATTCGCCAAATTTATGGCCAACCATATTCTCAGTCACCTGTACGGGCAGGAACTTCTGACCGTTATAAACACCGAACGTCAGACCAACGAACTGCGGAAGAATCGTTGAACGACGCGACCAGATCTTGATCACTTCATTCCGACCCGATGCGCGGGATACTTCAGCCTTGTTCAGCAGATACCCGTCGACGAACGGACCTTTCCAGACGGAACGTGCCATCTTCTATTGCCCCTTACTTGCCGGTCTTCCGGCGACGGATAATCAGACCGTCCGTCCGCTTGTTGACCCGAGTTTTGTAACCTTTGGTAGGCTTGCCCCATGGCGTAACCGGATGACGACCACCAGATGTACGGCCTTCACCACCACCGTGCGGATGGTCAACCGGGTTCATCACCACGCCGCGGTTATGCGGACGGCGACCCAGCCAACGAGAACGACCAGCCTTACCCATATGCTGGTTCATGTTGTCCGGATTGGACACGGCACCAACAGTTGCCATGCACTCACCACGTACAACACGCAATTCACCAGACTGCAGTTTGATCTGAGCGTAGCCCGAATCCTTACCAACCAACTGCGCATACGTCCCTGCGGAACGGGCCAGCTTGCCACCGGCGCCCTGCTTCAGTTCGATGTTATGGATAATCGTACCCACCGGGATGGATGCGAGCGGCATAGCATTGCCTGGCTTAATATCCACACGTGCGCCGGCGATAACGTTGTCACCAACCTTCAGACGCTGCGGAGCGAGAATGTAAGCAAGCTCACCATCTTCGTACTTTACTAGCGCGATAAATGCCGTGCGGTTGGGATCGTATTCAAGACGTTCCACAGTACCCAGCACGTCGAATTTACGACGCTTGAAGTCCACATAACGATAAGACTGCTTGTGACCACCACCACGGAAACGAGACGTGATACGACCGTTATTATTACGACCGCCCGACTTGTTTTTACCTTCCGTGAGCTGCTTGACCGGCTTGCCCTTCCAGAGGTCAGCACGATCAATCAGAACCGTACCACGCAGGCTCGGCGTGACAGGATTAAAGTGCTTCAGTGCCATTAGTTTCTACCCTTGGTCACGCCAGCTTCGCGGTCAGGTCAATGGACTGACCTTCTGCAAGCTGAACGAACGCCTTTTTAACGTCGGAACGCTGACCAATCCGCCCTTTAAAGCGCTTGGTTTTTCCTTTCTGGACAAGAGTGTTGACACCAACAACCTTGACCCCAAACAGCGTTTCCACCGCAACCTTGATTTCAGGCTTGCTAGCCGTCATTGCGACCTTGAAAACAACCTGATTTTTTTCAGAAAGCGCGGTCGCCTTCTCGGTAATAACTGGCGTCCGCACGATGTCGTACAGAGCCTCCCGAGAGAGACGCTCGGCTTTCTTGCGAATAGCAAGAATATTCGTCATGCCAGGCGTTCCTTCAGTCCTTCAAGGCCTGCCTGCGTGATGGCAAGCACCTCATGGTTCAGAATGTCATAAACATTCGCGCCAATGGTCGGCAGAATGTCGATCTTTGGCAGATTGCGAGCAGCGCGCACGAAATTTTCGTCCACGGATGCATCAACGATCAGAGCAGAACCCCAGCCGAGACCCTGCAGCTTTTTTGCCAGTTCGCTGGTTTTGGTTACGCCAGATGCCGCATCCAGAACCACCAACTTACCTTCCGCGGCCTTCTGGGACAGTGCGGAGATCAAACCCAGACGACGCACTTTTTTAGGCAGGTCGTAACCATGGTCACGCACAACCGGACCATGCACAACACCACCAGTTCTGTACTGCGGTGCACGCAAAGAACCCTGACGAGCGCTACCGGTGCCTTTCTGGCGATATGGCTTTTTGGTCGTGCCGGACACTTCGCCCATGCCTTTGACCTTGTGCGTGCCAGCGCGGCGTTTTGCCAGCTGCCAATGCACAACACGTGCCATTACGTCTGCCCGGGGTGCTGCACCGAAAAGCTCTTCCGGAAGCGTAGCTGAACCAGCCGTGCCGTTATCAAGTGTCTTGATTTCGATTTCCATGATCTCAGGCCTCCGCCTTCACAAGCGCTGCCGGATAAGGGGCATCGCTATGGCGGGCTTTCTTGATCGCATCACGAATGAGAACGACACCATTCTTTGCTCCCGGAACGGAGCCACGAATCATGATCAGATTCTTTTCCGGATCGACCGCTGCGATTTCCAGATTCAAGGTGGTCACGCGTTCATCACCCAGATGACCAGCCATTTTCTTGTTCTTGAAGGTTTTGCCGGGATCCTGGCGGTTACCGGTCGAACCATGCGAACGATGCGAAATAGACACACCGTGCGAGGCTTCAAGACCCGCAAAATTCCAGCGCTTCATGGCGCCAGCAAATCCCTTACCCTTACTCGTCCCCGTTACGTCAACCTTCTGGCCGACAACGAAGTGCGAAGCAGAAAGAGCAGCACCAACTTCCAGAGTAGCGTCATCAGCCACCCGGAACTCACGAACTGTTTTCTTGGGTTCAACCTTCACGCGGGCAAAATGGCCACGATTGGGTTTTGTTACGTTTTTCACCTTGGCGTTGCCCATACCCAGCTGGACGGCCACATAACCATCACGTTCCTGAGTACGAACGTCTACCACCTGCACTTCATCTACATGCAGAACGGTGACAGGCACATGAGTGCCGTCTTCCTTGAACAGTCGGGACATGCCCAACTTTTTTGCGATCAATCCGGTGCGCATCGTCTGGACCTTAAAGTTTGATCTCGACATCCACGCCAGCGGCGAGGTCGAGCTTCATGAGAGCGTCCACGGTCTGCGGAGTGGGCTCAACAATATCGAGCAAACGACGATGAGTCCGAATTTCGAACTGCTCGCGGCTCTTCTTGTCAACGTGAGGAGAACGGTTAACCGTAAACCGTTCGATATGCGTCGGCAGCGGGATAGGACCCCGAACCCGCGCACCCGTACGCTTCGCCGTATTCACGATCTCTTTCGTGCTGTTATCAAGCACCCGATGATCGTACGCTTTCAGGCGAATGCGGATGTTCTGGTTGTCCATCTGTTTCTTAGTCCAACACTTTACTTGTCCGGGGTTACCCGGCCGCCAAGTAAGACCCCGACCGCATTACCAGCCGGGGCCACTCAGTCTCTAATCCCTTATCGATTACTCGATAATGGAGGCAACAACGCCTGCACCAACGGTACGGCCACCTTCGCGGATAGCGAAGCGGAGACCTTCGTCCATGGCGATAGGAGCAATCAGCTCCACTTCCATGGCGCAGTTGTCACCAGGCATAACCATTTCCGTGCCTTCCGGCAGGTGCACAACACCCGTCACGTCAGTCGTACGGAAGTAGAACTGCGGACGATAGTTGGTGAAGAATGGCGTATGACGGCCACCTTCTTCCTTCGTCAGGATGTAGGCTTCAGCTTTAAACTTCTTGTGCGGCGTAATGGAACCGGGCTTAGCCAGAACCTGACCGCGCTCAACGTCTTCACGCTTTGTACCACGCACCAGAGCGCCGATGTTGTCGCCTGCTTCACCACGATCAAGCAGCTTACGGAACATTTCAACGCCCGTAACTGTGGTCTTGACGGTGTCTTTCAGACCAACGATTTCAACTTCGTCACCGACGTTGATCACGCCACGTTCGACACGACCGGTCACAACCGTACCACGACCGGAGATGGAGAACACATCTTCGATCGGCATCAGGAACGGACGATCAACCGGACGTTCTGGCTGAGGAATGTAGGAATCAACCGCATCCATCAGATCTTTAACGCGGTTTTCACCAACTTCCGGATCACCATCTTCCAGAGTAACCAGAGCAGAACCCTTGATTACCGGAATATCATCACCAGGGAACTGGTAGGAGGACAGAAGTTCACGAACTTCCATTTCAACCAGTTCAAGCAGCTCAGGATCATCAACCTGATCAACCTTGTTCAGGAAGACCACCAGAGCCGGCACACCAACCTGACGAGCAAGCAGGATGTGTTCACGGGTCTGAGGCATCGGGCCGTCGGCAGCAGACACAACGAGGATTGCGCCGTCCATCTGAGCCGCACCCGTGATCATGTTCTTCACATAGTCAGCGTGTCCGGGGCAGTCGACGTGAGCATAGTGACGGTTTGCGGTTTCATATTCCACGTGAGCGGTGGAAATTGTGATGCCGCGAGCGCGTTCTTCAGGGGCCGCGTCGATCATGTCGTATGCTTTAAACTCAGCACCGCCGGTCTTTGCCAGGGTCTTCGTAATAGCAGCCGTCAGAGACGTTTTACCATGGTCAACGTGACCAATGGTGCCGATGTTACAGTGCGGTTTATTCCGCTCAAATTTAGCCTTAGCCATTGTTTACTCCATGCCCCAAAAAATATCCGGGATGCAGTTGTTATAAGCGCCTCAATCCCTCGACAAGAGGGAAAGCAGAACTTTCACGGATTACCAGCGATAATGACTGAACGCCTTGTTGGCTTCAGCCATACGATGCGTATCTTCACGCTTCTTCACAGCCGCACCACGATTGTTCACGGCATCCAGAAGCTCGTTGGACAGACGATCCTGCATGGTGTTTTCACCACGCTTGCGTGCAGCGTCGATGACCCAGCGAATAGCCAGAGCCTGACGACGGTCAGCGCGCACTTCAACCGGCACCTGATAGGTCGCACCACCAACACGGCGGGAACGAACTTCAACAGCCGGCTTTACGTTGTCCAGTGCGTTATGGAACAGCGCGATCGGATCGGACGCAGCACCATTGCGACGGGCCATGGCGTCAATCGCACCATAGACAATCTTTTCCGCAGTAGACTTCTTACCGTCGAACATCAGCGCGTTCATAAAACGCGTAATGACGACATCTCCGAACTTCGGATCGGGAAGGATCTCGCGCTTAACAGCACGATGACGGCGACTCATACCTTAACTTCCTCTTATTTCGGACGCTTGGCGCCATACAGCGAACGACGCTGACGCCGCTTGGCGATACCCTGCGTATCGAGAACACCGCGAAGGATGTGGTAACGAACACCCGGCAAGTCCTTCACACGACCGCCGCGGATAAGCACAACACTATGCTCCTGAAGGTTGTGACCTTCACCAGGAATATAGCTAACCACCTCATAGCCATTCGTCAGACGCACCTTGGCAACTTTACGCAGTGCGGAGTTAGGCTTTTTCGGTGTCGTCGTATAAACGCGGGTGCAAACACCGCGCTTCTGAGGGCATCCCTGCAGAGCGGGCACTTTGTTCCGCTTAACCGCAGGCTTACGCCCCTTGGCAATGAGCTGGTTGATGGTCGGCATGCGCCTTTCCCGATCCTTACACAGTTCGGTCGGCCAACCGCATTCCCTGCGACTGCCGACTTTCATTAAAAAGATCCCATCAGGTAACAACCCGAATGGGGCTATATCGGCATCCGGCTCCGCTTCCCCCCGGAAGCCAACCGCATGCTAAAACTCATACAGAGAACCTGAGTGCTTCACTCATCCACATAGATGAGCAGAGCTGAGGGCTGCTAACTACCGCTACCCCCGCAGGAAGTCAAGCTTTACCCCGCGATTCTCTCACTCTCCCACTCCCCACACATAAAAAAAGGCCGGAGCAATGCTCCGACCTTTTTTATTAACACGGCCTGCCTCAGTATTTTATTCAGCAGCCGTACGACTAACGCGCTGTTTGTCCTGCTCTGCTGCAATCGCACGCAGGCGCTTCATCACGCTGCCTGTCCCAGCTGGGATCAGGCGACCAACAATCACGTTTTCCTTCAGCCCCATCAGCTTATCGACCTTTCCTGCCGTAGCAGCTTCAGTCAACACGCGAGTTGTTTCCTGGAAGGATGCTGCAGAGATAAACGACTGGGTCTGCAGCGAGGCTTTAGTGATCCCCTGCAGAACTGGCATGGCCAGCGCAGGACGTTCACCTGCATTGAGGCACTTGGTATTCTCGACGTCGAATTCCAGTCGATCAACCGTTTCACCAATCAGATACGTGGTATCACCCGGCTCCAGAATTTCAACTTTCTGGAGCATCTGACGAACGATGACCTCAATGTGCTTGTCATTGATTTTCACGCCCTGCAGACGATACACATCCTGAATTTCGTTAATCAGGTAATCGGACAGAGCCTCAACACCCATCACTTTCAGAATGTCATGCGGCACGCGAGGACCATCGACCAACGGATCGCCTTTTTCCACAAAGTCACCTTCCTGAACGGAAATGTGTTTACCTTTGGGAATCAGGTATTCCTGCTCGTGGCCTGTTTCATCGTTCTTCACCACAATCCGGCGCTTGGACTTGTAGTCCTTGCCGAATTCAACACGCCCTTCCATTTCTGCAATAATAGCATGATCTTTAGGACGCCGGGCTTCAAACAGTTCAGCCACACGTGGCAGACCACCGGTAATGTCGCGTGTTTTAGACCCTTCACGTGGCAGGCGGGCAAGAACGTCACCGGCATTCACTTCTGCGCCATTTTCAATGGACAGCAGTGTTTCTGGTGACAGGAAGTAACGGGCTTCTGCACCGTTATCCAGCTTCACCACTTCGCCGTTGGCATCCTTCAACTGCAAGCGAGGCCGCAGATCCACACCTTTGCCTGCCTGCTTATAGTCAACTACGACCTTGGACGTCAGACCGGTCACTTCGTCCATACGTTCGACGAGCGTAATGGAATCGATCAGGTCAAGATATTCGACCTTACCGGCTTTTTCCGTAATGATCGGCAAGGTGTAGGGGTCCCACTCAGCCAGTTTCTGGCCACGAGCCACTGTCGCACCTTCCGTGGTCAACAGACGCGCACCATACGGCACACGGTAGCGGAACTTTTCCACACCTTTTTCGTCGGTCAACAGAATTTCACAGTTACGCGCCATAACAATCGGCACGTTCTGACTGTTCTGCACCACGTTGCGGTTACGGATGACAATCTTACCATCGCGTGACGCTTCAATCATGGACTGTTCAGCACCACGCTGCGCAGCACCACCAATATGGAAGGTACGCATTGTCAACTGCGTGCCGGGTTCACCAATGGACTGAGCAGCAATAACGCCTACAGCTTCACCAATGTTTACCGGTGTGCCGCGAGCAAGATCACGCCCATAGCAACGACCGCAAACGCCCACGCGGCTATCGCAAGTCAGCACGGACCGGATATGGACAACTTCCACACCCGCGCTTTCAATACGTTCTGCGTCAGCTTCATCAACAAGCTGATTGCGAGGCGCAATAACCTGCCCCGTAGCCGGGTCCACAACATCAGACGCAAGCGTACGACCAAGGATACGTTCAGACAGGGAAGCCACGACTTCACCACCGTCCATAACGGCACGGACCGTAAGGCCGCGCTCGCTACCGCAATCCTCTTCGATAATAATGCTGTCCTGTGCGACGTCCACCAGACGACGGGTCAGATAACCGGAGTTAGCGGTTTTCAGAGCCGTATCTGCCAGACCCTTACGGGCACCGTGAGTAGAGGTAAAGTAATCGAGAACCGACAGGCCTTCCTTAAAGTTGGCAATAATCGGCTGTTCGATAATTTCACCCGATGGTTTGGCCATAAGACCACGCATCCCGGCAAGCTGCTTCATCTGGGCCGGCGACCCACGGGCCCCGGAGTGGCTCATCATCCACACGGAGTTAATGGGTTTACCAATTTCCTGACGGGAAATTTCTTTGGTCATCGCAGCCTGCACTTCATCCGTGCAACGCGACCACGCATCGACAACCTTGTTGTAACGTTCGCCTGCGGTAATCAGACCATCCTGATACTGCTGTTCGAACTCTTTAACTTCAGCTGCAGTCCGATCAACCAGTTCTTTCTTTTCTGCAGGGATGATCATGTCATCCTTACCGAAGGAAATACCGGCTTTTGCAGCATGGCGGAAACCAAGCGCCATCAACCGATCACAGAAAATAACAGCTTCTTTCTGCCCGCAGTGACGATAGACCGTATCGATCACGTCCGACACAGCTTTTTTGGTCAACTGGCGGTTGATCAGGGAGAACGGAATGGTTTCATGCTTGGGCAGGATTTGTGCGATCAGCACACGACCAGGTGTCGTTACAGCGGTTTCATAAACACGCTTCCCATCGGGCCCAACCTGCTCGAAGCGTGCACGAATTTTATCGTGTAGCTTCAGAGCGCCAGCATTAAGTGCGTATTCCACTTCTCCGATGGACGAGAAAGACGACGCGCCAGCCTTAACCAGTTCCCCCGTTGTTTCGTCATACTCATTACGGTCTGGTGTGGCTTTGAATTCAGGCGTTTCGAGGCTGAGGTAATACAGACCCAGAACAATATCCTGAGATGGCACAATAATCGGCTTACCGTTAGCCGGGCTGAGGATGTTGTTGGTGGACATCATCAGCACGCGGGCTTCAAGCTGGGCTTCCAGGCTCAACGGTACGTGAACAGCCATCTGGTCACCGTCAAAGTCCGCATTGAAGGCAGTGCAGACCAGCGGGTGCAGCTGAATGGCCTTCCCTTCGACCAGTACAGGCTCAAACGCCTGAATACCAAGCCGGTGCAGAGTCGGTGCGCGGTTCAGCAGAACCGGATGTTCGCGAATAACTTCTTCGAGAATATCCCATACTTCCGGACGCTCTTTCTCCACCATGCGCTTTGCAGCCTTGATGGTGGTGGCGTGACCGTATTTTTCCAGCTTGGCGTAGATGAAAGGCTTGAACAGCTCCAGCGCCATTTTTTTGGGCAGACCGCACTGATGCAGTTTCAGCTCAGGCCCCACCACAATGACCGAACGACCGGAATAATCAACACGCTTACCAAGCAGGTTCTGACGGAAGCGCCCCTGCTTACCCTTGAGCATATCAGACAAGGATTTGAGAGGACGTTTATTAGCACCTGTAATGGCACGGCCACGACGACCGTTATCAAACAGGGCATCCACGGCTTCCTGCAACATGCGCTTTTCGTTACGCACGATAATATCGGGCGCACGCAGTTCCATTAACCGCTTCAAACGATTGTTACGGTTGATAACGCGACGGTACAGATCGTTCAGGTCGGAAGTCGCAAAGCGACCACCATCCAGCGGCACAAGCGGCCGCAGTTCCGGCGGAATAACCGGCACCAGATCCAGAATCATCCATTCTGGACGTGCTCCACTTTCGGAGAACGCTTCAACCAGCTTCAGACGCTTGACGAGCTTTTTGCGCTTGGCCTCAGAGGTTGTTTCCTTGAGAGCCTGACGCAGTTCAACCTTTTCAGCATCGCACTCAATGCGTTCAAGAACTTTCTTGATCGCTTCAGCACCGATACCGACTTCGATCCCTTCTTCGCCGTAATCATCCATCGCGTCGAGATACTGCTCTTCGGTCAGGAGGGAATACTGCTTGAGGGGAGACGTACCGGGTTCAAGAACAAGATAGTTCTCGAAATACAACACTTTTTCCAAGTCTTTAAGCGTCAGATCAACCATAAGGCCAATGCGGCTTGGCAGAGACTTGAGGAACCAGATGTGCGCGACCGGACTTGCCAGCTGGATGTGCCCCATACGCTCACGGCGGACTTTGGCCAGCGTAACTTCCACACCACATTTTTCGCAGATAATACCGCGGAACTTCATCCGCTTGTATTTACCGCAAAGGCATTCGTAATCCTTGATCGGACCAAAAATCCGGGCGCAGAACAGACCATCGCGTTCCGGCTTGAATGTACGGTAGTTAATGGTCTCGGGCTTCTTGATTTCACCAAACGACCATGACCGGATCTGCTCGGGAGATGCGAGCTGAATCTTGATCTGGTCAAAGGTCATTGCCTGGCCAGTCTGGCCAAGAATTTTCATGAGTTCATTCATGTGCAGAAGCCCCCAAAGGGAAATGGAGCGCTGGAGCAATGGCTCCAGCCTCCTTCTTGAAATAAGTACGGATTGTGGCGGGGAAGATCACCGTTAGTTAGCCCCCTGCTCCAGCTCCACATTCAGACCAAGGGATTTGAGTTCCTTGATCAGCACGTTAAAGCTTTCCGGAATACCGGCTTCAAAGTCATCCTGTTCGCGCACGATTGCTTCATAAACCTTTGTTCGGCCAGACACGTCATCCGACTTCACGGTCAGCATTTCCTGCAACGTGTAGGCAGCACCGTAAGCTTCCAGCGCCCAGACTTCCATTTCCCCGAACCGCTGACCACCAAACTGCGCCTTACCACCCAGCGGCTGCTGCGTAACAAGCGAGTATGGCCCAATGGAACGAGCATGGATTTTGTCATCAACAAGGTGATGCAGCTTGAGCATATAGATGTAACCAACGGTCGTCTTACGTTCGAAGTGCTCGCCCGTCCGCCCGTCAATCAACTGCGACTGACCAGATTTATTAACGCCTGCTTTTTCCAGCATGGCTTCAATATCGGGAATAGACGCACCATCGAACACTGGCGTTGCAATGGGCACACCCTTGCGCAGGTTGTTTGCCAGTTCCACCAGTTCGTCATTGTTCATGTCGGCAATTGCGTCTTCATAGACCTTATCGCCATAAACGTCTTTCAGACGATCCAGCAGATCCTGACGTTTTTCGCCGGTGCGCTGGTAATCATCCACCAGTTCACCAATTCCACGACCAATGTTGGCACAGGCCCAGCCCAGGTGGGTTTCCAGAATCTGCCCCACGTTCATACGTGATGGCACACCCAGCGGATTCAGCACCAGATCAACAGGCGTGCCGTCTTCAAGGAACGGCATATCTTCAACTGGAACCACACGGGAAACAACACCCTTGTTCCCGTGACGACCGGCCATTTTATCGCCCGGCTGAAGCTTACGCTTAACGGCAACAAATACCTTGACCATCTTCATCACGCCCGGCGGCAGCTCATCACCACGCTGGAGCTTTTCAACCTTGCTTTCAAAGCGCGCCTGAATACGGGCAATGGCCGCATCAAATTCACGCCGCAGGGTTTCCAGCTCCGCCATAACGCTATCAGAGGTCACCACAATATGGCGCCAGGTCGGACGAGGCTGTTCGTCCAGAACTTCCTGCGTGATCACCGTGCCGGAACGAATGCCTTTGTAGCCTGCACCGGCAGTCTGATCGAGCAGTTTTTCCCGCAGACGGCTGTAGAAAGAACGCTCCTGAATAGCACGCTCGTCATCACGGTCTTTGGCAAGACGTTCAATTTCTGCACGCTCAATGGCCATGGCGCGTTCGTCCTTATCCACGCCACGGCGGGAGAAGACACGAACATCAACAATGGTGCCTGTTGTGCCAGGCGGCAGACGCAGAGAAGTATCCCGCACATCAGAAGCTTTTTCACCGAAGATGGCACGCAGAAGTTTTTCTTCCGGTGTCATCGGGCTTTCACCCTTTGGTGTGACCTTACCGATCAGAATATCGCCAGGGTTAACCTCTGCACCCACATAAACAATGCCGGCTTCGTCGAGATTGCGCAGCGCTTCTTCCCCAACGTTAGGGATGTCGCGTGTGATTTCTTCCTGACCCAGCTTGGTATCACGTGCCATGACTTCGAATTCCTCGATATGGATCGAGGTAAAGACGTCATCCTTGGCAATCCGTTCGGAAATCAGGATGGAGTCTTCGAAGTTGTAACCATTCCACGGCATAAACGCGACAAGCACGTTACGACCCAGAGCCAGTTCACCCAGCTCCGTGGATGGACCATCGGCAATAATATCACCCACACTTACCTGATCACCAACATGGACCAGCGGACGCTGGTTAATGCAGGTGGACTGGTTGGAACGCGAATATTTGCGCAGACGGTAAATATCCACACCCTGCGTGGCGCCAGAAGCATCGGTGGAACGCACAACAATACGCGCACCATCAATCTGGTCCACAATACCGTTGCGTTTGGCTACGATGGTTGCCCCGGAATCCCGGGCAACTGCGGCTTCCATACCTGTACCAACCAGCGGAGCATCGGAGCGCACCAGCGGCACAGCCTGACGCTGCATGTTGGAACCCATGAGCGCACGGTTCGCGTCATCGTTCTCAAGGAACGGGATGAGTGCGGCAGCAACCGACACAAGCTGCTTGGGAGAAACGTCACACGCCGTCACTTCGGTCGGCGGCACCAGACGGAAGTCACCATTACGACGAACCGAAATCAGGTCATTGGTCAGGACACCCTGATCATTCACCTCGGCATCGGCCTGAGCAACAACCAGCTTTTCCTCTTCCATTGCGGAGAGGTACTTCCAGCCGTCCTGCAGAACACCGTCTTTAACCAGACGATAAGGCGTTTCAATAAAGCCGTATTTATTAACCTTGGCGTAGGTTGCCAAAGAGTTGATCAGACCAATGTTCGGGCCTTCAGGCGTTTCAATCGGGCAAATACGACCGTAATGAGTTGGGTGAACGTCACGAACTTCAAACCCAGCGCGTTCACGCGTCAGACCACCTGGCCCAAGCGCTGAAAGACGACGCTTATGCGTGACTTCCGACAGAGGGTTGGTCTGATCCATGAACTGGCTGAGCTGGGAAGAACCAAAGAACTCACGCACAGCAGCAGCAGCAGGTTTGGCATTAATCAGGTCATGCGGCATGACCGTATCAATATCCACAGACCCCATGCGCTCACGAATGGCGCGTTCCATACGCAGCAGACCAATGCGATACTGGTTTTCCATCAGTTCGCCCACGGAGCGAACACGACGGTTACCCAGATTATCAATATCATCAATCTGACCACGACCATCTTTCAGGTCACACAGAACCTTGATGGTACGCAGAATATCGTCTTTGCGCAGAACACGCACAGTATCTGGCACATCAATGTCCAGACGCATGTTCATTTTGACACGACCAACGGCCGACAGGTCGTAACGGTCCGCATCAAAGAACAGCCCCTGCAACATGGCTTCTGCAGTTTCTGCCGTTGGCGGCTCACCCGGGCGCATAACGCGGTAGATATCGATCAGCGCCTCATCACGGCCGCTGTTTTTATCTACGGTCAGCGTATTACGGATCCACGGCCCTTTGGCGGAATCTATCGCCAGTACCGGCAGCTCGTTAATACCGGCTTCTTCCAGAGCAGCGAGACGCGCTTCGGTGATTTCCTCACCAGCTTCACCGTAAATTTCACCCGTGTTCATGTTGACCATATCGTGCGCAATAAAGCGCCCAATCAGATCAACTTCACCCACCAGCACTTCACGGGTTTTTTCAGCAATTTTGCGAACGAGGCGTGCGGTCAGCTTTGTTTCAGCATCTGCAACGACTTCACCCGTTTCCGCATCCACCAGAGGTGCCAGCAGCTTGAGACCACGGAAAGAATCCGCATCAAACGGACGGGCCCACCCTTTGGCGGATTTAGTGAAGGTTACCGTATCGTAGAAGTAGCCAAGAATTTCGTTGGCATCCATGCCCTGAATATCCAGAGCATCCACATCCCCACCTTCGGCCAGCTTGGCTTTGCGTGCAGCAGCGGATGCGGCACCTTCCAAAGCATACAGCAGGGTGGTGACGGGCAGCTTACGCTTACGGTCGATACGGACGTACAGCAGGTCTTTGGCGTCAAATTCGAAGTCAAGCCACGAACCACGGTAAGGAATCACCCGCGCGGCAAACAGATATTTGCCCGAAGAATGCGTTTTGCCTTTGTCATGATCAAAGAACACACCGGGAGACCGGTGCATCTGACTGACAATCACGCGCTCGGTACCATTGACAATAAATGTACCGTTATCGGTCATGAGCGGCATGTCGCCCATGTATACCGGCTGTTCCTTGATGTCGCGAATGGAACGGGACCCCGTGTCCTCATCCACATCCCACACGATCAGGCGCAGAATAACTTTGAGCGGTGCCGAGAATGTCAGACCGCGCTGAATGCACTCTTCAACATCGTATTTGGGATCTTCAAATTCGTAGCTGACGAATTCAAGACGACCACGCCCTGCGAAGTCATTAATTGGGAATACGGAGCGAAAAACCTCCTGCAAACCCGTGGGCATACGCGCATCAGGCGACACATTGGCCTGAAGAAACGTCTCGTAAGACGCGCGCTGCACATCTATCAGGTTCGGCATCGGGGCGATTTCGGGAATCCGCCCGAAACTCTTGCGAATCCGCTTCCGTCCTGTGAACGATTTGGTGATTGCGTTCATCGTCGCTCCTGCCCCGCCCTTATCTCGGACCATCAGGCTCGTGGTCTGCCGCGAGCCTGATGGTCCGACCTATTTCGGCCAAAACCAAACCGGATTTACCCGGCTACCTGCTCCAGATCAACCTGAAACAGGCAAACGGGCAGAGGTATACACCCCCACCCGAGAACCTCAATTTCCTTTCCCCCAACCAGTTTGGTTGAGATCAAGGCAATCTTACTTAACTTCGACGGTTGCGCCGTTATCTTCAAGAGTCTTCTTGATTTTGGCAGCTTCGTCCTTGCTGACGCCTTCCTTAACAGTCTTCGGAGCGCCTTCAACCAGGTCCTTAGCTTCTTTCAGACCCAGACCCGTGATGCCACGGATTTCTTTAATCACGTTGATCTTCTTTTCGCCAGCGGCGGCCAGAATAACCGTGAATTCGGTCTGCTCTTCAGCAGGAGCAGCAGCAGCGCCCGGAGCAGCAGCAGCAACTGCAACAGGAGCAGCAGCGGAAACGCCCCACTTTTCTTCGAGCAGCTTGGAAAGTTCAGCAGCTTCAAGAACGGTCAGAGCGGACAGTTCGTCAACAAGCTTAGCAAGATCAGCCATAGTCAGACTTCCTAATATAAACACTGGTTAGCAAAACGCAACCTTCACACAAAGGCTACGCGTATTTCTTGTACACACCCCAATTTGGGATTGTGTGGTCAGGCAGCTTCACCCGTTTTGGCATAGGCCCCAAAAACACGTGCAAGCTGGCCAGCCGGCGCCTGAACAACACTGGCGATGCGCGTAGCGGGCGTGGAGATAAGACCCACGAGCTGCGCGCGCAGCGTGTCGAGCGACGGCAGCTCGGCCAGAGCCTTGATTCCAGCTACATCGAGTACCTGAGAACCAAGAGAACCGCCAAGCAGCTCAAGCTTGTCATTGGTTTTGGCGAACTCAACGATCACCTTCGCCACTGATACAGGTTCGTCCGCCCACGCAAGCGCGGTCGGCCCCGTCAGCAGCGGCGCGATGCCGCTGAACTGGGTCCCATCCAGGGCGAGAGTTGCCAGCCGGTTTTTAGCAACCTTGTAGTTTGCACCCGCTGCCCGCACCTTGCGCCGCAGATCCGTCACATCAGCCACGGTCAACCCGTTATTACGGGTAACCACAACCATGGACGTTTCGGCGAACACGGCGGCCAGAGAGGCAACAAGGGCCTTCTTTTCCGTACGGTCCAAATCCCGTCTCCGTCTTGTTCCATCAGATTTAAACCTGACAGAACGGGTTGCCCTTTAGATTCTGCAACAAACAGAACCCGCTCGCCTGTCCTTGATAAACGGAATATCTGGCACTGCCGAAAATTCTCAGCCTAACCAGCATCCCCGTCTTACCACCCGCCAGCCCCATAGGGCTTATTAAGAACTCAAGTCACGTGTGGTCTCGGACAGGTATAAGAAGTGGTAAACCACTCCTTCATGCACCGGACTACCCACGAAGAGCAGCCCGGCAACATTCTTACTCAGCCTGCGAAGGCAGAGACATCCAGCTGCACGCCAGGACCCATTGTGGAGGTCAGGGCAGCCTTCTTCAGGTAGGTGCCTTTGGCACCAGCAGGGCGGGCCTTCTGCACGGCATCAACAAATGCGCGCACGTTTTCTGCCAGCTTGTCTGCACCAAAAGATGCCTTACCAACACCTGCATGAACAATACCGGTTTTTTCCGCCCGGTATTCAACCTGACCGGACTTGGCTGCCAGAACGGCACCCTTAACGTCCATGGTCACGGTGCCCAGCTTGGGGTTCGGCATCAGCCCACGTGGGCCGAGGATCTTACCCAGACGACCCACCAGAGCCATCATATCCGGGGTTGCAATGCAGCGGTCGAAAGCAATTTCGCCAGCCTGCACCTGCTCCATCAGGTCTTCTGCGCCAACAACGTCCGCACCAGCAGCCTTGGCTTCTTCAGCCTTGGGGCCACGTGCAAACACGCCAACACGCAGGGTCTTGCCCGTGCCGTTAGGCAGGGACACAAAACCACGAACCATCTGGTCAGCATGACGCGGGTCAATGCCCAGATTCAGGGCAATTTCAACCGTTTCATCAAACTTGGCTGTCGCGTTGCCTTTTACCAGAGCAACAGCTTCGTCCAGAGCATATGCCTTACCAGCAACAACCTTGGCGCGAGCAGCCGCAAGACGCTTGTTCTGTGCCATGATCTTAGCCTTCCACCACTTCAATACCCATGGAACGGGCAGAACCGACCAGCATACGCACGGCACCATCAATGTCGTTTGCGTTCATGTCCTGCTGCTTCTGAGCAGCAATTTCACGCAGCTGATCCATGGTCACCTTACCCACGGTGCCGCCCTTGCCAACCGTCGGGCTGCCTTTGGAAATTTTGGCTGCCTTGAGCAGGAAGTAGGTGTTCGGCGGGGTTTTGGTGATGAAGCTGAACGTACGGTCAGCATAAGCGGTGATCACCACAGGAATCGGCATACCAGGTTCAAGCCCCTGGGTCTTGGCATTAAATGCCTTGCAGAATTCCATGATATTCAGACCGCGCTGACCCAGTGCCGGACCAACCGGTGGAGAAGGGTTGGCTTTACCAGCGGGAATCTGAAGCTTGATGTAGCCAACAACTTTTTTGGCCATATCCGGGACTCCTTAAAAATGTACCCGGACCGCGGTTCTTAACGATTCCCACCGACATATAAATGCTGGCAGGGACCTCCCGCGTTCCGATCAGGAAAGGCGCGCTTACCTGTGTGTAGCGCGACTGTCAAGTCGTGCACGTGTTTTTGTACCGGCACTCAGGTCCAGACTTGCCGGGTCACGCACGGTGGAAATACCCCCCGCAGCAGGTGCCTGCCGCAGATTGCTGTACTGCAAAGGCTTGAACGGCATAAGCACACTATCCCCCTGTGGGAGCTGCTGGCGCGACCACCCTCCGCCCAGTGCGCGAATCAGTTCCACGCGGGACTGAACGGCCCGTGTGCATGTCTGCACCAGTGCTATACGCGCATTCAGGGCTGCGACCTGCGCCACAACGACATCCAGATAATTGGTCAGCCCCCCTGTATAAAGGGCCATGGTCATGCCCTGCGTGCGTACAGCAGCATCTACCGCACTGGATTGCTGACCAACCTGCACTTTAAGCCGGTTAACCCGCGTCAGCCCATCCTCAACCTCCTTGAAGGCATCCAGAACAGTGCTGCGATAGAGGTCTTCCTTTTCGCGGTACTGCGACCAGCTCCGCTGGAGGTCCGCCCGCCGTAAACCACCCTGAAAAAGTGGCAGAAGCGCCTGCGCGCCAAACTGGTACATGGAGTTGGATAATGAGGCGAGATCAAAGCCGTTATCCATAAACCCCGTCATGGCATTAAAGGTAATGTGCGGATAAAAAGCTGCGCGGGAGACCCCAATAGCTCTGTTAGCCTGCGCCATCCGCCGCTCGGCCGCCACAATATCGGGCCGACGTTCCAGCAGTGTAGAAGGCAGGGCAACCGGCAGAGGCCCCTGCACAAACCCCAGCCTGTCTACTGGTGCAATATGGAACGCTGCCGGAGCCTGATTGACCAGTATGGCTATGGCATGTTCCACAACATCACGCTGGGTTAAAATGTCAGTCTCCTGCGCCTGCGTGGCGTAGAGCTGCGCCTCCGCGCGCGAGACATCCATACCCGGCGCAATGGCCCCGGACAGGCGCATATTGGTGATCTGCACCGCCGTTTTGTAGTACCGGATGGAATCCCGGTACACGGCATCCTGCGCATCCAAACCACGCAGCAAAACGTAATCGCTTGCCAGTTCCGCCTGTAAGCTCAGGCGGGCTGCGGCATAATCCGCCGCACGCTCCTGCACATTCTGCTTGGCCATACGGGTTTTGTTCCGAATGGCAGACCAGAAATCCGGCTCCCACGTTGCCGTGCCCGAATATTGCTCGGATGACATGTACATTGGCCCTGTTGACCCCGCACCACGCCACAGACGATGGTCGGACCCTTTATACTTGGCCCCACCTGCCATACCCCCAATCTGCGGATACAGTTTGGATTTGGCCTCCATCGCCAGATCACGAGCTTGCAGAAAAGCCTCCGCCTGCGCCTGCAAATCCGGGTTCAGCCGCATAGCCTGCTCTTCCAGAGCATTCAGCTCCGGGTCACCCAGTACAGTCCACCACCGTTGATCAAGCATGGTGTTCGCACCACCAGCAGGCTGCATTACGCCACCACCTTGCCAGTTATCCGGGTAAATGAACGTGGCGGGTTTATAACGTGGCGCCATGTCACACCCTGCCAGCACGGACAACAGACAGGCCCCCAGCATAAGCCTGGAAGCGAAAAGCCTGGCCCCCTGCCCTCTCATTGGCGGCCCCCGGCCTCAGGCATAGCCCGGTTATCCTCCGGCATGGCCCGGGTATCATCCTTACTGGTATCCGGCGTTTTTTTAGGTAGGACACTCGGTGCATTATAGCCGGGTGTCCCTTTGACAATGCGCACCAGCTGGCCATCCAGCAGACCAGCCGATGGGTTGTTAATGACCCGATCGGTTTTTTTGACGCCGCGTTGCACTTCCACTGTTGTTCCGAGGTCGCGGCCCAAGGCAACATTGACCAGATGCACGTGGTTGCTGTCATCCACCAAAGCCACCTGCGTACCCTCCTGCCTGAACACAATGGCTCCTTCTGGCAGAATAAGCTGGTCCGGGTCGGCAGGGGCACGGAATGTGGCCGTTGCATAGGAGTTAGGCCAGAGTTCTCCTCCCTTGTTATCCAGCACCAGTTCGGTGGTGACCGTGCGCGTGTTCGGGTTAAAGGCGCTCGCTGTCGCCAGATAACGGGCCTTGAACGTGCGCTCGGGGTACTGCGGCACAATCAGGTTCGCTTGAAGGCGGGGCGAAATAATATCTGCGTAATCCTGCGGAACGGCCACAAACACACGCATGGCGTGCACGTCCGCAACGCTGAACAGTTCCGTGGCATTCCCGCGGGAATCCACATCTCCGCGGCCAGCGTTAACGTAATCCCCCACGTCGGCCATGCGCGAAGTGACAATGCCATCAAAAGGTGCCACGATTTTTTTAAACGCTTCAAGCGCTGCGTAGCGCTCCACGTCATGCTGTGCGGCTTCGACCTGTGCTTTCTCGGCCTCTGCATTCGCGGCCTGCACGTCCACTTCCTGCTGCGAAACAGCCTGTGTGCCCTGCAGGGCCTTCCAGCGTCGTGCGGTAATCTGCGCCAGCTTGTAGCGCGCCAGAGCCACATTGTAATTGGCTTTGGCTGCGGCGTATTGGGCATCCAGCCCCGGTGTATCAATTTCTGCCAGCACGTCCCCGGCTTTTACGCGCGCTCCAAAATCCTTGTACCACATTTTTACGTAGCCAGAGACCTGAGCGTAAATAGGAGCCTGATACCATGCGGCAATATTGGCAGGCAGGGACAGCTCCCGCTCATCCGGCCCCGGCTGAGGGTAAATGACCTGCACCACAGGCACGGCATCATGCGCTGTCTCCTGCGCAAGCTGCATGTAGGCCGAATGCCTTTGCACAAGCCCCATAATGACCAGAACACCGGCCACACCCGCAACAATAGCAAACCCCATTTTTCTTTTACGGGCAGCGGCCGCGGCTTTTTCCTTGGCGTCCACGCCACCCGTATTGTCGTGCTCCGGGGTCATACGCCAGCTTCCTCTTCTTTTGTCGTCGGCAGTTCTTTTTTGTTGTGCAACATTGCAAACACGCAGGGGACAAATAGTAGCGTCGCCACGGTAGCGACCAGCAGCCCGCCCATGACCGCCTTACCCAACGGCGCATTCTGCGAATTGCTTATGGACATGGGCAACATGCCAATAATCATGGCCGAGGCCGTCATCATCACCGGACGAATACGTTCAAAACCGGCTTCCAGTGCTGCCAGAATGGCATCTCCATGTTCATCCAGCCGCTCACGCGCAAAGGCGACGACCAGAATGGCATTGGCTGTGGCCGTACCCATACACATGATTGCACCCGTCAGGGCAGGTACGGACAAGGTTGTATGCGTAAGGAACAGGCTCCACGAAATTCCGGCCAATGCACCGGGCAACGCCGTGATGATAATGAACGGGTCCAGCCAGGACTGAAAATTCACCACAATCAGCAGATAAACCAGCAGAACAGACATGGCCAACCCTGCCAGAAGCTGCACATACGCGCTGTTCATGGTAACAGCCTGCCCACGCACCGTAAGGGTTGAACCCCGCGGCAGATCGGGCCTGAGCTCATCCACTATCCGCTCCACCTCACGCGAGACTGTGCCAAGGTCGATCCCTTCGTTCGAGGCATAAATATCGAACACGGGCATAATGTTATAGTGCGCAACCTCTGCCGGTGTACCGACCTGCTCGATCTGGCTCAGCCCCCCCAGAATCTGTGGTGTTTGCCCGCTCGGGTTGCCATCACCCTTATCGATCGGGGTGATTTCCAGATCATTCATGGTTTGCAGGAACGATGCGGGCGTCTGAATATCGATCAGATGCGAAACCCCGGTTTTTGTGTCCAGCCAGTATACCTGCCCAACCTGAGAGCTGCCTGAAAGCGAGACAAGCACGTTATCGGCCACATCGGCCTCCCGTATGCCTGTGCCCAGAGCATACATTCTGCGTGCGTTAACACGCAGGGTTGGTGTGGTCATGGGCTGCTGTACCGAAATATCGGTCAGGCCAGTTACATGCCGCAACTGTTCGGCAAGACGGTTGGCAAAGTGGAAGTTAGCCGGAAGGTCCCGCCCGACCACCTGCACATCAATGGGTGAAGGCAGACCAAAATTAAGAATTTTGGCGGTCAGATCCCCCGGCAAAAAGGAAAACTGTGTTCCGGGGAATTTTTCATTCAGGCTGTGGCGTAGCAGGCGGCGGAATTGCGCTACGGGTGCGGCCTCATCCTTGAGCGAAATTGTAATATCGCAATCCTGCGTGCCAACGGTTGGCGTGGGAATATACGCCATGTTGAGCGGACTAAACGCCAGACCGCAGTTATTGACGATCCCTTCCACCTGACCGGGGAGCGTGCGTTCGACTTCGCTATCCACCAGCTGGGAGATTTTACCCGCCTCCTCCAGCCGTGTGCCAACAGGAGCACGCATGTGCAGGGCAATAACGTCCGAATTCACCTCGGGAAAAAAGTTCTGGCCCACAAAGAACAGCAGCCCCAAAGACCCAAAAGAACACAGTACAAAAACGGGAATAAACGTCCCGCGGACTGTAATCAGGTAATGCAGCAGGGCATGGTAACGGTTGCGAAAATTCTCAAACCCACGCTCGAATGATTTTTGAAAACGGCCAAAAATCGTACGGGGTTCCTGCGGGCCATGTGCGTGAGCGGCAACCTGTGCGGCCAGCATATACTTGGCCATGGTCGGCACCAACGTGCGCGAGAGAATGAAAGACGCCAGCATGGCAAAAATAATGGCTTCTGCCATGGGCATAAACAGCCAGCCTGCCACGCCCGTTAACTGGAACAGCGGCATCCAAACAATGCAGATGCATAATGTGGAAACAAATGTGGGAATCACAATCTGGTTGGCAGCGTCCACAATAGCTGTCTCCAGATCCTTTTCCATCTCCAGATGTGCATCAATATTCTCGATCATGACCGTTGCGTCATCGACCAGAATACCAACTGCCAGCGCCAGCCCACCAAGGGTCATGACATTAATGGTCTGCCCAGCCCATCCAAGCCCAATGATCGAGCACAGCATGGCCAGCGGAATGGATGTGGCAATAATCACCGTGGACCGCCACGAACCAAGGAACAGCAACACCACAAGCCCGGTCAGGAAGGCAGCGGTGATCATCTCCCGCACCACGTCCTGCACGGACTCTTTCACAAAGGTCGAAGCATCGTTGAGCACATGAATGCTCACACCCGGCGGCAAGGTCTGCACAATGCCGGGGAGCAGCTTTTTAATCCCTGCCACCACATCCAGAGTAGAGGCATCGCCACTTTTCATAACAACGATCAGAACGCCCTGCTGCCCTTTGACCAGCACCAGATTGGTCT
This sequence comes from Acetobacter syzygii, assembly GCF_000964225.1. GTDB lineage: Bacteria > Pseudomonadota > Alphaproteobacteria > Acetobacterales > Acetobacteraceae > Acetobacter > Acetobacter syzygii. The sequence goes on along the minus strand of NZ_BAMZ01000005.1, from coordinate 89,905 downwards.
GGGGCGGGCCACCCTGATGCACCCATGCCACATCCCGCAGGCGGACTACGGCGTGCCCGACCTGTTTGATGGGAATATCGTTCAACTCGTCCAGTTCACGCGGAGCGGCATTGGTCTGAACCATCCAGTCAAACGGGCCAATCCGCTGATCACCGGCGGGCAGAACAATGTTCTGGCTATTCAACGCGCGTGAGACATCCACTGGTGAAAGACTGTGTGCCAGCAGTTTGACCGGGTCCAGATCAACCATGACATTGCCCGGCTTGCCCCCATACGGGTTGGGAATGGCCGCCCCGGCCACGGACACCAGTGCTGGCCGGATGAGATTGGACGACATGTCGTAAATCTCGGAAGCCGTCATGGAGGTGGAGGACACCTGCAACGTGATAACCGGCACGGAAGAGGCATCGTAAGCAAGAACAAGCGGCGGAGTGGAGCCTGTTGGCATCTGTTTGATCACTGTCTGGGAGACGGACGTGATCTGCGTTTGCGCAACAGATGTATTGGTACCGGGCTGGAAGAAGATTTTAACAATACCGCGCCCGTAATAGGACTGGCTTTCTATGTGTTCGATATTATTGACGGTCGCAGTCAATGCGCGCTCGTAATAATACACCACACGACCAGACATATCCTCCGGCATAAGTCCCGTGTACTGCCAGATAACAGCCACCACAGGGATGCGGATACTGGGAAAAACGTCCGTAGGGGTTGAAAAAATACCCTTAATTCCAAAAACAAGAATCAGGATGGACAGCACAACAAAAGTGTACGGTTTTTTGAGTGCTATAAGAACAATCTGGTTCATACGCCTTGCCCCTGACTAACAACGGGCACGGCAATCATTCTGGAAATGGTCGTCATTTTGCCAGTAGATACCCGCACATCCCTCTCCCGCTTGTGACATTATCTTTACAAACCATTACTCTAACCCAGCACAAGTGCTGGAAAAGCAATGCTAAAGCACGTCCCCACGCCATTAGGGCCGCTCTCGATCTTAACGTTTGCGTCATGCAGATGCGCAATTGCGCAAACAAGACTTAACCCCAGACCACTGCCTGGCACATGCCGACTTTTATCCGAACGATAAAACCGGGATAACACATTCTGCCTCTCCTCGGGGGCAATACCCGTACCCGTATCCGTAACGATCAGAATGACTGACTCATTTTTTTGTTGCACATCCAGCACGATACTACCGCCTTCGGGCGTAAATTTGATAGCATTATCAACCAGATTGGCCAGAAGCTCGATCAGCAGGTGCCGGTCGCCCCATACAAGCCCTTCGGCAGCACCAGGCTGGGCCTGCAATGTTTTGCTCTCCACTTCGGCAATGGGTTCGTAAAGATCGAACACATCATCCATCAACTCATGTAGTCGAACCTGTGCAAAACCGGCCATGCGGCGGCTGTTCTCTATTTCGGCAATTCTGAGCAGGGCGGTAATAATGCCAAGGCACTGGTCCAGATCGTCCACAGCGCGGCCTATCGCGGCCTCAAGCTGTTCCGGGTCCCGCTCGCCTGACTGCGCACGCTCCAGTTTGGCCCGCACGCGTGATAAGGGAGTGCGCAGGTCGTGCGCAATATCGTTCCCTACCGCGCGCATTCCATCCATCAGATGTTCCAGGCGGTCGAGCATACGATTTACGCTGCCCGCCAGACGTTCCAGATCATCCCGCTCCTTGTTGGCGGGCAGGCGTTCATGAATATCCCCCGCCATAATCCGGTCTATGGCTTCGTGCATTTCCTTTACGCGGGAGAGCGCGCGATGGCTGAGAGCAACCCCCAGAAACAACGCAAACAAAAAAGTGGGCACCGCAGCCACCAGCATGGCGTGGCGCAGCATCAGCTTTTGTTCAGCCAGAAGATGAAAACTGCGCCCAAGCACCAAAATGGTGTGATCAGGCAAGGTGACTGCCAGCAACCGTAACGGGTAGGCAGCGCCTTCCTCTGGATAAATTTCTATATTGTGCGGCTTGCCATCGGCCTTCAGGCCACGGGGCCATGTGTGCAGATCCCCCGCGATCAACGCGTGACCAGCATCAAACAGGCCAGCACTGTTGATGATCAACCGCAGGTCATCCGTTGCGCGACGACGAATAACATATTCCAGATGCTCGGGGGACATCTGGGCCAGCAGTTCGGCCTCCCCCTGTAACAGCTCGGTAGAACGGCGGGATTCCACAGCCTCCATCTGGGCATAGACCAGCCCGAACTGCATCAACATAACGCCAGCCATTGCAGCCAGCGCCATGAGGGTAATGCGGAATGTGGCTGTACGAAAAACCTCAGTCAGAAACACGCAGCTGGAACCCTGTACCGCGTATGCTCTGGATGAGCGGCTCCTCGCCCGGTGCATCCACCTTCCTGCGGAGTTTGCCTATGTGCACATCCACCAGATTGGTGCGTGGTATAAAGCGGTACTGCCACACATCTTCGAGCAGCATGGAGCGTGTCAGCACCTGCCCCGGCCTGCGCATCAGATATTCAAGAAGCCGGAACTCCCTTGGCAGCAGATCAATCTCCCGCCCATCCCGCCAGACCCGGCGTTCGATCAGATCCATTTCCAGCGGACCGGTCCGCAGCTTGGTATTGCGCGTATCATCCGGTCGCCGGAGCAGCGCTTCTATGCGGGCAACCAGTTCCTCCATGGCAAATGGCTTGGTCAGGTAATCATCCCCCCCTGCCTTAAGCCCGGTTACCCGGTCATCCACCGCCGATAGGGCAGACAGGACCAGCACAGGCAGGCGAATCCCCTGCTGGCGCATGGTCTCAATGACGGACAGGCCATCACACCCCGGCAAAAGCCGGTCCACCACCATCACATCGGCTTCCCCCTTCAAGGCTGCTTCCAGCCCCGCGTTGCCGGTTTCTTCGTGATGAACGTTAAAGCCGCGCCCTGTCAGCTCCCCTACAATTTCCTCGGCAATTCTGCCGTCATCTTCAATAAGGAGAACCGTCCGCCCTTCCAAAAAAGGGGGTAGCGTTTTGTCTTCTGCCATCCCTGCCCTCTCATTCCTGTTCTACCCTGTTGCAGTGCTACCCTTCTCATGGCCACTAAATTCAATTTCAGACTCTTCGCCATCGTCCTCGGTGGCAACCGGATTATCCAGCTCTTTCAGCCTGCGTGTGACCACTCTGGTACGCCGCCTTGCCTCTTCAATGGAGAAGGACATAGCCTGAGCATTCCGTGCCAGCTTGTCCAGCACGCCATCCATTTTCAACATTTCCTGCCGTGTGGCCCCCAGCAGACGGGCAATGCTTTCTGTCCGCTCTTCCAGCGCCAGCGTTACGTAACCAAGATGAATGGTCCGGAGCATGGCGGGCATAAGAGCTGGCCCCATGACCATAACCCGGAACTGCCGCCCTACATCGTCAATCAACCCCGGAATACGCGCCACTTCGGTATAAAGCCCATCGGTTGGCAGGTAGAGCACGGCAAATTCAACCGTTGCGGGGGGCTGAATATATTTGCTGGCAATTTTACGCGCTTCCGCCCGCACCGTATTCTCCAACGACTTACGGGCAATTTTTTCCGCCGCAGTATCGCCCTCTTCTGCCGCGTTCAGCAGTTTTTCATACGCTTCGGTGGGGAATTTGCTGTCAACAGGCATAAGCGGAGGCGTTTGGGTTTTGACCGGCATACGAATGGCAAATTCCACCACATCGTTCCCCGGCCCCAGCCGCACATTGCTCTCATACGTACCGGGTGGCAGCACGTCATCCAGAATAGCGCGCAACTGGGCCTCGCCCCATCCCCCCCGTGTTTTGACGTTGCTGAACAGGCGTTTAAGGTCGCTGATCTGGGCAGTCATGGCGCGGACCTCGCCCATGGCTTTCTGCATGGCGGTAAACTGTTCCAGCACCCGCTGGAACGATGTGTGCATCTGCCGCTCCACAGCCTCGTGCAGTTGCTCGGTTACCGCATGGCGAATGGCCGCAAGCTGCCGCGCAGATGTTTCTGCCATATTGCGCAAGGCCTCGGACTGGGCAGCCCGCGCCTCCGCCTGCTCGCGCCCCATTCCGCCAGACAGGGTACCAAGCTGTTCGGCCAGTTCCGCGCGCATCCGTTCCAGCCGGTCGCCAAATGCGCGCTCCATATCGTTCATGGCAGCTCTCTGTGCTGAAGAATCAGCACGCGCGGCAGCGGCCTCACGCTCCATCATCACATAAAGCCGGGCCAGCAAGTCGCTATCCGCCCCTTTTGCTGCGGGTTTACGCAGGGCATGGGCCAGCACGCCCCCCACCAAAAGGGACGTAACAGCCACACAGACAAGAACAATTACAGAACTCATACCCCGTTGTGTCTTATGTTCCAACCAAGAGCAAGCGGGCTTGTGCACTGTTTTTGAACAAAAACCACTGCAACCACGCAACATTCCTCATGCCGTGAGCGTAATGACAAACACACATCCATGATGATACGACGCTTACCCAGAGTGTCCTGTTCATAAACAAGACAAAATGCCCAAGGATGGAGAGCGCAGCTTGAACACGGCACAACGCATTCGTGGTATTCTGGCAGGGTCTGCCGGGAACCTGCTCGAATATTTTGACTGGTACGTTTATTCCTCCTTTACCATTTACTTTGCCCATGCGTTTTTTCCGCATGGTAGCCCCACGGCAGAACTGCTGAACGCTGCGGCCGTATTTGCCGTTGGTTTTTTTATGCGCCCTATTGGCGGCTGGCTGCTGGGCATGGCGGCAGACCGCTACGGGCGGCGCAAAGCACTGACTTTTTCCGTTCTGGCCATGTGTTTTGGCTCGCTCGCCATTGCGGTGTGCCCCACGTATGAACAGATTGGCGTTATTGCCCCGATCATTCTTGTACTGGCCCGACTGGTGCAGGGATTAAGCCTTGGCGGGGAATATGGTGCCTCTGCCACTTATCTGGCCGAGGTCTCCACGCCGCAGCACCGCGGCTTCTGGTCTGGTTTTTTGTATGTCACTCTGGTCATGGGTCAGTTACTTGCGCTGTGTGTGCTGCTGGTCATGCAATATGTGTTTTTAACACCGGAACAGATTGCAAGCTGGGGCTGGCGTATTCCATTCCTCATCGGGGCCTGCGGTGCGGTTCTGGTTTTCTGGCTGCGCCGCCAGATGGCAGAAAGCGAAAGCTTTGAAAGCACCAGCAAAAAGCAGACCAAAGGTGGTGTAGGCGTTATGCTCCAGCATTGGCCCTCCGTTTTGCGGGTGTGCGGGCTTACCTTGGGTGGAACCGTCGCCTTTTACACCTACACCATTTACATGCAGAAATATCTTGCGAACTCCCTTGGTTTTTCCAAGGAGACAGCAACCCTGATCTCTGCTGCCAGCCTGTTTGTTTTTGCGACCATGCAGCCCCTGTTTGGTGCCGTATCCGACCGTATTGGCCGCAAACCCCTGCTGCTGTTCTTTGGTGTGGGCGCAAGCCTTGGCACTATTCCGCTGCTCAAGGCTCTCTCCCTCACCTCATCAGGCTGGATGGCTTTTGGGCTGATTGTACTGGCTCTGTTCATGGCGTCCGGTTACACATCCATTAACGCTATTGTTAAGGCCGAGCTGTTCCCTACCCGCATCCGCGCCCTTGGGGTTGCTCTGCCCTACGCCCTGACAGTCTCCATTTTTGGTGGCACGACCGAATATATTGCCTTGTGGTGCAAGCATATCGGGCATGAAAACTGGTTTGCCTGGTACGTGTCCGCCTGTGCAGTGGTGACACTTGGAACGGCGCTAACACTCCCCAACACCAGCAAAATAACAGAAAATCCAGACTGACCCCGCCTGCTGGCATGATCAACAAAAGGACAGGGAACAGCCTTTAATTTGCCACAAGCAGATCGATATTAAAGGGAGAACACAAAAACATGGAGCAGGCTGACACCCTGCTTCAGGGAGGCACTCTTCATGCGCCGCATGACTCAACTTCTGATGGCACTGCCCGTTATTACAGGTCTTGGCCTTGCCACCCTGCCCTCCGCTCAGGCGCAACCCGGCCGCTGGGGTGGCGGCGGCCCCGGTTGGGGTGGTGGACCCGGTAGAGGTGGCCCAGGCTGGGGTGGTCACCGCCATGGTGATGGCGGGGCCATAGCCGGTGCCCTTATTGGTGGTCTGGCCGTAGGGGCTCTGGCAGGAGCAGCCATGAGCAATGGCCCCGGCGGATATGGCTACGGTTACAGCTATGGCCCGCCACCTCCTCCGCCGCCCCCACCCCCTCGGGCATATATGGTGCCAGTCGCGCCCATGCCTGCACCGGGTTATTATTACGCTGTGCCGGGTGGCTACTATTCCGGCTGGTAAGCTATGGCGGCAACACCCCACCACGGCCCTGTAACGGGCAAGGTGGTGGGGTAACAACCCTAGCCAGTGCAACCAAGGTTTCTGGCCTGCTCCAGAACGGCCTCCACATGGCCACTCACTTTGACCTTGGGCCAGATGTACGCAATGCGGCCCTGTGCATCGATCAGGAACGTGGCGCGTTCTATGCCCATATAGGTGCGCCCATACATGGATTTTTCCACCCACACACCATAAGCCTCGGTTACATTCCCCGCCTCATCTGATGCCAGAGGGAAGGTCAGATTGTATTTGCTGGCAAAGGCCTCAAGCTTTTTAACCGGATCGCGCGATACGCCGATAACGGTCAGGCCAGCCTGTTCAAAATCCTGAAGAGCCTCGTTAAACCCACAGGCTTCTTTGGTGCAGCCGGGCGTATCTGCCTTGGGGTAAAAATACAGCACATAGGGTTTTCCCTTAAGTGCGGCACTCTCCACCTTCCGTGCACCGCTGGCTTCCATGACAAAAGCAGGAGCTGCATCGCCCACTTGCAAAGCGTGTGTTTTATCCATCACTTTCTCCATAACACTCGATTTGGCTGGCCCATTACGCAAGCCCGCTGGTTATTCAATGGAACGGCTTTAACTTATAGGGCCGACCAATTTTTCAAAACAGGTCCGTACGTCATGCGCGAGCAGGTTGGTCCGCTCGATCAGTTCGGGCAAGGTGCGGGTTTTCATGTTCCTGAGCAGAATATTCAGCGCAGCAGGAGCCAGATCGCTCTCCAGCTCCCTGGGCGGCACAGGCCCACACAACAAACGCAGCAAAGCCTGCAAACGCCGCCAGAAAAAATCTGCCTGCTGCAACAGTCTGGCATCTGCCGCATTCAGCACACCACACCGCGCCAAACGCCCCAGAGCCAACCGCGTAGAGGGGCTGCGCGCCGTGGGGCTGGCGGCCACAAGTTGAAAAATCTGGGCTATAAACTCAACTTCCATAAGCCCACCCGCCCGGCGTTTAATGTCCCATATAGAACTTGCGGGCAGGTCACGCGCCAAACGTGCACGCATGGCACACGCATCGGCCAGCAAAGCGGCGCGTGTGGGGCGGGTCGTGCGAATACTCCCATCCAGCACCCGCTCCAGATCATGCGCCAGAGCACGGCGCAGGGGCTGAGGCGCGGCCACTATACGTGCACGTGTGAGCGCCATGCACTCCCATGTCCACGCGGATTCGGTATGGTAGCGCACAAATGCCGTGCGTGAGACCGCAACCGGCCCCGCAGCGCCGGAGGGCCGCAAGCGCATATCCACCGCATACAATGGACCTTCTGGTCCCGGGGCAGTCAGGGCTGCAATAAAGGCGTGGGCAAGGCGGGTATAGTACTGCCCCACCGCCACCGACCGGGGGCGGGAAAAAGGCAGCCCGTCCTGCCGGGTCAGCCCTGTGGTGGGCACAAGACTGGCCTGTGCCTCTTGAGGATGATCAAAAACCATAAGCAGATCAAGGTCGGAGCCGGGCATCATCTCACGCGAGCCTGCTTTGCCCATGGCAATAACCGCCATGCCACCGCCGGGCACGCGCCCATAACGCCGGACATGGTCCCGCTCCACCGCCTGCTTGATAACGGTCATAATTGTATCGGCCAGTAATGTCCGCTCGCGTTCAGCCTCGTTTTCGCCAATCCGCCCTTCCAGCAGGGCGACGGAAAGGCGGAACTCCTCCCCCCGCAGCAAAGGCCGCAGGGTGGTCAGCAGTTCCTCCACATCGGCCACTTCCTCCGCCAGTGTTTTAAGGCGGGCAACCACATTACGCCCTTCTTCCGGCTCCGGTGCCAGCAACCCTTCCAGTGCGGAGGGTTTGTCCGCCAGATGGTCTGCCAGAAAGGCCGAAGCATCAAAAATACTGGCAATACGGTCGATCAGTTCGGGGTTACGCTCAAAGAGGGAGAGAAGCTGCACCCCCGCGTGTTGGCGGGCCAGCAGGGCATCAAACCGCCGTAAACAGGCCAGCGGGTTGCCACGTTTGCCAAAGTTGGCAAGCAGGGCAGGCAAAAGAGCACGCAGCAGGGCATGGGCGCGCTCGGACCGCAGGGCACGCAAGCCGTTGCCACTCCACCGCCCCAGCACCTGCGCGGCTTCGGCCCGCTGTGCGGACGGAAAACCATATTTTTCCAGCAGTTCCAGCACCTGCCCCTCCTCGGGGCCGGGCATAAGCACGCTACCGGCTTCCAGACCATTCTGGGCAGACTGAATAACAAAATGCCGCTCAAATATCCGCCGGGCCTCGCGCATACGGGGCAGCATATCCAGCGCCAGTGCCTCGCCGTCCGTATGGTTCATAAAAACTGCAAACGCATCAAACCCGGCAACCGTATCGGGCAGGCTATGGGTCTGGTGGTCAGCACGCATTTGCAGGCGGTGCTCCGCATCCCGCAAAAAGCGATAGGTTCTGGCCAACACCTCGGCCTCGGCGCGCGGCAATCTGCCGGATCCAACCAGTTTTTTAAGCGCGCCAAAGGTTGTTTTGTCCCGCAAGCCGGGTTCGCGCCCACCCCAGACCAACTGCATGGCTTGTGCAATAAACTCAATCTCGCGAATCCCGCCCTGCCCCAGCTTGAGATTGTGGCCCAAAAGCCATTCGCGGCTGGCATCCGGGTCCGCCAGTACAGAATCGGGGAGCTGCGCCAGATCTGTCCGTCCGGCCTTGCGGTAGCGGTCTATGCGGGCCTTCATGTCATGAATATCGTCAATCAGGGCAAAATCGAGGTGTTTGCGCCAGATGAATGGCCGGATAGCCGCCAGAAAACGCCGCCCAAGCGTAAGGTCCCCGGCAACGGGGCGCGCCTTGATCATAGCCGCGCGCTCCCATGTCTGGCCCAGACTTTCATAATACAGCATGGCCGCCTGCACGGTTACGGCGGGTGGGGTGGAGGATGGGTCGGGCCTGAGCCGCAAATCGGTACGAAAAACATACCCATTCGCATCGCGCGCTTCCATCAGACTAACAAGATCGTTAGTCATACGCACAAATACACGTCGCACCGCGTCTGACTGAGAATACGTCGTGGGGTCGTACAGCACTATCAGATCGATGTCGGATGAAAAATTCAGTTCACGCGCACCCAGCTTGCCCATGGCCAACACCACCAGACCACACGCCTGAGTGGGGTTTTGCGGGTTTGGCAGATCTAGCTGCCCGGCCTCATTGGCCTGCCAGAGCATATGCTTGAGCGCGATTTCAAGCGCGGTTTCTGCCAGACGGCTGAGGGTCTGCGTGACATCCTCCAGCGTCCAGGCTCCGCCAAGGTCCGCAATAGCGCAAATAAAAGCTATGCGTTTTTTTGCATGACGAAGAAACGCAGCGACATACTCTCGCCCCGATGTGGCGTCAAACTGTGCACATGTTGCAAAAGCATCCTGCACACAGCTATCCGGCCCCTTGTCCAACAGGGCAGCAAAGGCTTGAATGTCCTCCCGCGCCAGATCGGACAGGTATGGGCTGTTCCCGCCAAGGCACAACATCAACTCCCGCGCACCGGGCAACGCCATAACAGATGCTGCAACACCATTCTGGCTGGCCAGTTCCAGCATATCCTCAACGAACACAGTGGCCTTGTGCCTGTCCGCCGGAGCAGGCCAGTCTGCATCCGGCCAAATCCGCGGGCCTTGCCTGCGAGTCTGCCTTACGTCACGGAAGAAAGAATGATCTGCCTGCGTCATGATATGGCCCGTACTGTGAACCATAAAGGCTTGCTGCGTTGACTTCCAACGGTCAAGACACCTCCCCCCCACCAAGAACAAAAATTCCCCGTGTCCTTGCTATTGGGGCATGTGTGCTGGTGGCGCTGCCATTGGTGGGATCTGCCGCGCTACTAGGCTGTCTGGCGTTTGGTCCGCTCGATATTACGCCAGTCGTGCGGCCTTTTTTGCCCATTACCATTATTAAAGGTGAACACGGGCACCCGCCCGAAGTCAGCCTGCGCCTTGGTCATGCCGAACTGCGCTGGAACGGCCTGCGCGAAGGGGTTGGAACGCCCATAACCGTTGTTTTGCAGGATATGCGCTTTATTGCGCCCGATAACGCAACGCCAAACACTGTGCAGGAAGCGGATATAACACTGGACCCGCTTACTCTGTTACATGGCAGCATCAAACTACGGACAGTAAGCATTAAAGGCGTGCATCTGGCGCTCCGCCGTACCCAGAACGGTAGCGTAGGATTTGACCTTGATCTTGCCCCCACCCCCCAGACACATGATGACAGCACGCTAGAAACCTACGGGCTGGAAAATGTCCATATAGAGGACGCCACCATAAGCATGGATGACCGGTTAACCGGCACCCACTGGCTTGCATCCAACATTGGTGTTGACCTGCACCTCCACCGCATGGGTGGCGCATCGGGCGTGACCGGCCTTGTCAAACTCAGTCTTGCTCCCCAAGGCACCCCCGGCCCCCGACTGGACCTTAGCGCACACGGTGAGCCCGCAGATAATAACCGGCAGATCATCTGGCACCTGAACACCAATACGCTTAACCCCGCAACATTTGCCCCGCTCTACCCGCAACTGGCAAAAATAGACACACCCCTGAGCTTTGCCGCAGAAACGCATTTTATAGCGACCAGCAAAACCGACTGGATGCTGCCAAGCGCGCTAAACCTTACGGCAACACTTGGCGCCGGGCATGTGCTGGCCGGAGGCTCACGTTACGAGGTTGACCACGGCAGCGCCATGATTGGCCTGCAACTGGACCAGACACAAGCCGATACCACGCCCGCAAAAATTAACATTCCCTCCATAACCCTGTTTTTGCGCAATCCCGGCTTACCGGAGGACGCCACACGCGCCCTGACCCTGACCCTGACAGGTGCGCTCAGTGCTTCCGACCTTGTGCAGCCCAAAGGCATAAACGCCCAACTTACCGCCACCATTCCCCATGTGTCGTTTGAAGATCTGGTCCATTACTGGCCCAATCTTGCTGCCAAGGGCGGAAAAAAATGGGTGACGGAAAACATTACAACAGGCATGGCGACCAATCTGGTCACCACCGCTACACTGGACAGCAAGGAAGGGTGGAGCGGTTTAAAGCTGACCAACATTCAAGGTGGTATTGATGCAACGGGCCTGACTGTCCATTGGTTGCGCCCCATTACCCCCCTGCAGGGGCTGGATGCCCGGCTGGACATTGTCAGTCCGGACAAGCTGAGCATCCATTTTGACCACGGGTACCAGCTTGTAAATCTGGCGGACAAGAATGTCGGCCTGACTGGCACCGGCCGGATTGAGGCCGGACCGGGCAGTATGGATATTGTGGGGCTGACCCAAAAAGATCAGGTTGGCATTATTCAGAGCGACCTGCGTGGCCGCCTGCAGGATGTTATGGCCCTGCTGGCCGAACCGCGGCTGCACCTGCTTTCCCGCCATCCATTAAGCCTGACAAAACCACGCGGCAAAGCTGGCCTGCATCTGGGCCTAAGTTTGCCCTTGATCAGCCGCGTAAGCATTAATGACATGACCATTCAAAGCCATGCCGATGTTTCCCATGCCTCGATCGGGAACGTCGTTGCCGGGCGCGATGTGGCCAATGCACGTTTTGGACTGGATGTTACCACCGATGGATTATCCCTTGCCGGGCACGGTGTTATTGGCGGGCTTCCCTCCGATCTAACATACGCCATGGATTTTCGGTCCCTACCGCCCGACGCGGTATCGGAAAAAGCACATCTGACTTCCCGCATAACCCCGGACACGGCTTTGGCTGCGGGCATTACCACGGGTGAACATTTTGCTGGCAGCGCAGATCTGGCCGTGGATTATCAGCAGCTAGCCAGCCACAAGGGAACGGTTAACCTCAATCTGGACCTGCTCCGTTCCAACATTCATATTCCCATGTGGGACAAAGCTGCTGGCAAACCGGCACAGGCTTCCGCCACCCTTGACCTGGACAAGGGGCAGATTACCAACGTGGAACGTCTGCGTGCCTCCGGCCCGGATATGAACGTTGTTGGTACGGCCCAGCTACGGGCCGGACATGCGCCAGAACTGCTTATTTCCTCTTTTAAAATTGCACGTTCAAACGGCCATGCGCGGCTGGTGTTACCCCAGAACCAGTCTGGCAATATGATCCACGTGGGCGTTTATGCCGATACGCTCGACCTTTCTCCCCTTGTTAGCCACGACGAGCACGAACAGACTGCCCCCGCAGCCAAAAAACCGGCCAATTACCATGTGCCAGAGGCCGCAACGGGCAAGCTCCACGGTCCTCCCGGCACAGCATGGGCCATTGACCTGACAGCCAACCAGCTCTGGTACAGCAAAAGCAAGCAACCCCTGCGCACCGTTAAAGCCTACTTTGAGGATAACGGACTGCGACTGGAAAAAATGCGCTTTACCATGCAAGGTCCGGTCCTTGCCAGCATGACCCTCAACCCTACAGGGGCAAACCGTACCTTACAGGCCCATATTCCAGACATGGGGGCCTTCCTTGGAGCGTTTGGCATTCTGCCCGACGTTAAAGGGGGGCAGGCCAAACTGGAGGGCACGTTTGATGATACCCTGCCAGCCGCCCCCTTCAGCGGTAAACTGAGCGTTACGCCATTTACGCTTAAAAAAGCCCCGACCTCCCTGCAGGTCGCCCGCAACATCTCGCTCTACGGCTGGCTTAATGCCCAGAATGCCAACGATTTTCAGGTCACGCACATGAACATGCCTGTCACATTTGAGGACGGTGTGCTGGAAATTCATGATGGAACAACAGGCAATGGTGCACTTGGCGCAACGCTGGAAGGCAAGATCAACCTTGACCGCAACAGCATAGACCTGCACGGCACCGTTGTGCCCATTTTTGCCGTAAATACCCTGCCGGGCAAATTACCGGGAATTGGCAAGCTATTCAGCCCGGAAAAAAATGGGGGCCTGCTGGCCGTCACATTCGGGGTGACAGGCAAACTGGAAGACCCCACCCTGCACATCAACCCCTATTCCATTTTTCTACCCGGTGTTCTGCGGGAGATGTTCTAAGCCCGCTCTTTACAAGCTCTTGTAAAGTCTAGTGTTTTTGTACCTGCCGTTGCGATGGCAGGTCCGATGCCGCATTGCGGGAGACAGATGTATCCACTCCCTGCCCGCCATCGGGTAAATCTGCATCACTTTCTTGCAAAAAAACCGGGTCCTGCACGGTATGGTTTATGGATGCGCTCAGCGCTCCGGCATGAACCATGTCGCGGAAGGCGGAATCCTCGTCGGACATGTCCGTGTCCACGCCATTCCCGCTGACCTCCCCTATGGCGTACAGGGTCTGGCCCGCACGGGGGCGCACTTTCTCGCGCAGCCAGTGCCGTGTGTGAGACACAACGCTGGAAGCATCGGCCACGGAGCAAGGCTGCATGTGCGTGAGGGTAATGGTCTCGGTCGTAACAATAGCTGCGGCCGAGGGGCTGCCTGCCGCACCCCTGCCCTCCGCCGCGCCCGTAGCAAACACTGTGCCAGAAGGAACAACAACCAGCGTTTGCGGCTGCTGCGCCGCCTGCGTTGTTATGCAAACAGTTGTTGGTCCGTCCGCTGCCTGTGCGTGCACAGCCCGCGTGGGCAGCACACAGGCTGCACATAACCCCAGAAGCAATATGGTGTGGCCGTAGGCTCTGTTGCGCATTCCATCCCTTTCCTGCCTTTCCACCAATGGCCACATGCAACCACGCCCTTTATGGGTGTGCCGGGGCCTCCTGCTTCAAACCGTCTGGAATAACAAACAGGCTATCCGGTTGTGCGGTACGCTGCACGCTGACTGCACGCACCGTAATCTGCCCGCCCTGAGCAACCTGAAGCAGCACCCCATCTGCCGTGTAACAGGCATCTGTTGGGTGACCATCCGTATCTTTTGTACGCCATACTGTGCACTGTTCACCCGCCACAACGGAACTCCCCAATCGTGCATAGGAGCCGATCATTGCCGGTTGCCCCGGTGGGGTAAGCTGCTGCGTACCGGGAACAGGCATAACGCTCACCCTCTTACGCCCCATATCCACCACACTCAGGGTTCTGTTCTGCCATGAGGTAAGCATGAACACGGCAGATTTTTCCGGGTCCAGCCGCTGGCGCAACGTGGCAACCTGCCAGCGCATGCGCTGGTGCGTGCTCACGTCCCCTTGAGGCGAAGCCAGTTCGTACATGACATCCACATCCGCAGATGGCGTAATGACCGGAGCCTCCACGCTCTGCCCATCGGACGTTGCACTGGATGAAGCAGCACCAGCATTGTCAGGCGCAACTGTAGCCGCACCAGCGGACTGGGCATAAGCCGCCGCACCATCTGCCAACGCCAGCAAGCAGGTGGCAAGAAACAGGGTGTTACGGCGCACGCGTGTTGAGCAAACAGCCATTATCGGGTCTCACCTTCTGGGTTGGTGTTGCCGGTAGGGAGCGTGGCGGAAGGGCCAACACCCGTTGTCTGGGCTTCCGGCTGCTGTGCGGCATCAGCACGGGGGGAATGCGGCGTTACCTCCTGAAAGCCAGAGGGCGGTTGGAACGCACTGACCGGAATACTGTCGTAAGCCACCTTCATGGCGCGCAGGCTACCGTTCAGCCCATCCACATCCACACCATCCTGCTGGAGAACAAATCCGTCATCCGTTACACAGGTTGTGGCTTTACCCTGAGCGGAAACAACCTGCCATCTGGTGCAGGGCTGGCCCGCCACCACATCGCTCCCCGTTTTGGTAAACTGCATGGACATGTCGAGCAGAAAAGGGTTGCGCACGCCAGCCTGCTGCACCAGCCGGGTGTAAATGCGGCGGTCATTGATAATGACCAGCACCTCCTGCGCGGCACGGTTAATAATAACGGCGCCCCGGCTCTGATCCCCGTCCATGCTGGTCATGTAGTTAATCCGCATTAACCCCCCATCACCCGAATACAGCACCTGCACATGGCGGCTTGCCACTGGTGCATCTGCCTTGGCACCAGCCTGTAAATCCTGCTCTGTTGGGCGGGGCTGAAAAACATAATCCACCACAGCATCACGCGCGGGGGTCAGGCGGGGATGGTCCGTTGCCAGTTGGGCATGAAGCGGAGGAGCCACAATGGCAGACACAGCAGGCACGCTTATGGCACACAGACCAAGCAGGGTCAGGGTCCGTTTACAGGCCGGTAAAAAATTGTCTGTCACCAAGTCTCTCTCCATACATATCCCACCTGGCACCATGCACATGTGCTTACCCGGCCAGCGGGTTGTGCCAGTGTGGTCGCATTACATACTGCGAATTTCTGCTTCCAGCATATCGGGCGCAACCGTATTGGACCAGCAGGGCTGCATACATACGGCCCGCTCGAGCTGCTGTTTATAATGGGCCGCAGGTATTTCCACGCCGCCAAAACGGGCCAGATGTTCGGTGCCAAACTGCGTATCCAGCAGAATAAATCCATTCAGGCGCATCCGTGCGACCAGATGCACCAAAGCCACCTTGGAAGCATCCGTTACCCGGCTGAACATACTCTCGCCAAAAAACACACCACCAAGTGCGACGCCATACAACCCACCCACCAGTTCGTCCTGTATGCGGCATTCAACACTATGGGCAAATCCCATGTCATGCAGTGCGCAGAAAATCTGGTAGATACGGCTGTTGATCCATGTGCTTTCCCGCCCTTTGGCCGGGGCCGCACAACCACGCATGACAGCCGCAAAATCCCGGTCCACACAAACATCAAACCGACCCGACAGCACGGTGCGGCGTAAACGCTTTGGCACGTGGAACGTATCAAGCGGCAGCACGCCGCGCGGGTCGGGGTCATACCAGCTTAAAGTCGGGTCATCCTCCCCCTCTGCCATGGGGAACAACCCCACAGCATAGGCCGACAGCATAAGTTCTGGCGTTAGACCATCGGACATACGGTGCTGGCTCCCATGTTTTTGCCCATCCGGGCTGCTTGCTCCCGCAACCGGCCTTTCCCGCACTCGTTACAGAACTGGGCACCATGCGGTGTAGCGTAGCTGGTGCGTTATGCTACCTTGCACACGGAAATAAACATATCCCTGCCCGCCCTGCCATGCCGCACCATGGAGATTTTTTGTGACAACCCAAGCGCCACGCCTTATCCGCACCACCCGCCTTCTGGACGATGTGGAGGCACGCATCCGCTCCGAATTTAGCGCTCCACCGCCACCAGAAACAGCACTCGGCACGGAGGAACTGCTCGAACTTGCCCATGCTTACCAGCCCTTTGCCGTGCTGGTTACGCATACATCGCCCCTTAAAGGGGCAGACGTGCAGGCACTGCCAGAGAGCGTAAAGCTTGTAGCCACCGTTAGTGTGGGGCTGGATCATCTGGATGTTCCGGCCCTGCTGGCGCGCAATATTGCGGTATCCAACACACCGGATGTACTAACAGACTGCAATGCCGATCTGGCGATTATGCTTATACTGGCAGCCAGCCGCCGCGCTGCGGAATATTATACGCTTATGAAGGCCGGATGGGGCCGCACACTGGGAATGGGGGAAATGCTGGGCCACCGCGTCAGTGGCAAACGGCTGGGCATTGTGGGCATGGGCCGCATTGGGCAGGCCGTTGCCAAACGCGCCCGTGGGTTTGATATGTCCATTCTCTACCACAACCGGCGGCAACTGGACCCGGCGGAGGAAGCTGGTGCCACTTACTTTGACAAGCTGGAGGATATGCTGCCGCATTGCGATATTCTAAGCCTGCACATGCCCGGCTCCCCCTCCGCGCCCCCCCTGATCAATGCGCAAACGCTCAGCCTGCTGCCCCACGGCAGTGTGCTGGTCAATGCTGCACGCGGTTCCCTTGTGGATGAAACGGCCTTGAAGGCCGCCCTTAAATCCGGGCAGCTTTTTGCCGCCGGTCTGGACGTTTTTCGCAATGAACCCAACCCGGACCCGGCATTGCTGGCCCTGCCAAATCTGTTTATGACCCCACACGTTGGCAGCGCAACGGTGGAAACCCGAACAGCCATGGGTATGTTGGCACTGGATAATGTTAGTGCCATGGCGGCTGGCAAACCCTTACCTTCTGGTGTAAGCGCCTGACATTACCGTTAAGGAGTGTGCATCCATGACCATGCGATTGTTCTGCGTTATTGGCATTGGTCTTTGCGCCATGCTCTGGTATCCGGCTTTTCATTATCAGGGCGTTTTACGGGTCGTGAGCGTGGCCTTTTTGGGTATGGCCGTGATTGCTACGTTTTTGGAGCGTTCGAACCCGCCATCACCCAGCCGCAAATAAACCGAATACAAAAATTAAGGCCGCGTGATGCGGCCTTAATTTGTTATCGCAGCGGTGCTCTTACTTAACGCCGTTCAGAGCTTTTCGCGCCCTTCAAGGTTATCCCGCAGGGCCAGAGCAGTATCACGCACAACCGGTCCATGTTCGCGTTCAAGCCTGCGAATGGTAAAGTGCGCCCGTGCCAGTGCCCGATAATGGTTGAAAAATGCCGTGTTGAGCGAGGCCCCACACAAAGCCCCTGCAACCGGCATAAGCTGGAGCGAAATTTTTTGCCCCAGCGCCAGACCGTAATGCGATGCAACTTCGGCTATTAACATAACAACCGGGCGGCCACGCAGCACAGCCCGTGCGGAAAAATACCCAAGTTCGCTCTCTTCCCCACTCCGGCGGTTGGGAAAAGCCTTGAGCGCAAACACTTCCAGGCAGGCGCGGCGGGTATCCGGGTCGGCCATATCCTCCCCTTCTTCACGGGCAATCCGGGCAATTTCACGCATGATGGTCAGGGTCGTAAACCCGATATCCGGTGCCAGACCAGCCAGACCGGTAAAGCCCCCCACAGCCCCAGAAACCGCCACAGCCGCCTGCAGGCCTGATGTACGCCAGCGCGCTTCCTCCATGGCAGTATCGGCCGGGCCTTTCATGCCCAGTATGGCCACATCGAATGCCCGGGTAATGGCGGTTTCTGCCAGTCCACGCAGCTTTTGCTCCATGTTGGGAGCCATACCCAGACCACGCAGGCCCAACCGTGCGGCATGGCCAACCGCCCCGCCCATAAGGTCAGCCAGACGCACCAGAACACCACGCCCGGATTCAACCGCAAGCAGGGCGGTTTCCAGTTCCCCCAGATCACGGCCACTCAGGGCCATCGGGGTCAGGGCGTTGCCTGCTGTTTCCTTCATGCTCATACGTGCCTTTCCTGTCTGCTACCTGCCTCATTTACAGCAAATGCGACAACCGGCGCTGCCAAAGCGCCGTATGATATGTATTGGCGCTGATCATAACAGGCTGCTTCCACGAAAAACAGATGACCTGTTACAACGCACCCCTCTTGTCCATGCAAACAGCGTTGTAAGCATGGCGCTAAGCCCTTACACAGCTAATGAAGAATCTGGCTTAACGCCGCGCCGCTTTTAAGGAGCTTTCCTCATGGCTGGTCTTTTCCGTCTATTCTCCTCGCGTGCCAAGGCACGCCTGCCGGCCCTGAGTCTGGGCCGCCTGAGTTGTGTTGCCTCTGTTCTGGCACTGGCCGCATGTGCCACCCCGGAGCAGAAAACCTACGACATGGCTCTGGCCGATGCCCGCACGGACCCCAACCTGTGCCAGTCCATCCGTTACTACCCACTTCTGGCACAAGCATGGCAGAAAGCCCACATTACGGGCGATGCTGATGCGCAGGACGCCTCAGCGCCCACAGCGGGCACCCTGCCTGCTGTTAAGGTCACAGCCTCCACCGCCATGCCCGATGTCAGTTTTCCTCCTTATTCCCAACGTGCGTGCCGCATGACGGTTCGGGCCGGTGATCATCCGCCTGAGACTGGCTACCTGACGGTTGCTTACTTCATGCATAATGGCAAAGTGGATACATCTCTCGTCAAATGGAACTCGGATACCGCGGTCTCGCAGTATTATGATGAGCTGAAGGCAAAGATCAGCAAAGGCGTGGACATGAACAATCCCACGCTCAAGGCCTGCATGGAGCACTACCCTGCCCTGCAAACCACCAGCACGGACCCATCCGTACAACAGGCTGCGGTTAGCCTGCGCGCCCTGCTTGTCCGCCACTGTCTGGCAGACCATGCGGCCCTTAAAAACCTGTATTCCGACATGTACTTCATTCACCGCTAGTTCGCGGCGGTCCAACAAGTCCACACATACCAGCACATCCCTTGCGCGATAGGGCTGAAAAGCCCCATCTGCCAGAATCAGGTGTGATATTTAAGGAGTATCAAAACCATGCAGTATCAATCCATTGCTCCCGACTTTGCCGTCTCTGGCCAGATTGCCGTCAGCGATATTCCTGCAATCAAGGAAGCCGGATTTAAAACCCTCATCTGCAACCGTCCCGACGGAGAAGAAGCAGGTCAACCAACGGCAGAAGCCATTGGTGCAGCCGCACGGGCTGCCGGGCTGACCTTTATTGCCATTCCTGTTGCATCTGGGGCGGCTCCCAGCTCTGACGTCAAGATTGAAACGCAGGAAGTGCTGAATACGCTCCCCGGTCCCTATTTTGCTTACTGTCGCTCCGGCAACCGGTCCGCGCAGGCATGGACTCTGGCCACACAGGGCTGATCCACACCAATTTGCGTTAAATGGCAAAGGCCGCCCGGTTGGGCGGCCTTTTTCACAATATTTTGATCACTCGTTTAAACGACGTGTTCAACTCCCCTCTTTCCAGCCCCCCATCTGGCACAGTTGCTGCCAGTGTTCGGCCGAAACCGGGCAGACCGACAGGCGTGACTGGCGGACAAGCGCCAACGCCTCCAGCGTTGGATCTGCCTTAATTTGAGCAAGTGTAACAGGCGTTGGCATAGGTCCAACCGCCTTAACATCCACGCATACCCAAGACCCCGTTTCTGCCGTGGGATCGGGGTAAGCGGCACGGACCACTTCCACCACACCTACAATCGCGCGCTGAACATTGGAGTGGTAAAAAAAAGCCCGGTCGCCCACCTGCATGGCGGCAAGGTTTTTTTTGGCCTGATGATTCCGAACTCCGGTCCATGGCTCTACAATGTTTGCAACCTGCTCGTCCCAGCTAAACGCATCGGGCTCACTTTTTACCAGCCAGAATGCCATGTTATTCGGCCAGTTGACCATCGCGGTAAACCGTGCGGATCGGGCGCACGATCACGCTCTCAAACAGGTCAACCTTGGCGTATGGATCGGCTGCGGCAAACCCTTCCGCACTGGCCCGGTCTTCGGCTTCTAGCAGCATCAGGCTGCCGCAGGGTTTGCCGTTGGCATCAAGCTGTGGGCCGCCAAACTGGATGTTGGCCTTGTGGGTTTCCAAAAAGGCCAGATGCTGCGGCCGGGTGGCCATGCGCAGTTCCAGCGCACCGGGGCGGTCCGTACAGATAATGGCAAACAACATGTCTCGTTTTCCTTCTGTTGTGTCTTATGGGCATACTCGCCCACGAAGAACTGCATCGTGTCAGAACGCTTATAATGCTATAAAGGAGACAGAAGCAGTCCCACTTTTGAGACATCATACCCATTACGGGCAAGAGCCTACCGCTCTTGCCGCAAACCAGACAGATGGAGCGGACCAACTTTTGAGCGCCTCACCGACCTTTGTCGCGCGTACTGGCAGTTTTTTCCACCGGTATGCCAACCCCGGCCGGTTTCTCAAGCTGGGCGCACGCCTCCAGCCGTGGTTAACCTGGCCCGCCATTGCCTTTATTCTTGCCGGTCTGGGATGGGGCCTGTTCTATTCCCCCGCCGACTGGCAACAGGGAGATTCCGTGCGCATTATGTATGTGCATGTGCCTGCAGCCATGCTGGCTTCCGGCGGTTATGCCGGGCTTGCCATCTGTGGTCTGCTTTCTCTGGTATGGCGGCACCCTCTGGCAGATCTGGCCGCGGTGGAAATCGGGCCTGTTGGTGCCTGCATTACGGCACTGTGCCTGGCAACCGGGTCCATATGGGGCAAACCCATGTGGGGAACATGGTGGGTATGGGATGCACGCCTGACCTCCGTGCTTGTCCTGTTTTTTCTCTACCTCGGCCATATTGCCTTAATCCGCGCGTTTGATGACCCCCAGCGCGGTTACCGGGCGGCTGCCATTCTGGCGCTGGCAGGGGCCGTGGACCTGCCGATTATCAAGTTCAGCGTACAATGGTGGAACACCCTGCACCAGCCAGACAGCATTACCCTGACCGGAGCACCCACCATGTCCGCCTCCATGCTGTGGCCGCTTGCTCTTTCCACCATTGGATTTTCTCTGGGGTTTGCAGCCATTGTTGTGGCCCGCACACGGGCTGCGGTCATGGAAAGCCGCATTCGTGCGCTGCTCTCCTCCCCCCGCCGTGGCGGAGGCGCAGCATGACCCATCTCCCCTACATTGTAGCCAGCTACGGTCTGGCTGCCGTTATGGCCCTTGTTCTCTCCATGGGTGCGGCACTCCGCCTCAAACGCGACCGGGCCAGACTGGCTGCACTTGAACAGACCCATAACCGCAACGCAGGAACATCTTTTACTCCATGACCCGCAAGACCCGTCGCCTATGGCTTGTCATTGCCTGCGTTGCCTGCCTTGGCACTGCGGCTGCCCTGATCCTGCGGGCTTTTTCTTCCGACATTGTTTTTTTTGTCACACCCTCTCAGGTAGAAGCATCTCCCCCTCCTGCTGACCGGACGGTCAAACTGGGGGGGATGGTTGTCGCAGGTTCCGTCAAGCGTGAAAAACACGGCGAAACCCCGGTAGCCACCTTTGCCGTGACCGACGGGCAGGCCGCCGTAACCGTGCACTACGAAGGCATTTTGCCTGACCTGTTCCGCGAGGGGCAGAGCGTTGTTGCCATTGGCACCGTCCACCCCCCGCATGAGTTTGTGGCAAGCGAAGTTCTGGCCAAGCATGACGAGACCTACATGCCCAAGGAAGTGGCGGAAGCCCTTAAAAAGTCCGGCAAGTGGGACCCACGCTTTGGCCCGCCCCCCAGTGCGGCAAGCTGGAACAGCATGACCGTGCAGGACGCCCGCAAAAATCTTTCCGCCCCCGCTGCGGCCAACTGAACAGCCTGAAAAAAACGGGAGCCTCCCCCCAGATATGTTAAGCCCCGAACTAGGACATTACGCCCTTGCACTGGCCTGTGTGCTGGCTGCCGTACAAGGCATTATTCCCCTTATTGGCGCATCCCGGCGCGATGCGCGCCTGATGGCGCTGGCCCCCGGCCTGGCCATAGGGCAGATGATCGCCCTGAGTGCCTCCTTCCTGAGCCTGATTTACGCTGCGGTCACTGACGATTTTTCGGTTCAGAACATTGCGGAAAACAGCGCTGTTTCCAAACCGCTGCTGTATAAGATTACAGGCGTATGGGGCAATCATGAAGGTTCCATTCTGCTCTGGGCGCTCATTCTGGGTCTGTGCGGCGCAGCGGTTGCCGCATTCGGGCGGAACCTGCCCTCTGCTTTGCGCGCACGCGTAATTGCCGTGCTGGGCCTTGTAGCGACAGGGTTTGAACTGTTCTGCCTGACCACATCAGATCCATTCGCCCGCGTATGGCCCGCTCCTATGGATGGGCAGGGTATGAACCCCCTGCTGCAAGACCCCGGACTGGCTTTTCACCCCCCCATTCTGTACACGGGTTACGTAGGCTTTGCCGTACCGTTTGCCTTTGCCATTGCAGCACTGATCGAAGGTCGGGTGGATGCCGCATGGGGCCGCTGGGTGCGCCCGTGGGCTGTTGCCGCATGGTGCTTTTTAACCTGCGGAATAGCCATGGGGTCATGGTGGTCCTACTACGTACTGGGCTGGGGTGGTTACTGGTTCTGGGACCCGGTGGAAAATGCCTCGCTCATTCCATGGCTGACTGGCACAGCACTCATCCACTCCGCCATTGTGGTGGAAAAGCGCGAAGCCCTTAAAATCTGGACCGTACTGCTGGCCATTGCCACCTTCTCGTTCTCGCTCTCCGGCACCTTCCTTGTGCGTTCGGGGATTCTGAATTCGGTCCACGCCTTTGCAAACGACCCTGCACGCGGGGTGTTCATTCTGGGGCTGCTCGGTGTTGTTATTGGCGGCTCCCTTGCCCTGTTTGCCTACAGGGCACCTGCTCTTACGGCGGGCGGGCTGTTTGCCCCCATCTCCCGCGAAGGAGCCTTGGTGCTGAACAACATTCTCCTCTGCTCGCTTTGCGCGGTGGTGCTGACTGGGACCATGTACCCACCTTTTATGTCTCTGCTGTTTGACCGCACCATTTCGGTTGGCAAACCGTTCTTTGATGCAACGACCATTCCGCTCGCACTGCCGCTGTTCATCTTCATGGGATTTGGTCCCATGTTGCCATGGAAGCGTGCGCAGTTGTGGCCGGTACTGCAAAAACTGTGGATTGCGGCCATTGTGGCCGCTCTGGCCTGTGGTGTTGCCGTTTTCCGGCTTTCTGGCGTGCTACCCATTATCTGTGCTGCTGCGGCCGTATGGGTCATTGCGGCAAGCCTTACGGATCTGGCTGAACGTACCAAGCTTTTCCGTGCACCGATTGGCACCAGCATCCAGCGGGCCCGCATGTTGCCGCGCGCCATTATTGGCACAGCCATTGCCCATGCAGGCGTGGGCATTACGGTGCTTGGCCTTGCTGCCATGTCTCAGGCACAGCACAAGATTGTTGAAGTCCCCATTGGCACAACAGAACAGCTTGCTGGTTACACATGGACGCTTAAGGCCGTGGAGCAGGAACCCGGCCCCAACTACACAGCCATGGTTGCTACGCTGGAAGTCCGGCGCAATGGCCAGCTCATAACCATCATGCATCCATCCAAACGCAGCTTTAACAGCCAGAACCAGACCACAACGGATGTTGCCATCCACACCAATATGCTGGCCGATCTGTATGGCGTTCTGGGTGACAGACATGGGCCGGATAACAACCCGACCTACGTGCTGCGCCTGCATTACAACCCTCTGGCCCCATGGATGTGGCTGGGTGCCCTGATTATGGCATTTGGCGGCGCACTATCCCTTTCCGACCGGCGTATGCGGGTTGGTGCCCCCCAGCGGGCCAAGTCCTCCTCCGCAACCGTGAGCGTATCATGACCACACCTTCGGACAACCTGACCCGCCGCCGCCTGCTTATGGCCCTGCCGCTGGCCGGTGCCGGTGTTGCTGGTGTTGCTTTTTGGAAAATGCTGGATGGAATGGAGCATGGCTCCTTTAACCCGCACGACATTAACGCGCCGGTGCTCGACCGCCCGGTACCGGACTTTACGCTTGCCCCCCTTCCCCCGGCTGAAGGTTTTACCACGCAGGACCTGCAACAGGTGAGCAAACCTGTGCTGGTGAACTTTTTTGCATCATGGTGCATTCCCTGCCTTGCGGAAATGCCAACCCTTATGACCCTCAAGGACAAGCTGACCATGTGGGGCATTGCCTACAAAGACAAACCGGACAATGCCGCCAGCTTTTTGCGCCACTCCGGTAACCCTTTCAGCCGGTTGGGAAGTGACCACGATGGACGGGCTGGTATTGAATGGGGGATTTCCGGCGTGCCGGAAACTTTTCTGGTTGGCGCGGGCGGCGTAATACGCTGGCACACCGCCGCTCCCTTAACCGAAGAAACCATTGGCAAGGTTCTGCTGCCTTTGGTGCATAGATTGCAAACACCATGACCCTGCACCGCAAACTTGCTGCCTGCATGCTGGGCTTATGCCTGATGGCGGCTCCTGCACTGGTGCTAGCTGTGGATGACCCATCCGAAATGCTGGCAGACCCACAGCAGGAGGCACGGGCACAGGCTATTGGTGCCCAGCTACGCTGCCTAGTCTGCCAGAATGAATCGATTGAGGACAGCAGTGCCGGTCTGGCGCGTGACCTGCGCCGGGTTGTGCGCGAGCACGTTGCCAAAGGTGAGGACAACAAACAGGTCATGGACTGGATGGTGAGCCGTTATGGTAACTTTATCCGGCTTAAACCTGCTTTTTCTGCTGGCACGCTCCTGCTGTGGGCCATGCCTGTTCTGGCTTTGCTGCTAGGGGTTGGCACGGCTTTTCTTTTCTACCGCCGCCGAGCCAACGCCGCGCCACCCCCGCCCCTGAACGAAGAAGAAAAGGCCCGTCTGGCCAGACTGACAAAGGACTGAGAGCATGATCTGGCTTTCCATAGGGCTGCTCAGCCTGCTTGCACTGGCTCCGGCTTTTTTTACACTCTGGAAACGCGCCCGCACCATTCGGGATGAACGCAGTACGGCTCTGGCCCTGCACGAAGCCCAGTTGGCCGAAGTTGACCGTGACCTTGCCATTGGGCTGATTGCCCCAACAGAACACGACGTGGCCATACTGGAAATCCAACGCCGGATTCTGGCCGCCGATGCCGCCCCCTCCACGGCACGTGCCAACAGTTCCGCCATGCTGGGGTGGTTTGGTCTGGCTGCTGTACCGGTCCTTGCCATTGGTCTTTACCTGACCAACGGTGCGCCTTCGCTGCCTGCCCAACCCCTTGGTCCACGGCTGGTGGCGCAGCATCTGCAAAACCGCAAGACCGATGCACTTATTGCCCAACTCCAGCAAGCCATTGCGGGTCTACCGGCTGATGACCCCAACAAACGGCAAGGCTACCTGATGCTCGGCCAGCTCGAGGCATCGGGCGACCATTACGCTCAGGCGGCTGATGCCTGGGGGCAGGCGCTAGCGCTGGGCTTTGAGCCTGAGCTTGCGGCCCGCACGGCAGAAGCCATGACCCGAGCCGAACACCATGTGAGCGCTCAGGCTCTGGCACTCTTTCGCAAAGCGCTGGATGCTGCCCCCAAGGATGCAGACTGGCGGCCTGCGGTACAGGGCCGCATTGCACAAGGTGAGCATGATCAGGAAAACCCCTGATCACGCATCCTGCGCGTTTATGGTCTGTTAAAAACCACCACCGGGACGGGGGGCAAACTGATGCCCCCATACCTCTTCCTTCGTGCGTACACGCGGTGGCCGTGGCTGACACGAAATAAGATAAAGCCCGACCACAAAAACAATATTTGAAAATGCGTTAAACCAGACCGCCGTCCCAAACGTGGGTGGAGATGTGACCGCCTGATAGACAACATACAACGCGAATGGAATGGAAATAATCCGCACGCTCACAAGCATATGCCGCAGCGGATTGGGTTTTCCCGGTTTGACCAGCACGCGCAGGCGGCTGAGGCCAATAAAAAAGCTGACGCACAGGCACCAGACCAGCACATTAAAGATCATGTTTCCAAAATCGTTCATGCCGGTCAGCACAAACACGGCAATAATGGAAACAGCAGAAAGCAGCAGAGAACCAAACTGGCAGCTCATACCCGCATCAAAAGCGGGAAAGCGCTCTGGTAGCCTGTCCGCTATGGGCTGGCACACATCATCAAGCAGCCAGTTATCAATCCGCGTTATACGTTCACCCAAGGTCATGGCAGTATCTATAACGGATTACACTGTGTGATGCACGAAAATGCCGCGCATCACACACGTGCAGCTTAATTACGGATCAGGCGCTCTTTGTGGTACCCGCGGCAGGCAGCACGCCTTCTGGCGTGTTCTTGTCCACAGCGTCGGGCAGAAAGTGGACCAGTGCTGTCACCACCGCATCGGCTGGCAGACCGGTTTTTTCCACCAGATCATGGACGGTGCCGCTCCCCAGAATGGCGCGAATTTCGTCCGGAGTGGCAGGCACATTCCCGCTCTGGCTAATCCATGAACGCACCTTGTCGCCCAGCCCGGCCTGATCGGCTCTGTCCAGTAGGGTCTGGATTGTCTGTGGCTGCGTGAGCGCCTGAAGCTGCTGTTTGACAAGAGTCTGGA
Source organism: Acetobacter syzygii (assembly GCF_000964225.1). GTDB lineage: Bacteria > Pseudomonadota > Alphaproteobacteria > Acetobacterales > Acetobacteraceae > Acetobacter > Acetobacter syzygii. The sequence continues at coordinate 62,932 of NZ_BAMZ01000005.1, read as the reverse complement.
CATCTCCACCCAGAACGCTCTCGACCTTACCTACAAGATTCTGAAAGAAATCAGACATATCCACCATCTTTCCCATATGCGCCATCAAGGTGACCGACCGGATGGTGCGGTCCTGTTTCATCATGGACCGAATAACTGCTCTGTGCGATAGTCATAAGCAGAAACTGGTCCCAGACTGCCCTTTTCCCGTTTGAGAAGCGATAGCTGATATGCGTCTGAACCCACAAGGAAAAAAGGGAAAAAAGGGCTACGGTTATCATCAGACTCCCGACCTTCCTCTGTTGCAACAAAGTAGCCACTGTGCCCAGTCTTTCTTTTCCCCTGCTTGACAGGATCGGTCGCCTGCGCACCTTCCGCCCGTTAGGCCCGCCCGGTGTACAGCGCAAACTGCCATTCAGCTGGCTGCTTGCGCCATCCCCCTCGGCAATCGGATTTGCGCTGCGCACAACAGCCGCCGCCCTGATTGCACTGGTCATTGCCCTGTGGATGGAACTGGACGATCCGCAATGGGCAGCCATGACCGTATGGATTGTGGCCCAGGGCTCCCGCGGGGAGAGCATGTCCAAGGCGCGGTGGCGTCTGGTGGGCACGGGTATTGGGGTGGTTATGTCCATCACCCTTATTTCGGCCTTTAACCAGACTGCGTGGCTGTTCTTCCCTGCGCTATCAATCTGGCTGGGGTTATGCTGCGCGCTGGCCACACTGGTCCGCAACTTCCGCTCCTACGCGCTTGTGCTGGCAGGCTATACGACTGCCATTATTGCCATTGGGGCCATTCCTCACCCCGAAAACGTGTTCATGACCGCCATGTCGCGCGCAACCTACATTGTGTTGGGTATTGTGTGCGAAAGCACGGTAGCGGGCCTGTTTGCCCACAACCTGTCTGAAACGGCGCGCCGCAACATCCGCGACAAGCTCCGCACGGCCCTGAGCAACGTGTCCGAAGCGGTAGCAAGCTTGCTGGCTGGGGATGATGAAGCCCTGATCCGCTCGCGCGCCATGTTCGGTCCGATCCTGTCCATTAATGACCAGATTGAGTTTTCCGAGGCGGAAATGGGCCCCCATGGGCATGAGGGCGACCATGCCCGTGCGGCTCTGGCTGCGGTGTCCGTTCTGCTGTCGCGCGGATTGGGGATGACCGTCCGCCTGCAATACGTGCAGACCGACCAGCCCATATTCCGCGAGACAGCCTCCAAGGTCAGTACATTCCTGAGCGGGCTGCCAAACCGCCTGAATACCGAAACCGGCGTGCGTGGCATTCTGCGCGACCTGCAACTGCTCCGGGCAGAATGCCACCAGCAGATTGTGGATGCCTTAACGCACGAAATCGGCTCCGCTTTTGCCGTAGAGGACGAAAACAGCCAGATTTCCGCCCTGCTGGATGGACGAATCCTGCACAACGCCATGGATGAACTGCTTGGCGAACTGGAGCAGGCCATCCGTGAATACGATGCCAGCCAGCACTTTATTCGGGGTGATCACTTCCATTTCCGCCTCCAGTCCCACGTGGACAAGCGCGAGGCCGCCTATAATGGTGTACGCGCGGCTGTAGCACTGAGCGCAGCCGGGCTGGTGTGGGAGTGCACGGCCTGGCCCACGGGGCTTGGGTTTATAACCTTTGTTGCCATTGTGTGCGGGCTGTTTGCCACCCGTGAGAACCCGGTTGTGGCAACAACCCAGTTTATGATCGGCGGCATATGGGCCGCTCTGGTTGCGTTTTTTCTGGTCTTTTTTGTACTGCCCACACAAGCCAACTACGAAATGCTGGTAGCAACACTGGCCATCCCCATGTTTGCGGGCGGGCTGGCTGCGCGGAATGCTGGCACAGCGCTCCATTCTGCTGCCTATACCCTATTGCTGCCCAACTTTGTTCACCCGCTCAATCAGGGTCGCGTGGACGAGGTAACGTGGTTTAACTCCACCTGGGCCATTCTGCTTGGTGTGTTTTTTGCAGTGCTTATTTTCCGTGCGGTCCTGCCGTTCAACAGTGCTGCGGAACGCTGGCGTATGCGCCGCACCCTGCTGCGCGACCTGCGCACGCTGGCATCAGCCGAACCCACCCCCATGACACGGGACTGGATTGGCCGGAATATCGACCGTTTTGCCAGACTGATCCGCCATGCTGGCCCAACACCTTCGCCCACTATTGAAGGCTGCCTGCAAGGCACCTTGGCGGCCATGACCATTGGGCTCAATATTATTCGTCTACGCGCACTCCTCCACCGCAACCAAATTCCCCCACCGGCACGCAGAGCCATAGAAATTGTTATGAAGCGGATGAGCCAGTTTACAGGCAAATATGGCCATACTGCCCACGCTGCCCGCGTGGCGACCACTGCATTACGCCGGATGGAAGCAGCAGAGCCCAATATTTCCACCCGTATTGAGCTCACCCGTGCCATTGCGTACCTGATTGTGGTCTCCCACGAACTGGATGCCAATGCCGTATTTTTGGATGCAAGCCGCCCTTACCGCGCCGTCTGAGCAACCCTTTACACCCATACAACACTTTCTTTTTTACCAACCTGACAGGTAGTGTTATAACAAGACCCTCTTCAAGAGGGCTTGTGGCTACGGTGTCTGTTTCCTCTATATTTTCACGCTTCCAATCCACAGTCCTGCGACTTGCACCCAAAGCGGGAGAACCAGACCCGTTCTCCAAAATGCCGCTCAGATGGTTGCTGGCCCCCAAAGCAACGGATCTTGGGTTTGCGCTCCGTACAACCTGCGCAGCTTTTTTAGCGCTTACGCTGGCACTATGGATGGAAATGGACAGTCCACAATGGGCTGCCATGACCACATGGATTGTGGCGCAGAATTCGCGCGGGCAAAGCCTGTCCAAAGCCAAATGGCGGTTGATTGGTACGTGCCTTGGTGCCTGTGCCGGTGTTGCCTTACTGTGCGCACTTCCGCAGGAACCATGGGTACTTTTTCCCATTCTGGCCATATGGACCGGAGGGTGCTGCGCCTTTGCAACATTTTTGCGGAATTTCCGTTCCTATGCACTGGTTCTGGTGGCTTTTACCACCACCATTATTGTGCTGAGCGGGGCCAACCAGCCTGACAATATTTTTATGATCGCCCTTTCCCGCGCCACATACATAACGCTTGGTATTGTCTGCGAAAGTTTTCTGGCCGCCTTATTTGCGCCCAAGCTGGAAACTGTGGCCCGTGCGCAAATCCGTGCTCATCTGTTTGGTGCGCTCCACGCGGCATGTCTTGGTGTCGGGGATCTGTTGCGCGGGCAAGCCGATGGTCTGCTCCGCTCCCGCGCACTGCTCAGCAGTATTCCCAGCATGGCCGACCAGACCGAATTCAGCGAAATAGAAATGGGGCCATATTCCCATGCAGGCGACCATGCCCGTGCTGGACTAGCCGCTATTTCCGGCTTTCTGGCCCGTGGCATTGCGCTGAACATTCATATGCAGGCAACGTCTCCCCTGCCTGAAGGGTTTGCTCCACAGCTCAATAGTATACTGGACCTAATAGCCCAACTGGCAGAGCAGTTTGCCAATACTCCCTCAATCACCACGGCGCAGCAGGCCCGCAGCATGTTGCGCAGCCATATGACTCTGAGCAAACAACAAGGCATGGACATGCTGGCCCAGTTCCAGATTTTGCAAAAACGCGCACCCGGCCCTTCTCCCGCCAGCCATGCCCTACTGGAAAGCAGAATACTGCAAGCTGCCATAGCCAAGCTTCTGGTCGAACTGGACCGGGTTCTGGCACATATTATTGCCGCACAGGCAGACACCCCAAAAGACCACTTCCGCTTTGACCGCCACCCTGAAAAAGATGTGACCTTGGCGTTCAATAACGGCTTACGCGCAGCAGCCGCCCTTTGTATGGGAGGATTACTGTGGGAGGTTACCGCATGGCCCGAAGGCTCCACCCTGGCCATGTTTGTAGCCGTGACAAGCACCCGTTTTTCATCATTTGAAAATCCGGTTGTTGCAGCCAGTGGTTTTTTGCGTGGAGCAGTCTGGGCTGCGGTTGTTTCCTTCTTTCTGGTGTTCTGGATACTACCTGATCAGGCCAGTATTGAGACTCTTCTGGCCTCCCTGTTCATACCCATGCTGGTCGGGGGGCTGGCTTTACGCGCGCCGGGAGCATTGGCTGCAACAGCCGCTGCTTACAACAATTTTCTGCCGTTTATGGTTGGCCCTGCCAACCATCACAGGCTGGATGAACTCAACTGGCTTAATACCACCCCCGCTGTTGTGCTGGGGATTGGTCTGGGTGTGCTTGTTTTTCAGCTTGTGCTGCCATTTAGTCCAGCCAATGAGCGCTGGAGACTCCGCCGCAAAATGGTGGGAGATCTGCAACATCTGGCTTCTGGCACATTATCCCTCAGCTCAGCAGAATGGATAGCCCGCTCTGGCGAACGTCTAGCCCAGATTATTCGGCACATGGACGCCGCCCCGAACAAGCTCACAGAAGCTTACCTGAGCGGTGCGATTGGATGCATGATGACCGGCATTCTCATTCTACGGCTGCATAATGTGCTGTTCCATAACCTGCTGCCAGAACCACAGCGGGCGGCTTTGCAAAGCCTGCTCCATAGTATCCACACCATGCAGGGCTACACTCTAGCCCCGGCACAGGCAGCCCGGCAGGCCTTGGCAAACCTGCTGCCAGCCACGGTACACATGACCAACCTGTCCGCCCAGATCGACTTTGGTCGGGCTATTGGCGCATTGGAGGTCATGCAGGCAGAATTTGCAGCCAATGCTGTTTTTATGGACACAACAAGGCGGTTCAAGCCCATTTAAGGCGGGAATACTAATGCGCCTCCACATCATGGAAGCGGGTGTAATCCACTGTAATGCGTCCATCCGGGCGGGAAAGCACAATATCCACAAACCGATGGTTATGCTGCACCCGATCAAACCGGTATGCCGTTCTGGCAAATACAGTCTGGCCCAGCGCCTCGTCCGTGCCTGTAACGGTGACAATAATCTCGGCTTCTTCTTTTTCCAGTTCCGCAACCGTTTTGCCGTGCAAAGGGCTGTCAGGGGTAATGACATGAGCCATGACAAAAGCAAACCGCAGCACAGGCACATGGGATTGCATAAGCAGAAGCTGGTCAAATTTACGGACCAAGTGCCCATTGTCGCTCATAACCAGACGGGACAAGGCGACTTCAATATCAACCGATAAAATCACACTCATCCGCAGGTTGGCAATGCGGATGCACAAAGCGGGAATGCCCCCTTCGTTACTGATAACAGCCATATTGCTGAACATAAGCCGCGCCCGGGGGCGCGCAAACCGAGCAAAAACCACACCAGTTGCAAGGGCTGTGAGCATCATGCCTACAAACACTTCAACCGAAACAACCGCGTTGGCGTACGCGCCAATCGGGCTCATGGTGCCGTAACCCACGGTGGAGAGTGTTTGAACGCTAAAAAAGAACAGGGATAACAGCTTGCCGTGCGACAGGCCCGTAATCTGGTCTGGTGCAACCAGATACAGCAGGGCAAACACAAGATTGATCACGATGTATGAAACAACGGCAATGGCCGCAAAAGCGGGCCAGCTTGCCGTAAGCGCATGGTGGTAAAGGTCCGCCCACACGCTATCTTTCAAACCGACACGCACAACATCGCGGTGGTTTTTTTCTTCCACCAGCGCATGGGCACGAAAACGCCTGACCGCCTCCTTGGTACTCAGGTGGAAACGCCCATTCCCTTTGCCACTGGGTTCTGGCGCCACATCCTCCAGTTTGGTATGGCGCTCCGCTTCTCCCTGACGGTTACGTTTTCTGTAATGGTGGAAAAGTCTTTTCATAATCACCGCTCCGTGCGCACAGCCATGCACATGGACCTGCGCTTAGGTTGCGGTGTTACACAGCAAATGGTCCCTGTGATCCATGGATTCTGCATGGAAGACCTGCTTGACCTGCGGTTATTTTAAGCTGGTGCCCGTTTTGCAGGAAACGCCTGCAAAAACACGCAGGCAACCCGGCCAGCAATACACCGCAACTTGATCCACCACCCCATGCACCCGGCCCACTACAGCGGGAGAGGTTTAGTTGCTGGTGTCGTTCTGGTCGAATGGACGCAGCACAATGTTGCCTGCGTTGCGCGCCCATATCTGCGCATCATCCTCAGGCGGAGCGGCATTGCCTTTGGTCAGATTACCATGAGCCAGCGTTTGCGCATCCATCCTGTTGAGCTTGCCAGACTGAGCAGCTGCACTCTGGGCAGCCCGTGCCCAAAGTGCATGAGCACGGGCCTGGTCACCCTGGCTGCCAGCAATCTGGGCGGCAAGGGCCAAAGCACGCGTCATGTCATGGTATGCGCCTTCGCTCTGGCGCAGGCCTGCTGCCGCCTCAGCCAACTGCTCTGCCTGTGCCGGACTGGACTGGCGGATAAGCCGTGCCTGAATTTCCGCCTTATCCGCCTGCTGCGCGGGGGTAAGAGGCGGCTTAAGGCCGTTCAGGTAAGATGCAGCCAGTTGCAAGGCGCTACGATCACCCTGCGCATCCGCAGCAAGGCCCAGAACAAGAGCGGCCCGTGCACCCACGGCGGGGTCTGGCGCTTGCATGGCATGTTGGGCCAGCGGCAGAGCCTGCGCATACTGCCCTAACCGATAGTGGCTTGCGGCTTCCACCAGATCAAGCGAGAACTGATCCTGCCCGCCACGCAGTGCCACGGCCTGCCGGGTTGCCTGCGTTGTTTGCAATGCCTCCGCTGGCGTATTGGCTGCCAGTTGCGATACCGCAAGGTCATACCCCGCCTCTGCCACGGCATCTCCATCATCACGCACAAGGGCAAGGTTGGCCGCCTTACGGTACTGGGATACAGCTACCGTATAACGCCCAAGCTCAAAAGAATTCCGCCCGGCCGCCATAGCCTGATCCCACGCGGCATCATCCTGCGCTGTCGGTTTGGTCTGGTCAGCTCCACCACACCCGCCAAGCAGCAGCGGCGTTGCCAGAACCAGAAGATGTGTGAGCCGTCTCATGGCCGCACCTGCTGTGGTGCCAGACGTTTATGGTGCGTAACCTTATGCCCCCCCAGCAGCCACATGCCACGCAACTGATCGGTCAGTTGTTGCAGACCATAAAGAGTGGTCTGGGCCTGCGCCAACAGGGCTGGCAGGTCGGATGTGCTGGCCTCCACATTGCTGGCAATGGCTGGCAGGTGTGGCGTGGCGTTCTTAACATCTCTGGTTGCCGCATTCAGGTTGCCCATAGTGGCGTCCGTTTTGTTCATGATCCCTGAAACCTGCTTTTCAATCGGCTTAAGCCGCTCGATCACCGCATCCAAGGACGCAATCGTGGCTTCGGACTGGCGGATAAGCTGGTCGTTGGTCATAAGCTGCCCGATTGTGCCTTTACCGGCGTGCATATCGGTTATGGTGCCATCCAACTGCGCCATCATATGCCGTGCACTCGCCAGTGCAGGCATAATTTCGGCCTGAATACTGTTCAGGGTTGCGGTAATCTGGTCCGCAGGGTTAGGCGCAGGCGTTGCCGTAACAACAGCGTAGCTCCAGTCCATTGGATCGCCATGCCCGCGACTGAGATCCAGATAGGATGCACCGGTCACAATAAGCTGTTTGCGAATAAGAGCCGTACTATCGCGCCGGATAAAAGGTTTTGCCTGTGGGTCCAGATCGACCATGGCGTACATGTTGCCCGATGGATTGAGCTTGATACTGCGAATAGTGCCCGCATGGGCCCCCATAAGCTGCACATCGCCCCCAACGGTTAACCCGCCCACACCAGAGGCCGGCAACACAACCCGTAGCCGTGCTGGAGGAGTCAGCCAGTCACGCAGCACGCCAGCCTCGATAACCGCGCCCCCGAATATGAGTATGCTCAGAAGCACGAGAAAACCCACCCATTCATCTGCATAACGCAGAGAAATCAATGGTTTTACTTTCTGTCGTATGCGGAGTTGGAACATTATCCCATCCGTACTGCTACAAGACCATCATCTGCAAGCCGCCAGGTTGCCGTAATACCCTGCCGATATTCCTGCCAGACTGCGTTATTCCTTACCAGCCAGATAACCCCGGCACCTCTATCGCGTGCTTCGGTTATTGCAGCCAGAAAAGAATTGCTCAACTCTGCCGGGCCACCCTCAAGCGGGTCTTCCAGCAGCAACAAATGGGGTTGGCCCAGAAATGCCCGTGCGCAACTAGCGCGCAGCAGATCATCCTCCGGCAAAAAACTGGGGTTTTCTGTTGGCAGGCCAGGCAGGCCAAACCTTTCCGCCAGATTGGCGGCATCCTGCACCAGATCATCAATCGGGCGGGTTGTATGGTGTAACTGCTGCAACACAATGGCAAGGTGAACAGGCACAAACTCCGGCCAGCTTGCCCTATGGGTTACGCGACCAATGCGGCCACGCAGCGCATTCAACTCCCGGTCACCCAATTCGGTCCAGTCCAGCCCCATAAACCGGACCGATCCATCATCGAGTGGAATAAGGCCACTGCACAGATCTGCAAACATGGTTGCGTGCCCCACATCGCGCGCTTCCACCACCATGCAGTCGCCGGGCATCACTTTCATGCTGAATGGCACGGGTGGCAGACCACTTTCATCAAACGATGGAACGGCCTTGTTCAGTTCAAGCAGTGGGCCTGCGGCATAGACTTCCATCTTATATATCCAGACTGAACAGCACGCTCACCACCATCACAATCAGCATCCCGCGCGAAAAGCCACGGGGCAGTAATGTGCGGAGTGAATCCTCGTTTGTAGCGGTCAGTCCGGTAATGCAGCCACCAAGCCCCACAACAAACCCGACAGTAATGAATTTGAGCGGGATAATAATGTAATCCGTGCCCGACATGGCCGTTGCCACATCATCCAGAAAAACCCAGACAGGGTTGTTAATAACCCCGGACAGGCGGCTCATAACATACCCTGTGACCAGCGATGCGAACGAAAACAGAATGCCCAGCGTAAACCCGGCTACGGTAAACGCCAGTGTACGGGGCAGAACCAGCAGCAGGAACGGGTCTATGCCCACAGCCTGCATGGAGCGGATTTCCCCCCCTATGCTCAAAAGCCCCAGTTCCGTGGTGGACAACATGCCGTTACGCCCCAGCAGGAGCATTCCCACCAGAATAGGCGCAATTTCGCGCACGACCACATTGATCAGGATGGAGCCTGTCATGGTGGCAAGGCCGGTCAGCCCCAGCCAGTAAATAACCTGAGAAACCGCAGCAACCCCGGTTAGGACCCCCGCAAACATGGTCGCAATCAGCCCGCCACGAATGATGTTGTTCATGGTGCTGATAAATTCGTACCGGACCGTCCTGCGCCATGAGTGAGCGCGGAAACTCTCGAAAATAACCCCCCACGAAGCACCAAGCATGATCAGCAGAAAACGCGCCTGCCTGCGTGTTAACCGTCCAAGCCAGCCCAGCTTGCCTACCGCCCACTGGGCAGGTGCCACCGCCGTCCCTCGCTCGGTCTGCCCGGCCAGCACGGGGTCGCGCGTTGTATCGGTTGGTGGCGGAGGGGTCTGGGCGGGGCCGGGATCACTCTCACTCATCGGCGTGCCGCCAGAGTATACGCCCGTCCAAGCCCCAGATGCGGTACAAAGAACGCCCCACGACTGCGGAACAGATACCGGTCACGCAGATTGGCGTACACGCGCTCCGTTACCTGAATGGTACCGGGGTCAATCGCACTTTCGGCCATCAGCTCGGCCAGCGAGACGGTTTGCCCCCACAGGTTGAACACCGTTGGCGACTGCCCGACTGCACCACCAAAAGCAGGTCCATAATCCATACCCATGGTAAAGACCGGCTCCAGATCCGCAGCGGCAAGAGCACCCATAAACGTTTCGCGCATTTTAAGCGCCGCATTGGCAAGGCGGAACAAGGCTGTGGGGTCAGGTTCTGTTGTGCAGCCCGCCATGCAGATCATGCGATGACCGGCCACTTCCACAGCAAAAAGCTGCTCTTCCTGTGCAACGGTCTGCACCTGTGTGGCCAACTGGTTGATCAGCGCAATAAGAGTTGCGGTCTCCTTGCTGCCTTCCACCACCGGGTCGGCAAAACTCACCACAAGCACAGCCACACTGGGGTAAATACTCGCACCAGTAACTGCGGCCATTTCCTCCGCGTGCATGAGCAGATTATCAGATTTTGGCGCACCAAAGGCCTGCACGGGCGCAAGTGCCGTATTTTCCACAGATGTTGTCTGCTGGGCTTCAACCGCGCTCTGCGCAGCAAAACGCGTGCCAGCAATACTGGCCATCAGCTCCACAAAATACAGAAGATGCGGCAGCATGACCGGCTCTTCCAGCGCAAGCATTCCCAACGCGCCATGGGGGCCATGAACCGGATAAACTGCCAGAGCGTGCGTCCCCACTTCCCGCATGACCAGCCGTTCAAAACGGGTTGTCCGCTCATCCGTTGCGGCATTACTGACGGAAAAAGGTGTGCCTTCTTCTATGGCATCAAAGAACTTGCCCAGTTCCTCACGCCCCATTTCAAACCCACCGGAATGGGTATTCTGGGTACGGTCGTAAGTATCATCGCACACCATGGCGGCACCATCGTGGAGGAACCGCCACAGGCTGGCCCTGCGCGCACCTGTAACCTGCGCCAGTTGCTCGGTAATGGCCAATGGCTCTGCAGAAGGATCAAACAGGTTGGGTGCAATGGCAACCTGCTGCAGGGCTCCGCTCTCCTGCGCAAGCTGGGACTGCTGCACGGCCAGCCTGCGGTTACCTGCCTCCGTCCTGCGGAGCTGGCGAATGTATAATGCCCCCAGAGTGAGGGAAAACACCGTTACAATCCCGGCAAACTGGAGGCTCTGCCGGCTGCTTTGGTGGGCAAAGCTGCCAAAATCATTCTCGGGGGCAACAATCAGCAAAATCCAGCCCTGCGAATAGCGTGGCAGGGCCGATGCCATGGCAATATAGGTTTTACCGTCCCATTCCACATGCTTGGGGCCAAAGCCCCGTACCCTGTAATGGTCATACCCCAACGCAAAAATCGGATAGGTTTTAGGGTCCAACACCATTTTGTTGGGGTCCCACCCAGCCGCCTCGGCATGTTGCATCAGATTACGACCGGCAATAACCCGACCGTTCGCATCCACGATCATGGCGCTGCCGGTCTTGCCGATCTTTATTTTATCCAGAAAAGCGCTCAGCTCATTCAACGAAATGTTGGTGGCAAAAACCATTTCGTGCCCATCATCACGCTTAAAGCGGAGCGAGCTGGTCATGACAAACTGCTTATCGGACGGAAACAGGTAAGGCTGTGTCCACTGGATGCTGTCTTTTTTTTCCGTGTTTTTATACCACGGGCGGGTGCGCGGGTCGTATTCGCCTGCGGGGGTCTCAAACTCCCGAAGCTTCTGCCCTGCCTCATTGAAAAGACTATGATGGAAAGACTTTTTGCCATCCGCCCCAACAACAAGACGCTCACGGTCCTGTACGCCTTTGTCGGGCGAGCGGGTAATGAGCGTAAAATTCCCCTGATCATCCGCCAGGTAAAAAGACTGCAACTGGGGAATTTTTTGCAGCATGACGCTGCCGTAGGAATAGAACACCTTGTCCGACACAAGAGGCGGGGCATGTTCGATCATCCCGCCAGCAATCAGATTCCCGGCGGCGGATGGGGCAATGTAATCTCCCACCTCCTGCCCAATATACTGCTGGGTTGCCTCCATAAGCTCGCGGGTCAGAACGGATACGCCCTCGCTTGTGGTGCGGTATGAATTAATACCCACCCACGCAATAGCGCCCACCGTCATAATGATCAGAACAAAAGGGAGGACCATGTGCAGCAGCACCCGACGAACGGATGCATCATGCTGGACAGTCGGGTCTATGATCTCTTCAGAAGACACGCACCAAATTCCACTGCCTGTTGGTCAGGAACAACCCCGTCCATGCCACCATTGTGCCCCTTGACCGGATGGCACAATGACAAAGACAAAAAAGTTATCATACAACAGAGATGTATAATTGGTAACGTGCCTGCCAGCGCATGAGTTGTCCACCCCCTATTGGGGGGAGGCAGATCAGACTGCCAGTTCCACCTCAAACCGTGTTTGCACGCCTAGCGCCTGCCCCAGCCGCTCCAGCCCACGGCGCACACTTTCGCCTTTTACGGCGACACGGGCGGATGTCAGGGTCAGCACCAGTTCGGCTCCTTCCCACGCCAAAGACGTGCCTTCCAGCAGACTCCCTGCCCCGCCGGAGAGCGAATAGGCCAAACGTAACGCCAGACCACATGCCACGGCATCACGCCTCTCTTCATCTGTCAGCAACGCAAAAGACGGCATAAGTGCTGGCGAACTCATATCCACCGAATACCGGACAGCAAGCGCCAAAGACAGCCAGACCCGTGCGCGGTGGTCAAAACCGGCACCCTGCACGCGCAGGATCCGCAGGTATGTCTGCTCCGCACGGTATTCCGGGTGGTCGTGACTTCCAATATCGGACAACCAGCAGGCTATGCGGCGCAGGCGCTGCTCCTCTGGTGTTTCCTCCGGTTTGATAAAGCCTGTCCACGTCCACAGCACTTCTGGCAGCGTATTGCTACGGCCAAAGCGGGCGCACATATCGCGCGCAACGGTTTCCATCGGGTCCTGCGGCAGGCAACTCGGGGCCACGTTCATCATGTACCAGCCTTCACGCAGGCCATCCACGCAGAACACAATTTTGCTGGGCTGCACCTTTTTCATCAACCGGCGCAGCACTACGGCAGCAAAGGGAATATCATCCAGCCGTTTGCGGGGCGCGCCGGGCAGGCGTTCAAGGCTACGGCGGGAGCTGTTCTGGAGCCAGCCCGTCATCTCGCGCGCTTCCTGCACATCCAGCGTGTAATAATGCACAATATTGAGCGGATACTGGGTCCGGGCAATCTGGAGGCGTGCAAGCGCACGGAACGCCCCACCAACCAGATACAGCGGCCGCCCCTTGACCCCGGACAACCATTCCACACCATCAATATCCTGATCAGTCAGGAGTTTGGCTGCGTCCAGATCCCCTTCCGAGCGGTCTGCAAGCCGGATCATGCCCAATGGCAGGGTTGTGGCATCATGCCGCCCGGTCTCGGTCAGATGAATAAGCTCAAGCGATCCCCCGCCTACGTCCGCCACCAGCCCGTCAGCACCGGGGATGCCGCACATAACGCCAATGGCCGAATGGTCAGCCTCTTCCTTACCGGAGAGAATACGCACCGGCACACCGGGCATACTCTGGCGCAGCATTTCCACAAATGCGGGACCATTGGTGGCATCACGCACGGCGGCGGTCGCCAATACCTCAAACGGGTCAGCCTGCATGGCCCGTGCAATGGCATGGAAGCGGCTGAGCACCTCCATGGCCATGCCCACGCCCTCTTCATTCAGGCGGCCTGTGGTTGTTAACCCACGCCCAAGCCGCAGCACGGCTTTTTCGTTAAAAATGGGCAGCGGATTGCGCGATACCCCTTCGAACACAACCAGACGGACCGAATTGGACCCAAGGTCAACCACCGCTGAACGACGCTGCATGTCCGTCTCCATTACCAGCCGTTCCCGGACAGGCCATTATGCTGCCCGGCAGTACGAAAGCGCACAGACATACGCGACATGCCGGAAAAATAAACCCCGTTTTCAATCATCCAGCATCAGGTCTTTTGCCTGAGACAGGGATGCCGGTGCTCTGGAGAGCGTCTCATGCGCAGCAGAACCCCGCCCGGAAAGGGAGGGATGGGTCATAAACCATTCATGGGCGGAAAAAGGCTTGGCCCCCGCATGTAACCTGCGCCACACACCATTTTGTTCCAGCAGCCATGACTGAAGGGTGTCACGCATGTTGGAAACCATGATCTGGTCCAACACCTGCGCATGAACCGTGGGGTTGGTAATGGGCACCATGCTCTCCACCCGCCAGTCCATATTACGGGTCATCCAGTCCGCGGAAGAAATAAAGACCTTGGCATGGCGCGAGGGCACGCGGTGCCCGTTGCCAAAGGCAAAAATGCGCGAATGTTCCAAAAACCGGCCCACAACCGATTTAATACGGATATTCTCCGACAAACCGGGAACACCCGGTCTCAGGCAGCAGATACCGCGTATAACCCCGACAATCTTAACCCCCGCGCAAGAGGCACGGTAGAGGCAGTCGATCAGGTCCGGGTCCACCAGCGCATTCATTTTAAGCCAGATCGTACCCGACCGGCCTGCTTTGACATGCGCAATCTCCTCCTCAATCAGTTCTTTGAGGGTGCTGCGGATGGTCATGGGGGAAAAAGCTATTTCCTCCATCTGCGCTGGCATGGCGTAACCCGTTACATAGTTGAACAGGCGCGCCGAATCCCGCGCCAGCGCCGGATTGCAGGTAAAAAACGACAAATCCGTGTAAATACGGGCCGTTATGGGGTGGTAGTTTCCGGTACCAAAATGGGCATAGGAACGAACCTGCGCCCCCTCCCTCCGCACAACAAGGCTCAGCTTGGCGTGGGTTTTAAGGTCGGCAAAGCCAAAGACCACCTGCACACCCGCCGCCTCAAGCGCACGGGCCAGACGGATATTGGCTTCCTCATCAAAGCGCGCACGCAACTCCACCATCGCCGTTACGGACTTACCGGCTTCAGCCGCTTCGATCAGTGCTTTAACAATGGGTGAATCGCGCGATGTGCGGTACAGGGTCTGCTTGATTGCAATAACATTGGGGTCAAGTGCAGCCTGCCGCAGGAACTGCACCACCACGTCAAAACTTTCGAACGGGTGATGCACCAGCAGGTCCTTGGCCCGAATGGCCGCAAAGCAGTCTCCGTTAAAGTCGAGTATCCGTTCGGGAAAACGCGGCGTATAGGGGGGGAACAGCAGGTCGGGGCGGTCATCCACGATCATCTGCTTCAGGTCCACCACCCCGATCATGCCTGAATGCACGGCAATTTCTTCAGGTGGTAAATCCAGATCGGAGGCAATGGCTTCCGCCAGTTCGGCAGGAACACGCTTTTCCATATCCAGATGGATCACCACGCCACGGCGGCGGCGCTTGAGCGCCGTCTCGTACGAGCGGACCAGATCCTCTGCTTCGTCCTCAAATTCCACGTCCGTGTCGCGCACAACGCGCAGCACACCGCTCTCCCCCACAACCAGCCCGGCAAACAGCCGGTCAATAAACAGGGAGATCAGATCTTCCAGACGAATAAAGCGCACTGCGGCGGGTTCACCCGCCACCTGCGGCACATTCGATGGCAGGCGAATAAAGCGTTCAACCTGCGCAGGCAGCAGAATAAGCGCGTTCATGGCGAACAGGCCCGTGCCTTCGTATAAAAGGCGCAGCCCAAGTGCCAGCCCCATATTGGGAATAAAGGGGAGCGGGTGCGCCGGATCGACCGCCAGAGGCGTCAGCACCGGAAAAATACGATCCATAAAGCATTTTTGCAGCCATTCGCGGTCCGTATCGTCCAGATCCTGCGTTTCGCACAGGGTGACCTGGGACTTGGCCAGCAGACCGCGCAGTTCCACCCATATCCGCTGCTGTTCGCGCAGCAGCAGGGCACAGCGTTCCCGCACGGCCTCCAGCTGCTGGGCTGGCGTGCGCCCATCGGGCGAAATTTTGGTCAGTCCCTCACGGACCTGCCCTACAAGCCCTGCTACACGCACGGAATAAAATTCGTCCAGATTACTGGCACTGATGGACAAAAAGCGCAGGCGTTCGAGCAGAGGGTTCCGGGCGTTGTCCGCCTCTTCCACCACGCGCTGGTTAAAATCGAGCCATGATAGTTCCCGATTGATAAAGCGCGAGGGCGTTTGCAGGGTTACTTTTGGCTCAACCACTTTTTTGGCACGACTGCCAGCAGTGGGTGTTCTGGTACGTGAAGGTGCTCGTTTGGCTGGCGCACGGGCACGACTGACGGGAGTTGTCTTCTTTTTATCCTGTACCGCCACTGGCTTGCGCTCCCTCTCCTGCATCACTCAATCCGGTCGTTTGCTCAAAAAAACACACAGACAAACCGTATATCCGTCAACATATCCCAAACATGGTAGCCCCGGAATGTTAAGGAGCTTCAAATCGGCATCATGTCATAAAACTGAAATAATCTTTTCATGCTTCACCATCGTGCGCAAAAAGCCCGTCCATAACACTGGCAGCCAGCGTACGCGTGACTTTGCCGCCTGAGGCCATGGCCGCGTGGTCCAGTGCAGCAACGCAGTCCCGCACCGCGCTGGCTCGGCGTGGCAGATGCCGGAGCAGCCATTTGGTTACCTGCGGCGCCACCACAATCTGCCGCTCTGCAAGCAAACGCAACAGCAGCCGGTGCAACAGATCTTCCTCCGCGCGCCCCAGCGGTACGGAAGAGGTTGCCCGCAAACGACTCTCCAGATCCGGCAGGGCGGCAGGCCAGCGTGCAGGGGGCAAACGGCCTGCCATAAGCAGCAGTACCCGGCGCTCGCGCACCAGATTGATCAGATGCAGCAGATCATGCTCGCAAGGCACACAGTCCGCATTGTCCAACGCCACGGCGCGGAACCCACCCTGTTCGAACAAAGTGGCGACCTCGCGCTCATTCAGCCGCTCCCCGGCCATAACCGGTGCGCCATATCGCCCCGCCCATATGGTGAGCAGGTGAGTCTTGCCTGTTCCGCCTTCTCCCCATAACGCCATGCGTCCTTCCGGCCAGCGGTAGGGGGCCTCCGCATCCAAAACCCATGCACGTGCGGCCGCGTTGGAGGGGGCTGCGACAAAGTCCGACCGCCCGAATCGGGGGCGGTATATAAATGGCAAAGCAATCTGCGCCACCCCGTCACCTTCGCTTATACGCCGCTTCCAGCCCTTTTTTGTGGTGCCGGAAGATGCTTTTGTTTCATCAAACCGTGTCATGCCGCTTTGCGCGCCGCGTCTCCTGCCGTAAAGACTGTTCGCGGGAATCCTAACTCACCCTGTTCCCGGCATCGACCTTATTCTCATTCTGACCAAGAGCGCACCCATGACGTCTTCTCCTAGCACCCCTTCCTCCGGCCTCACCTACCGTGATTCCGGCGTGGACATTGAGGCAGGCGAAGCCCTTGTTGACGCCATTCGCCCGGCAGCAAAAGCCACGGACCGGCCCGGCACCATGGGTGGTCTTGGCGGCTTTGGCGCTCTGTTCGACCTAAAGGCCGCAGGCTTTACCGACCCGGTTCTGGTTTCCTGCACCGATGGCGTTGGCACCAAGCTGACCGTGGCCATTGATAATGACCTGCACGAAACCGTGGGCATTGACCTTGTTGCCATGTGCGTCAACGACCTGATCGTCCAGGGTGCGGAACCGCTCTTCTTCCTCGACTACTTTGCCACGGGCCGTTTGTCTGTTGCATCCGCTGCCAAGGTTGTCCGTGGCATTGCCGCAGGATGCGAACAGTCCGGCTGTGCCCTTGTGGGCGGCGAAACGGCAGAAATGCCCGGCATGTATGCCGATGGCCACTATGACCTTGCAGGCTTTTCCGTTGGTGCAGCAGAGCGCACGGCCCTGCTGCCCGCAGGCATTGCTGCAGGGGATGCGCTTATTGCCCTGCCCTCCTCTGGTGTGCATTCCAACGGCTTTTCGCTCGTGCGCCGCATTGTTGCAGATGCCCACCTGACATGGACCGACCCGGCAGCCTTTGCCGCTGGTCGCACACTGGGCGAAGCATTCCTTGAACCCACCCGCCTGTACGTGCGCCCGGTACTGGCCCTGCACAAGGCCGGTCTGCTGCATGGTGCAGCCCACATTACAGGTGGCGGTCTGCCCGGCAACCTGCCCCGCGTGCTACCGAACGGGCTGGATGCGGTTATTGACCAGACATGGCCCATGCCGCCCGTATTCAAATGGCTGGCCCGCACCGGCAATGTGGACGGGGCGGAAATGCTGCGTGTGTTCAACTGCGGAATTGGCATGATCCTGATTACCCCTGAACCGGACAAGGTTCTGGCCATGCTGGCCGAACAGGGCGAGCAGGCCTTCCGTATTGGTTACATTGCCAACGCCGAAAGTGCGGACAGCAAACCAGACCTTAAAATGCTGGCAACCCCGGATTTTCGCGCAGTATGAGCATGGAAAAAACGCCTGTCGCCATTCTGCTCAGCGGCCGGGGCAGCAATGCCACGGCTCTGATTGAAGCTGCGCGGGACCCTGCTTTTCCCGCCCGGATATGCCTTGTACTCAGTAACAACCCCGATGCTCCGGGGTTGGACATGGCACGCCGGGCCGGCCTGCCCGCACAGGCCATTGACCACCGCAGCTTTGGCAAAAACCGCGAAGCCCATGAGCGCGCCATTGATGCTGCCCTACAGGCCGCCGGAGCAGAGGCCGTGTGCCTGGCAGGGTATATGCGCCTGCTCACCCCGTACCTGACCACCGCATGGGCGGGACGGATGCTCAATATCCACCCCAGTCTCCTCCCCTCCTTCCCCGGCCTGCATACGCATGAACGCGCGCTGGATGCGGGTGTACGCCTGCACGGCTGTACGGTGCATCTGGTCACCGAAGGTATGGATGAAGGCCCTATTCTGGGGCAGGCCGCAGTTCCTGTTTTACCCGATGATACAGCCGACATGCTGGCTGCACGCGTGCTGGAGCAGGAACATCGACTTTACCCTCTGGCCTTGCGGCATTTTTTAACGCAAAACCCGGCAACGGCGGCCAATGGTGCCGCGCTTGTGGTGGCGTAAGCTACCTTATACCCTGCTTTCCCGAACGGTTTTCCTGCACCTATGACCACACCTGCGCGCCCATCCTCTTCCAAACAGCGCGGCAAGTTCCGCCCCGCACCACCCCAGCCCGACGCAACACGGGATGTGGCGTTTGATATTCTGTGTGGTGTGGTCGAACACCGCCGAATGCTGGAAAACAGCCTTTCCCGCTCGGCAACGGCGCATCAGGCCGAAGCGCGCGACCGTGCGGCCGCCCACCGGCTGGCCGCAGCAACCCTGCGCCATATGGGAACCCTGCGCACGGTTCTGGAACCGTTTTTGAAAAAAGAACCGCCCGAACCGGTACGGGTAGCCCTGATGATGGGGTGCGCCCAGCTCCTGTTTCTGGAAACACCACCCCATGCAGCCGTTGGCACCACAGTCTCCCTTTTACGCAGGCGCAAGCTGGCTCCGTTTGCCGGGCTGGCCAACGCGGTGCTCCGCCGCATAGCGGCCAATGGCACCAGTGCGCTGGACGGGCTGGACCAACCCCGGCTGGACATTCCGGCATGGTTGTGGAGTTCCTGGACCGGGCTTGGCAAAGGCGTGCCACGCGCCATTGCGCAGGGAATAAGCCATGAAGCCCCGTTAGACATTACCCTCCGCCCCGGCGCGCAGGCACCCGAGGGTGGTGTTGTGCTCCCCAATGGTTCCGTCCGTCTGCCTGCTGGCACAAGGGTTGCGGAACTGCCCGGTTACGAAGAGGGAGCTTTTTGGGTGCAGGATGCCGCCGCAACCCTGCCTGCCCGCCTTTTGAATGTTCAGCCCAACGAGCAGGTCGCCGACCTGTGCGCGGCTCCCGGTGGCAAAACGGCCCAGCTTGCCATAACTGGCGCAAACGTGACTGCGGTTGAAAATAACCCGGCCCGCCTGCTGCGCCTGAAGGAAAACATGGCACGCCTTGGGCTGGCAAATGTCCGCACTTTGCAGGCCGATGCCGCCACATGGCAGCCCGATGCACCACTGGACGCCATTTTGCTGGATGCCCCCTGCTCTGCCACAGGCACGGCCCGCCGCCACCCGGATGTGCTGTGGGTCAAACGCCCGCGGGACCTGACCAACCTGACTGCCATGCAGGACAAGCTGTTGGCCGCGGCAAGGGATATGCTCCGCCCCGGCGGCAGACTGGTTTATGCCGTATGCTCCCTCCAGGAGGAGGAAGGGCCTGCCCGCGCCCGTGCTGCACAAGCCATGGGCCTTATTCCCGCTCCCTTTACGCCGGAAGAACTCGCCTTTTTACCGGAGGCACTTACACCCGAAGGCTGGCTACGCACCCACCCCGGCCTATGGCTGGACAAAGGCGGCATGGACGGATTTTTTGCCGCCCGCTTTACCCGCGCAACCTGAGCCACCCCCTGCGCACCCTGCCCTGGCATTAAAAGCGCACAAACCGTTTTTCTCCAGTTGCGCAGGCGGCTGCTATTGCGGATAAACGGGGAATGAGTTCTGCACCATTCCCCCTGATTGCCCCAAGTATTCTGGCTGCGGATTTTGCGCGGCTGGGAGAAGAAGTCAAAGCCGTTGCACAGGCCGGAGCGGACTGGATCCATCTGGATGTGATGGACGGCCATTTTGTGCCAAATATTTCCTTTGGTCCGGCTGTTGTTCAGGCACTGCGGGGGAGCACGACCCTCCCCTTTGACGTGCATCTGATGATTGCACCTGTTGACCTTTATCTGGAAGCTTTTGCCAAAGCCGGGGCAGACCAGATTCTCATTCACATAGAAGCCGGACCACACACCCACCGCTCGCTCCAGCTTATTCGCCAGCTTGGTGCAAAGCCGGGCATTGTGTTGTGCCCTGCTACACCAGCCGAGGCTATTGCTGAGGTTATGGACCTTGTGGATGTCATTTTGGTCATGACCGTAAACCCCGGATTTGGAGGGCAGAAATTTTTGGCCAGTCAGTTGCCAAAAATTACCCGCATCCGGGATATGATCAGCCAGAGCGGGCGCGATATCCGTCTGGCGGTCGATGGGGGGATAGATGCCACAACAGCCCCTCTGGCCGTAAAAGCGGGTGCGGATGTGCTGATCGCGGGGAGTGCTGTTTATGGCAAGCCCGATTATACGGCTGCCATTGCATCGCTCCGTGCCATTTGACCTATCACATGGTCCTTAACGCAAAATCGTACCAAATGATGTCATAAAGTGTGGGTAGAGTTGCTACCTCAATAACGACCCAGCCTTGGAGTCACATTCATCTAATGCCCCTTCGCCGCTGGACCCGTGGACCCCGCCTTGCTTATGCCATGCGCAATCCGCTTGGTGGATTTGCCCGTGTTCCTGCCGCACCAGCCGTGGTCCTGCGCGACCTGTGGCCGGGCAACGCCATGGTGGGGGAAAAGCTGGTCCGCAACCGGACCGAGTTTGATGGCACCCCGCGCTCGCTCCAGTCCGGCATATGGGAGGACCCCACATGGCCTGCGGCTTACCGGCGCTGGTTGCAGGGTTTTGGCTGGTTACAGGACCTACGCGAACTGGGAGCAGAATCTGCCCGGATCAAGGCGCGCACGCTCGTATCGCACTGGATCCGCCAGCCTGCGGCTGAGCGGGCAACCATGGACCCTTCCATAACCGGAGCCCGTCTTTGCGCATGGTTGGGCTGTTACGAATTTTTTGCCGCTTCCGCGGATGATACTTTCCGCCAGAACCTTATGGCCTCCCTTATTATGGAAGCCCGCTCCATAATGGTGCTGATGCCCGAAGCGGTTTATGGCTGGCAGGCTTTGTGCGCACTCAAGGGCCTGCTTGCGGTTGCCGTGTCCATTCCTGATTATCCGGAATTTCTGACCCGGTATTTACGCCTGATTGATGAGGTCATAACCAGCCAGATTTTACCAGATGGTGGTCATATAACGCGCAATCCTGAAGACCTGTTCCTCAGCGTAAAGGAACTGGCGGAAATGCTTTATATTCTTCAGGTCGCACGCCTGCCTCTGCCGACAACACTGGTCGATGCCGCCAACCGGACCGTACCAGCCCTGCGCGCCATGCGGCATGGAGATGGGGGGCTGGCCCTTTTTAACGGCAGCAAAGAGCGGGACCCACAACTGGTGGAGCTTGTGCTCAACCGCGCATCCCGCGCACGGGTCGTTGCCGCGGGACTGCCAGAAAGCGGGTTTGCCCGTTTGAGTAGCGGTCGCGCACTCCTTATTGCCGATGCCGCGGCACCTGCCCCCAAAGGGTTTGACCATACAGCCCACGCGGGCATGTTATCGTTCGAGTTTTCGTCCGGTAAACAGCGGCTGATCGTTAATTGTGGCAGCAGCACGCAAAAAGGCTGGGCAGAAGCACTACGCTACCCTGCCGCGCATTCCGTGCTGGAATTGGGGGGCATGTCCCCCATGACATTCGAATCCAACGGTACCACCAGCAGGCCGCCCCACGTCACCCGCACCCATGCAACGCAGGATGGGGCGCACTGGCTGGACATGACCCATAACGGGTACGAAAGTCAGGGGGGTGGCGTGTACCACCGTCAGCTTTATCTGGGCAAAGACGGACGAACACTCCGCGGAGAAGAGCGGCTGGAAGAGGCAACTCTGGTGCGCTCGCCCTGCGTGCGCTTCCACCTCCACCCGGACATTATGGTTGAACCCACCGAAAATGGGTACCTGCTGCATAGCGAGGAAGAAAGCTGGCTGTTCCAATCCGATGGCCACATCAGCGTGGAAGAAAGCGTCTATCTTGGGCAAGGCACCAAAGAGGCCACCTTGCAACTTGTGCTAACCCCGCCTTTGCCGCCACGGCAGGATGCCCCTTTGCCCGAAGCAACGCAGGAATCAGCCTCCACATCCATACCGGAGGATGCACAGACCAGAGCTACGGCAGAACAGGATGAGGCCCAGACACAGGAACAATCTGCCGCCACCACAGAACCAGAAAGCACAACGGCAGACCCCATCCCCACCCCGCAGGAGGATGATTTTGCGGCGGAAGCTGCCAAGGCTGATGTGGCTTTACCACAGCCCCCCATTCCTGCGGTACCTCAGCCCCTACCGGCTGCCAGCCAGCTGACTCCGCCGCCTCCCCTCCACTGGGCCCTGTCTCTGATCAGCGAATAAGTCACACTGTGAAAATACTCGAAATTACAAACGTCGATTTTGCACTCGTCCATTTTTTGCTTCCCCTCATGCGTACCCTCCGTGCGGATGGACATGAGGTTGTCGGCGTTTGCGCGGATGGTCCTTTGCTGGAAAATGCGAGAGCTGAGGGTTTTCGTGTTGAAACCCCGCCTTTGGCACGCTCTTTTTCCCCCATCGCCCAGACCCGTGCCCTATGGGCGCTCATTCGACTTATCCGGCGGGAAAAACCGGATATGGTTCATGCGCACATGCCCATTAGCGGTATTCTGGCACGGGTAGCGGCTAAAATCTGTGGCGTGCCGTGTATTGCCTACACGTGCCATGGTTTTTTGTTTAACCAGCCTGGTTCACGGGCGCGGCACCTGCTGGCAAAACTGCTGGAGCGCGGCTGTGGGGGCATTACCGATATTTATATGACCGTCTCGCAGGAAGAAGCGGCGGATGCCAAACGCCTGCATATCCACCCCCATCCCATAGCCATAGGGAACGGGCGTGACAGCAGTGTTTTTCATCCCGATGAACAGGCACGCACCCGTATTCGCGCGGAAGTGGGAACTGACCCGCAAGCTGTGGTCATTATCGCTGTCTCCCGCCTTGTACGCCACAAGGGCCACCCCGAACTGCTGGCAGCCATGCGGGACGTACCAGATGCGGAACTCTGGATTGTTGGAGAACGCCTTGCCAGCGATCACGGCGTATCGTTGGACGAAGTTTTGGCGCAAGCCCGCAAAGAGCTTGGCCCCCGGCTTAAATGCCTTGGCTACCGGACCGATATTCCCGCCCTTTTGGCTGCTGCGGATATTTACACCCTGCCCAGCCATTTTGAAGGGCTGCCCATGTCTATTATCGAAGCGATGATGACAGGCTTGCCAGTTGTGGCCACCGATATCCGTGGTTCGCGGGAACTTGTTGTGGAAGGCAGGACTGGTTTGCTGGTGCCTCCGGCAACAGTAACACCGCTTGCCCGTGCGTTACGCAGCCTTGTAAACCAACCCGACCTGCGCCACAGCATGGGCAGAAGTGGCCGGGCGCGCGCACTCGAATTTTATGAAGAACGCAACATCCTGAACAGAACGGTACAACTGCTCACGCAGGGGAAAAATATCCCCCGCGGATAAGCAGTAAACGCGAATTTAGTTCTTTTTGGCTGCTGCGTCCGTAATGGCTTTTTTGGCTTCGGGTAAAAAACGGATGGTCAGGCGTGAGGGAGAGGCAGCAAGGCGGCCCCCTGTCCGGATTTCGTCCAGACGGATACGCACACCCGAGTCATTTTCCATCAGATGCCCGGCAACACCTTTGCCAACCGTGGTCTCGCCCGAGAGAGACCAGTAAGTCCCGGCAAAATCTTCCAGTCGCTGAAGGTTATAAACCTTGCCAACGCTATTACCGGAAGAAAAGCCAATGGCTGCGGCCGAAGCACCACTGACTTCAAACGGATAATCATGTCCGCCATAGGTCAGCACACCGTTACCCCATGTGTACCCCACACCCAGATCGGCAGAGCGGGTTTTAAAGGTAACCTCCGCCATGGGATCGCCCAGAACGGTTTCCGCCCCTGCGGGTATGGCCCACACGGACAGAGCCAAAGCAGCAAGAAAACGGCAGGATGCTAAACGCATCAAAAATGCTCCTTGTATTCGGGACACTTCAAACATGGCATAGGCTTTTGCCGCTGCATAGCCTTTTCGGCCATGCTCTGTCATGGTTGACTGGCTTAGCTGTTCCAGATCGGGTCTTTAAGCTTTTCCACAAAACTGGCGTGTGCGGCCAGTGCTGCGGCACTGGGGTGGACCCGCACTACCGTGCGCTCAGCAGGTCCATCGTACACGACTGCGGGAGCCTGCTCCCCATCCGCCATAAGCCCAAGGCCATGCTGGCGTCCCCCCATAAGCTCCACATACACTTCGGCCAGCAGCTTGCAGTCCAGCAGGGCATTGTGGGTTGTACGGGCGGACAGATCCACGCCAAAACGGCGGCACAAGGCATCCAGACTGTTGGGCATACCGGGAAAGCGCTCACGCGCCATATCCAGCGTATCCACCATACGGTCCATATCCAGTGGTTTACGGCCTGCACGTTTGAGTTCGGCATTTAAAAAGCCAAAGTCAAACCGGGCATTGTGCGCAATCAGCGCATCATCGTCCCCCACAAACGCCAAAAACTTGTCCGCAACATCGGCAAACTTGGGTTTGCCTTCCAAGTCCGCGCGCGTAAAGCCATGCACGCGGCTTGCCTCTTCCGGCACGTCGCGTTCGGGGTCGAGCAGCACGTGGTAGCTTTTGCCTGTTGGCAGGTCGCCCACCAGTTCAAGGGCTGCAATTTCAATCACCCGGTCCCCGGTTGCCGGGTCCAGACCTGTCGTTTCCGTATCAAACAGGATGGATCGTTTCATGCCCTCAAACTCCTGATAAAGCGGCGGACCTGCCGTTCTGTTTCCTTCATGGACAAGCCGGTACGAATGACCGCATCCGCTTTTTGCACCCTGCGGGCATCTGGCATCTGGCAGGCAATCAGGCGGAGCACCTGCGCATGGGGCATTCTGCGCCGGAGCGCCACACGCCGGCACTGCACCCAGTAGGGGGCGGACACCACAACAACCTTATCGCACAAATGGTCGGCTCCTGTCTCAAACAGGAGCGGTATATCCAGCACAACCCAAGGTGCACCCAGCTTGCGGTAATGCTGCAAAAAACGGGCACGCTCGCGGCGCACCAAAGGGTGCATAATCGCTTCCAGCTTTTTTAACAGACCGGGTTGGCCCAGCACGACCTGCCGCAGCGCCGCCCGGTCCAGACATCCATTCCTGACTGCATCGGGCACAAGCCGGGCAATGGCTGGCAGAGCCTCCCCCCCCTGCGCCTGAAGGCGGTGGACCACTGCATCCGCATCAAACACCGGCAGACCAGCGCGGCGCAACAAGGCTGCAACCGTGCTTTTGCCCATACCCATACCGCCGGTCAGGCCCAGAACCCGCATTATGCAACCCCGCCGCAATCCGTGGAGGTCAATGTGCCCTCAAAAGCTGTTCAGAACATATTTTTGTGTTGCATCATCCACTTGCGGGTCAACGCCAAACCATTCCCTAAACCCCAGACGGGCCTGATGCAGCAGCATACCCAACCCACCAACCGTCCGCAGGCCATGCTGCCCCGCACTGGCCAGTAATGGTGTTATCTGAGGCACATACACGATATCCGCCACCACCAACTCGGGTGCGGCCTGCCCCAGATCGGGGCAGAATAACGGGTCCGGCCCCCCTTCCATGCCAAGCGAAGTCGTGTTGACCAGCAGGGAGAACATGCCAAGCTTTTGCTCCCACTCGTTCCATGGCAGCACCTCAACGCCGGGCAAGGTTTTGGCCAGAGCCATGGCACGCTCCTGCGTCCGGTTGGTTATGGCAACCTGTATTCCCCGGTCCTGCAAGGCCGCTGCCACGGAACGGGCTGCTCCGCCAGCACCCAGCAGAATAGCCCGACTTTGCGGTTGTGGAAGCATCCCGCAGGCTTCCAGACTGGCAAGGAAGCCATCCCCATCCGTGGACAGGCCAAGAATTTTTCCATCGTCGCGAAAAACAAGCGTGTTAACCGCCCCTGCCCGCCGGGCAGAATGATCCAGCTCATCAGCCAGCCTGTAAGCGGCCTCCTTATGCGGGATGGTCACATTAGCACCCCTAAAGCCCGCCGCCTTCAACCCCATAACTGCTGCCACAAAATTCTCCGGTGTGGCGGGTAACGGCACATAGGCTCCATCCACCCCATAGCGCCGCAACCAGTAATTATGGAGTGCTGGTGAGCGCGAATGCCCAACTGGCCAACCCAGCACACCTGCCAGCCGGGCCTTGCCTGTAATGATCTGCGAAGGTGGCGTGTTGGAAGATTGGGTCATGAGGAGTGAGGGTACCTTGTGCAAAAAATCTGCCATGCTTGAGGGAGCAAACGAGCCAGCAAAGCAGCCCATTCCGCCTGCCCCTGCGCATGGACGATCAGATCCTGGCGGATTTCAATTTCAATATACGGCAAGGAGCGCCGCTCCCCATGGAGGGGAACCGTATAATCCGATGTATCGGTCAGCGCATATGGCTCGTTATCCCCCACGACCAGCCCCTCGGCCCGTAGCAGATCGATCATGATATGGGCCAGACGGGGGTCGTGGTTGTGCAAAAGCCCCACATGCCACGGTCGCGCTACGCCACGCATAATGGGCGTAAAACTATGCAGCGCCACAACGGCAGTGAGTCGCCCCTGCGCCAGACGCACATCAAGCTCCTGCTGGATGCGCTGATGGTACGGGTGCAGAATGGTCTGCTCGCGCCATGCAACGTCCGCTGCACTTATGCTCTGGTTCCGGGGCACTGGTGTGCCATCGCTTTGCGCCACAATGGAAGTTGGGTGGCCGGGGGCACGGTTACAGTCAATCACCAGCCGGGAATAAACCTGCTCGATCAGAACTGCAGGCAGGGTTTGAGCCAGTTGCTGGCCTACACCATCGATACCGATATCCCACCCGATATGGCGGGCACGCTCTTGTGCACTCAGCCCCAGACCATCGAGGGATGAGGGAATAGCCTGCCCGGCATGGTCGCTGACCAGCACAAACGGCCCGCCCTGATCCTGCCCGTAAACTTTAAAACTCTCAGCCAAAACGTTTGTCATCAGCGTTTAGCATGTGCCCTGTTTTGGCGCAGCTAGGGGGGAAGGGTAATCCCCCCAGCCTGCCTGAATACAAAAAAGCGTTTATTTGACGGAGGATACAATAACCGCAGCCAGCTCTGCCTCAGCCCTGACGCGCCCGGCGTCTTCACCGCTCAGACCTTCCGCATCCAGCCCGCTGCCATCCAGCCTGTAAACCAGATAAGCCGGATCTGTGCCATCGAGCGATTCTTCACCGCCTTCAATATAGCTACGTGCGGCCACGTATTCTGGCCCGCGCATCTTTTCTTCCAGCCGACGTACGGCAGTAAGGGGATTTTCTGCCCGGATCACTTCGAGCAGCACATTTACCCCCGGATCGATCACACCAAAAGTTGCAAGTTCGTGAGACATGGTCTTTTCCTGAACTCCTTGTAATTTACACACTTTATAAGCAGAGAATTGCTCAGGCAACCACCCCTGCCAGCGCTTTGACGAGCAGAAAACCCCCGCCCACACCGCAGCACTGGCATGACCTGCCACCCCAGCCTCCCCCCATCGCGGTTTGCGCGCCAAAGAATGCGCCGGTAGGATGGGCTTTGCATTCAGCCCGCTCCGGTATTATGGCTGCGGCACAAAACGATACCATGCAAACGAACAGGTCAGCCAACCATGTCTTTGAAGAACCAGCCTCCGGCCCAAGCCGCCACCACAGCCAATGCCAACGTGCAGTGGGGCGGACGATTTGCAGGTGGACCTTCTGACATTATGCAGGCCATCAATGCCTCCATCAGCTTTGACAAGGCTTTATGGAAGCAGGACATTGCAGGCTCTTTGGCCCATGCCGCCATGCTGGCCCACGTTGGTATTATCTCCGGGGAAGATGAAGCCGCAATCCGCAATGGGCTGACCGAAATAGGCGCTGAAATTGCTGCTGGCGATTTTCCTTTTTCTGAAGCGCTTGAAGATATTCACATGAACATCGAAGCCCGCCTGTCCGAACGGATTGGCGAGGCTGGCAAGCGGCTGCACACCGCCCGCTCCCGCAATGACCAGGTCGCAACCGACTTCCGGCTCTGGGTGCGCGATGCCATAGATGGGCTGGACCAGCAGGTAGCCTCACTCATGCGCGGGCTGGCGCAGCGGGCACTGGAGCACGCAGCAGACCCCATGCCCGGCTTTACACACCTGCAAACAGCCCAGCCCGTTACCTTTGGCCACCATCTGATGGCCTATGTGGAAATGCTCGCCCGGGACCGCGGACGTCTGGCAGATACCCGCCGCCGTTTGAACGAATGCCCGCTTGGCTCTGCCGCATTGGCTGGCACATCCTTCCCCATTGACCGGAAGATGACAGCCGAACTCCTGCACTTTGACCGCCCGACCGCCAATTCGCTCGATGCCGTCTCTGACCGGGATTTTGCACTGGAATATCTATCCGCCCTGTCCATTCTGGCCATGCACCTCTCCCGCATGGCGGAAGAAATTGTCATCTGGTGCTCATCCCCCTTCTCGTTCATCCGCCTGTCGGATGCGTTTACAACCGGCTCTTCCATTATGCCGCAAAAACGCAACCCGGATGCTGCGGAACTGGTTCGGGCCAAAACAGGCCGCATTAACGGCAGCCTGATTGGCCTGCTGACGGTTATGAAGGGTCTGCCGCTGGCCTATGCCAAAGACATGCAGGAAGACAAAGAACCCGTTTTTGCCGCAACCGATGCCGCTGCCCTCTGCCTTGCCGCGTGCGACGGCATGGTGCGTGACATGACCGCCAACACGGAGCAGATGCGCGCGCTGGCCGGTTCGGGCTATTCCACGGCAACCGACATAGCGGACTGGCTGGTCCGTGTGCTCAAAGTTCCTTTCCGCACGGCGCACCATGTTACCGGCCGCCTTGTCGCCCGCGCAGAAGCCAGAAATGTTGGTCTGGCAGACCTGACTTTAGAAGAAATGCAGGCCGAAGAACCCGGCATTACGCAGGATATTTACTCTGTTCTAACGGTTGACGCCTCCATTGCCTCGCGCACAAGCGAGGGGGGAACAGCCTCCAGCAATGTTGCAGCGCAGGCCACACGCTGGCTGGATACGCTGGGTTCTCCTGCTTCTCGTTCTTCAGAAGGCTGAGCGCCATGACCTTCCGCCTGTTTGTTGGCCTGCTTGTGGCAACATCCCTGTGCCTGCCGCTGGCTGCCTGTGGCAAAAAGGGGCCTAATCAGGCTCCGGGACCACAAAACAAGATTACCTACCCCCGGATCTATCCACCGGAATAATCAAACCGGCCTCGCCCTCCCTGCATCTGCACGCAGGGAGGGGGAGGAGCCAGCCTTTCTGCTCCGCATCACATCCCACCCTCTCTTTTCCAAGGCTCTGTTCGCCTCATGGCTGACTTACCTGTTTATACCGACGCTGATCCCTCCATGGCCGAACTTCTGGCCACACATCCGCACCTGACCACAGACCCCATGTGCGGACTTATGTTTGAGGGCGTTCCCCTTAACGCCATTGCAGATGCGGTTGGCACTCCATGCTGGGTACTGGGCGCTGGCACGCTGCGCCAGCGCCTTAAACGGATGCAGACCGCCATGGTGGACGCCGGGCTGGATGTGAGCATCCATTACGCGGTCAAGGCCAACGACCACCTGTCCATTCTCTCCCTTATCGGGCAGGAAGGATATGGCGTGGATATTGTGAGTGGTGGTGAACTGGCCCGCACACAAAAAGCGGGCATTCCTGCAAACCGCGTCGTTTTTTCCGGCGTTGGCAAAAGCGATGCGGAACTGGAATATGCCATTGGTCTGGGTATTGGCCAGATTAACGTGGAAAGTGCCGAGGAACTGGGCATTATTTCTGCCATTGCAACGCGCCTTGGCAAACAGGCCACCATAACACTGCGCATCAACCCCGATGTGGATGCCAAAACGCACGCCAAAATTACCACTGGCCTTGCCGCCAACAAATTTGGCATTCCGTTTGATAACGCAGCCGCTCTTTATGCCCGTGCCTTTACCCTGCCGGGGCTTAAGCCGGTTGGCTTTGCCACCCACATTGGCAGCCAGATTGTTTCCACCGCTCCTTACCATGCCGCTTACGCCCGCGTAGCGGAACTGGTACGCACTGTCCGCGCCAGCGGCCTGAGCGTAGAGGCCGTGGACTGCGGTGGCGGTCTGGGCATCTGTTACCGCAACGAGGTGGAAGGGCAGCCCGAAGCACTGGCCGGTGCCATCCGGGCAGAACTGGGCGAACTGGGTGTACGCCTGAGCATTGAGCCGGGGCGGTGGCCTGTGGGGCCAGCCGGTGTGCTGCTGAGCAGCGTCGTCCTGCGCAAGCAGGAAGGGCTACCCGCCCCGTTTGTGGTGCTTGATGCCGCTATGAACGACATGGTCCGCCCCAGCATGTATGACGCATGGCACGGTATTCTCCCCCTTGCTCCCCAGGCTTTCAACCAGCCCGTAACGCCCACACATGTAGTTGGTCCGGTGTGTGAAAGTGGCGATACATTTGCGCGGGACCGGCTGTTGCCACCGCTTGAACGCGCATCCCGTATAGCCATTCTGGACACGGGCGCTTATGGTGCAGTCATGAGTTCCACCTACAACAGTCGCCCGCTGGCAACGCAGGTTCTGGTAGAAAACGGCCAATGGACGGTTATACGCCACCGGCAGACACTGGAAGAATTGTGGCAGGATGAAACCATACCAGCCCACCCGACCGGAAAAGCATGACGCATGGGCGGTCTGAAGCATGATCTGACCGCGTCAACCGCGCAGGACGGTGCACTGGCCGTCCGTCTGGCCCATGTGCGCCGCCAGGCTGGTCTTGTGCTGCATATTGAACAGCTTTGGCCTGCGCTCCAGCCAACGTTGGCCATGCTGGGCCTTTACACGCTGGCAGGCCTGCTGCGCCTGCCCCAGCAACTCCCCGATGGGTTGCGCCTGGTCGGCGTTGCGGGCTGGCTGAGCCTGTGCGGATGGCGGCTCCACACCGACCTTGGCCGCTTGCATAAAGCAACCCCTGAGGAGATTGACCGCCAGATTGAACAGGCCTCCCGCCTGCCCAACCGCCCCCTTGCCAGCCTGACAGATACTCCCGCTCCGCTCCCCCACACCAGCAGCACCATATTGTGGCAGGCCCACCGGCAGCGCCTGCTGGCATCTTTGGGCACCTTGCGCGCAGGCTGGCCGGCCCTGATGCCCAAAGGCCGTACACGCCGCATTACAGCCGCACTGCTGGTTGCAGGGCTTGGTATTGGCACAACACTCGCTGGCTCCTCCGCACCGGGGCGCGTTCTGGCAGCCTTTATTCCCGGCCGTGACGATCCGGACGTTCCCCTACCCCACATTGATGCGTGGATTACCCCGCCAGCCTATGCCCCGGACGCTCCGGTGTTTTTAAGTGCAGGCCACCCTGTTCCACAGGTGCAGGAGGGGGCGCGGTTGAGCGTTATTGTCAACGGTCTGGCCTCCCACCCGACCCTGCAGGCCATGCAGGGCCTGATTGCGCAGGACGAAAAACGCCAGAAGCTGGACGCTCATAGCTGGAAGCTGGAGGTTACCTTAACCCACAGCGGGCTCCTTCGCCTTACAGGGCGTGGGCGCACTCTTGCCCGCTGGCCCATTACCGTTCTGCCAGATCTGGCACCACAGGTTGCATGGGGGCCATCCCCCGGAGCACCCCAAAAAGGGGACTGGCACACACGCCTGCCCTACGCGGCCAGCCATGCGTATGGCCTGTCGGATCTGCATGTTGTGCTGCATGCAGCCCACCCTGCACGTGGAGCAAACACCAAGCGTGAACTGAGCATTCCGCTCCCGCTGAGCGGTCACCCAAAATCCGTTAAAAACATGGTTGCCCCTGACCTGTCGGAAGATCCGTGGGCCGGGCAGGAGGTCACGGGGCAAATTGTTGCAACCGCCACAAGCGGCCACAAGGCGGAAAGTGCCTCTGCCACATTCAGGTTAGGTGGGCGCGTTTTCCATTCTCCCATCGCCCGCGCCATTCTGGATGTCCGCAGGCGCTTTGCTCTGGAACAGGAAAAACGCGAAGATACCGCGCAGGATCTGGAAGCTCTGGGCGAGGCACCGGGCCCTGTGCGGGACCATACCGGCATGTTCCTTAACCTGACCAGCATTGTCGCCCTGCTGGACAATGCGGATATAGACACCCCGACCGCCCGTACCAGCGCAACCAACCTGCTGTGGGATCTGGCGTTAGATATAGAGGACCGACGCACGGGCGATAACGCCAGTGCCCAGGCCTCGATAGATGTCCGGGCCGCGCAGGCGGATGTGGCACAAAAACTGGCCAGAATGAAACACGATGGCACACACAACCAGCAAGCGCAGGAAGCACTGGAACAAAGCCTGAAGGAACTCCAGAACGCCATTGCCCGCAAAATGCAGGCACTGGCCGATGCAGCCCTGCGCAACCATACCGCTATTCCCGACCTGCCCGGTTTTTCCTCCGCCGGGAACAAGGCATTTGAACGGCTGATGAAGCAGTTGCAGGCCGATGCCGCCAACGGGCGCGAAGGTGATGCCATGCAACGCCTGCAGGAAATGGAAAACGCCACCGAGCGTATGCGCAACGCCACCCCGCAGGACCTTGCAGCCTTGGCCCAGCAGATGCTGGCCCAGCAGAAAGCCCGCGAGCAGGCCGCCGCCCTGCATGACCTGACAACCAAGGAATCCAGCCTGCTGGACCACGCCCAGTCCCGTCTGGACGAACATTTACGCAACCTGTCCCAACAGCAGAGCGATCTTGCGGATGATGGCGATGGCGAAGCTGCGGAATATGCCAACCTGCCCACATCCGAGCTGTTGCGCAGGTTGGGGCTAAGCGCGCCACCGGATATGGGAGCACCCCCACAGCCTGCCCCCAGCGGTACGCAGCCTCCTGCGGGGAATAGCAATATGCCAGACCCGGCCAAGGCCGAGGCTCAGGCCGCAGCACGCCGCACGGAACGGGCCACCCAACACGCGCTGGAACAGGCCCTAAGCGAGTTAAAGGACGAATTTAAGGAACTCACGGGTAAAACGCCCGATGCGTTTGAAGAAGCCCATAAAAACATGGCCGCAGCCCGCAAGGCGCTAGCCGATGGAGATGATGCCGCCGCCGCTACAGCGGAAGAAAAAGCGCTTGAATCCCTGCGTAAAAGCCGCAAGCAGATGCAGGAGAGCATGAAGGGCAATGGCCAGAACAGTACGCCCAGCTTTTTGCCGTCTTTTGGGGGTAAAAGCGAAGGATCGTCTGGAACAGGCAGTACCGGGTCTGGCGAAAACGGCAATGGTCAACCATCCGATGAAGCAGACGATGCGGGTGATGACAACACGACAGGCAAAGACCCGCTTGGCCGCAAACAGGGCGAAGGTGCTGACCAGAATAGCGATGACAGCACCCATATCCCCGACACGGTTGCCCGCCAGCGCGCGCGTGAAATCGAGCAGGAATTGCGCCGCCGCGATTCAGACCGTACCCGCCCACAACAGGAGCTGGATTATCTGGACCGCCTGCTTAAACCGTTCTGATACCCTGCCATTTTTGATAAGCCGTTACCGGATTGCAAGCCGGGTTATGCTGTTACAGTGACCCCGCAATGCGCAACATCCCTCTTCCCGCATCATGCAGCACTGCGGCACATAAAGAAGCAGGCCACCTGAACGCGGCTTAACAGATGGGTGCGGCGCACCTGACCCGCAGGCCCACTGACCCAGCAAGGGAGAGAACCTTCATGTTCGCCATGCGCCTGCACAGCCCACGGACCCCACTCCAATGGGAGGAACTGCCAGACCCCACACCCGGTCCGGGCGAAATACGGGTCAAGGTACTGGCCTGCGGCGTATGCCGGACCGACCTGCATGTGGTCGATGGCGATTTAACCCACCCCAAACTGCCCGTAACACCGGGGCACGAAATTATTGGCCGGATTGATATGCTGGGCAGCGGCGTAACCGACCTTAAGGTTGGGCAGCGCGTGGGTATTCCCTGGCTGGGTCATACATGCGGCCACTGCCCCTATTGTGCCAGCCAGCACGAAAACCTGTGCGACCACCCCATTTTTACTGGCTACACGCGCGATGGTGGTTACGCCACCATGGCAGTTGCCGATGCTCATTTTGCATTTCCAATGGGGGAGGAAGGGTCGGATGTCTCGCTTGCTCCCCTGCTTTGCGCGGGGCTGATTGGCTGGCGGTCACTGGGTAAAACCGGTAATGCCCAAAAAGTGGGCTTATATGGCTTTGGTGCGGCTGCACATATTATTGCGCAGGTGCTGGTCTGGCAAAAGCGGCAGGTTTACGCCTTTACTCGCCCGAACGACACAAAAACGCAGGAATTTGCCCGCTCGTTAGGCGCCACATGGGCTGGTGGCTCAGATGAACTGCCACCAGAACAACTGGACGCCGCCATTATTTTTGCGCCCGATGGTGCGTTGGTGCCAGCAGCCCTTAAAACCCTGCGCAAAGGCGGACGTGTGGTTTGCGCGGGCATTCATATGAGCGAAATTCCCGCTTTCTCCTACGATACATTATGGGAAGAGCGCGATATTGTCTCTGTTGCCAATCTGACCAGAGAGGATGGGCTGGATTTTCTCTCCCTCGCGCCCAAAATTGGCATTCGCACAACTACCACAACCTATGCACTCAAGGATGCCAACAAGGCGTTGGATGATTTGCGCCATGGTCGGTTTGACGGTGCGGCCGTGCTGGTGCCCTAAGGCTGGGGCACCTCAAGGGCTGCCAGAATAGCGCTCAACACACCGGGGAAGCGACTTTGCAGCTCCTGCTCACGCAGGGAGTTCATGTGCGTGACCCCCACGACCTCCGTGCGGATAACACCAGCCTTACGCAGAACAGAAAAATGGTGGGACACGGACGACTTGGGCCGACCATCCTGCAAGGGCGCGCACGGCTGAGGCTGGCAAACGGCCAGCTTACGCACCACTTCCAGCCGGAACGGGTCGGATAACGCGTACAAAAGGCAGGACAGTTGCAGGTCTTCCGCCAATGGATGGTCATAATGCTTCATGTTTATCCTTGACTGGCCTCATCATCTTGCTTTGCCCATTAGTTCGACTATAATCGAACTAATGGGGCTATGGTGCCCTACATAACAGGAGCATGGTCCATGCCAACGCTTTTTGACCCTTATACCCTAAAAAGCATCACACTGCGCAACCGCATTGCCGTTGGTCCCATGTGCCAGTATCAGGCGCACGATGGTATGCCAAATGACTGGCACAGTGTGCATTATGCCTCCCTTGCCCGTGGTGGGGCCGGACTGGTCACGCTGGAAGCGACCGCTGTCTCCCCCGAAGGCCGTATTACCCCGAACTGCCTTGGCCTGTGGAACGACGAGCAGGCGCAGGCCTTTGCCCCCATTGTTGCAAGCATCCGCAAAACCGGAGCAACACCGGGCATTCAGATCGCCCATGCAGGTCGCAAGGCCAGCGCCAATGTTCCGTGGGAAGGCGATGACCATATTCCCGCCTCCGACCCACGGAGCTGGCAGCCCATAGCCCCATCCCCCATTGCTTTTGGCCCCGACCTGTCCCGCGTCCCGCACGAAATGAGCCTTGCGGATATTGAGCGCGTTAAAAATGATTTTGTAGAAGCCGCCAAACGTGCACGCGATGCCGGGTTTGAATGGCTTATGCTGCATTTTGCACATGGCTATCTGGCACAGAGCTTCTGGTCCACGCATTCCAACAAGCGTACGGACCGTTATGGTGGCTCGGCTGAAAACAGAGGTCGCTTTTTGCTTGAAACACTGGCAGCCGTAAGAGCCGTCTGGCCAGAAGACCGCCCCCTTAGCGCACGATTTGGCGTGATCGAATTTGACGGCAACGATGAGCAAACGCTTGAAGAATCCATAACCCTTGTTCGTAAAATGAAGGAACACGGTCTGGATTTTATGGATGTCAGCATCGGGTTTTCCACCCCTGACGCCACCATTCCATGGGGTGCTGGCTTTATGACCCCCATTGCCAGCAAGGTCCGGCAGGAAGCGGGGCTACCGGTCACCACCTCCTGGTACATCAGCGAAGGTCGGCAAGCGGATGGGTTTATCCGCAACACTATTCTGGACGTGGCCACACTGGGGCGGCCATTGCTGGCCAACCCGCACTGGCCGCACGAGGCAGCCCGCATTCTGCACGCCAAAAATGCGCAGTCTGTTCTGCCACCGTCCTACGCATGGTGGCTGTCGCGTTACCAGTAACACGCCCGCACCATACCGGACACAGACCGCCTACACATAGGCCACCAGCACTTACCCAGCACTTTAAAAGAGCTGGGTAAGTAACAGCCTCATGTTATTCCGGCTTGGCCATACCCACACATTCCGCCGGGCCGGGAAAACTGCGTGTGCGCACCGCATGGGCGTAATCCGCCACGGCACGGTCCACCTCCTGCCCCAGATTGGCAAATTTACGCACAAACCGCGGTGTAAAATCCGGGAACAGACCCAGCATATCTTCCGCCACCAGAATCTGCCCATCGCACAAGGGCGAGGCCCCTATGCCAATGGTCATAATGCTCAGCGCTTCGGTTATCGCGCGTGAAAGTGGCTCCATTGTGCTTTCGATCACAACGGCAAAAGCCCCCGCTTTTTCCACTGCCTGTGCATCTGCCATAACCTGATCGGCCTCATGACCACGCCCAACGGTACGGAACCCGCCATGCGCATGCACAGCCTGCGGTTTAAGCCCGATATGCCCAATAACCGGAATGCCCCGCTGGACCAGAAAAGCAATGGTTTCCGCCATTTCCTGCCCACCTTCGAGCTTGACGCACCCTGCCCCGGTTCTGGCCATAATATCCGCCGCCACCCGGAATGCCTGCTGTGGACTTTCCTGATAACTGCCAAAGGGCATATCCACCGCAACACAGGCTTTTTGGCTGCCGCGCACAACTGCCTGCCCGTGGGCAATCATCATCTCCACACTGACTGCCAGCGTTGAGTCCATGCCATATACCACCATGCCCAAAGAATCTCCGACCAGCAGCAGGTCGCAATGGGGGTCCAGCAGGCGCGCCATGGGCGTTGTATAGGCGGTCAGGGAGACAATGGGTGTATCCAGCGCGGCCAGCGAACGGGGCGTGTGCCGCCGGACTGTGTGGTGTTTACTCAAAACCTGAACTCCCCGTAACTCTCGGATGGTCAAAAACCGGGTGCAGCTTTTCCCCGAACCCGTGCATCTGTCCACCCCACAGCCCATAAAACTTTTGCCAGGCCATACCCCCGACACGGCATGGAAAAAGCCTTCTAACCCACCAAGGGTAAAGAATATTCATCAAGGCCATTGACAACCCCCGGCGCAGGCTTTAGGTCAGTGCTCAACAAGTCGGAGGGGTGCCCGAGTGGCTAAAGGGGGCGGACTGTAAATCCGCTGGCGTACGCCTACGTTGGTTCGAATCCAACCCCCTCCACCATGTTTCCTAAAAATAAAAAACGCTTTTACAGCCTGTTACAGGTTTTCCGTGCTTTTTGCGTGCGAAGCTGGAGCATGGACGCGCAGACCTGTGCAATACAGGCAAGCTGCCAGCCTGCCCGTTATTGCGCCCTCCAACGTTATGCAGAGGGCGCGTTTAGTCACATATTAAATAACGCGCGCTGCAATGGTTTTCAGCTTGCTCATCAATTCCGGGTCACGGGCCTCTGGGGCGGTAATCAGTGCATATTCCAGCGCACGGTCACACCCTGCGCTGCACAACCCACGCTTTTTGCCACCCAGTGCTGGAATAACGGCCTTAACCAGCGCTTTGGCTTTGGCGGAATTGGCTTGCATGATTTTAACAACGCTCTCCACGGTCACGTTATCATGCTCGGTGTGCCAGCAATCATAATCTGTCACCATGGCCACGGTGGCGTAACAAATCTCGGCCTCACGCGCCAGGCTGGCTTCGGGCATATTGGTCATCCCAATAACCGAGCAGCCCCATGTGCGGTAAAGTTCACTCTCGGCACGGGTGGAAAACTGCGGACCTTCCATAACCAGATACGTGCCTTTGCGGGTCGCCTCGATCCCCAGCTTGTCCGCCTCGGCCTTGAGCACATCGCCCACGCGGTTGCACAGCGGGTCTGCCATGGAAATATGGGCCACACATCCCGTATCAAAAAAGCTTTTGTCACGCGCTATGGTGCGGTCAATAAACTGGTCAATAATAACAAACCGTCCCGGCGGCAGTTCCTCCTTGAGCGACCCAACGGCGGAAAGGGAGACGATATCCGTCACGCCAGAAATTTTAAGTGCTGCAATATTGGCCTTATAATTCAGGCGGGACGGCGGAATGGGGTGGCCACGACCATGGCGGGGCAGAAACACGCATTTTACGCCATCCAGCCGACCAAACAGCAACTGGTCGGAAGGCAAGCCCCACGGGGTTTCCACCGTGCGCCATTCCTTATCTTCCAGACCATCAATATCGTACAGACCGGACCCGCCAATAAGACCAATAACGGGTTCCACAACTTCATTTTCTGACATCAGACCAGATTCTCCGGTTTAAAATCGCAAACAGCACGGCAAGAAAGCACAGATACAGCCCCACTCCCACACCCAACCTGCGCCGCTGGTCCTGATGAGGGGCGGAAACCCATGCCAAAAATGTTGTAACGTCCCGCGCTTCGGCCTGCACATCCGGCACGGTACCATCTGCATATTTGACTTCGTTGCCATGCAACGGCGGAGGCATGGCCGTAAAGTGGCCAATGGCATAGGGATTAAAAAAACCACGCCCCTTCTGCCGTTCGCTCTGTGGGCCATAACCGCACAGCAGGGCATACAACCTGTCCGCCCCACCCGGATAAACCTTGAGAATACGGGACAGATCAGGTGGCACAACGCCCTGATTGGCGAGCAGAGCCGCCTCTGGCCCAGAATAGGGGGATGGCAACGCATCGTCCGGGCGCGCAGCCCGATGTTTTAATCGCCCCTCCGCATCCAGCCCATCAGGCACCTGCCATGTTGCCGCCAGCGCCACCACCTCGGGCGTTTGCAACCCCATCCCAGCAAAATCGGAAAAATGCAGTTGGGATAAGCTATGGCAGGATGCGCAGGACCCGGCAAACACGGCATAGCCACGTTGCACCGCTGCCAGGTCAAAATGCCCTAACGGAGCCGCAAAGGACCAATGCTGGCGCGCAGCCTGTGCAGGCATACCCGCAGGTTGCGCCAAAACCGAACTACCCCACAGCAGCCCTGCCGCCATGGTCAGGAACATGCGCGCGCTCATGCTGTTTTGCCTTGCTGCCAGCGGCTACAAAGCGGCAGGTATAATACAAAATAAGCGTAGTACCCCACCATACCCAGCCGGGCCACCAGCAGCCAGCCCCCCTGCATATGGTGCAAACCCGCACATGCCGTTGCCACAGCAGACACGACAAGCAAAAACAAAGCACCAGCTTTGACCATAGTGGGAACAGGCCGCAACGACCCGGCTGCGCGGTCCAGCCATGGCACGGCAAACAGAACGGCCACCGCCCCCCCCGAGAGTAGCAGCCCCCCCAGTTTGAACGGCACAGCCTGCATCATTCCGTAAAAGGGTAAAAAGTACCACTCAGGCTCAATATCCGCAGGCGTATGCAGCGGGTTAGCCGGGCGATAATTAGCGGATTCCACAATAATATCTGGCCAGAAGCACAGAACCGCAACAAACCCCAGCGCCACCAGCACGGTGGCCAGCATATCGCGCACGGTAAAGTAAGGATGAAAAGGCAGCGCACCCGTTTGCGTGATTGGGCGACCGGATGGGCTGGAACTCCCCCGCGCATGAACAGCAGTAATATGCCCCACCACCATAGCCATAATCAGAAAAGCCAGACCAAAATGTAGCGCAAACATGCGGTGCAGGGTTGGTGTACCCGGAGTATCCCCTCCTAAAAAAACACCTTCCAGCCACCCGCCAATCAAGGGGAGCGCACCCACGGCTTTACCTGCCACATCCGCTCCCCAATAGGACATCTGCCCCCATGGCAGCACATAGCCTGCAAAAGCCGTAACCATGGCCATAACCAGCAGAACGCACCCGCTAATCCACACTCCCATACGGGGCGGCTGGTAAGACCGGTAATAGAGCCCCCGCAGGAGATGAATATATAAAGCCAGCATAAAAAAAGAGGCGCCGGTCATGTGCATGGCGCGGAGCAGCCAGCCTGCTGGCAGGCGGCGCTCAATCCCCTCGACCGAGCCAAAAGCCAATGTAGCATCGGGCGTGTAAGCCAATGTCAGACTCAGGCCGGTCAGCACCATAAGGGCAAGCACGGCGCACAGCACCGCCCCAACAACCCACAGCCAGTTCAGATCCGCAGGAAGTGGCAGGCGTCCATAAGCCATGGCCCGCGCGCCAAGACCGCTTTGCGCTGCCTGTTCCGTATCCTGCCCATTCTGGCAGAAGGGTTTGCCCGCCATACCGCTTTTCCTCCATGGCCCACCTGACCCGGATGGTCACGGCTCCCGTTTAACGATGAACCGGGTGATCTTGCAATGACCGCCCCTAAGGCGCACCCCTTGAAAAAATGCCCAAAGCCGATTCTCTGCTTGCCGGGCAGCAGACCTGTATGGAAAGAGCTTTATCTATGACGCCAACCAAGCCTGCCTCCGTTCCCTCGCACGACAAGCTCAAGGAAGCAGCCCGCGCATGGTTTGAAAATCTGCGTGACCAGATCTGTGCCGCCTTTGAGGCGATAGAGGTGGATGCCGCAGCACAGAACAGCCCGGTCCTGCGTGACCTTGATCAGCCAGGCCAGTTTGAACGCAAAAGCTGGAACCGCCTGAATGAGGATGGAACCCCCGGTGGTGGTGGGGTCATGAGTCTGATGCGGGGCCGGGTGTTTGAAAAAGTAGGCGTTAACGTCTCCACCGTAGAAGGTACATTTTCCCCCGACTTTGCAGGCTCCATACCCGGAGCGTTGGAAAACCCGCATTTTTTTGCAACCGGAATCAGTCTGGTTGCCCATATGTGCAACCCGCTCGTTCCTGCGGCCCATTTTAACACCCGCATGATCATTACAACACAGGGCTGGTTTGGTGGGGGGGGAGACATTACCCCCATGTTCCCCGCCAGTGCAGACGCGATTGATGATGCGACAACCTTCCACGCGGCTTTTGCGCAGGCGTGCAATGCGCATGACCCGGAATACTATCCCCGTTTCAAGGCATGGTGCGACAAATACTTCTATCTTCCCCACCGCAACGAACCTCGCGGCCTTGGTGGCATTTTTTACGACCGGCTGGATAGCGGCAACGCAGACGAGGATTTTGCTTTTACCAGGGATGTCGGGCTGGCTTTTCTGGACGCGTACCCGCGCATTATCCGTGGCCGCATGATGGAAAAATGGACCCCTGAGCAGCGCGAAGCACAGCTTGTTCGCCGTGGCCGCTATGTGGAATTCAACCTCCTGCATGACCGGGGCACCCTGTTTGGGCTCAAGACCGGTGGCCATACCGAAGCCATTCTGATGAGTATGCCCCCAGAGGTTAAATGGCCGTAATAAATTGGCCGTGTTTCTGCCGTTAATTACGCATAGTATATAACGGCGATAACCATAATGAAGGCTATTGGTGTTTGTCTGACCTCCTCCACCCCACTTCTGCAATACGCCAGCACCAAGGCGCTTCCCTCTCCCGCCGTCTTTTTTTAGGCGGCGCGCTGGGGTGTTTGTCCACAACCGGCATCGCCCATGCTGCGGATGATATTCTGGTTGGCCCGATTGCCACCCCAACATCCGAGCAGACCACAAAACTGATCGTGGCAGGCAGCGCGGAAACGCCCTGTGGCACATGGGCCAGCCGCCTTGCTCCGGATATGGCAGAAGAACTGGGGCAACCCCCTTTTGAACTTGCCTACACCACAGGGTGGGATGGAGTAACAGGGGCCAACCTGTTTGACGCGCAGGAGCAGCTCAGCAGTGCTTCCAGCACGCTCCTGGTCCCCGGCACGGCACTTCTCGCCGCCATGACCGGAGATAGCCGCGTCCATTATGCTTACCAGCGCTGGCTACCGGTCCTGACCATGTTCCAGCCGAGTCTTGTTGTGGGGCATGTTAACCTCCACCGCTCAATCGGGGCCATTCTGGGGAACAGAACCACACGGGTTGCGGTTTCCACCCCAACGGGGCCGGAACTCCCTACTCTGCTTGCCTTTGACCTTCTGGCTTTGCGGCCTCTGCCTGTCAGTGGTTATGCAACGCCAGATGCTGCCATGGCAGCCCTGACCGGTGGGTTGGTTGATGCCATTCAGCTTCCGGTGGATGCCGCACTCAAAGACCGGCTGAATATGCTGGGTGCAAAAGGGTTTATACCGCTTTTCCTCAACAGCACGGCACCACAAACGCCTGCACAGGCCGATATGGCACTCCCGCCCATATTCCCCAGCATATTGCTGAGGGAGCGCAGAACATCCACACCGGCATTTTTGCCACTTGCATGGCAGGCACTGGCTGCGGCTACCAGCCTTAAAGCCGCTCTGGTTCTGCCCTTGCTGACCCCGCCAGCCAAAGTGGCACGCTGGCGCCACGCGGCAGATAACTGCGCAACCAAACTCGGCATCCAGCAAATAGCGTTAGCCAATGGCCTGACCGTACTCTCGGGTGCAAAATGCATTACGGCGTACAGCATGACCATGCCGGATGTGAATGTGGGCATGGCGCTCCGTCGCTGGCTGGCACTCAACCTGCCCCGCTGGAAAAGCACTACTCCGCCCGTGCGCGCCCTACCGCCTGCGCTTGCGCAGTAACACCCGGACGGATCCTTTATTACTCATATGGGGGTATGCCAGCCCCAGAATGCGGGAGCGAATTTCCGGTTTTTCCAGCCAGTGAGGAAGTTCGCGGCGCAAAATACCCCCCTCCTGCCCGGTACCCAGACCGGTAATAATTTCCACACACCGTAAACCACGGTGCGCTGCAACATCCATAAACTCCATCAGACGCACATAGGCTTCCTGCGCCACCATACCGTGCAGGTCGAGGCGTTTTTCCACCCGCATGTCCCCCTGATGGAAGCGCCGCCAGCTGTAATCATCCACGCCGGGTTGCCGCTGGCCAATTTTTTCCGCAACCGGGGGGGCGCGATGAACCCTCATGGAAGCTGGTGCGGGTGGCATGGGTGCATGAGTCCACAGCAAACTCCCCCCGCCGCTAACCGGAACCGGCTGTTTTTTATAGTTTTTTTGTGGAATGGTCTGCCCTGCATCTGCTGGTTCTGGCTCATCCACCACAAACGGCGCATCTGCTGTGGGGGGCACAAGGCTGGCACTGGTCAAGGGGGCAACATCACGCACCACCAGCGCCCAGAGCTGCTTTTCCGCCTCCTGTAACTGCCGCCGCCTTTTTGCCACCCTGTTCCCTACCGTTTTTATGCCAGCAGATCTGGCCTGTGCAAAATACCCTGCAAACACAAACGGCCTGCTCCACAAGCTTTATCGCCTGCGCGCAAGCCGTTATTCAAGCAAAGAAAGCAGGTATCTGATCCGATACCCGCCTCCGTTACGCTGCTTTACTGTTTAATATCCGTCAGCACGTGACCGTCATATTTGCCAGTCAATGTCTGAAGGAAGGCAACAATATCCGCCACATCCTGATCGGACGGATTGCTATCCGGCGTCTGGTAATGCGCCATTTTACGCACGGCCTCGTCCAGCGTTTTAACACTGCCATCGTGGAAATATGGCGCACTCAGGGCAATGTTACGCAAGGTTGGCACCACAAAGCGGTTGCGGTCTGCGGTATTGTGGCTAATTGCGTAAATGCCTTCATCCGCGTCTGTTTCCTTGCCACCACGGTCTTTGAAGTAATCGGACTCCAGCCCCATCACTTCATAGCCACCGCCGCCAACACCAATACCGCTATGACAGCCCGAGCAGCCAATGGCCTTAAACCGCTCATACCCCCGCTTGGCCTGCGCACTAATCGCGTCCTGCTTGCCCTTCAGATATTCATCAAACGGGCTATCTGGCGTGATCAGGGTTTTTTCAAACTCGGCAATGGCGGCCGTAATGGTCTGCTGGCCAACCTGCACATCCGGCCCGAATGCAGCTTTGAACAGGCCTGCATATTCCGGATCTGTCTCCAGCTTGCTGGCAACCTCGGACCAGTCGTGCGAACCCATTTCCAGCGGGTTCATAACCGGACCAGCCGCCTGTGCGGCCAGATCGGGTGCACGGGCATTCCAGAACTGGGCTACTTTAAAGTACGCATCGTAAACGGTTGGCACGTTGATCGGGCCTTTTTGCCCGCCAATACCAGTGGCCGTAACCAGATTATCCACACCACCCTTATCCAGCCCATGGCAGCTGGCACAGTTCAATGTGTTATCGCCTGACAGTTTTTTATCAAAAAACAGCTTACGGCCCAGCGCCACTTTTACCGGATCAACCGGCACACTTTCTGGCACAGGCCGCACAGGCTCGGCTGCCAGAGCTTCGGTCGCACCCGTATTGGCATAATATTTGCGGCGGGTCTGCTGCACCCATGTCAGAATGGCCTGCCGCTCGGCATTGGACAGATGGGCATGCCAATGCAGCAGCAGGTACTGCGCTGGTG
Source organism: Acetobacter syzygii (assembly GCF_000964225.1). Taxonomy (GTDB): domain Bacteria; phylum Pseudomonadota; class Alphaproteobacteria; order Acetobacterales; family Acetobacteraceae; genus Acetobacter; species Acetobacter syzygii. The sequence continues at coordinate 18,038 of NZ_BAMZ01000005.1, read as the reverse complement.
GCATCCGGTTCTGCACAATGACTTCCTCAATACGAGACAGTTCCTCCTCCGAAGGTGGCGTACCGTGCTCAAACGCGGACAAAACCGGCTCTATACGGAAGTGGCGCAAGCCTGCATTAAGGTCTTTTTCCATAATGCTGTTTGCAACAGGCAGGTGGAAGTAAAACGGCAGGTCACGACCAGTTGCGTGGCAGTAATCGCAACGCGCTTCGTTAAGCGCATTAAATGCAGCCAAAGCAACAGGGTCTTTATGTGTTGGTGAATTTTCCACCAGAACAGTTGCCGTTACATGGTCGTAATGCTGCAAAAATGCAACTGTACCACCATAAGCCAACAAACCTGCGCCTGCCAAAGAAACTAATATACGCTTCAAACCCCGATCCCCCGGTTATATTTCTTTCTCTTATACGTTTTATTCATTCTTGGTCTTGTTGTGTTTGATGCACATCAAAATGTCAAAGCGATTATTTTTATCGTAATAATAGATAAAACCGATCAGCCTAATGGGCTGTTCACCAGGTCATGCATCAGCCGGGCGCGGGCAATGGCTACGTATTCCGCATCAATTTCCATACCCATGCCACTGCACCCAAGGCGCTGTGCTGCAAGCAGGGTGGTGCCTGTCCCCATGAACGGGTCAAGCACTCTGGCTTTCTGTTTGCCGTGGAGCAAAATGCACTGTTCGGGCAAAGCAATGGGGAATGTCCCGGGATGGTCAAATTTTTCGGCCCTCCCCCGCACGGTCTCATAGGGGATAAACCACGCATCTCCCCTGCACCGGCGGTCCTGCCTGTGGCCACGGCGCGCGATGTTGGTTTTATCCTTGTAAGGAACACCCGCACTCAATCGGTCGAGTGCCACATCGCCTTTAAGGGTAAAATGAAAAAGATGCTCGTGCCCACGGTGCAAAAACCGCTGGCTGTTCATGGGCTTGAAATGCCCGAAACTATCCTCCCCAACCGAAATCGACTTGACCCATGCAATATGATTTTGCAGCACAAACAGGTCGCGCAAACGCACAACCAGTTCAAACGGTAGCCACGGCTGGGCAGAAGACCCCGAGATATTCAAAAAAAACGACCCATCCGCCTTGAGCACCCGCTGCAACTCGGTTGCAACCTGCACCATCCAGTCCAGATAGTCGTTTTCCTCCCGCCGGTCGGGGTAACTCCGATAGGACAGGCCTATATTATAGGGAGGGGACGTAACAATAACATCCACACTTTCGGCCTGCATACGCCGCAGCGCACGCAGGCAGTCGCCCAGAACAATGTCCTGACGACCGACCTTATACCGTTTTGCCCTTAAGGGAGGCGTTACTGCGGAACCCGCGACCGGTTTGTCCGCGCTCACGCACTACGCGCCGCCGCAAGACGCCAACCACTCCCACCAACACCCAGCAGGCGTTCCAGCGTCCACATATCTGAAAACTCGGTAACCGCATCCGTGCCGGTTACAGGCTGACCGGCCTGATCTTCCACCAGACTGATCTGGTCGGAAACAATCCGGACATCTATGGCCGCACCCGTGCCAACCTCCAGCTGGGTTAAGCGCACGTCCTCGATTGCCAGTGAACGCACGGCCTGAATTTCGGTCCGCTGTTTGTGGCCTGCGGCTTCACGCTCGGTAATGGCGGCATCAAACGAGGCATAAACAGCCGGGGTCAGGTAGGTTTTCAGCACATCGCGGTTACCCTGCGCATATGCACCAACAACCTGTGCAAAAACGGTCTGCACACTCATCAGGAACTGCTGGGGGTTAAAGCCTGAATCCTGCTGGTGGATATTAACCAGCAACTGCCCAACGCGCGTACCGGGGGCCGGTACATCGTACTCAACCGTGGGGCCTGCTGGTTCCACCTTGTTTTCCACCACACGTGGCGCAGCTTCCGCACGTGGGGGAACCGGCATGGTGGGGGGCTGGATGCCAACGCGCTTACCCAGAACACTCCGCAACCGCAGAGCCAGAAAAGCGGCTACCAAAGCCAGAAGAACCAGATCGACCGGAAAGTGGTCGAGAGAAAAATCCATCTGTTGAACGTCCACCAAGCTGCCTGCACAAAGCTTTTGCAGGTTTATATATTGTCAGGGAAACCTGCTTTCCCTTGGGCTGTCTTTATTACATAGTCATGACCGACTGCGGTTACAATGAATACCAGTCTGTCCGCCCTTGTAAAAGACCATTCCTGTTTTAAAAACCAGCCCGGAAACCATGATCATACTCCGCCACTGTGAAAGCGAGTTCAACCGCCTGTATAATCTGAGCGGACGGGACCCTCATGTTCCTGATCCGGCCCTTTCCGCCCAAGGGCAGGACCATGCTTACGCTTTGGTGGATGAACTCAGCCACAAAGGCATTAACCGCATTCTGGTCTCGCCTTTTACGCGGGCTTTGCAAACAGCTACCCCCATTGCCCGTGCACTGGGCCTTACCCCCCAGATTACGCCGCTTGTGCGCGAACGGGGCATGTACTCGTGCGATATAGGCTCCCCCGCTTCCACTCTGGCGCAGGACTGGCCCGATCTGGATTTTGCCCATGTGCCCGAACAGTGGTGGTCTCCCCAACCTGAGCCAGACCACGCCCTAAGCCTGCGTGCACGGCAGTTCCGCCAGACCATGCGCCAAACCCGCCATGACGGGCAGACACTTGTGGTCTCCCACTGGTGGTTTTTACTCGAACTCAGCGGTCAAAGTTTGGAAAATGGGGACTGGCTCCATCTTTCCCCATAAAATCAGAGCAGGATGAAGCTAGGCCCCGCAAGGCAATTCCTGCCCAAAATCAGCCGATTGGAGTGTTGGCTAACCCCGCAGGTCATGCTACCGCGTTAGGGGAACCCAATACGTTTGAGAGCAGGAAGCTGTCATCAATGTCCGATACTGCCCAGTCCGTTCCGCCCGCCCTGCCACTGGCCATTAATCTCCAGTACACGCGCGATCTTTCCTTTGAAGTGCCCGTTGGGGCAGAAATTTTTGCCACCCTGCGCGCCCAGCCCCAGATTGGTGTGAACATTGATGTGCAGGCCAACCGCCTGCAGGATGACCAGATGATTTACGAGGTCACTCTGAGCATCAAGGCAGAAGCCAAAGAAGCGCCAGAAACCGAAAACGGCCCCGCAGGCCGCACCGTGTTCCTGACCGAACTGGTTTATGCTGCCGTGGTCACCCTGACCAACCCACCGCCCGAACTGGTCGAACCGATCCTGCTGGTTGAAGTGCCCCGGCTGATCTTCCCCTTCGCCCGCAACATCATCAGCGATGTTACGCGTGACGGTGGTTTTCCCCCCATTGTGCTACAGCCGATCGACTTTGTGGCTCTGTGGCAGAGTCGCCGTGCAGAGTTCCCCGAAGCTGCAGGCCACGCATAAGCGTTTCTGCTTTTTTGGTGATCCCTGTAAAAACCCGGTGCTTACCAGCACCGGGTTTTTTTATGGCTCAAACCCTGCCAAGAGCTGCCAGCATGGCAGGAGCATCCGGCCTGGCAGCAACCTGCACAGGGCCAGTCCATCCAGCTTTATGCAGCGTTTGCGCAACAACGGCAGAAATGACCACCGCCCGCAAAGCCAGAAGCTGATGCCACATGGAACTCTGGCGCACCATATTCAACCAGCTCTGCGCACTCCGGGCCGAGAAAAACAAAATGGTTCCAAGCTGCTGCGCCTGTAACCCATGGCAAACGGATTCCGGGCACTCCACAACCGGAGCGGTCCGATAGGCCACCCTCCGCACCACGGCAAATCCGTGCACACGCAGACTTGCCGCCAGTTCCACCCCCTGCCCCGCACCGGACAAAAGCAGCAGAGACCCCCGCACAGGCGCACACTGGCGAACCAGCATGGCTGCCAGATCCTGCGCATTACCCTGCGCACTCCACACTGTGGTAAATCCCGCCATGCGGGCTTTATGGGCCGTGGCATTGCCAACGGCAAAAACTGGCACAGATAACGCAACCGATTGCGCCGCAGCCGCCACAGCCTGCCCGCTGGTCAGCACTACTGCGGCAGACTGCTTGGGCAGTCCCGTTAGCACACACTGGCGGACATGCAGCGCAGGGGCCAGAACAGGCACCCAGCCAAGCCGGGCAACATCGGCAGCACTCTCGCTCAACCCCGGCTCTGGCCGGGTGATAATGACGCCACGCGGTTGCATGGAAAGAGCCTGTTAAGCGTTTTCCTCAAAAATATCGGCAGGGCTATCCTTGCGCAGGCTGCACCCAAGCTCGCGGCCAAGGCGTGCTGCATCTTCGGGAGCGCCACTAATGCTGCGCTTGAGCAGGAATGACCCATCCTCCCGCGCAACAAGCCCGGTTAAGTGCAGCTTGGGCGTATCCCCCGCTACAACCGGAATCATCTGGGCATAGCCACCAATAGGTGTCCGGCACGAACCATCCAGCTCTGCCAGCAGGGCCCGCTCGGCTGTAGCCACGGCCCGGGCCTCGTAATCCTCAATAGCGGCCAACAGTTCGCGCAGTTCAACATCATCCTCACGCACTGTAACACCAACAATGCCCTGCCCTGCGGCTGGCACCATAACTGTGGGAGACAGCACAATACTGGCCCGCTCGGCCATGCCCAGACGCCGCAGGCCAGCAAGGGCCAGCAAGGTGGCATCGCACTGGCGGGCTGCGAGCTTATCGAGTCGGGTTTGCACATTGCCGCGCAGCAGACCAAATTTAAGGTCCGGGCGGACATGCAGCATCTGCGCCTGCCGACGTACAGACGCACACCCGACCAGCGCACCCTGCGGCAGAGCCGAGTACGGATCATCCGGATCGGACTGCTCCAGTCGGGGTCCGAGGATCAGCGCATCCCGCGCATCTTCGCGCTTGAGAGTGCAGGCCAGCACCAGACCGGGAGGCAGGGTTGTTTCCAGATCCTTGAGGCTGTGAACGGCAAAATCAATCCGCCGGTCAGCCAATGCCTCATGAATTTCCTTTGCAAACAGCCCTTTACCGCCGATTTCCGCCAGACGCCGGTTTTGCACCTGATCACCCGTGGTGTTAATCTGGTGTTCCTGAAAAGCGTTCATGTCCCGCAATATGGGGCAAAAGCGTGTCAGCGTTGTCAGGAACGCGCGTGTCTGCACCAGCGCAAGTGGCGAGCCCCGCGTGCCCACGCGCAAAGGCAGGGAATGACGTCCCGAATGACTGCCTGCCTTTTTCTGGCGTGCAGCAGCTTCCGCGGCAACCTCCTGCAAAGCGGGAGAAAGGACGGATGAGGAAGGGTAGGCTGAATCCATAAGATGTGTCTATTACCGGGAATGGAGAAAGGACAAGATACGATGAAGCCCGGCTGGTCTGAAAAACTTGCGCGACCGGAAAAACATTCCGCCCCTCCCCATCCGTTGCATCCTTGCAAGAATAACGCTTTTTTGGCGGGGCGTCCATGAGGGACTCTTTGACCCGGAATCAACCCCATGGCCCTGTTCTGGCCATCGAATCCTCCTGTGATGAGACCGCCTGTGCCATTCTGGCACCCGATGGTACCTGCCTTGCCCAGAGAGTTGTGTCCCAGGATGGTCATGCGGACTTTGGGGGCGTGGTGCCAGAAATTGCCGCCCGTGCCCATCTGGCTCTGTTGCCGGGGCTGGTAGAGGCTACATTGCGGGATGCCGGACTGGCCACAACAGACCTTGCTTTTATAGCCGCCAGCACCGGACCGGGTCTGATTGGCGGGTTAATTGTAGGCACGAGCTTTGCCAAGGGGCTTGCACTGGCGCTGGATATTCCATTTGTCGCGGTTAACCACGTGGAAGCTCACGCCCTGACTGCCCGCCTACCCGGTATTGTGGCGGATGGTGCGCCTTTTCCCTACCTGCTGTTGCTGGTTTCGGGCGGGCATTGCCAGTGCATTGCTGTAGAAGGTGTCGGCCATTACCGCAAACTCGGCGGCACCATAGACGATGCCGCGGGTGAAGCATTTGATAAGGTTGCCAAAATGCTTGGCCTTGGCTGGCCCGGTGGCCCTGCATTGGAAAAACTGGCCAAACAGGGCAACCCTGCGGCCATTGCCCTCCCCCGCCCACTGTTGCACAGACCGGGGTGTGACTTCTCCTTTTCTGGCCTCAAAACCGCCATTGCCCAAAAGCTGGCTCCATTTGGCGCCCAGCCGCTGCCCCATCAGTTTGCAGCAGACCTTGCCGCGTCCTTCCAGCAGGCGGTGGCCGATGTTGTGGCCGACCGCATAAACCATGCTCTGGATATGATGCCCCAGGCCCGCCTGCTGGTGGCGGCTGGTGGCGTTGCAGCCAACACAACCCTGCGCGCCAGACTGGAAGATGTTGCCCGGCGCAGAGACCTGCGTTTTGCGGCGCCACCGCTCAGGCTTTGCACGGACAATGCCGTCATGGTCGGCTGGGCCGCCCTTGAAACATGGCGCGAAAGTGCCGAACGCAACCTCTCCCCGCCCAACGACACAACCTTGCGCCCACGCCCGCGCTGGCCACTGGAAGATATGGCGCAACGTTTTGAACCCGGTCAGGCACCAGCATGAACTATCGACACATCTACCACGCGGGCAATTTTGCCGACTGTATGAAGCACGCCCTGCTGGTCAGTCTGCTCCAGCATTTTTTGCGCAAGGACTCGCCTTTTCTGGTGCTGGATACGCACGCAGGCATTGGCCGGTATGACCTTGAAAGCGCTGAAGCTGAAAAAACGGGGGAATACCATGATGGCATAGGCAAACTGTGGAACCAGCCACCAGACAGCCCATTAGCCCCGTGGCTGGAACTTGTGCACAAGGCTGGCGGGCCACGCTTTTACCCCGGTTCACCTTTACTCACATCACTCATGCTCCGTCCGCAGGATCTGTTAATCTGTTGTGAAAAACACCCGGTGGATAAACGCACCCTGTATCGCCTGTTTGCGGGCCAACCCAATGTGAGCGTCCATGAGCGTGATGCGTACGAAAGCCTGCGCGCCCTGCTCCCCCCCAAAACTGCCAGACGCGGCCTTGTGCTGATCGACCCTCCCTTTGAAGAACCGGGAGAGTTCGACAGGCTGGCAACGGCACTCCAGACCATTCATTCCCGCTTTGCCGCTGCAATGGTGGCTGTCTGGTACCCGATCAAGCACAGAACACCCATCAGACAGTTCCATAACAGCGTGGAGCAGGCCGGATACCGCAATGTGCTGGTCGCGGAACTGCTGATGCGCGCCCCCCACAACCCCGATACGCTGAATGGCGCAGGACTACTGGTTATTAAACCGCCTTACGGTTTTGCAGAGCGGGCGCAGGACCAACTGAACTGCTTAAAAGCAGCACTGGGAGCACATGAAGCATTGGTAAGCGAACTGGTGCCGGAATAAGGCTTACCATCCCTTTCAGTTCATGTGGCGTGCAGCTTCCTTAAGGATGTTCTGCCACATATCCATAGCAAACCCCTGCACGCCTGCTGCCAGAATCTGCACCCCAATGCACAGCAGAACCAGTGCCGCCATACGGCTTACAATGCGCGTGCCGGTCACTCCAAGCATGGAAACCAGTTTTTCCGAGCTGGAATAAGCCGCCCATACTATCAGCACCACCCCAACCGCAGCCACAGTTGTCCCTACAGAATAGGCCCAGAATGACTGCCCGGATGGACAGCCAGAACCCAAGGCAATCGCTACGGCAATGGTGCCCGGCCCTACGGTAAAAGGCATGGCTAAAGGGAAAAAAGCGGAATCTGCCCAATTAGGGGCCATAACGGTGCGCCCACCCTGTAGAGCCTGTTTTTCCTTTTGGGCTTCCACACTCTCCGGGCTTTGCAGCAGATCCCACGCACGCACGGCTACAACCAGCCCGCCTGCAACCCGCAGCGCGTTAACGGTCACGCCAAAAAATGCCAGAACGATGCCGCCCAACCAGAGCGAAACAATGACCAGCATAAAAGAGTAAAAAGAAACCAGACGGGCAAGCGCCATAATCTCCCGTTGGGAACGACCAGCGGAAGCCTGCGCAAAAATAAGGGCCGCACCAAACGGGTTGACTATGGAGAACAGCGCGGGAAACGCCAGCAAAAATGACGAAACCGCAGTTCTGACCATGCCGCCGCTTAGCAGAACTTCGGGAAAATGAACCGACATAACCCTGCCCAGAAAACCAACATAAAAGGACCATCCCTGACCAGAGACAGCCTGTTAGAGAGGAACGTTCGTTACGCTCGCGTTGTCTTTATATGTTTTTACAAAACGCGATACCAGAGCAATATCGCCCGGTGGGTAACAAAGGTTGGCATTGCTGCCATCTTCCAATGGCCAGACGTTCAACCCGATATCGTTATAAATCCGGACAAAACTATCTCCCACATGCCAGAAGGCAAACCTTAACCCCTGCTGCAGAGCCAGATCGCGCAAGCGCCAGATGGCGGAAATACTGTCGTCCTCCCCACCAGCGGGGTCCCCCAACCCGATCAGCAGGTTTTTGCGGCTGATAAAGGGAATAACCGCCTCCCCCGCCTCGCCTTCCACAAAGCCGGATGGCTTCATGCCATCTATATTGGGCAAGGCATGTTCGAGTGTGCGGTAATGTTCAGCCACCTCTTCCGTCCATGGCTGAATGGGAATACGGGCAGGCCACATAAGGCGGGCCAGCACAACCAGCGCCAGCAGAACAGATAGAGCCACCGTCCAGCGCACGGCCCCATGTGCGGGCGAGGCAAGCATAAGCTGCCACCAGCTCCCCGCCCCGGCATGGCGGGTGGACAAGGCAAGAATGCACCCAAAAAATAACAGCAGACACAAGAGGTTGGACAGTGAAAGCGGTTCGCTCAGCAACTTGGCGCGCCGATAATAACAGTTCCGGAACGGCGCAATAAACAGCGCGGACAACCCCAGCATAAGGGGTACAAACAATGTGTTACCCCGCAGGAAGGTCATAACCGTTGCAAGCAGCAACAGCCCCAGAGCGCCACGCCATGCCAGTGTCACCCGCTGCGACAGACCAATAGCCAGACTGATCAGCGCAACCCCCATAAGGGAAAGCAGATAGTTCCCTCCCACATGCACCAGCCGTGCAAATGTATCGGGGAGCATGGAAAACTTGGGAACTGGCTCCATCAGCACAAGGCAAAGCAGCAACACCCCACACAGCGAGACCGTACCCGTTGCTACGGCAACGGAAAAAGCAGCCTCGCTTTCCCGCACAACCTGACTGGGCCTGCGCTTTGTAACCTGCGCGTCCACACTGCGGTTGCGGTTCTTCTTTTTGGCCAGAGCCGCATCGCCCCGCAGAAAAAGCTCATGCCCGGCGAACATGATCCCCGCCAGAAAAAGAGGAATAATATAGTAAAAAAGGCGGAATATCAGCACCATGCCCAAAATCTGGGGGGCAGGCATATAAGGTGCCAAAGCCAGCAGCATGGCGCCATCAAACACACCCAACCCACCGGGCACGCTGGCAACAAGCCCCGCCGTGTAGGATGCAATATAAATTGCCAGAAAAGACCCAAAATCCACCGGGCAGCCTTTGGGGAGCAGCACAAAAGCTATGCTGGCCGTAGCGGCCACCTCTGCCGTTGCCACCACAGTCTGCATAATGGCCATACGGGGAGATGGCAGTTCAATGACCCATTTACGGAACCGGAATTCGCGCACCCGAAAAGCCAGCCCAATATACCCCGCAACCATCAGCCACAGCACAACGCCAACAAAAGCCAGCACAAATTGGGGGACGCGATTGCCAATACCGGGCAGAACCGAAGGTTCCAGAATAAGGACCGCGCCAATAAGAACCGCAGCACCAAGCAGATAGGTAGCCGAGCAGAAGGCTATGATCTGTGTAATGGCAAAGGCGTTAACACCCCAGTTGCGGTACAGCCTGTAACGGACAGCGGCACCAGACACCGCAGAAAAACCCAGATTATGCGACAGCACATAAGAACAGAACGCCGCAAAGGCCGACCTGCGGAATGGCAACTGGCCATAACCAACCTGTATGGCTGCCAGACGGTCGTAAAAAGAAAGAATAAAGTAGGAAAGCAGCGTACACCCAACAGCCGCCCATAACTGGGAGGTGGGAATAGCCTCCATGGCCTGCCGTATGTCAGCCATGCTCAGGTGCCGCACCTCATGCTGCACCACGGCAATGGCCGCGACCATAAGCAGCAGCCCAACCAGATGAGGCAGATGCTTCAGCCTTTTTTTCCATCCCTTTTCTCCAGCATGGAGATCAGGCTGCTGGCTGGGAGGCTGAACCTTCTGCGTCATCTGCTGCCGGGCCCTGCTTAAGCCTGCGTGTCTCGCAGGAGGGCAGCATCGATCAGCGCGATTGTCTCCGGCACGCCGTACAGGGCCACAAAGCCACCAAACCGTGGCCCTTCCTTTTGCCCCAGAAGCACTTCGTACAGGCAGCCAAACCAGCTTCTCAGCGGTTCAAACGCATGTCTTTTGCCTATTTCGAACACCAGATTCTGCAAGGTTGAGGCATCGGTTGCCTCTCCTTCAAACCCACGCAGGGTTTCCGCCAGATCGACCAGTGCTGCCCGTTCCTTGTCCGTAGGGGCACGGAAGGTTTTGGCGGGGCGTACAAAATCCGCGTAATAGGCAATAGCGTGCTTGACCAGTTCTGCCAGCATCGGATGCGTTTGTGGCGAAACAGCCGCATCGTACCGGCGGATAAAGCCCCACAGCACTTCAGGCGTATCCGCATTGGCCACACTGGCCAGATTAAGCAGCATTCCAAACGGCACCGGGCTTCCGGCATCATCGGGGATGATCCCTTTGTGAATAAACCACGCCGGATTCGCCCGCAGGTCGTTACCGGTGGGATTATCGGACTGCAACACACGGGCTTTGTCCGCATGGGTCAGATAATCGTCCGCCGTTTTGGGAATGACATCAAAATACAGCCGCTTGGCACGTTGCGGCTGATTGAACATGAACTGACCCAGGCTTTCCGGCGGAGCGTAACGCAGCCATTCCTCCACCGACAGACCATTGCCTTTGGATTTGGAAATTTTCTGCCCCTGTTCATCCAGAAACAGTTCGTAAGTCAGCCCGGCAGGTGGTGTGCCGCCCAGAATTTTGCAGATCCGGCCAGACAGACGCACGCTATCAATCAGATCCTTGCCGGACATCTCATAATCAACGCCCAGCGCATACCACCGCATGGCCCAGTCGGCCTTCCACTGCATTTTGGCATGACCGCCGGTAACGGGCGTTTCGAACACCTCACCCGTTGCAGGGTCGGTCCAGCGCACCGTGCCAGCTACGGGGTCAATCCCATCCATTTTAACCTGCATGACCTCCCCCGTATGGGGGTGCAGGGGCAGCACGGGGGAATAGGTCGCCCGGCGGTCCGGCCCCAGCGTGGGCAGAATGACAGCCAGAATCTGGTCATGAACTTCCAGCACCCGCTTGAGCGCGGCGTCAAACCGGCCGGAAGTATAATACTGCGTGGAGGACGCAAACTCGTATTCAAACCCAAAGCTGTCCAGGAATGCACACAGACGGGCATTGTTATGGGCTGCAAACGACTCGTGCGTGCCAAAAGGATCTGGCACGCGGGAGAGTGGCTGACCTATGTATTTTTGCAGCATGTCCCGCTGGGGCACGTTATCGGGCACCTTGCGCAGGGCATCCATATCGTCCGAAAAAGCCAGCAGGCGCGAAGGGCGGCCAGTCAGCGCCGTGTAGGCCTGACGTACCCAGGACGTGCGTGCAACCTCACCAAAGGTGCCAATATGCGGCAGGCCCGATGGGCCATACCCGGTTTCCAGCAGAGCCGGGCGCTCATCGGCACCAGTGCTGCTACGTGTTGCAACATGATCGGCCAGTTTGCGCGCCTCTTCAAAGGGCCATGCGCGAGGAAGATCGGAAGCGGATGCTGTTTGGCTATCTGACATGCGCGGGAAGCTATGAATTGCGTGGCACCCGGTCAATGCAAAAACGCGCAAGACAGCCTTTGAGGTGTAATTTTTACGCCCATTGACCCCGCAAACACTCCGCTCCATCCTTCCCTCCAGTCAAGAAGCCCAGAACAAAAGGTCAAACCCGAGTCATGCGCCGCACTTCCGCACTCATCCTTATTGGTAACGAAATCCTTTCTGGCCGCACACGGGACGACAACATCCAGTTTTTAGCCCTCCGGTTAGGGGAGCTGGGTATTCCACTGGTCGAAATCCGCGTGATTCCCGATGTCAAATCCACCATCATCACCACGGTCACAGAGCTGCGGGCCCGTTTTGACGAGGTTTTCACAACAGGCGGCATTGGCCCGACACATGATGACATTACCTCCCCCTGCGTAGCAGAAGCCTTTGGCGTACCGTGGGAAATTCACCCCTCCACCTTCGCCCTGCTGGAGGAACGCTTTGGGAAGGATAACTTCAATTCCGCCCGCCAGCGCATGGCCAAACTTCCCAGAGGGGCAACCCCTATTGCCAACCCCGTGTCCATTGCGCCGGGCTTTAGCATTGGCAATGTGCACGTTCTGGCAGGTGTACCGCGGATTATGCGGGCCATGTTTGAAGAGCTGGCTCCCTCCCTGCAAAAGGGAGCTCCGGTTTTTTCACGCACATGGCACACCACCTCCCTTTACGAAGGCGCACTGGCAGATGGGCTGGAAGCTATTCAGGACCGTTTTGCGGATCTAGATATTGGCTCCTACCCATTCCATCGTGAGGATGGCCGGCACGGCGTAGCCCTTGTTGCCAAGGGGCAGGACCTCCAGCATGTCAACGAGGCCGCACAGGCCATTCATGATCTATTGGAAAAAAAAGGCGGCTCACCCGTGGAGGGGGAACCGCCAGCCTGATCTGGGAATCAGGTTTGCAAACGCACGGGCCAGCAACACAACTGGCTCGTTGAGGGGATCAGGTTAGTGCAGGGCCTCGCGGCCCATGGCCAGAAACTTCTCGCGTCGCAGGTTTTTCAACTGCTCTGGCGCAAGTGGCAGTAGATCCTTGAGAGTGGCGGCCAGAACGCCACGCACGGACTCCATGGCTGCTGCGGGGTCACGCTGGGCACCACCGACTGGTTCAGGAATAATCTGATCAATCAGCCCAAGGCGCTTGAGGTCCTGTGCCGTCAAGCGCAGGGTTTCCGCCGCGGTGCTGGCCTGTTTGGGGTCGCGCCACAAAATGGAAGCACAGGCTTCGGGCGAAATCACGGAGTAAATCGCGTGCTCGAGCATAAGCACCCGGTCCCCCGCACCCAAGGCAACGGCACCACCTGACCCACCTTCCCCGATCACCGTGGCAACAAGGGGTACCGGGGCATCAAAACAGGTCGCAATGGAGCGGGCAATGGCTTCTGCCTGCCCACGCTGCTCGGCATCGATCCCCGGCCATGCACCTGCGGTATCGATAAAGGTCAGAATCGGCAGTTTGAACTGGCCAGCCATTTTCATCAGGCGCTGGGCCTTCCGGTATCCTTCTGGCCGGGCCATGCCAAAATTATGCTGTAGTCGTGTTTCCAGGTCCGAACCACGTTCGGTCCCGATCACCACCACGGGCATACCGTCAAAACGACCAATGCCCCCAATAATGGCCTTGTCATCCCCGAACAACCGGTCACCGGCCAACGGAGTAAAGTCCGTTATGAGCCGACCAATATAGTCCTGCGTATGCGGACGCTGGGCATGACGGGCCACCTGCACTTTCTGCCATGGCGTAAGCTTGGCGTAGATCGTGCGCAGGTGCTTTTCCGCCTTTTCAGAAAGGCGGGCCGTTTCTTCTTCTATATTGACCCCTTCGGGGTCGGTCATCTGCCGCAGCTCGTCGATCTTGTTCTCAAGTTCGGCGACGGGCTTTTCAAAATCCAGGAACTGACGCATGAGCAAAGCCGATAGCACAATGGCAGTTAAAGCCAAGTCACTTCGTGCAACCAAACGTGTTCTGGCGTGCTTTTTAGCCCTTAATCGTCACAAAGATCGCTTTGGGAGGTCGCCAGAGGGTGATGCTGAGCCACAGCCTGCTTAAGCCGCTCGGTCTGCACATGGGTATAAATCTGAGTTGTCGCAATGTCCGCATGTCCAAGCAGCATTTGCAGGGCACGCAGGTCCGCACCATGCGCAAGCAGGTGGGTTGCAAAAGAATGCCGCAACACATGGGGGGACAGGCGCGCTGGGTCTAACCCGGCCTTTAGCCCCACATCATGCAAAATCCGGTCAAATGCCTGCCGGGTCATGGCCCGTGTGGGTTCCCTGCCGGGAAAAAGGTAGGGGCTGTTCAAAGCCCTATCAACCTGCACAAGAGCCTGCACCGCCTGACGCGCACTCTCGGACAGGGGCACAAGTCGTTCCCGCCCCCCTTTGCCACGCACGCTTAACATTCGCTGCTCGCCCGCCAGAGCCTGCCGCGGCAGTACCAGCAGTTCGGAAATACGCAGCCCGGACGCATACAAAAGCTCCAGCGCTGCACGCGCTACCAGTGCACGGCGTTTTTTGGCGGCCGAGGCATCTGGCGGGGCCACACAGGCATCCAGAAGAGCCAGCACTTCCGATTCGGACAAAAAGCGCGGCAGACTCTGCTCGGCTTGTGGAGAATCGAGGTGCTCGGCAGGATTATCCGTGCGAATCCCCTCACGCAGCAAAAACAGGTAAAATTGCCGTATGCAGGACAGACGGCGCGCAACGGTCCTGCGTGACTGCCCCTGAGCGGAAAGATCCGCCAGCCAGTCACGCAAGCCATCGGCACTGGCCGTCTGCAACGTCTGGCCCACGCGTAGCAGGCTCTGCGCACAGGACTCGAGGTCGGATTGATACGCGGCTAAAGTATTGGGGGCGGCAGCCCGTTCCGCGGCCTGCATTTCCAGAAAAAATTCAACGCCCCCTGCCCCACTCATCACGGATGAGCAGGTTCCGGCGCGGTGGAAGAAATAACGGGCTGGGCCGGAGCCGCAGGCACAACTGGCGTTACAACAGGCGCCGCCGGAGCCGGAGGCACCGCAACGGATGTGGCTGCCACCTGTGCATCGGCGGCAAACGGCAGTTCATGATGGACCGCCTGCTGCACAGGAGGGTGGCCCGTAAGCCCAAGAGCGGCAAAGCCAGCCAGCCCACCAATAACAAGAACGGCAAAAACGATCAGAACCATACGGCTCATACAGGTAGGCTCCCCTAACAACAGATATAGGTGTGTTCTTTCTGCTCTATGTTAAGCTAGGCTTTATGTCATCACGTATATCCTCCCCCCCCCTCCAAACCACGGACCCGCCGCCCATCCCGCTTGATCTGGAACGGATTGTGCGCAACCCCGCCCCTAATGGCATGACGTCAGGACGCAGCATTGTGCTGGTCGGCCTTATGGGTGCTGGCAAAACAACCGTTGGCCGCCACCTGGCCACCAGACTCGGCCTCCCTTTTGTTGATGCCGATGTTGAGATTGAACGGGCGGCAGGCTGCTCCATTGCCGATGTTTTCCAGCTTTATGGCGAAAGTGCGTTCCGCGATGGTGAGCGCCGTGTGATCCGCCGCCTGCTGGAAGGCCCCCCCATGGTGCTGGCAACTGGCGGCGGCGCGTTCATGGATTCCCAGACAAGGGCTCTTGTTCGCAAGCAGGCTGTTTCGGTCTGGTTGCGCTGCCCGCTGCCTGTTCTGCTCCGCCGCGTGGTCGGGCGCACACACCGCCCCCTGCTCAACACCGCATCGCCGCGGGACGTGCTGGACAGGCTCATGACCATCCGCCACCCCATCTATGCCGAAGCCGACATTATAGTCGATTGTGGAGAGAACAACGTGGAACACACCACAACCCGCGTCATGGAGGCCCTCGCCCTGTCCCGCCGCCCGCTCAGGCTGCCGGTCTCGTTGGCCAGAGCGTCTTACGATGTTGTGATTGGCACAGATCTGGTTGCGCGTGCCGGTGCCCTTCTGGCCCCTGTTCTACCGCAGAAAAACGCCATCATCATTACCGACAATACTGTTGCTCCGCTTTACCTGCAAAAGCTGGAAGACTCGCTCCACGAAACAGGCGTTCGGACTCGCAGCCTGCGCGTAATACCGGGTGAACAGAGCAAGTGCCTGACTGTTTACCAGAAGCTGACAGATGCCATTCTGGAACAGGGGGTGGAACGGCGCACCACCATTATTGCCCTTGGTGGGGGCGTGGTGGGGGATCTTGCCGGGTTTGTGGCAGCAACAACCCTGCGTGGCCTGCCTTTTGTGCAGATTCCTACCACCCTGCTCTCTCAGGTTGATTCCTCAGTAGGTGGTAAAACCGGCATTAACACACGCTGGGGCAAAAACCTGCTTGGAGCCTTCCACCAGCCCCTGTGCGTTCTGGCGGACGTAACCACGCTCAACACCCTCCCCCGGCGCGAGTTGGTGGCTGGTTATGCCGAAATTGTTAAATCCGGCCTGATTGGTGACCCCGCACTGTTTGACTGGTGCGAAAAACACGGTGCTGCCGTGCTGGAGCAGGACCCCGAGGCTCTGGCAGAAGCCGTCCGGCAGGCGTGCGCCTTTAAAGCCCGCGTTGTGGCCGCAGATGAGCGCGAAGAGCAGAAAAGCAACGGCCGCGCACTGCTCAACCTTGGTCATACCTTTGGGCACGCGCTGGAGGCTGAGCTTGGTTACGATGGCCGCCTGTTACATGGCGAGGCCGTCTCCATTGGCTTGAATCTGGCTTTTGCGCTCTCGGTCAAGCTCGGGCTTTGCCCGGCGGAAGATCAAATCCGCGTCACCCGACATCTGGAGACTCTGGCTATGCCCGCGCATATCCACGACCTCCCCCAGACCTTTAACGTGGACGATCTGATGGCCCACATGCAGCGTGACAAAAAAATGCAGGATGGCCGCCTGTCTTTTGTACTCGCTAACGGAATCGGTCGCGCCTTTACCACGCAGGACGTACCGACAGAGGCGGTAAGGGCAATTCTTATTGCCGATGGCGCGCGGGGCTAGATCCGGGCTACATGCGCATGGGTTGAGTCTGGGTTGCAAATTTGCAACCCGGCCTCAATTCTGCCTCATTCCAGAGCGAGACCATGCCCACATCTGCGGTTGCAGAGCGACAAGACACATCAATCAAAACAACAGCATGGCACATGCAGTCAGGTCATATTCATACTGCGAAATGATCTGTTGCAACGAAAACACTGCTGTGTCTTTTAGTCGACACGCGTATGAGCGGTTCGCTTGGCCATAAAGAGTGGTGGAGCAACCTTTTTGTACGAATTTTGGTGCATCGGGTGATTTGCCCCCGCCAAGCAATTGGCAGATCAGGTTTTCACCTAGATGAAATATTGAGGGCAAAAAATGCGTCTCCGCACGGCGTTACTCGTAACAACACTGATGGCAGCGGCTCCGGCGGCCGCATCTGCCACCACCATCACCGGTCCGTATGTTGACATTGGCGGCGGCTACGACCTGACCCAGACCCAGACGTTCAAGAGCAAAGGTGCAAACACCAGCAGCCCGGGCGACTACAAAGTCGGGCATAAAAGCGGCTGGACCGGCTTCGGCTCCTTTGGCTGGGGCTTTGGCAACGGCCTGCGCGCTGAAGTGGAAGGCACCTACCTGCGGTCCAACCTGAGCGGCAGCACCGGTCAGGGCGGTCGTGCTGGCGGCAAAGACTCTTCTTATGGTGGCTTTGTTAACGCTCTGTATGACTTCGACCTGAAGAAGTTCGGCATCAACAACGTTCCGGTTACGCCGTTCATCGGTGCTGGTGCAGGCTACCTGTGGACGCAGGAACATGCCCGCTTCAGCAACGGCGGTGGCATTAACGGCACCAAAGGCGGTTTTGCTTACCAGGCCATTGCCGGTGCTGCGTTCGATACGGGCATCCCGGGCTTTCAGGTCACTGCACAGTACCGCATGATTGGCCAGCCGGGTTCCTTCCGTAACGGTCAGTACGACATCAACGGCAACCACCAGACCAGCGTTGACCATCGCTTCAACCACCTGTTCATGGTTGGCCTGCGTTATGCGTTCGACACGGCTCCCCCGCCCCCGCCGCCAGCAGCTCCGGTTATTGCTGCCCCGGCTCCGCTGCCCGCACGCTCCTACCTCGTGTTCTTTGACTGGGACAAAGCTGTCCTGAGCACACGCGCACGTCAGATCGTGGCAGAAGCGGCTCAGGCTTCCACCCATGTGCAGACAACCCGTATCGAAGTT
>NZ_BAMZ01000006.1 GCF_000964225.1 Acetobacter syzygii | reverse complement strand
ACCATTCTTCGGGAATTGCTCAACTGCCAAGCCGTCCATTTCAGGAAGTAGAATCACACTGAAGTTTCCGAAAAATATCGGGAAATACGTCACCACGCCAGCCGAAGTCGATGTTTACGACCTTGCGACCGGAATCCTGACAAAAAACGGCAAGAACATCCCAGCAGCCTGCAAGCTGGATGATGGTGTTTGCCAAGGGTGACGGTTTTGTTTGCTGCGACAGTAAATTGAAAGAAAGGTCACTTATATGGATGCTGTGATTGATAGACATCGGATGTGGTTCAATACATTGACCGGACAGGTGGCGAGTGTCCAGAAGTGGAGTTCCACCACAGTCACGTCATCGGGTGGTGGCGGTTACGTTCATCCTCAATATGGAGGTGTCGTTTCAGCACCGACGATCTCATCCAACGTGCAAAATCACCAGACGTTCTGGATTGTGGCTCCAGACGGCCAAGAGATTCAGATAGATCAGGATGGTATTAAAGGCGACTTTCCGTGCCGGGAGGGGCAATCAGTCTCGGTGATATGGGGAGGGAAAAAAGGAAAACAAAATGGAAAATTTCTTGCGCTCCGTAACAACGTGACGCACCAGATTGGTTACTTTTCAGATAATGTTTACACAGAAGTATTCTCTGAAATTGGCACCTCATGGGTAAAGCTGACTGCCTTCTATGCCCTTTTTATTGTGGCGTATTTTTTTGCATTACTCATGGTCATACAGGGAGGCAATCACCACAGTCATGATGGTGACCCTAGGGCAGTGATCGCTCTTGTCCTTTTTGGCGTTATATTGATCGGTGGGTTTTTCCACGCATATTCCGTGCGTCAGAGCTTGCTGACACGCTACAGAAAATATGTTTTAGCCATGCTTGATAAGACTGACGGAACAGAGAATGTGTTCGGTAGGACAGAGGCGCGAGGAGTCATTTTCTCTTTCATAGTTCCGCTTTTGCCGAGTGCTATCGTTCTCCTGTTGGGTTTCGCTTATGCCTATCATCCTAAAAACGAAGCTTCCCCTAGCGTCGTAAGGGAGAGTCCGGTGGGTATGGATAATATGAAGGAATAGGCACAGACAGAACAGAAACCATTCTCGTTAACCGTGATAGAGGTTAGGCTCAGGACTCATTCTTTGAGGTAGAATATGACGATTGCTGCGCTGTGGATTGCATCGATCATCAGGCACTTTGAACGGTCGGTCTGATCAGTCAGCGCGACAAAGATCCGGTTGCAGACACTCAGGCAGCTCCACCGGATGAAGCGATTATATAAAGTTTTGTGCGGGCCATACGCTTTCGAGGCATCCTTCCACTGAAGGCCGTTGCGGATCACATAAACGATCCCGCTCAGAACACGCCGGTCATCCACGCCTGGCACTCCATGTGCCAGAGGGAAAAAAACGGCTCAATCCGCTCCATCTGCCTCTCAGACAGCAAAAACACGTCATTTACAGGCCCACCCTCCATCGGTAAGCCCGTGAATCATACCCTCTCGCTCAGTTCAATAAATTAACAGGTCCTGAACCTAGATCGACGGTGATGTGTATATTGATCCTTTTCGTGAGAAAAAGACAATGCTTCTCGATCAGCTTCAACGATACGAAGAAGAGGTCACACCGACCAAAAAGAGCACCCGCCAGAAAATCTGCGTATTGCGGGGTAGGGGGAATAAAACCTTAAATCTTCTTACCGAGGTGATGCGGCGAATTCAATAAAATCGCGTAGATAATGAATGTCTTCATCAGTTTCCCGATGACCAAGAAATATCTGCTTTGCAATACCCTTTTTCCCAAGTTTGATGGGGTGAAGCTTAAAACGGGCAGAATATTCTTTCACAAGCCAGCGCGGTAGTGCCGCAACGCCTCTTCCATGCGCGACCATGACCAGCATGATGTCCGTTGTTTCGATCTGCTTTTGCTGCCTTGGTGCAATTCCTGCTGGTTGCAGAAATTGCGTGTAAATATCGAGACGTTCGGACGGAACCGGGTAGGTAATCAATGTTTCGTCCACAAGTTGTTCTGGTAAAACAAACTTTGCATTGCGCAGAGGATGTTCGGGGCCAACGGCCAGCACGAGTTCATAATCAAAAACCGGCGTAAACTTCAGACCGGGTTTATAAAGTGGGTCAGGCGTGACCAGAATATCAATTTCATTACTGAACAGTGCGCCGATTCCACCAAACTGGAATTTCTGCCTTACATCCACATCGACCTTTGGCCATCTCTCCAGATAGGGTGAGACTACCTTTAGGAGCCATTGATAGCAGGGGTGACATTCCATGCCGATACGGAGTGTACCCCGCCCACCATTTGCAAATTGTTCAAGGCGGCTTTCGGCTAGTTCAAACTGTGGCAGCAGGCGGTTTGCTAGGGCTAATAGCCATTCACCTGCTTGTGTGAGTACGAGGGAGCGTCCCTCCCGCCGCCATATCTTGACGCCAAGTTGTTGTTCGATCTTGCGGATGGAATGGCTGAGGGCGGGTTGGGTCAGGTTCAGGCGCATTCCTGCGGCTGTTAATGAACCTTCTCGCGCGACCTCCTGAATGATTGTCAGATGACTGCGCTCCAGAACACCCATGGTTTTCCTATCCAATGCACAGAATTGATATGGTTATACAAACATATGAGTTCATTTTCATGAACTCATATCATGATGCTCTGCACGTTTCATTCTGGTTTTCCCGTAATCACCATAGATATTCTTTTCGGTCCGTCTCCCAGTGCTGAATGTAAAAAAATGTCAGGCGATCTGTCAGGTTGAGAGTTCTTGTCGAACGATTGCAGCACCTGCGCCCAGAGCATGGAGTTTGCCCCGTGCTACATTACGCGGCAAAGGTGCCATACCGCAGTTGGTGCAAGGGTAAAGCTTGTCGGCATCGACGAACTGAAGGGCTTTTCGTAGAATATCTGCAACCTTTTCAGGCGTTTCAATGGTTCTGGTGGCGACATCAATAGCGCCGACCATGACTTTTTTTCCACGAATGAGTTCAATCAGATCCATTGGAACGCGGGAGTTTTGACATTCCAGCGAGATCAGGTCGATATGCGATTTCTGGAGTTTGGGGAAGATTTCTTCATATTGCCTCCATTCTTGCCCAAGAGTATTTTTCCAGTCGATATTGGCTTTGATGCCATAGCCATAGCAGATGTGGACGGCAGTTTCGCATTTCAGTCCCTCAATGGCTTTCTCCAGCGTAGCAATGCCCCAGTCATTCACCTCATCAAAGAAAACATTGAAGGCTGGCTCATCGAACTGGATAACATCAACACCGGCTGCTTCGAGTTCTTTTGCTTCCTGATTAAGGATTTTGGCAAATTCCCACGCAAGTTTCTCACGGCTCTTGTAGTGATTATCATGGAGTGTATCGATCATCGTCATGGGGCCGGGGAGTGCCCATTTGATAGGTTTTTTTGTCAGCTTACGCAAAAATTTTGCATCCTCGACAAAAACCGGCTTTTCACGCCTTACGGCACCGATAACTGATGGCACACTGGCATCGTAGCGGTTACGAATTTTAACCGTTTGGCGGTTTTCGAAGTCAACACCACTGAGATGTTCAATAAAGGTCGTAACAAAATGCTGGCGCGTCTGTTCGCCATCGCTGACGATATCAATGCCAGCGCGATCTTGATCATCCAGTGTCAGGCGCAGTGCATCCTGTTTGCCTTCGACCAGTTCCGCCCCCTGCAATTTCCAGGGCGACCAGAGGGTTTCCGGCTGTGCGAGCCATGAAGGCTTGGGCAGACTGCCAGCAGTTGAGGTGGGGAGCAGTGTTTTCATGGGAAAGGACCTTGTGTTTCTGAGAGATCAGGCGGCGTAACTGGCAGACCACTGCTCAAGAATAGTGTGATAGGGTTTGATGAAGTTCTCTTCCGTATATTGTCCCTGTGCGGTTGCCAGTTGTGTACGTTCTGCTCGATCGTAGATAATTCGGGTGTTTGAATAATCCTGATACTTCAGACTGGGCTGAAAACAATCCGCAGCTGCCGCATTGGTATTGTAAATTTCCGGGCGGTAGATTTTCTGAAAAGATTCCATCACGCTGATGGTGCTGATCAGCTCAAGAGTGGAATAATCAGAGAGCAGATCACCAAAAAAATAGAATGCCAGAGGCGCTACACTGTTGGCGGGCATAAAATAACGGACCTTCATACCCATTTTTTCAAAATACTGGTCAGTCAGAGAGAATTCACGCTGTTGGTATTCAACGCCCAGAACGGGATGCTGGTTTTCTGTCCGGTAATAGGTTCGGTTGGTTGAAACACTGAGGCATATGACAGGAAGTTTCCTGAAATTCTTTTTGTAGGCCGAAGAGTTCACAACACTCTTGAAGAGATTCCCATGTAAATTTCCGTAGTTATGAGGAATACTGAACTCTGATTTATCTTTATTATAATTTGGAAGTAATATGCTAAAGTCATAATCCCGCACATAGGAAGAAAAACTGTTCCCCGCGAGACCTTCTATGCGTTTTCTGCCTTTTTTATCGATGATTGTAGAATACAGAACTTCGATCAGGGGAAAGTTGCCATTCTTGCTAGCAAAAGCGAGATCCATTTCTACGGAAACAATTTCAAGTTCAATGGAATAACGATCACCCTTGGGGTTATCCCAACGTGCCAGATCATTAAAACGGTTATCAATCATGCGCATGACGTTGCACAGATTTTCCCGGCGGCTTTCTCCTCGCGCCAGATTGGCAAAATTGGTTGTGAGACGCGTCCTGTCGGATGGATGATAGTTTTCATCGAAGCGAAGTCGATGGATAGTGAATGTAGAATCCTGAATCATTGTGGTCCTGCATCTCTGTGCCGATGACAATCAGAATTTTATTTATGAGGATAAAAACTCCCCATTTTTATTCTGATTTTTCAAGTAATGGTGACAGATATGTCTGCCGTTAAACGCCGTGTATGCGTTATGCCGGAATTGAATAGTGAATAAAAATGATTTTTTTTCATAAAAACATAAATATCGTGCATAGAACGATGTGTGCAAAGCTTTGCTCTGGAGTGGTCAGGTCACCGGTGGTGGGCTGCTAGGGGAGGGCAGGGTGTGGGAACAATGGCACACCGGACTCCTGACTGATGCGCGGCAGGCGAGGTGTTACAGAAGGGGTGGAAAGCGGCCGCTAACAAGTTTTCGAGTCATTTAATCCATCATGGATAAACGCATCGGTTTTGGGCAAGCTTGATCTATTGCCCAATGGGAGCATTAATGCTCCGCTATATTGGGTGTTGCAGGCACTTGAACAGGTTGTACGAGCTTATAGAGTGCGACGGAAAATTTGTTCGGTTTGGATTGCTGAACATTCACAGCATAGATTAATTTATAGTGTTGCTGTACCCATTCGCATACTTGGGGTTCTACCTCGTGCAAGCCACAAGCGTTGTAACGCATAACAACGTAGGGCGGACGTTTTTGTAGGTCTTCCATAAAATGCTGCCCTGCATGTGCGCCATACATAATGTCCGTATGATCGCTGAACAGGTAAATATCAAACGGCCAGAGGTTGGAGAGGTAAAATACAGAATGGTAGGCCCGAAGGCTCAAGACCTTATTCTGTCCGACTTCCCTGCTTATGGCTGCGTAATCAACACGATTGCAGTGAATATAGGTTTTAAAATTGGTACGAGCATTATTGATGACAAAAAAGAGTGCAACCACAAAAAATGGCATGAGTGCATAACGCGAAAAAATGATACCTTGCCGCAATAGAATAGCCCACATAATGGCAGCCGGTGCAAAGCAGAGCTGAAAATAATGTTCAAACGGATGCCCGGAAAGCATTGTGGCGGGCAGTGAAGAGAAAAACCACAAGGGTAAAATAAGGTTTTTCCGATTGTTCTGCATCTGGTCAGAAAGAGTGAAGCGCTTGCACCATGCAATCAATACAGGGGAAAGCAGCAGAACATAGAAAGTCATCCATAACAGGCACAGCAGACGTTCATGTAATGACCCGCTATAGCGATGCAGAAATTCATGCTGCATGGAAAAGTATGTCTGCAAAGCGCCGTGTCCGGCCAGCAGGTAAGGCGAGAATAGGACCAGAAGGCCGCTCAGACCGCCTGCAATAGCCAGAAAACAGCGAGAAAGACGAAACCAGCCGGGTGAAAAAAGCAGTAAAGCAGCAGGTGCCACAAGGCAGACCGCCGAGAGATAATTGATGTTGACTGTGAAGGCGGCAACAATCCCTGCCAGAAAAAACAGGCTATTGCGGTTATTCTGTATGCCTTTGAACATTAAGGTCAGGCACAGGGTTTCTCCTGTGACGAGAACAATCTCTGAATTGCCCGAGAGCACATTAAAAATCGCTCCACCAACAGTCAGCAACATAAAGGCTGTTGCGCGGGAAAAATCACCGAATGTGCGGCATAAGCAAACAACGGCAGCGCTTAAAACAAGCGCAAGCACTGCAAATTTGCCGCTATAAAAAGGAATAAGCCAGTCCCATAGGCCATAAAATAGATTTACGCCCAATGGTTTATGGTCAAAAGCATAGTTATAGGGAAAAAGATGGTGCTGTATAATGCCGCGACCAAGAATTGTGTAATAGGCCGGATCACCATTGGAAAAAGGGATAATCAGGTAGCTTAAAAAATACAGGAAAAGGATCAGAAGAGTACTATATTTTAGAGCGGTATATCCGTCTGGAACACGTCTGTCGGGTAAAACGGCTGAGAAAAAGACATCTATAGCTCTATTTTTCTTCTGCGGCACGTTTTGGAACCCTACATTGTTTGGACCCCACGCACTTAAACTAAATCTGGTATGATGTAACGTATTTTTGCCAATAAGCAGCCCTGTTCAGGTGCCATGTGCCTATGTTCAGTCAAAGCAGACTGGACCAAAAGCCATTGGGTTTAAGAGTGCTGCACGGGCTTAAAAACCGATTACGGCATCTCCCCCAAACGTAAACATGCCATTGTTGCGTCCCCCATTAAAGGGTGTGGTGCTGTTGAGTGCGCGATCAAACCGGATTTCCGGGCGGAGCTGAAAGACCCTTACGTGGTGGCCCAGATCCGGGCGGTAAGCCACATTAAGCGATAAAGCACCATATGTGGTGCCATGGCTGCTGGTATTGGGGCCGGGTATGGCCGCATAGGGGCGGCCAGCAATGGCGTTCATATAGGAGTTGTTGCCCTGAAATGTGGAAACCATGAGGTTATTATTGTCGCGGTAAATTTCCCCACGATAATTGAACGTAAAATCCTTATTGATTTTATAGCTGAGAAAGCTGACAAAACTTTCTGCATCGGCGGCTTTGAACTGCCTGCCTTCCATACCATGCAGGCCTTCGTCGTGCAGGTAATTGAACTCTGCTGTTATGCTCAGGCGGTCGTTGACCTGATAGGTGGCGTTAATATCGTTCCAAAAACGCTGGGCATGATCTGCCTCGTAATGTCCTCCGGCGGATGAGCGCCATGCGTTTTCCGGGCCAACGCGGCTAAGCTCCACAATACGCAGTTTGCCGCCTGCAAGGTTGTTCAGGTTGAACCCAAAATACCCGGCTGGTCTGCTGTTGTTGTCCGATGAGCCAAAAGTTGTCTGGTTCCCGGTATCTATCCCGAATGTTACGTCAAGAATGGGCGTGACGTGCCAGTTAAACATGGCCCCCACATGCTCGAATGGCACGGAATATTCGGATGTGTAGGCGAGTGTGTAAAAAGCGCGCGCAGCCGGGTCCAAACCTTCAACCCCCATGGGGGCTTGCAGAATGCCTGCCTGCATGTCCAGCCCACCAGATGTTAGCCAGGGTAGATGGACATCCACATGGGCCTGCGCGGGAATAAGCTGGTAACGCGCCTTCCATTCCTGATCGGATATGCCGGTCAGATGGTAATACCGTGCATCGGAGCCATAAAGACCTTCAAGTGTAAAACCAATCTGATAGGTGTTTTTGCTCGGATCAATCGCTTTGGAGAGCACAAATTCGGCCTGATTAAGCTGCACCTGATTGGCATGGTCGGCCAGAAAATTCCCAAAGTTATAGCCGGGGTTGGGGCGGGCCGGGTTGGCCATAATGCCCCCTTCAATCTGCCCGGTAAGGGTTATATCGCTTAACCAGTGGGCCAGATTGGAACCGTTGGCTGCAAAGGTTGAAAAGGGATGAACCTGTGCGGCTGCCGGATGGAGGGAACCACCCCATAAAATAGAGGAAATGCTTAGGGCAACGGCAAAACCGGAGTGTTTTTTGCACAGTTTCATTGCTCAGATTCCCGCATTTTTATTGTATTTGTCTGGTGCTGCTTTGGGGCGTGACCCAGCGAATACATTATAGAACGCAGTCATGATAAAACACGAAGAGGAAGACGAGTATCACGCATTTGCGATACCTGCCTTCCTCTTGGCCTATTCTATATCATATAGAATAGGTTTTATTTTTCTTTGAGTTTTGTATGTTCTGGAAGCAGCTTATGCAAAGCGCTTTGTAATTTCAGCAATGCGTTCACCAAAGGCGGTGGCTGTATCCAACCCACCTTGTGGAATTTCGTCCACGCTTGCATCGGATGGGCTTTGCACCAGTAGGCCGGTGGAGCCGCCGAGTGCGTTCAGGTCCGTGTTTTTGGCAGCTTTTGTGTTGGATGGCAGCAGGCCAAGGCTGATCCATATGCCACCATGCTGGCCTGCCAGCGTTTGCAGCCATGCCAGTGTTACGCCTTTGTCCCCCACAGGGCTGGCGCTGTTGGTAAAGCCAGCAAACAGTTTGTTCTGCCAGCCGCGTGTGAACCAGATCTGAGATGTGGCATCGGCGAATTTTTTAAATTGCCAGCTTGCATTGCCCATGTAGGTGGGGGCCCCAAACACAATGGTTTTGGCGGCAGCCAGCGTGTCCCACGCATTTTGGGGGATCTCGCCATTGCTATCAATGGCAATCAGTTCTGCATTGGCGCCATTGGCAACATACTCTGCAACCTTGCGAGTGTGGCCATAGCCTGAGTGGTAAACAACAACAATGTCAGACATACGCGCAGTTCCCTGATCTGTAAGGGCCGGAATATGTGGCCGTGGGTCTTGTGCGGGCAGCATGGCGCAGTCTGGTGCGGCCGATAAGGTGCTTTTTGGCAAAAGCATTTCGCACCAGAGGTGTGAGGTCTGGCAGGGGCAGGCAAGGTATGGAATGCCTCCTGCCAGAGCGTGCACTGGCAGGAGGGAAAGGGGTCAGATCTGCTCGATGGTAGAAAAATCGAACGTTTCGCCCTTGGGGTTTTCACCCAGCCGGATCACTGTGGCAGACGGCATGGCATACGGCGGGACAGGCAGGTTATAAGGTGCCGGGGCACCCTTTTGTACGCGGCCCGCCAGATCAAATCTGGAGCCATGGCAGGGACAGCCATAACCACCCGATGCCTCTGGCCCAGACCCCTGCGGTGGATTGTAGGATGGCACGCAGCCCAGATGCGTGCATATGCCAACGTAAACCCCATATTCCGGTGTGGCAGAACGGTGCCAGTTGCGGGCATAGTCGGGCTGCTGGTGGGCTGTGGAGTTTGCGTCTTTTAACTGTGCGCTCAGGCTGGCGTTTTGCAGGCTTGCCAGCTCTTCGGGGGTACGGCGGATAATAAAGACGGGCTTGCCTTGCCATACGGCCACCATTTGCTGGCCCGGAGCCAGGTGGGAAATATCCACATCAACCGGCAGGTGTGCTGCAGCACTATCCTGTGGTTGCAGGCTTTCAACAAACGGAATCGCACAGGCGGCAATGCCTGTTACCGTTCCAGCGGTTGTGACCATGCCCAGAAAGTCGCGGCGGCCGGGAGCCTGTTCGGGAGCTGGGGTGGTTTCAGTCTCACGTGTCATGGTTGTGCGTGCTTTCTGTTCTTCACTGCGTTTTCAGGCGTTTCCAGATTTTGCGTTTCCATGCAATGGCCAGCGCCAGCAACACGGCCAGATAGGCCATAACGGCCTTGCCAATGCTGTGGCGTTCATTGCTGTGTGGATCGGACGCCCAGACCAGAAAAGTCGTAATATCGCGGGCCTGCTGCTCCACTGTGGCAGGGGTGCCATCAGGGTATTGGATCATGCCGTTCATAAGTGGGGGGGGCATTCCAATCATGTGTCCGGCGACCCAGTCGTTATAAAACTTGCCCGGTACTATGGGGGCATCGGCTGGAGGCGGCATACGGTAGCCAGTCAGGAAGGCGTATAGCCAGTCCGCCCCGCCGGGGTGTGTCATGGCCAGACGGGACTGGTCCGGTGGAGCAACGCCCCCCATCATGGCGGCAGCCGCCGCATCGCTGGGGAAGGGGGAATGCAGGTGGTCATCGGGCAGGCCGGGCCGTGTTGTTGGCTGGCCCATGGCATCTGGGGTGCCTGCCTGTGGTTTGGCCTTGGCTGTTTCGGCTATCTGCTGCTGGGTCAGGCCAATGCCCGCCAGATCATTATAGGTCAGGTTGCGCATACCGTGGCAGGTTGAGCAGACCCGCTGGTACACCACAAAGCCGCGTTGCAGGCTGCCCTGATCATACTGACCCAATGGTCCATCAAAGCTCCATGGCTGATGGGGCGGGGCTTTGTCCGGCTCGTTGGCCAGTGCCACGCCAGAAAGACCAAGGGCAGATATTACCCCAAGGGCGGGAAGGGAAAAAAGACCCCGCATCAGTGCTCTCCTTGTGCGGCGGCAATGGAGGAGGGAAGGGGACGTGTTTTTTCCTTGCGGGAGACAAGGGGGAGCAACACGAGAAAATAGCCGAAGTAATAAATACCAGCCAGACGGGCCACAATAAGCCACCCCCCCTGAGCGTGGTGCTTGCCTGCCGCTGCGAGCAGAATAAATGCAGCAACCAGCCCGAACAGGCCAATACGGCACAGCGGGCGGAAGCGCATGGAGCGCACGGGTGAGCGGTCCAGCCAGGGCAGGGCAAAAAGGATAAGCAGGGAGGCCGCAGAGGCCAGCAGACCACCAAATTTGGAAGGCACGGACTGGAGCAGGCCATAAAAAGGCAGGAAGTACCACTCCGGTTCAATATCCGCCGGTGTGTGCATGGGGTCAGCCGGTGTGTAATTGTCGGCTTCGATCAGCACGTTGGGCCAGAAGAACATCAAAGCGGCAAACACCATGGCGAACACAATAAGCCCGACCAGATCCTTGCTGATGTAATAGGGGTAGAACGGTACCGTATCCTTGGGGGTGCGGGGTTCAATACCCAGCGGGTTGTTGGAACCGTTGACATGCACAATGGTCACATGCAGCCCCACAACCCCAACGACCAGAAACGCCAGCAAAAAGTGCAGCACAAAAAAGCGGTGCAGGAACACATCGCCCAGATGGTCACCCCCAGCCATAATATGCTCAAGGCTGGGACCAATGCCGGGAATGGCGCCAACGGCTTTGGTAATAACATCCGCTCCCCAGTAGGACATCTGCCCCCAGGGGAGCATGTAACCGGCAAAGGCCGTGGCCATGACCATAACCAGCAGCACAAGCCCGCTCAGCCACAACAGCTCGCGTGGGGCTTTGTAAGACCCGTAATACAGACCACGGAACAGGTGCACATATAGGGCGGCCAAAAACAGGTTGGCCCCCGTCATATGCATGGCGCGCAGCAGCCACCCCCCAGCAAGCTGGCGGTCTATGGCTTCGACCGACAAAAATGCCCCTGCATTGGTGGGGGTGTAGTTCATGGCCAGAAAAATGCCCGTAGCCAGCATCAGCAGCAGAACAACGGTCAGAATGGCGCCAAAATTCCACAATCCGTTCAGATTACGTGGCAGGCGGAAGTCAATATATTCAGCCCGGAAGGCAGAAATAACAGGCAGGCGGGCCTCTATCCATCCGGCAAGGCCGGTCATGGCAGGGGCGGCTGGGGTGGCTTTGTTCGCCGGGTCTGGTTGGGTCATGGTTGGTCCATGGAGGCTGATGGAACTCCGACATACAACGAGCACACAACAGGATAAAAATACAGGGCGCGCAAAAAACCTGCCTGAACTCGCGGTTACAAAAAACGGCCCGGCCAGGTATTTTCGGCCATGGCTCCATTTATGCCCTCTCTCATAACAGTGCCGGAACGTGTGGCAAGGGGGGCTGGGTATTTCCGCTCTGTTTTGTAACCCGTCATGCGGTTGTTCAGAATGAGCCATAACCAGATGTGAAGCGTTTTATTCTTGCAACCCGTGACTGTTAGCCCCATCATATCAGTTAGCAGTCGCCATTGTGCGGGTGCGACGTTCTCAGGGCAGGGTGTAATTCCCTACCGGCGGTAAAGGAGGAGCCTGCTCCTCCAAGCCCGCGAGCGCCTGTTTCGGCAGGGTCAGCAGATCCGGTGTAACTCCGGAGCCGACGGTCACAGTCCGGATGAAAGAGAACAAAGGAGAGACTCGCTTCCTGTCCGTTACGCCCGTATTGGGTGTGCGCAAGGAGCGGGAGAGCCTTTTTACGCCCTGAGTCCGTCTGTTGTGTGCAGGTCATGGACAAAGAGAGCAGGGTGAATAGCATTCCACAATCTTTTTCCCGCGCAATGCCAGCATGTGTTGGTGCAGCCTTTGATCTGGCTGTTTCCGAAGCATGGCGTTTTGCAGGGCAGACCGCGCCAAACCCGGCTGTAGGGTGTGTGCTGCTGGATGCGCAGGGAACTGTGCTGGTCATTGCCGCGCACCACAAGGCGGGCATGTTACATGCCGAGCGGCTGGCAGTGGAGCAGGCGCGGGCACTTGGCGTGGCGGAGCGGATTCATACTGCTGTGGTTACGCTGGAACCCTGTAACCACACGGGGCGCACGCCGCCTTGCACGCAGGCTTTATTATCGACCCCTGTTCAACAGGTCTGGATTGGATGTGCGGACCCCAACCCCCATGTGCAGGGTGGTGGAGCAGCCTATTTGCAGGCCAATGGTGTGGCGGTGCACTGGCTGGACCATGCTCCCAATGGCGCGGCCAGCATGGCTCGCTGCCGCGCGCTTTTGGCACCGTTTGCATGGCGTATGGTGCATGGCCGACCGTGGATAACAGTCAAGCAGGCTGTTAACGCACAGGGGAGCATGGTGCCACCAGCTGGCAGCACAACCTTTACCACGCCAGCATCGCTCCATTTTGCCCATGCCCTGCGGCGCGTAACCGATGGTATTGTTACGGGCACAGGCACAGTCAGGGCTGACCTGCCCGGTTTTACCGTAAGGCATGTGCCAGATCATGCGGAGCGGCGGCGCGTATTGGTGGTGTGTGGCGCACGGCACAATGTGCCTGCACACTGGCTGGCACAGGCGGAAGCGCGGTTTGATGTGCTGTTCTGCCCCGATGTTGCCGCCCTGCCCACTCTGCTGGCCAGTACCCCGGCCCTGTGGATTATGGTGGAAGCAGGGCCAGCCCTGCTGCGCGCCATCCATGAGCAGGGGCTGTGGGATGACTGGCTGAGTATTCGGCAGGATGCCCAAGGTCAGGACCATTTTTCTGTTTCAACCCGACACGATATCTCTCCCCTTTCTCTTTTTCCAGAATGGGCACGATGCACGCAGGAGCAGGCATGTTTTCCGGTATTATAGAATCCCTCGGTCAGGTCCTGAAGGCGGAGCAGGGGGCCCAGTCCCTTATGCTGGAAGTCGAGACCGGGCTGACCGATGTGGCAGAAGGGGAGAGCATTGCCGTTAACGGTGTGTGCCTGACTGCCGTGGCAGAGGCACAGAATGCGCCTGTCCGCTTTTTTGTCAGCAGTGAAACACTCGACCGTACCATGCTGGGCAGGCTCAGGGCCGGGGCGCGGGTCAATCTGGAACGTGCGGTTACGCCTTCCACCCGTCTGTCGGGGCATATTGTGCAGGGGCATGTGGATGGGCTTGCCCGGTTTGTTGGGGCAACCCCGGTGGGGGATGCCCGGCGCGTGGAGTTTGAGGTGCCCGCCGAACTGCGGCGCTATATGGTGGAAAAAGGCTCGGTTGCGCTGAACGGAATCAGCCTGACACTGAACGAGGTGGGGGCGGTGCAGGACGGCGTATTCCGCATTGCCCTTATGATTATTCCCCACACATGGGACCACACCACACTGGGCACAGCGCAGGTGGGGGATGCCGTGAATGTGGAAGTGGACATCATTGCAAAATATGTGGAGGCACAATGTCAGGTAAAATGACAGAGGGGCAGAAGAGCGTGCCGTTCCAGCCTTCCGTGCGCCTGCTCCGTGCCGTAGCCGCCGTGCGTGCGGGCCGCATGGTTGTGATGGTGGATGATGAAGACCGCGAAAATGAGGGGGACCTTGTTATGGCTGCGGAGTTCATGACCCCGCAGGCCATGAACTTTATGATCACCCATGCCCGTGGCCTTGTCTGCCTGCCGCTGACTGCCGAGCGGGTTGCGCAACTGGAATTGCCCATGATGGTGCGCCAGAGCGATAACACCGCCCAGTATGGCACAGCGTTTACGGTCTCGATCGAAGCGCGGGAAGGTGTGAGCACAGGCATTTCCGCCGCAGACCGGGCGCATACCGTTTGTGTTGCCGCTGCGGATGATGCAAAGCCTGCGGATATTGCAACTCCGGGCCATATTTTCCCCCTTCGTGCCGATCCCGGTGGGGTTCTGGCACGTATAGGCCATACCGAAGGCTCCATTGATCTGCTGCGCCTTGCAGGGCTAAAGCCTGCCGCCGTCATTTGCGAAATCCTGAACGAAGACGGCACAATGGCCCGCCGCCCCCAGTTGGAAGTGTTTGCCCGCCAGCACGACATGCCCATTATTTCCATTGCGGAACTGGCTGCGTGGATTGCCGCGCAGGGGCTGACACCGCTGGAACAGCCAGATCAGGGCAAAGCTGCGGATACAGAAGCAGAGCATGTGCCTGATCTGGCCGAAGCCGCCCTGCCCAGTGTGTATGGCGGCGATGACCTGATGATCCACGCGTTTAAGGATGATAACGGCGTGGAACATGTGGCGCTGGTCAAGGGGCATGTCAGCCCCACTGGGCCAGTTCCTCTTGTTCGCCTGCATTCCGAATGTGTGACGGGCGATGCGCTGGGGTCTTTGCGGTGCGACTGTGGCTCCCAGCTTCAGGCCGCATTACGGGCTATTGGGCAGGCGGAATGTGGTGTGCTGGTTTACGTGCGCGGCCACGAGGGCAGGGGGATTGGGCTGGTCAACAAGATCCGTGCCTACGAATTGCAGGATGCAGGGCTGGATACGGTGGAAGCCAACCATAAACTTGGCTTTGCGACCGATGCGCGCGACTGGCGTGCAGCAGCTGGAATCCTGCGCAGTCTTGGTGTTGGTCAGCTTGACCTGCTGACCAACAACCCGGACAAGGTGCGTGCGCTGGAAAGCCGGGGTTTTGTTGTGCGCAAAAGACTCGGCCTGGAAATTCCGGCCAACACCTTTAACCGGGCGTATCTTCACGCCAAGCGCAAACGGATGGGCCACCATTTGAGCTGCGATACCGTAACCCCTGCCACGCACACGGTCCCAGCCTGAGTTTTTGTTGACTTCAAAACGCACTGTTCAAGGATAATAGCACTTATGGGTACACGTTCCCCGGTCAACCTGCCTGACCTCAAAGCTCTTACCCCCGCTCCCCGTCTGGCGCTGGTTGTCAGCCGGTTTAACGAGACGGTCACCGGCGGTCTGCGTGATGGTGCCATTGCATGGCTGGAAGAGCACGGCATTACTGTTTCTGACGCAGATGTGTTTGCAGCTCCCGGCGCGTTTGAAATGCCCTTGCTGGCGCAGGCTCTGGCCAAAAGTGGACGATATGAAGGGGTCATCTGCCTTGGCTGCGTGGTTAAGGGAGACACCGCCCATTTTGAATTTATCAGTCTGGGTGCGACCATGGGCATTATGCAGGCAAGCCTTGCCACGGAAGTGCCCGTAGCGTTTGGTATTCTCACAACCTACACGGAGGAACAGGCAACTGTGCGTTCCTCCGATGATGTGCATAATAAAGGGCGCGAAGCCGCTGCGGCATGTGTGGAATCTCTTGCTCTCCTGCGTCAGATCAGGGAGGGATAACAGGAGCAGCATACCAGTGTAGGCTGCGGGCCTTGCGGGCGTGGGAAGGGAGACTGCATGAAGCGCATCACTCTTGTAGCCGGTATTCTGGGGCTGGGGCTGACGGTCTGGATGCTCTCGCGCTTTGGCGCTCATGCCATTTTTGCGCTTGTTGTGACTGGCGGCTGGGGACTCCTTGCCGCCATTGTTTTTCATGCTGTTCAGGTCTCATTATCCGCGCAGGCGTGGCGGGTTATTGCCCGGCGTGACCTGCCCCCCCACCTGCCATTGCGTGATTTTTTTATTCTGCGCTGTGTGCGTGAGGGTGTGAACAACCTGCTACCCGTGGCGCAGGTTGGGGGGGAGGTTGTTTCCAGCCGTCTGCTTGCCCGTCGTGGTTTGGGTTTGCGGCGTGCAGCCGCAGCCACAATCTGCGACCTTACGCTTGAACTGCTCAGTCAGGTGCTGTTTACGGTGGCGGGGCTGCTTTTGTTGCTGGCTCTGGTCCAGCGCTCTGCCGTGACCGACCGATTGCTCGAAAGTGCCATGGTGCTCGCTGTTATTGGTGTGGCCGTATTTGCCAGCCAGTGGCTGGGGGCTGTTGCCGTGGTGGAAAAACTGCTGGAGCGGATAGCCACCCATCTGGGCTGGGGCGGTGTAGAGGGCATTCGCGGCATTCATCAGGAAGTGCTGGGGCTTTACAAAACCCGCAACAATGCTGTGACAGGTCTGATCCTGCAATTTTCCGCATGGGCGCTTGGTGCGGTGGAAGTCTGCCTGATCCTGCACTTTATGGGGCATGACTGCTCTTTGGCGACGGGTTTTGTAATCGAAGGTGTGGGCGAGGCGGCCAAGTCCGCCGGATTTGCGGTTCCCGGTGCATTGGGTGTGTCCGAAGGGGGGTATCTGGTTGTGGGGGGGCTGTTTGGAATTGCACCTCCCGTGGCCATTGCGCTCTCGCTTATCAAACGTCTGCGCGAAATTGCTTGGGGTGTGCCCTCACTGGTATTGTGGCAATGGCTGGAACATGCTTGGTCAGGCCGTGCAAATAACACGGAAAAATCTCATTTTCCTCACTCAGGCCGGTAAAAGAAGAGTGGTCTGTGTATATCCTCCCTTGCATCGTGCGACGCTGTTAGGCAAACCAAGGCGGTTTTGTGCCTGACGCCATGACTTTTCTAGGATCCTGTCGTTTATCATGCTCTTTGCACCCATAGGTCGTTTTATCACCCTTTGTGCGCGCCATGCGTGGCTGGTCGTGGCACTCTTTTGCGTGTTGTCCGGCGCAGGCGTTTATGCGGGCATGACCCAGCTTGGCGTGACCACGGACACGAGCAAAATGCTCTCGCCCCGACTGGAGTGGAAGCAGCGTTCGGATGAGATGGGGCGCCTGTTTCCACAGAAGGAGAACCTTCTGGTCGCTGTGGTGGAGGCCGATCTGCCGGAAGAAGGGCAGGAGACTGCCCGGCAGCTGGCCGAAAAGCTGGGGGCGGATCATCAGCATTTTTCCTTTGCCAACAGGCCGGATGCCAACCCTTACCTTGAGCGCAACGGGCTTATGTTCCTGGAGCCCAAGCCACTGGCCAGCATCCTGAACGATACGATCGCAGCCCAGCCCTTTTTGTCTGCCCTTGCTCAGGACCCATCCGCCCGCGGGTTGTTTGGTGCGCTTTCGCTTATTGCCGAGGGGGTCAAGGCAGGGCAGGCCAATCTGGCAGGTTTTCAGGCACCATTGACCGGCTTTGCCAACACGTTGGAAAAAGCAGCCGATGGCAAGGCGGACCTTATGTCCTGGCAGCGCCTTCTGGGAGGGCAGCTGTCTGATCTGGCGGGGCGCTACCAGTTTGTCATTACCAAGCCTGTTCTGGATTATGGGTCCTTCCAGCCCGGTGGCGCTGCGGCGGATGCCATGCGCGATGCCATAAAAACTCTAGAGTTTGTTAAAAATGGTCATGCCAAAGTGTATCTGACCGGGCAGGTCCAGCTTGATGATGAAGAGTTTGCAACCGTGGCGGAGGGTATGGTTGCCGGGCTTATTGGGTCTTTGGCGCTGGTAACACTGTGGCTCACACTGGCGGTGCGCTCATGGCGGGTGGTGCTCCCCATTGTGATCACACTGGTTGTGGGGCTGTTGCTGACAACCGGCTTTGCAGCCGTTGCAGTTGGTACGCTGAACCTGATCTCTGTTGCATTCGCCATTCTGTTTGTGGGGATTGCGGTCGATTTTGCCATCCAGTTTTCCGTTCGCTTCAGGGCACAAAGCCCTACCGCTACGGGTAAGGATGGAATGTACGAAGCCCTGCGCATGACGGGGGAAGAAACCGGACATCAGATTCTGGTCGCCTCCCTTGCCACTTCCGCTGGTTTTCTGGCGTTTACGCCCACAGCCTTTCTGGGGGTTGCGCAGTTGGGGCTTATTGCAGGCATTGGCATGTTGGTGGCGTTTATCTGCACCACAACCTTGCTGCCCGCCCTACTGTGCATTTGCCACCCCCCCCTGAACTGCCCCAGCATGGGATATGTGTGGATGAAGCCGGTGGATGTTAAAATCCGCCACCACCGCAAATGGCTGCTGGCATTTTTTGGTGTGATCGCCATTGCGGGGCTCGCACTTGTGCCAGCCCTACAGTTTGATGGTGACCCCCTGCACACCAAAAACCCTAATTCCGAGGGTATGCGCGCGCTTAGCCTGCTGATCAATAATCCGCAGACATCACCTTACAGCGCAGAGCTTTTGGTTAAATCGCTGGATGAGGCCCGGAAGGAGGCTGATCGTCTGGATGAACTGCCTGATGTGCATGACGTGATGTGGCTTGGGTCTTACGTACCAACCCAGCAGCCAGAAAAACTCGCTCTTATTCAGGATGCAGCCTCCATGCTGCTGCCAACCCTGATTGTGCCCAACCCCAAGCCCGCACCCGATGCCGCAGCCCTGCGTGAGTCTGCGGCCAGTACGGCCAAGGCACTGGGCGAGGTGCTGGATAAACTACCTGCTAACGACCCGCTGCGCAGGATTCAGGCTGCGCTGGCCCGTCTGGCCACTGCACGGGACGAAACCGTGCTGGCTGCCAATACGGCGCTGGTACGCTTTTTGCCGCCAGAACTTGCGCAGCTCAAAAGCATGTTGCAGGCAGGGCCAGTAACCATTCATGATGTGCCACCCGTTATTGCCAACGACTATCTGTTGCCAGATGGTCGCGCCCTTGTGGAAGTGCACCCCAAAGGAGTCATGAGCAGTTCTGGCGCGCTCCGCAAATTTGTGGGTTCTTTGCAAAAAATCGAACCGGATATGGCCGGTACGGCAGTCGATATTGTGGAAAGTGCACGCTCCATTGTGCGGGCATTCGAGCAGGCCGCCGGAGCAGCGGTGGTCATGATCGCCATTATTCTTATGATCGCCCTGCGCAGGATCAAGGATATGGCATTGGTGCTGGCACCGTTGCTGCTTTCGGCCCTGATGACGGTCATACTGGTTGTGCTGCTGCCCGAAACGCTCAACTTTGCCAATATTATTGCCTTGCCGCTGCTGCTGGGTGTTGGCGTATCGTTTAATATCTATTTTGTTATGAACTGGCGTGATGGGGTTCAATACCCACTGGCTTCCCCCACGGCGCGGGCTGTGCTGTTCTCTGCCCTGACAACGGGTACGGCTTTTGGTTCCCTTGCCTTGTCGCATCATCCCGGAACGGCCAGCATGGGGCGGCTGCTCCTGCTTTCTCTGGCGTGTACTTTGTTGGGAACACTGGTGTTTGTTCCGGCCCTGCTACCCAAGCGCCCGGAGGATGAGGCCTAAGCCACAAGACGGGTTTTGTTGGCAGAACAGATTAAATTCAAGGTTGTAGGTTATCAGCGCCAGTATAAAAAAACCTCCCCATAACGTGGGGAGGTTTTTTATTGGCACTGCTGTATCTGGTCACCCCTGCAGGAAAGAGATCCTGCCGGGGAGGAGAAAGCGGGAACGATCAGCTTTTGGACCATTCAGGGTGGTGTGGCACCTCAATGTCGCGGCCTTTTAGCATCATATCCCAGTAAACACGGGGGAATACGGTTGTTTTGAGGAACCATGCAAATCGGCTGGGTTTGCGCTGATCGTAGGGGAAGCTTGGCGCGGGTTTGCCGCCATACAGGAACTCGGCCAGAACAATTTTACCGTATGCCACAGTAAGCGGACATGCGCCGTACCCATCGTACTGCCCGGTAAGGGGACGACCATCGAGGGAGGCCAGAACGTTCTGGGCAACCAGCGGAGTTTGTGCGCGGGCAGCTGCCATGGTTTTGGCGTTGGAGGTATTCATAACATCGCCAATGCCAAAAATGGCCGGGTATTTGGCGTGCTGGAGTGTTGTGGCGTTTACATCCAGCCAGCCAGCGGCATCGGCCAGGGGGCTTTTCTTAACAAAATCAGGTGCACTCTGGGGTGGGGTTACGTGGAGCATGTCAAACTCCTTTACCACCTTGGTCACTTTGCCATCCGGGCCGGTTACGGCAAAGGTTGCCTTGCGTTCGGGGCCGTTTACCGCAATCAGATTGTGTTTGTAGTGCAGGTTAATGCCGTAATAATCCACCGCTTCCTGCAAAGCAGGGCGGAAGTAGGCCACGCCAAACAGCGCATCGCCAGCAAGGCAGAATTCAACATTGGTGCGGTTGAGCGTACCCTGCTTGCGCCAGTGGTCGGAGGCAAGATAGGCAATTTTCTGTGGCGCACCTGCACATTTGATTGGCATGGGGGGCTGGGTAAACAGAGCGGTGCCACCAGCAAGGGACTGGATGCAGGTCCATGTGTATTCCACAGTGTCTTTGGAATAGTTGGAGCAAACGCCGTTGCGCCCCAGGGTTTCGCTCAGACCCTCAATCTTATCCCAGTCCAGTTGCAGGCCGGGGCAGACAATAAGGCGACCGTAGCCAACGGTGCGCCCGTCTTCGAGTGTGAGGGTATTGTTATCAGGCTGGAAGGTGCTGACCGCAGCGCGCAACCATTTGCAGCCTTTGGGAATCACTCCACCTTCCTGCTCCAGTGTGTCACGCAGCTTCATGACTCCTGCGCCAACCAGTGTCCAGCCCGGCTGGTAGGCATGGGTGGTGGCGGGGTCAATAATGGCAATATCCAGTGTAGGGCGTTCGCGCAGCAGGCGGGCTGCAACGGCAATGCCAGCGGAACCGCCACCAACAATAACAATGGTGTGCCGCAGGTCGGGTTCCGTGCTGGGTGCTGTTTGGGTCATGGAGTGGTTTCCCTCTTGGTCTGCCATAAATTATGCGTGACACTATTCCAAACACTGACAATTAAATAAAGTATTTAATTGTCAGTGCGCCATGTTCTGGCGACAGGTCAGTCCTTAAGCCAAACTTCAACCGGGCCGCTGAGTTTCATGGTCAGGGGGTTGCCATGGCGGTCAACTGTTTTGCCAACAGCTACTCGGACCCAGCCTTCGCTGACGCAATATTCTTCAACATTGTTTTTTTCCACGCCCTTGAACCGCACGCCCACGCCACGTTCGAGCAGGGCTTCGTTGTAGAATGCGCTGTTGGGGTTAACGGAAAGACGGTCAGGCATTGCATCGGACATAGTGCATATTCCTTGATAAAACGGTTGTTCGGACCCTGTTTTAAAAGCTTTTGGGCAGAAAGGCCATGCAATGCCCGCCGCGTTATGGTGCGGTGTTGGAACGTGCGCCCCGGTCGTGTGCCAGCCAGTGCTGCAGGGAACTGACCTTGTTTTGCGTAAAAGCCGCAAGCCGGTGCATCAGCAGATAAACAACGGGTGTTGAGTAAAGGGTCAGCAACTGGCTGGTCGCTAGCCCGCCCAGAATGGCAATGCCCAGCGGCAGGCGCAGTTCTGCGCCGTAGCCTTGGCCAATAATCATGGGAATGGCGGCAAAGGCTGCTGCCATTGTGGTCATGAGTATGGGGCGGAAGCGTGTCAGGCACGCTGTTTTTATGGCCTCATGCGGGGGCAGGTTTTGTGTGCGCTCGGCATGAAGGGCAAAGTCGATCATGAGAATGGCGTTTTTTTTCACAATCCCCACAAGCATGATCACGGCGATCATGCTGATCAACGAAAAAGGCTGACCTGCCAGCCACAGGGTCAGCACTGCGCCAAATGCGGCAGAAGGCAGGGTGGAAAGAATGGTCAGCGGCTGAATATAGCTTTCGTACAGAATGCCAAGTGTAATGTACATGGTGGCAATGGCTGCCACAAACACCAGCAGTTCGTTCACAAGGTCTTTGTGCAGGTCACCTGCTTCGCCCGAAAAATCTCCCTTCAGGCTTTCGGGGGCGTGCAGATCACGCATGACCTTGCGAATTTCCGCCTCGGCTTCGCTCAGCGAATGCCCCGCGGCAAGGTCGAAGGAGAGCGCTCCGGAGACAAATCCGTTTTCATGGCTGACCTGTAGCGGTGTTGGTGCGCTGGCAATGCGCGAGACCGTGGGGAGGGGCACCATTGTCTCGGAGGAAGAGGAAACCGCCGAACCATTGGATGCACCGGCGCCCCCACCCGCCAGCCGGTTGGCAATGGCGTTGCGGAAGGATTGTTCGGACAGGGAGGCGCTCAGGCTGTCTGTGGCATCAGTCGGTTTTTTAACCCGTATGGTATTGGATGCCACGGCACCAGATGCGGTACCACCTGCGGTAGAGACCCAAAGGGTTTTCAGCATTTCCGGGTTATCACGGAACTGCTTTTGCACTTCCATGATCACATAATACGTGGTGAGCGGGGTAGAAATGCTGGAGGCTGTGCGCTGGCCGTAGGCATCGTACAGGGCATTGCCAATAAGCTGCGGTGTTATCAGGTAGCGGGCTGCATTATCGCGGTTGATCAGAACGTGCAGCGCCATACCATGCCCGGTTGTGTGGCTATTGACTCCGGTCAGAACGGTGCTTTTGCGCAGAGCCTCGGTAACGCGTGGGACCCATTGGTCAATATCGGCCTCGTTCTCGCTACGAAAAACAAAGCTGTAGGCCCCTTCATGTACACGTTGGCCACCACCATTAATGTCCCCGGCATTGGAGATGCTGGCTGTCAGTCCGGGTATGGTGCGGACTGCCTGCTGGATGTGCGTGGCAATGGCTTCCGGCGTTTGTGTGCGCTGGCTTTTGGGGGTGAGCTGGGCATACACCTCGGCTTCGTTGGCGGCATCTTCCCCCGTAAAGCCAATAACTCCTTCAACCCCCGGTGCGGCCTGCATGGCATCCAGAACCTTGCGGGTTTTGGCGGACATGGCAGCAAAGGAGGATGTCTGGTCCACGCTCAGATAGCCTTGCAAAAGAGCAATATCTTCTGCCGGTAAAACGGTTTTGGGAATAATGACGACCAGCCCGATTGTGGCAACAAAGCTCAGGGGCAGGGAGAGCAGCGTAAGCCATGGGTGGCGCAGGGCCACATCCAGCGAGCGGCGGTATACGCGCATCATCCATGCCAGAGCATGGTCCGTACCATCGGCCAGAAGGTGCGCTGCCCGCACAAACGGATTGGCCGATCTGGCAGGGCCGGTATGGGTTGGCGGATGCACTTCCAATAAGTGCGCGCACATCATGGGGGTTAGGGAAATTGCCAGAAAAAAAGATACCGAGACAGCGATTGTCAGGGTCATGGCGAATTCAAAAAAAATCTTGCCTGCAATGCCGCCCATCAGCAGCAGGGGCAAAAATACGGCAATGAGTGAAATGGTAATGGAAAGAATGGTAAAGCCAATTTCCTGCGCACCAAGCAGAGTTGCCTGCACGCGGCCCATGCCTTCTTCCATATGGCGTGCAATATTTTCCACGACCACAATGGCGTCGTCCACCACAAAACCAGTGGCAATGGTCAGCGCCATGAGCGAGAGCGTGTCCAGTGAAAATCCCAGAAGATGCATAAAGGCCAGCGACCCCGCCAGCGAGACAGGGACCGTAACCGCGGGAATAAAGGTGGAGCGCCAGCTCCGTAAAAATGCCAGCACCACCAGCACTACCAGCAGCACGGAGCCCAAAAGCGTTTCCTGCGTATCTTCCAGCGCACCACGGATGGAAATGGATCGGTCGGAAACCAGCGTAAATGCCACATCCGCTGGTAGGGCATTGCGGAGCAGGGCTGCACGAGCACGTATGGCGTCTGTAACCTCAATAACATTAGTGCCCGGTTGTGCGCGAATAATGGCCAGTACTGCGGGCTGCTTGTTGTACCACCCCGCGGTACGTTCGTTCTGTGGGCCGGAGCGGACGGTTGCAACACTGTTCAGCCGCACAGGCCGGTTGTTGCGGTAACCAATAACCAGATCGCGGTATTGTTCGGGGCTATGGGCCTGATCATTGGTCTCCAGCATCAGGCGCTGGCCGCCGGTTTCTATAAATCCTTTGGGGGTGTTGGCATTGGCCGAAGCCAGTGCGGAACGTACATCCTCAAACCCGATGCCGTACTGGTAGAGGAGCTGGGGGTTGACCTCCACCCGTATGGCGGGCTTGTCGGAGCCGACCACATCGACCCAGCCTACTCCCTTAACACCTGCCAGCATGGGTTTAAGGTGGGTTTCTCCCAGATCGCGCAGGGCGGTAACACTGCGGGTGGCAGATGTAAGAGCTGCCACCATAATAGGGCTGTCAGAAGGATTGGCCTTGTAATACTGTGGCTGGTCAAGCAACGTGTTGGGCATATCCGCGCGGGCAGCACGCAGGGCGGCCTCCACATCACGTGCGGCTCCGTTGATGTCCCGGTTATTATCAAAAAACAAAAGAATAAAAGCGCTGGAATCTGTCGTATCCGAGCGCATACTGCTTATCCCTGCAATCTGGCCAAGCCGCCGTTCCAGCGGAGTGGTCACGGCACTGGCCAGTTGCTGCGGCGAACTGCCGGGCTGGGAGGCAATAACATAAATAACCGGCACGGAAATATTGGGCAGATCCGCCACCGGCATGGCGCGGTATGCAAACAGGCCAGCCACCACAAACGCAACCGCCATAAGGGTTGTGCCAACGGGGCGCATAATAAACAGCCGACTGATCGACACCGGCAGGGCTCCTTGTGGCTTTGCGGGAAAAAAGCTTGCTCGGCTGTCTTCAGTTCTGTTGTTCGGTAGAAGGTGGGGGAAGATTAACGTCTATCCGCCCCGCTCCATCGCGTTCTGTTGCCAGCGTGCCTGTGGCCTTGCGCACACTAATGTTGCCTTTGCCCTGCACATGCAGGGCCGCAACACTCGTGGTACCCCCAAAGCTGGCATTCCCTTGCCCGGCATTGTTAATGTCCAGCGCCTTGAGTGTGCCTGCTGGCACGCTCAGGCTGGCTGTGCCAGCAAGGTACACTGCGAGTGCCGGAGCATTGGCCTGATGGATGACAATAGGGGCCGATACCGTGGAGCGCAGGCGTGCGGAACCCGCCAGCGTGCCAATGGTAATGGCACCAGATGAGTCCGATGCCAGATCAATCGGTCCACTTCTGCCAATATCGATCGCACCAGACCCGGACCGGATGGACATAGGCCCCGAGCGGTTATCAATAACAATGCGTGTTGCCTGTGGGCTGTCAATCGCAAGTGGCATGGCAGCGGGAGTGCGCAGTTCCAGGTTGCCTCCTGCGGGGCAGCCTTTTTGCGTAAGGGTTATGGTGCCATCCGGGGCTGTGGAACTTTGCAGGGCAGCAGGATCCGCACCACGAAGATCAATTGCATCGGATAAGGCTGCGTCCGTTACAACATGCAGGCTGTTCAGGCAGGGTGCGCTGACCTGCACCCGCTGGCCGGGTATGGGCCGCGCAAGGGCAGGGGCAGTCAGGCACAGGCCTGCTGCACAGAGCGTAAGGGCAAACGGGAACGGAGAGGCACAATTAAGCATACTGGCATTTGTGCCAGTATGGGGGGCGGGCGTCCATACTCTTCCTAGTGCCGTGTGCCGCTGCCACCTGTGCCGCCCATGAGTGCGTCATGCAGCCTGTCCAGTGCTTCGCTTAGCGTGTCATGTGCGCGTTTGCCCTTGCTGCCAACAATGGTCACGGTGGTCGTCATGCCTGCGGCAAGCTGCGTACCGGGAGGAATACTGTCTATTTGCACCCGGACCGGAATACGCTGTGCCAGTCGCACCCATGTATAAACCGGGTCCACCGAGGGCAGCCCCTGTGTGGAGGGGGTGGCGTTGGGTGTGGCAATCCCGCGTGTAATACTTGTAACATGCCCCCACATGGGCTGCCGGTAGCCCATAAGGTCCAGCCGTGCCCGGTCCCCAATATGAATGGAGCGGATTTTGGTTTCCTCAAAATAACCATCCAC
The DNA here is from genome assembly GCF_000964225.1 of Acetobacter syzygii. Taxonomy (GTDB): domain Bacteria; phylum Pseudomonadota; class Alphaproteobacteria; order Acetobacterales; family Acetobacteraceae; genus Acetobacter; species Acetobacter syzygii. The sequence continues at coordinate 41,258 of NZ_BAMZ01000006.1, read as the reverse complement.
CCAGTAGGACGAGGCATCAATGACCTGAATGTTGGGTTTGGCTGCTGTTGCGTAGTCCCCCACGCGCATGATCAGGTTGGTCACATAGCCCGTAACCGTGCTGCGGACATGGGTTCGATCAAGGTTGATATTTGCCTGGGAAAGAGCCGCCATGGCCGAAGCATACTGGGCTTTGGCAACTTCCGCCGTGGCTTGGAACACCTGCTTTTCCTCGCGGGATGCGGCGGCATCGGTCAGGTTGTTGCGCCGGTATTCCTGCGATGCCTTGAGCACCATGTCGGCCTGTCGTTCATTGACCAGAGCGGTGGCAGAGGCAACGTCCACCTTGAAGTCAAAAGGGTCTATATCGTACAGAATATCGCCTGCGTGGACAAACTGGTTATCTCGGACCTTTACATCAATAATCTGGCCGGAAACACGCGGAGCAATATCGGCGACCTGCACACGGACCTGACCGTTACGGGTCCAGGGGGCGGCGGTGTAATAATCCCACAGCACAAGGCAGACCACGGCCGCAATGGCCAGAATAATGCCGGTCGTCACAAATTGCAGAAGGCGGCGCGCACGTTCAAACACGGCGGAAAAGCCCTTTCACAGCAGGATGGTGTAAAGGCCGATAAGGCAGATAAGAATGCCAAATTCGGCCAGCGGCAGGTTCCAGACCACACGACGGGCCCGCACCTTGGCTAAAAGCGGATTAAGTGCCAGCAGGGTGGCAATGGCCAGCCCCGCATGTACCACAAAGGACGAAACAAGCAGGCCGCCAATATCCAGCACAGGTTGAAGTTGCATGTTAGCGGGCCTTCCATTGCTGGTCGGGTATGGGCAGCAGGTCATACAGGTGCAGGGCCGAACGGTTGTGTTCCAGCAGGCGGATTGCCCCCACCATGGCAGAAACAGCTGCCAGTGCCGTAGCCATCTGACCGTGGGGCAGGTCAATGGCATGGTCGAGCAGAATGCGGGCCTTGTGCCGCATACGGACCAGAGCAGCATCCACATTGTAAATAATGGTAGCGCGATAGGCAGATTCCGCATCCAGCCGTATGGCGGGAATGGTGGCAGCACGTTGCAGGTGGCGGCGTGCGCGGGCCAGTTCCAGATTGAGGGTGTCCAGGCTTGCAAGGCGGGCAAAAACCCGCTGGCGGGCCTTGTTGGCTGGCAGGTAACGGTTCCATTCCAGAATACGGCATAGCCGGTCATAGTGGCGGCTGATCAGGGCGGAACCTGCCTGCTCGCCGTGGCCTTCAAACTGGAGCAGCAGGTCATGCCCTATGGTAATGCCAACCCGGAACCGCCTGCGCGATGCGGAGGGTGGGAGCAGCAACACCAGCGAAATAAAGATGATGATCGCAGCAAATAGGTAAAGCACATTGCGATCTATAAAAGCCGATGGTTCGTAATTCTGCTGGTCTGCAACGCCTAAAATAACAAAGAAGAAGACGCCGGCATTAAATCCGATGGTGGCCGTTCTCGGGTGCATCAGCAGCAGGCATCCGCCAAAAATCACCGGAATAATAGCCATGGCCAAAAAGGGCATATCCGCCCCTTTGGGCAGGATGCCAAAGTTCAGCACCGCTGCGACAAAAATAGCCAGTGGCGTGCCCAAAAGGGCCCCCATGCCAAAGCCACGTACATTATAGGTCGTGGCGGCAAGGGTCAGGATAATGGCAACCTGAGACAAGGCGGAATATGTGGCTGGAATATCGGAAATAATGCACAGGCCCGCGGCAACGGAAAAACCAATGAGTGTGCGCAGCCCGTTCAGCAATGCGGCAATCACGTCATCATGCTGTTCAATTTTAAGCTCTGGAGCCTGCGTTCTGGCACGTTGGCCATGTTCAAATGCGTCAATGCCATCCACCGCCCACCGCGCATCGGATAAAAGGGCCATGGAGCGTTCGATCAGCCAGGCCTCATCCAGGGTTGGACCAAGGCTGAGTTCGTTCGTATGGGCCTCGCGCGCCAGATCTTCCAGATCATGCACGGCCTGAGCGGGGGAATTTACGGGCGTACCATCGCCAAAAGCATCACGGATATGCTTGAGCACCGTGGTCGAGACTTCTCCCTTGCGTAGAACAAGCGCAATGGCCTGACTGCACGAGAGCATTTCCAGCAGCGCCACCATGGCCGAGCGGGCCCCGGCAAGCCGCAGGCGTGCATCGGGCAGTTCGGTTTTGGCAAAGGAAATTTGGGAGGTCAGGGCAATAATTTCCCCCGCCAGTCCGGCGCAGGCCATGCTATCGGGAATGCTGTGGCCTGCCAGCGCATCCTTGGCAATGCGGCGCACCATGTCCGATGTGCGGCGCAGGTTGGCGGTCAGTTTTTCAAAGGCTGTTGGGGAGCCAAAAATATCGTTAATCGCAGCGGTGGAGGCAATTCCCACAACAATGCAGGACACACGGTTAACCGTAACGTCAAAAATACCTGCCGGGTTATCAATGCAACTGATCCCCACAATGGCGACCGTATAGCCCGAAAGCATGGCGGCATACGCCCGAAAATCCCGCTCCAGAGTGCCCACAATGGTGCATAGCGTTAACCATAGCGCCACACCGCCCAGAAAAACTCCCCGCTCCTGATTGAAGCAGGCGGTCAGGAAGAGCGCGACAAAAGCCCCAATAATGGTGCCAGCCAGCCGGTACAGCGCTTTGGAGAGCACCTGTCCACGCAACGGCTGGGCCAGAATCATAACCGTAACAGCCGCTGTGCCGGGAGAGGAAAGCTGGAGCCAGAAGGCGGTAGTCAGGGCCAGAACGGCGGACAGCCACGTGCGCACGCAAAACAGGAACCAACCGGGGGAAAACACGGATGGTGGAAGCTGGAGGAACCACCCCTTCCACGCGGGTCTGTGCATAAAAGCTGTTTTCTCGGCGGTCATTCCGGTTCTGCTTTTGTTGTGGCCACTGAGGTGGAATTGCCCCCGAATCCAGACTGTTAGATGTATATTAAAATAAAATATAATGTTTGAGAAAAGTTCTGCCCAGCGTTTGGTATTGCACCAAGCGCGCACCAGACCTGAAGCATAAGCCTGCACACTATCATGTGGCGCATCAACTCCGGCCCAAACCGAACAGCCATGCGTGGCATCAGCCTGATGACGGAGCACCATGCCATATTCTGCCTTGTCGAGCTATTGGTGGAGCGGGCACAACACTGTGTATGAAAATTGTTCATACCTCCGACTGGCAGATTGGCCGGACCTTCAGCTTTGTGGATGACGAGGCATTGGGCGCGCTTCAGGCAGAGCGGCTGAATGTTATCCAGCGGATAGGCACGCTGGCCCGGCAGGAGGGCGCGCAGCATGTGCTTGTTGCTGGCGATGTATATGAGCACGAAACACCATCCGAGCGTACATTGCGCCAGCCAATGGAGCGTATGCGCCAGTTTGGGGACATACAGTGGCACCTTATACCCGGTAACCACGATGCGCATACGCCACAAGGTGTGTGGCATCGCCTGCAACGCGATCATGCGGTGCCAGATAACGTCAGTCTGCACCTGCAATCCGGGCCTGTTCTGCTGGATAGCGGCCACAATGCCTGGCTTTTACCGGCCGTTCTGCAGCGGCGGCACACCGTATCCGACCTTACGGCCTATATGGATCAGGCTCCCACGCCTGAAGGCGCTTTGCGTATTGGGGTGGCGCACGGTTCGGTTGTCGGGTTTGGTCAAGGGGACGAGGCCCAGCATAACCCCATAGCCATTGACCGGGCAGCAAAAGCCGGTCTGGCTTATCTGGCCATGGGGGACTGGCATGGATTTTGCCAGATCAACGCGCGCACGGTCTATTCCGGTACACCGGAGGTGGACCGTTTTGGCACAGGTGGTGCTGGGGGTGGGGAATGTGTGGTGGTCACGTTTGATGGCCCGAATGCTCCCCCCGTTCTCAACCAGCACAGAACTGGCCGGTTTGTATGGCGTAAGTTGGAGAACGTGGTGCTGACCAGCCGGGCAGACATAGATGCGCTGGAAAACAGGGTGCGCGCCATAGCGCCTGACCAGCCCGATACCATTCTGGCATGGCTGGAAGTTGCGGGCATGTTGGGGGTGGAGGAACTGGCACTGTACGAAAACCAGATTGAGCGCCGTTTACGGAGTGCTGTGACCTGCCTGCGTTTGTCCGGTGCACCCCAGTTGGCTGCTGGACCGGATGATCTGGATATGCTGGGTGTTGGTGGCCCCGTGAGGGAGGCTGCCTTGGCGCTACTGGAACAGGTGCAGGCTGGAGGGCCAGAGGCAGCCGTGGCGCAGGAGGCGCTGCAAAGGCTGTTTCTGCTGTGGGGAGAAGTGCGGAGGGCAACAGCATGATCCTGACAGATATTCAGATCGAAGCCGTACGTCGCTTTGCCTCCCCCGTACGGGTTGAAGGGCTTGGCGCAGGGCTGAATATTCTGGCAGCCCATAACGAGGCAGGTAAATCCACCGTTCTTATGGCGCTCCGTGCAGCTTTGACGTTGCGGCATAGTTCCAAGGCCCAGCCAGTTAAAGACCTGTTCCCTTACGGAGGAGGATCGCCCCATGTGGGGGTTGCTTTCCAATGGAAGGGGCAGTCCTGCTGGCTGGAGAAAAAATTTGGTAACGGCAAGCTTGCCCGCCTTGATCTGGGGGCAGAGCGCTTTGATGGTGATGAGGCGGAAGAGCGCTTACAGGCCCTGTTTGAGCTGGAAAAAACCAGCAAAAGCGAGGCGGCCGGATTGTGGAATGCCCTTCTGGTTGCGCAGGGGGAGAGCTTTACGCAGCCTCCCTTATTGGGTGGGGGGCGCACAAGCCTGCAAAACTGCCTGCAACAGAGCATGGAAGGTGTAACCGGCACGGCAGAGGCCGGTGCTGTGCTGGCATTGGTCAACAGGCAGCTTGCCCAGTACCAGACAGCCACAGGCAAGGTAACCGGCCGCTTACGGCAGGTGCAGGAAGAGAGCGAAAAAGCCCGGCAGCAGGTGGCATTCCTGATAGACCGCAGACATGCGCTGGAGGAGGATATCAAGGCGCTGGAGCAGACCCGCCGTATGCTGCGCGAGAGCGAAAGCCCCGAAAGACGCAGGCATGCGGAGGAGGAACTGGCAGGTCTCAGGCAAACGCGGGACCAGCTGCGTGGCCTTGCAGCAGAAGAACAGGTGGCACAGGCCTGCCTGCGCGAGGCAGATGTAAGGTTGCAGGCCATTCAGGCTGAACAGGAGCGCCGCCAGGCCCATAAGGGGGAGATTGCTCGTCTGGAGCAGCATCTGGCCCATGCACAAGCCGAACAGGTGGATCTGGCCCGCAGGGCGCAGGTGGCGGACCAGAATCTGGTGGAGGCACAAAACAGGCTTGTGGCTGCCACGCAGCAGCACCGGCAGGCAAGGGCGGTGCTGACCCGCGCCATGCAAAGGGTGGAACGGGCCCGTAACCAGCAGGCGCTGGAACAGGAGCGTGCCGTATTCGAGCGTGCGCAGGCTGCATATGCACGGCTGGAAAAAGCACAGGCCGATCTGGCCATTATGCCCGTAGATCCCGCTTTTATGCGCCGTTTGGCCAAAGCCGTACAGGGTGTGCAGCAGGCCGAGGTGCGTATACAGGCGCAGGCCACGCGCTTTGTTGCAGATGTGCAGCCGGAGGCACAGGCCCGTGTGCGGTTGAATGGCAAGCCCTGCCCGGTTGGACCTCAGCTACTGACCAGTGTGACCGAACTGGTGGTGGAAGGGGTGGGGCACTTTACCATAACCCCTGCAACCCAACAGAGCGCTACCCTTCAGACCGATTTGGCGGCGGCGCAGGCTGCGTTGGACAAGATTTTGCAAGAGGTTGGCTGCCAGAGCGTGGAGCAGGCAGAACACCAGCATGAGGTCCGTAAACAGGCCGAGCGCGAGGTTGCACAGGCTGGTGCTGTGTGCATGGCGCTCCTGTCCATCCCCGATGCCAGTGGAGCTGCCGCAACCTTGGCGGCTCTGCGCCTTGCGCTGAACGAGCGGGAAGCCCTGTTTGCACGCCAACAGGGCGAACAGGAACATGCGCCGGAGGAAGAGGGAGCTGGTCTGGATGTGCAACAGGCCACCCATATGGAACAGAATGCAGGGCAGCAGGCGGATTTAGCCCGACAGCAGGAGCAGGATGCGCTGGCCCAGCGCCATGCGGCGCACACCCGGCTGGAGCAGGCTTTGGCGCAGGCAGGGCAACAGCAGCAGGCCCTGCAACGCTACCAGCGGGAGTTGATGGCATGGCATACGGAGGAATCTGACCTAACCCTTCTGAACCATGCGGTTCAAATTGAACAGGACCGGCAACAGGCACAGGCGGAACTGGCCCGCATAGCCCAGACGCGCCAGCAGGAGGCCCCTCTGGCTGTGGTCGAACAGGGGATTATGCGGCGCGAGCAGGATATGGACAAAGCGCGTGAGCAGGCCAAGACTCTATCCATGGACAAGCGTGAGCGCGAAACACGCATCCGTCAGGCTGAGGGAGAAGGGCTGGATGAGCAACTGGCCGGTGCACAACGGCACGCAGCACAGTTGCAAAGTGAAGAGGCCGCCTGTGAGCGGGAAAGAGCCGCTCTTGCCCTGTTGCAAAGCACGCTCATCCGGGCGGAAACCACACAGACGCAGCGGTATCTGGCGCCTTTGGTACAAGCTATGCAGCCTGCTTTTTCGGCCCTGTTCCATGGCGTAACCTTGGAAATGGATACCCAGTTTGCCCTGACAGGCCTAACCCGCCAGCGTGCGGAGGCCGTGCAGGACTTATCCGATGGAACACGGGAGCAGATTGCCGTACTGGTGCGGCTAGGGTTTGCAGAGCTGCTGCATAAACGGGGGGCTCCAGCCATTCTGGTGCTGGATGACGCGTTGAGTTTTTCTGACTCCCAACGGCTGGAAACCCTGTTTGATGTGCTGTCCGCTGCTGCAACACGGTTGCAGATCATTCTGCTGACCTGCCACGCGGAGCAGTTTGCTCCCTTGCGGGGCAGGATGTTAAGCCTGCGCCCGATGGAGCATTTTATGGCTCCGCGTTAATTACAGAACCGCGTTGAACTGCAGGCCCATAACGGCTGCATCGTGGAAGACGGTGCTGCCACCGGGGCGATTGATGTACTGGAAGTCCGGCTGCAACGAAATGCCCGGAGCAACGTGGGCATTGTAGAACACTTCGTAAATGTTCTCGTGCGTTTGAATGCCCCATACCGTACCCCACTGGTTGGAGGGGAAGGGAACACCAGCACTTACGGCGTATTCCTGCTGCAAGGTGGAGGCGCGGCTCATCAGTTCCCACTGGTACATGGCACCGATGCTGTCCATCGGGCGGCCCCATGCTGCCCCGGTTTCTACCATACCTGCCCAAATATGGTGGGACATGGCCGTTGTGTGCCCATCTGCCCACATCCAGCCAGCCAGGGCGATCAGGCCGTTGGTTGGGCCATCGCCATTACGGACCAGCATCTGGTCGGCCATGACCCATGCGCTGGCGCGGCCTGCACGGTAGCGTTTGGGCATACCGCTTGTAATCCATGGGTTACCATGAATGTCCTCCAGCAGGTCGGGGTAGCTGGAATTGTCATAACCAAAACCAGCTTTATAGTGGCCGTTCAGGTGGTGTTTGCCAAATTTTGGCAGCCAGCCCACTTCCACGGGGGAGGAGAACTTGCCCAGACCATCCTGCGCCCATGCCCAGCCGGAAATGCCGCCGTTAAAAGCATGGGGGGACACCGCAAAAAGCCCACCCATAATATAGGTTTCGCTGGTAGGCATGGCGCGCACCACAAAACCCAGATTGCCCGATGGCCAGTCACGGGCACCTTCGGTGTATTTGGTGGGGGCGGGGTTACCGCACATGGCAACGTTCATGTACATGCAGAACAGGGGAGACGCCGCAAAAAAGCTGCCCGGCGGAATCCAGCCTGCGCTGATGTCCAGATGGTTATGAAAAAAGGAATGCTCGGCATACAGGTACACAAGATGTGCGACCACGTTGCCGCGTGCCCCATAAATCTGCTGCACGCCACCAATGGAGTCCCCAATGTAGTCGGTGCTCAGGTTCCGGCCATGGCCGTTAACGACCATCATGTGGGTCCAGAAATTTTTGAACAGATCGGTATTGGTCAGTTTGCCCCAATCCACATCCAGTTCAACGCCAACCTGCCCCGCATTGGTCACGCCCTGTTTGCGACCACCGCGGAAGTTGCCCGCAAGTTCCTCATGCACGTCTGCCAGAATATGAATGCCGTGGTCCAGCAGCCAAGGCTGTGCGCCACCCCAGTTCCCAAAAAAATGGTCCTTGCCATAAGGGGCGGAAAACAGGGGCGCGGGATCTTCGACCAGATTGGCCTCGTTATCAACTTCCAGACTGGGTAAAAGACCAATAGAACTGTTGCCACCGGGCAGGAGCTGCGCCCGCGCTGGCACAGCCGCTGCCAGAAGAGGGAGAAGGAAGACGAAAAGCCATAAGGCGCGAAAAGGAAAAAAAATACGTTTGGTCATGATCCCAATTTTGTTGTCTTTGGATTGGTCTTTGGCGTGAGCCAAAAGATCAATCATGGTTTATCGGGGTGGAACAAGCCCAATCCCTAAATGTTTTTTTAGGTCGTTGCAGGCAAAAGGTTGCCGTTGTTTGGTTATTTTCTGCCTCAAACGGCTATTATTCATTCCTCTGATGCGTTTTTGCATCATACTTGCGGAGATATAACAGTCAGCCATGTCCAAAATTGATACGAACCGACCGTTTTTGCCTGTGCGTATTGCGGTTATGACTGTTTCGGATTCGCGCACGCTGGAAACGGATACATCCGGTGCCGCTCTTGTGGCGCGGATCGAAGGAGCGGGGCACAGCGTTGCCGCCCGTACCATTGTCTCTGACGATACGGATCTGATTGCAGCACAACTGCGCGCATGGATCGCTGATCCGCTGGTCGATGTGGTCATTACCAACGGCGGCACGGGTGTGACCGGGCGCGACGTAACACCAGAGGCGTTTGAGCAGGTCATGGAAAAGCGGATTGAAGGGTTTGGTGAACTCTTCAGAATGCTATCTTACCAAAAAATTGGCACATCCACCATTCAGTCCCGTGCGGTTGCGGGGGTAGCAGGCGGGACATACCTGTTTGCGCTGCCCGGTTCGACCGGAGCAGTCAAGGATGGCTGGGATGATATTCTGGTTTTCCAGCTCGACAGCCGCCACCGGCCTTGCAACTTTGTGGAGCTGATGCCCCGCCTGCGTGAAGGACTGAAGGAGAACACACACCATGACTGATGATGTAAAGCTGCTGATGCTGGCAGGCGATTATGTTGAAGATTACGAGATTATGGTCCCCTATCAGGCCCTGTCCATGCTGGGTTACAAGGTGGATGTGGTCTGCCCGGACAAAAAGGCGGGGGACAAGGTTCTGACCGCGATCCATGATTTTGAGGGCGCACAGACTTACAGCGAAAAGCCCGGTCATGCCTTTACCCTGACCGCAGATTTTAATGCGATCGATACGGACGAATATCTGGGGTTGATTGTGCCGGGCGGGCGTGCCCCGGAGTATCTGCGCCTGAACCCGCGCGTGCTGGAAATTGTGCGGGCCTTTGCGGACCGGCCAATGGCTGCCATCTGCCATGGGGCACAGTTGCTGGCGGCGGCAGGGGTTATTAAGGGGCGGACGGTTTCGGCCTATCCGGCATGTAAGCCGGAAGTGGAGCTGGCTGGCGGGATTTATGCCGATATTGCGGTAACGGATGCCGTAACGGATGGCGAACTGGTCAGTGCGCCCGCGTGGCCTGCCCATCCGGCATGGCTTGCACAGTTTTTAAAGGTGCTTGGCGCGAACGTCAGCATTTAAGCGGGGTTGCGCTCCTGCCCGGTGTGCGCGGGCAGGAGCGCAAAACCTTTGCCGCCAGAAAAAGCGGCGGCCGGTATGGTTTTTAGTAATCGCTTACGGCAGGGCGGTTGAGCATGGCCATCAGCTCGCGCCGTGTGTCGGAATTATCGCGGAATACGCCCAGCATGGTGCTGGTCACCATGGATACACCGGGTTTGTGTACGCCACGGGTGGTCATACATTCGTGTGCGGATTCAATAATAACCGCCACACCATGGGGTTCCAGCTCGTCATTGATGGTGTTGGCGATCTGGGCGGTCATGCGTTCTTGAATCTGGAGCCGGCGGGCATACGCATCCACCACACGTGCCAGTTTGGAAATGCCAACCACACGCTGCCGGGGCAGGTAGGCAACATGCGCACGACCAATAATGGGAGCAAGGTGGTGTTCGCAGTGGCTTTCAAACCGGATGTCACGCAGCAGGACAATTTCGTCATACCCATCAACTTCGGAAAAAGTCCGGCGTAGCAGGTTGGCGGGGTCAATCTCATACCCGGAGAAAAAGTCCGTGTAAGCACGGGCAACACGGGCAGGTGTGTCCAGCAGACCTTCACGCGTGGGGTCATCCCCAGCCCAGCGCAGCAGGGTGCGCACGGCCTGTTCGGCTTCTTTCTGGGTGGGACGGTCGGTGTTAGGCTCAGGCACGCTCATGCTGCTCTCCTGCTTCAGGTTATTGGAGCTGATGGTTCTGAAAAGGGCTGTCTAGGCTAAAGGCGGGGATGGTGGCATCAAACCGCGTTTTATCAGCAGTGTTTTGCAGCAGAAAAGATCCCCGCATAAACCCGCCGGGCGTGGAAAGGGATGCCCCGGACGTATATTCGTACAATGTGCCGGGCTGAATAACGGGCTGTTCACCCACCACGCCTTCTCCATGCACATATTCCGTGCGGCCGGATGTGTCGGTAATATGCCATGTCCGCTCCAGCAGCTGCACCGGCTTGCTGCGGTCGTTGCCAATACGGATGCGGTAAACCCAGCAGTAAGTATGCTCATCCGGTTCCGACTGGTCAGGCAGCCAGAAGACCTGCACCTGTATGCGAATGCCCTCGGTAATGGCTTCGTACACGGGGAGGGGGGAAAACAGTTCGTTCAGAGCATCTTCCGGGGATTGTGGAAGAGGGGCAACGGCCCAGTCGGCCATGGGTCTCCAGCTCCTGCAAAATGGAAAAAGGTTCGGCCAGACCAGCCGTTCCGTACGCCAGGTTCGCATTGGCTGCGAAGAGCGTGGCAGTATCATGAACAAGTCTGTTGTGCAAAGCGGCATAAACTCTGCCGGGCGTTACTTGCCCCACCAGATGGGCAGTATTGTCCTCCCCCGGTTTTGGTCTGTTCCGGGGGAGGTATGGTTTATGCTGGAGCTATATTGCGGTTTATAGGGCTTTAAGTGCTGCTACGCCGCGTGCCAGATCATCAATCAGGTCCGCGCTATCTTCCAGCCCGACGGAAAAGCGGATTGCACCATCCGTAATACCAAGGGCTGCCCGTTCTTCCGGGCTGATCTTGGAATGGGTGGTTGTTGCCGGGTGGGTTACCAGCGAGCGGGAGTCGCCCAGATTGTTGGAAATTGCGATCAGCTTGAGAGCATCCATAAAGGCAAAGGCTTCTTTTTGCCCGCCTTCAACCGCAAATGCGACCAGTGTGCCATTGCCGCTCATCTGGCGTTGAGCCAGTTCGTATTGTGGGTGGTCCTTGCGGCCGGGGTAGCGCACCAGCTTGATCCCCGGAGCCGATGCCAGATAATCCGCAACGGCTGCGGCATTGCGGGCCATGGCTTCCACACGCAGGGAGAGGGTTTCCAGCCCTTTGAGCATGATCCACGCATTAAAGGGCGAGAGCGCGTTGCCCGTATTGCGGGTAAAGGGTTGCAGGGTTTCGGTTATCCAGTCCTTGCGGCCCAGTACGGCCCCACCCAGCACACGGCCCTGACCATCAATGTGCTTGGTACAGGAATACACAACCACATCTGCTCCAAGTTCCAGAGGTTTTTGGAAAATGGGCGAAGCAAACACATTGTCCACAATCACAATGGCCCCGGCCTTGTGGGCGCGTTGGGAAATGGCGGCAATGTCCAGAATGTCGAGCATGGGGTTGGATGGGCTTTCCAGCAGCACGGCATCCGTGGGGACAGACAGAGCTTCATCCCATTCAGCCAGATTGCCGCCATCCACAAACACGGTTTCCACGCCGTAGCGGGGGAGCAGGTTGTTGACAATCCAGTGGCAGGACCCAAACAGCGCGCGCGAGGCCACAACACGTCCGCCAGCGGTTACGTGGGAGAGCAGAGCGGAGGAAACCGCTCCCATGCCAGTGGCTGTGGTTACGCAGGCTTCTGCCCCTTCCAGATCAGCCAGACGGCGCTCAAGCGCTGCGGTCGTGGGGTTGCCAAAGCGGCTGTACTGGTAATGTGTGACTTCACCTGTAAAGGTTTTGGCGGCCTGTTCGGCATTGTCATACACAAAACCGGAGGTCAGAAAGAGCGCCTCGCTGGTTTCACCATATTCGGTGCGCTCCAGACCGGCATGGAGCTGACGCGTAGCAGGGCGCCACGTCTGGGAAAAAGAAGTCTGGTTATCACTCATGGGATTAGTATCCGGTTCTTTCGTGCCTGATCCAAGCCATGGGGGCAGGCGCAGGACTTGCGTCTGTCCGCAGGGCTTATTCGCTTCAAACTGACCGTGGAAACCATGACGTCGGATAATGCGCGCCGTCAAAGCCTCTTTAGCGCGTTTCTTTTACCTCGCCGCAAGCCGGCCGAACAAATCACGAGGGAAGGTCTCCTTGTGGAAACATTCTGCCTTCTGGTTAATCTTAGTCCTTATCATTCGTCAAGAACGTATTTTATGCCGTTTGAGCAGTATTTTACATAATTTTTTGGTGGTTTTTTGACTAGAGCAGTTCTTCAAGGAGCGGAATAAAGGGCAGGTCTGCCTCCGGCATGGCGTAGTTGCGCAGGTCAGCCGGTGCGACCCACGCCAGTTTTTGCCCTTCCCGCGGGGTAGGGGTGCCTTGCCAGCGGCGGCAGATATACAGGGGCATCAGCAGGTCAAATGTCGGGTATGCGTGGGAAGCAAAGGTAAAGGGGGCAAGGCATGCGCGCGACATGTCCAGCCCCAGTTCTTCGTGCAGTTCGCGCACCAGAGCGGCCTCGGGTGTTTCCCCCGCTTCCACCTTGCCACCGGGGAACTCCCATAATCCGGCCATGCTTTTGCCTTCTGGCCTGCGGGCCAGCAGAATATGGCCCTGCGCATCAATCAGTGCGGCGGCGGATACCAGCACAAGTTTGCGTGGTGCGGGCTGTGCGGTGGCGGGGGTGCTACGCATATCCAGATCACTCCGGTTGGCTTCCATCACGGCAACGGGGAGTTCTGTTCCGCGTGCGGTAAACATCTGCCGGTCTGTGCCGCACTGGCGGAATCCGGCATGTTCAAGCACTTTAATGGAGGCAGGATTATCCTGTGCGGCAGTGGCGCGCAGGGCTGTAATGTCCAGATGGGCAAGAGCCCAGCGGGTTATGCGGGTGGCCGCGTGGGTGGCAATGCCCTGCCCCCAGTAGGGGCGTCCAATCCAGTAACCCAGCAGGCCAATACGGCCAGCCTGAGGCAATGTGTGAAGCCGGACACCAATGCAGCCCAAAAAAGTACCATCGGTGGCGGTAATGGCAAAATGGTAGCCCTCGCCCTCTGCCTGCATCTGGCATGTTGAGGCTATCCAGCTATCCGCCAGATCCCGCGGGTAGGGGAAGGGGAGGCGGCTGAGCATCCGCACCACCTCCCAGTCATTGACGAGGTGGTGCAGGGTTGTCGCATCATCCGGCTGGAGGGGGCGTAGCAGGCAGGGGCCAGCCTCCAGCAACAAAGGTCCTGTGTCAGGCATGGGACTCGCTGGCAGGGGGAATGCCACATTCGACCAGAAGAGCCCTGAGCGCGTTAATAACCGGGAAGACCTCTACGTTATGGTCTCCGCCAAGTTCGCGCCATGCGTTTTGCTCCAGTTCCACAATTTCGCGGTCTTCAGCAAAAATCCGCTCGGTAAAGGCAACAAGGAGGGGCCATGCCATATCCAGAATACCGGGAATTTTCGGCCGTTTGACCGAGAGCAGGCCAAATGTCCGGTTGGTCAGCTCATCCGCGCTTTGGGGTGTGTACACAATCCACAGGTCCATGACCGGGTCTTCATCCCCGGTCTGGATGCGCAGAGTTTGGTAGGGGTATTCCGTGCGGATGGTCATAACATCCCGGTGCTGGAATTTTTCCGACGCATCGCGCCGTTCACCAAAGATCAGCGCTTCACCAAAAGGTTGTTTGCCCCCTGTGCGGGCAAAGCTGTAGCGCGCCTCTACCAGCCCGGGTTCGCGCTTTTGGCCCAAAAAGCGGGGCTTCATCTGTCCCATCTGCTTGGAGTGCATGAACTGGTGGTTCATATCCATCAGGTTTTCATGCATGAAGCTGTAGTGGCAGGCGACCTTGCGGCCAAAATAGCGGGTTTTGTATGCGGGGTTATCGGCCTTGGCCAAATGTGGGGCCAGGGGAACACTCTGGGCTTTTTCCGGGTCGCCGGGGAAGACAAAGATCATACCGTTCTGTTCGCGGCAGGGAAAAGTACGGACCCCGTTGGGGAGCTTGCCCTTGCCCAGATAAGGCACATCAATGCACCGGCCAGAGCGGCCATAGGCCCAGCCGTGGTAGCAGCATTTGACCGAGCTGCCAGAAACAACGCCTTTGCTCAGTGGTACCTGCCTGTGGGCGCAGCGGTCCTCCAGCGCAAATACGGGACCATCCACGGGCCGTACCAGTGCTATGGGCGTGCCTGCGTAGCGGGTGCCAATGGTTTTGCCGGGCTTGAGCTCGCGCGACCAGGCAACCGGATACCAGTAATCCGGATTGGAACGGACCCTGCGGATGTCCGTTGTGCTGGAGCGGGTCTCAGCGTCAAAAGCCGTATCGTCAGAAGTGGGCGGTACTGTCTGGTTCATTTCGCCTCGAATCAAGGTAACCCCCGCAGCATCAGGCCGATGCTGCTATTTGCGAATGTTATCTCAACTCATAGCTTTGTCAGATGCAAGACTACAGAGGATAAGTTGGCCAAATTAATGTGCAGCCAGTTCGGCTGTCAGGGCTTCCATGAACTGGAACGCCACACGGCCGGAGCGGCTGCCTCGGGTTATGGCCCATTCGTTGGCACGGGCCAGAAGAACGTCTTCGCTTATGGGGAGGTTGCGTTCGTGCGCATAGGTTTTAACCATATCCGTATAGGTATCCTGCTCACAGGCATGGAAGCCGAGCCACAGGCCAAACCGATCGGAGAGGGAAACTTTTTCTTCCGTGGCTTCGGAAGGGTTGATGGCGGTGGAGCGCTCATTCTCAATCATGTCGCGCGGCATCAGGTGGCGGCGGTTGGATGTGGCATAGAACAGAACGTTATCCGGCCGTCCGGCAATGCCCCCATCGAGTACGGATTTAAGGGCTTTGTAATCGCGGTCTTCCTTCTCAAACGACAGATCATCGCAGAACAGAATAAAGCGGCGGGGGTTTTCGCGCAGTAAGCTGAGCAGCAGCGGCAGGGTCGTCAGATCCTCGCGCTGGATTTCTATAAGGGCAACACGCCCGGTGCCGGGGGGGCAGGGTTTGCCATCCACCAGATTGACCAGTGCGTGCGCGCCCTTGACCAGAGAGGATTTGCCCATACCACGTGCCCCCCACAGCATGGCATTATTGGCGGAAAGCCCTTGGGCAAAATGGCGTGTATTTTCCAGCAGGATCCGCCGTTGCAGGTCTATGCCTTGCAACAGGTCCACCCGCACATGGGCAACGTGGGGTATGGGCAACAACCGCCCGCGCTCTGGCAGCCAGACAAAAGCATCCGCCGTATCCACACCATCAAGTGTTGCCGGGGGAGGGGACAGGCGCTCCAGAGCCGAGGCAATACGGTCCAAAGTTGGCAGCAGGGTCTGGTCCATCGGCTTTTATTCCTTACTTTAAGGTCATTCTGGCGGTCTTTCGTCAGCATGGGAGCTTGACGCGGGAGGATTGAAAATTATGGTCACTTCTTCTGTTTTCGCAACCAGCCATTGTTGAAGGTCTGTACCCTTATGTCCAATTTTCTTATCCCCGCTGCTTACGCCCAGACAGCCGGAAGCTCTGGCAGTGCTTCGGGGATTATGTCTTTTCTGCCGTTCGTGGCTGTTTTTGCCATTATGTATTTCCTGCTCATTCGCCCGCAGCAGCAGCGCCAGAAGCAGCTGAAGGCAGAGCTCAAGTCCCTCCGTCGTGGTGACCGGATTGTTACTGCGGGCGGTGTTGTGGGTGTTGTGCAGCGCACAAAGGAAGAGTCGAACGAAGTTGAAGTGGAAATTGCTCCCAACGTGCGCGTTATGGTCATGCGGGACACCATTTCCACCGTGCTGACCAGCACAGCCAAACCCGCCAACGACTAAGCGCATCTATCCACCAGCGTAGCGGGCACTCGGGGCAGGCGTTAAAGGAAAGAGACGGGGTCCACATCCACCTCAACCCGGACATGCCTGCTGACCTGCACCAGCCCTAGCCAGCGGTGCAGAATGGGCTGGACCGCAATGCTACGCCATGTTCGCAGCAGCAGGCGGCGGCGGTGTCGCCCCCGCAAAATGGCCAGTGGTGCCGGGGCTGGCCCCAGAACCTGAATACCCTCACCATAAGGTGCTGTACGCCCAAACTGGGCTGCGGCCTCATCTGCGGCCTGGGGTGTGTCCGCACTAATGATCAGGGCGGCCAGTCGGCCATAAGGGGGCCAGAATCCGGGGCGGCGCTGCTCGGCCTCCTGCTCCATGAACTGGTCAAAATCCCCCGAAAGCAGAGCCTGCATAACCGGATGCTCAGGTGTGTAGCTTTGCAGCACAACCCGCCCCGGCGTGGAGGCGCGCCCTGCGCGCCCTGCGACCTGATGCAGGAGCTGGATGGTCCGCTCCCCTGCGCGTAGGTCCGCTCCCCCCAGCCCCAGATCCGCATCCACAATGCCAACCAGCGTAAGGTGGGGGAAGTGCCAGCCCTTGGCCACAATCTGGGTGCCTATAATCAGGTCCACCTCGCGTCGGGCTATTTTGGCCACGGCTTCTGCTGTCGCCGCAGGCCCGCCCAGTGTATCGCTCGACATAACAAGGATACGCGCATCGGGGAAAAGCTGGCGTGCTTCCTCGGTTATGCGCTCGATCCCCGGTCCAATGGCGGTCAGGCTGTCCTCACTTTTGCAGGTTGGGCATACGGCGGGCATTGGCTCCGTATGGTCGCAGTAATGGCAGCTCAGAACGTGGCGGTTGCGGTGTTCCACCAGCCACGCTGTACAATGGGGGCATTCCATGCGGTGGCCGCAGGTGCGGCAGAGGGTGAGCGGGGCATATCCGCGCCGGTTGAGGAAGAGCATGGCCTGCTCTTCGCGCGCCAATGTGCTGGCAATATCTTCCACCAGTTGGGGGGATAGGAACAATCCGCGTGGGGGTGGGGCTGCGCGCATGTCGAGCAGATGAGTCTGGGGCAGGCTTGCACCGCCGTGGCGGGTGGGGAGTACCAGGCGCTGGTAACGCCCGGCCTCGGCATTGGCCAATGTCTCAAGGCTGGGTGTGGCAGAGACCACAACAACGGGAAAGCCCGCCAGCCTGCCACGGAGCACCGCCATGTCCCGCGCGTTGTAGATCACGCCTTCTTCCTGTTTAAACAGGGATTCGTGCTCTTCATCCACAATAATCAGGCCGGGGTTGCAAAAGGGCAGGAACAGGGCTGAGCGTGCGCCAACCACCACTCTGGCAGAACCATCCGCCGCACCCAGCCATGTCAGGCGGCGGGCTTTTTGCCCGATTTCGGAGTGCCATACGGCAGGGCGTACGCCAAAACGGCGTGTAAACCGGTCCATCCATTGGGCGGACAGGGCAATTTCAGGCAGTAGCACAAGGGCCTGTTGCCCTTGCTCAAGGCAGGCGGCAATGGCTTCAAGGTAGATTTCGGTCTTGCCGGAACCTGTTACCCCTTCCAGCAGGGTAACGGAAAAGCATCTGGCATTGACGCTCTGGCGCAGGGCGGTCGCTGCCTCTTTTTGTGCACCTTCCAGCACGGGGGGATGGTGCAGCGGGTCTGGCTGGGCAAAAGGCCGTTCAGGCTCCAGCAGGATCGTGCGTAATGCTCCTGCATCCGCCAGCCCTTTGACCACGCCAGCACTTACCCCCGCAGCACTGGCAATATCGGTTGTGGTGCGGGCCACACCATCTGCCATAAGAGCCAGAACTTTTTGCCGGGCCGGGGTCAGGCGGAGTTCTGCGGGGGGGGGCTGTACTATCCATCCGGTTGCTGGTGTGGGTGTGGAGCCTTTCATGTGCAGGCGCAAGGTCATGGCAAGCACCATGCCGGGGGGGGATAGGGTATAGGCGGCCACCCAGTCCACAAACTGGCGTAATTCTGCATTTAATGGTGGAAGTTCCAGCCGTTCGGCCACGGAGCGCAGGCGGTTGTCCGCCACGGTTTTACCGGAAGGAGGGCGGGCCAGATCGGGGGGCAGGGTGTTGTGTGTGTCCCAGACCACTCCTGTTTCGCGCCGGTTGCCTAACGGCACACTCACAATATCGCCCGGTTGGAGCGCCATGGAGGCAGGTGCTTTGTAGTCGAACGGCCCTGCAAATGGCATGGGCAGCAGCACAGGCACACGCTGGCTTCCAACAGGGGCCGGGTCAGCGCCGGAACCATGTGTAAAAAGAGAAGGATGTGCTTGGGCCATGTTTTTCTGTTTAAGCGTGCAGGCGTGCAAAGAACAGGGGGTGTTTGCCGGGCGTTTTGTTCAAACGTAGAGTATTGGAAGGGCAGGGAGCACTATGAGCATGACGGCTGAGGACGCGGTACAGAAATTTCTGGCATGGATGGCGGTGGAAAAGCGGGCATCGTTGCGAACCATCGATGCCTATAGGGGGGATCTGGCCCGGTTTTTGGCATTCATGACCCTGCATATGGGGGGGCTGCCCAACATGCAGGGGTTGGGTAGCCTTACCCTGCGTGACTTCAGGGCATGGCTTGCGCATGAGCAGGTTCAGGCCCAGCAGCAGGCCAGCAGGCCGCTTGCGCGTAAAACCTCGCCCGATCAGGCTGCACGGACCCGCGCGCGCCGTGTGTCCGCCTTGCGGTCGTTTTTTAAATATCTGGCGCGCAGGGAAGGGGTGGAGAATCCGGCTATCTCTTTACTCCGGCTGCCCCGTACCAAAAAAACACTCCCCCGCCCCCTGGGGAGGGAAGATGCATTGGCTGCCCCGGAAGATATTGCCAGCATGGCCCATACCCCCATGGAAGAGCAGCGCAATGCGACCCTTTTTTTGCTGCTGTATGGTTGCGGGTTACGGATTTCCGAAGCGCTGAACCTGAATATGGCAGACCTGCACAGCATGAGCGCGGATGGTGTTCTGCGCATTCGTGGCAAAGGCAGCAAGGAGCGGCTGGTGCCCGTTCTGCCCGTTGTGCGTGCAGCGCTGGAAGCATGGCGCAGGCGGCACCCGGCTCCAGCACCCGATAGCCCGCTTTTTGTGGGGGTAAGGGGGGGGCGCCTGCAACCCGCCATTGCCCAAAAAGCCATGCGGGAGTGGCGGATAGGCAATGGATTGCCAGACCATGTGACCCCCCATGCCCTCCGCCATTCCTTTGCAACGCATCTTATGGAAGGCGGGGCGGATTTGCGGGTTATTCAGGAGCTGCTGGGCCATGCCAGCCTGTCCACAACGCAACGTTACACACTGGCGGACGAGGCGCGGTTACTCGATGTCTGGACGCGTGCGCATCCGCGTGCGCAAATGGAACGTAATGCGCATAAAAAAGAAGGTTGAGGGTTATGATCACCAACGCACACCGCACCCCATGGCCAGAAATAGAACCCTATGCACAGGGGTATATGGATACGGGGGAAGGGCATCAGGTTTACTGGGAACAGTGCGGTAACCCTAACGGTATTCCCGTTGTGTTTTTGCATGGCGGGCCGGGGGGCGGCTGTTCTGCAGCGCAGCGCCAGCTCTTTGACCCAGCACGTTACCGTATTGTGTTGTTTGACCAGCGCGGGTGTGGCCGTTCTCGCCCCCATGCTTCGCTCGAAGCCAATACAACGTGGCATCTGGTGGCGGATATAGAGCGCCTGCGCAACCTGTGTGGGGTGGATAAATGGGCCGTGTTCGGTGGTTCATGGGGGTCTACCCTTGCGCTGGCTTACGCGCAGGCCCACCCCGAACGTGTGAGTGCGCTGATGTTGCGGGGCATATTTACCCTGCGTAAGGCAGAACTGCTCTGGTACTATCAGGACGGTGCATCCTGGTTGTTCCCCGATAAATGGGAGGACTTTGTGGCCCCCATTCCCGCATCGGAACGGGGAGATATGATGGGGGCATACCGTAAACGCCTGATCTCTGAAAATCAGGAGGAACGGCTGGAGGCCGCTCGGGCATGGAGCCTGTGGGAAGGGCGCACGTTAACCCTGCTCCCCTGCCCGGAAATGGAACATCAGCATGACGAGGCGGATTACGCCTTGGCTTTTTCTCGCATTGAAAACCATTATTTTGTGCATGGTGGTTGGCTGGAGGAAGGGCAACTGATTGCTCAGGTCGATCGTATTCGCCACATTCCAGCCGTGATCGTGCAGGGGCGTTACGATATGGCAACACCCGTGCGCACGGCATGGGACCTGCATAAAGCATGGCCCGAGGCGGATTTTCAGTTAATTGATGCCGCAGGTCACGCCCTGTTTGAACCGGGAATTCTGACAGCCCTGCTCAATGCTACGGATCGTTTTGCACGGGAACTGGCATGAATTTTTTGCAGTGCGTGCAAAGGGGGCTAACAGGCTGGCTCATGTGTGTTGCCGTTATGGCTGCCATGGCTTTGCAGCCCCACAAAGGCAATGCCCAGTCCTGCCACCATCTGGTGGCACGGGTAGCCCTGTATAATGATCAGGGTTTTTTGAATGTACCTGTCAGCCTTAACGGGCACGTTGCGCGGATGATTGTGGATACCGGGTCGGAGGGGAGCCTGCTCTCGCCCGAGGCAGCGGCCCTGTTTGGCACACAGCTGGACAGTACCATGCATACCATTGTGCATGGGACCGGTGGTGTTGGCCGCATTGTACCCAATGCCGTGGTGCATTCCCTGACAATGGCAAAGCTGGAGTTTGGTCCGGTTTCCATGCCCGTTGATGCCCTGCCTGCCGTGCCAAGGACAGAACCTGCCGTGGAAGGGCTGGTGGGGGGGGATCTGCTCTCCCGCTATGATGTGGAATTTGATGTGGCGCACGGTGCGCTCACTTTCTGGTCGGCTGGATCGGCAGAGTGTTCAGGCCCGCAGGGGTGGCATTATATTTACCGGGCCGTACCGTTGCAGAATGCAGGCAGGCGGGTCATCGCCCGTGTGGAACTGGATGGCCACACCTTGCAGGCTCTGGTGGATAGCGGAGCCCGCTCCTGCATTGTTTCCACCCGTGCGGCCGAACGCATTGGGGTCAGCCAGTCCACCCTGGCTACCGACCCCGGCGGACTTACAAGCGGGGTGGATGGTCACCAGCAGACGTACCACTGGCACAGATTTGGTGTGATGCAGATTGGTCAGGAGCAGGAAAAATCCCCCGTGCTGACCGTCGCCCCCGTGCAGGATACGGTGGACATGCTGCTGGGGTCGGACTGGTTTGCAGCACATAGGGTGTGGATTTCGTACCGTACGCACACGCTTTATGTCATGCCCGCAACGGGGCGGGGTAAATAAAAACGGCACTTGGGAGGGTGCCCCCAAGTGCCGGGAAAGGCTTATTCGCCCTTCAGGCGTTTGTTGCAAACGCTATAGTAACCACCGCCTTTTTGAATCCACTTCAGCCCGCCATTGGCATTACTGGCTTTGTTGCTGTTGTACTGGTCAAGGCAGGTTTTCATGCGTGCCTTGCCGGGGCTGAGCTTGGCATACTGTGCTGCAACAGCCGTTGGCAGGGTGGCGTTGGAGGCATCTGCAACAGGTGCTGCTGCGGCCTTGGCAGGTTTGGCAGCTTCCGTGCTGGCTGGGGCTTCCGGTGCAGGAGTTTTGGCTGCTGGAGCCGTTGCAGCCCCTTCCGCCGGTGCTGCATCGCATGTGCTGGTTTTGAATTCCTTAAAGGACTGGCCTTTAAGCGTGTTGGCAGTTTTGGCTTCCTTAAATTTTTCGTGGCACTCCTTCACCGTCATGGCGTGGGCGCTGGGAAAGGAAAGAGCTGTAGCACAGCCAAGCAGCAGGGCAGCCAGTCCGGTGCGGGCAACAACAGTCATGAATAACCTCATGCAAAGAGGACAATTGAGCGGCAGCCCCATGCTGCCTGTTTGTATCAGTATCACGAAAAATCATGCGCAAGGAATGAAAGCATGATGGCTTTTTGCCCGGGGTGCAAAATTAAAGGCAAAGGACGCGCATATTCCCCCTGATCCGCAGCGAGGGAGCCGCTTTAGTCCTCAAAGCGACCGGAGCGACCGCGTTTGATGCTGGCGCGGTGGGCTTTACCATCCAGCCTGCGCTGGCGTGCTGCCCTGCCGGGGCGTGTAGCTACCCGAAATGCAGGGCGATGGGCGGCTTCGCGAATAAGAGCCACAAGGCGCTCAATCGCATCTTCCCTGTTACGGATCTGTGTACGAAAACGGCGTGCTGTAATGACAATAACACCATCCCGCGTGGCTCTGGTGCCTGCCAGTTCCAGCACCCGCGTGCGTATCCGTTCGGGGAGTGAGGGCGAACGTGCGGCATCAAACCGCAACTGCGCTGCCGTAGCAACTTTGTTGACATTCTGCCCTCCAGGGCCGGATGCCAGAATGTAACTGACCTCAAGTTCGGATTCAGGCAGGGACAGGGCAGGGAGGATCGGAATTGCCATGGATGGGGCATAGCATGGTTTGCAGGGCAAGGTGTGTACTCCATCCATAAAAAAAAGCCCCCGTGTTGATGGCACGGAGGCTTTTGCTGTTCAGGTAGAGGTTATGGATCAGTTATTAATCCGCTCACCATGCAAGGACATATCCAGCCCTTCCAGTTCCTGATCAGGGGTCACGCGTAGTCCGATCACCAGATCGACTGCCTTGAGGATAATGAAGGAGGCAACAGCACACCATACAATGGTGACGATCACAGCTTCGCACTGCACAATCAACTGGTGCACGGAGCCAACAATACCCGTGGGGTTGGCATCTGTTGCGGAAAGCGGACCATAGGCAAACAGACCGGTCAGCAATGCACCAACAATGCCGCCAGTGCCGTGCACGCCAAAGGCGTCCAGGCTGTCATCATACCCCATCATATGTTTGAGGGAGGTTGCGCCCCAGTAGCAGACAACGCCGGTAATCAGCCCGATAATCAGAGCACTTCCCGGCAGAACAAAGCCTGCCGCTGGCGTAATGGCAACCAGACCACCGACCGCGCCAGAGATCACACCAAGGACCGTCGGCTTGCCAGAACGCAGCCACTCAACCAGCATCCAGGAAACACCCGCACCAGCAGCCGCAATCTGGGTTGCAGCCATGGCCATTCCTGCACGGCCATTGGCACCAACGGCGGAGCCTGCATTAAAGCCAAACCAGCCAACCCATAGCAGTGCTGCCCCAATAACGGCGTAAGTCAGGTTGAAAGGGGAGAGGTCGTCCTGCCCGTAACCTTTGCGGCGGCCCAGCACCAGAGCGCAGACCAGCCCCGCCACACCAGCGTTAATGTGCACAACCGTGCCACCGGCAAAGTCTGCCGTACCCAGACCGGCCAGCCAGCCGATAGGGCTCCAGACCCAATGGGCGATGGGCGCATAAACGACCAGAGACCAGATAATGGAGAACGCACACATGGCGCTGAACTTCATACGTTCCGCATAAGCGCCGGAGATCAGGGCGGGGGTAATAATGGCAAATGTCATCTGGAACATCATAAAGATGCTCTCGGGGATGGTCATTGTGGTTGCGTTGGGGCTATCCGCACCCAGCGTAAAGCCCACATCCGTACCATTATGGATATGCGCACCAATACCGTTGAGGAACAGGCGGGAGAAGCCACCAATCCAGGGGGTGCCGGTAGTAAAGGCAAGGGAATACCCCGCAACCATCCAGACAATGGACATAATGCAGCACAGGGCAAAGGACTGCATGAGCGTTGCCAGTACGTTTTTCTTACGCACCATGCCAGCATAAAACAGGGCCAGACCGGGTATGGTCATCATCAGCACAAGGGCTGTGCTGGTAAGCATCCATGCCGTGTCCCCCGTATCGATCGGAGGGGGAGCATCCGCAGCAAAAGCCTGAGAGCAGCCAAGAGCTGCGGTAAGGCAGGCCGTCAGAAAAGCCGTGGTTTTGCGAATGGCTGGACCTCTCGCTGGATTGACAGCTTGGAAGGGTCGCGCTGACATGATGATGCGTTCTCCTTAAAATACGCAGCCATTGACGCTCGCCAGATTCGTGAAGGAGCGATGGGCCTAATCTTATCGTATCTATGCCGGAATGACTGAAGAGGCAATCCGGAATAGCTGCCGAATTCTCTCACAATCTGATCTGTTGCAGCAAAAAGCTATAAAAAACACAGCACGCAGATAAACCCGCAAGATAGGCTCCATACAAAAAGGGCGTGCACCCCCGTAGGTTTGCACGCCCTTATGCGTATTTTTGAGTGCTGGAGGAGGCTGATCAGGCCATCCCCCAAACATTCAAAATCCGGGTTGGGTGACTTAGAAGTCCATGCCGCCCATGCCGCCCATGTCAGGACCGCCAGCAGGGGCAGCCTTCTTTTCGGGGCGTTCAGCAACCATGGCTTCCGTGGTGATCAGCAGGCCAGCAACAGAAGCTGCATCCTGCAGAGCGGTACGGACAACCTTGGCTGGGTCAATAATACCGGCTTCAACCAGGTTCTTGTATTCGCCAGCCTGTGCGTCAAACCCGAAGTTGTAGTCGGTGTTTTCCAGCACCTTGTTGGCGACAACCGCACCATCTTCACCCGCATTCAGGGCGATCTGGCGCAGAGGAGCCTGCAGCGCGCTCAGGATGATGTTGCCACCAACGCGCTGGTCGTCGTTGTGGTAGTGCAGGTTGGCCAGAGCCTTGGTTGCGCGGGCCAGAGCCGTGCCACCACCGGGAACAATGCCTTCTTCCACTGCGGCGCGGGTTGCGTGCAGGGCGTCGTCCACGCGGTCCTTGCGTTCCTTGACTTCCACTTCCGTGGAACCACCAACGCGGATAACGGCAACACCGCCAGCCAGCTTGGCCAGACGTTCCTGCAGTTTTTCACGGTCGTAGTCGGAAGAGGTTTCTTCGATCTGTGCACGGATCTGCTTGACGCGACCTTTAATGTCGTCGCCGTTGCCAGCGCCATCAACAATGGTGGTGTTCTCTTTGTCGATGTGCACTTTCTTGGCGGTGCCAAGCATGTTCAGCGTAACCGTTTCCAGCTTGATGCCGAGGTCTTCGCTGATGACCTGACCACCCGTAAGGATAGCAATGTCTTCCAGCATGGCCTTGCGGCGATCGCCAAAGCCCGGAGCCTTTACGGCAGCAATCTTCAGACCGCCACGCAGCTTGTTGACAACCAAGGTTGCCAGAGCTTCGCCATCAACGTCTTCCGCAATGATCAGCAGCGGACGACCGGACTGAACAACGGATTCCAGCAGAGGCAGGATCGGCTGAAGAGAAGACAGCTTCTTTTCATGGATCAGGATGTAGGGGTTTTCCAGATCGGCGGTCATCTTTTCCGGGTTCGTTACGAAGTACGGAGAGATGTAGCCGCGGTCGAACTGCATACCTTCAACCACGTCCAGTTCGGTCTGGAAGTGCTTGGCTTCTTCAACGGTAATAACGCCTTCGGAGCCAACTTTCTGCATGGCTTCGGAGATCATCTTGCCAATTTCGCTCTCGCCATTGGCGGAGATGGTGCCAACCTGAGCGGTTTCCGCAGGGGTTGTAACCTTTTTGGCGTTCTTCTTGAGTTCCTCAACGACCACGGCAACAGCTTTGTCCACACCGCGCTTGAGGTCCATCGGGTTCATGCCAGCGGCAACAGCTTTCAGACCTTCGCGCACAATGGCCTGAGCCAGCACTGTTGCGGTCGTGGTGCCATCACCAGCCACATCGTTGGTCTTGGAGGCCACTTCGCGCAGCATCTGTGCGCCCATGTTTTCGAACTTGTCAGCCAGTTCGATTTCCTTGGCGACGGAAACGCCGTCCTTGGTGATGCGGGGTGCGCCGAAGCTCTTGTCCAGAACAACGTTACGGCCTTTGGGGCCCAGCGTTACCTTTACGGCATCAGCCAGAATGTCCACACCGCGCAGCATACGCTGGCGTGCGTCTGCACCAAACTTTACGTCTTTGGCAGCCATTGAATTTCTCCTGTGAAGATCTTTAGTAAAATTACGGTCGGATCAGAGCGGATCAGGCAGCAACAATGCCCAGAATGTCGCTTTCCTTCATGATCAGCAGCTCTTCGCCGTCGATCTTCACTTCCGTGCCGGACCACTTGCCGAACAGAACGCGGTCGCCAGCCTTGACATCAAGCGCCACAACCTGACCCTGCTCATTGCGTGCACCTGCACCAACAGCAACCACTTCGCCTTCCATCGGCTTTTCCTTGGCCGTGTCAGGGATAATAATGCCACCGGCAGTTTTCAGTTCGCCTTCAAGGCGACGTACAACGACCCGGTCGTGTAAGGGACGAAACTTCGTCATTATGGATCACTCCACATTCATTTGCTGTGATGACGCCCTTTGTCAGAAAGCAGCGCCACCCGTTTGAACCGCGCGTAACAGAACGCCGCGTTGCGTTAGCACTCCACCATCGGGAGTGCCAGAGCAGAAGGTAAGTTCGCCCTACAGGTGAGTCAAGGAATGGGGAAAAGTTTCTTTTTGTTTTAATGTCACGGCAGACAATGAGAGGGCGCATGGGACAGATCCGAACATTACAGGCCGCTGATGGCCATCATTTTTCTGCGTGGGAAACGGAGCGGGGTGCGGCCCCATACGCTCTTGTGGTGCTGCCGGAAATTTTTGGGGTTAATCACCATATCCGCACCGTATGCGAGCGTTTTGCCCAGGCGGGCTTTCATGCCATTGCGCCTGCTCTGTTTGACCGGGCAGAGCGTGGGGTTGAACTGGCCTATTCCACGGAGGGTGTGCAAAAGGGGCTGGCTCTGCGTGCCCGGATTCCTCTGGCCCAGACCCTTCTGGATGTGCAGGCGGCAGCCCGCGCGCTCAATGCGCGCAAGGTCGGGGTGATCGGCTATTGCTGGGGGGGTACGCTGGCATGGAATGCAGCATGTCGAACGCATGACTTTGCCGCAGCTGTGAGCTGGTACGGGGGCGGCATTGCAGCGCATTGCACCGAGACTCCGCATTGCCCCGTGCAATTACATTTTGGTGAGCGTGATACCAGTATTCCCCATACCGACATTGCCGCCATTCGCGCCGCACATCCTGAAATTGAACTGTATGTGTACGATGATGCAGGGCACGGTTTTGGCTGCCAGGAGCGGGCATCCTACAATGCAAAAGCCTTTGAAGAGGCACAGGAACGCAGCATTGCTTTCCTTAAAAGTACACTCAATCCGTAAGGTCCGTGTGATGGTGTAAATGCGGGCCAACTTGAATTGTGATTGACAAGCGGCCCCGGTCATGGGGGAGAATACCCTTATCTCCTCGTGGCACGTCGTGTGCGAGAGGAGTAATTGGCCGAATAAGGATGACTTCGCTCATGTCGACAGGTACCGTTAAATGGTTCAACGCCACCAAAGGGTTTGGTTTTATTGCCCCCGATGATGGAGGGAAAGACGTGTTTGTGCATATTACCGCTGTACAGGCAGCCGGTCTGCGCGCGTTGAATGATGGGCAGAAACTGTCCTACGACATGGTGGAGGAACGCGGTAAGCAGGCAGCCACCAACCTTAAGCCGCTCTAAAGGCGGTATGGGGTCGGGCCGGTCAGCTTTGTCCGGCCTGCTCCGCCAGAAAAGCGGTGATCTGGCGTGCCGTTTGGGCAAGCCCGCACCGCTCTATGGCCACACCATCAGGAAAAGCGCTTAAAAGCCGCGTGGGTGTGCGCCTGTCCAGAAGCACAAACACGCCCCGATCTGACTGACGGCGGATCAACCGCCCAAAGGCCTGCCTTAGGCGCAGTCTGGCTATGCGGTCATCAAAGCCTTTCGGGTCTCCGCCAGAAAGGTGAATACGCCGCTCGCGGTGCAGAATATCGGGCCGGGGCCATGGAACCCGCTCAAACACCACCAGCCGCAGGGCATTACCCGGAACATCCACCCCATCCCGCATGGCGTCCGTACCAAGCAGGCAGGCGTGTTCCTCAGTTCTGAAAATATCCACCAGAGTCGTATTGTCCATAGCATCGACATGCTGGGCATAAAGGGGCAGACCTTCCTGCTCCAGTGTTGGGCCTATGCGTTCGTACACCCCCCGCAGGCGGGATATGGCGGTAAACAGACCAAGCCCCCCTCCGCCAGAAGACTGGAATAATGTGCGGAACGCAGCAGACAGATCGACAAGGCTGCTATTATCCACATCCGTTACAATAAAGGCACGGGTCTGCCGGGCGTAATCAAATGGGCTGGCCAGACTGGCACGCAGGGCGGGGGAGGGAAAATGGTTGGCCCCTGTCCGGGCCTCTGCGGCTTCCCACGCGACCTCCGCGTCCTCACTGTCATTTTGCCCGCTTTGCTGGTCACGCAATGTGGCGGACGTCATAAGCATACCCTGCGCGGGCACAGCCATAATACCGGCAAAGGGAATGGTAGGGTCCAGCCAGTGGCGGTAAAGCCCTACGTCCTGTTCGTTCATGCGCTGTTTTTCGCGGCGTTCAAGGCGGATAAAGTGCACATGAGCGGGTGTGCTCCCCGGTTCCGGGGGCTGGTCCAGAGCCGCAAGCATGGAAATCCACGCATCCAGCCGAGAAATGGCGCGGCGGCGTAATGCACGTGTCATGGCCTCTATACGGCCACGGGTGGTGGTGTCCAGCGTGTCTGCATCATCTTCCAGGCGGGCTTGCAGGCGCTGGGTAAGGGTGCGCAGAGGCTCTACAATCCGGCTTAGGGCGCGGGCCAGTTGCTGGCCTGCTTCGGCCATGTCGGGCACAAGGGGGTGCAGGTCGCATTCCATGGCACCATAAATGGACTGTTTGCCTCCTTCGGTCGAGCGGGCCATGACCTGCTGGCGCAGCAGACGCAAAAAAGCCTCTGTCGGATTTTCCATAACAGGCTGTTCGGCCGGGGGCTCGGGTGGGAACAGACTGCTCAGGTCCATGGGCTCAGGGGGTGGAGGTTCCGCTGTGTTCTGGGGCGGCAGGCGGGTGGACCAGCCCGGTGCTGGGAGCGCTGTTGCTGCCAGCAGGGCCGCATCGAGCGGGTTTTCCAGCTTGGGATGCCCGACAACAAGATCATCCAGCCTGCGTTTAAGCCCCCTTGCGCGTGAACGCCGGCCTTCAGCGCCTAATAGCCAGCGGCGCAGCTCTGCGGTTTCCAGCCCCGATAGTTCGGCGGAAAAAGCACTGTCGGCCGCATCGGCCAGATGGTGACCTTCGTCAAACACATAGCGTGAGGGAATGGTGCTTTCCGTGCTGGCTTCATCATTATCGCTCATGCCTGCCTGTGCATAGGCTGCCTGTGTCATGACCAGTGCGTGGTTGGCAATGACCAGTGCGGCATCGTGCGCACGGCGGATGGAATGTTCTACAAAGCAGCGTTGGTAATGGGCGCAGGCACCGTGGATACATTCCCCCCGCCGGTCGGCAACACCAGCAAGGTTGCCGTGGCCAAACAGGTCGCCAAACCAGCCGGGGAGGTCTCCTCCAAACAGGTCTCCATCTGCTGTTGCCATGGCCCAGCGTGCCAACATGCACAGGGCAATGGTAATACCGGCTGGGCGCGAGGTCGCGGTATTAACGGCTTCTTCCATGTTCAGCAGGCAAAGGTAATTTTCCCGCCCTTTGCGCAGTACGACCTGCTGGCGATGCGTTGCGGGGTCGGGGTAAAGTCGTTTTGTTTCCTGCTCGATCTGGCGTTGCAGATGGCGCGTGTATGTGCTGATCCAGACCGCGCCATCATTACGTTCCGCCCATAGGCTGGCGGGGGCTATGTAACCCAGGGTTTTGCCTGTACCTGTTCCGGCTTCGGCCAGAACAATGGATGGATCGCCCCGCACGGTGCGGGGGGCAAAAGCCTCGGTGGAAACGCTGGCAAAATCGGCCTGCCCGGACCTGATCTCCGCATTGTTACCCAGAATTTTGCTCAGGCGCTCCCGTGCTTCCGCCGGACTAATGGGGTGGGAGGCAGGGGGAGGGCGCTGTGCGCTGTCCTCCCATTTGGGAAGGTGCCGCCATACCCGCAGGGCATCGGCTGATTGTGTGACCTCATCTGGCAGTTTGCCCTGATTGGTCAGTCTGGCAGGTAGGTCAATGGTTTCCGCTACCGTGCCAGTCCATAACCAGCCAGCCTGCCCAAGCCGTACGGTCAGGGCGGACAACAGTTCAATTTGTCCGGACCTGGCCTGCCGTGCCAGATCTGCCAGCAGAATGGATAGCAGCTCGGGTAACAGGTCAGCTTCTGCCGTGCCAATGTTTTGCTGATCCAGCCCAAGGGCAAGCGCTAATCCCCGCGGGGTAGGGGTTACAGGGCGCGCAGGGTAAATGAATGTAAAAAGTTCCAGCAGATCCAGCCATGGTGCAGGCTGGCCTGTAGGGGGAAGATCGAGTTTGCGTGCAAGCGCAGGTGCATGAATAACCAGCGGGCATGGCATGGAATGTAGCCGCTCGCGCACCTCATTTGCGGTTAAGGTCAGCAGTTCCCCGTCTTCGGTCAAAAGCGAAAACCGCCCCTGAAAAGAGACAAGAGCCGGTGCATCGTGCGCGGAAGGAAAGGATGGCTGCATGGGTTTACTTTACATGAGCTATTCTTGCTGCAAAGACCAGAGCAGAGCCGTAACCTTGATAAACTTTTGGGCAGAAGTCAGGTAGAAAAGCCGCAAGCGCGCAGGCATTATTCGGCCCGCAGTCAGAACATGGTCTGATAAAAATAAACAGCCCCCGGTAACGGGACGACGGCAGATTATATGAGATTTTTTGGGAGTGCCTGACTGGTTGGTGCAACCAGTCAGGCCAGAAGTGTTGGAGAGAATTAAGTCTCTCTCCAATAATGTTGAACGAGCGTTTGCCGCGTATTATTCAGCGTTTTTCAGGCTGTCCGCAACAATTTCCAGCAGTTTGCCGTGCATATGGCCATTGCCTGCAACAATCATGACATCATCAGGCATGTCGTCCAGATCGCGGCCATCGGGGTCTGTGACCTGCCCACCCGCTTCCCGCACGATCAGAATGCCAGCAGCGCAGTCCCATGGTTTAATGCCGAACTCCCAGTACCCTTCGTAACGTCCGGCTGCGACCCACGCCAGGTCCAGTGCAGCCGCACCAAAGCGGCGCACACCAGCAACGCGGGGCATAAGGTTGCCCAGAACCCGTGCAAATGGCAGGCGCTGACGGGCCGGAACCTTGGCAAAGGGAATGCCCGTTGCAAACAGGGATTCGTGCATGTCCCGGCGGGCAGAAACACGAATACGCCGTTCGTTAAGGTAAGCTCCGCTTCCTTTTTCCGCCCAGAACATTTCCCCCGCTGCGGGGTTGTAGATCAGGGCTGCTGCCAGTTCGATCTTGCCATCGGGCAAGCGGCGCTGGAGACCAATGGAAATGGCCCAGTGCGGAATACCGTGCAGGAAGTTGGATGTACCGTCCAGCGGGTCCACAATCCAGCGCCATGTCCAGTTATCGCTGCCTGATTCGCCGGATTCTTCCATAAGGAAGGCATAGCCCGGGCGGGCTTTTTCCAGCTCTTCGCGCAGGGTCTGTTCTGCACGAAGGTCCGCCTGGGAAACAAAGTCACCCGGCCCCTTGATGCTTACCTGAAGCTGCTCGACTTCGTTAAAATCGCGCAGGAGACGCTTGGCCGCCTTCTGGGCTGCGGTTTGCATCACCATCATGACGGGGGAGAGACGCATGGCCACTGTAATTTAAGTCCTGCTCTGGAGGAAAAACCTGAAAAAAATCAGTCCTTGGCGCGTTCAACGTAAGAACCGTCTTCCGTACGGACCACAATCCGTTCACCCGCTTCAATAAACGGTGGCACCATGGTTTTAACACCATTGGACAGCATTGCGGGTTTGTAGGAGGAGCTGGCCGTCTGGCCTTTTACAACCGGGTCAGCTTCCACCACTTCCAGTGTCACATGCGGAGGCAGGTCAATGCCAACCGGGTCCCCTTCAACCAGATGCAGGTTGATGGTCATGTTATCCTGAATAAAGGGAGCCTGATCACCCAGCAGATCGGTAGGAACCGAAAGTTGTTCAAAGGTTTCGGGGTCCATCAGAACCAGTAGCTCACCATCTGTATAGGAATACAGATATTCACGGTCTTCCGTCATCAGGCGTTCAACCGTATCGGCCGTGCGCCAGCGTTCATTGGTTTTGTTACCGGTCTTAAGATCGCGCATTTCAACCTGAATGAATGCACCCCCCTTACCGGGGGTAATGATCTGCTGTTTCAACACCGTCCAGCGACGACCGTCATGCTCAATGACCTGACCGGCACGGATCAGGTTTGCCTGCTGTTTCATACTTCGTTCCTGAGAGGAATGGCTATTCTGTCTGTGGCTTCTACAGTTCCACGGCGGGAAGGGCAAGCGCAGAGGGCAGAACTCTCCTGCCTTACGCCGCTAGACAGAACCACTGCATCCTGTTTATAAGGCATCCAATCCGCAGGTAAGGAAGGGTGGCCGAGCGGTTTAAGGCACCGGTCTTGAAAACCGGCGTGCGTGAGAGCGTACCGTGGGTTCGAATCCCACCCCTTCCGCCAATTTAATAAAATAACTATATTTTATAATGTCTTGCCTTCAATGGAAGCCGCACGAACCGCTTCAGGCGTACGTTGCGTCAAAACGGCGGCTGAGAGTCTGTTAGATGCCTCGAGCTGGTCGAGCGGCAGTTCAATCGTTCCCGCTATTTATTTCCCTGCATGTGACGCAGCCCCAGTCGCTTTTGAGAGGGGGGCAGCAGCTATGAGCCTCAGTGTAACCAAAGAACTACGTAGATTGGTGGAGAGTGCAGGTAAGACATTTTCTCGGTAAAATTGTTATGTTTTGGTATTAAGGTGTCATTTACGATCATTGTAGAGGATTTTAGGGGTGTGTCGAAAATATCAGTCAGTGGATTGAAGGTATCGAATTTATTGATTTACGCGGCCATATTTTTTGCGGGAATGGCTGTGGGGAGAGTATTGATGATGCGGATGTTATCTGACCCGATATGGAACGGGATGGAGCCATGACCGGATAAGCAAGTGCCCACTGACCGGACCTTGAGGAGCGGGTGGATTTGCTGATCGAAAAAAACGATACATAAAAATTCAAGATTGGAAAACGCTTTTGGAAATCGGGCGTTTGACCCATTGATTACGATCAAAATATCCCTCCGCCAGTGTTGCTAAAGCCAACGCGCTGCTTGATCGTGCATGGGGTAAGCCTGACAGAATAACGATGAATGGGTCGTTATTTACTGTTTGCACGGATTTGTGTGTATTATGATATTGATTCGCATTTGCGTTTATGAAAATGTTATCCCACGTTAACGTGCGGAGCTTTGTCGCGTTTGTAAAAACGTCGGGTACGGGGCTTTGTGCAGTGTGGAGGGGCCGAATGTTTATAGCCATGAACCGTTTTAAAGTCCGTCCGGAAAAAGAAGCTGAATTTAAAAGCCGTTGGCTGGACCGGGAGGTGTTATTGAAAACGGCTCCTGGTTTTTTAATGATCCAGTTTATGCGTGGCGATGTGCTGCCTGACCACGTGGTTTATGCCTCCCAGACCATTTGGGCATCGCGCGCAGCTTACGAGGCATGGCGTAAGTCAGAACTGTTCCATACCGCCCATAAAGATATGGGGCAGGGAGAGGTTCTAACGCTCGAAAAGCGCGAATTCAGTGGTTACGATGTGCTTCGTACGGTCGAAGCGCAGGAGCAGGCTGCGTGATGAAAGTAAAAAATGCAGCACGCTGGAGCCACAATCCGCAGCAGAATGTGGGGCAGTTCTCCCGCCGGTTTTTGGGGACCATGCTGGTTTCTGGCGTGGCAGCGGTTAGCCTGCCACGTGCAGGGTGGACACAGGGGAGTCGCTCAAACGCAGTAAATGGCCCTGAATCCCGGAGTGTAACGGACTGCCGGGGACGGCACGTAACGCTCCATGGAACAGCAAGAATAGCCAGTATCGGTGGCCCCATAACCGAAACATTGTATGCGCTTGGGCGATCAAATGCGATTTTGGCAGTAGACCAGACCTCGACATGGCCAGAGCAGGCCCAAAAAGAGAAAAAAGCTCTTGGTTATATGCGGGCTATTTCATCCGAAGGTGTGTTGTCTTTACAGCCAGACCTTGTGCTGGCCATGAATGATGCCGGTCCGCCTGCTGCTATGGACCAGCTTGTGGCATCGGGTGTGCCCGTTGTGTTTGTGGATGCCACTCCTTCGCCCGAAGCGATTGAAGGGCGGACCCGCTTTTTGGCGGACATAATGGATGCGCAGGCACAGGGCGAACAATTATGCCGTAACATTGCCGAGCAGTTTCGCCAACTGGCGGCATGGCGCACCACACATACGTGGATGCCGCGTGTGTTGTTTGTCATGCGTATGACAAACAACCGCCCTATGGCCGCAGGCAAAGGAACAGCAGCAGATGCCATGATCCGCCTTGCAGGTGGGGTTAATGCAGGGGGCGATATGCAGGGTTATAAAATTGTAGATCAGGAAAATCTGGTAGCGCTGCAACCTGATGTTGTTCTGCTTATGGACCAGACTGCAACACCTATCCGCTCTACCCTTCAAGCTGACCCCGGATTCAAGCTTACACCAGCGGGGCGGAACCATGCTTTTGTAAGCATGGAGGGGGAACGTCTGCTGGGGTTTGGGCCGCGTACGCCTCAGGCGGCTCTTGATCTGGCCAGAATGCTGGCAGCAGTGGAACACCCTGCATGACCTTGGCGCAGCGGCGTGGAGTTCTGCTTTTGTGCGCTCTTTTGCCATTATTGCTGCTTGTTACGGCTGTTTCGCTTAATGTTGGGGCAACCGGGGTGCATCTTACGGCTTTATGGCAAAGCGATGCACATGGAAGCCTTTATGCCGAACGGGTCGTATTGACCCAAATCCGTGGCCCCCACGTGGTCATGGCGGGACTGACTGGGGCAGCGCTGGCGGTTGCCGGGGCTGTTATGCAAGGGTTGTTCAGAAACCCTTTGGCAGATCCAGGCTTAATCGGCGTATCGTCCGGGGCAGCGCTGGCAACGGCCTGTATGATTGTGCTGGGCGGTGCCGGGCTGGATGTGGCGGTCGGGGGCGTGCACGCCTTTATAACCGGAACAGCTTGGTCTGTGCCTGTAGCAGGCACACTGGGGAGTTTTGCCGCGGCATGGTTGCTTTACCGGTTTGCAACGCGTGGTGGCATGACCTCTGTCAGCATGATCCTTCTGGCAGGTGTGGCCCTCAGTGCATTCGCAGGTGCTTTAACGGGTATTCTTATTTTTCGTGCCAATGATGCAGCATTACGCGACCTGACTTTTTGGACCATGGGGAGTTTTGCGGGCGCAACATGGGCACGGATTGGCATGTTATGCCCTTTTTTGCTGGTGGCTGCGTGGATAACGGCAGGCTTGGCCATGCCCCTGAATGCCCTGTTGTTAGGGGAGAGTGACGCACGGTTAATGGGCTACCCCGTAGAACGCATTAAGCGGCTGGCCATGTTGCTGGTCGCCTGTAGTGTTGGTCCTACGG
The DNA here is from genome assembly GCF_000964225.1 of Acetobacter syzygii. Classification (GTDB taxonomy): domain Bacteria; phylum Pseudomonadota; class Alphaproteobacteria; order Acetobacterales; family Acetobacteraceae; genus Acetobacter; species Acetobacter syzygii. The sequence goes on along the minus strand of NZ_BAMZ01000006.1, from coordinate 5,627 downwards.
TTTCCTTTGTCGGGGCAATCGGATTTGTAGGGGTTGTTGTGCCCCATCTGGTCAGATTGGTAACCGGGCCGGACCACCGCTTTGTACTGCCAGGCAGCGCTTTGCTGGGTGCCGCGTTGTTAATTGCGGCAGATACGCTGGCAAGGGTTATTGCCATGCCAGCAGATGTGCCTGTGGGAATTGTGACTGCAGTGCTGGGTACGCCTGTTTTTGTCTGGCTGCTGACCCGTGCGCATGAACGCGAGGTGCTGGCATGAAGCTTTCCTTGCATAACGTAAGCTGGTGCGCTGGTGGCAAAACCATTGTTCACGCGGCCTCGTACGCTTTTGGGGCTGGGCAGGTTACGGCCATTGTTGGTCCAAACGGTGCGGGCAAAAGTACATTACTCCGCCTTGCCAGCGGGTTGCTGCCAGCAGAGGTGGGTGCTGTACGTCTGAACGATGTGCCCATAACCGCCCTTTCTCCGGCGCATCTGGCGGGTGGGCGGGCTATGTTAACGCAGGATAGTCCACTCCGCGCCCGGTTTACACTGCGCGATCTGGTAGCAATGGGGGGGCAGGTGTCCGCACCGCTCATGGGGGCATCCGCCCGGTTGGAACTGGCCGGGCTACTACTGGAGCGCGTAGGACTGGGCGCGTTTTCCGAGCGTGACATTATGGGGTTGTCCGGTGGGGAGCGCCAGAGGGCGCATCTGGCACGGGTGATGATGCAATTGGAAGCGGCCGTGCATGGCACGGACAGACATCCGGGCTTTTTGTTGCTGGATGAGCCAATTTCTGCGCAGGATTTGTCCCGGCAGCATCTGGTGCTTGATCTGGCACGTGCCCACGCCCGACGTGGCGGAGGTGTTGTGCTTGTTATTCATGACCTGAACTGGGCAGCAGCCTGTGCGGACCAGATTGTGGTACTGCATGAAGGACGGATTTATGCGCAGGGACCACCAGAGCATGTTTTGACCAATGCGTTGGCCAGCCATGTGTTTGGGCTGGAGGAGGGGCAGGTGCACAAACATGCGGCTACCGGCAAACCCTACATTCTACCGCATAATATGATTGACCAATAATGATTATGGGAAAGAAAGCGCCTATGTCTCAATACATTGCAATGAATCGTTTTCTGGTTGCGCCTGAAAATGAGGAAGCCTTCCAGAAGCGCTGGCTGGATCGGGAGGTATTGCTAAAAACCGTTCCCGGTTTTGTCAGTTTCCAGTTTCTGCAAGGGCCGGAAAAAGAGGATGGGCGGCTTTATGCCTCTCACACAGTATGGGATTCATACGATGCTTTTGTAGGCTGGACCCAATCCGAGCAGTTCCGTCAGGCGCATGTTGGCGCAGGGCAGGGCCGTGCGCTGACTGCTGGCCCCCCGGTTTTTGAAGGGTTCACGGTCTTACAGGACGTAACAGCCTGATACAGCATCAGATGGCCTGAAAATTATGAGTGTTTTCAGGCCATTTTTTCTGGTGAATTAGGCTGGTGTGCTGGTTTTTGCATTAGAGGCGAGCAGATAAGTTTTAACCCGTAAAAAACCAGCCCGAGCGCCCGTTGCTGCTAAAGCGGGGTCAAACCCCGCATGGTCAATCGCGCTTTTGAACGCATTCCACGATGGCCCTCGCCCTGCAGGGTCGGCCGCAAGGTGGCGTGCACCAAATGATTCGGTAAAGCCCAGTTTTTCGGCAAGTTTTGTTAAAAAATTAGCCCCTAGCTTGGACCCTTCGGCAACATAAAGCCAGCCAATGGCAGTTGAGGCATCTTTGTTATCTACAGGGTTCGGTTCATCGGGCAAAGAAAAACCCAGATCCTCCATGTCCTGACAGACCTGTGCAAAGCGGTTTCTGGCACTCAGATCGGGAATGATCTCTATGAGCTGGGCGTGATTATAAAGCGCGTTGATATCCCGGTGGAACTGATACTGGAGCTGCACAAAATTCCGGTATTTATCTGCGCTGGAAAACAGGCCCTGCGCCATAATGCCTCTGTCCAGATCTTCATGAATTGTGTGGGTGGCATCTTTAAGGCGTAGAGAAAGGGAGAGTGTATCAGGCATTCTGGTCATTTTAGGAGCCTCTACGACATTAATGGCAATTTGGAAGATACGAAAGTGTGACTCATTTACCGCAAATGAGAATCATACGCAATAAATGCTTGTCGAGTGCGTGAGTGAGGTGCATCATAAAATGGTAATGATTCCTATTTGCAATTAATGGATGCACAATGACAAGGCCGCCGCTTTTCTGTCGGGTTGTGCGTTACCGAATGCTGGCAACAACAGCACTGGTTTATGCCTGTACAACACCCGCACTTGCCGCAACACAGGATTCCTCCGCACCGACCGGGGCAGGGACTGTTACGCAGATCAATACAGATAAAAAGGATCAAAAGCCCAAAGCTGCTGGTTCCACTACAGTCATGTTAAGGGCTGTAAAGGTCGGTGGAACAGCAGATATTCTGGATTCCATGAAATACGATCCCGATAAGGATCATAGTGCTGTTGGTAAGGCAAGTGTGCTTACCACCACAACAACGCTCAAAACATTCCGTGATCGGCAGATAGATAGTCTGGAAGATTTTGCACGGCGTGTTGATGCCTCAGTGAACTACAGTAGTGGCAATTCCAGCATTAACATTCGTGGGTTGGATCAGAACCGTATTCTGACCACCATAGATGGTGTGCGTATGCCGTGGGCAAACGATGGTGCCTATGCCGGGTCCTTTAATTCGGCACAGGGTGGGGTAAGCAATTTTGACTTTAACTCCCTTGGCGCCATTGATGTTGTTAAAAGTGCGGATTCCAGCTTTTTTGGTACAGGAGCGCTGGGTGGGGTTATTGCCCTGCGCACACTGGACCCGGAAGATCTGCTTAAACCGGGCAAAACCTTTGGTGGCCTGACCAAGCTGACTTACAATGGTGCGAGCGAAGCGGCATTGCTTAATCAGGCTTTTGCCGCACGTTACAAAAATACGGTATTCCTGCTGCAAGGGGGATACCAGAACGGGAGCGAGACCGGAAACCGGGGCGAGATCGGCGGTTATGGCCGCACGCGTACTGCCAAAAACCCTGCTACGTATGATCAGGGTAGTTTTCTGGGTAAAATCCGTCATTATTTTGAAGGTGGTCACAGGGTCGGGTTAACGGGGGAGTGGTTTGATAAAAACTACAACGAACGCACCAGAACATCCGAAACAACAGCAACAAATGTTTACCGCACTCGCAGTGAAAACCAGCGTTCACGCGTGTCCGGCCAGTATGATTATCAGGCAGAGAGTCCGACAGCGCTTTTCAGCGAAGCCCATTTTCTCGCATACTGGCAGAGTATCAAAACCGATACCGATATAACCAACAAAGATCCGGCCCGGCCAACGGCCTATGTGCATCAGCATCTGACTTTGCCTGTGCAATCCTACGGGGTTACGGGGTCTGCGACCAACAATATCTTTACCGGTCCTCTGCACCATGTTGTGACGTACGGCGGTGAAGTCTTTTTGACCGATACGTACCAGACGCAAACAGGCCAGAGAGCTGTGTCCAATGCCTACACGCACGATAATTTTTCGGATATGCCCAAAGTGCATGGTACGGATATGGGGGCGATTGTACAGGACCGCATTGGCATAGGTCGGGGGGAATGGCTGCATATTACACCCGGATTCCGGTTCGATTACTTCCAGCGTGATACGCATAATACCGCCTCCTATATGGCTAACGCAGGCTATGCAGGGTTACCGCATGGAGCGCATGGTTCCCACTTTTCGCCCAAGGTTTTGGTAGAAGCCCGTATTGCCAAAGACCTTGTTCTGTACGGTCAGTACGCGGAGGCATACCGTGCACCATCTGCAACGGAAGAATATCTGAACTACAGCACACCACCAGTTTATCAGGTTGTTGGTAATCCAAACCTCAAACCCGAAAGCAGCCGTGGGTGGGAAGTCGGGATGAAATATGGAAACTCGGAACGGGGAGCCAAAATTTCTTTCTACGACAACCATTACCATAACTTCATTGATATGATGGGTATGAATGGCTGCACCGGTTATATGTTGTGTTACGGTTATACCAATCTGGCGCATGTGCGTATTTACGGAGTGGAAGCCAGTGGTAACTGGGCGTTTGATGACCACTGGCATATGTGGGGATCGCTGGCATATGCGGATGGTCGCGATCAGGACATGAACTTCCATCTCAGTTCGGTGGCACCGTTCCGTGGTATTATTGGATTTGGCTATAAAACCCAGCGTTGGGGGGCAGATCTGTCGGGTACATTTGCTGCCGGGCGGGATAATGCCAAGTATCTGACATCTACAGGAACATTAACGAACCAGTGGAAAACCCCAGGTTACGTTCTGTTCGATCTGAATGGCTGGTACAGCCCATCTTTTTACAAGCCGCTGCGTATTCAGGCTGGCATGTACAATATTTTTGATAAAGCCTATTATAACGCGGCATCTTTGCCTTACGGCCAGTCGTCCACCTCGCTGTCCGAGCGGTATTACACGCAGCCGGGGCGTTCCTTTAAAGTAACAGCCAGAATTGAGTTCTGATTAATTGTTTGGACTGGAAGCAGGGTTGTGGTTTTATTCCAGTCCAGCATGAGTATTAAAGGGCAGTCCATAGCAGGGCTGCCCAGCCAGTTGAGCTGGCGTTAACAAAAGCGGCAGAGCTTTTACATAAAAGTAATAATGCTCTGCCCGTAAAAACAATCGCCTCTAATTCCGATGAATATAAAACTCTACGGGAACCGTAAGAGTAATGGGGTCTCCTGGCACACTGTCCGGTGGTACAGGCAAAGGCTGTGCGCGTTTGGGCAGTGCTACAGCCTCGGCATCAAGTTCCGGGTGGCCACAGCTATGGGTGAGCGCAACGGACACAACATGTCCTTTCCGATCTATGGAAAAGGTGATGACTGGCGCACCTTCCTGATGCTCAGCCATGGCATCTGCGGGGTAGCGCTTAAATTTTTCAAGCTGGGCTAACAGTGCGCCCTGCCAGGTTACAGGCGTTTGCGAAGCTTGGGAGGAGGATGCACCTGATGTCGATGCAGCCTGTGCTGGCGCAGGTGCAACATTTGCTGTGGGGGGGGCGGTTGTGGTTTCGGCAGGGGGCGTTTTTTGCGGAACTGGTTTTTGGAGGTTGAGTGTAGGTTTGTGCTTTTTTGCCAGCTTATGTGGTTTTTCCGGTTGAGGCACCGGCACAGGTGGACTGGGTGCTGGAGAAGGAGGGGCCGAAATTTTGGGCGGCTCAACCGGAGCAGGCTCATCTGGCACGGACAACATCTGCTGCGGCCCCGGAGGCACATCGGTTGGTGGTGTGGGGGAGGAAACGGCCACTGGAGTCATATCTATGGCAATGGCAGCCGGGGGGGGCTCCGATGCGATGGCGGGTGTAGATTGTAAATGCACACTCCACCAGACCACACCGCCACATACCGCCATAACGGCGCAAAAGGATACACCCCATCGGCGTGTGTCCTCCCATTGCGTCTGGCGTGCCTGCCAGCGTTGCCATTCAGTAAAAGTTATGTTTCCAGAGCCTTGCTTTACAAAACTGTTCATGGGTTTGCTCCAGTTGCGAGTACTGGGCCTGATGTATTATTGGCAGCGCTTTCGCTCCCCTGCTCCTGCCCCTGAAGGTTG
>NZ_BAMZ01000007.1 GCF_000964225.1 Acetobacter syzygii | reverse complement strand
TCCATACACAAACATTCCTACACCATAATAAAATCAGGGGCTCTCGCCGCATTATTGGCTTGAGCGGCAGAGGCTTGGTTTAAAGAACATCCTCTGTAGGTCCGTCTGACAGGACCCCCTCCCACTTTGCGGAAACAGCCGCAGCGTAACCATTGCCCAGCACATTGGTCGCGGTACGCAGCATATCCAGAAAATGATCAATCCCCAGAATGAGGGCGATACCGGCCTCTGGCAGACCAAACTGCGGCAGCACCGCAACCAGCGTAACCAACGATGCCCGCGGAACCCCGGCTATCCCCTTACTGCTCAACATCATCACCAGCACCATAAGAGCCTGCTGGGTCCATGGCAGATGAATGCCGTAGGCCTGCGCAATGAACATTGCCCCAAAGGACTGAAACAGGATGGAGCCATCCAGATTAAAGCTATAGCCTAATGGCAGCACAAAACCTGCAATGCGTGATGGCACACCAAAATTCTCCAGCCGCTCCAACAAAAGCGGATAGACTGACTCACTACTCGCCGTAGCAAAGCCAAGCAGAACAGGCTGCACCAGTTCCTTGATCAATTCCTTGATCCGGGGACCAATAACGCAGAATGCAATAAACGTCAGAACGATCCAGAGCGTCATGATGGTTCCATAAAACTGAACCAGAAAACGCCCGAAATGCATCATCATTTCTGGCCCGCTGTGGGCAAGGCTCCCCATAATGGACCCAAAAACGGCGATAGGGGCCAACACCATAACGATATCGGTCATACGCAACATAATGTGCGCCAGCTCTTCCGACCATCCAAGCATGGTTTTGCCTGCTTTGCCCGCTGCAGGCAGGGACACCCCAAACAGCACTGAAAAAACCACGATCTGAAGAATGTCATTCCGCGACATGGCATCCAGTATACTGGTCGGCACGATATGCAGAATAAAATCGATAGGTTGAAAAGGATGCTTGAGAGACGCGATGTCCGCAGGAAGTGGGGCGGAAAAGCCCGCTCCCGGTTGCAAGAAATTTGCTGCCAGCAAACCAATGGTGAGAGAAATAAAGGACATTGCCAGAAACCAGAGAATGACCTTGCCGCCCACACGCAGGACCAACGTATCATCCCCAAGCTTACCAATGCCGCTGACCAGCGTGGCGAAGACCAAGGGTGCAATCACCATACGAATCAACCTGAGGAAGAGCCCGGTCAGCAATGTGGAAACCTGTTCCGCAGCACTGATATAAGCCGGTGCCCAAACATGCACGGACAACCCACAGACAATACCCAAAACGAGAGCAACAAGGATGGCGTATGTCCGCCGCCTGGTATTTCCGAACTGCGTGGCAGCTGCCATCAGCGTGATTCCTCTCCCATTTTGATTCAAAATTCCGCAACAAAGAGGCACCTAATAAGTAAGACTGCTCTTCCCGTCAAAAATCTTGATTGTCTGGCTCATATGCTGGCTGCACTGCCGGTGTTAAAATCGGAGTTTACCACCACGTTTCAGCATTGCCCTTTTACAGTTTCCATGACATGTCATTTTCTCCACTTTCCAGACGTCTGGCGGCTTTAATCTATGTCCTTTTTCCGCTCCGGTATTGTATCCCTGCTTGTGGTTTCCGCCTTGTCTGGTCAGGTTATGGCCAAGACTGCGTGCAACACCGCATCTGATGGACAGATCGAGATTACCATGCAGGAAGTTGGCGTAGCCATTGGGTATATGTGGGGGCGCGGGACGCTCACATATGGTGGCCAGCGTTATCCCATTTCGGTTAAGGGAGGTGGGGCCTTTGCCCTTGGTAGTGCCAAGGTCACGGGTACTGGTTGCATTAGAAACCTCTCCCGTCTGGTGGATTTTGAAGGCACATACTGGACCGTTGGCGGCGATGTTGCCATTGGGGCCGGTCCTGCCGGTATTGTTATGGAAAATGCCAAGGGCGTAGACATGTCCTTCTCTGGTCATGCCAATGGAGCACACCTTTCCGGCCAGATTTCTCGCCTTTATTTCAAGCTGGATTCATTCTAAAAAACCTCCTGCACGTTTTAGTGATGCTTTGAATGCACCTTGCCTGCGTTCAGATTTGCCTTCTCCCCATGGAGTATGAGACACGGACAGGGTATGAAGCCAAACGCTCCTCCCCTCCGTCGTGGCTGGACCACGGGCAGTTGCGCCACAGCGGCAGCAAAAGCCGCATGGATGGTGCTACAGGGGCACGAACCCCCAGCAAGCGTATGGATTACCCTCCCTTCTGGCAAAGAAGTCGCTTTTAGCCTTTGCCAGTTTACAGGCACCACCACGGCCCCTTGCGCTGCTGTGGTTAAAGACGCGGGAGATGATCCGGATATTACGCACGGTGCCATGATCCGCTGTACCGTCCGAGCACTCCCTGTTGGTTCAGGGATTATCTTCAAAGCCGGTCCGGGCGTTGGCACCATTACACGACCGGGGCTCCCTTTACCTCCGGGAGAACCGGCCATTAACCCTACCCCACGCGCCATGATCCGCACAGCCTTAACCCAAGCCAACCATGGCGCCCCACCTGATGCGGAAGTTACAATCAGTATTGATCATGGGGAAGAACTGGCACAACGCACCCTTAATGGCAGATTGGGCATTGTGGGGGGGTTATCCATTTTAGGCACAACAGGCATTGTTATGCCTTTTTCCTGCTCTGCATGGATTGAAAGTATCCATCGTGGTGTGGACGTAGCGCGAGCCGAAAAATTAACCCACATTCTGGGCGCTACAGGTAATGTATCCGAAAAAGCCGGGCAGGCACTTTATAATCTCCCCGATACTGCCCTGATTGAAATGGGAGACTTTGCTGGAGGACTGTTAAAATACGTACGGCACCACCCTGTTTCGCGCTTGAGTATAGCAGGGGGCATTGCAAAAATGACCAAGCTGGGTCAGGGCTGCCTGGACCTGCATTCCAGCCGCAGTCGGGCAGACATGTCAGCCTTGGCTCAACTGGCAGCGCAACATGGCGCACCAGATGGACTGGCTTCCTTGATTAAAAACAGCCCCACAGTGGCAGAAGCATTTTTACTCGCCCAGACCCATAATTTTTCGATGGGTAACCTGATCGCCCAAAAAGCATGGAGCGTGGCTTACAAAACCCTAAGCCCTGCTCCCATTCTGCTTGATGTTCTGGTTTTTGACCGGGCTGGCATTCTAGTAGGCCAGGCCTCCTCACCTTCGCTTCCCCTTTAACTCCTAAAGCGACGACGGTAATCGGGATCATACAAAGCACTCTCCCGTCCAGCTATGCCAGCAAGAGCCGGCCCTACCAGCACCAGTGCAGTGCGCTCTATGGGATTATGTTCGAGTTCTTCCTCAATTGTTTCCAACGTGCCATGGAGCACAAGCTGGTCAGGCCACGAGGCACGGGCAACAATGGCAACAGGACATTGCAGACCATAAAACGGCGTTAGCGTTGCCACAATGCGGTTCAGGGCGTGAACGGCGAGATGAATGGCCAATGTTGCGCCGGTCGCTGCAAAAGATTCCAGTTTTTCGTGCTCTGGCATAGCCGAAGCGCGGCCGTTGATACGCGTAAGCACAACACTTTGCGCCACCCCCGGTACAGTTAGCTCCCGCCCAAGCACAGATGCGGCCGCGGCAAAGGCAGGCACACCGGGGGTCATGGTCCATGGAATGTTGTTCCGCTCCAGCCTGCGTATCTGTTCCGCCACTGCACTATAAATCGACAGATCACCGGAATGCAGACGTGCGATATCCTGCCCAGTTTTATGGGCGCGCACATATTCGGCTTCGATTTCATCCAAGGACATAGGGGCTGTATCCACCAGCCGCGCACCATCAGGGCAGTATTGCAGCATATCTGGCGGCACAATAGAGCCAGCGTAAAGGCAAACCGGGCACGAAGCCAGAATGTCCCGCCCCCGGATTGTCAATAAGTCTGCCGCCCCCGGACCTGCGCCAATAAAATGAACCGTCACGTTTTAGTCTCCTTCAGCTACCGCACAGGTTACGCCACAGAATGCCTGACGTGGCAGGCGCAGAAAACTCCCCTGCCCCGCACCAGCAAGAGCACACGCCTCAGCCACAGATGCAACCCCTACATGCTGGCTGACCGTGGTCGAGAATGTTTGGCAGCAAGCCTGCATCTGCCGCAAAGCGAGCGGATTTATCCATAACACTTCTGCTCCCAGCATCTCAGCCACAGCCTGCGGCAGAATATCCTCTTTTTTAAAATCGGGCGCAGCAATATACGCCGGAACGGGAACTCCAGCTTTTTCAAGACTACCAACAACAAGCTCCAGCGCATTGCTGGCTAATGCCGCTTTTTGCCAACCCAGACCCACCACTATCATTGACTGGCAGGCTTTTCGGCCACCCACTGGGTAACGGTCATGGCGGGCCGAAAAGCGTGGAAACTGCCAACCCCATCCAGCCGCGCAACGGAAAAGCGTACCATACGCCCGCCCCATTCCTGCATGGCTTGAACAAGACGCATTTCGGTTTCTACCACCACAGCATTCACAACAATGCGCCCTCCGGGGCGCAGTGCGGCCCAAGCCTGTTCAAGCACACCTGTGCGGCTCCCTCCCCCTCCTACAAAAATGGCATCCGGGGTCTCTAACCCCACCAGTCCATCAGGGGCACGGGCGTGTACAACCTGCAAATCAGGCACACCCAACGCCAGAGCATTGCGGGCAATACGCGCCACACGCTCTGGTGCGCTCTCAATCGTTATGGCACGGCAACCGGGGGCAGACAGCATCCATTCGATTGAAACAGATCCGGCACCGCCGCCAATATCCCACAATATCTCTCCCCCCCGCGGTGCAAGGGCTGACAGGGTTACGGCCCTGATTTCCTGCCGGGTCAATTGCCCATCATGCTCAAAACAGCTATCGGGCAGGCCGCTACACTGAGGCAAGCACTGGGCAGCAACATTGGCAGGTAATTCCAACGCCAGCAGATTTAAAGCGCCCACATCTGCAGGTGGTCCATCTTGTGCTATAAAATGACGGCACCGTTCATTCCTGCCACCTAATGCCTCCATAACGCAGCATTGCACCTGCCCCAACCCGAGCAAGACCAGCCATTGTGCCAGTTCATGCGGTGTTTGGGCATTGGCAGAAAGCACCAGCAACTTGGACCGTGGCTGTAAAAATGGACGAACCCGCTCCATGGGCCTGCCACAGACAGAAACAACCTGACATTGCTCCTGCGCCCACCCCAATCGCGCACAGGCCAACGCTACGGAAGACGGGGCTGGCAGGCATATCATTTCATGAGCATCAAGACTGCGGGCAAAAACACCACCAACCCCGTAAAAAAACGGATCACCAGAAGCCAGCACAACAACAGACCGCCCGCGCAATGCCAAAACCTGTTGCACGCCAGCACTAAACGGCGTGGGCCATGCCGTGCACTGCCCTTGTGGCAGGGGGGCCACCAATGCCAGATGCCGTGCACCACCAAAGACATAATCAGCTTGTGCGATCAGGCTCCGGACAGCACCTGTCAATCCGTCCAGCCCCTCTTCGCCCACGCCAATGAGCGTGAGCCATGGAGGTGCGGCCATAGTGTGCAAGTCAGGCATAACGTGCTTGCTTCCTTCTCTCCATCCCACTTTGTGGCGGTCGCACACACGCTTGCCCGCCGACAAATGCTGCGCTTATAAAACGCTTGATCTTCTTACGCACCAAGGTTGTTCCATGCTTCCTGCGCACCCGCCATTCCCGCAAGTCCCACAAGGCCCGGCTACGCGTTTGCGGGTTCTGGTACTGGGTGGCACAACAGAAGCCAGCAGCCTGTGCACCACGCTGGCACATACGCTCGCCATCCATGCCATTCTCTCCCTCGCAGGTGCCACCAGCAAACCACATCTGCCCAGTATAACCACGCGTATTGGCGGTTTTGGTGGTGCAGACGGGTTGACGCGCTGGTTGCGCCAGAATGGCATAATGGCTGTTATAGATGCCACCCACCCCTTTGCCGCACAAATGAGCCACCATGCGATGATGGCCTGCAAGGAAGCGGATATTCCCCTCTTGCGTCTGGAAAGACCGGAATGGCAAGCCACACCACAAGACCAATGGCTCATGGTAAAAAGTATTACGGAAGCAGCCACAGAACTGGCTTATGCAAGCCGGTGGAATACCTCCCCCCAATCCGTGTTCCTGACGACAGGACGCAAAGAAACCCGTCCTTTTCTGGTCGCCCCCCAGCACCATTATCTGTTCCGTTCAATCGAACAGCCAGCCACTGCGGATCTGCCACCGGATACAACAGTTCTGCTAGCCCGCGGTCCTTTTGACCTCGCGGATGAGCACAAGCTGATGCTTGAACAAAAAATAACCGTTCTGGTTACCAAAAACTCGGGAGGAACGGCCACAGGTGCCAAACTGGAGGCGGCGCGCATGTTACGCATACCTGTGATCATGGTCTCACGCCCCCCCCAATATAATACCCCACGTGCCAAAGATGCTGCTGCCGCTCTGGCATGGTTGAATCACCTTGCTTCTTCAACCTTACGGGCTGTGTAAAGCCAGGGTTCCTGCCCCATTGGCCGTTCCACAAGCCGGGTTGCCGGGCAACCAATAAGCACCAGTGTGCTCATATCAGCCCACTCCGCATCGGCCTGCGCAATGGTGGACAGTCGGATGGTTTCGTCCGCTCGGCCCACAGCACGGGCAAAGGCAACGGGTTCGTCCCCTCGCATACTCTGCCGCAAATGCTCGAAAGCCGCCCCCAACTGCCACGGGCGGGCATGGGAGCGCGGGTTGTACAGGGCAATAACAAATCCGGCCTGTGCAGCCAGCCGCAAACGTTCCAGCACAACTGACCATGGTTTAAGGTTATCCGAGAGGGAAATCACACAAAAATCCCCCCCAAGCGGTGCACCAAGCCGGGCTGCGGCAGCCAGCACGGCACTTACGCCAGGAACAACCCGGATATCGAGCGTACGCCACTCTGGCAGGCCCGTTTCCACCGCTTCGAACACCGCGCTGGCCATACCGAACACCCCGGCATCCCCACCAGACACAACCGCAACATGCCGCCCACTCATGGCCAGTTCCAGCGCGTGCCGTGCGCGGGATATTTCCTCCCGATTGTCGGAAATATGGCGCACAACCTCCGGTCCGGCCTGTACACGGCGAACATAGGGGGCATAACCAACAAGGTCGGTGGCTGCCGCCAACGCCTCATACGCTTGTGGTGTAAGCTGTTGCGGATTGCCCGGGCCAAGACCAACTACAACCAGAGAACCACCGCTCATCGCACACGCTTCCTTCCGGGCAGCAGCACAAGGGAAAAATAAGGAGCCGCACCTTCCCGCTCAGCCAAAGGCGTAATAACCTGCCCCCCCTGTGTGCCACGTTCTACATATAACGCATCATCCATGCGGCCACTTTGGCTAATGGCCTGACGCACATGGGGCATATTGCGCCCGATCTTCATGATGACTGCTGCATCTGCACGTTCCAGCCAGCTTGCAAGCTTTGCCTCAGGCAGGGTTGCAGGGAGGACACACAACACGTCATCCCCGTGGGTCATGGGAGCCTGCGCCTGGCTCCAGCAGCCATTCATGGCCATAATCCCCGGCACAACCTGCGTGTTCCACTGCTTGTGCAGCCGGTCAAACACGTACATGGCTGAACCATAAAGGAATGGGTCTCCCTCGCACAGCAACGTGACATTGCGACCGGAGGCCAGAGCCGCCGCAAGACGTTGGGCACTCTGGTCATAAAAAGCCGTCATGTTCTGGTGGTAGGCGGGGTCACCCACCGAAACCTCGGTTGTAAACGGATAAACCAGCCTTAGCTCTTCCGTATCGGGGCCAATATGGGCCTGCGCGATGGTCCGTGCCTGACTGGGATGTTTTTCCCGACAGAAATATGCCACGACCGAAGCTGACCCAATCAGCCTTGCTGCACGCAGGGTTATCAGTTCCGGATCTCCCGGCCCTACGCCCACAATGCTCAGAGTTCCCGCCATTATTCGACCTCGGATGCAAGGGCGTTCAGAGCGGCAGCGGCCATTGCACTCCCTCCCAACCGACCATGCACGACCAGCCATGGCACATCGTGTCTTTTAGTCAGGGCCTCCTTGGATTCTGCTGCTCCAACAAACCCGACAGGCACACCCAGCACCGCAGCGGGCCGCGGAGCCCCCGCATCCAGCAACTCCAACAGATGGAACAGAGCCGTAGGGGCGTTGCCAATAGCCACAACAGCGCCTTTCAGCCTGTCGCCCCAAAAATCAAGCGCTGCGGCGGAGCGGGTGTTACCAATGGCCTGCGCCTGCTGGGGGGTTCGTGGGTCCCGCAGTGTGCAGACCACATCATTATCGGCAGGCAGACGGGTGCGTGTAACACCGCGTGCGACCATTTCCGCATCGCACAGAATAGGGCAACCATCCCGCAGGGCCTGCCGCGCACGAGGCACCAGATCGTCAGTCATGGACACGGACTGCGCTACCCCCACCATGCCGCAGGCATGAATAATGCGCACCACCACAGTAGCCTGCTCGGGTGTAAAAGCGCTCAGGTCTGCCTCTGCCCGGATGGTTGCAAAAGAACGCTGGTAGATGGCCGCCCCATCCCGAATATACTCATAGGCTGGCATCTACCGCTCCTTCCTGCCTGAATGTTTGAAATGCTGTATAAACAGCCTGTTCATTATCGAACAGACTTTCCACATGCCCTGAGGCCGATCCGTTGCGCACCAGCCCATACCCTTGGGTGCCTGCCACCAGCGTATAATCCGCAGATGCCGGGTGAGCACACCCCTTACGGCAGCCCGAAACATGAAGGCTTGCGCCATCTGGCAACAAAGGGGCCAGGTTCCGGGCAAGCGCCTCTGTTTCCCCCGCTGCCTGCGCACAGGCCTGAATGCCACTGCACGCCCATATGCGCAGCAATGGAGAGGTCGGGTCGCTCACCATCCCGGCAACCACCGGAATCTGCACCAGACCACCCAGAACAATGCTGCGCCACGGCGTTAACCGCAACACGCCATCGCCTTGCGTTGCCGCGACTGTAGCGCAATCACGCAGCATGGTCGCTGTCATACTGCCCAAAGGGATAGACAAGGCAAATAGCCCATACCCCAACGCCCCTATCTGCCTACCACCGGCACATACCGGCATTGGGGCGTTAGTCTCCAACTGGCAGGGAATCTCTGCCAGTTGGAACAACCGTGCCCCCACAGCCGGATCGCGCTGGGGGCGAATATTCTGGTGAGATGCAACATAGATACGGGCCAGCCTTACTGCCTGCTCAACAGCCAGCTTATGCGTAACCGGCATACCATACGCCCCTCCGCACACAACGGACCACAGACCATTACCCACGGCACGCAGCACAATATCTGCCTGCAACAAACCGGAGGCATACAGGCCGCCGCCATCCACGGCAAAACCGAACTTACCCGGCAACGCTGCCAGATCTTCCGCGCCGACCAGTGCATGACGCAAGGACTCTGCGCAAGCGCGGGTGTCAGCCGCACAGGTTGGATCATCCCCCGCCAGAGGGGAGACCAGCATGGCCTGGCGTCGCTCCATACCTGCATCGCGCAAACCAAGCCCCGCCGCCACAGCAATATCGGGAAAACGGCGTGCGTTATCGGCTCCAAAGCCACGCAGTTGCAAACTGGCCCTATTGGTTAGCCCAATACGTCCATTCCCCTGTTCCTGCGCAACATCCGCCAGCAAAAAAGCCTGCGCGGCTTCCAGTCGCCCCAGTAACGGACGTACACGCACCAGCCAGCCATCCGCCGCCTCCATGGGTGCAAAAAGACCGGGGCACCATCCTTTGACTTCCGGTTGAGCAAAACCGCCATACACTTCGGTTTCTCCCGTCTGGTCGGCCTCCACCACACAACGTACAGAGGCTGTTTTGCGTTCGTGTTAGGCTGCAAGAAGTGGAGTTGTCAAAGTAGCGTGGGGCACGGCAGGCATCTACTTTTATGCAGTTTGATGCAGCTTCCTCTTGCATCCAACGCAAAACCCTGCTTGCAGCATGAACCATGCAGGCTTCATTTGAGCGAACCAGTTGGTTTCCGATCATGCTCCGTTTGGAAGGGGCGCGTGTTCTTGTGGTTGGCGGCGGCAATGTCGCGGCAAACAAGGTGCAGCTCCTTGTGCCCACGGGTGCACTGGTGGAAATTCTATCTCCCACTCTTTCCCCCGAACTGGAACGGCTTGTAGGAGCTGGCAAAGCGCAGGCGACTAGGCAGGACGCCACGGTAGAAAACCTGGCAGTCCGCCTGCCCGGCTGCCGCATGGTTTATCTGGCCACCAGCAACAGCCAGCTCAATGCAACACTCAGCGCCTTGTGCCAAAGCATGAACATACCCGTGTGTGCGGTCGATGCACCCGATGTTTCCAGCTTTATTACTCCCGCCATGACCACACGCGGTGCTGTGCAGATTGCGGTTTCCACCGGAGGAGCCGCCCCCGTTCTGGCCCGCAGGCTACGGGCAAAAATAGAGGAGATCATGCCTGCAGGTCTCCACCTGCTGGCAGCCTTTATGCAGCACAGCCGTCTGGCATTACGCAAACAGGTGCCAGATTCCGCCATACGTCGCCGGGTGTGGGAACGCTTTTTGGATGGAGTGGGCGGCTCTCTTGCTATGGCAGGGGATTCCCAGGCTGCTCAGCAGGAACTCGACCGTATTCTGCGCGAAGGACATGCAAAAACAGGAGAAGTCTGGCTCGTAGGTGCTGGCCCCGGCAACCCGGACCTGCTCACTTTGGCCGCCCTGCGACTTATGCAGGATGCAGATAGCGTTCTTTACGATAATCTGGTTGGCCCGGATGTGCTGAACTACGTCCGCCGCGATGCCGAGAGAGTTTTTGTTGGCAAACAGACCAACAACCACACACTGCCCCAAGGCGGAATTAATGCTGAACTCATCCGCCGCGCAAAAGCCGGAGAGCGTGTGTTGAGACTTAAGGGGGGAGATCCCTTTATTTTTGGCCGCGGAGGAGAGGAAATAGAAGCACTGGTGGATGCTGGTGTGCCTTTCCGTGTTATTCCGGGCATTTCAGCCGCTAATGGATGCGCGGCCTATGCGGGTATTCCACTCACGCACCGTGACTGCGCACAGGCCTGCCTGTTTATTACAGGCCATGCCAGAGCCGATGGCACCCTGAAGCTGGCATGGGAGACCATAGCCCTTAAAAGCCAGACCATTGTGATTTACATGGGGCTCACACTCGTCAACCAGCTTTGTGTCCGCCTGATTGAGCACGGACTACCAGCCGACTGGCCCGCTGCCATTGTAGAACGCGGCACACTCCCCAACCAGCGTGTGTTGAGCGGTACGCTCTCCACCCTGCCACAATTGGTCGCTGATAACCGGATAACCAGCCCAGCACTGGTTATTGTGGGGGAAGTTGTGAAGCACCGGGTTGTTTCCGCCCCAACATAACAGCCAGCCTGCCCTGCCCACCCTGATTTTAGTCGCAGTGCGTCTGATGCACATACAGGGGTCTTGCACTATTGCGCTCGGATAGCTGATCAGCCCTGACGCAAAGCGCATCCTTTGCAGGGGGGCGACCAAACATCCGACGATACTCGCGGCTAAACTGAGAAGGACTTTCGTACCCCACGGCAAAGGCCGCTTCTGCTGCATCCACGTTTTCGCTTACCATACGCCTACGTGCCTCCTGCAGTCTGAGCTGTGTGCGGTATTGCAGGGGGCTCATATTGGTTGCCACCCGAAAATGCCTGTGGAAGGTGGAGAGGCCCATACCGGCCACACTGGCCGCGCGGCTGATATCGAACGATTCCACATAATGCTGGGAAATCCAGTGAATCGCCCGATTGATCTGGGAGAGCGTGCTCCCAGCTGTAGCAATCTGGCGGAGAGCACACCCCTGATCCCCCTGTAACAGCCGGTAAAGCAGTTCGCGAACAATCAGCGGTTTGAGGATGGGAATATCCTCCGGTTGGTCCAGCAGTTTCATCAAACGCAGGAGTGGGTCGATAATGCCTGCATTAAGCGGGCTTAACCCCATACCCATAATACACGCCTGATTGGGGTCGACCTGCTGCTCATTCACAACCAGCAGCAATTCGGCAATCTGCACAGGGTCCAGTGCCAGACAAAGAGCAAGGTAGGGATGTTCGGGGGAAGCCTGCGTAATACAGCCTGCCACCGGCAGATCAACGGCGGTAACAAGGTAATGGCTGGCATCATAATCGAACACACGGTCGCGGAGCATGACCTGCTTGCTGCCCTGCACAATCACATACACACGTGGTTCAAAAACAAACGGAATAGGCTCGCTTACGGCTTCTGCTCGGTAGAGCGTCAGTTCAGGAATAGCGGTTGTTACCGTGGAGCGCGTACAGTGTTTGAGCACCAGATTTTGTAATTCCGCCAGATTATCCGACATATGCGCACCCTCCCGCCCCATAAGGCCACGCACCATTCCAGATATGGCAGAATAAGGCAATCGGCCTACACATCCTCTTGCCTAAAATACCATAGGGGGAAGTGCTGCGAGAGAATTAGGCAAGAAGTGAGCAGAATTGCTCTACCACTCCTATGCCTTTCCAGATCATCCTGATACCACTGAATTAAACAGGTAAGGAAAAACCAGAATTATGGCCTACGCCTCAACCAACCCCTACACGGGTGAAGTCGTTAAAACCTTTGCTGATGCAACCGATCAGGACGTGCAGGCAGCACTGGATGCCTCTTATGCCGCATTCCAGTCCTGGCGGGATGCTCCCTTTGCAGAACGTTCCAAAGTGATGGCATCTGCTGCAAAAATCCTGCGTGATAATCTGGATGATTATGCAGCCCTGCTGACGCTGGAAATGGGTAAAGTTTTTGGAGAAGCCAAGGCTGAGGTCATTCTTTCGGCTGAAATTTTTGAATATTACGCCGAACATGCCGAACGCCTGCTGGCTGCCGAGCCTCTGCCCGTTAAAAACCCCGAAGAAGGTCAGGCCATGTTGGTGCATGAGCCACAGGGCATTGTGTTCGCCATCGAACCATGGAACTTCCCTTACTACCAGATTGCCCGCATTATTGCGCCGCAGCTTTCTGCCGGTAATACGGTTATTCTCAAACATGCGTCCAACGTGCCGCAGTGTGCTGCTGCTTTTGATGACCTTATGGTTAAAGCCGGTCTGCCGGATGGTGCATTCCGCAACCTGTATCTGGCCCGCCACCATACCGAAACCGTGCTGAACGACCCCCGCGTGTGTGGTGTTGCCCTGACCGGTTCCGAAGGTGCCGGGGCTATTGTGGCATCGGTTGCTGGCAAAGCGCTGAAAAAAGCAACCATGGAACTCGGCGGTTCCGATGCGTTTATTGTGCTTGATGATGCAGATCTGGAAAAAGCCGTTAAATGGGCAGTTTTTGGCCGCCACTGGAATGCTGGTCAGGTGTGCGTTTCCTCCAAACGCCTGATTGTGGCTGATGCCATCTATGACCGCTTTGTTGATCTCTACAAAAAAGGTGTTGCAGCTCTCAAAGCAGGCGACCCTATGGACCCCGCTACCACGCTTGCCCCTCTCTCCTCGCAAAAAGCTGCGGATGATCTGCGCGCACAGGTAGAAGAAGCCTGCAAGCTGGGAGCCAAGGCAGAAGTTATTGGTGCTCCAGTGCCCGAAAAAGGTGCTTTCTTCCAGCCTGTTCTGCTAACCAACCTGGAAAACAACCCAGCACGCCTGTGGGAATTTTTTGGTCCGGTAACCCAGCTCTACCGCGCCAAAGATACGGAAGATGCCATTCGCATTGCCAATGACTCCCCCTACGGGCTTGGTGGTTCCGTCTTTACGCAGGACACCAAGCGCGGTGTGGAAGTAGCCCGACGCATCTATACTGGCATGGTTTATATTAACCATCCTACAATGGTAAAAGCGGATCTGCCTTTTGGTGGTGTTGCCCGTTCCGGCTTTGGGCGGGAGCTGATTGGTCTTGGGATCAAGGAATTCGTCAACCACAAACTGATCGACGTCGTGGATATTGATGCACCGTTCTGATTGAGCGGTTCCATCAACCCAGAGCCTGTGCGTGGCACCATTGGGCCGCGCACGGTTCATCCATACAAAAAAGCCCGGCAAAATCTGCCGGGCTTTTTTGTATAAACTACGACAGGAACAGGCCTAGCGTTCGGTCTGCCCCACAGCCAGTCGCAACAAAATATACTCACGCAACTTCTGCGGTAACAAACGCTCCACCACCCGCAACACACGGAATGGCCATGGGAACACATATTCCCGCTGACCACGCGCAATCGAGCGAACAATAAGACGCGCGGCTTTTTTGGCTGGTACCAAAAAAGGTCGTGGTCCTTCCAGGCGCTGGCTCATCGGTGTATCAACAAAACCGGGGACAATCAAAGTGAGTTTGACCCCATACCTCTGCCATGCAAGCCCCGCGGACTTGGCAAAAAAAGCCAGCCCCGACTTGGAACTGCTATAAGCAGCGGAGAATGGCATTTCGTAAAAACCTGCAACCGAACCTATGAGCGCAATATGCCCTCCACCGCGGTTGATCATGCTTTTTGCCGCAGCCGTGGCCAGCGTAACCGGAGTTGCGTAGTTAACCAGTCCAAGCTGGAGCACTTTAGCCGGATCTTCCGTTTTGTCCTCCAGAGACTGGATGTCCGACAGGCCAGCTCCCAGCACAACGCAGTCGGGTTTGTGCGCGGCATCATCCTCATCAAAGGCTGCAAGAGCCGCAGCACCGTCACAAAGGTCCACCTGTCGCGTGTGCACCACCGCACCACGCGCACAGCAATCCGTTGCCAGTTGCGTTAAACGCTGGGGATTTCTGCCCCACAAAATCAATGTGCGACCGGGCGTTGCATATTGGTGGGCAAGTTCCGCACCAATACCGCCCGTCGCCCCCGTAATGAGTACAGAACGCAAAATGGCTTCTCCAGATGCCTCAGAACTCACATTTTTTCCTTTCCCATCGAGGCAGAATAAGGCATCACCCGGAAAGTTTTTCACATTCCATTCCTTGGAGGGGCAATGTCTTTCCCGACTCAGATTACCGTTTCCCCTGTTTCGGGCTCACGTCAGCTTGCTCTCTTTATAAAGCTTCCGCGTATGCTTTACGATGGCTTACCCGGATATGTTCCTCCGCTGGATATGGAAGAGCGCGATATGCTCTCCCCCCGCAAGGCACCTTTTTTTGAGCACGGCTTTGCGTGTTACTTTCTGGCATGGCGCAATGGCAAACCCATTGGCCGCATATCTGCCCAGATAGATTCGTTTGTCCTCCACCAACCCGGCCCAAGAACGGGCTTTTTTGGTGCACTAGACACCACAGAACCAAAATGTATTCCACTGTTGCTGGATGCCGCGACCGTATGGCTCAAAAAGCGCGGGATTGAGCGTATCCGTGGACCATGGACGCTCAACAGCAATGGGCAATCCGGGGTCATGATCGAGGGGCAAAATGAAATCCCCATGATCGGCACTCCATGGCACCCGGCCACTATTGCTCCTGCATTGGAACAGGCTGGTTTTCATAAAGCGGTTGATCTGCTCTCCTACCGTATGGAAACGGGGCCACAGGCTGAACAGGCCAATCAGATTCCCGCAAACCTGCGCCAGCGCCTTGGCAACATTACCATGCGTGGCCTACGCCTGAAGCATGTTGATGAAGACGCGGAAATACTGCGTGAAATTTATAACGATGCCTGGGATGGCACATGGGGTAATGTCCCCCTCACATCTAACGAAGTGCAGTCTTTGCTCAAGGCTCTCAAACCAATCCTGCGCCCGGCTCAATATGTTCTGGCAGAAGTAGAGGGAGAACCTGCTGCCATAGCACTGGTTGTGCCCAACATGTTCGACGTAAGCAAAGACCTTGGTGGGGCCCCTACTCCTCTAGGCTGGCTCAAGCTGGGCTCTCGCATTCTCAAACACGATTTTCATTCAGCGCGAGTTGTCTTGCTGGGGGTGCGCAAAAAATATCTGGGCACTGCGTTGCGCGCCATGCTGCCTGTGCTGATTATTGATGAACTGATGCAGCGCGGGCATGAACTGCCTTACCGAACCATTGAACTCGGCTGGGTGCTGGAAACACACGAAGGGCTGCGTAAGCTGATAGAACGCATTGCCCCCACCCCTTACAAACGCCACCGTATGTTTGAAAAAATTCTGGATTAATTTTCCCAAATATATCCAAGAAAAATTGTAAAAATGGATGCCACCAATGGTTACAGGTGGCTCCACCCGCTGGTTTTCAGCGCCATGGGTATGCCCTGACTGTTTATAACTGATACCCCGACTGCTCCAGCTTCAAACTGTCCTATACGCGTGACCGGCACGGCCCCATGAGGTGTGGTCAATATGGGGGTATGTAGCAGTTGCTCCTCGCGCTCTGGTGGCACGGCAAACAGAATTTCATAATCGTCACCGCCTGTCAGACAGGTTTCCAGAACAGCAGCACCAAGGGCTTGTGCTGCCCTTGAAAGCGGCACAGCGTGAGCCTCAATACGCACATGCAGGCCACTCTCCCGCGCCAGATGCCCTGCATCCTGCACCAACCCATCAGAAACATCCATCGCAGCAGAAGCGAGACCATAGAGAGGCAGCCCGATGCGGGGTTGCGGCAGGCGATAACGTTGGGCCAAATGCCCCGTTGGGTCCACCATGTTGGGCACACTCTGCAACACACGCAGGCCCAGAGCACCATCCCCTATGGTACCGCTCACCCACAGCCCATCCCCCGCACGCGCGCCAGACCGCCGGATTGCCTGACCGGGCAGAACCGAACCCACTATTGTAAGCGAAAGAACAAGGGGACCGGAGGTAGAGGTTGTATCCCCGCCCATCAGGCTTAAACCGAATATGTGCTGATCCTGCGCCAAGCCATGGCAAAACTGTTCCACCCAGTCTTCCGTAATATGGGCAGGACGGGCAAAGGCCAATAACCAGCCTTCTGGCTTGCTGCCCATTGCAGCAAGGTCGGATAAATTACACCGCAACAGCTTGCGGCCAATTGTATCGGGCGGGTCGGTGGGTAGAAAATGCACGTTTTCTACCATGGCATCCACTGCCATCACCATTTCTCTCCCCGGTGGGGGGAGGAAAACGGCAGCATCATCACGCAGATTCAGGGCAGCGGGCCCGGCAAGGGCAGAAAAATGCTGCCTTATAAAGGCAAACTCCTGAGGCAGATCAATCTTCGGTTGGGGTGCCTGTGGTGTTATCATGATCCTCAACCGATGTCGGATTTTTGAAAAGCGTATCAAGCACGCCATTCACAAGACGCGGTTCATCTCCAAAGAAAAAACCATGCGCCACATCCATATACTCGTTAATCAGCACGGGGGCAGGCACTTCTGCGCGACGGGATTCTGCAATGGCTGCAAAAAAGAGCGCGCGCAATACCGGGTCCAGGCGCTCGATAGGCCATGTGGATGGCAGGGTTTTGACAATATCCTGCTCAATGGCAGTCCGGTTAGAAATTGCCCCCTTAACAATCGATGTGAAGAGCGCCACATCGGCCTCGGGAATACGGCCATCTTCGTAAGATTCACCGCTTAAGGTCGTGCCAAACCTATGCACCAGAAACTGCTCGATAACGGAGTCCGGACGGTCACCATTCTGTTCAATCTGGAACAGCGCCTGCACGGCGGCAACACGCGCGGCTGTGCGTGGCCGTTGAGCGGCCTTAAGCTTGGGTTGGTCCTGTAATCCTGTCATCCGTCTCTCCCGCTCTACTTTGATGCAGAGCCGCGTTTTGTGGCGTTTTTACACATAAAGGTCTAGTCTTTTTGTTCAGTCTGCTGGGTTTTGCTTTCCATCAGCGTCAGAATTTCCGAAAAATCCCGTGCTTCGGTAAAATCGCGATACACGCTGGCAAAACGCACGTAGCCCACACCGTCCACTTCCTTGAGCGCGTCCATGGCCAGTTCCCCAATACGGGCGGAAGCAACTTCTGTATCGCCCGATGCTTCCAACTGCCTTACAATTCCGGTCACAATCTGCTCCATCTGTTCATCCGATACCGGGCGCTTGCGCAAGGCTATACGGATGGAGCGAGAAATTTTATCGCGATCAAATGGTGCGCGGCGGCCATCCTGCTTGACCACAACCAGCTCGCGCAGTTGTACACGCTCGACTGTTGTAAACCGCTGCCCGCAGGACAGACACGCCCGACGGCGACGTATGGCCGACCCTTCTTCATTAGGGCGACTGTCCTTGACCTGACTATCCGGGTTCCCGCAAAAAGGGCAACGCATGATGGTACCAACCTTCCCTCAGGCGCATATCAGACGGCATTGTGCTGTTCAAAGAGCGCTAGGTGACACTCAGATATTTCTTTTAACCCGGTTCGTCCATACTGCTCATGCCCAAAGGCCTACGGAGTCACCATGAAATCTTGTTGCAAAGCAATACTGACCAGCCTTGCCCTGCTCAGCCTTACTACGCTGCTCCCTGCCCATGCAGAGGATAACCACGCCGAACAGGCCATTCCCGGACAGGTTGATGCCCAGAAGGATATTACTATATCCGATGGAGCATTCCACATGCCTGCTGCACAGACACAGGGCCTACCCGAACTTTATTTTACACTGACCAATAACAGCCACTCGACCCATCTGTTAACCAGTGTCACCTCGCCAGCCTGCAAGCAACTGGTTGGTTACCATACGGATCAGGAAAACACTGTGGGAATGCGCCATCTGTTCCAGCACCTGGCCCTGCCGGAAGCCACCACACTCGTGTTCTCAAGTGCAGGCTACCATATGCTGTGCATGGAACCTGTTGCTCAGGTACTAAGCCAACCCAATGTACAGGTCTCGTTCCAGTTTCTGGGTGGTTCAAGCAAAAGCATTTCAGCCACCATCATACCGGCTTCCCATTAAAGGAAGAACTTAGCCAGAAGAGCCAGCCTACGTAGCTCTTCTGGCGTAATACAGGCCTAGCCGCCGGTGTATGTGCTAAGCGTACGCTTAACAGCCTGATGCCACCCTGCAATCATGGTACGCCGCTGGGTACTATCCATTTTGGGTTCAAACAGGGAACCACGGGCCCATTCGGCGGCAACAGTTGCCTCGTTCTCCCACACACCTGTTGCCATACCCGCAAGAAAACCAGCCCCAAGGGCTGTTGTTTCAACATTACGTGGGCGCTCGACCTTGGCTTGCAACATATCGGCAAGGAACTGGCAGTACCAGTCATTGGCGGACATGCCCCCATCCACACGAATGCTCTCGGTTGTTCCACCACCGTCCTGCACCATTGCGCTGACCAGATCCAACGTCTGGTAGGCAACGGATTCAAGGGCTGCGCGGGCAATGTGGGCTGCCGTTGCATCCAGTGTCAGACCGCAGATCAGACCACGTGCATCAGGGTCCCAGTGTGGAGCGCCCAGACCAACAAAGCCCGGCACCATATACACACCATGGCTATGGGGCACACGGGTTGCCATATCGTCCGTCTGGGACGCATGGGTAATCAGATGCAACCCATCCCGCAGCCATTTAATAGCCGCACCGGCCACAAAAATGGACCCTTCCAGAGCATAGGTCGGCTTGCCATTCAACCGGTAGGCAACGGTGGTCAACATCCGGTTGCGGGATTCGACTGGCTTGTCACCCGTGTTCAGCAGCAAAAAGCAACCCGTGCCGTAAGTCGCTTTGGCCATGCCGGGGGTAAAGCAGGCCTGCCCCACCACAGCGGCCTGCTGGTCACCCGCAATACCGGCGATCGGAATAGCACGACCCAGCAAAGCCGGGTCAGTATGTCCATACAGGGTACTGCTATCCTTGACCTCTGGCAGCAAGGCCGCCGGAATGCGGAACAGGGTCAGCAGATCCTCGTCCCACTGTTGGCGGTGAATATCAAACAGCATGGTACGAGAGGCATTGGTCGCATCGGTCGCGTGAACCTTGCCACCAGTCAGACGCCATAAAATAAAGGAATCAATGGTGCCAAAGGCCAGCTCGCCTTTTTCTGCACGGGTGCGGGCATCGGCCACGTTATCCAAAAGCCAGGCCAGCTTTGTAGCCGAAAAATAAGGGTCCAGCAGCAGACCTGTGCGCTCACGCACCAGCGTTTCCGCCCCTTCATCACGCAATTTCTGGCAAACACTTGCAGTACGGCGATCCTGCCACACAATAGCACGGTGGATGGGCTTGCCCGTGCTACGCTCCCACACAACAATCGTCTCGCGCTGGTTTGTAATGCCAATGCCTGCAATACGATCCAACGCACCACTCTGTTCCAGTGCTGCCTTGCTTGTGCTCAGCACATCATTCCAGATGTCTTCCGGGCAATGTTCAACCCAACCGGCATTTGGATAATGCTGTGGAAATTCTTGACGGGCTGCGGCCAGTTCATTGGCGTCACGGTCAAACACAATGCTCCGTGTTGACGTTGTTCCCTGATCAATCGCCAGAACGCAGTCTTTTTTGGTCATGTGGGAGTATCCCTTCTATTCTGAGCAGTCAGTCTGCCGCAGGAGTGGATTGACGGCCCAGAGCGGGCATGAACGGACGCAGCAGCGTCTGATAAATTGTGGCACCAATAACGCCGCCTGCAAGCGGACCAACAACCGGTACCCACCAATAATTCTGGGGAGAAGGAAGAGCCGTCTGCCCCCACCCTGCAACAAAGCAGAACAGGCGCGGCCCAAAGTCACGCGCGGGATTAATGGCCCAACCTTCCAGATACCCTGAAGACGCACCAATAATGGCAACCAGCAGCCCAATAATCAACGCACCGGAATTAGCCTGCGGTGCAGCCGTATTGTACTGGCAGGTAATTGCAAAAATACCAAGGATTAGAAAAGCCGTCAGAATTGTCTCATTCAGCAGTGCATGGAACGGCGTTACAAACTCACCGGGGTGGGTAAAAAACACCCCTGCCGCTGCGCCATCATTTGCAAAATCGAGATGATGCGCCTGCGCGTAATGAACAATGACCGAACCATAAAGGGCATAAACCAGACATGCCCCCAAAAAGCCGCCCACAACCTGTGCAGCCCAGTAAGGCAGAACCTTGCGCCACGAAAACCCCCGGTAACATGCCAATGCCAGTGTAACAGCCGGATTGGCATGTGTGCCCGAAACGGCACCCGTTACATAAATTGCAAGGGTAACCCCCAGGCCCCACGTAATGGCGACCCCCCAGTAGGATAACTGGTAAGGGCTGGGGTCGTAGAGCGAGTACATGGCGGCAACTGAATCACCCACCAGAATGATAATCAGTACAGCCAGACACTCAGCTATCAGCTCGCCCAGCAGCGTATTTTTCACCTTATCCATAATCTTTCCTCTTTTTGTTTTTTTTGTTCGGAAAGCAGTATTTTACAGATTAAACGGCTTTCTTCTGAACATAGGTTGCAACACGGGCTTTCTCCGCATCATCAAGGTGGAGCCCCAGCTTGCTGCGGCGCCAGAGCACATCTTCCGCCGTACGGGCCCATTCCCGATTGATCAGATAGTCAACCTCCCGCGCGGTCAGATCACCACCGAGCAGTTCTCCCATATCCGCCATGGAACTGGCCTGACCAATAATTTCGTACGTGCGGCTGCCATAATTGCGCATCAGACGCCATGCCAGCCCTTCAGGCAGCCACGGGGCAACCCGGCGCAGACGGGCCAATGCACCATCAAACCCGCCTTCACCAATATCTCCACCGGGGAGTACCTCGGTTGCCGTCCAGCTCTGGCCGCCAACTGCGGGCAGAACAGGTGCCAGCTTTTCCAACGCATGTTCAGCAAGCTTGCGGTAAGTTGTAATCTTGCCACCAAAAATGGAAAGCAGGGGCGCTCCATCCTGCGTGTCCAGATCCAATACGTAATCCCGCGTTACGGCAGAAGCATTTGCCGAAGCATCATCATACAGAGGCCGCAGCCCGGCGTAGCTCCAGACCACATCGCTTTCCTTGACCTGCACGTTAAGGTAGCGGTTAACGCTCTCGCACAGATAGGTCACTTCATCCGCAGCAATGCCAACCTTGCCGGGTTCTTCCTTCCACGGAATGTCCGTGGTGCCGATCAGAGTAAACTTCTGTTCGTAGGGAATAGCAAAAACAATACGTTTATCCGGGTTCTGGAAGATGTATGCCTGCGGTCCTTCATACACACGCGGCACAATAATATGGCTGCCCTTAACCAGACGTACGGATTTGGAGTTGGGAATTTTAAGCGTATCGGCCAGCAGGCGGGCAACCCATGGCCCAGCGGCGTTCACCATTGCTTTGGCCCGCACCGTTTCGGTCTGACCGGTTGTGCGGTTTTCCAGCGTGGCTTCCCACAGACCATTCACACGTTTTGCGCCAGTCAGGCGCGTGTGCACACGTACATCGGCACCACGCTCGGCGGCATCCATGGCATTCAACACAACCAGACGGCTATCCTGCACCCATCCATCGGAATAGATAAAGCCTTTGGTGTATTCGGGCTTAAGCGCACGGCCGGAAGAATGCTTGCGGAAATCCACACCAATGGATTTAGGCAGCGTCATGTTGGACGCCAGATGGTCATACAGGAACAACCCAGCCTTGAGCATCCACGCCGGACGTACCAGCTTGGAATGAGGCAGTACAAAACGCAGTGGCCACATAATGTGGGGGGCCATGGTCAGCAGTCGTTCACGCTCCATCAGCGCTTCACGCACCAGACGGAACTCATAATATTCCAGATAACGCAGCCCGCCATGGATCAGCTTTGTGCTCGAAGAGGATGTGTAGCTCGCCAGATCATCCTGCTCTACCAGCAGGACGGACGCGCCACGCCCAGTCGCGTCACGCGCAATGCCGGTGCCGTTAACGCCCCCCCCTACAATGAGAAGGTCATGAATACGCTCGGATGATGCTGGTGCTGACATGGCTTTGATCGGTTCCATCTATACGAAGGCTTTGACCTATTTTATTCGAATTCGAAAACAGAACGCAAGAACAATGCTGACCGTCCCCTTTGGGAGAGATTTTTTTGGCGCCATACGTTTCTTTTACGAAAAAAAATCACTCACCGGTCACATGCAACTGCACGCCATGTTCGCGCAAAATGGCGCGAATTCCCGGCGGCGGCATCTGATCCGTAAAAAATGCCGTAACCTGAGAAATATGCCCCACCCGCGCCATGGGACGACGCAAAAACTTGGTATGATCCGCGAGCAGAAAAACCGTTCGGGCATTGCGCATAATGGCCTGTGCGGCATTAATCTCATCAGCGTCAAAATCCAGCAGTGTGCCATCCGCATCAATGCCCGAAATGCCAATAACCCCAAAATCCGCACGGTACTGTTCAATCATGGCCGCAGCAGCAGGGCCAACAATACCGCCATCGCGCAACCGTACACTGCCACCCGTAATAATCAGACTGCACTCGGGTGCTGGGGCCAACAATGTTGCCACATGAATGTTGTTGGTAATAACCCGCAACGTTCTGTGGGCACGTAAAGACCGTGCAAATGCCTCTGTCGTTGTGCCAATATTTATGAACAGGGACGCTCCATTGGGAATAGCCTTTGCGGCTTCCCGCCCTATTGCTTCTTTTTCCTGCAAATGCAGGATCTGCCGATCCGAATAGGCGATATTTTCAGCGGGCGAGAGTGTACTGGCACCCCCGTGGTGGCGCGCAAGAAGCCCCTGCCCTGCCATTATGTTAACATCGCGCCGCACGGTCTGAACTGTAACACCCAACTCGCGCGCCAGTTCCTCGCTGGCAACATAACCATGCTGGTTAACCAGACGAAGGATATGCCTGCGCCGTTTTTCCAGAGCATTGCTCATGTGGGGGCTGCCTCAATCACAGCCAGTACCGCCTCGCCATAGCGCTCCAGCTTGGAACGGCCGACCCCTTTAATATCCCCCAGCGTATCCAGATCATCCGGCTTTTCCAGAGCAATATCTTTCAGAACAGAATCATGGAAAATCACATATGGGGGTATTTCCTGCTCTTTTGCTTCCTCCCGCCGCCATTTGCGCAGAGCTTCAAACAGGGGCTGGCACTCCTCGGGCAGGTCCAGCGCT
Organism: Acetobacter syzygii; assembly: GCF_000964225.1. GTDB lineage: Bacteria > Pseudomonadota > Alphaproteobacteria > Acetobacterales > Acetobacteraceae > Acetobacter > Acetobacter syzygii. Next base: position 58,364 of record NZ_BAMZ01000007.1, on the reverse strand, counting down.
ACAGACTGCCGCTCGCCCCGTGTAAAGCCCGCATTGCCCCCATGCTCTACAACCGGGTCTGCCCGTAATGCGACATTTTCCTCCCCGCGGAGAATAGGCCTCGCAATATCCGGGTTAAGCCGTAAGCCGCCATACTGCCCTTCTATGCGCAAGGCACCACGCGCAATAAGCTGGCGTACAACGCCACGCCAGAACTGTTCGCTCCTATCCTGCCCAATTCCCCAGACCGAGAGTTTGTCGTGCCCATTGCGGCTTACGCCATCCGTCTTTTTTGCTCGCAGAACAGCAATAACATGCAAAGCACCAAAGCTTTCGCCCGTACGATATACGGCAGAAAGTAGTTTACGGGCAGCTTCCGTGCCATCAAACGTCAGCACCGGATGGCGGCAGTTGTCGCAATGCCCGCAAGGTTGCGCCAGTTCCTCGCCAAAACAATGCAGCAAAGCCTGCGTGCGGCAACCTGTGGTTTCCGTAAACGCGATCATGGCTTCCAAACGGTTGCGCATAATGCGTTTTTCATTATCCGGGGCGGATGACTGGTCGAGCCAGTACCGCGCACGGGCAATATCTTCCCCCCCGTATAACAAAACAGTATCCGATGGCAGCCCATCCCGTCCGGCCCTGCCAATCTGCTGGTAATATGCCTCGGGTGAGGATGGCATATCCAGATGGATAACAGCCCGCACATCTGGCCGGTCTATCCCCATACCAAAAGCAACAGTCGCGACAATAACCAGCGGCTCCCCGGACCGAAAGCGCAGTAACGCAGCCCGCTTTTCCACCGGAGATAATCCGGCATGGTACGCAAGGGCAGGCCACCCACGCTCCCGCAGGGACGCCGCAATACGTTCGGTTCTCGCACGGCTGCCGCAATAAACAATAGCCGCGTCTTCCCTGTACCGCTCCAGCGCCACCAGCAGTTGCTTCAGCTCGGAACCTTTGGGTTGAACGGCAATGTTCAGATTGGGACGATGAAAGCTGGAAACCAGAACATGCGCATGGGGCATGTCCAGAGCAGTAAGAATATCATCCCGCGTGCGTTCGTCCGCTGTTGCGGTCAAGGCCAGACGAGGCACATTGGGAAAATGGCGTGGCAGTGCGGTCAAGGCCCGGTATTCCGGCCGGAACTCATGCCCCCAGGCCGAAATACAATGTGCTTCATCAATAGCAATAATAGAAAGCGGAATGCGGGTCAGTCGGTCCAGCGTGCCGGACGATAAAAGCCGTTCGGGAGAAATATACAACAAGTCCACCCGACCATTCGCCAGATCGGACCTGATCTGCGCGGACTCATTCTCATCCAGTTCGGAATGCAAGGCAGCGGCATTAATGCCTAATTGTCTGAGCCCTGCAACCTGATCATCCATGAGCGCGATCAGGGGGGAGATAACCAGACCCATGCCCGGTCGGCATAATGCTGGAATCTGGTAGCAGACGCTCTTGCCTCCACCCGTAGGCATAAGCACAAGAGCATCCTGCCCCTGCATGGCACAGTCTACTGCTTGCGCCTGCAGGCTCCTAAACCCCGGAAAACCAAAAACAGCCTGCAGAACCTCCTGCACGGACCGGTTACAAAACCGATCCCGTGGCGGTGACCCATTCTCCCATGGGGCCGAAGGCGGCTCATACGGCTCACTTCCGGCTAATGCAGCCTCCCTTTCATCCATGGCAATCAGGGGCTTGTCAGTTCGATCTCTACACGGCGGGACCCAACAACCATTCCTTCCAGATTGGAAGGCGCGCGCGGCGTCTGCACAATACGTTCGCTGGGAACCCCATCATCATGCAGTTTCTGGGTAACGGCTTTGGCCCGCTGGATTGCCACCAGTGCATCGGCAGAAAGGTCCTTGCTGGCCCCTGCGTAGCCTTCCACCCGCACAATGCGCGAAGGATGCTTGCCCGCTTCCTGCGCAACCTGAGCAACCACATCAAGCCCTGCCTGATCAAGCTCAGCCGACTGATTGGAAAAAAATACAACATATTTACGGGGTGTCTGCGTTGCACAGGCGGCCAGAAGGCTCAGGCAGGCAACAGAAAAAAGGCGGCGCATAATGATCATTCCTGAATTATAAAAACAAAAACAGTTTATTTGGTGCATCGCCCCCGTGCCTGCGTCAATAAAGATTGATGCAGGTCTATGCCGCCGCAGCTTTGGCCAAGCCATCCGACAGACGCCATATCCGGTCCAGCTTTTCCACGCCAGTCAGGCGGTGGGCGATAAGAATAACCGTGCGCCCCTCGGTTACAGCATTCAATGTCCGGAGAAATTCCTGCTCAGTCTGGGCATCCAACCCGGTCGCAGGTTCGTCCAGAATAAGAATTGGTGCGGGTGCCAGCAATGTACGGGCCAACGCAATACGTCGCCCCTGACCACCAGAAAGACGAATCCCCCCTTCGCCCAGCCACGTATCCAACCCTTCAGGCAAGTTCCGCACCACCTCCGATACGGCAGCTTCGTCCAGAGCTTTCCACAGTTCATCTTCCGTGGCATCCGGGCGTCCCAACAGCAGGTTGGCGCGAATAGTATCGTCAAACAAATGCGTAGCCTGAGAAAGCCATGCCATTTTAGTACGCACAGAGTCTGCCCGAAGGGTTGTTATATCTTCCCCCCCCAAAAGAATCTGACCGGTCTGTGGTGTCGCTGCCCGTAGCAACAGCGCCGCAAGGCTAGATTTACCAACACCGGAAGGCCCAAGAATGGCCACACGACTCCCGGCGGGAATATCCAGTGTTAACCCCTTTAAAACCCAAGCTCTGTCTTCCGCCCACCGGAAGTGCACATTGTCCAGCCGGATGTGGGTATCCTCTGGGGCATCTTTCTGCGCAGTCTGCGCATGAGCGGCAGCAGGCTGCACTGCCATTTCCACCACACGGCTAGCAGAAGCCCCCATAATCCCGGCCTGTAACCCTGCCCGCGTCAGTGTCACCGCACTTTCAAACGCAGCAACGCTCAGGAACAGAATGCTCACCCCCTCCAACGCATGAAGTTTGGGGAGCATGACACCGCCAACGGCCAGCAACACCAGAAAAATAGCCATCTGCCCGAACAAAAAAGCCAGCGCATTGGCAAAAGCGGCGCGCCGGGCAAGTGCCATCTGCCCCTGTAACAAAGCGGCATCCGCCGCCTGAACCCGGGCAAGCATCCGCCCTTCCGCACCAAAAGCGCGGATTTCGCGCAGGCCACCAACCAGATCCAACACGGAAATACGCAAATGGGCGAGCAGATGAGCCGCTTGATCAGCGGCTTTTTGGCCAGACCGTGCAATCAACCATGGCACCAGAAAAGCAGCACAGGCGAACAGCAAGCCAACGCAAAGGCCAAGCGCAAGACTCTGCCGCCCAATAATAACCAGAAGTGCCGGAAAGGTCAGCCCCGCACAGACCAGAGGAACCACAATACGCAGGTACAATCCGTCCAGCGTACCAATATCGGACACAAGGCGGGACAACATATCCCCTGCCCGGCGGAAACCAAGCCCCGCAGCAGCTCCATGTGCCAGAGAATGGAAAAACCATACCCGCAGATCGGCCAGAGCACGGAACATTGCATCATGCGCAAAAAGACGCTCCGCATAACGCAAGGTCACGCGCCCCACACCCACCCAGCGAAGCAGAGCCGTTGTGACCACCAGTTCACCCAGAACACACCCAGCCAGACGCAAACCAGATGCCTGCATGAGCGCAAGCCCGCAGGCCAGAGCAGCCAGAGCCAGCAAAGCCCCCACAAACAGCCGCATAGCCTGCCTGCGCCACAGACCGAATATGACGCAAATAGCCTGCCAGTCGGTTAATCCTGCGGCATGATGGGGAGTGCCGGTTATGGCCTGCGCAGTCGTTGGCTTTTGTGCCGCGTGGTCTTGCGTTATCATATTATGCAGCCCCCTGCCGACTTACTATACGCCCATTCTGAAGGTCTATCCGGCGGCCCTTGAACATATGTGCCGCAGCAGAGTGCGTAGCCAGAATAACGGTACGGCCAACAGCAAGACGTTGCAGACTTTCAAAAACGCTTTTCTCTGTTGCCGGGTCCAAATGAGCGGTAGGTTCATCCAGCAGCAGGACTGGTGCGTTTTTCAGGTAGGCGCGTGCAATGGCAATACGCTGGGCCTGCCCCCCAGAAAGACCAAAACCTCCCTCGCCTATCTGCGTATCCAACCCATCGGGCAAGGAAGGTAAAAATTCATCAACGGCGGCAGACCGCAGGGCATTGGCCAGTTCCGCCTCGTTGGCATCCGGCTTGGCAAAAAGAATATTATCCCGCAAAGACCCAGCAAACAGAACCGGCTTCTGCCCGATCCATGATACCACGCGAGAAAGAGCATCCGGCACAATGCTCTCCAGCGGCGCTCCATTAAACAGCACGCGGCCGGTCTGGGGCGTAATAAAGCCCAGCAACAATTCCATAATGGTCGATTTACCGGCGCCAGAAGCCCCTGCCATGACCAGAGTTTCGCCTGCCGGAACGGTAAAGCTAACATGCTCCAGCGCGGGGCCACGGGCTGGGTCCCATGTAAAACCGACATCATCAAACGCGACCATAACGCCATTGGCATTAACCGTTCTGGCCCCTTCCAGCACGGGTCGTTCAATGACATCCGGCAGGTCCAGAATAGCCGTTGCGGCACCCTGTGCATGAGCCCGATCCTGATAAGCAAGCGCCAGACCACGGAGTGGAGCAAAAAACTCTGGCACAGCAAGCAGAGCAAACAGGCTTGCAACCACCATGGGTTGCAAGCCCTCCAGCTGACCATTTGCCTGCATGGCCAGCGCCTGACGGCCATCCAAAACAGCCAGCAGAATAAACGCCGCGACCATGGCGCAATCAATGGATGCAGAAGATAAAAATGCCACGCGCAGCACCTTCATTGTCCGCAGTCGCAACTCCTCCGCCGCAGCACCGAGCCTACGGGTCTCATCCTCCGTACGGCCAGCCAGAACAATGGTGGCAATACCTTTAATACGGTCCAGAAAGCGGGACTGAAGCCGCGTCATGGCCAGAAACTGGTTGCGGGATGCAACTGCGGCGCCAATGCCAAACACGGCCTGCCCAAAAGGCACCACTATGCCGCATATACCCAGAATAAGGGCTGCCCGAGGCTGCGCAATGCCAACAGGCACCAAAATAGCCAACGGCGCTACAATCCACAAAACCGAAGCAGGCACCCAGCGACCAAAAAAACCATCCAGCGCTTCTATGCGGTCCACCACGATCGAAGCAAGGGCACCGCTATGAGTACGGCGCAGCAATGCTGGACCACCGGCAAGAATGGAGGTCATGACCTCGCCACGCAAACGCCTGCGGGCTATAATTCCAGCTTGTGCGGCCGCCATATCCGCCTTGATCATGCAAAGGGCGCGAACAATCGCCAGGGCGGGAAACACCAGAAAAGGCCATGCAGGGAAAATGCTCTCCTGCCCCCCCACACGCCACGCCACAAGAGCGTGCCCAAGAACAACGGCCACACACCAAGCCTGCCCAATACCAGCAAGACTGGAGAGCAGCCCGGACCCAACCACTGATCGCGCTGCGTGACGACCAAGACGTGACTGGAGGCGCGTCCAGCTACGTATTGCTGCTTTCTCGTTCTTCATGACAGACAGCGTTTATACTGCTCTGCCAAGGACGCAACAGTTTAGATCGCCTGCCCCTGCTGCAGGAATGACATGCCAGCACCCGCACCAGCCTTAAACTTTATGGGTTTTGCGCTTTATCCAGATGCATCACCAGCGTAAACTGCACGCCATCTTTGCCAGTATAGCTCAAAGATGCCTTAAGCTGTCTGGCAAAACCATGAATGAGCTTAAGACCGATCCCTTGCGTACCAGACGCGGGGTCGAATGAGCATCCCACACCGTTATCACCGACAAGCAGTGTAACCAGATTGCCATTTTTTGTCAGACGCACATGAATAATCCCCTCCCGATCGTCCGGAAAGGCATATTTGATCGAGTTGGTAACAACTTCCGTCACAATTAAGGCCAGAGGTACAGCCTGATCCGGGTCCATCCAGAAGCTGTCTGATTCTACCTCAAGCCGAATACGGCCTGCATCGGCTTCTCCCGCTATATGGAATGTCTGCTCACACAGATCCTTCAGAAACACTGCCATGTTCAGGCTGGTCAGCGTATCTTCTGCGTACAGGGTGCGATGCAGGGTTGCCAGCGCCCGGATTCGGTCACGCGCAAGGGCAAACTCTGCCTTGACCTCCGGGTGTGCAATTTGGTTGGCCTGCAAGTTCAGCAAAGACGCCACGATCTGAAGATTATTCTTCACCCGATGATGAATTTCCTTCATCAGCAGTTCCTGGTGCGCCATGGCTTTTTTTAACCGCGCCTCATGCCGGGACAAACGTTGCGTAGCACGCGTAAAAGCCTGCCCCAGCCGCTGAAGCTCCAAGGGCATGGACCGGGTCACCCGACCGTCAAACACCCCCTCCATCTGCCATTTGCGCACAGAATACGTCAGACGCCGCAATGGCCATACCAACACAATGTTGGCGGCCAGTGTGACCCCGATCAGCCCAGCGGCTAACAGGAACAACAGTGCTGCGATCTGAAAAATCATCGCTCGCAGAGCATCCGCCTCTATGGGGGTACGTTGGGTGGACACAAAAATATCCGCACCACCCGCAATGCCACCCAGCGCATACCCTCCCTGCATGGATGGGAGAGACACAACCGAGCGGTCACTTTTTTCCAGCTGTTCTTTTAAACGGAACACCAGCTCTGGGGGAGGCTGCTCCCAATTACAGTTTGTACAAACAGGGAATAACTCCCCATCGTGCATTAACAGCCATGCCTGCACTGGGTTTGTATCATCCGAAAAAGCCTCCCACCCGGAAGCTCCACCCAAATACGCCCGTGTGCGCGAAATTTGTAGAATTCCTACCAGATACCCATGCGCCTCCGGGTCTGCCAGAAAAGCCGCAGGCACTGTTATACGCAGGAACGCCCCATTATCTTCCGCACCGCCGCTTTTTTGTACGGCTTCCATAACAGTCGCGTTAATGCGTGCAGGAGGCGTTAAAGTGCCAACCTCTGCACAGGAACGACCGGAAGGAGAGACAGAATCTATTTTCTCCCCTTTTTCATTCAGAACAGCCAAAAAACAGTAGCGCTGGCCACTAATCGTCTCAGCCAGTTTGAGCGCATGGACAATCTGATCGTGGGTCAGATCCATGTTGCCGATTGTTTCCAGCGCACTGCGCAGGCGATCCGTATCGTGGCGAAACTGCTGGTCCAACCGCATAATGGCGGCCACCGCACGCTGGGCGCTGCCTACCTTGACTTCCTGATAATTGCGCAAGGCCAGAACCGCACCAATGCTCAGTACGGGAATACCCGATAGACAGATTAACACCCGCATACGGGCACTGGTGGTTATGAACACCCTGCCCAGACCGGACATAAGTGCAGCACCAACGCGCCGGGCCACACGGCCCGACCATGAAAAGAAAAGCAAACGGCTCAGTCCTGCTTGTCCCGATCCTGCTCAATCAACTTCAAAAGCTCTTCAGGCACAGGTTCATTCACGACATCATCAAAAAGCTGGTGCAAGCCGCGCTTCAGCCAGACATCAAACGCCTGATCCCGAGACTGCCTGCCCTTGCGAGGGGGAGCACCGTCCATACTCTTTCCCATTCCGAACTTATGGTCCTGCCGTTGTTCGCCTGACGCCACTACCTGCGGGGCAGGCAATTCATTCCCCGCAGACCTGCACCTTGCAAGCTCAGCATACGCCATGCTCAGACTGCCGCAACACTCATGCGAGAAGAAGCCAATCGCGCAGAGCCAGTGTTTTTTGCCGCCTTTGCCTGTGCATGATCACCTTTTTGCCGACCACTCACCTCAGAGGCGGATTCTTCTCCAGTTAACCAGACTTCCAACTGCCGCCGGGCGCGGAAAACCCGACTTTTGGCCGTACCCACCGCGCAGCCAGAAATTTCTGCCAGTTCCTGATAACTCATTCCTTCAAGAACCCCCAGCACCAAAGCTTCCCGCTGGTCGTCTGGCAGACGTGCAAGTGCTGCATCCAACTCCATCAGGGACAACCGGTCATCATGTCGGGCTGCGACTGCCAGCATGGACTGCGGAGCATCATCAATGTCCGTGGTCTCGCGTTTTTTGCGCAGGTCGGAAATAAAGCGGTTGCGCAGGATACGGTGCATCCATGCCCCAAAATTGGTGCCGGGAATAAAACTTTCCTGTGCAGCCAGAGCGTTGCAAACGGCGTCCTGCACCAGATCTTCCGCAGCAGTACGGTTGCGGGTCAAAGCCAGAGCCTGCACGCGCAGTTTGGGCAGAATGGCAATTACCTGATCGTGGAATAACGAGGCTGTCGCTGTCATTGTTTTTACTCCGCTCTTCTTCCGTTTATGCAAGCAATGAACGACAGCACCAAAAGGTTACATGCGGGTCTTATTTTTATTATCACGAAAAAGAGAGCGGCAATTACTCAGGACCAGCCTCGCCTTCTCCTACCTGCTGCTGGGTCAATCTGTGCAGCATGGACCGGGCGCGAGAAACGCGGGCCTTGATCGTACCCACATCCACACCGCAAATTTCAGCCGCCTCACCATACGTCATGCCCTGCGCACCAATCAGCACCAGCGCTTCTCGCAGTAGCGGCGTTAGCTGCCATAACAGGGTTTCCAGCTCCTGCACCTCCTGCCGCCCATCTGCGGAAGGTGGCGCACGATGAGGAGAGTGCTGCCCATAATGCTCCAGCACTTCCTGCTCTTTTTTGCCACGCCGGCGCTGCTCCAGAAAAATATTACGCAGGATTGTAAAACACCATGCTTTAAGGCTGCTCCCGACCTCAAACTGCGCCATGCGGTCCAATGCCCGCAAAACGGTTTCCTGCACCAGATCATCCGCCATGGAAGGCTCCCGCGCCAAAAAACGCGCAAAGCCGCGCAGGGAGGGCAAAAGTGCCAGCAATTCGGTCCGAAAGACCAAACGCACGTCACCATGATCGGGATTTGGTGTGTTAATCAGGATTCATCCCCTTTCGGCAATCGCCGCTCCGTGGCATCATTGCTTTACCGTATGTTTTTACCATGACCTAATCATAAGGAGATTTGTCATGTCAGAGTCACTGCGTGACGGGCTGATCCGGGCTCTCCCTTATGGCAGACGTTATGCACGCGCCCTGACTGGCAACCAGCCAGAAGGTGACCTGCTTGTTGCGGAAAGCCTGAGGGGCCTGACCTCTCAACCCCCGGCGGAAGGGTTTACCCCCCTGCTCCAGCTTTATCAGGCAATCTCGCGCCTTTATGGCACGCACGAGGTGCAGCGTAGCACCCAAGGGCCTGGACTTTCCCCCATCCAGCGGCAGTTACTGCTGCTGACCACACTCGAAGAAGTGAACGTGGAGATTGCAGGCCGCATTATTGGCCTACAGCACGAACAGGCCGTGCAGGAGCTGGAAGCGGCCCAAAAGCAGCTTCACAAAGGTGTGCAGACATCCGTCCTGATTATTGAGGACGAGCCGATTATTGCCATGGATATTGAACTGCTTGTACTGCAATGTGGTCACAAGGTTGCAGGTATTGCCCATACACAGGCTGATGCCATACAACTTGCAGCCCAAACCAAACCCGGCCTTATTCTGGCAGACATCAATCTGGGGCCCGGAGGGGACGGTATGGCAGCTGTCGCTGAGATTACAGCCACTTTTAAAGTACCGGTCATTTACGTAACCGCATACCCCGAAAGGCTGCTGACCGGCGAAAAGCTGGAACCCTGTTTTGTCATTACCAAGCCATTCGACCCCTTAACGCTTGCCGTTGCCACCTATCAGGCCGTAAGCAGTATGGGTGTAGCTCAGGCCTGATTTGTTAGGTAAAAAGCTGCCAGAACCTCGATCGACCTTATTCTGGAACGGCTGACAAACTGTTATGGCGCTACCCCCTTTACTGCATTTACAGGACATTACCCTTACACTCGGTGGCAAGCCGCTCCTGAACGGAGCAGGATTTGCCGTTGGCAAAGGGGAGCGCCTCTGCCTTGTGGGCCGCAACGGCTCGGGCAAATCCACATTACTTAAAATTGCTGCAGGCCTTATCCAGCCAGATGCAGGCAGCGTATTCGTCCAGCCTGGCGCGTCCCTGCGTTACCTTCCGCAAGAACCAGACCTGAGCGCTTATGCCACAACGGCAGAGTATGTTGCTGCCCAGATTGACGACCCCAACATGGAATGGCGGGCAGGCCCCATGCTGGATGCCCTCGGCCTGAATGGGCAGGAAAGCACAAGCCACCTTTCCGGCGGGGAAACACGGCGCTGTGCCATTGCAGGCGCACTTGCCGCAGCACCTGACGTGCTTCTGCTCGACGAACCCACCAACCATCTAGACATGCCAACCATTGAATGGCTGGAGCGCGAACTGCTCAGCCTTGGTTCCGCCATGGTCATGATCAGCCATGACCGACGCTTGCTCTCTACCCTGTCGCGCTCTGTGGTCTGGCTTGATCGTGGCATAACACGCAGACTTGATGAGGGGTTTGATCGCTTTGAGACGTGGCGTGAGGAGGTTCTGGAACAGGAAGAGCGCGACGCCCATAAACTGGATCGCCAGATTGCCCGCGAAGAAGACTGGATGCGCTATGGCGTTACAGCTCGCCGTAAGCGTAATGTGCGCCGCGTGCGTGAACTGGCTGACCTACGCACCGCCAGACGCGAGGCTGTGCGTGCCCCCGGCACGGTCACGCTGAATGCCCAATCGGCTTCAACCTCCAGCCGCCTTGTGGCTGTTGCTGAGGATGTATGCAAATCATGGGGCACAAAACGTGTTATTCACAATCTGAACCTGCGCGTTCTGCGCGGCGACAGGCTAGGCATTGTGGGGGCCAACGGCGCAGGCAAAACGACCCTGCTACGCCTGCTGACCGGCTATGACCAACCTGATAGTGGCACCATTGCTCTTGGCCCTTCCCTGAGCATGGTTACACTGGACCAACAACGCCGCTCCCTTAATCCCGAACGCACCTTGGCCGAAACCCTGACCGATGGTGGTGGAGACATGGTGCAGATCGGGGAAGAAAAGCGGCATGTTATTGGTTACATGAAGGATTTTCTGTTCCGTCCGGAACAGGCGCGCACACCTGTAAGCGCATTATCTGGTGGGGAGCGTGGTCGTCTAATGCTGGCCTGCGCACTCGCCAAGCCGTCCAACCTGCTCATTCTGGACGAACCCACCAACGATCTGGATCTGGAAACGTTGGATATTTTGCAAGACATGCTCTGCAATTATCCCGGTACGGTCCTGCTGGTCAGCCATGACCGTGACTTTCTGGACCGCATTGCCACCTCTGTACTTGCGGCCGATGGTCAGGGAGAATGGATTGAATATGCCGGTGGGTACAGTGACATGCTGGTCCAGCGTGGCCAGCAGCCGCTGGAAACCGCACAGGTTATTCCCACACCGGCAGCAGATAAACCACGTGAACAGCCCGCCAGACAGACTGCACGAAAACTAAGCTATAAAGACCAGTACGCACTGGATAATCTGCCACTGGAAATGGAAAAGCTGGAAGCCAAGGCGACCGAACACAGGGCCAAAATGGCCGACCCCGATCTTTACAGCAAAGACCCCAAAGCTTTTGACCGCCACTCTGCCGAATTACAGAAAATTGAAACAAGACTGGCAGAATGTGAAGAGCAATGGCTGGAACTTGAAATGAAACGGGAAGCGTTGCTTTCTGAGTAAGTCAATCCTGAATGCATCAATTATCCGCCAGCTGGACGTTAAACCAATCCTAGCGTGAGAAAACAGTTAGAAAATTCTTTGTTTTCTCACGCTTCGTTCCAGACGACGGATAAATGAGAAAAATTTTATTCGCATCCGTGTTTTGCTCAAAACGCATTTGCGAAAAACATATTAATTAAGAAAATCCTTTTTATATAAACAATTATTTTACACCACTCTTCACCACAACAATACTTTCATTATCAAACCGGATGATAACGCGCAAATTATCAACCTGCTCAAGCTTGCGCTCGCCCCGTCTTTTTCATTACGATCAAGAAAGAGATGGAATTATTCGTTATAACAAAAGTAAACTTTTCCATTCATATCTTCCCCCATCTGTTGGGGCCACTTTATTCTGGTTAACAAATGCCTTTGCAACAGCAGGGCTTTGCCAAGAGTTGTGATGCCAATCGCACCTTGTTCCTTTTTTCAACAGGAGACACACCATGGTCGCCCCTCTGCCACAACAAACACAGCAGGACTTTAAAGAACGAGGGTTTTCCCGCAGGCAGATTGGCCGCATAGCCCTTGTTTTAGGCGCTGGTAGCGTAATGGCGGGGATGCCATGGCACAAAAGCCGGGCCGACACCTTGCCGGTTGGTGGGATTTACCCTCCCGGTTCCATTTTACTGAACGGGAACGAGTTTTGGACTGGCCCCTTCCCTTCTGCGCTCCCAGCCGGGCAAAAAGCCCTGCTCAACGGTAACCGCTACCTTACGGGACAAGAACGGCAAGCTCTTGTTGAATCAGCCGCTGCATACGACCACATCTCTCCCGACCTGATTACACCCTGGCCGGGTTCTAGCGATCCGCTATGCAGAACTGTTATTTCCTTCTGCTCCCCCACACAGGGGCTTGTAACCTGTGATCCAACATACGAAACGGTATGGGGCGTTGCTGAATGGCTGCAAATTCCTTTAGCCAAAGTGCCTCTTAGGGCGGACAACGGCTACAAGGTGGACGTACGCGCCATGTTAAAAGCCAACCCCAATGCAGGAATGTATTATATTTGCAGCCCAAACAACCCAACAGGCACAGTAACACCACTGGCCGATATTGCGTGGCTGGCGCGCCATATCCCCCCCAACGCAGTACTTGTTGTGGATGAGGCCTACTTGCATTTTTGCAATGCACCTTCCGCCGTTTCCCTACTTGGTTCTTGCCGCAATATTATTGTTCTGCGGACTTTTTCCAAATTATTTGGTATGGCCGGACTACGGTTGGGCCTGAGTATTGCACACCCGGCACTCCATGAAAAAATGATGCGTTACGATGGCATTTATCAGACGACCATGCTGTCCGTTCCGGCCGCAGTCATTGGCACAGACAGCCTGAAAGATCCGGCTGAAGTTGCAAAGCGACGATCCGAAACACGCAAAAATCGCAAAACCATGCAGGAATGTCTAAGCCATTATGGCGTGCGCACTATTCCCAGCGAGGCCAATATGCTTATGGCTGACTGGCGCAAATCGCCCGATGCCATAACGGCAGCATTTGCACAAAACCATGTGATTATTGGTCGTAGCTGGAGCATCTGGCCAACATGTTCCAGAATTAGCGTTGGTTCGACTGATGACGTGCAGGTTTTTTGCAAGGCCATGGAAAGCGTTGCATCGCTGCTTTAACGCATCCACCTTGTAAACGACAAAAAACAGGAGAGGGAAAGACGTTAATCTTCTTTCCCTCTCCTGTGCATTTTACTGACTATCCCTGTTTACCAGAGATGGATGTAAATGATTTTTCTTAAAATTCCTGATCTGCTTTTAATACGGCATGGAGCAATACATTGCTCCCAGCTGTTACATCTTCCGGGGTAGCACTTTCTGCTTCATTATGGCTGATACCATGCAGGCAAGGCACAAAAATCATGGCTGTTGGCACCACTCGGGAAACATAAACCGCATCATGCCCTGCACCAGAAACAATATCGCGCATTGAGTAGCCCAACTCGTGCGTGCTGTCCTTAACACAAGCAACACAACGCGAATCAAAATGTACTGCCGGGGAGTTCCATGTCGGGGTTACACTGACATGCACGTCGCTTTTTTGCGCACATTCGTCCATCCGCCGTAAAAAATCCTCCTCCATGGCCTGCAAAACCGGCTCAGAAGGATTGCGCAGATCCACAGTAAACCTGACCTCCCTTGGAACCACATTGCTGCTGGCCGGAAGGGCCGTAATAATGCCTATTGTGCTCAAACCTTCCGGGGCATGAGCCTGTGCAACGGCATTGACCTGTTCAATCATACCAGCAGCAGCCAGCAGGGCATCCTTACGCATTGGCATGGGCGTTGTACCTGCATGAGCCGAGCGTCCACGCACCACAACATCGTACCACCGCATACCCTGCACGCCTGTTACAACGCCAATGGTACGTTCTTCGGCCTCCAGCACTGGTCCTTGCTCAATATGCAATTCAAAATACGCTGTTGCCGGGTGCTGACCGCATTGTTCTGCACCAACAAAACCACCACGTTCCAGCTCCTGCCGCAGGGTTATGCCCGCAGCATCGGGCCGACTACCAGCAAACTCTTCGGTAAATGCACCGCCAAAAACACCCGAAGCCAGCATGGGGGGGGTAAAGCGTGCGCCTTCCTCATTGGTCCAGTTCACCACTTCCAGTGGATGGCGGGTATTTATTCCGGCCGTGTGCAAGGCACGCAACACGGCAACACCCCCCAGAACGCCCAGAATGCCATCAAACCGACCACCAGTAACCTGGGTATCCAAATGGCTGCCCATCATAATCGGGGGCAAATCATTCTGTGTTCCGGGGCGGCGGGCAAACTGGTTCCCCATTGAATCATAAGTCACCGTGCAGCCCAGAGCGGTGCAGGTCTGTTCGAACCAACTCCGCACCTGCGCGTCTTCATCTGTTAGGGCGAGGCGGCATATGCCGCCTTTTTCCGTTCCGCCATAGGCTGCGGTTGTGACAAGATCATGCCACAGGGCCTGCCCATTAATTGTCAGGTTGGCATACTGGCTCATTATCCTGTCCATTCCCTGTTTAAACAGTTTGATCTTTAGTAACCACGCGCCACATCACACAGGAGGGCTGGCGTTTCTCCCCGCTCCAGCATGGCCACAACGTCCACTGCGTAGCGGGCCTGTGCCTCGCGGGATGCTTCGGATGCAACATGAGGCGTTATCGTCAACCGAGGGTTGTGCCATAGCGCACTATCCTGCGGCAGAGGCTCAGGCGTTACCACGTCCAGCACAGCACCAGACAAGGTGCCATCATCCAGGGCTCGCAGCAGATCACCCTGCACCACATGGCGACCACGCCCGACATTTACAAATCCTGCCCCTTTGGGCAGGTGGCTAAGCAAACCATAGTCAATCAACCCATCTGTCGCCGGTGTGGATGGTAGAAGATTAACCAGAATATCCACCTCAGCCAGAAATGAAGGCAGGTTGTCCATACCATGCCAGACAGTCACACCATCCAGTTCAGCAGGAGAGCGCTTCCAGCCCGACACACAAAACCCCATGCGGGAAAGCGTCTGAGCAACATAAGCACCCAGATGCCCCAGCCCCATAACACCCACTCTGGTCGTATCGGACGTGCGGCTGCACACATTGTTGTACCATACGCCCTGCTCCTGACTGGCGGCCCATGTACGAGCACCACGCAGCAGCCCAAGAACAGCCCAAATGACATAATCCGCCATAAGTCGGGCTGTTTGGCCGCCCCCCATGCGCACCAGAGGAATATTACGCGGGAAGTCTGTGTGCGCCAGAAGGTGGTCAACCCCGGCACCTGTGCAGACAATGCCTTTCATCTGGGCGAGGCGCTCCATATGCTCGGACCTGGGCTTCCAGATCAGGGCATAGTCGCCCGGCTGTGGCTGCCACGCGGGGTCATACCACGAGCACACATCCACATCCGGTGCGACAGCAGCAAATGCCTGCCTCCAGCTTTCAAACGCTTTTCTACCATCCGCGCTGACAACTATACGTGCAGACATTCGCCTCTACTCCTCTGGCTGCTGACCTTACGCTGTCTGCAATGACTGACGGCGCAAAGGCATGGTCATGCAATGAATGCTACCCCCACCACGGGAGAACTGGTTGAGTTCGGGGTCGAGCACCGTCAGCCCTTCCGCACGCAGCATCGCATTGATACGGGTAGAATGGCGCGGACTGACAACCCTGTCACGCCCCAAAGCCAGAACATTGCAGCCCATATCGCGCATGGCCTCACGGTAGGTTACGGGCAGAATGCGAATGCCCTGCTCGCGGAACCACTCCAGATCGGCTTCATCGAGCACATCCACCGCTGCAATCGCCAGATTTTCCGCCACCATGCAAAAAATAACATCAAGGTGCAAAAAATGTTCGGGGAAGTGGATCATGCGGCAGGTCCAGCCTGCCTCCTCAAACCAGCCAATAAATTCGGCTGCACCTTTTGTGTCTGTCCGGCCGCCGCTCACACCAACAGCCAGCAGTCCGGGGCGGATAATGTGGATGTCCCCCCCTTCAATCCGGCCTGCGGTGCAGGTACGCCAGATTTCATCCGGAGCATAAAATGTACGGATTTCCTTTTCTTCTCCTACCCGTTCAGGGCGGGAAAGACTGGTGACCACCGTGCCAAAAGGCGTTGTCTGCGAACTGTCGCGGGTATAAACCTCATAAGGCATATCCTTATGTGGCGTAAGAAAATGACAGGAAACATCCGCCCCTTTAAGGGTTGCAACCAGTTCCTCAAACTGACTGCGCAGGATGCTACGGTCTATGCTGCCGCCACCAGCCATGGTCTGAATGGCAATGTCGTTGCTCGGAATCCATTCATAATAGTCAGGCGGGCACAAAAGGACATCTGTCAGCACACCGGTTTCGCTATCAATGAACCATCTGTTTGCAGCCATCACTTGAAAATCCCCAAGGTATCTATGTTTCCCTTGCAGGCTATCCGAGCCTCGTTACGGGCCCAATATGAACAGACATGAGTTTACTTTAGTTTTTTCGCAAACATATCCAAATAACGCGGAAAACCGTCATTCTCCCAGTATCCTGCCTGTGCATGTTTATGCCCGGCTCTCTGTTCGCTCTTCACATCGTATATTTTCCACGCCATAATTATTTTGGATAAAGAACAATAACTGTTTGCCAGCACAGAACAGGAGCTTTTGGCAGCACATTCCGCCCTTTTCTTGACGCCCCACCCTACAGGAGCATTCAAACCATGACGGGAAGCAGCCATAAAACACCCCGCCCCAGAAAAAGGGCACGTGGTTTTCAGGGCCATGTTTCAGAAATTGACCTGCGGCTGTTACGTGTCTTTCACACGGTGGCAGAACAGGGTGGGTTTAGTGCGGCCGAAATTACGCTGGGCAAAAGCAAATCATCCATCAGTCTGGACATTTCCGCTCTGGAGACCCGCCTTGGGCTGACAATCTGCCTTCGCGGGCGCAGCGGTTTTGCCCTGACAGATGAAGGCCGGGAGGTGCTGGACGCAACCCGCACGCTCTTTGTCAACCTTGAACACTTCCGCCAGCAGATCAACCAGACCAGTGGAATGCTGAGCGGGACATTCAACCTCTACGTCCCCGACAACATACAGACCCACGGCGAAACACCGCTGGTCAAAGCCATTCACACCTTTACGCAAAGCCACCCCGGGGTGTTTATGAACCTGCACTCCGCCTCCACCAAGGAAGTGGAAGTCGCGGTCATGAATGGTCAGGCCACTGCCGCCATTGCCCTGTATGCGCAGGGGCAGGCCCCTCTGGGCTGCCGACCGCTGGTTGCCGAGGCCTCCTACCTGTTTTGCGGTGCGCGGCATCCCCTGTTCCACATGCCTGAAAAGGACATTACACTTGATGTCCTGACCAGTCAGAGCATGATCAGTGTCGCTGATGCCGCTACATCCGATGGATGGGAGGAAATTCGTCCGCACTTTACCTACCGCGCCAAGGCGGACAAGGTGGATGCACGCGCGCTCCTCATTCTCTCGGGGAGTTATATTGGCTTTCTGCCCGAAGTTTTTGCCGCTCCCCTTGTTACGCAGGGGCTCCTACGCAGGATTGTTTTTAACGATCTGCGGCTTATCACCTGCTGTCATTTTCTGGCGCGCACGTCTCCCGAAACCAGCCTGATGGTCGAGACGTTCCGTTCCCTTCTGGAAGCTTCATATTAATGACCAGCTTTTTTTTCCGTCTGCCGCTCATGCAGCGGTTTCGTCCTGTTGCGGCTCTTGCTGGCGTTCTTTTTGCAACCGCTGGGCTGCATGGGCTGGCCCACGCCGAACAGCCTCCCTCGTTTGTGCATGATGGTACGCTGACCATCTGCACCAACCCTACACTCCCCCCCATGACCTTTGTTAAGGGGCAAGATGTCAGCCACCCGGAAGGGTATGACATTGATGTTGCCCAAGCACTTGCCAACCGCTGGAACGCCCGCCTGTCTGTTGTGACCATGGACTTTACCGGCCTGTTCCCCAGCCTGTCGGCCCAACGGTGCGGTTTGGTCATGAGTGGCATTATCCGTATGCCCTCGCGGGAAAAAAGTTTTGATGCCGTGACCTATCAGGATACGGCACTGGTGGTTGTGGGGCGCAAAGGCACGCCTTCCCTGACAAGCATGGACGAACTCTCGGGCAAAAATGTCGCTGTAGAATCTGGCACCAGCTACATAACCCGACTGGGCGTAGTCAACGATGCGCTGGTTGCCGCTGGCAAGCCCCCTATGATCATCCAGCAATATCCAACCGAAGAACAGGTTGTGCAGCAGGTTCTGATCGGGCGGGTTTTTGCTTTTGTCAGCCAGGATGTCGAGCTTTTTTACAGAATGCGCCAGCTTAAGGATAAGCTGCATGTGCTCATTACTCCAGACATTCCGGATTACCGGCATTTTGCCATTTACCTGCGCCAAAATCCGCAGGACCTGACTGCGCTGCAATCTGCCGTTACTGCGCTGGAAACTGATGGTAATTTGCAGGCATTACGCACAAAATGGTCGGTAACCGATCCATCCACAGGCAATGAAGCACCAAGCACCACCTCCAGCGCAATGTTCGACTGGGCGGCATTCTTTTCTGCGCTTACGTCAACAGCATTCCTGCATGGAGCGCTTATTACCCTAAGCGTTGCGCTGATTTCTCACTTCATTGCCATCACGCTCTCCGTGCCGATCGCTATTGTGCTCAACAGCCCCCAGCGGTCTGTGCTTAAAATTGTGCTGGAAGGTTATGTATCGCTGTTTCGCGCAGCGCCCACGCTGCTCCAGCTGCTGTTTATATGGAACGCCGTGCCGCAGTTTTTTCCTATTTTTCGGGAACAGTGGTTTACTCCGTTCTTGGCCACCATTTTGGCGCTCTCCATTAATGAATCTGCTTATCAGGTCGAAATTAATCGTGCGGCACTGAGTGCCGTTGATCCCGGACAGGAGCTTGGTGCAAGTGCATTGGGCTTAAGCCGACGCGATATTTACTGGCGAGTTATTTTTCCGCAGGCTTTTCGCATCGCGCTCCCGCCAACCATTAACGAGTTTATTAATCTGCTCAAAATAACCTCGCTTGCATCGGTCATCTCGTTGCAAGAACTCCTTGCCGTAACGCAAATTCAGGTAGCTCGTACCTTTGCCTTTACGGAATATTACGCAGCTGCGCTGGTTTATTATCTTGTAATGGTTTTCTTTTTCCTTTTCCTTCAGAAACGGGTGGAACGTCGCTTTGCCTGGTCTGACCGTAAAAAGGTTGTTTCCAATGCAGCATGAACCCACATCTCCCCCCATGATCTCCGTCAGAGGTATGAGCAAGCTCTTTGGTGAGTTTGTTGCCCTTGACCGCATAGATTTTGATGTTAGCCGTGGCGAAAAAATTGTGGTTCTAGGGCCATCGGGGTCCGGTAAATCAACCCTGATCCGCACCCTTAATCGCATTGAACCACATGATAGCGGCACGCTGACCATTGACGGCAAACTGATCAATGACAAAACGGATCCTATCCAGCTCCGCTGCATGGTGGGGATGGTGTTCCAGAATTATAACCTGTTCCCGCACCTGAGTGTGCTGGACAACTGTATTCTGGCCCCCATGCGCGTCAGGCGCATGTCCAGAATAGAAGCCACGACCCTGGCACGCAGGTACCTGAATCAGGTAGGTATTCCAGATCAGGCGGACAAATACCCCATCCAGCTTTCTGGTGGGCAGCAGCAGCGCGTGGCCATTGCTCGTGCCTTGTGTATGCAGCCAGAAGTTATGTTGTTTGATGAGCCCACAGCCGCACTGGACCCCGAAGCCATTGTGGGGGTTGTCAGCATTATGGACGAATTGTCCGAACAGGGCATTACAACTGTTTGCGTAACGCACGAAATGGCGTTTAGCCGCCGTATTGCTGATCGTATTATTTTTATGGATCAAGGAAAAATAGTGGAAATTACACCACCTGAAATTTTTTTCACCTCCCCCAAAAGCGATAGAGCTCAAAATTTTCTTAACCAGATGCTTCGTTATTAAATTTTTTGCCCACCACGTACCAATCAGCAAAAGTATGATTTAGTTCTTTTTAAACGAATATGGAGGAGATTTCGTTATCAAATAAAAACGAAAAGATCGGTTGCCCTATGCGCCCCAGGCACCGGTTCCAACGGGAATGAAACAGGAATACGGGCAATGAAATCATGTTTTTTACGTCGGTCCTTCCGTCTTCTGGCTACGGTTCCAGCTTATGTAACCCTGCCAGCCTTGCCCTGCCTTCTTCTGGCTTCCACCTCGCCGCTGGCAGCAGCCGCAACGACACCGGTCTCCAGCAGTGCTCACCCCGTAACGGCTAACCATGCCGCCAGTGGCCGCAAGCACGCTGGAACCACACCACGCCGGAAAAACACAGCACCGCGTAAAGGGGCTACCGAACAGGTAGAAGTTACGCAGTCACACACCCACCGCTACCTGTCCGAACCGACAACGGTTAACGTGATCAGCGGTCAGGAACTACGCTCGCTTCACCTTGAAAACCCCAAGGACATTGCCTCCTTTACGCCCGGCGTCACCGCAACAAATGCGGTTTCAGGCTCGGCTCCCATCTTTTCCATCCGTGGCGTTGGTCTGGATGACTATGTGGGCACCAACATGGGCGGGATTGGCATTTATCTGGACGGTGTGCTGGCTCCTTTCCCCGTTTTTTACACGGGGCAGATGCTGGATGTTGAAAGCGTTGCCACAGAAAAAGGCCCTCAGGGTTTTGATATGGGTCGCAGCACCACGGGCGGCAGCATTAACGTTCAATCTGTTAAACCATCTGATAAATTCGGCGGGTATGCAGAATGGGGCTACAGCAGCTACAACACAAACCGTGGTCGCTTTGCCATTAACACGCCTATTACCAGCAAAATTTCCAACCGTCTGGCGTTCAACTACGTTAAAGGCGACGGCTGGCAGAAGGACGTTGCCACAGGAGCACGCTATGGCTCGCAGGATCTGCTGGCAATCCGCAACCTGACCAAGTTTGTGGTGGACGATACATCCTCCGTGCTGCTGAATATTCACTACACGCGTGACAAAGGACGCTCCACCTCTCCTCAGGATCTGGACAGCGTGGCCAACGGCGGGGTGGGGGCAAACCCCAATCCACACGCCGTTAATGTTGGTGATACTCCCCCAAAACGGAATGAAAACGGTGGTGGCGTATCAGTCAACTATACCAAGGCTTTTGACTTCGGTACCTTCTCCTCCACAACAGGGATCGATTTTTATCGCCGCGATGATCTGGATAACTACGATGGTCTGGGCACGGTCCCCGGTGGCGTAAGAAACAACGGGGGAGATTCAACCTCCGCCGTGGTCGATGGTGTTGGCACAAAATACGCAGATTACCGTTGGAATGATACCGCCATTGCACAGTCGCACGATATGCACCTGCGTATGAATCTGGCAAAAATCTTCCACCTGACAGTCGGTGTTTTTGAGTCCTATGACAAGATTGACGGGGATTACACCAGCTACCGTAAGGATGACCCCGGCAGCATGGTCAACCTGACCAATCATTTTTCGCAGCAGAACCTGTCCACGGGCGTTTACGTCAATACAGTCACCAATATTACCAAAAAACTGGACTTTATTGCATCCGGTCGTTTTTCTTATGATGAACGTGGCTTTAATGGTGGTTCAAGCTATTCGTATGTAGGGGCCAACAGCCCACGTCTGGGCGCACCTTTTTATGCAACCCAGAATGGCCAGATCAACCACCTGAATGAACGCCATGATTACGAACGCTTTACCGGCCGCGTAGGGCTGCGCTACCAGATTGTGCCGGGCACTTACGCCTACGGCACAATTTCTAACGGGTATAAGGCTGGTAGTTACTTTGCAGCCCCTGTGCTTGCACCTGCTGCTCTGGATTATGTCCGCCCGGAAAATCTGATTGCATATGAAGTGGGTATTAAATCCTCTCTCCTGCACAACAAACTGGTGCTGGAAGGGTCTCTGTTTGATTATGAATACCACAACCGCCAGACGTTGTTCTTTGGGACATTCCACCCCTATCCGAATTCAAACGTAACCAGCAACTCCCTGACTCTGGGCACCATTCCGCGCGCACGCACCCGTGGTGGCGAAGCGTCTGCATCGCTCCATAACCTGATCCCCAATCTTGATCTGCGTGGGTCATTTGCTTACCTGGATGCACAGATCAAAAGTCCGGTTGATTCTTTGCCGGGCCTTACGCTTGATCCAAAAATTGCACACAACTCCCAGCTCCCGTTTGCGCCGCGCTTTTCATGGAGTGCTGTCGCACGCTACAACATCGACATCCGTAACTACCGCACCACACTGCAGGCCAGCTACACTTGGAAAGACAACATGTGGGCTGCACTGGGCGACAACAACGCAAAAACCAGCAAGATCAGCTCTTTGGGCCTGCGTATGGAAGTTGGTCCGAAAACCGGAAAATGGACTGCTGCTGTTTACGTTGACAACCTGCAAGACAACCACGGCTCCACCTATTCCTTTACAGGGAGCGATGGCAACCGGGCACAGTACATTCAAACACCGCGCTGGGTTGGTTGCGACCTGCACTACAACTTCTGATCAACCAGCAAAGAACCGGGAAAGCGTTGATGCAATTTGAACTTTTCCGCACTTTATGGGGAGACAACCGCCAGTGGGACCACCCACTGGCGGAAGCCCGCACGGCAGGCTTTGTCGGCTTGGAAGCCCGTATTCCTCCAACCCTCAGCCAGGCCCGCACATGCGCCACAATTCTGAAAGACGAAGGCGCACCTTACATTGCCATTGCCATGACCGGCGGTGGCGTTATTCCCAACCAGAGCGCCACAGTGCAGGAGCATCTGGATGATTTGCACGGGGCGGTAGAACGCGCCCTGCTCATGCAACCACGTTTTATTACTATTCTGGGCGGCAATGACCGCTGGCCTGCAAACCAGCAGGTGGAATTTATGGCACAGGCACAGGATATTTGCCGTGCAGCACAGGTGCCTTGCTGCTTTGAAACGCATCGCTCCCGTATTCTGGCAACACCATGGGTTACACTGGACGTTATTGCCCAGCTTCCCTCCGCCCTTTTTACAGCCGACATCAGTCACTGGGTTGTCTGCTGTGAACGTCTGCTGAATGACCCTGCGGATGATCTGTCCGCTTTTGTGGAGCGTGTGCATCATATTCAGGCGCGCGTTGGATATGATCAGGGGCCACAGGCTCCTCACCCCGGCGCACCGGAATATGCTTCAGCTCTGCACTTCCACCAGAGCATATGGCAACAAATATGGCAGAGCCAGCAAGCGCGTGGATACACCACCACCACCATGACCCCCGAATGCGGGCCAGATGGTTATTTACATACGCTGCCATTTACCAACATGCCCGTTGCTGATCTGTGGTCCCTTAATGTCTGGACCGGACAAACAGAACGCGAGCACTTTCAACATGTCATGTCAAACACTGACAACAAGAAGGAACTGGGTTGATGTCTGTTTCCAAAACAGCTGAAACTTTCACCCGTATTCCCGTTATTGATATCAGCGGTCTTTATAGCACGGACGTAGCCGAACGACAGGCTGTAGCCGAAAAACTGGGTGATGCCGCAAGCAATATCGGTTTTCTCTATATTTCTGGCCATCATGTTGGAACTGACCTGATAGAAGGTGTCCGCAAGGCTGCGCGAGATTTTTTTGCCCAGCCATTTGACAAAAAAATGGATTATTACATAGGCACATCAGCCACCCATAAAGGCTTTGTGCCGGAAGGCGAGGAAGTCTATTCCGCAGGGCGACCCGACCACAAAGAAGCTTTTGATATTGGGTATGAGGTTCCAGCCAACCATCCGCTTGTACAGGCAGGTACCCCTTTGCTCGGGCCCAATAACTGGCCGGATGTTCCGGGCTTCCGGGTTGCCGCGGAAGCTTATTACCGTGCTGTGTTTGATCTTGGGCGCACGCTCTTCCGCGGGTTTGCTCTGGCTTTGGGGCTGGATGAAAACTATTTTGATGATGTTGCCAATTTTCCACCATCCAAACTCCGCATGATCCACTACCCATACGATGCCGAAGCACAGGATGCTCCGGGCATTGGCGCGCATACGGATTATGAATGCTTTACCATTCTGCTCGCTGACAAACCGGGGCTAGAGGTCATGAATGGTCATGGAGACTGGATTGATGCCCCCCCTATTCCGGGGGCATTTGTGGTCAACATTGGTGACATGCTGGAAGTCATGACCGCAGGGCAATTTGTGGCAACAGCTCACCGGGTACGCAAGGTCGCCGAAGAGCGCTATTCCTTCCCACTCTTTTATGCGTGCGATTATCACACCCAGATCCGCCCCCTGCCCGCTTTTGCCAAAGGAGACGAAGCATCTTACGAAACCATTACAATAGGTGAACACATGTGGGCACAAGCCTTGCAAACGTATCAGTACCTGGTACGCAAGGTTGAAAAAGGCGACCTGCAACTCCCTACTGGAGCACGCAAAACCGCGACTTTTGGCCATTTTAAACGTGTAGCAACGCACTAATTCCAACCATTTGCATTTAAGGACCACCAGACAATGACAACACTACAGACCGAACAGGAACTGCGCGAAGATCTGGCTGCGGCTTACCGGCTTATTGCCCAGTTTGACATGACCGATCTGGTTTATACCCACCTATCCTTACGCCTGCCCGGTGGTGGGCACCGCTACCTGGTCAACCCTTACGGGCTTTTGTTTGAGGAAATTACAGCAAGCTCTCTGGTCGTTGTGGATGCCGATGGCATTCCCCAACAGGAAACAAGCTGGGCCATTAACCCCGCTGGCTTTGTTATCCATTCCGCCATTCACGCCAACCGACCGGATGCCGAATGCGTTATGCATACCCACACCATACCCGGCATGGTCATTGCTGCGCAGGAAAAGGGTATTCTGCCACTTAACCAGATCAATATTGAATTTTATGGTGCAGTAGCCTTCCACGCTTACGAAGGCATTGCCGCTGACGACAACCTCAGCGAACGTGAACGCCTTGTACGTGACCTTGGCACGCGTAACGCCATTATTTTACAAAACCACGGCCTGCTGACAGTTGGCAGCACGGTGGCACAGGCTTTTTACCGGATGTATTATATGGAACAGGCCTGCAAAATCCAGATTGCAGCGCAATCCACTGGTATGCCTTTGCATATTCCTTCTGAAGAGAAACTCCTGCGCACCAAAAAACAGTTCGATACCGACCCCGATCAGGGCCAGATGATTTGGAAAGCCCTGCGCCGCAAGCTTGACCGCGAGCAACCCGACTACAAAAACTAACACAACACTCCACCCACATCGCACAAAAGGGGAAGGCTTCTGGCCTTCCCCTTTCTGTTTATGCGCAGTCTGATTTACGGCAACTCCCTCAACTCTTCTTCACCATACCATGCGCCTTTGCGGTGCTCTGACTTGCTCTTGCGGGCAAGGACGTTCACAATACCAACTTGTTTTTAACTCTGTTGTTCCCGCAAGGTTACAGTTCCTTTTTATCGTCCTTGAATAAACGCAGGCATAATGACACAGCCGTCCGACACACGCCCCTTTTCCGCCGGACCATGGACAAGTGCGCTTCGCTCCTTACTGCGTAACCACTCAGCCCTTGCCTCCGTGGCGGTACTGGCTTTTATCATTCTGGCAAGCCTGTGCGCTCCGTTTTATGCCCATCATATTGCCCACACCAACCCGTTTCTGTCCGATGTTGCTGGCACGATTATGCTTAATGGTCAGGAAACTGACATTATGCAGCCTAACGACAATCCTTTGCACCTGGGCCTTAGTCCCATTGGACCAACATGGCAGGCAACCTACTTTTTAGGAGCGGACAGCCAAGGGCGCGACATTATGGCACGCCTGTTATACGGGGGGCGGAACTCGCTGCTTATTTCCTTCAGTGCGGCTGTACTCTGCCTGATCATGTCTGGTATTGTCGGCATTACCGCAGGTTTTTTTGGTGGAATAACGGATATTATTCTATGCAGGCTTATGGATATAATGTGGGCAGTACCTGTTTATCTGTTTGCTATTTCTCTCTCCATTGTCACCATCACATCAGGATTGCAGATCGGCCCATTTGTCATCGAAGCTGATAACCTGCTTATTCCTATTGTTATTATTGCACTGGTGTATGTACCCTATGCCGCCCGCCCAGTGCGAGGGCGCGTGATTGCACTGAGACAGGCAGAATTTGTTACCGCCGCCAAATGCTTGGGTGTACCACGTTGGCGCATAATATTGCATGATATTCTACCCAATGTGAGCACAACATTGGTAGTAATGGGCCCCCTGCTTATGGCCATGGCTCTTCTGGCGGAAAGTGCTTTGTCTTTTTTATCCATCGGGGTGCAGGCACCCGCTGCATCATGGGGAACAATCATACTGGACGGAGAAGGACTGATTTATACCCGCCCCATGGTCGCCATTGCACCGGGTATGGCTATTGTAGCTGTTGTGCTGGCACTGAACATTCTGGGAGATGGTCTACGCGATGCGCTGGACGTGCGCGACACATCCCGGCGGGAATGAGGGGGGCAGAATCATGATCATCCCTCTCATGCGTCGTATGGGTCAGACTATTTTTGTGTTGTTTGGCATTTCAGCTTTGGTGTTTGCGGTCTTTTTTGCAACACCGGGGGCTGACCCCACTGCCCGCATTGCAGGGCGTAACGCAGCCCCACAAACAATGGAAAAAGTCCGCAAGGAATATGGGTTTGATCGCCCATTACCTGTGCAATATGCCATTATGATGAAAAAACTGTTCATTACGCGTGATCTGGCATCTTACGCCAACCGTGGTGAGCGTGTTGTGCCAGAAATCATGCGGGCGGCTCCCGTCACACTTTCGCTCGTTACAGGGGCTGCTGTTATCTGGGTAGTTCTCTCCATTGGCATGGGAGTGCTTGCAGCAGCATTCAAGGGTTCCTGGCTGGACCGGTTGCTGATGATGCTTGGGCTGGTTGGTATTTCCATCCCTGTTTTCTGGCTCGGTCAGGTCGTCAATCTGATTACCCAGAACAGTTACCACGATACATGGCTGTTTTCGTGGGTGCCGGGGCTAGGTTATGTTCCATTCACCCAAAGTCCTTTTGACTGGTTTCGGTCTCTGGTTATTCCGTGGTGTGTTCTGGCCGTTATGTTTGTTGGTATCTATAGCCGTATTTTACGAGCAGATCTGGTTGCCATTATGGGAGAAGACTTCATGCGCACAGCACGTGCCAAAGGGTTGTCTCCCACCCGCGTGCTCCTCCGCCACGGCCTGCGCACAGCACTGATTACATTTGTCTCCCTTTTTGGCATGGACTTTGCACAGCTTGTTGGGGGAGGAGCCTTGCTCACCGAGGTCGTATTTGGCCTGCCCGGTGTAGGCCGTCTGACCTATCAGGCTCTCAACAGTCTGGACCTGCCACTAATCATGGCTACAGTCATGTATTCCGCCGTATTTGTTGTGTTGGCTAACGCTCTTGTTGATGCTGCCTACCTTCTCCTTGACCCAAGGGTACGCGATGCCCGTTAATGCTCCCCTGCTTGAAGTGCAGAACCTGTGTGTAAGCTTTGCCACACGCGGGCAGATGATACCTATTGTTGAAAACATCTCCTTCAGTATCGGCGAGCAGGAAATACTGGGACTGGTCGGGGAATCTGGATCTGGCAAATCCGTTACGGCCATGGCCCTGATGGGGTTAATAGACGCACCGGGCGTACGCATTACAGGCATGGCCCTCTTTAAGGGGCAGGACCTTCTGGCCATGTCTGGCAAGCAGCTCCGCACGCTGCGGGGGCAAGAGATTGCCATGATTTTCCAAGACCCCATGACAGCCTTTACCCCCGTTTATACCATTGGCTGGCAGATAGACGAGCAGTTGCGTGTTCACCAAAAGCTCTCCCGCAGGCAAGCCCGTGCCCGCACTGTGGAGCTGCTGGGGGAAATGGGAGTTCCTGACCCGCTCAATACCGCAAACCGTTATCCCCACCAGCTTTCCGGCGGATTACGCCAGCGTGCCATGATTGCCATGGCCCTCTCCTGCAATCCATCTCTGCTGATTGCCGATGAACCTACCACCGCCTTAGACGTAACGGTGCAGGCCCAGATTTTGGACCTCATGCGGAATTTGCGCAAAACCTATGGTTCTTCTGTTTTACTGATCACCCACGATATGGGCGTGGTGGCCGAAACATGTGACAAAACTCTGGTCCTGTATTCCGGGCGTGTGGCCGAAACAGGAACTACCCAAGCCCTGTTCGCACATCCGCAACACCCTTATACCGCTGCACTGCTGGCTTCCATCCCCCCCATGAGCGGCCCTCGCCCGGAGCGTTTACCCGCCATTCCGGGCAGCCCACCCCAGCCTCTGGAACGTCCGGCTGGATGTGCTTTTGCACCACGCTGCACCTATAGTCACGCGACCTGCCTGCCTGCTCCACCTCCGGCATTCCATGCCATAAACTCCCATCATAAAGTCGCCTGCCTGCTGCCAATGGAGGGAACACCTTTACCTCCTCGTTTTTCCGCCAACACAACAGCAACTGTGTGAGGTGCCTCATGCCCCCAAACAGCACCTCCCTACAGACTACGCGCGATGAGCCCGTTCTTACCGTCAAGGATGTTTACAAAACCTATACGCTGAACAAGGGGCAAACCCTCAAAGCTGTTGACGGCATTTCCTTCTCTGTCATGTCTGGGGAAGTACTGGGGCTGGTTGGTGAATCAGGCTGTGGCAAGTCCACACTAGGCCGCTGTTTATTACGATTACACGACGTAACATCCGGGCAGATTATATTTGAGGGACAGGACATCACTCATCTGCCCGAACGCACGCTACGCCCTCTACGGCAACGAATGCAGATGGTGTTTCAGGATTCCTATGCGTCCCTCAATCCCCG
Organism: Acetobacter syzygii; assembly: GCF_000964225.1. GTDB lineage: Bacteria > Pseudomonadota > Alphaproteobacteria > Acetobacterales > Acetobacteraceae > Acetobacter > Acetobacter syzygii. Next base: position 29,275 of record NZ_BAMZ01000007.1, on the reverse strand, counting down.
CAGGCGAATAGGCGATCTACTAGCAGAACCTTTAAAAGTCCACGGCACCGTCAATGGAGAGCGCCGATCAGCCAGCGCCATAACACAAAGGCTGGCTGAACTAATGGAGCTGGTCAGCCTGCCCCGTGCTGCCCTTGCACGTTATCCACACGAATTTTCCGGCGGCCAACGCCAACGCATTAACATTGCACGTGCCCTTGCCCTCTCCCCCCGCCTGATCGTGGCGGACGAGCCTGTTTCAGCTCTGGATGTTTCCGTGCAGGCACAAATTGTTAATCTCTTCGCAGACCTGCAAAAGCAGTTGGGCCTCACCTATGTTTTTATAGCACATGATCTGGCAGTGGTCCGGCAGATATCAACCCGCGTTGCCGTGATGTACCTTGGCGCCATTGTGGAATTGGGAGAGACAGATAACGTTCTCCACCATTCCGTCCACCCTTATACGATTGCACTCACACAGGCAGTGCCTAGACCAGTTGTTGGCACGCCACAACATGCCCCTTTACGGGGGGAAATTCCCAGCCCTGTGCACAAACCGTCTGGCTGTCGTTTTCATACGCGCTGCCCTGCCGCACAGGCCCGCTGCGCGCATGATGCCCCCCAATTAAGGCCAATTGCCCCCAACCATGAGGTAGCCTGCCATTACCCGGTTCTCTCCCATAACTAATCGTTTGTTGCAAAGCGGACTCTACCCCACAAGCCGCTTGGGCAAACCTCACCACGATCTGGAACGGAAAAATTTAGAAACAAAGCATTTATATTATTGTTATTTATTAATTCATTCCTGACCTGCTATTTCAGATTCAACACGCCTTCACACGGTAGGCAGACAAGACACAAAATGCTCTGCCTGGCAGTGTGATGTTAAAACCTAATTGAGAGAGATATTACCGCCCATGAGACGTACATCCGTTCTACTATCCGCCACATCTGCCATTCTGGCCTTAAGCACTTTTAACGTGGCTTCTGCCCAGACAATCAGCAATGCTGCACAAATCAAATCTGGTGCGTATGCTGTAGAACCGGGCCATACTCAGGTAGGATTTTCGGTTCTGCACTTTGGCTTTACCAACTATTTTGGCGCGTTCTCCAATGCTTCGGGCACACTGGCGTTCAATGCTCAGACTCCCGCTTCGTCCAAACTGACCGTTAACATTCCAGTCGCATCCGTACAAACAACCAGCTCCCAGCTAACGGATGAGCTCAAAGGCGCTCAATGGTTTGATGCCACCAAATTTCCTGTTGCGACCTTTGTTTCCACCAGTGTGAAAATAACTGACCCAAACAATGCAACTGTTCAGGGCAATCTGACACTCCACGGCGTAACCAAGCCCGAGACCCTGCAGGTTCATTTTGTTGGGGCAGGCGTGAACCCCATGGACAAAAAATATACCATTGGCTTTGACGCCACAGGCGCCCTTAAACGGAGCGATTTTGGCATAAAAACCTACGTTCCGTATATTAGCGATGAGGTAACTTTGCACATTGCTGGTGCTTTTGAAAAACAGGATTAAACCTGCCTTCAAAAGAGAATACTCTATAATGCGGCACGGTTTGGCCACAGACAGTGCCGCATTATACCCGACTTTTCTACTGAAATACGGGAAGTACATTTCTAAAATAAAATGTTATAAATAATTTAACTTACATCTCATCTCTATGGCATATTTTACCATCCATATACAAAAAACTTACTTAAAAATTTAACACCACCCACCAAAGCCATACATAAAAACCAAAACAAATCAGCAGGATACTTAATTTTCTTCCTCATTATTCTAAGGAGATCTGCATATATCCTTCCTTCACGCGCAAAACGCGTATGAATTTCTGTCATTCACCATACACATGGGACGGATAATACTAAGAGATTGATATATGTCATTGCCTGTGCTGTATTTAAGGTTGAATCATAGCAAACAAAAGGGCCCTGAACGATCTCTTATCGGGCATATGACCGGCCTGAACAGATGAACAGGATTGTACCCATCTATGCAAACCACTTTCCCGTCTGGTGAGATCAATTTTAAAAATCTTCCAGACCTTGCAACACTGGGGCAAACCCTTTTCCAGCATGTTCCAATAGGCGCAGCCGTTGTACGTCTGTCGGACGGGCAGATTATCTTACGCAACCCCGCCTTCCGCCATATTGTGGATGACAATGTTGTCACTATTTCAGACCTGATCGGCAGCAGTTGCATTAACCCCAAGCAGCAGGAAATTCTCCGGGCTCAGATTGAGGAAGCCCGCAACCGGGCCAATAAGGAAGAAACCAGTGAACTACCCGAACTGGTTTTGGACCTCAAAGGTGCAGATGGGCGCGTACGCATTGTACAGCACTATGCTCTCATGTTCCATAAACTGGGCATTGCCATCAATATTTTCCGCGATATATCGGATATCAAACGTAAATATAGAGCCCTACAGAAAGATGCTTTTACTGATGAGCTAACAGGCGTTGGCAACCGGCGTGGTCTTATGGAACGCTGGAGTGAAGAAATAGAAGATGACCCAGCACAGAAAATTGGGTTCCTGATGATCGATCTGGATCAGTTTAAACCGATCAACGATACATATGGCCACGCTATTGGCGATACCGTGTTGCGCATATTGGCAGGCAGATTGCGCAAAAATGTTCGTAAAAGTGATTATGTTGTTCGTCTGGGTGGAGATGAATTTGGCATTCTACTCCCGGATATTGATTGCCGGGCCATGCTGGACACAATCAGCAACAAACTCCTTACGGTTTTGTCCCGCCCGGTTGTAACAAACACACTCAAACTCACACTTTCTGGCAGCATCGGCGGCGGTCTTTACCCCGATGATGGGCAAGACCTGCCCACCATTATGGTCCATGCAGACCACTCCATGTATAATACCAAAAAAAGCGTGCCTTTACGGAAACATAACGGGCTTTCAACAGCACAAGCCAATGATCTGGGCACAAAACCCAAATAATTTACGTCCGTTACAGCGAACACTGGGCATGAATTTCTGCTTAAAATTCTTCCTCTCGTCGCCCCGGAACTGCCCATTCAACCATCAGGTAGCCAGATCGAATGGGCAATGAAGGAATGCACCCTTAGTCATATTCCGAAGAATGCAGGATATGAGGGAATGCCGAAGGACTAAAAAAAGCAAGAAGAATGCCGCATAGCGCCACCCCCATAGCCAACGGGGTTAATACGGCAAAACCACCATGCGTTAGCACTATCCCACCAGCGGCGGAACCAAGCAGAATACCGGCATTACTGGCCGCGTTAATAGCAGCACCCGCCACATCGGACCTGGTTGCACGAGCGCGAATGGCACCAGACATGACAAATGGGATCATGGCTGAATAGCCAATGCACCACAGCCCTACTGCACCAACAGACATCCACCCTGACAGGATATGACCGTACATGAGCCCCATGCCAATCAGCATGGCCATGCCGCTGGCCAACATACCGCCAGCGGGACGACGATCTACAAGATGCCCAGCCCCCCACAGCCCCAGAATACTAACAGCTCCGGTCAATAGCAGGGCTATGCTCAGGACATTACTGGATAAACCATGGTCAAGCAGCAGGGGAGTTACATAAGTATAAAGTAGATTATGCGCAAAAAAGAATATGGCATCCACGCCAACCACAATAAGAAAAGTACGCATAACCTTGCGTGAGCTAATGCTTGGCAGACTTTCTTTGACATGCACAGTGGATGGTACAGGCGGCAGAAAAAATGCAATGCAGATTGTCAGCACAACAGCAAGGCCAGTCATAATATACATGGCAACACGCCAGCTGGCCAAATGCCCGATCGCTGCCGTACCTGGCACCCCCAGAATGGCACCAAGGGAGGTTCCCCCATACACAAACGAGATTGCTCGCCCCGTCATGCTTGGTGCCACAAGACGCGCGGCATAAGCCGATACTATGGACATAAGGAGTGCGTGAGCCAGCCCACCTAACAGCCGACCAACACATAGCAGAAGAAAGGTCGGTGCCATGGCCACCACCAGATTGGACAGCACATACCCGGAAAGAGAGAGAAGCATAAGCTGCTTGCGATCAATATGCGCGGTCATAATGGTCAGTGGCACAGCCCCTACAGCCACCATCAGCGCAAAGGCACTGACTGCCAGTCCCGCCTGCCCTTCCTGAATATGGAAGGTCTGCGCCATATCAATGAGGATACCCACCGGCGCAACCTCGCTGGTCAGTGCCGTAAACGTACAGGCGAATAAGGCCCAAAGCCCAATAATGGACCCTGTCGAAAGATTTTTAAAAAGCATGATAACCTGTTTAGATACAGAAATACCGACCGGTGTCGTTTCTTCGCAGCCGTTCTGACATTCCTTGCCTCAAAACGGAATAGGTCGTTTTTAACAAACAGAAGAATGTAAAACTTCTTCTTACATTCCAGTGCATTACATATACGCAAACAATTCCCGCTGCTCTATTTTCTCACTTTTACCCGGTGTAACGGGCCAAAAATGGCGCGGTTATACTGCCTTGGGTTTGCGCAACATCATGTGGCTTGCCTTCGGCCACAATGCGCCCACCCTTGTTGCCGGCCCCCGGTCCCAGATCAATAACCCAATCACTCCGCGCAACCAGCCGCATATCATGCTCTGCAACAATAACCGTATTGCCCGCCTGCACCAGTTCGTGCAGATGCTCCATCAATCTGTCTGCATCAAACGGATGCAACCCTGTCGTAGGTTCATCCAGCACGTATAGGGTGTGACCGCGCCGCTGTTTTTGCAACTCCGTTGCCAGTTTGATCCGCTGCGCCTCCCCGCCAGACAATTCTGTTGCGGGTTGGCCCAGTGTAAGGTGCCCAAGGCCGCCACGTTGCAATGTGGTCAGAATTTGCGCAGGCCCGGCATCCTCCGCCAAAAAAAGACAGGCTTCATCAACCGTCATGGCTAAAAGTTCGGCAATAGAACGGTCTTTGTAGGTTACTTCCAGTATTTCCGGTTTATAGCGCTTGCCGCGGCAAGTGGGGCATGGCGCATACACACTGGGCAGGAACAGAAGCTCCACCATGGTCGCCCCCGCTCCCTCGCACGTAGGGCAACGCCCTTTGGGCAAATTAAACGAAAAATACCCGGCATCATAACCGCGTTCCTGTGCCAGTTCCGTTCTGGCGTAAAGCTTACGAATAATATCAAACAAGCCTGTATAGGTAGCAAGGTTGGAGCGTGGTGTGCGGCCAATAGGTTTTTGGTCAATCACCACAAGTCGGCGCAGGCACTCCCCTCCCCCCGCAATAAGGCCCTGTGGCTCCCCTTCCACGGAATGGTTCAGAAGATCACTGCCCTCCTCCTCCGTCCAAACCGGTGTTTGCCCGAGCGCTCTGGCCACAACACTTGTTAGCACCTGGCTCACCAATGATGATTTACCTGACCCTGACACTCCGGTCACGGACACCAGCACCCCCAGCGGGAACGATACATTCAGATTATGCAGGTTGTTCCATTGGATCTGTTGCAAATGGAGCCAGCCCGTCGGTTGTCCGGGCGTATGACGTGCCATAGTTTTCGTAGCAAACACATAATCTTTTGTGTGAGAGGTTGTAACATCCTTCAGCCCGGCCAGCGGACCTGAGTAAAGAATTGTTCCCCCACGCGTGCCTGCCTGCGGCCCCACATCCACCACCCATTGCGCATGGCGGACAATGTCCAGATTATGCTCCACAAGAAAGAGCGAGTTCCCTGCCCCTTGCAGCCGTCTTAATGCTGTGAGCAGAGCCTGTGTATCTGCCGGATGCAGGCCAGCCGATGGCTCATCCAGCACATACACCACCCCAAACAGATTGGAGTGAATTTGCGTGCCAAGCCGCAGGCGCTGGTATTCCCCGGGGGAAAGGGTCTGAACACTGCGGTCCATCTGAAGGTAACCAAGCCCCAGCCCCTCCAGCACTCCTATGCGGGCAATCATATCCGCCACAATGCGTTCAGCCGCTATGGCAGTTGCGCTGGCTTGCGGCTGAACGTCCACCACGCTGCGCAATGTTGCGGCAATGACCTCCAGCGGCAAGGCGGTCATTGCCGCAATGCTGTAGCCCCCGAATGTGACACTCAGAGCATCGGCATTAAGGCGTAATCCTTGGCAGGATGGACACTCCGCTGCAGTCATGAACGCCTCTACCCGTCGGCGCATCATGGCACTTTGCGAGTGCGCAAAAGTCTGCAGGATATAACGTCGCGCACCGGTAAATGTGCCTTGGTAAGCAGGTTCTAGCCCTTGCGCCATGGCCTGCCTGACCTGCGCATGCGTTAGTCCGGGATAAACCGGATAAGTTGGTGTTTCCTCCGTAAAAAGGATCCAGTCCCGTGTTTTTTTTGGCAGATCGCGCCAAGGGATATCAACATTAACCCCTTTTGTAATCAGAATATCCCGTAAATTCTGGCCCTGCCATGCCGTAGGCCATGATGCCACGGCACGTTGGCGGATGGTCAGGGAAGGGTCAGGCACCATCCGGGCTTCTGTAACATCGTGAATACGCCCTAACCCGTGGCACTGCTGGCAGGCCCCCATAGGTGTATTGGGCGAAAATGATTCCGCTTCCAGCCGGGCAAGCCCCGGCGGGTAAACCCCTGCGCGCGAATACAACATGCGCAAAAGGTTGGAGAGAGTGGTCAGGCTACCAACCGAGGAACGACCGGAGCTGCCACCACGCTGCTGCTGAAGGGCTATGGCCGGAGGCAAACCGTCCACCACATCCACATCCGGCACAGGCATCTGCTGGAATAGACGGCGCGCATAGGGCGAAACAGATTCCAGGTAACGTCGCTGCGCCTCTGCGTAAAGCGTACCAAACGCAAGCGAAGATTTGCCCGAGCCAGAAAGCCCGGTAAACACGACCAGACTATCCCGCGGAATATCGACATTCACATTTTGCAAATTATGTTCACGGGCACCACGCACATGAACATAACCATCATCCCGGTCTTGTCCTGTTTTTTTCTGCTCGTTCACACTGTTCATTACAACCCGACTAAATTGTTCTCAGGCGTTAAGTTCCGGGTCCCTGAACCTCCGGTTCGCCAGCACAGGCAATACTGCACGTGTTGCACGAATGCGCTCATTGTCCACGTTGGCAAAGAGCAGATCAGGTTCACTCCCTGCGCGCACCACAGCAACTCCCATTGGGTCAACCAGCATACTGCACCCTATATTCCGGGGACCACACTCCCCCACAGCAGCCACGTAGCAGGTATTTTCCAACGCACGGGCTGTTACCATAACCTCCCAGTGCCACTCCTTGCCCGGCCCACGGACCCACGCAGCCGGTACGCTCAGTACATCCGCCCCACGCACCACAAGCGAACGCGCAACCTCGGGGAAGCGAACGTCATAACAGGTCATCAACCCCACGCGCACATCTCCGATCTGCACAATGGGGGGGAGTTCCGTGCCCGGTACGTAATCGCGGGATTCCTTCATGTTAAAGGCATCGTAAAGATGGAGTTTGCGGTAACAGGCCACCACTCCGGTCGCATTGATAACAATCTGGCAATTATGCGTCAGCACTGGTTGAGCCGGTGTGGCAATGCAGCAGATAAGGCTCAGGTTTGTACCTGCGAGCGCCTTAACCAAACCGTTAACAAAAGGACCATCCAAGGGCTGCGCCGTCCGTACGGTAATACCGGGATCATTCATGTCCGCAGCAATAATGCTTTCTGGCAAAATAAGTAGTTCCGCGCCACCAGCTATGGCCCGGTCTATAAGCGACAGACATTGATCAAGGTTTAGCTTCCATTCCGGAGCAACGGCAAACTGTCCCAAGGCGACTTTCATCCGGATGTTCCTTTCAGGCAAAAGCATGTAGCAAAACTGTTTTATATCATTGGATTCATAATAACATGCTTGAGATTATGCGCAAAAAAACAGACTATTAGCTCGCCTTTATGGTTTGCTTTTAAGGCGCATCAAACGCTGCCATTGCCCCGGTGAACAACCATACTGCCGCTGGAAAGCCGCGCTAAAATGACTGACATTGCTGTAACCCAGTTCCATGGCGGTTTCTGTTACATTGTGATCTTGCAATAGCTGGCAGGCACGCTCCATGCGGTGCGCCTGATACAGCGCAAAAGGTGCGCAGCCAAACCGCTCCCTGAACAGTTCCTTAAAGCGCGTCAGGCTCATCCCACTCAAAGCGGCTAACTGATTAATGGTTGGAGCATGGTCAAACCGCGCAAGGAGCGCCTGTTTTGCGGCGTTAAGACCCTCTGCTGTATCCTCCGTCCAGCGGGTGGCATGTTCTTTATCTTGCGCAAAAGCATAGCCTACAACGGTCATGGCCAATCCATACCCGACCAATGCATCCGCAGGGGTCGTTTTAAACGATGCGCGAGACGCCACAAGTAAAGAACTGAACAACTGTCTGGCTGTTCGCAAAACAGGGTCCTGAACACCCACTGACCGAACTGCAAGACCTGATGGCGCCGCCATGCTCATCTGGTCCAGTAACCGTGTAGGAATATGGATTTCAAGTGCGGAAAATTCAGCACTATTCTCAAACGTAAACGATTCAGGCGATGTATTGGCAAGAATAAGATCGCTGGCTGCAAAAGAATACGTTTTGCCACCAGCGCTCATGCTACATGAGCCAGATAAGATAACAGTGCAGCGGGTAGTTAAGCCCGGTTCATCAAAATATCCCCTGATTTGACCGGCATGCGCTGCCACAAAACCGCTTGTCCATACCCCGCCGGGAAAACCACGCGAATGTGGATAAAGCAGGGATGTGCCAACAACGTGCTCCGGGTGGAGCCGATGCACCTGAGTGGAAGTGACTTCTGCCGTCAAAACAAGGTCTTTCCTGTCCGATTGGGGTGTACAGGCTAATCCGGGTAGCGTGTATAATAAGAATTATTATCATCTTGAAGTATGAAAGAAAACCTCTCTCTTGCAAGGTACAGGATTACGCCTCGTATGTGGAATGCGGGTTCCCTTACACTTGTCTGCACAGCCTTGACCGTGTTTCCCTTAACCGGATGGGCTGCAACCGAACGAACAACCTCATGTGCTCATCCCTCCACCAAAGTGGAGCAGAACTCCACCTGCCCGCCCGATAAGGAGCATGTCACCGTAAGAGGCAAACGGGCAGGATTTACTACCCCCACCAGTGCCACCCATCTGTCTGCTCAGGATATGCAGGCTTACCGGATGCAAACTTTGGGCGACATAGCCGAACGTGTTCCCAACCTTTCCTTCACCAACACAACACCAAACAACCCGGTGCTTATGGTACGTGGGCTGGGTGGAACAGAAGATGAAGGGCCCGTCCTTTATACGCCCACACTTATAGATGGTGTGCCAATGCCCAGTTTTGCAATGGGGCAAATGTTTGACTTCAGTAATGTGGATGTCTTGCGTGGACCACAATTAACAGAGGGGATTAATGCTTTTAGCGGCATGGTTTCCGCCCAGTCCCGCGATCCTGGAAAACAAATGGCTGGAGCTTTGGATTTTGAATACGGAACAGGTAATCGCAAACGTGCAACATTCTCGGGCGATATGCCAATTAATGCATCGACCAGTCTTCGCCTCTCCGTAGGGGGAGAAACTGCTGATGGATATATTCATAACCGCACTCTCGACCGGCATGATACAGGTGGCTGGCATGGATGGTTTGGCCGCATCAAACTCCTCCACACAGATAGTCATGGAGGAGAATGGCGGTTTAGCCTGCATCATATGCTAAACCACGGCGGCAATGATTATTTTGAAACACCTGAACATGCCCGCAACCATGTCTCCTACAACACATCGGCCGGGGTAAACGATACAGAATACCTTCTGGGATCTGCGCAGTACCATCGTCGCTTTAACCAACATATGCTTCTGGATGTCACATTTGGCGGAGCATCGACTGACTGGCGTTACAGCAATCCATATTCCGTTTTTTCGGCTAACTCCGGCTTTACGCTCCCCACCCGACAAATTGGTGGTTCGGTTATGCTTTCCGGCTCTGCTGGAACACTGGACTGGAAAGGAGGAATTTACGGCCAACAGATCAAACGCTGGGCACCATATGATTTTGATATGTCGCCTTATTATGCAAGCCGGACAACCGCCACACTCGGCACGACCAATGTTGTTTTTATGGGCGAACTGGGCTGGCATTTTGCATCAAACTGGCGGCTAGCCCCATCCTTGCGCATTGAACATGTAGACAGCAGCATCAGCCACTGGACCAGTGCCATGAGTGGTTCGGTGCCGTTAGCTTATAACATGCAGGAAAGTCTGCCACGCCAGACACTTTCCAAAACAGCCCCCCTGCCCGGCCTTAAATTAGAATATAATCCTAGGTCCACTAACAGTTTAAGTCAGTTTGGCTGGCTTAGTTACACCCGTTCTTTTCTACCCCCCCAACTATAGTCCTTATGGTTCTTACGCCAGCACGGTTGCACAGCCATATGCTCCAAGCTACGGCAACAACCTGGAAATCGGGTACAGACTAGGCCAACCCAGCGGAAAATGGTCTGTAGAAGCCATTGGTTTTGCTAACTTTTTATCCAACCTCCAAGTATCTGCCACAAATGGCGCAGGAGAATCCCTGATTGGTACGGCGCAATCCGCACACTCGCGCGGGATGGAAGCAACTGCCCGCTGGAAACCGATGGATACTCTGCAGTTCAGTGCTTTTCTTGGATTAACGTATGCTGCGTATGACCATTTTGTATTTGGAGGAACAGATTACAACGGCAAGCAGATGGCAGGAACACCCCGCAGCAACTTCGGTTTTTCGGGCGAGTGGCATCCATTCCCCGGATGGATGGTTAATGCCAGCGTTGTCCGGCGTGGACACACAACGCTTTACCCCAGCAGCGCGGTACAAAATGCCCCATATGTGCTTGTTGATGCTCAGATAGAAAAACGCTGGGCACACTGGAACGTCGCACTCTACGGGCACAATCTGGCTGATGCCGGTTATTTTACCCGTGGATTATCCGGTGGGTATGTTGTGGCTGCCAATCCACGCCAGCTTGGCTTCCGTGTGGGTGTGAATTTTTAGTTATGCTCAATCGCAAACATCCCTCGCTTACGGCTGCAGAACATATGTTTGGAACAAAACAGATGCTATGCAAACGTTTGTTGTCCATTAGTCTTATGTACTGCGCACAAGGTATTCCCGCAGGTCTGGCATTCAATGCATTCTCGACCATTCTGCGCCATAGCGGCACATCATTAGCTCACATTGGCTTAACAGGACTTCTGTTTCTGCCATGGGCCTTAAAATTTTTATGGTCAGGCATGGCCGATAATGCCGGCAAACAATGGGGCTACGGTCGCCTTGCATTATGGACGCATATGACTGCGATCCTGGTATGTCTGCTGCTAGCTTTTATGCCTCCTGCGCAAAACTTTCCAATCGTGTTAGGCGGTATTCTTCTGCTCAACACAATTTTTGCTACACAGGATATTTTTACAAATGCCTGCGCTGTTTCCCATATGCAAGGACGCTATGCAGGTCTAGCCAACGCCTTACAGGTCATTACCTTTCTGTTAGGCATGGTCGTTGGCGGTGCTGGCTCTCTACTAATCTATGAGCGCACAGGTTGGGGTGGCGTTATGCTCTGCATGGCTTGTGAACTCTTTATACTCTGGCTGTTTCTTCTGCCATTACGGACCTGCGTGGAACCTTGCCTGAGCAATAAACAACGCACCCCCTCCACACTTATTGCTCTTTTTAATCAACCGGGTTTTTTATGGGCAATTCTTATTGCAGTAACCTTCAAATTTTCTGGTTCCGCTATGGCCATTATGCTCCAGCCATGGTTAATTGACCGTTCATTTTCCATTACCTTTTGCGGAACACTTCAGATGTCCAACATCATATGGAGTGCTCTTGGAGGAGCAGTTATTGGCTTTCCCGCAGTCCGGTTGATGGGCAGCCGCCGTGCTGTCCTTTACCTCGCTGGGCCTTCGGTCACACTCCTTGGCTGTTTATGGTTTTTGCAAACCATGGAACTGGCAAACCATACTATTTTATACGCCATTCTCGGGTTGGAAAACTTTGTTGATGGCGGATTTTACGTATCCATCTGGGCCCTGCTGATGAACTGGTCTTCAGCTGAACGACCAGGCACAGACTACAGTTTTTTGCAGTGTGGAGAAAGCCTGACCAATGTTCTGGCAGGGCTATCCATGCCACCCCTGGCAGCGATTGTCGGTTATGAAGGCATTTTTCTGATTGTGTGGGGCATCGGTGCAGGACTGCTTTTACTACTTGCATTGGCGACCAGAAAACTGCGCCCTTACACCTAACAACAAACACATCACATACACACCTGAGAGCAGGAGAGCGATATTTATGAAAATCTTAAATTTACAGACCCAGGCGACTGACCTGTCTGTTATTGACATTAACAAGCAGACTGAAGCGGTCTCTACTACGGGTTTAAAAATGCTTTTTCCATTTGGCTTACATGATGTGGGACTTTTACGGTTCAAAGGTTCCACACCTTGGGAAGAACACCCCAATGATGAATTTCTGCTTGTTGTAGAAGGAAAGACAACCCTTACCCTCCGAACATCGGAAGGCGAAACCTCAGGCACGGCAAGCAAAGGGGATGTTCTTGTTGTCCCCGGCAAAACCTGGCACAGGCAGGATGCACCAGAGGCTGTTACATTAATGTTTATTACAAACCATAATGGTAACCGCCACAAGATAGTTACTGAATAACCTGATGTTGACCAACCTTTTAACAGGTTGGTCAACCCCACTCCTCCTGTGCCAGAAGCGACCAAACAATCAGGTTAAAAGCTTACCAGCTATACCCTATGCTTGCCTGCGCATTACGCCGCTCGCCGTAATAGCAATACCCTCCAACTGCACCATCGGCATAGCAATTGGCTATATAACCTTTATCAAACAGATTTCTCACATTGGCGGAAACCTTCCAGCCATGGAGTGAGCTGGATATATTAGACAGGTCATAAGAGACAGACGCATCAAAGAGTGCATACTGCGGCAACCATACGCTGCCATCCTGCAGTTCTCCACCATAGGTTTTGGCTGAGTAACGCATACCACCGCCAAACCCAAAACTTTTCAAACGTCCGGATGGAATAGTGTAGAATGCAAACAGAGAAGCATTCCCCTTACCCGACTGAACAAGCGGTTTTCCTGTTGAATCATCCTTGATTTTTTGCACACTCACCGCTGCGGTCAACATCAGATTATGAAATGGCTCCGCATGAGCTTCAAACTCAAAACCATCTGAATGTACAAGACCACTTTGTGTATATTGCCCAACAGCGCCTGTATCCACCAGAACATTACTCTGTTCAATATGGAAGCCTGCGGCAGTCAACAGAAGAGACGTACCCGGTAGCTGATACTTAAGCCCACCTTCAAGCTGTTTCCCAATCGAGGGATCGGCCATGTGTGTGCTCAAACCGTCTGCACTCACAACATTCCCGACCTGCGGCTGAAAAGATGTCGCGTAACTGATATACGGTGCAAGACCAAAATCAAAATGATAAAGGCCAGAAGCGCGCCACGTAATCTGGCTGGAACGTTGCTGGTCATTCGTCCCGGCAATATATTGGATCCGATGCGCATGAAACCAGTCATTTCGGATGCTGCCAGTCAGAACAAAACGATGCCAGCGGATCTCATCTTGCGCATAAACACCAATCTGCTGTGAGTCAGTACGATAATTTTCATATGGCACCATGTCGGGCATGGTCATGTGGTAATCGGGGTGCAATACATCCATATCCGGTGCAGAACCATCACCTGCTCCTATGATCTCATTATCTTTGGAGTGCTGCTGCTGGTAATCAAACCCGAACATAAGATTATGTTGCAACGGACCTGTGCGAACATGCCCTTTAAACTGGCTATCAAACGCCAGATTATGGTTATGTTCGTGCGCACCAAAAGCACTGCGGGATAACATATGACCACTGGTCATATCCTCGCTATCGTAATAGCCGTTGTTATATGCACTCCGATACGTTGTCATAATATCGTCGTAACGACCGCGCGTGCTAAAGCTCCAGTCTTCATTAAAACGATGGTTAAAGATGTAGGTAATAGCTCCCTGCCTGCGGTTATATTTTTCAAAAGGCACGTCACCGTCATAAAAATTGCGTGGTAGAAAACCAAACGTTCCACGCCTGTATGACCCGACAAGTGGCACACCTCCGTATGAGCCATTTTCCGGGTCATACTGGTAATTACCAAGCAGGGTCAGAGTTGTTGGTCCATCTCCACCAAACGTAAAGGCCGGACTAATGCTAAAGCGTCTGTTACCTGTGCGGGCAAGCTGCGTGTGCTGGCCATTTACCGTGCCATACAGCCTGTAGCGGACAAGACCATTATCTGTTGCGAAGCCTCCAACATCTGCATCAACTCGGTAAAGGTCAAACATGCCTCCAGTTGTACCGACATCTCCATAAAATTTTTGATCGGTTGGCAGCTTGCTCGACAGAGCCGTTAAACCACCCGGACTGGACTGCCCATACAGGGCAGAAGCAGGACCTTTAAGAAGTTCAACCCGATCAAGGCGGAAAGTATCTGTTTGGGCGACGGCAAAGCCCGTTGGACTATCCTGGAGCTTCAGCCCATCCAAAAACGTGGGGACAGTAAAGCCACGCACATCGAACAGATCATAACGTGTGCCCTCACCACCACGGGTATCTGATGTAACACCAGCGGCGTAACGCACGGCCTGATTAAGGCTCAACACGCCTCGCAGGTCCATCTCTTCGCGACTGATTACGGTAACCGACTGTGCAGTTTCGACCAGTGGCGTGTTGGATTTTGTTGCAGACGACGCCATGGTTGATGACTTATGACCACGCACCTCAACCTGTTCATCCTGAATAGCACGGGCATTGGCTTTACTTGCTGTGACTTGCCCCGCAGCAACCGTGCCTGAACGCTGATTATCATCCGCTTTTTTCTCCTGTTCGGCTGCCAGAGCAACATCACTGAGAACAAACGAGAAAAAAGCCGTATAAAAAATTCTGCTGCGCTTCATACCCAACTCACTTCATTACCGGCTTCTCCTGCCGGAGGGCAGCTATCGGTATTCATGTTAATAATGATACTTAATTGCGGTCGTAGCCATATTCGAAAAGCGCTTCAAGCGACGGACCTGCCATTGGCCCAAAAGCAATAAAATTCCGCCTGAACGCAAAAAAAACCGCCTGCCGAATATTGGCAAGCGGGTCTAATAGGCCAAATGACAGGCCAGTTTCTCTAGGCATACCAAAACCACCGCAGTGGCTCTGGTATGGTTATGCGCTATTCCGTACGCGTCTGGTGTTGAGAACTAAGTCGCAACTTCCGAGGTGCCACACCGAATGTACGATGAAACATCGTACTAAAACTGCCCGCATTATCGTAGCCAAGATCAAACGCGACCTCGGCTATGGACTGGCCCGTGGCAATCCGGGATGCAGCTTCCACAACCCTGACCCTGCGCCGCCACGCAGCAAAGCCCATTCCCATTTCCTGCTGGAAAAGACGCGTAAAGGTGCGCCGGGCCATGCCCGCTTCCCTCGCCCAGTAATCTATATCGTGGCAATCTCCCGGCTGGGCGATTATTGCTTCGCACACACGTCGCAATCTGGGATCGGATGGAAAAAAAAGCCTGTCAGCAATACGGGGAGCGCGCTCAATTTCATCCACCAAAAGCCGCGCTATGGCCGACATGCGCTCATCCATGGCAAAGTGGAATGTCATGGCGATAATTTCATCTACAAGGCCGCGTATAAGGGAGGAGGCATCGAACATCTTGCAGGCCAGTTGTTCGGTGCCCTTAAAACCTTCCTCCACATACACAACCTGAAAAACCAAATCCGTACGACAGGTCGCCTGATGGACCGTTTTGGCAGGAATCCACATGGCCTGCCCCGGACCCAACACAAAACTTGCATCCTGCGTATTAACCGTCACGCTGCCAGAAAGAAAAATGGAGAGTTGTGCCCGGTCATGCATATGCAGACCATCAACAAAACCACCCATATAACAATCAGCAAAACCCACAACAGGAGGGGGATGGCGTGGAAGATCTGCCGTACGTTTCATGCGACTTGAATCCAGTCCATTCTGTATCAACATTGTCCAATGAACTGCCCTGAACCAACTGGACATTGATTATCACAGATAAGACGGGACCTGATCAAGCGCGTTCTAGCTGATGCCGTGAAGAAACCCAATCGCCTTGATGGATATAATATCGCACCGCCAGCATAAGCGGACAACTTGATTTTCTTTAAGGTTAACTTCCATCAACCAGATATTCGCCCTGAATACCAATCAGAATAAGTTTTTATATTTCCTTATTCTGAAATACTCAGTTGATAGGAATACGAATGACCTTTTTATTCTAGGAACGGACCACACGACCAACCAGCCACTCGCGCAATGGACGAACGACCTCTTCGGGAACAGGCCCAGCAGAGAGCAGAACATGCCACTGTGCTGCATCACTATCCTTACGAGCCAGTTCCTTGAACCATTGTATTAATGGCCCATTTTCCAAGTGATACAGCCCAGCTACAGGCTGCCCACGGGTTGCGGCCCACATGTAAGCCAAGGCCCCAAGATCGCTATGGATTGCAGTCTCTTCCTCCATCGGCTCCTGTTCGGCATTAACCAGATACCAATCCAGAAAATTATCCGGCGGCATAGGGCGCGCTATACCAAACCCCTGCCCATAACGGCAGCCTAAATGACGCATGGCCTCAATAATATCGGCGTCTTCCAATCCTTCGACCACGACCTGACTGTGCAGATCATTACCCATTTCCCGCAAGGACCGAACAACGCTGAATATCTGTAACGGTACCTCACGAATATGCCGCAGTAGCCCCCGATCAACCTTAATGCAGTCAAATGCTGTTGCTGATAACCGCAACAGATTGCTATGCCCGGCTCCCAGATCATCAATGGCCATTTGCACGCCCATTGCCCGGAAGTCTCGTAAAGCAGCTTCCTGCTTGTCGGAATCTATATCCTGCGTTTCCAGCACTTCCAGCGTCAGCCGGTTGGGCGTAATATGATAACGATCCAGCATATCCTTGACCATGCTCAGGATATTGGTATTCGACAGACATGAAGGAGGCAGGTTAAGCGATAATTCAGTCGACAGCCCTTTGGCATCCCACGATTGCAACCATGCCAACCCCTGTTCCAGCCCGCTCTCAAACAATCTGTCCAATTCATCATGCCCAAGCAGCGCCAGAAACGTGCCTGGAGAGAGGATTGTTCCGTCGGCATCCTTCAGTCTTGCCAGCGCTTCAACCTTGAGCAACCGGCCCGTGCGCAGGTCAACAACCGGCTGCATGAACATATGCAGCCCGCCTGAAAACAGACGTTGGCGCAGGTGGGATGAGCGCTCGTCAGACATACCCTGCCTGTCCCGCCACAGTGTTTCCCACTTTTCCTGTAAGCCGGTGGCAAATTGTTGCATCTCGGCCGATTCAAACTGATTTGGACATGCACCAAACAGATTCAGCACCAATGCAGTTGAACCATCCTGACGACGAATTGGTACACTCATGGCAGAATGAATGCGCAAATTGGCCAACAAAGTATGCCATGGTGCCATACCGCTGTCTTTTTCAATCGACGGGTAGCTCCGCCGCTCTCCTTGCCGCCATGTGTGCGCGCCAATAAAACTACCATATTGAGAGCGGGTGATGACGGGTCGTGCATCGCCACGCAAAAGGGCTTCATCCAGTGCTGTGGCACATGGCCCTGCGGCCGCCAGCGCAACCAGTTCATCAGCAATATTGGACTGAACCAGAAAAGCTGCCTGAATACCGGGCAATTTTGCAAGGGTGGATAGGGCATCTGCACTGGCCTCCCCCCACGTACCTTCTGCTATGTTACAAGAAAGGAATGCCGAATATGCTTTGTGCACACCCAAGCGCACCAGACGCCGCATTCTGCGGTCATCCCGATAACGGGCTTCTACAATCTGCTGTATGAGATAGCGGTCATCACTGCCGACGTGCTCGTTTTCCAATTCTGCCAGCAGCAGGCGCAAATATGCCGTCTGCTCCGCCACAAACACAACTGGATCAACACCAAAAAGAGCATACATGGTGCCAAGCGTATGTGCGGACGCCAGCACATCCTTCCTGATCGTTGCGGCATCAACCAAAAACTCCAGATGCAGGGCTTCCCGGTCAATCAGGCGCTCGTGCTGGTCCTGCGTTAAATGAGATAAAAACAGTGCGCCACCGCTCTTTTTCCAGATTGCAGGAATGGCGCCTTTGCGAACACTCTCTCTTATTTTTGTTGCGGCTTTATGCGCACGGCCCAGAAGTTCCACAGCTTTTATGCCGTAGGGAGCAATCGGGAACAGGTCGGTCGCAGCATCATCCTCCAGATCAAGCGCATCTTCCAATGCGGCAGCAAAGTGCCAGTTTGCCGCACTTTTATCCGGACTTTGCTTGGCTTTGTACATAGCCTGATCCGCCCGACGTAATAATGAAGCTGGTTTGTCTCCATCCTGCGGATAAAGCACGACCCCCATTGTCAGGCCAACTTTGGCTGTTTTGCCATCCTCTACAGTAAACGGTTCGGCCACAACCGAGGACAGGCTATCCAGCATTGCGGCGGCCTGTTCATTGGCTGTTGCAGAATCAAGATTTTCCAGCACAACAACAAATTCATCGCCCCCCATACGCGCGACATAACCATTCTCGCGCAGAGCCTCCCATAACCTCTGGCTCAGTTCGGCCAGCACCCGGTCTCCCGCTGCATGGCCGTAAGTATCGTTCACAGCCTTAAAACCATCCAGGTCCATTAACCCGATGGCCAAGGATGTACCGCGTTCGCTGGCACGTTCCTGCGCTTTGGGCAAATACTCTTCCAGCGCCAAACGGTTCGGCAGTGCGGTAAGTGAATCACGGCGGGCCCGCTGCGCTTCCTCATGCCGCAATTTTTCCAGATTATGGTTTGTATCCAGTCGATCTAAACTTTGACCTAACAGGTCTGCCACTCTTTGGCACAGCGTTATGCTCTTTTTATCAAAGCCATAAACACGCTGTGTCACAAATGTCAGAACAGCCCAGACCTGACCACCACGCCATACCGGAACGGAAAGAATACCACGCCATTTATAATCAAGAACATTCTGGTAACCGTTGATCCCGACAAGGTCGTCTGCCGGGTTATTGGTGTAAACCAGCTTGCGCTTCAACCATGCCCGCACTGTTACTGGCAGAGCAGAACCTTTAGGTTCAACCGGCCAATTCAGTCGCGCAACCGCACTTCCCCCTTTCCCTGCATGGGAGAACACGCGCATATGCGCAGAAGGATCTGCCTGTGCCAACCAGACTGCGCTAAACAGGGTATTATCGACCAAAATGCTGCAAACGGCATGGCATTTTTCCACTTGATCTTCAGCCGATAACATGGCTGACACAGCGTTGATCAAGGCGCTGTATAACCGTTGCGCCTCTTCACGCTCTGTTACGTCTTCCATCGTCCAGACAGATTCAGAACCTGAAGAGTCATCCAACGTAACAGCGGACAAATCCACAATGACATCATGCCCATCAGGCTTGGGCAGATGCACACCGGACAATTTGGCACGACCGGTTTTGCGCAGTTGCTCCTGCGCCCGCTCCATATGAGGACCATAGGCTTTGCTGGCTAAAATTGTTTCCGCCAACGCATTGTGCATATCACTCGGTGCGCACCCGACCAGACCGGCGGCAAATGTGTTGGCACGCTGGATCCGCGCATCATGCAGCAGCATGATACCGACCTGAGATCGATCAAGCTGAGCCGCACGGGAGCGAAGTTCGTCATATATTTTCAACCCGCGTGACAGGGCTGTCGCCGCATCTTGCAGAATAGTTCTGATCGCTGGGTCAAATACGTCGTCCTGCTCGTCATACACGCCGAACACGGCCCAGACCTTGCCTGCGCGCCACAATGGCAAGGCCGCACAAGACCGTACACCCTGCTTGAGCATGAGCGCACGCCATGGCTGCAAATCAGCCTCTTCCTCCACATTCACGCAAAAAAGCGACTGCCCACCATGCCAAACGCGACCGATAAGGCCGTAACGTGCAGGCATGTCGGCACTAGCCGAAAAAGCTGGTTTGTGCAGTTGTGCAATCGGCCCACTGGATGCCAGAAGATGAAAATCTCCTTTATCATCCGGCTGCGCAATAAACGCTGCTTTAAGGCGGGCGTTTCTGGTAGCGGACTCACAGGCCGCATGGAAGAGCGTCGCCTCGTCCTGTGCAGGATCAACAGCCATCCCAACCCGCGCCAAAAACGCATTAAATCCGTTCAACCGCTCCAACGTCTTGCGCTGCATACCATCCAACGCAGCTTCAGCCAGTGTGGTGAGGCGACGTGAAGCAGGCAACAAAGGACGCAGCAAGCGCATAAGTGTTATTCCAGTCTTAAAACACAAATTGTACTTAATCGCATGATCAAATCAGAAATGGCGCGCATCGCAGCATGACATGCGTTATTTATTATCCAACGCTAATAAAGTATTTTCATACAGATGAAAGCAAATTTGATGAATAATTAACCATTAACACAATGAGAATTTTATCTGTGGCTTTTTTCACACCATATTTATTCAATACCTGCATCAGTTCAGCTACGGAATAATAAAGGCTGATCCTGCTCTTACCAATTTTTACAGCAACAGGGAAAGCAGACAACGATCTGTTTCAGAAGATAAAATTGTATAACAACGAATGCCATCATACGTGCGACCTCCCGCAGTCGGGGGCTGATTCGCCAGAACAGCAGAATTTACATGACCTCTTTACTCATCAATCATAAGAATAAGCAAAACCAACCATCACTCTGACTGTTTTTTCCAAAAAACACGCGCCTGCATCAGCATGGCTAAAGGCACGAGCGTGCGGGGCTGCCAGCTCAGAGCTAGCGCCACCATACATGCCGCAAGCGATGCCAGACCAACCCATAACAAAAAGCCAAAGCCACCACCCTGCTGCCAAACAGCCATGGCTAAAGCCATTACCAGTAATACCCCTGCAATCTTCCGCACCACCACTATGCGATGAGCAGGCAAGTCCTGCTGACCTGTGGCACGCCGGTGCTGAAACTGCGTTAAGGCCAGCAAAGCAAAGGCCAGAAATAACAGCCCCCCAAGAGCCAGAGAGAACAGCAACACGGCCATTATGCTGCCTCCACTATCAAACGGGAGGAATGCTGTTGTTTACGTAACCGGCGCAACAAACGACCAGCAGCTAAAAACGCCAACAAAGCGCCAACCAGCAACACCGCATCCATACCTCCAACCGGCCACAGATAGCGATGCGACATTGTTCGAAAAAGGTGATCACCCGTTGTAGTCCAGTTGAGCACAATTGCCAGAATGGCCAATGTGCCAATTGCAATACAGTGCACAACCCACACGCTACGCGGCCATAACCAACCATACACACATGCAGCCAACCAGACGGTGTAAAAAGCACAGATTTCTACTGTTGCACGCTCCATACCCCAAAAACTGACACCGACCGGCAATAACCGATTAGCAACAAAGAATGCCAGCGTTGCAAGAATAATCCCGGTAACAGAACCAGCTGCCAGCCCTTCTACCAGACGGAAGCCAAACTGCGCCGCCTGTCGTTTACGCCGTGCGTCCAGCCAGAACAGAAAACCTGTGGCGATAAGAACACAACTCCCCAAGCCAAGAACAAAATAAATCCAACGCAAAACCCAATGATGGAATTCGATCAGATGCAACCCGCTCAAAAACCGCTGGGTTTGCATAATCTTGCCAAGCGCTTGTGGGCGGGACAGGAATGCGCCCGTTGAACCTTCGAAAGCAATAACATCCCTATCCACCATCACCTGCCCTTCCGTTCCACGAAAGAAGGCAATGCGGCTTGTTGTTAAACCGGGATTAGCCACCAAGACCAGATGGGGTTCTGCTCCATTTCCCCATAAGGACTGCGCCCGCACGGCTGCCTGATCCAACGAAACAACTGAGGCTCCGGCCTTGCCGTGTTTGACAGCCAGAAACGACAACCCATTCGAATCAAAAAAGTAGCTGCGCGTGTTGGGATAAACAGCATTAATCCCTGCGGGAAAAAAGGTTGCCCCCAAAAGAATGAGACCTGATAATGTAAGAATACAATGAAAAGGTAATCCCAGAACGCCAGATATATTATGCAGGTCCAGCAACATCCGCCGTGATTTTGCCTGCGATCTGAACGTGAAGAAATCTGTAAATATTTTTCGGTGAATAATAACACCCGTAACACATAAAGCCAGCATGGCCATGGAAGCCAGCCCTACAAGCCATTCCCCCATATTCATCAACTCCAGATTAAGAGTATAATGAAAGGGAAAAATAAACCCGGTTGCCCCCAATGTTCCCGCATCTGGCAAAATCTGCCCTGTCACGGGGTTAACATCATGGCTGATGAATTTTTGCCGTGTTCCATAATGTGTATGCACAACGGCTTCGCGCTCTCCTGACAATGTTACATTCCAAAAAGAAGCCTTTGCAGCAATTGCCTCATTTAAAAAGGGACGATAACTCTCAAGTGGCAAAGCATGGGCAGCAGGTGCCAGCCGTGTGGCGGGTTTCATCCACTGATCAATTTCGCAATCAAAAACGGAAAGTGTTCCCATCCAAAAAATTGCAAAAAGGATGCTTCCCAGCACTACCCCGGCCCATGTATGCAGCCAGCCCATGGAACGACGGAAATCGTCTTTCATGCTCAGCCTCCGTGCCCAAAAACTGCGATCACCCCGTAACTGGCAACAACAAGGACTGCAAACAACGCAGCAGGCCGCCACAAAGCGCGTGCCGCAAATACCCAGAGGCCAAGGCAGAGATACACTATAAAAACAAGCAGAAGCCCCAGAGTAACCGCATCTGCACGTGGCATCCCCATGGCCACAAGCGCAAAACTGAACAGAGCCATAACAGCGGAGGATGCCAGATACCCTCCGCCAGTCGCCAAAAAAATGCGTGCCACTACTCTGAGCGCGGACTGTGACATCAGAAGTCAGCCATAACCGCAAAGCGCACTGTTCTGGGGGTGCTTAACGAAAGGTAGTTATATCCGCCCGAATTCCAGTAACGTTCATTCGTTACGTTATCAACATTCAGCAAAAAGCTGATCTTGCCGTCTCTGGATGCCGGGTTTTTCAACCAGTATCGTGCGCCCATATCCAGCCGGACCCAGCCGGGTATGCTTCTGCGGTGGGCCCCTGTTTCGATATATTCCGAGTGGGTGTACATTACGTCTGCTGTAACCGACAGGCGCTTAACAAAAGGAATGTCGTAATCGAGGCCCATGTTAAAATTAACTGGAGATGTGTTGGCAGCCCGCTGGCCGTTAGTAGCGCCCCCCTGTGTATGGGTCAGAACCGGGTCTAAAAGCATCAGCCCACCCGTAGCGCGTAATCCGTGTGCAATCTCCCCAGCAATATTGAGCTCCAGCCCACGGTTACGCTGCACACCGTTGAGGGACATTGTATTTGTGTTAACATTGGTAACGGTACTAGGCTGCGATATCTGGAACACATCCAATGAAACAATAAATTTTTTCAGATCGGCTTTAACCCCAACCTCATATTGCGTGGATTTATACGGTGCAAAAATCTCCCCTGCATTCGCATAGGTTGAGGATACGATGGTTCCTTGCTGCAAACCTTGAATCCAGTTTCCGTAAATCGAAACATTTTTCAAAGGTTTAAAAACTGCCATAACAGCGGGGCTAATTGCGGTTCTATCATAAACACCGGTTTTTGTACCGACATGATCCGAACCAGTATTAGCGCTTTGTACACGCTGCACACGCAAGCCTGCCGTTACCTGAATACGCTTATCCAGTGCAGAAATTGTATCGACAAATGCGAGGCTCGATAGTCTGGACACACTTGTCGTTCCAACATTATTGGGAACTGAAATCTTTCCGCCCGATGAATATGCGCCCACCCCATCGTAAATATTGAGATTATATGACGGAAGACCAGTGTTGACACCAAACACCCGCCCAAAATCAAGATCAAGGCGGTTGGCCGAAAATGCCAACTCCTGCATGATTGGACCACTGACAACCTTACCGCGCACACCAACCTCAGCCGTAATGTAACGGGCGCGCTGGGCAACCCCAACAGGGGTGGCACCTTTTGCATTACCTGCCCGGTCGTTAACAACAATCTGCTGGAAATACGCCCCCCTTACGTCATAATCATGAACACCAACAGTTCCATAAGCGGTAAAATTCCGAAAAAGGTCAACCTCACCACGGAAAATACCAAATATATCCTGACCACGTACATATGTTCCGGGCAAATCAAAACTTCTTCGTGCACGCGCTGCATCTGGCACAGGAATGCCAGATGCAAGCTGATAAAAAGGAAGCACTCCTTCTATCTCGCGATATTGGTATCCAAAATCTGTAGATAATCGAACATGGTGCAATCGTAGATCGACACCTGTTGCGACCAGCGCTGTTTTCTGATCATTGTTCCGGATAGCGGTTGGTCCGGAGCGGATCATACCGTTAATTCGAATACCTAACTGTTTTTCCTTACCAAACCGCCGCCCAACATCGGCACGTCCACCAAACTGAGCATTGGAAGTATAATCAGCCTCCACCCTTGAAAGAGGTTTATCCTGTGCCCGTTTGGGTACAACATTAACTACACCACCAACAACACCACTCGGCGACATACCATTAAGGAGCGCCGCAGGTCCGCGCAGAACTTCCACTCTTTCAGCGAGTTCAGATACTGTACCGCCCAAAGGCATCATGCCATAAAGACCGCCATAGGCAATATCCACGTTATCCACGTTAAAACCACGGATCTGTATACGTTCCACCCCGGCAGTGCCCGTAGCAAAGCCTGCCCTTACAGACGGATCATCCTTAAGGGCATCACGAATACTGCGTATCTGCCGCTTTTCAATAAACTCTTCTGTATAACTGGTCTGGTTGAACGGCGTGTCCATAACATCACGGTTGCCCAGCATTCCCAACTGACCACCACGCGCAACCTCCCCCCCTGGCAAAGCTGGCGGCAAATTACCAATCATCCCGGTTGATGGAACCTGATTATACCCGCTCCCTTCAACACGCACAGGACCAAGTGTTATGGATGCAGAAACAGGAACAATTTTATAAGCACGTGCTCCATCGGGCAAATATGTCAATCCAGTTCCCTGCAAAAGACGCGCAAGAGCTTCAGATGGTACAAAATGCCCCTGCAATCCGGTAGTCGTTCTACCTGCAAGCATGGGAGCTTGCGCAGTAAGTGGCGCATGAGCCTGCGTACTAAAGCTTACCAGCGCATCAGACAGGGAACCGGCAGGAATATTGAACTCCATGGCCGCTGCGGCAGAAGTCGATGCGGCCCCTCCGGTCACAGCAACTGCGGAATTTGCCATCACTGTTTGTGCACGCACCTGAGCTGACATTAACGGAGTTAAAGCCGAACAGGTTGCAAGGAACAGGAACATCGCTGTAGTCCGCTGGCCCGTTCCATACTCCATGGCAACAGAACCACCGGCAATACCCCCCGCCCGATTATTGCGAACTAAAAAGAGTTTTTTTGTAAGATATTTTAGCGAAATGCTGGATGCGATCGTCCACCGCGCAGAAGGGGGCAAAAAAGGGTTGGCAAGGGGGATCATCGTCGCGGCGTCTTCCATCCTGTCCGGTTGTCCTATTTTATAATGCGATTAATTCGCATTTGTTGGTTCCGATAAGATAGATATCGCCGCGATGCGTTTTTTCCCTCCCTTACGATTTTTTTTAAAGATTACCGCAATTGAAAAATTTTAACTGATTGATAAAATTATATTTTTTGGTAAAATATTTTTTACCATGATACTCCGGTCAGGCTTTATGCGGTTCCCTAACGCGCTGTGACAATATCAACCCACGACATTACTGACGCCACCTTTCCACCATAGGCATCAACAATCAGACGCAAGGATGCTTCAGGCTGGGTAAGGTCATATGTGCCTGTCACACGTTTGTTTGCCAATTTACGATCGGCCAGAATTATTCTGGTTTTCGTCCATGGCCGTAGGGCCTCAACCAAAACGTCAATGGGTTCATCCCGGGCAATCAATGTGCCGTCTCGCCAAGCCCCCACACTGGTCGGTGCCTGCTTACCTGAGTTACTCACTGTCCCAGTTATGCGTTCCCACTCCCCTGCATAGAGATCGCGCGTAGCTGCCGTTGACCCGCGGGAAGTCACATGCACAGCCCCTTCCCGCACAGCCACCATCGTTGCATTGTTATCAGCCCTGACATCAAAAACCGTGCCAATATCCGTTACGGTCACATCTCCACTGGTCACCCGGAATGGGCGTGACGGATCATGCTGAGCCTCAAACAGGGCTTCCCCCTGTATCAACTCAACCCGCCTTTCGGATGAAGTCATTCGGATAGAGACTGCAGCCCGGGGTGCCAGAATAATCCTGCTCCCATCCGCCAGACGAATATCCCGCATCTGCGCAACAGGCGCATAACCATCCGCTCTGAGCCGCACAAGCATATCGGATGGAAGAAACGCCATGGCAGCAAAGACCGCAGCCAACGCCACCCCGCAGGCAGGCATAAATTTCCAAGCAGAAAAACGCGTCCGCTTTTGCCGTAAGCTAACATGAGAAGAGATGACTGTTGTTTGCTGGACTGATGGAACCGCAGCCATAATAGACGCTGTCACATTCATATCAGACCATGCCTGCACATGTGCGGGGTCGCTTGCCAGCCATTCTCCAAACCGGCGTTTTATATCCTCATCATCAGGATCTTCCCGGAGGTAGAGATACCACCCGGCAGCAGCCTGAGCGGGCGTTTTTCGTTCAGTCATAACCCGCAAAACCTCCCATTTTGGGTAGCAGGCACCATTTTGCCACGCACTCAGGGCATAAGCCGGACTGCCATCCATGTGTTATGGAGGCATGGATGGCGTTGCATTTTTTCTGTCGGATTGGGCACAACACGCGACGCTATTGCCCTTCCTTGCGAACACGGTCGCAAATGACCATGCCGTCTTCTATAAGACCGTGAACACGGGTAAGAGAAAGCCCCAGTTGAGCAGAGATTTCCCGCAGTTTCATACCTTCAAAATGGTACATGCGGATTGCATCGCGCTGGCGTGGGTCGGGCATGGTCGCAATTGTATCCACAATCCGCTGCATGACTTCGCGGGAAGCTACACGATCTTCTGGTGACACCTGCTCATCTGCAACATCGACTGTTGCGGCATCAAAATCCGTATCAACGACCCCTTCCCGATATTGCCTGCGCATACGGGTAATGACCAGATTACGAACCATTGTTCGCAAATAGTTTAGAGGTGTTGCAATTGTTTCAATCTGCTGACGGCTGAACAGTAACCAGACATCTTGCACAATATCCTCCGCAACGGTCTGATCCCCCGAAAGACGCGCGGCATAAGACAGAAGACAGGCCCGATGGGTCTGGTAAAGTTCCAGCGATGTGCGCTTCCGGTTCAACGCAAGGCCCCCTCCAGAGGCTTCAGTCTCCATCCATCAAATATGGAGTTGAGAGTGTTTCTCAGCTCTGTGCCATAAAACACACAGTTTCACAACCACGCGCACACTGCCATAACTGTATTCCGCAGTTCTGCACACCGGCTGGCGCTTTTGAAACACCGTCAGCCACCTTACTTTATTGCCTCTGAACGTCCGGCTTGCATCGTTACGACGGCAAGTAACGCCGCAATCGCGAGCTCAACCGCACTGACCCCAAAGGTTGCCTGATAACCAATTCCGTCAAACAGAATACCACCAAAGGTCGCTCCCAGCGTAATGGCAAGTTGAACAACAGCAACCATAAGCCCGCCTCCTGCTTCAGCATCCTGCGGGAGTGTCCGGGCTAGCCAGGTCCACCACCCTACAGGTGCCGATGTTGCGAGCAGCCCCCACACAGCCAGTATTACGGTGGCAACAACAAGCCACTTTCCAAAAACAACAAGGCTGATAGCCAGAAATGCCATCAAGGTTGGAATAATAATCAGAACGGGGTAAACACTTTTCTTCAGTACGCGACCAATCAGCACTGTGCCAACAAAGCCAAAAACACCCATCAGAAACAGAATTAACGACAGAGTCGATACACCGACACACGCAACATCTTCAAGAAACGGCCTTACATATGTAAAAAGCGTGAACTGTCCCATAAAGAAGAGACTAACCGCAATCATCCCCATTCTCACAATCGGTCGCATTAGCAATGCAAATACACTTGCAGAATGCCGATAACGTTCACCCGGCATGGACGGAAGACTGAGAAACTGCCAGACAAAAACAATAACAGCCACCGGCACAACGCAGAAAAAAGCTCCACGCCAGCCGATCAAGCCACCAAGAAAACTACCGGCAGGTGCCGCAATCACCGTTGCCAACGCGTTTCCTCCATTCAAGATCGCAAGCGCACGCGGAACATGGTGATCCTCAACAAGACGCATTGCCGTTGCGGCAGACATCGACCAGAAACCTCCAATCACAATGCCAATCATCGCCCGACCGCACATGAAAATGATGTAGTTTGGTGCCAGAGAAACAATAGTTCCCGAAACGATCATCATACCAATAAGAGACAATAACAGCGTTTTGCGGTTTATTCCGTTGACCAGAGAGGAAATGAAAAGACTGGTTAAAACTGCAAATGCACCGGAGACCGAGATAGCCTGCCCTGCCTGCCCTTCGCTGATATGAAGGTCAACCGCGATCGGCGTCAGCAGACTGACAGGCATAAACTCTGATGCAACCAGCGCAAAAGCTCCAAGAGACATGGCAAGCACTGCGGCCCATGATCCTGCCTGATTACCAGATTTTGAGTTCATTTCGAAATCTGTGTGAGAAGTATTATCCATTGCACCCCGATATTACGATAGTTCCCAGTTGTGATTTTCCCTTAAAAATACGCATAAAATGAGATAGAATACTCTATACTGACATATTGTATTTGCGCATCCGTTGAGCTCCCCACCGTGGAGAGGAATAAAAAAGGAATTTTACGGAAATATTTTAGAAAAGACATTTTTTGATATAGGTTTTCAAAAATACAAACCCACATTTTTATATTTATTATTTATAATATCATTCACACAATCTTGTAGATGATCCATGTTTCTGGCACATGGACCATCTACATCAAAAACTTACAATCTAATCCGTCTTATATCTTCTGCTTGGTGGGACGGAAAAGAATTTCATTAACATCTACATCTTCCGGCTGACTGATAGCAAAGGCCACGCAATGAATTGCCCCGGGTTTTGTGGAGACAGAACGACCCGAGA
>NZ_BAMZ01000008.1 GCF_000964225.1 Acetobacter syzygii | reverse complement strand
TTACAAAATGTCCATCTTTGCAGGGCCGTGAAAATAATACCAGCGCACAAACGCAGCAATGCCATCAATCAGCTCCGTTTGGGGCTGCCAGCCCGTTAGCTGGCGGATGGCTGCAATATCGGCCCATGTTTTTTCCACATCGGCTGCGGGGCGAGGGAGAAGGTGGATATTGGCTTTGATCTCCAGCACCTCCTCCAGCACATCTATAAGCGTGCGCACGCTATGTGGCCGCTGGCTACCCACGTTGAGCACACGGGCGGTGCCTTGCCGGGGTGGTTTGTCAAACACGGCCAGCACGGCGGATACAACATCGGCAATATAGGTAAAATCGCGGGCAAGGGATTTGCCATCGTACAGGGTAACAGGCCGCCCCTCCATTATGGCGCGTGTAAAGCTGTAATACGCCATATCTGGCCGCCCCCACGGACCGTAAACGGTAAAAAACCGCAGGCCGGTCTGGGGAATGCCATAAAGGTAACTATAGGTGGCGGACGCAAGCTCCGCGCTGCGTTTGCTTACGGCATAGAACGAACCGGGCTGGTCTACGGGGTCTGTCTCGGTAAAAGGCAGCTTGTTGTTGCGGCCATACACGGAAGAGGATGAGGCATAGACCAGATGCTCCAGCCTTGGTTGCCTGCGGGCAAACTCCAGCACGCCAACATGGCCCTTCACATTGGTATCGGCAAAGGCATAAGGGTTCTGGAGCGAGTGGCCGACCCCGGCCTGCGCGGCAAAATGGAAAATACCGCGAATGTGCGGTTCCCTGGCTGCCAGTGCCATAAGCTGGTCTGGCTGGCAGATATCGACCCCATAGCAAAAAAATCCGGGGTATTGCTCCAGTAACAGCAGGCGGCTTTTTTTCAGGCGGGGGTCAAGGCAGGAGGTCAGGTTATCAATACCGACCACCCGCTCACCCCGCTCCAGCAGCGCGCGTGCAACATGAAAACCAATAAAACCGGCCGCACCGGTTACCAGAAATGCCAAAATTCCGCCCCGTACCCTAGGGGCACGCACGCTCCACCAGCCCTGTGCCCAACGGGGCCGTTCTAGCGGAGCTTGCGTGGCACGTCAGGGCGTTTTTGTGGTTGGCTGTTCTGTTCTGGGTTGGGTAACAGGCACAGGAGGGGCCAGCGTGGCTGATTCCACCTTATCCCCCACCACAATACCCAGCTTGGCGGTTACACCCCCTGCCAGCTCCAGCGTAGCCAGTGCCGGTCCATGGCTGCTGATATGGGCCAGACTCTGCGGTACTGCATTTTCCACAATAGCCTGCACCCGCCGGTCGGGACCAATAAAGACGATATCGAGCGGAACAAGAGTGTTTTCCATCCACATATCGCTCTGCTGGGGCACACCCCATGGGAACAACATGCCTCCATCGGCAGGCACCTGCGTGCGGAACATCTCGCCCACCTGCTGCTGGCGTGGGGTTTTGGCCAGTTCTACCGAAAAGACATGCGACCCCGTGGCAGAAACAATGGTCAGCGATTCCTTGGGCAGGACCGGCTGGGCCTGTGTGGGTTCCCCCGAATCTTCTGCCAGAGCGGGCAAACCCCATGCCACGCCCGCACTACCAAGCAGCGCGGCCATAAGCAGCCCGAACAGTTGTTTGTTCTTCACGTCCTGTTTTCTCCTGCACTCAAGACTCGTCTTGCAAGAACGGGTTAGCCGTCCGCTCCGCACCTAATGTGGACAGTCCACCATGACCGGGCACTATCACAATATCATCCCCTAGCGGCAGCAGCTTTTCGCGTATGCCCTGCACAAGCTGCGGGCCATTGCCATAGGCAAAATCCGTGCGGCCAATGGAACCACGGAACAGCACATCCCCCACAAAAGCAAACCGGGCCTGTTCGTCCACCAGCACAACATGGCCCGGCGTATGCCCCGGCACATGCACAACACGCAACTGGCAGCCCAAATAATCCAGCACCTCGCCATCGCGCACAAAACGATCGACCGAGGCATTCTCCAACCCTGAAAGGCCAAAATGCCGGGCCTGATCGGTTATGGAAGAAAGCAGAAAACCATCCCGCTCATCCGGTCCGATAACAGCAGGGCGCGGCTTGCCCTGTGCCTCCAGCCCACGGCACAGGGCCGCCACGCCGCCTGCGTGGTCCAGGTGCCCGTGGGTAAGCAGAATGGCCTCCAACGCCAGAGATTTGCGCTGCAAAAAGTCCAGCAGCATATCCGCATCCCCGCCCACATCGACCATGAGGCACCGCCCCGTATCCGCATTCCACAAGATGGAGCAGTTCTGCCGGAAAGGCGTAACCGGAACGATCCGTAACTGCATGCCGGGATAGGAAACCTGCATATGTGACCCCTTATTTGCGCCGTGTTTTGGCCAGTATGCCAAAAAAAAGCTGCCAGACGGAACCATTAAGGAACCATCTGGCAGCTCTGACTGATGGTGTTGTGGGCTTTATTTAGCCCGGCAGCACCCAGCCGGTAGCCGGAATATCAAAATGCTTGTGCAGTTCGTGGGCCGGAATGTTGGTCAGATCCTTGATCAGGGTCTTGATCACCTTGGCTTCCGCAGGCTTGCTCAGGTGTGCACGAATGTCGTGCATGATTGGTGCCGGAGCGGCAATAACAAAGCCTGCCACCTTGGCACCATGGGCCACCATGGCGTTAATCCGGTCAGCCACGTTACGGGCAAAACCTTCCTTGGCGGCCGTGCGGGGGTCCGTTTCGGGCGGGAGCTTGCCGGGGGTATCTTCGTGGCCATCAGCGTTAATGTCGCTCACGTCGCGCATTTCGCCCTGCGCATCATGCAAAAAGCGGACTTTGCCACCATCTGCCACAACGTAAACAACCTGGCCGTCTCTTTCTTCAGTCATAAAAATATGTCCTTTTTCAAAATCGTGCAGCCCGTCCCCATTGTGTGCTGTGCAGTCACGCGGCTTCTGGCCTGTTCTGCTGCCAATGGGCAGTCTGTGTGCACAGTGATATAGGCAACGATCATGACAGTTCCAGCCCCCCCTCCCCAACTCCTGACACCACTGGACCACGCACTGGCATGGGCACGGGCCGGAGAGCCGGTTGCCCTTGCCACCGTAACCGGCACATGGGGCAGCTCCCCCCGCCCTGCGGGAAGCTGCATGGCCATCAGTGCAAACGGAGCGGTTGAAGGCTCGGTCAGCGGGGGGTGTGTGGAAACAGATGTAATGACCCACGCGCAGGACATTATGGCCGGAAGCCCCGCACAAACGCTGGAATATGGCGTAAGCAGCGCCCGCGCGTGGGAGGTCGGGCTGGCCTGTGGCGGCAGGCTGGACGTGCAGGTCGAAGCCATAAAATCCACCGCCTGCCCCACCGGCACCCTGCCTCTGGCCCTGCTGGAACAGGCCTGTGCGTGCATGGCAAACCGGCAGGCGGCGGCTCTTGTACGCCTCCCCAATGGCGTGCAGCACGCACTTGTTGTGCAAACCGAGCAGGGCAGCACTGTGCAATCCGGCACCTGCCCGCCCGAAATCTGCCAGGCCGCACAGACCCGGATGCAGCATGGCCGCAGTGGAGAAGAATCGGATGCCCAGGGGCAGCTCTGGTTTGTGCAGCCACTGGTGCCTGCCCCGCGCCTGCTTATTGTTGGGGCTGTGCACATAGCCCAGTCCCTTGCCCGCATGGCCAGCATGGTCGGGCTGGCCCCCGTGGTCATTGACCCGCGCACGGCACTGGCCACGGTCCAGCGTTTTCCCGGCCTTGTACCCGGCCAGACCTTGCTGACCGACTGGCCGGATGAGGCCATGCAGGCTTTGGGCATAGACCGCATGACCGCCATTGCCACCCTGACGCACGATGCCAAGCTGGATGACCCCACGCTGGAGGTCGCGCTGCGCAGTCCCGCTTTTTATATTGGCGCGCTCGGGTCGCGCACAACACAGGCCAGCCGCATGGAACGCCTGAGCGGGCTGGGCTTTGGGGCGGAGGCACTGGCCCGCATCCGTGGCCCCATAGGGCTGGCCATTGGCGCAGTTGGGGCTGAGGAAATAGCCTTGTCCATTCTGGCCGACATTATTGCCGTGCGCAGGCAGGCCCCGCTGGCAGAGGCACGTGGATGGTAGCGGAACTGGCAGGCACGCTGGCCATTGTTCTGGCGGCTGGCCAGTCCTCCCGCACGGGGGCGCAGCATAAACTTCTAGCCCCGGATGCCACGGGTTGCCCCATGCTGGCCCGGACCCTGCACAATACCCTGTGCAGTGCCGCAGCCCATGTGCTGGTGCTACTCCCCCCCGACCGTTCTGACCTTGCCGCCATCCCCCATGCCATGGCCGCCTACGGCACACGCCTGAGCACCCGGCAGATGGACAATGCCGCCAGCGGCCTGTCCGCCTCGCTCCATGCGGGGGTGCGCGCTGCACAGGCCATGCAGGCCAGCAGCCTGCTTGTCTGCCTTGGGGATATGCCGCTCGTCCCCACCCATCTGCTCAACGCCCTGTTATACGAACAGCACACCACACAGGCCCCCGTTGTGGCTGCACAGCGGAACGGCAGGCCCGGCAACCCCGTAGTCTGGTCCAGCACCCTGTTTACGCAGTTGCTAACGGTTACGGGGGATCAAGGGGGGCGCCAGATCCTGCGCGCACTTGGCCCCGCCGTGCGCCTGCTCCCGGCCCCGGCAGACCTGCTGGAAGATTTTGATACGCCAGACAGGCTGGCCCAGTTTGCACGTATGGCACCACCCGCCTGTTGACCGCGGGCGCGTTCGCTCCGAAAACTAGCAGACCGCATGAACGCTGTGTTCGTGCGCCATAGGGCTGATGATCCCCAAGGACGTGTTTTATGAGCAAAATCCTGCGTACCAACCCCAACCCGATTCTGTCCGCCGCAGTGGAATACCATGGCTTTGTGTTCACTCAGGGTGTGGTTGCCCGTGATCTGGAACAGGACGTGGAAGGCCAGACCCGCGACGTACTGGAACAGCTGGACACCCTGCTGGAACAGCACGGCACGGACAAGACCCGCCTGCTTCAGGCCCAGATCTGGCTGAAGGACATTAACGACCGCGACAAGCTGAACAACCTGTGGAGCGTATGGCTGCCAGAAGGTCAGGCTCCGGCCCGCGCCTGTGTGCAGGGCATTCTGGCTGACCCGCGGATGCTGGTCGAAATCATGCTTGTGACCACAAAATAAACCCCACACCCCCGCCGGGCTGGCACTGCAACAGGCGTGGTTTTTTAGCCACAGATCCACCGAATCAGAATCAGCCCGGCTTTTCCTCCCCATTCCCTTACGCACGCCCCGCAACGCGGATTAAGGCAATCTGGTGACAGATGATAGGAATTTATTCCTATTTTTCATTTTCAACCGAGGTCTTTTTAGCAAACAGTCACTTTCGCGTTTTTGCTGCGCAATGAGCGCTTGCCTGATCTGCATGGTTGTTTATACCTGATTCCAGAACATGCAGCTGACCTAAACTAAAGCAAGCCAGGGAAAGGCAGACACGATGCGGGATGGACGGTCTAAAAAGCTAAAACTTACGCTGGCCGTCGTGTCCTTTGTTACTGCTTCCTTCCTGACCTGCGGCGCTCAGGCCCGCAGCAGCCACACCGCCCGGCACCATAGCCACGGTATCCGCCTTGCATCCTCCCACCATCACCACCGCAGCTCCGGCCATGTGATCCAGTGTGTAGCCTATGCCAAGTCCGCATCCGATGTGGTGCTGCGCGGCAATGCGCGGGACTGGTGGCACAATGCCGCAGGCGTTTACGAACGTGGGCTTGAACCCAAAGCTGGCAGCGTGCTCAACTTCCGCGCCACACGCCGTATGCCGCTTGGCCATGTTGCCGTTGTGCGCAACATTGTGGACAACCGCACCATTGTTATTGACCAGTCACACTGGGCGCAGGCTGGCATAAGCCATAATGTGTCCGTCATTGACGTGTCTCCCAACAACGACTGGTCCGCTGTGCGTGTTGCCCTTAACGGCAACAACGGCAGCTACGGCTCCATCTACCCCACCTACGGGTTTATTTACCCCCGTTCGGCTGGCAAGAACGCCGCCCCTGCCAGCCTGAGGCAGGAAGTTATGACCGCATGGGCCAACAAAACACCTGCCACTCAGCTGGCACAGGCCCCTGCAACAGCTCACCCCATTACGGCTGGTGCGCAGGACAACTCTGTGACTTTTCAGGAACAGAAGTAACCTCTACCTTGACCTGAATGATAAAGCATAAACCCCGGTCAGGTTGCCTGATCGGGGATTT
Source organism: Acetobacter syzygii (assembly GCF_000964225.1). Lineage (GTDB taxonomy): Bacteria > Pseudomonadota > Alphaproteobacteria > Acetobacterales > Acetobacteraceae > Acetobacter > Acetobacter syzygii. The sequence goes on along the minus strand of NZ_BAMZ01000008.1, from coordinate 217,790 downwards.
TTTTGCACAATAACCCCGCATACCGCACCAGCAGACGTGTAGCAGCATGAGTATAGCGCCCATGATTGAGCATTTTGCCGCATTGGATATACGCATTGGCACCATACTGGCAGCAGAGGCTTTTCCGCAGGCCCGCAAACCAGCATGGAAATTAAAAATCGATTTTGGAGCAGAACTGGGGGTTAAAAACTCCAGCGCGCAGATCACCGCCCTTTACACCCCAGAGACGCTGGTAGGGCGGCAGGTGGTGTGCGTGGTCAACCTTGGTCCGCGCCAGATTGGTCCATTTATTTCCGAAGTGCTGGTGCTGGGTGCGCCGGATGCGCAAGGCCATATTGTGCTGCTTGCGCCCGAACGCAGCGTGCCCAACGGGCAAAAAATTTCCTGACCTGCCCACAACAACGGCCTTGAGAGCCGCTATGAGGGCGACCATGCAGGCGTTAAAAACCGCCCTTTGCCCCTTGCCCATTGCCCTAGGCTGGTGGGCCAGAAGCAATGCGGACCCGCACCGCACTGGCAAGCACGTTCCAGCTTGCTTCAAAAAAACGATCTTTGTCTTCATCCGACTTAAAGGGCTTATGCCCGCTCAGCATCTGGTGCAGGGGCCAGCCAGTAACCAGCCCGCGCAGGCTCATTTCCAGCATCGCAACCTCGGCCCGGTTTGCAGGAGTATCCGGCCAACCCAGCACCTGCCCCAGCAAATAGGTCATACGCTGGTGGAGCGGTTCTATAGCTCTGTCCAGATCTGCGGTTATGCTGGCAAACTGCTGGCAGTCCATAATAAGGATACGGTAGGTTTCCACCGTTTCAGGCACCAGCAAAAAGTCCAGAAAGCGGCGGAGCATATCCTTTATGGCATCCATGGGGTCCGCTATGCCCCCCGACTGGTTATGCAGAATGGCAACCATATGCTGGCACCGCTCGTGCACCACAGCCCGGAACAGTTCTTTTTTGGAAGGGTAACGCCGGTAAATGGTTGCCTTGGAGCACCCTATGACCTTGGCAATATGCTCCACGGAAGTTGCCGCGTATCCCCCCCGCATAAACTCTGCCGTGGCCACTGCAATAACCGTGCGATCCAGTTCCTCCGCCGCCTCGTGCGAGGGGCGACCGCCCGCATGTACAACTCCGTCTGCCATCAATCCCTGTAAACCCGTCCCTGTTTGTCCCAACACGCGATGCGCCAAGCATAGCCCCTTCCCCCCGAACAGGGAAATGACAACCACGCTGGCCTCTCCCCCACTCCGGGCGTGCAATGGGGGCAGGCTGGTGCTCAGTCGGGCAGGAGTTCCATATCCAACCGTGCAACCTGCCACGACATTAAAACACCCTGCGCCTGTTCGGACAGGTGAACATCCACGCCATGTGCGTTTTCCATCAGCAGCATACCGTGGCCATGCCCGGCCACGGCCGCACCACCAGTAGTCCAGTAGGTTCCGCTAAAATCCTCGGGGCGGGTAATGTTGCGCACACACCCCGTAGCCTGAAAAACCGCCTGCCCCACGGCCAGCATTCCCCCGCCGCGAGCAACAATCTGGTAAGTGTGACCGCCCAGTTCCAGCGTGCCGCGCCCCCACTGGTAGCCTACCATGGCCCCCAGTTCTTTGACCTTAAGGGTCAACCGCCCATCCTGCGCCCCACAAGGCAGGTTTTGCGGCCCGGATTGGGGCTGTTGGGGCTGTTGGGGCTGTTGGGGCTGTTGGGGCTGCGCATACACAGGGGTCATGCCCAGCCAAAGAGCGGCCCCAGCCACAACCATGCACCGGCCGTTCAGGGCGGAGCAACGCAAAGCCCAACGCCTCCAGCCCCCGCTCAACCGCTGTTGGGGCGCGTAAGTGGGCAGCGCACGCTGGGGGGTGGCACAACTGGATATATCAGCCAACACTGGCACGGAACCTTGCATCCTTTGGCATAGGGCAGGCTGCTCGGCAGAGCCCCCCGTAAATGGCCGAAATTTGAGAAACGGAACTGTTTCGTTTTATAAGAGCGCCCAGCCTCTGTCAAACTCCACATACACCTGCCCGGCCTCCCGCCATGCCGCGTGCTTCCCCCCCGCTTGAATGCACCAGAGCGCCACCCTTGCCCGCCCCAACCATGTGCGCCAGAAGGGCGCCGAGCAAAAAGGCGCGCAAAAACAAAGGGCGGCTGGAGCATCAACTCCAGCCGCCCTTGTGCAGCACCCGGATCAGGGGAATGGATTATTCCATCCACTCCGCAATATCGGGGCAGGAACAGACAAGGTTGCGGTCCCCGTAAACATTGTCGATCCGGGCAACGTTGGGCCAGTATTTGGTGGCCGGGTTAACACCGGGTGGAAAGCACGCCTGCCTGCGGGTGTACGGATGCGCCCATTCCTCGGCGGTCAGGGCTGTGCCCGTATGGGGGGCGTGGCGCAGCACGGACTGCTCTGCCGTAACCTGCCCGTCTTCCACGGCCTGCACTTCCGCACGAATAGCCAGCATGGCATCGCAAAAACGATCCAGCTCGGCTTTGCCCTCGGATTCCGTGGGTTCGATCATAAAGGTGCCAGCAACGGGAAAACTGACCGTAGGGGCATGGAAGCCGTAGTCCACCAGCCGCTTGGCCATATCGTCCACCGTAATCCCTGCACTCTCCTTGATCGGGCGCAGGTCCAGAATGCACTCGTGCGCCACGCGCCCCTTGGCGCCGCGGTACAGCACCGGATACGCAGCAGACAAACGGCTGACAATATAGTTGGCGTTGAGGATCGCCACCTGCGTTGCCCGCTTCAGCCCTTCATCCCCCATCAGGCGGATATAGGCCCACGAGATGGGCAGAATGGAAGCCGAACCAAACTGCGCAGCACTGACCGCCATGGCATCCGGGTCAGCCGGATTACCGGGCAGGAAGGGCGCAAGGTGGGCGCGCACACCAATTGGCCCCATGCCCGGCCCACCACCCCCGTGGGGAATGCAGAAGGTCTTGTGCAGGTTAAAGTGGCTGACATCCCCGCCGTAATCCGCCGGACGGGCAAGGCCGACCTGTGCGTTCATATTCGCGCCATCCACATACACCTGCCCGCCTGCATCGTGCACCAGATCGCAGATGGCGCGCATGTTCTCCTCGAACACACCGTGGGTGGAGGGATAGGTGATCATAACAGCGGACAGGTCAGCGGCATGGGCCGCCACCTTGTCCTGCATATCTGCCAGATCAATGTTCCCTTCCGCATCGCATTTGACCACCACAACGCGCATCCCCGCCATCTGGGCGGAGGCCGGGTTAGTGCCATGGGCGGAAGCGGGGATAAGGCACACATTGCGCCCACCCTCGCCACGGGCCTGATGGTAGGCCCTGATAGCCAGCAGCCCCGCGTATTCCCCCTGTGCGCCCGAATTGGGCTGGAAGGACACCGCATCATACCCGCTAATGGCGCAGAGCCAGCGCTCCAGATCCTTGAACAGGGTATGGTAACCCTGCGCCTGATCAGACGGAGCAAAAGGGTGCAGGTCACAAAAGCCGGGCCAGGTAATGGGCAGCATTTCCACCGTGGCATTCAGCTTCATGGTGCAGGAGCCAAGCGGGATCATCGTACGATCAAGCGCCAGATCCTTGTCGGCCAGACGGCGCAGGTAGCGCAGCATATCCGTTTCGGACCGGCAGGAGCCAAAAACCGCCTGCTGCATAAAGGCCGTCTGGCGCACCAGTGCATCCGGCACGGCGGCAGGGGCCTGCGCCAGCCTGAGCGCCATATGCCCGATACGGTCCTGATCATCACAGAACACGGACCAGACATCGAGCACCGTGCGCACGCTGCTGGTCTCGTCCAGACTTATGCCAATCCGGCCTTCTCCCGCGTTGCGCAGGTTTATGCCTTTGGCGCACGCGCGGGCCAGCAGGTCGGGTGCTGCGCTGCCTGCATCAACAGTCAGCGTATCAAAAAACGCCGTGGTTTCCACCACCACGCCCAGTTCGCGCAGACCTGCGGCCAGTGTGGCGGTCAGCCCATGCACTCGCCGGGCAATGGCCAGCAGCCCCTGCGGGCCGTGGTACACCGCATACATGCCCGCAATAATGGCCAGCAACACCTGCGCCGTGCAGATGTTGGATGTCGCTTTTTCGCGCCGGATGTGCTGTTCGCGCGTTTGCAGCGCCAGACGGTAAGCCGGACGCCCCTCACTATCGACCGAAACACCAACAAGGCGACCGGGCATACTGCGTTTGTACGCATCCCGCACAGCCATGTACGCCGCGTGGGGGCCACCAAACCCCATGGGAACACCAAAACGCTGGGTGGAGCCAATGGCAATATCCGCTCCCAGCTCGCCGGGGGCGGCCAGCATGGTCAAAGCCAGCAGGTCTGCCGCCATAACCGCAATGCCACCCGCGCCATGCAGCGCATCCACCACCGCACGGGGGTCCGTAATCTGCCCCGAAGAGCCGGGGTACTGGAGCAGGGCACCAAACACGTCCGCCGCATTCAGCTCCGTGGCCGGGTTACCCACCTGCACGGCAAAGCCCATGGGTTCGGCACGGGTTTTAAGCACGGCAATGGTTTGGGGGTGGCAGTCCGCATCCACAAAAAATGTGTTGGAGGTGGATTTGGCAACACGCTTGGCCAGAGCCATGGCCTCGGCTGCTGCCGTTGCCTCATCCAGCAGGGAGGCGTTGGCAATGTCCAGCCCGGTCAGTTCGGTCACCATGGTCTGGAAGTTCAGCAGGGCTTCCAGCCGCCCCTGGCTGATTTCTGGCTGGTAAGGCGTATAAGCCGTGTACCATGCCGGGTTTTCCAGAATATTGCGGCCAATTACGGCTGGCAGCACCGTGCCATAATACCCCTGACCGATCAGGCTGGTCAGGACCCGGTTCTGCCCTGCCAGTTCGCGCAGGCGGGCCAGCACGTCTGTTTCGGTCCAGCCTGCCCCAAGGCCCAGTGGCTTACCAACCCGGATGGCGGATGGCAGGGTCTGGTCCGTCAGCTCATCAAGGGAGCTGGCACCCACCGTTTGCAGCATGGCGGCCTGCTCGGCTGGTGTTGGGCCAATATGCCGGGCGGCAAAGGCCGCACCATCGGCTGTCAGCCCTGCAAAAGCGGGCAGGTTTTCAACTTGGGAGAACATGCAGGCACGATCCTGATTACAGGCGAAAGAACGCAGAACAGACAGGGTATGACCCGCCCCCAGACCACGCAGGCGCAAGCTAGGGAACACCCCTGCCCTGTAACAGGCCGGGGCAGTACGGGTCAGGCGTGGTTAATCAGCCAACAAACGCGGCGTAGGCAGCGGCGTCCATCAGACCTTCCAGCTGGGCGGGGTTGCTCAGGCGGAATTTAACAATCCAGCCAGCACCCTGCGGGTCGGTGCTGACAATGGAGGGGTCATCGCTCAGGGTTGCGTTGCCTTCCACAATCTCACCATCCACAGGGGCGTAAATGTCGGATGCGGCCTTGACCGATTCCACCACGGCTACGGCTTCCGTGGCCTTGACCTGCGTGCCTGCGGGCCGGGTTTCCACAAACACCAGTTCGCCCAGTTCGTCTGCTGCGTGCTGGGTAATGCCGACCACCGCCGTGTCACCATCCACGCGCAGCCATTCATGCTCGGTCGTAAAATACAGGGTCATTGCCGAATACTCCGTAAGGCTCCACGGCGGAGCCTGTTTGAAAAATATGTGAACCTGAAAGCTGGGAAAAACTCAGCGTTTAAAGCGGGCGGGCACCATAGGCATGCTGGCCACACGGGTGGGCACACCACGGCCGCGCAGTTCTGCCACAAGCTCTGTGCCAACGGCGGCATAGGGTGTTGCCACGTAACCCATGGCCACGGGGGCTGCCAGTGTGGGGCCAAATGCACCGGATGTAACCTCGCCCACAGGCTCGGCCAATGCTGCATCCGCATAAAGGGGGGCACCGTGGCGCACAGGGGCGCGGCCTTCTGGCAGCAGCCCCACGCGGCGGCGGGTTACGCCTTTTTCCAACTGCTCCAGAATAATATCCGCCCCCGGAAAACCACCAGCCCGCACACCCCCTGCACGGCGGGATTTTTGGATGGACCATTCCAGAGCCGCTTCCACGGGGGTTGTCGTCTGGTCAATATCCGCCCCGTACAGGCACAGTCCGGCTTCCAGCCGCAGGCTGTCACGCGCGCCAAGGCCGATCAGCCTGACCTGCTGGTGCTGGAGCAACTGGCGGGCCACCCGGTCCGCATCCTTGGCGGAGAGCGAAATTTCGTACCCATCTTCCCCCGTGTAACCGGAGCGGGAAACAAGGCAGCGTGCGCCATCAATTTCGAGCATACACACGTCCATAAAACGCATGGAGGCGGCATCGCCATCAAAGCTGCTCAGCACATCCTGCGCCAGCGGGCCTTGCAGGGCCAGCAAGGCGCGGTCTTCCAGCGGTTCCACCAGACAGTCGGCCAGATTGTCCTGCATATGGGCAAGGTCGGCCTGTTTGCACGCAGCGTTAACCACCAGCAGCAGGCAGTCCTCCTGCGCAATAACCATCAGGTCGTCCAGAATACCACCCGATGCGTTGGTGAACTGCGTATAGCGCTGCCGACCGGGCTTGAGCGCCACAATATCGGCCGGCACAAGGCGCTCCAGCGCGCGGGCTGCATCTTCCACACTGCCAGAACGTGCGCGAATGCGGACCTGCCCCATGTGGGACACATCAAACAGGCCCACCTGTTCGCGCACATGGCGGTGCTCGGCCATAATGCCATCTGCATATTGCAAAGGCATGGCATAGCCTGCAAACGGCACCATTTTGCCGCCAAAGTCCTGATGCAGAGTATAGAGTGGTGTGTAGAGGAGAGAAGAATCGGTGCCCATGCACGCCGCCTTACAAAAAAGGCCCAAACTCCGCGCACACCTTAAGCCGGGCATAAGGCAAAAACACGGAGCTTCGGACCGGACCGTCCGCTGCCCCTTCTGTGCTTTTGCCTGAGATCGCTATCCCGTCGGCGGGTGCGAACGCACCTCTCTCCAGAAGTTTTAGAGCGCAGGGTCCTTTTGCCTGAGAGTTTCCGGGGCGGTTGCTCCTTCGGCGCCAGCTTTTTACGGCTGGTCTCTCCCACTACGCGGCTGCGACCGTGACATTATTTCTCTTCCGAGTCAATCACGGTCGCGGGCGGGCCTTATGCTTTGGCGCCGGGCAGATGCTTGGCAATATAAGGCGGAAGATTGAAGGAACCTGTATGGATTTCTGGCGTCCAGTACTGGGTTTTTCCCAAAATTCCGGCCTGTTCGGCACGGGCGCGCACGGCGGCCGTATCCTGCCCGGCGGGGTTTGGCCCCTTGGAGGCGATGCCCAAAGTCATAAACCCGCCAACATAGGTTGGCACGGCTGCCACATAGGCGGACACATGGGGGAAGTATTTGGCACGGCGGGCGCTGGTTTCGTACAGTTCATCAGCCTGCATAAAGGGCACGCCACACTGGTTGACAATCAGCCCCTCGGCACTGAGCACGCGTGCGCAATGCTGGTAAAAACTGTCGGTAAACAGAACTTCGCCCACACCAATGGGGTCGGTGCTGTCCACAATAATGACGTCAAAAGCACCATCGGCGGCTTTGGCAACGTAATCAATCCCGTCCCCCACAATGACCTGCGCGCGCGGGTTGGTCCATGCGTCGCCCGCAATGGACGGCAGGTATTGTTTGGAAAGTTCGATGACTGCGCCGTCAATTTCCACCATCACGGCCTTTTCCACGCCGGGGTGTTCAAGCACGCGGCGCAGCACGCCACCATCGCCTGCGCCAATAATCAGCACATTGCGGGGGGCCTTGTGCGTAAACAGCGGCACGTGGGTTAGCATTTCCTGATAAACAAATTCATCACGCTCGGTAATCTGCACCACACCATCGAGCAGCAGAACACGGCCGTGAGAATCGCTTTCAAATACTACAATATCCTGAAACGGGCTGCGGGTCCGCGCCAGTTCCTTAACAACACGGAAGCGCTGGCCCCAGTTGTCGTACAGGGTTTCTTCAATCCAGTTTTCAGCCATATCAGCCATCCTTGCCGTACATGGTGCGGCAGGCCCAACCCACCAGCCAGTGGGGCAGACATGCCGTTCTATTACCGGGAAATCTATTACCGGAAAATAAGGCGCGTTCCGGTGCCATACATGCAGGGATTACCCCTGCACGCGGCCACGGCGTTCTTCGCTGACATCCAGTTGCTCGGCCTGAAACAGGCGCTGCATGACCGGAATGGCCAGATGCGGGTCACATGCCCCACACATGAAGATATCCACCGCAGCAAAGTCCCGCTCGGGCCATGTGTGGATGGAAATATGGCTTTCCGCCAGAACCACAACACCCGACACGCCGCCATTGGGTGTAAAATGGTGGAAATGGCTGTGCAGAATGGTTGCCCCTGCCGCCAGAGCCGCTTCACACAGGGTGCTGTCGATCTTTGCGGGATCGTCCAGATTTGTGGCACCCCACATGTCAACCAGCAGGTGTGTCCCTGCAAATTTTTCGCCGTCTTTTTCGACGAAATAATCTTTACGGTCTTCATCTTCGAATGAGACCGGAACAGAAATTGCCTGGTTATTGCTCGGGAGTTCCGAGACCATCCCCAGTTGAGCAAGTGCGTTCATTGACGTACCCCCAAACCAGTAGACAGCCTGTTGGGCGAAATTAATCGCCCCCTTGGGCCAAGAGCGCGCTAACTAGGGCTTTTTGCCCCCCCTATGCAAGAACTATTTTGGCTCTTTAACAGATTTGTCAAATCCGCCGGGTATGGCCACCACCCCTAAGGACACAACCGGCGCTTTTTGCACCTGCCTGAGAAGGGCCGCAAACAGCGCCTGCCGTTCCGCCCCCAGGGGGCGTTTGCCCACCCATGCCTGCAAGTTCCGCAGTGTGGCGGCATCCCCCGCAGCGGCGGCATCGGAGGCGAGGCGAATCACCAGATTGCGTTGTGTGGTGGTCAAATCTCCCTGTTCTGGCAAAGTGCGGCTGGCAAGGCGACCCACCACCAGCACGGCCTGCGCCCACTGCTGGTCCTGCTCGTACAAAGCCCCCCGCACGGACAGGCCCGCATCCGATTCATCATCGGCCAGAAGGGCCTGCGCCCCCTCCCGGTTGCCACTGGCTGCGGCAAGCTGGGCCTCATCATACCTCCGGCGGGCGGCCAGATCTTCGGGCAGATTGGGCAGCGCGCTCCGCTCCAGTGCACGCAGGGCCAGTGGGCGCTGGTTGCTCTGCAAGGCCGCCTGCGCAAGCTGCTCCTCAATATCTGCCCGCATAAGGGGCTCAATAGCCAGCACATCCGCCTGCTGCAAAACCGGAACGGCCTGTGCCGCCTGCCCCTGCGCCACAAGCTGCCGCCCCAACCCCGCCAGCAGCTTGGCCTTGAGCGGGTCATCGGGCACATGCTCCATATTCGCACGTGCCAGCGCAAGGAACTGGGTCCGAACCATAGCCGGAGCACTCTGCGGCCCGGATGGACCAGACACACGCGCCCCAGCCCCCACAGCGTGGGGGCCACGGGCTTTGGCACCATGGGCCGGAGCATCCGCCGTGCCCTGTGCCGGGCCAAAAACCAGCGCGGACAATACCGTGCGCCACGCGGCCTCCAGCCTGTCCCGCGGGGTCGCCTCGGACGGCACCAGTGCTGCCAGCACGCCTACCGCACGCACGGGCTGGCCTGCCTGTGCCAGCGCCTGCGCATAAGCCAGCCGCAGCGAAGCCAGCAGGCCACCCTGCGCACCCACAGCACCACCGGGCTGCGTGCCTTCTGCCCCGCCTTCCGCTCCGTTCGCCTGAGCGCCCTCCGGCGGAGCAGCCTTTGCGCTACCCTTGGGGGCCTGTGCGCCACCAGCACCTTGCGCTGCCAGCAACTGGCCGTAGGCATCCGCTGCCATGTCGGGGCCAATCTGGTCATGCGTCCGTAAAAAATCCACAAGCTGTGCCCGTGCCCGATCCGCCATCTGCTCATCACCCGAAGCGGTCAGGTTTTCCAGCGCTACCCGTGCGGTTTCGGCGTGGCCTGCGCGGGCCTGTAGCAGAATGCGGGGCAGATTATAGGCTGGGTCATCCGGCAGGGTGCCCATAACCGCGCGCTCATCCACCCCGCCAAACTGCGCCAGATACCAGCTGACCCGGGGCATCAGCACGGCCTGCACGGGGGCTGGGTACTGCTCCAGCCGTGCATAGCCCCGTGCAAGCAGAACGGACGTTGGGGCGCTGTCCGCCCCGCTGGCCATCAAATACGCCCCGCGCCACAAGACCATATCCGGCTCCATGGCCCAGTCTGCCGTACCCAGCGGCGCGGCCCCCGCCAGATCTCCGCTTAGTAACGCCGCGCAGGCTCGCAGGGCCAGCGCACCATTCTGTACGCCATGTTCGGGGGGCACCGGCAGGTCACGCAGCAACGCCCATGCCTGTTGTGGGGCACCCGCAGCAAAGGCCGCCTGCGCCGCTGCCACACGCCTGGTCCACAGGCTGGCCGGGTCCTGCCCTGCCTGCCCCAGTGCATCGCGCTGGGTGTGCCATGCCTGCACAAGCTGGAGGACTGATGCCGCTTTAAACCCCAGCCACAGCCAGTCCTGCCCCTGCTGCACGCTGGCGCTGGGGGGGCGTGCGGGCAAACCCACCGGCAATGGCTGGGCGGCTATGGCCTCCAGCACCGGGCCATCGGGCGTGGGCCGCAGGGCCAGTTGTGCGGAATCCGCCGCCACAACCACCCCCAGCACAGCCGGACGTACGGCATACCCCACAGCGGAATGGGGGTCGGGGCTGCCCTCCACCTGCCGGGTTGTGCCAACAAACAGCCTGCCGCCGGTTACGGGGTCCGGCAGGGTAATCACCTGCCCCGGCTGGCTCTGGGCAAACAGTACGCGGGCCGGTTGCGGGCGCACATGCACGGCAGGCTCCTGCACAGCGGGGGCGCACCGCCCCTGCGTGTGCGCCCCTGCAACACACAGTAACCAACCCGCCTTCTGCCGCGCAAAAACAACGTGGGGATGGTCCGGCAGGTAAAGCCGCAGCAGAGTGGCACCGTTAAGGGCCACACGCTCGCGCCGGTCAAATACGCCACCTTCTGCTGGCAGATGGAGCAATGCGGGCAGGGTGCGGTCCACCACCACCATCAGCTCCGCACCGGACCAGAATGCCGCCAGACCTACCGCCCCGTCGCATGGAATAAACAGGCTTGGTTCCGCCTCCGCCACACCCGGCAGGGCATCCACCTGCACATTGGTGACAGGCAGGGCGTGCAATCCATCCGAACGGGCAACATCCTGCACGGCGGGAGCGGTGTTGGCACTTCTGGCCCAAGCAGGCCCATGCGCCAGCACGCCGCAGGCCACACCTGCCAGCAACCCGGCAACCAGCACCCCACGGGTTTTGCGGGCCTGCCCCTGCATGGCACCGTACTGCCTGCCTATAACCCGCCGTTGCCAGTCCGTTACCCGCATGTGTGCCACGTTTGCCGTCTGCCCTTGCTGTGTTGCAGGTTGCCGCCAAGCCCCACAGAATGCGGAGTTACGGAGCAGGCACTGTTTACGGCACCCAACATGACAAAAACAGCCACGAACTGCTAGAACCGATCCACAGAAGACCCGGCACCACCACAGGGGCGGCACCATGCTCGACCGTTTTACCAGTATGCAGGTTTTTGTTAAGGTGGTGCAGCTTGGCAGCTTTAGCGCTGCTGCGCGCGCACTCAGCCTCTCGCCCACCATGGTCACCAAGCACGTTACCGCGCTGGAGGACCGGCTGGGCATTACCCTGTTCCGCCGCAGTACACGCCACCTTTCCCTGACCGAAGCGGGGCGGCTGTTTCTGGAAGGCAGCCAGCGTATTCTGGGGGATATGGAAGAGGTCGAGCTGGCCGTAAGCGAACAGCGGCGCGAACCGCGTGGCCACCTGCGGCTGAATGCCCCCGTCTCCTTTGCCATACGTTATGTGGCCCCTTACCTGCCCGAATTCAGCCGCCTGTACCCCCATGTTACCGTGGAACTCGGCCTGAATGACCGCACCGTGGACCTGATAGACGAAGGCTGGGACCTAACCCTGCGTATTCGCAAAATGCCTTCCAGCACCCTGCGCAGCCGCAGGCTGGCAACCATTCGCATGGTGGTGTGCGCAGCCCCTGCCTACCTGCACCATGCTGGCACCCCTACCCTTGTGGAAGAACTGAGCCAGCACCAGTGCCTTGGCTACACGCTCAGCGGTACCAACAGCGCCAGCCGCTGGAGCTTTGGCGAACGGGGCGAAAAGACCATTCCCGTATCCGGCCCGCTCAGCGCCAATAATGGCGATGTTCTGCGCGAGGCCGCCATAGCCGGTGCGGGCATTGTGTACCAGCCCGTTTTTGTTGTGAGCGAGGAGCTTAAATCTGGCCGCCTGCGCGCGCTGGCGCTGGACATGCCCCCAGCCCCCGGGCCAGACCTGCACGCAGTGTACGCACCGGGCATGACCCTGCCGCTCAAAACCCGCGCCATGATCGACTACCTGACCCAATGCTACACCCCCACCCCTCCGTGGGAGCAGGCTGTGGGCAATATTGCGTAAAAAGGCACATGCTTATGGATCTTGTTCTGGGGGCCAATGGCCATGTTGGCAGCGCCGTAGCCCAAAGGCTGCTGGCACAGGGCCGTGCAGTGACCGTAGCCCTGCGCACCCCGGCCCATGCACAGGCATGGGAACAGCGTGGTGCCCGAACAGCGGTGGTGGATGTGTGCAACACACAGGCACTGACCACCGTGCTGGCACAGGTCAGCCGCGCCTTTGTGCTAAACCCGCCAGCACCCCCCAATGTGGATACGGACAAGGCCGAACGCGCCAGTGCACGCGCCATTGTGGCAGCACTCCGCCAGGTGCGGCTGGAAAAAATTGTTGTGCAGTCCACCTATGGTGCCCAACCGGGGGAGCATTGCGCAGACCTTGGCGTGTTGTATGCCCTTGAGCAGGACGTGCAGAACCTGCCCACCCCCTGCTGCATTGTGCGCGCAGCATATTACATGAGCAACTGGCTGCCACAGGCCGCCACCGCACGCGCAAATGGCGTGCTGCAAAGCCTTATTCCCACCGATCTGGCCGTGCCTATGGTCGCCCCGCAGGACGTGGGGCATTTTGCCGCCAACCTGCTGTGCGCCCCCACAACGGACACTGGCCTTTACGCCATAGAAGGCCCGGCAACCTACACCCCCGCGCAGGTTGGAGCCTGTTTTGCCAGACTGTTCAACAGACCGGTCAGGGTTGAAGCCATACCCCGGAACACATGGAAAGAGCATTATCTGGCCAACGGGTTTTCACAGCAGGCTGCTACGTCCTACGCCAATATGACAGCCATTTTTACCAAGCAGCGCTACGACCAGCCCCAGCAACCACACAAAGGCCCAACGGGGCTTGCAGCCTATCTGGCCTCGGCTCTTGCAGAGTGGCCCCTGTTGGATCCGCCCCGTTAACCTGCGTCCTGCTCAGTCCCACGCAAATGCCACGCCCTGCCCATCCGTAATGACCTGCGGGTGCGGGCGACCCAGATAAAAACCCTGTGCTTCCGAGCAGCCCATTTTGCACACCATCTGTAACTGCGCGGCTGTTTCCACCCCCTCCACGGTTACGGTCATGGCGCGGATGCTGGCAATGCCCAGAATGGCCTGTATGATCTCCTTGGCAGTAGGGTCTGGCAGAGCCTGTATGAAGCTGCGGTCAATCTTGATTTTATCAAACGAGAATTTCCACAAATAGCTAAGCGAGGAATAGCCTGTTCCAAAATCGTCCATGCTGATCTTGCAGCCAAGGGCCTTGAGTTCGCTGAGAATGACGTTTTTGTGCTCGTATTCATCCATCAGCACGCTTTCGGTTATTTCCACCTCCAGCCGTTCGCCTGCCAGTCCGGTTTTTTGCAAAACATCTTTAACAATTTCGGGGAATTTACGATTTTTAAGCTGAAGGGGGGATACGTTGACCGAGACGTTAATATGCCCCGGCCAGTTCTGGGCCTCGCAGCAGGCGAGATGAAGAATACGCGCCCCCAGCTGGTGGATAAGCCCCGTTTCCTCCGCCAGACGGATAAACACATCGGGCGAGATCATCCCCCGTTCAGGGTGGTTCCAGCGGGCCAGTGCCTCGTAGGACTGCACCTTGCGGGCGCGAATGCCGTAAATGGGCTGGTAGTGTAGCAAAAGCCCATCCCCCTCCACCAAACGGTGCAGGGCGGAAACAAGCTCCGCGCGTTCCAGAATTTCGTAACTCAGGTCCGTATCAAACAGCTTGTGCTGGCAGCGGCCAAGGGCCTTGGCGCGGTAGAGCGCCATATCCGCATATTGCAACAGGGTGGTCACATCTGCCGCCTGGGAGGGAAAACCCGCAGCGCCAATGCTGGCACCGGATTTGGCCTCCGCCCCCTGAATGGTGTACGGCAGCCCCAGACTGGTCACCAGTTCCTCCAGCCGGCCTTCAATTTCGGTCAGGGCACCGCAATGCTGCCAGATAACCGCAAATTCATCGCCGCCCAGACGGGCTACAAAATCTTCCTCCCGGCAACAGGCCTTAAGCCGGGCGGCGGCGGCAATCAGCAGTTCATCCCCACCGCTGTGTCCGTACATGTCGTTGATGGATTTAAAATAGTCGAGGTCTATATACAGCAGCACAAACGGGTTGCCGGTATCTTGCGAAAGTTCGGCAAGGCGGATACCCAGATAATATCTGTTGGGCAGGCCGGTCAGGCTGTCATAATGTGCGAGCCGTTCAATCCTGCGCTGGGCCTCGCGGTATTCCGTAATATCGTCCGCCACGCACAGCTCCCAGCGCATATTGCCATCATCATCGGCAATCAGCAGATCATGGCGAGAGACAACGCGCGCACAGCCATCGCGGTCAACCAGCGTTTCCTCCACGGCTCCGGGCTTCTGGTATAGGAACGGGTCTTCCGCCAGCCTGCCATCAAGCTGCAATGGTGCATTGAACGAGGCACCCACATAAGAAGCAGTGGTATGGAGGCCATATTCCTCCGCCGCCTTGTTATGCACAATAATGTCGCCGGTTTTAATATCCCGCACCTGAATGGCTGTTGGAATATTATCCACAATTCCGGAAATAAAAGATTTATCGCGCATGATGGTTTTGTTGGCCTGCCGGAGTTCGCCCGCAATCTTGTTGAGCTCGTTAATGGTATCAATGGCCTGTGCGTGCAGGGAACGCGTAAGGCTTAGTGCGGAACCAAGCCCATAATACTGGCCACCTTCGGTTATAATAAATTCGTTAATCTGATTAAGGGATCGAATATTCAGGATTGTGGCAACAAAGTCGGGAACTTTTTCGTGAACATCCACCAAAATCGGCTCGCACTCCATAAGGAGGGAGATCGGGCGGTTGGCATAGACCTCGTAACCAAAACGCTGCCCCAGCCGCAAAAAAAAGTCCCGCCGCTGCACAATGCCTATGGGCCTGTTGCGCTCATCCACCACGGGAATGCCTGCCAGTTCGGCATTATCCTGAAAAATAGCAAGAACATGCGACCCCGCCTCCGTGGCGTGGACGGGGTCCACCCTGCTTGCAATATCGCGCATCTGGCGTTGGTTGGAATACGCGGGCACGTCCACCTCTAATACATGCAACGTCATGCTTTTTTTCGCCTTAACCCCGCCCGCAAGGTTAGGACAGGAAGATTCTTAACAACCGTTCGACGATACAACAACATGAAATATAACTGTTTTTTTATGAACTTATTATTATTTCCTAAATCAGCCCTTGACCCCCCAAGGTAATTTTTTCCACTCTCCCATAGTGGCCTTTTTCAACTTGTTGAATCTACCCTTCCCCCACGCACCCCCTTGGCCACCCCCACCCCAAAGGGGGGCCAACCGATCACAAGGGGCGGGCGTCCGGCTTTTTTTACTCCATTACCCGGCATGGGCGGCGGGCATCAGGCGGCTATGGCCTGTGCAAACAAGGCCGCGTTGCGTTGCGAGTCCGCAGCACCCAGCGGCGTATTATAAAATTGTTTATGATACGCACTTAAACCCACAGAATCAGTGCCCGCAGGCAAGGGGCTGGGCGCGCGTGCATACACCACGCGCGCCATGGCGCAGGCATACGCCAGATTCCCCACCAGCAAACCGGCGCTGCCCACCCCCGCATCCACCCCGCCAACCCTGCGCACCGCGGCCGCCAGAGCAGGCCGGAAGGCCAGAAAATTCCGCCAGCAGTCATCATGCGTGGCTGGCTCCATCTGCCACAGGCCCAGTGCGGGACCGCCACCATTCTGCCGGAGCCATACCAGCCCACTTTCCACCAGTGCCGTGCCGGTCACCAGCGGTACGGCGGCCGCCCCTGCCAGCCCGATCTGCGCCAGCACCGGGCGCACCAGCAGCGCTTTGAACTGCGCCAGATCAAGGCCCTGCATGGGGCACCCCCTGTTGCGGCATATCCCACGGTTCGCGCAGGTGCAGCCATTGCACCCATATGGTGCTGGCCACCTCCTGATCGGAAAGCAGGGTCGAACCAACCGCCGCCCCCACGGTGCACAAAAGCCCCGCCACCACCGCCAGCTTGCGCCACCGGCGCAGGCTATCTTCCGCAAGCTGGTTCTGCCGCTTTTGCGCGCCTGTGTGTTCGGCAAGCTGCTGGGTCAGGCGGGTCAGGGCGTTGCGCACATCCTGCGCCTGAGCCGCCCTGTTGCGCTCGCGCTCCTGCCCCTGC
The DNA here is from genome assembly GCF_000964225.1 of Acetobacter syzygii. Classification (GTDB taxonomy): domain Bacteria; phylum Pseudomonadota; class Alphaproteobacteria; order Acetobacterales; family Acetobacteraceae; genus Acetobacter; species Acetobacter syzygii. The sequence goes on along the minus strand of NZ_BAMZ01000008.1, from coordinate 201,167 downwards.
GCCTCAATCGAAATCAGCCGTTCCATCATGGCGGACTGGCCGGACTTGAGTGTATCCACATCGTCCTCCAGCCCATCAAGGCGGCGGGCGTGGCTGTCCACAATAACGCGCAGGTCATCCCCCGCCGCGCAGGCTCCCGCGCACTGTGTTTGGGTCATTCTTTTATCCGGGCATAAAAAAAACCGCCCTGCCGGGCGGCAAAAATAATCAGCACACTGGTGCGGAGCTAGGCCGTGGCCGTACTCCCCTGTGTGCTGGCTGATGTGCTGGTTGATGTGCCTTGCGCGGCCTCATCCGCTGGAAGCGCGTAGGTCTGCACCTTGCCATCCTTGATGATCTGGTTGACCAGACTACGCGCACTCCACGCGGCATCGGTCTGGGCAACCAGATCGGATGCAGCAGGAAGCCACGCCGGAGCGGAGGAGAACATGGCCACATCCACCCAGCCAACGGTTGGGTCACCCCCAAGTGTTACGGTGGTGTTGGCATAGGCATAGTAGCGGTCAGGGTAGCTTGTGGCCCACCATGGTTTTGAGTCCTGAGTTGTCATCTTACACACCCGTTACAGAAACAGTAATTGTGACCGGCCCGGACCCTACAATGTAAACCTGAAAACCCGTGGCCGTTACGTTATAGACCGCGTTATCCCTGTCCACCCGCTCTCCAATGGTAATCTGGGGTGGAACAGGCGTTGCGGAAAACGCTATGGGGAATGTGACCGTATTCTGGTCACTGACCGATACGGAGAAAGTCTGTGTCAGCACATTACCGATTTTTGTGTAATACCCACCCGCAAGCGTGCCGGATGTGGGCAGGTCGGACAGCACCGCCCCTGTTCCCGCCGGGCAAAGCAGACGCCCCCCATTGTATGCGGTCTGCGGCAGTTCGTAGATGGAAAAATTGGTGCCATCGTAAATATAATGCAGCATGGAATAATGCGACCCCGCATATTCCCGTAGGGCAATCTGGTAGATGGTACCGTTGGGGGATGTCCCCTTGATCAGATCCGTATCGTAGGTGCTGCCTGTAACTTCCGTATAAACACCCACAGTTGCATACTGGTTGCCAGTAATGGTCTGCTGGCCTGTTAGGGTGTTTCCCCCACTCAGGTTGGCTTTTGTGGTGTTCAGCGTATTGTCTGCTGCCTGCCGGGCGGTGGCTTCTGCCGCCACATGGGTTTGCAACGTGGCATCGGCACTGGTCCGGGCGGTTGCCTCGGCTGCCAGACTGCTGGTCAGGGTGGTTATGGCGGATGCACGTGCAGTGGCCTCATCATTAATCTGGCCATGCAAGGTATTATCCGCCAAAAGCCGTGTCTGGGCCTCGGTGTTTATGCTGGACTGCAATGTGGCATCGGCGTTGGTGCGTGCGGTGGTCTCGGCCTCCATCTGCGCGACTGTTGGCAGGGCGAGCCATACCAGACCGTTTGGCCCCACATACCCAAAAACCGGGTTCTCCTCACGCATGAACAGGGAGCGCCCCGCGTAATCGCTGGTTTGCGAAATACCATAGCTGGAGGAGATAAACGCCCCGCCCGCCCAGTCCTGCGTTGCATAACCTGCAAACAGGGACTGCCACGCAGCCCCTGCTGCACCGGGGGTGCTCACATTGGCATCCGCTGTGCTGACCCAAAAAGCACCGGGCGTGCTGCCCCCCACAAGGGCCCCCGCCGGATACCCGCCAATATTCTGGGCAAAGTTTGCATCAAATGGCCCCAGGTAGCCAGTCTGCAACACGCTTATGGCGGAGGAGAGCAGGTTGAGCAGGCCGTTCATATCCTGCCCGCGTGGGGGCTCGCCCCCTGCTGCGCGGGCAACAAAGGTTTCTGGGGGAAAACCAAGAGCAACCGAGGCCTTACCATCCCCCGCCGTTGCCTGTACTGGCGGAATGGTTGCAATATTCCCCGCAGCCGCGGCCGCGCCAATGGGCGTGCCAAACAGCTTGCGATCATCTGTGCTTTTCATGTTCAGTCACTTTGTATGGAGTAAGCCACGCTCACACCGGCAGGGCGGGGCAGAACACCGCTGTTCTGAATAATGCTGACCTGCACGGCAGTTGGCACAAATTTAAAAACGTAGGTTATGGTCATATCGCCATTATCGCGCACATAGGCATCGCCCTGCCCGGCAAACAGCGTGGTCAGGATTGTGTTAAGCGCAATAACCGACCCATCGGATATATTAGCCAGCGCCTTGGCATAAATAAGCTGGCGGTATCCATCGTCCGCCAGCCGGTAATTGTTGGTTGCATCCCCACCGCTGTACCACGGCACCTGCCCAAACCCTTCCTGCGTCAGATCCGAGGATTCAAAAAAACCAAGGTAGGACTGGGCCGATAAGCTCAACACGCGGGGAACACCAACAATACGCCCCCAGACATCCAGCCCGTAACCCTGTGCGGTTTGCAGGTTCCATACCAGCTGGTACCATTGTGCAATCAGGCTCGCGGGGTCCAGCATCTGGTTCCAGCCTGCAATAAGGGTCTGTATGCGTGGCGCATTGGCGTATTGGGAGAGCAGGGTTTGCCGGACATTCTGCATTAGCGCACCACCACACTCACAGTTGCGGCAGAAACAACGGCAATCTGATCCAGCCCCATCTGCACCGTAAACCCGGTAGGATTCTGGGCAAGACCTACGGTAACATCAACAATTTTTATCCACGCCCCCAAACCGGACAGGCTGGCGTAAAAGCGACTGGCATAAACCATGCCCCCAATAGGCACACGCTGTGCACCCACCGCCCCATTAAAGGCCGCCACAATGGCCGCCTGTGCATCCGCCCCGGCAGTGGAGGGCACGTCCGTGCCCGCAGCCAGCACAACCGCCACATACACCGGCACAGCCTGCGCGCGCGTAAACTGCACGGTATAGGCGGGTGGTGTGGCATAGCTGGCGTTCGGGTCCACCACCGTAACTCTGGTTGTGCCTGTGCTGGCGCAACCGGGTGGTTTTTTGCGCAATATGGCAAGGGCCACATCCGCATCCGCCCCACCGTTAACACACACATACAGACTGTGCGCGGGCAGGTTGACCCCACCCACAGTAACAGCCTGGGCCGTGCTGTTATCGGTCACATAAGCATCGCTCACACCTGTAACGGACAGGACCTCCCCCGCCAGTGCATCCAGCGGGCCAACAGCATTGCGGGCAACCGTCTGCTGCCGCCGCTGCTCAAAGGCCTGCCGCCCTTCCACCGCGACCCCGGTTACACCAGCCGCCGCATTGCTGATGCTGGTCAGCCCCACGACCGACTGGTACACTCCAATGCTCTGGGGCGGGCACTCCACAGCCCCCGTTACCGTGCACGAAAACGTGCCAACGCCAGAACCCGTAGCATCAAGCACAATGGCGCTATCGGCCGCATAGGTCCTGGCGCTGCCATCCTGCACCAGTGTGCCTTGCGGCACCGTTGTGCCCGCAGCCCCCAGACACTGGCAGGTCACAACCGTAGCGGTCGCGGGCTTACGGGTCATAAAATACAGATTTCCAATGGCATCCTGCATTCTGCCAGAGGCCCGCTCCGGGTCCACACCGTTGAACAGCGCCAGCATCTGGTCGTACGCATCGCCCACAATAGCGGTCAGCGACATGGCAAGCTGGCCCTGCGGGGTGGACAGGTCGGTGTTGAGCACATTGCCAAAAGCGGCGTTCATATCGGCCAGAACACCAGCCAGAACAGCGCTTTCCGCCGGGGCCACAAAGCCTGCATCGGTCATGGTGGGGGCTGGCACGGACGTAGTGCCCACACTAGCCACATCCAGACTGCTAGAACCCGACATGCTGCACATCCCCCGATGTTGTGGAAACCACAATAGCCCCCGAAAGCTGGCGGTTGGCGCCAAGGCCGGTCAGCACGCACCGGGCGGCGGCAACACCAGCCACGGCACTGGCGGCCTGCTCGGCCTGTAACCGAAAAACCGGAGCCGCCTGTGTGCGGGCCAGAATATGCTGCCGGTATGGCAGGCCAATACCAGTATTGTAGTAACACTCCCCCGCAAAAACCCTTATGGCAGAAGCAACATTCTGGCATATGGCATACGACCCGGTTGCAACGGCCATATTGCCGCTGGCATCGGGCAGCAGGTCCCATGTTGTGCGGTCAAGCAGCAGCGTGTTCATGGTGCCTCAACAAAAAAAGCCGCCCAAAAGGCGGCATGTTGTAAAAAATAAAGGAATAAACAGGTTTTTCCATTAGTGCGGCACACCCGTCTGACCAGACCCGGGCTGCACGCCTGTATGGGTATGGTTGTGCAGGCTGATCTGCCCAGCCTGCACATCCCCTTCGGCGGCAAGGCTGCCTGCTACCTGTGTGGCGCAGTTAATCTGGCACTGTGTGGCGTTTACAATAAAACGTCCGGCTGTGTGCACCACAAAGTCTTCCCCCACCCATCCGGCATATTCCTGCGGGGCGGCATTTAAAAACCCGCCAATATACAGGGAATCTGCGTAATCATGCTGGCGGTAGGAACCGGGGGCCGCGGGCTGGCGTGTGGCCTTTACACTTGCTATATCCCGCCCGCACACAATAATAGCCCCGATATCCCCCACCGCCGGATCACAGATCAGGGCGCGCCGCCCGCCCTGCAGGCGCAGGTAAGGTACATTGTGAATAAGACCATGCGGCACGGTGCGGCCTGCACCATCCTGCTGGTGTACCATGGGCTGCACATCCACCATGCCCACGGGGTCCAGCCCGCTGCCACGCACGGCGCGCACCTGCACCACCGCCGTAGCCCCCAGCATGGCCAGAATCCGCCGAATAGCCGCATTGGTGGCATTAAAGGCACTTGCCCCGTCCTCCGCCCGCAGGGAGCCTACCAGTTTATCTTGCAAAAGCCTGTCCGGCAAAGTCTGGCCTTGCCGCCTCTACTGTTGTGAACCACGCCCCACCCGGTCGCTCGGTTTGCAGGTCGTGGCGCACGTTCTGCACAACCCACAGGCCGCTGGCCGGGACCATAACGCCCGAAGCCCGTGCGCCCTGTGTGAGTGCCCCCTGTGCAGACTGCTGCCCTGCCACGGTCTGTGGGCTGGTAGGCTGGGCGGCCAAAGCTGCCGTGCCAGTTTGCAAACATACCGTATCGCGGTAGCGGATGGAGGGGTTGAACACGGTCTGGAACACCACCCCATACTGGCTGTAACTGGGGTAGCCTACCAGACCGGTCTGCACATTCACCCTTATCGCCTGTGCATCTGCCTGCGCCACCATGGCACCGGGCCATATGGCTAACGCCCCCACCCCAATCTGGTAGGCAATCCGTGCTGCGCGTGCGCAGCTATCCACCTGCTCGGCCACGGAGCCTTTGTAATACACGCCCCCGCGCAACAGGGTCTGCACACCGTAATTGGTAAAATCCAGCCCGGCCTTGGCCGCCAAAAGCTGCATAATGGTCACCACCGGCACATCCTGCGCGAACGATGTGGGGGCAACCGGCACAGCCGCTGGCAATGCGCCAGAAAAAGCCCGCAGCTCAAACGCCACATCCGGACTATTGGCGTAATCCACAAAAGCCTCGACCACACCACCATGGAACACAACCGGCTTTTGCTCCGCCCCCTGCCCCGTGCTTTGCCCGGCCAAAATGGTAACGGTGTTGCGCGTTTGGGCAGCCATACCCGTCTGCAGGACCGAAAGCTGGTTAAGCAATGGCTGGGCCAGCCCTTCCACCCGCAGGGTGCAGGCCATGCCACTTTCCAGACCTGTGCTTGTAATCTGGCAATGTATGCAATACCCGCTCAGGGTTATGGTCTCTGCTCCGTTCTGGCCAAAGCCGTCCTGCGCAAGGGTGAGCACCACATCCACCTGTTTAGCGCTTAATGTGGCATCCTGCGCGTTATCCAACATGGCTGCCCTCCGCATAAACAAGCACAAACCGGCTGCCCAGCCCGCTGTAATCCGGGTCCTGCGTGCCCTGTGTATCGGCAAAGGCCAGATCTCCGGGCAGGGCGCTGGGGGTTTTGCGCACAAGCCATGTGCGGTCCTGGCACAGCACACCAGCCAGCACGGGCTGGTCATCCAGCCAGAGGGAAGCATACAGCCCGGTTGCGCGCTGTTGCAGGTCCAGCCGCACGGCATAGCCAGAAAGGGGAACCCGCAGGCTCTGGTAAGCAACAGCGCTTAAAGGAATAACAACTGCCATTTACTGGTACCCCGTTACGTCCATATTGGACGCAAGTGCCTGCACATGCCCCCCATTGCGCACGGCCTGCCCCTGTGGGTAGGCCGTGCCCGCTACGGTAGCGCTGGCACCCAGCCGCACCTCCTGCACGCTCAGTTCGGCCAGCAGCAGGGTCACACCCTGATGGACCTCACGCCGGAGCCGGTAGCCGGTTACGTTCACATTGGCATAAACGGCTTCGGGCATAACAATGTGGTAAAGCCCAAGATCTGCAACCAGACTATCCAATGCCGCCATAAACAGCGAGCGTGTCTGCAATGTGCTGGAAAAACCATCAAACCCCAGACCACCCAGCAGGTCCCCCAGTGCGCTGGCACTCCCCAGTTCCATACTGGAACCATCGCACAGCATTTCCACCTCGTACAAACCCGGTACCCGCACCTTGTTGTAGGAGAGGAAGGATCCATCCTCCAGCGGTGCGTTGGCAATCTGGCACTGGCTCTGCACCCCCAGCGCGCGCACATGCCCCGATGTAAGGACGGGCCTGTTATCGTTTGTAAAAATGCCCCACTGGCGCTCGGCCTGTGCCAGAAGAGCGGCATCAAACGCGGAGGCAACCGCTGCGGACGCAGAGGCCACCTCCCCCGCTCTGGCGGACTGGCCCAGCAGGGCAGGCACCCCCACAGCCACGGGAACATCCCATACCGAAGGAAGACTGACGGGTAGCAATGGCATGATGGCAAACTCCATCCCTGTAATCATGTGTGGTAATCATGCGGGGTATTGTGCAGCGGGGCCGGGCACAAAAAACAGGCACAAAAAAAGCGGCCATAAGGCCGCGTGCTGTACGGTATGATCTGGCCATACAGGCCGCCTATGGCGCGGGCAGCCGCCACGCCTGCGCCTTGACCGGGTCCGAAACAGCGGGAAACGGGTCCACCCCCACATTGCGGATGAGGGTTTGCACCGTCACCTGGTCGCAATGGGGGTGAACAGGCACGTTCTTGCACACATAAACCCCTGCCCTGTTGCGCGCAGGCGCGTAAACCGCCTTCCAGACCGAACTGGGCACATACACATGGTCATGCCCCACAGTGGCAATGGGCCGTAAATGAAAAGCAGGCCCGGTCACCACGTATAAGGTGCCCTCCCTGCGGGCCAGCAGGCGCACGCGCTTTTCCAGCCGTGCCCATATTCCCTTGTTCAGCACGGAAGCCTGCGGAACAATGTTGGACAGGGCATAGGTCTGGGCCTGTGCCTGCGCGTTTGGCTGGTCGCCACTGGGGGCCATATGCCCGCGTTCGTAGGGTTTGGAGCGGCGGTAATCGCTCAGTTCCGCGCCACCGGGCCATCGGGGGTCTGCATAAAAATGCCCCGAACGCGGCACCTGAGCCGCCTGCGCCAGATCCTGCGCGCGCAAATGCTCCGCCACCCAGAGCGGACCGTGCGATACGGTCGAGGCAAGGGCCGCATACCCGCTATTGCACAACAGGGTTGTTCCCTGCTCCAGCGCAGGGCGGGTCAGTACGGGCAGGCGGTTACCAACCCCGAACGCATCGCACTGCTGTTCTTCCGCCAGAACGGGAGAAACACAAAAACACCATGCCACAAAAGCTAAAAACACACGCATGGGCAAACCATAAACCAGATTGCCCCGCACCAGAATAGCCATACCCCACAAACCCGCCCCAACCGGGCACAAAGCCTAGAACTGCCCCAGATTGGCCTGCCGCGCCTGCATACGCAGTGTGCCCATGCGCCGCTCCAGCTCATCCCCTATGGCCTGTGGCGTGCTGCCGCTGGCGTTAACGGTAATGTGGGCCTGCACGGCCGGGCCGGGCTGCACCTGTGCGGGGGCTGCTGCCATACTGGCGACCTGCACGGCATTTGCGGTCGCACGCAGGTAGTCCATCCCCCACGGAGCAGGCTGCGCCAGACCTGCGCCATTCATTCCCTGTGGCTTCTGCCCCGCAGAAGGTCTTTTTTCATTCAGGCTACGGGGGGGAAGGCCAGAGGCCCTGCCCTGCTCCGCACCGTAGGCCGCCACAAGAGCGGCCGCCAAAGTGGGCGCAAGCATAAACGCCGGAGCGGACGATAAGCCCTGCCGGGGCAAAGCGGCATAAGAAGCCAAAAATTGACGCATGGTTTTCTGCCCCCTCCGGTCTGGTTCATGCGCCACAGCCGCATGGCCAAACAGCATGGCCACGGCATGGTGCCCCGGATCGCCCCAAGGGCGTTGCACCATTCCCCCGGTGCCTGTTCCCCCAGCCCCCGTGTGCAAAACTCCGGGCCAGCGCCCTCCATGGCCCGCGGGCCCATATACGCGCCCACTGGTTGCCCCACTGGCGGCCCCATTGGCCTGCTCATGCGCATCCCCTGTGCCGGGTTGCAGCACCGCTGCCCATACCAAACCCTGCCGCGCCAGCCCCACGGGTAGCACACGTGCAGGCATGGTGCGCGCATGGCCCACAGCCCTACGGCGCAGCCGCCCTGCATGGGCCTGCCGGGGCAGCGGGGCTTCCCCCGTTTTTGCCACAGGCTCCGCTGCCTTCCCCCCAGCTGCGGGGGAACGCCCTGCTGCACCATCTTCCACACTCTGGTCGTCTGGTGCGTGGTCCCCTGCTGCTCTGGTGCGGGTTGGGTGGAGGGGTCTGGGCCTCCTCCGCCCCTCGGCCCCGGTCCGGGCTGGCGGGGCGGAACGGGGCCACAGATGTTGGGCTGATCCGCTGCCTTCCTCCGCCCTGTAGGGTGCATCCACCGCCGCACGCTGCCGCTGGTGGATGGGGGCTGTGGGCCCTGCACGCATAATGGGGCGCATAATCCGCCGCCCCACCACCCGTGCGGGCACACCCTCCACCGCAGGTGGGTCTGCCCGCAAACCAGCCAGAATGGCGGAAACAAGGGCTGCCAGCGCCGTATGCCCATCCGCCCCGCCGCCATGCAGCACAGGCGTAAAAGAAGCCCCCACCAGCACGGACAGCACGGCCCGCATACGGGCGACCTCCGCCATACCCCCTGCGTGACCCGCCTGCGCTCCCCCCTGTGTGGAAGCACGCGCCAACGTGGAGGCAAGCCATTGTGTAAGCGTTGCCATTGCATTTACCTGTTAAATCGTTTGACCAGAGCAAGCTCCAGCAGGTTTTCAAAATCCTCGCTGTCATACACACTCTGGAGGTCATGCAGGCTGGCCAGCCCTTCCATCATCACCAGCGCATATCGCTCGTTGATATTGGGGCATCGGGCAAGGGCACGCTGGTTCCGCTGTGCAGCAGCGCCGACAGAAGGGAAAACAACGGCCCGACGCCCTTGAAAAAATCCACATGCAGGGCAAATGCTTCCTTCTGGAGCCAGCCAACTGTGGGAATTTCTTCCAGATCGCTCTCATCAAGCGGGCGGCGCACCGCCGCGTTGCGGGGGTCTGGCTGCACCGTTACGCACTGCATAAGGCGGGCCAGCAGCCCATCCATCCGCGCGGGGTCCATGGCCCCAAAAATGCCAATGCCCACGGCGGCAAGGCCCGCAAGCCCCGCATCTTCCTCCAGGCCAGGAATATCCGCGCCCGAGGCAATGGCCGCCTGCAGGCAATGCCGCCCCCACTGGTCCGCCTCCATGGCGGACATACGGGTAATAACAAATGTTTTGCCCTTATCCGCCCCTTCCATGGGAACGGTCACGCTCACCTGCCGGATTGCCATTACAGCCCCGCCGGGTAAATAGCCTGCCACAGAATGGAAAAATGCCGGTCTCCCAGCATCCGCCCCGCACCGGGCATGGGCGCCATAGCCTGCAACACGCCATTGACCATGGTGTATTTGCGGCCTGTGGAGGTCAGGGTAATTTCTCCCCCCAAACGGTAGAGCGTGCGTGCGGTCTGCTGGGCGGTCATAATGGCCTCAAACACCAGAACGCTCTCGCTCGCAGCCGAGAGCACAATGGTCTGGTCCACAGGCTCGGGCACAAAACCCGCGTTCAGGTACCCATCGATCGACATCTGGGTCTGTGCGCAGTGTTGTGCCCCTACGTCCCACGCATGGTCGGTCGCAAAGTTCTTGAGTGTGACAGGCGCATTATAAAGCCCCGGCACCGTAATGGTAAAAATGGCATTGGCTGCCGAAATATCGAGCGCCATGGTTACTGCACCTCAACACTGTTCAGGGTAATGGCCTGCACGCTCTGCCCATCCGCGTACCACAGGCGGGCGGGGGGCGTTGTGCGTGCAACACGGTAGGACGCCGCAGCTGTGGCAACATTGGGCTGGAAGTACCACCCCCGCGTAGCCACGCTATCTGCCGCCGTAGCAACGGAAGATGCGTTGTTAATCTGCTGTTTTTGCGTTGTGCTCAACACCACACCGGGCTGGATGGCCCCAAAATCCAGCGCCTGTGTAATGGTTGCCTGCACACTGGCGGCCACCAGCGTATCGCCTTCCGTATTGTATGGAATTTGCCCGGTGTTGAGCAAAAGGGTGATCAGGTCCGATGTGAGGCTGGCATTGAGCCAGATCTGGTTGATGTAACTGTCCGCCCACAAAAACGGGCCAGATACACAACCGGGCCGCATAAACTGGAAGGTGCTGGTTGCATTGGCATAAGCACCATAAAAATTGTAGCCATTATCGAGCAATGTTGCGGCCATGCCACCATCGGCCACCGGCGGGATAACCTGGCCCGAGGCATCCTGCACCATGGCCAGTGTCTGCCGCCCACCCGTGGTGCCAAAGGAGAGGGACGCCATCCACCCCAGACACAAGGCAGCGGAGAGCGGGTCGTTGTACACAACGCTTACGCCGCTCAGGTTCTGGTTTTTAAGCCATACACCAAATGCGCTCCCGCTTTTCTGGGTTGTGGCCTGCACGTCTGTATCCCACAGCACGCCCCACAGGGTATTGTTCTGCAACGCCACCCATTCGGCCATGGCCTGCTTGTCGGCCAGAACCGGCTCAAACGCCGGGGCAAAGCCGTTCCATGTGGCATTGGCCGCCCGCAGTGCATCCATCTGCTCTGCCACGGTGGAGGTGGTTGTGGGGTTTGCATAACCGCCAAACAGCAGGCGGGCGGGGGTCATGACCGCATTGGTGTACCCTGCAAAATAGACGCAGGCCATCGTGTATTCTACGGACTCGGTGCCAAATGCCGCGCCCACATCGGCCGCAGTAGTAAAAGCCCGGACCGTGCCAGCCGGTACGGCAGCCACATTGATGCTGAGTACAAGGCCGGTCAGGGCGTTCAGGCTGCCTCCGGCGGCAAGTACACCGGGGGTGACCTTAACAATGGTGGAAATGGGAATGCCAGCCACAGCGTTACTCCTCTGGCGGGGCGGTCACATCTGCCGACAGGGCAGTGACCGAAAGGGTTGTTGCAAAATCCTGAGCAATGCTCAGCCGGAATGTGACCTGCATGTGCAGGTCCACGCTCCAGTTCTGTTCGTATTGGTGTTCGCCGTCCCGGAATTCGGACTGGCATGGTGGCCCCACATCCAGCGGCACAAGCTGGAACGGCAGGGGCGCAAAAAACGCAACGGCCTGCGGGTCGCGCCACAGGGCGGTAATGGCCTGCACGTATCCGCCAGCCTGTGGGCCAAACAGACCAAGCTGCAAGCCCAGTTCCACAGGTTCGCATACCTCCCGCGTGGTGGGGGTGTACGACCAGCTATTGGTGGCAAGCCGGGTACGCCGGGTAATGGTCAGGGTAACAAAAGGCACTGGGGGGGACGCCACACGGTTCTGCTGGCCCTGCACCACCTGCACACCGGCTGGGAGCAGGGCCAGCAGCCAGTTCCTTACCGCACTGTAAATCTGTGCATCTGTGGGGGTTGCTACGCAACCGGGCTGTTCTGGCGTGTTACCAGCACCTTCGACCATTCGCCCTCCCCCCACTGTTCAAGGGACTGGGTAACAAGCCAGTCCGCTCCATAAAACTGCAAAATATCGCCTCCGCACTGCAACGGTCTGTTCAGGGCGTGTACGGTGGCAGGCACGTACACCACGCGCCTGTCCGCCTGCCGGGCAAGCCCCTGCACCTGCTGAAGGTCCTCCCCTGCCAGTGCCTGCACTTCCACCTGCACGGGCAGGGGGGTGTAGGTCGGGGTTTGCGTGCCATCGGCATTGGTTACGCTGCCTGTGCTGGCCATAAGGGTTGCCGCAACACAGGGGTTGACTGCACGGGTCAGCCGGCCAGCCAGAGCAAAAATCTGCACAACGGAACTCCCGGTTATGGAAAAATCAGGGCCATATACGTGGCATTTGCGGTCCACCGGGCACATAGCGTGCCTGCCGCAGGCCCCGCGTAGCGGCCCAGAAGGAGGCTCCATACTGGGTTTGTGCAAACCACTCAGCCCGCTCTGGCTGGGAGCCATAATGGGTTGTTACCGACACACTCCCCCTGCTGGCCGCACTCACACGCCCGACCAGCCCCCCCATACCGCCCTGCTCCTGTGGCAGGCCAAGGGTTGCAATATGGGCCACCAGCAAGCCCAGCAGCACAGTCCGCCTGCCAACATCTGGCACCGGACCTGCGGGCGTGTTGGGCAGGTAAAGTGTTGCCTGCTCAAAACACGCCTGTGCCTGCGCCGCCCCTACATAGCCTGCCAGTTCGGCAAACCGTGCGGACCATGCCGTGTAGTCAAACACCACAACGCCCGGCACGGCAGGCGCGGTACCATCCATCAGGCCACATCCCTGGCAAAGGGGGTTACACCGGGCAGGCCCTGTGGTTCCAGCCCTTCCAGCCCGCTACGGTGCTGGCCACGCTCGGCCAGTTCCGCAGCGGCATCCTCCGCACGGGGCTGGGCAAAGATCAGTCCGTTTTTGAGGGGTAGAAAATGCGGGTTCTGCGCACACCATGCCTGCCAGAAGCTGGCATCCACCTCCGTGCGCCCGCCCATGCCCAGCAACAGGTTATCCCGCGCATGGTAGCGCGGGTCGGCCTTGGCCCCGTTCAGCCGCACACTGGCGACAGGTCTGGGCGGGGCCATAACCGGCGTGGATGCACTGGCCCGTGCAGCCAGTGCATCCACATCGTACAGGTCCAGCACAAGCCCTGCGGGCATACGGCAGATAACCGTAACCGTGGCACTGGTCCGGGGGGTATTGGGTGCTGCTGCCATATGCTTTAAATCCCTGCCATGGTCACACAGGCCTGCGGGTAGAACCAGATGGTCCCCCACGTACCCTGCGATTTTTTCTGCCGGAAGCTGGAAGAATACCGCTCCACGGCATGGGCGCGCAGTTTTTCGGTAAAGGCGGTGGTTACGGACTGCTGGCCTTCCACCTCGCGCACAAAAAGCTGCATTAACGTGGTTGTCGCCTGACCACCGCTTAATGTGGCCCCTGCTTCTGGCAGGGTTTGAATGCTCAGGTTGGGCAGGTTCTTCTTCAACAGATCACTCAGCGCGACCTGATAGCTGTTGGTGTACAGCAGGCACTGCTGCCGCTCGGTGGGAATAACCAGCGTGAGCGGTGCTTCAAGCGTGAGGTTCCCCCCCATCTGTGCGGACAGAACCCCAAAAGCCTTGAGAATATCAGCATAAATCTGAACCGGGTCTGTTGTATCCGCCCATGTGTTGCCTGCCGCTGCCGTGCCAGTGGCCGCAAATTTGGGTGTAGGGGCAATGGCGGGGGGCAGGTTGGGGTCGTTCAGTGCGCCATACAGTTCCAGCCCGGCAATACCAAACAGGTTGATCTGGTTCTGGTTCCTGTTCAGCACGGAGGCGGAGGCAAGGTTCTTCTGGTTCACCCAGTCAATTCTGGCAGCCCCCATGCGCTCGACCTCGCGTTCGCCCCAGCGCGTCCATGTCTGGTAATAAAACGACTGGCGCTGTACCCAGTTGGCGTTGGATTCTACCGTGCCAGCGGGGCTGTAATCATCATACGCTGCGGCATAACCGGAGAGTTCCACAACCGGGAACTGCGCGGTATCGGTTGTCCAGTCGCCTTTGCGGGCAGTGCCGTAAATGGCCTCCGAGCGGGTGGGTGTGACCAGCGCGCGAATAACCACCGGGTCCGTGTAGGTGGTAAACAGAGCGGGAATGCCGCTGTTGGGTGCGGTTACAGCACTACTGGCAGGCAAGGCTGCATCCTGCGCCAGTTCGGAAAAATACCGGCTGACACCACTCAGATGAATACCCCAGTCCCGTTCAAGGGCGGGTGCATCCTGGCGGAAAAATGTGTTCATGATCCCTTAGTTCCCTGTGCCAGATGATGTGGCGGTTGTGCTCCGCGCCCCTGCCAGCGGGCCTGTAATAATAATGGGCAGCCCGGCGGCCCCGCCCTGCGCCACGGACCAGCCCGTATCCACCGTGCCGGTTGGTGCGCTCCCCCCGGCAGCACACTGGAGCGTGCCGTTGATGGTGGAGGCATAAACAGCCTGCCCCACCGTGGCGTCCGTGCTGGCAAGGGCAAACACATCGCCCCCCTGCGCCAGACCAACCATAAAACCCTGTGCAATGGTCATGGTGTTTTGCTGGAGGTACTGCGTGGCCTGCCCCTGCTGCGCACGCACAACAAACCCGGTGGGAACAGCCTTGGGGCTGGCGGCATCGGGCGTGTTCAGCACGGTTGTGCCATCCGCCTGCACCCAGGCGAAGGCGGCAACCGCAACCCCACCCGCACCGGCGCAAAACCCGTTCTGCCCCGGCACAACCATGCGCTGGGGGTTCTGGCTGGCCCATGCACCGGGGAACCCGGCAGGCCAGCCATAATGGACTGTATTGGGAAAAGGCATTGCCTCTGCCTCCTTCTTTTAAAGTTTGCGTGGCGCATGAACGCCAAAGCGGGTTGCAACACAGGCCGCATGATCGGCCGCACCCACAACACCACCAGACACACCGCCACCCCCGGACACACCACCCGTTGCCCCGGCCCCAAGGCAGGCCAGCACCAGCGCTTTAAGCCCCGGCTCGTTCACACCTTCGGTCTGCACCCCCTGTTCGGTCAGGGCGTAGCGCAGAATATCGGCTGCACTGTCCATGCCCAGCACATCGCCCACCAGCGGGCGCACAAGGGTGCGGGCCTCCTGCGTGTGCTGGTTACGCTGCCGCTCGGCGGCAAGGGCTGCGGCCACCGCACTGTGCACTGCGGCATCCTGCGCGGTTGCGGGGGGCGGGGTTTGGCCCTCCCTGCCCGCGGGTGCGCCACAGGCGGGGGGGGCTGCGGTGGCACCTGTGGCCGCACCAGCAGCCGTGCCGCTTTTGGCCCCGGCCACCGGCTGGCTTGTGGGCAGGCGGGGCGGTTCTTCCGCGGGGTCCTGCGGCACGGGCGCAACCGGCACCCCATTGTGCTTAAACCATGCCCCCAGCTCGGCCATGCTGGCGGTCATGGCCAGTGCGCCAGAGGCAAACGCCGTGCCAAGGCGGGCAAAGACCTGCCCGGCCGTGGGGGCTGCGTGTTCTTGAACCATAGCAATATCCTTTGGTTTGGCATCCGCCACCAGCACATCCGGTCCGGCGCGCCCACTGGGCACAAGGGCCACATGGTTGCCGCGGATGTTGGTCATACGCCCGTCATACGGCTGGCCTTCAAATTGCCCTGCCTCCATGACCGGCGTGTAGCGGTACGCGCAGGAGAGTTCGCGCTGCGCGCCCGAGCGGATGTTGTGAATGGCCCCGGCATTCCAGATTGCCAGGGAATTGGTCAGATACGGGCTGGTAAAGGTGGCGTTTGTACCCGTGGTCCCCACCACCAGCTCCGCTCTTGGTGCCTGCGCGGTCACATGGGCATGTTCGGCCAGAACCGGCAGGGCGTTAAAGGTCGGGGCTGCACGCGCCAGTTCCTCCGGGTCGCGCAGCAGGTGGTAGAGCCTGTCCGGGTCAAGGCCAAGGCTCTGCGCCCCCGGTATTTCGCGCCCGTAATAGGCGTTGACCGTGGCCTTGCTTATGGGGGTGGCGGCCACGTACAGGCGACCATCCTCATCCGTCATGCGGACCGACCCCATGCGGTCCTGCGCCAATATGTTTTTCATGCTGTTCTGCTCTGTTTGCCCTTGCGCATTCTGCCCGGAACTGTTGGTGGCTATGCCGTGGTACGGCCCAGCATGGGCTGTGCCAGACCTGCGGTGCGGTACAGGCTGTGTGCATCCGCAGCCTCACGCGCGCGGGCCTCGTGCGGGGTTATTTTTCCAGACTGGATATTGGCTGTATCCATATCGGTTTTTGTTTTTTCCACCGCTGCGGCCTCCTGCTCGGACATCTGCCACAGGGGCACAAATTCGAAGTCCAGATCCGGGTCTATGCTTCCCCACAGGTTCAACTGCACAAGCTGGAACAGACTGCGCAGAACGGGGGCCATGTGCGCCTCCTGAAAAGCGGCGATCTCATCATAAAAAACCCTGATCTCCCCTTGCGAGGAGGCATTAAGCCCCTGCGGCTGGATGCCAAACAGCTTGACCAGCGGAATACCCGGAATACCGGCCATAAACTCCTGCGACTGGGCCTGTAGCTCGGCAAGGCCGCTGAGCGGGGCGGATTTAATGTCAAAATCCTCGCTCTCGCGGTCGAGCACAAACGTGCCATTGTTGCTCTGCCACGCGTTCATGGCGGCAACGCGGGCGGTAACACTTTGTGCGTCAATATCCCCATACTGTGCGCTACCATCGGACTGCATGGTGGCGCTCATGTCGGTTTTTAAAATCTTGGTGGCATAGTTGCTCACCATATCCGACACAGACTGCCGCGTGCGCAAAAAATTGTGCACATAGGTTTCCAGCATCTGCGGCAGGGCCAGACCACCAAAGTTAAATGCGGGTTTGAGAATGTCCGGCACCTCGTAAGGCACAATCCCCAAAAGTCTGGAACTGTTGACCAGCACCCCCTGCACCCACCAGTCCACCGGGCGGTAGTAATCCGCCCGGAGTGGATTATCCGCATTGTAGCTGTTGGGCGTGGTCCATATGGGGTCTATGTTCACCAGCCGTTCAAGCTGCCCACGCGCCAGACCATGCGGTGTTGCCCGCAGGGGCACCGCCTGCCCCGCATCGTTCAGTGGTACACCGCGCAGACCAATCCAGATATGGCCAATGCCAAAGCCCAGACCATGCACAATCTGCCGGCGCACCACATCGCGCACATGCAGGCGCAAAAATTCCGCCTCCACCGCACGCAGGCGCGCTGCGGTCTGCGCGGCATCCGCCCCCACACCATTGCAGCGGAAGCGCACCCACGCCCGCGTGGCCTCGCGCGCAATAATTTCCACGGGTTTTCTAAACTCGGCACGCAGCATCATGGCGGCCAGCGTGGGGTAGCCCTTAAAGGCAAGCCCCTGCTCCACAAAGCTGGAGGCCATGCCATACTGCCCGGCGGCATAGGCCCCCAAAGCCGCATCCATAGCCAGCGCGCTCCCCCCTGCCCCACGCACGCCACGCGGTGGCTGGTAAGGCTGGAACAGGTGGTCCGCCCGCTCCTGCATGGTGGAAGGCGCATAGGCCGCAGCCCCACCAGCCTGCACCGCCCAGCCAAAAACCGCACCCAGACCTGAACGTTTTTTACCCAGCCTGCCGGTTTTATGGTCCGTCTGCTGCAAAGTGCGCGGCAGAACCGGCTCCCTGCGTGCGCCCCCATGGGGGGTGAGAGTCCGCGCCACACCCCCGCCATGCAGCGTGGATGCGCCAAAACACCCGCGCAGGCGGGCCAACCAGTTTGTCATTGCGTGTTATCCGCCCTTACTGGGATAAAGAATGGTCCGAACAGTGCCCGCATTAAAACGGGGCATTCCGCGCCGGTGGTGAATAACGCCGTCCAGCGCATAGCGCAGGGCATCTATCCAGTGGTTGTGCGCATCCTCCACAATGGGCAGAACATCCCCCGTATCCTTATCAACCCTGTAGGAATACAAACGACATTCCTGCACCAGATGCTTGCAGCGCGGGTGCACCACAATGCGCTCGAACGCCTTGAGCCGGGCTATGCCATCTTCCACACTACCGGGCCATTTTTTGGCAGCACTCATGCGAAAACCATAAATGCGGGCCAAAAAACTTATGGTTTCCGGCCGTGCGCCATCGGCCTTCCACGGCCATTGTCTGGCCTGGGGGATCTGCTCCAGTATGGCGGGTATGGCATCCAGTTCCACGCCAACGCCCCCGGCCTCGTAATCCACATAAAGCACATTGCCCACAATGCAGCAGCGCAGGGCAGCCAGCGGGTCTTTGGCAAACCCCCAGTCCACACCATAATAAAACCGTGCATCCTCCGGCGCGGTAAATGCTGTGACCTCTACCTTGCCTTTAAGAATCTGGGCATCGGCAAAGTTCTGGTAATCTCCCTCCCACACATGGCCGTAATCTTCCGGGCGGCTGCGCTGGTCCTCCTGCCGTTCGGTGGGCAGGGGGCCCTGGTCAAACCACGGGTTATCCGACCAGTTGGCCCGCACGGCCACAAGGTCCGCCCGGTCGGACCCCACCCCCCGGAAAAACGCATCCACGGCATCCGTTGGGTTGCACGGGTTCCACGATGCCCAGATTTCCGCCCCTTTTTTCCGTAAGGTCGGGCGCAACATACGCCAGCTTGCCGCAGAAATGGACTGCGCCTCCTCCACCCATGCCCGGTCAAACCCTTCGAGCGATTTCAGGCTTTCCGCCGTATGGTTCTGCATCCCCTGAAAAACGATTAACCCGTCCCCCGGAGTGCGAATGGCCCGATCCTGCACATCAAAGTAGCGTTGCAGGTTAAACTGGTTGATTTTATCAATAATTAACTGGCGGGATGATAGCTGGGTGGATTTTTGCACCTCACGGATACACACCGTTCTATGCCCTGCAAGGCGCAGGTGCTCCTCCACCACACATTCACCAAAAAAGTGCGACTTGCCCGACCCACGCCCCCCATATGCCCCTTTGTAGCGGCATGGTGCCAGCAAGGGGGCAAAAACCCTTGCCGTGGGAATTTTAAGGCTTGGTCTGCTCATTTTTCCTTTTCCACCAGCGGGGTGGGGTCCACAATCACGCGGCGAATGGTGCGTGGCCTGCCCTGCTCCTGCGCGGGGGGTTCGGCCTGACTTTCGGTCCCGGTTTTTTCGCCGTAGCGGGCAGGCGCGCGTTTGGACATAATCCACTTGAGCGTATCAATCCGCAGGCGCATGGCCGCCGTATCATCCCCGCCAATACTGTGGACTTCCTGCAAAAGCCGGTCCTCAAATGCTTCGGCCGCCAGCATCCGGGCCCGGCCATACCGGCTGGCCAGTGCCGGGCTGGCCCGCAGGGTCTGGCGCATAAGCACCCATGTGGGCATGTCCGGCTGGGTGCTGATCTGGCGCAGGGTCTGCCCCTCCTCCACCAGAGCAAAAACCTGCTCCCACTGCTCAGGCGTAATGGATGGAACGGGGAGTTCTGCTGCGGAAACCGCTGTTTTTTTGCTGGCAGGCATGGGCGTGGCTCTTGTTGCGTGGGGTCATCTGGTGCGGCCAGCCCCCTTCCGCCGTCTGGCTGGTCTGCTCGCGCATGATCATAGTGCGGATACGCTGCATGGCCTCCGGGGGGAGCTGCCCCACAACCGGGCCACGCACGGACCGCTCCTGCACAACACAGCGCACACGCGCCTCTGGTGGCAGGTTGGCCTGTGCGCTTTCGCACCAGGAAAGGGAAATATCGGCCCTGTGGCGTGTTGTTTCGGCTGAAGGTACCAAAAAGCAGAGCAACGCCTGCCCTGCGTGTACACCAACGCACACGGCATCCGTGCGGTGCAGGCGCACCACATCGGCATAGCTGATTGATCTTGTCATGATTTTTCCAAAAAACATGGAAGTCGGTCTGTGCTGCGCACACCGCACGGGCCATAAAAAAAGCCGCCCGAATGGGGCGGCCTGACCGGGCTGGCGCAATAATTCCAATGTAGGTATTTACATACAAAAGCCGCGCGCACAGGGCAAGGAAAAAAATCAGACAAATCAGATTTTTTTTATAATATCCTTTTAACACACCACCCTATTTACCAACCTGTTCCGCAGGATTCCCTGCCTTGTGCGCTATTGTGCGTGCTTTGGCACTCCGGCGCATGGCAGCATAAAACCCCTCCAACTGCTCCAGAAGCATGGCGCACTGGGCCGAAACCTTGAGCCGCGCCCGCGCATCTGACAAATGCGGAAAAATAATTCGTCCGATCTGCATGAATGACATCTCATCCACTAACATCAGCTTCAATCTGACCTCCGCACAGGCCCCCAACGCGTGCCGCACATCCGCCAGCCGCCCGGCCGCATGTGCACGCGTGATCTGCCACGACACATCATCATGCCGGGTTGTGGTATTGGGGGTGTGATTTGCGGGGTATTCAATATGCCCCACGTAGGCAAACACCCAGTCCCTATACCAACGTTCTGCCGCATTGGCGGCATCTTGCGTTATGTCGCGCGCATTCAGTAACGCCTGCACCGTACCCAGCACGCGCAAAGGCGCACCGGCTATGGAATGTTCCTGTGCAAATACGGATTTTTCCATCCGCTCAGGCGTAGGCCCTTCCCCTACGGGTATGGGCAGCAATCCGGCGGGGAGTGCGTGACCCTGTTTTTTGGAAACCTGTGTGCAGGATGTGCTCATTTATATAAAATCCTTGCATGGGCCTGCTGCCACACCACAACGGGGAGCGGGCCAAAATTGCTCAATTATTTGTGATTATGGTCTGATTCAGGGCGGATTTTTGAATAATCCACATTATCCACAGAGTTGTACACAGGCCGCGTGGCGGAAAGCCGCTCCCACTGTGCCCAACGCACAGCCTGCGCCTGCGCGCGGGCCTGCCGGGTATCTGCTTCAGCCACAAGCAGCTTCAGCCGACCATAAGTCACACGGGCCAGACCACACTGCGCCTCCAGCAATGCAACCAGCTGCGCCGCAGATGGAAAAAACGTAAACGCCACCAGCGCGCGGTGCACCGCAGGGCCACGCCATGCCAGCGCAGGCACCCCAGCACAGGCGGCCACAAGGGCAACACACCGCAGTTGCAGCGCCACACCGGGCAGCGGGTTGGCAACGCCTGCATTCAGCATTTCGGCAAACTCCTCTATAACACGGGCGAGTTCTGCATGGGGTAAAGGGGCCAGCGCACGGGCATAGGCTGGCAACGCCGCGCGCGCCTCCTGCTCCAGACTGGGTGCAGGGGCAAACCCACCGGGGCGGAAGCCTTCCAGCATTCCGGCCAATGCCGGGCTGAGCGCGGGCACAGGGCTGGGTGCATGGTGCGGTGTGCTCATGCCTCTTCCCCCCCACCTTTGACCCCTGCCTGTATGGCCCGCCCCTGTGCGGCCTGTGGTGCCTGCGGTGCCTGTGCCTGTGCCTGTGCCTGTGAGTAATCCTGCACGGAGCCAGCCGCTCCGCCACCCTCCGCCGCATGGGTGTTTGCCGCACCACCGGGGGCCAGCCCTGCCGTGCGCTGGAGCAGACGCGCCGCCTGCTCCTCCAGCGGATGGGGGGCACGCCCCGCACCCCGGCCTGCACGCGGCTGACCCTTACCCCGCGTGGCAGATTTACGCACAAAGGGAGAACACTCCTCCTGCCGCGAACGCAGTGAGTGAGTCTCTCTCTCCCTCTCCCTTGCATGTGCGCTGGCAATGCCATGGCATGGTGTGGCCTGCCCTGCTGCGGGCTGGTCATCTGCTTCGGGCGCGCGCGCCCAGCGGCGGGCCGCACGCGCCCGCTGGGCCAGACGGGCCTTCCATGCCTGATTGGCTTTTTCGGCAATAACGGGGTGGTACAACCGCCCGTCCGAGCAGACCAGCCAGCCATGCAGCGCCACCGGCCGCAAAGCCGCCCAGCGCCCACCCGCACCAGACAAATGGGCCAGAACCCGGTCGTTATGTGGCAGGCTGCCCGCAGGCACCTGCTGCCATGCCTTGCACCACAACGCTACAGCACATTTGAACCCATCGCCCGTGCTCAGGGCAAACAGGTCACTATCGAGCAGGCGGCAGGTATCGAGCGGCATAAAGGGTAACCCCCGCAGGTCGCTCTGCGGCGGGGTTAATGGCGGGGGAAGCGCCCCGTACGGCTCTTGCGCCGCATCCGGCAGGCTGGTATGTGCGTTGTTCATGCACACAATGTGCGTACTAAAAACACAAACTGCAAGCGGTTTTTACGCACTGACATGCACGACACTTTTGCCCACAATGCAGGCATGACACAGAACATGGACCAGAATCGGATCACTGACAGGCTTAAAACCCTGCGCGAGCGCGCCGGTTACACGGTTCGCGAGTTCGCGCGCACACTGGGGTACGGAGAGAAGTTTTCCTCCTACCGCATGTACGAAACCACGTATAAAAAAGACGTGTTGCCCCTGCCCATGGTCAAGGCCATGGTGCCGCTGCTCAGTGGCCGGGGCGAGCCGCCCATTACCCCCAACGAGGTCTGGAACCTTGCCGGGGTCAGCGCGGGCGAATCCGGGCTGGTCGCCAGGGTCACACCCCGCCCGGCGCCCCCGCCGCCCAAGCCCGCAACGGAAGCCCTGCCCCCTGCTGGCTCCAACCGGATTGCCATACCTGAATACGATGTGATCACCTCCGCCGGGCCGGGCTGCGTGCCCATACTCTGCGCCCCGCAGGATGGCCTGCGCCCGGTAGAACACTGGACCCTGCCGCGCGGCTACGTTGCCGCTTTTTCCGAAACGCCAGACATGCTGGCCATTGTGCGCGTAGCGGGGGACAGCATGGAGCCGGACTACCAGTCCGGGGACCGGGTGCTGGTGGATACCGCACACCGCATTCCCTCCCCCCCCGGTGTTTATGTGCTGTGGGATGGGTTTGGCCTTGTGCTCAAACGGCTGGAGCTGATCCCCGGTATGGAAGAACCGCGCCGGGTGCGGATTATGAGCATTAACCCCGCCTATTCCACCTACGAGCTGACACTGGATGAAATCAGCATTAACGGCCGGGTTGTTGGAAAATGGACATGGAAGTAACCACACCCGCAACCTGAGCCCCCCTCCACCACACATCTGCGTGTAAGCAGAGCTTGCGTTGTGCGTTTATTATGCACATACTGGCCGCACGATGTTGAGGGAGAGCACTTTGGAACCGCATACGACCTGTTTTAACCCACCCCCAGCGCAGGCCGATGCCTACACCCAAGCTGCCCTGCGCGGCCTGTTCAGCACCGACACCCTGCCCAGCGCCACGGCAGAGGAACTCACCCGGTACGAACAGGCCATACGGCACCTGCGCGCTGCCAGCCACAGCCTGCAATGGCCCTGTTATTCCGATGCCGCCTTTGCCAGAACCCAACACCATTACTGCGAGGAAAGCATAGGCGAGATCGTCCAGACCGTGCGCGACCTGCTGGAGCGCCACATACAGGCACAACGGGCCGCCTTGCGCCCCTGAGCGCCAGCCGCCCGCCCCGGGAACGGGGGCTGTGTTTGCTTCAGTCCCCCGGCCAGCTCCCCTGGTGCCGGGCAAGCAGGCGCAGCGCCACAGCCAGCGCCACCCCTACAAGCCCAACCACACTCCCGCCCAGCACCATACCGCATTCAAAATCCACAGTCATAGCCGCGCGTATCCTACGGGGTCAGGCTGACTGAATGGCGGCATTGTCGGCCTGACATTTGGCAAAAATCGCGGCAATATCTGCATCGGTCGGGCCTGTGCCGTTTTTGCTCTGTTCAATCGCGTTCAAAACCGTGTCGTACGCCTGTGGTCCATATTTTTCGGCCAGCGAGACAACAGTCCCGACCACACCCAATATGGCGCTTATTTCTGCTGCGGTCATGGTTCAGTTCTTTCCAGTTGTTACGGATGCTGTTGTTGTGGTGGGCAGCGCAGATGGGGAGGCTGCCGCAGCAGACGGCACACTGGTGGATGCCGTGCAGCCTGCCGGTGCAGCACCCCCCGCCCTAAGCCCTGCCCAGCAGGTGGAAAACCGGGCAAAATCTGCCTGAAGTGCCGCCACAGCCGTTTCTGTTACCGTGCTGTTGGTCTGAATGGCGTGTTCAAGGTTGGTCAGGGCATCCAGCACGGTCTGGCTGGTTTGCCGGGCCAGATTTTTCTGCACGGTATTCAGGTGCACACCCGGCACACGGTCGGCCATAACATCGGGCATGGGGCTGGCAAGTAAATGGTACGCACTGGCCGTATCGTACACAGCCTGCCGCAATTTGCCCTGTGCGGTTTGCGCGCAGGAGCACAGCAGGCACAGTGCCGCAAGGCTGCCTGCTACAGCAGTTTTTTTCATATTATTTTATCCTGTCAGGAAGAATGATGAGCGTAGTGTGGTGCTGCGCCGCACAACACCAGCCCCGGTTGCCAAGGTACTGGCCGCGGCATCCGCCACACACACGCCAACTGGCATGGTGCCGGGGGGGAGCCATACCGATTGGTGCTTCTGGCTGATGCACCAAGCGATACGCCAGAGGATGCACCTGTAGATGCACCAGTGGAAATCCCTGTAGATATAAGCTTTGATGTACCGGAACAGACCTTGGCAGTTATGCCAGCGGAGCCCCCGGCGGCTGGCTTGTGGCCGGGGTAGCAGGCTGGCCCTCGGCCACACTGGCCGCACCACTGGTCGCTGCTCCAGCGCCAGCAAGACTACCCTTGGCCAGATGCGTTGCCATGTACGGCACTGCGTACTGCACCCCAAGCCCTGCAACACGCACAATCTGATACAGCACGACCAGAACCCGGCTATGTGCAGGGGCTGGTACGGCTGCCGTTATGGCGGCACAGGTTACCATACCAGCACAGATAGCCAGAGCCACGTTCTGGGGAAGCATGGCAAAGAACGAGGGAATAAAAGCAACAATAGCCGCAACCTTGGCAGTGTTACACGTTATGGCACCCGCAGCAGGTGCGTTCTGGCCTGTATTGGCCATACTCAAAACCTCCATTATTCATGGTTGAGCGTTTACCAGCCCCCACACTGCAAAACAGAAGCCCAGATCAGCCAATCCCCCGCCCGTGCAGGCACACCCCTGCACACGCTACGCACACACCCTGCAAAAAAAAATGCTCCCAAAAAAGGAGCATATTCAGGCTAGGGTTTTTAACAGAATGATCGGGAGGAAAAGCCGCAGCACTTCTGGCAGAAGGCGATGCACCACATCGGATTGGGTGCAACACTGGCGACGATACCTTCCCCCATGCCACAAACTGCGCGCAGGTACAAGGGATTTTTATACAGGGTTCAAGACTGGCACATCATGCACACGAACCACCGCAACACCCCCGCAGGGCCTATGCCATTTTACACCAGAAGCACCATGGGCCAGCAAACCTTAAAACGCGCTCCACGCACCACAAGCCACAGCCAGCACAAACGCCACAGGGGGTGTAAGGCTAAGGGAGATCCACGCAGCCCTAAGCCAGCGCCGCCCTTTACCCAGCAGTTTGCTGTTTTCCCCCGTAATAAAGAACACCGTATAGGCCAGCCACAGGCTGGCCTGTGCCTCATCCCGCGTGGGCACATCGGACAGAATGGTATCCACCCCTTCCGGCCCTACATTTTTGGACAGGAGCGGACCCGAATAAAGCCCCACGGCACACAGGCCACCCGTTATGGCAAACCCCAGCGCCAGAAACCCACAGACCAGAGAATACTCCCGCTGCGAACACGCCCCCGCCACAGAAGCGCTGGTCAGGGTAACAGTCAGAACAAGCGCCGATGCCAGGCACCCCTTAACCCTATGGAACGCACGGGCGACCTCGCGGTAACCTGCATCTGCCAGCGCCTTTTTTTCTTTGGCAAGCCATAGGGCAAAGTCTTTATCGTCAGTCATTCCTGCTGTCTCCACGCGGCGATATGCGGCGGTTCAACACAAATTGCAAGATCACGCGGTTCCGCCCACCCCACAGCAACGCACCCACCATCAACCAGCTCCCACCAAGGCCGGATGGGCAAGCGGCTTTCCGCCCCCATCGCAACGGTCGCACGCCACTGACCCGTTGTGGAAACAGCAGGTGACCCCCAGCAACCCTAACGGCAAAAACCCGCCGAAGATGCCAGAGCCATGCCACAGAGCAAAAATAATTATATAACTCTGTTTGATAACCCTGAGCGGATTGGCAGTTTTTAGCGATTTTCTGGAAGGAATGGTGAGCCGGGAGGGACTCGAACCCTCGACCATTCGATTAAAAGTCGAATGCTCTACCGACTGAGCTACCGGCTCACACACAAGATCACGCGGGATCAGTCATCCGTGCGCGATGGGGCTGTTCCTAACCGGATTAACCCCTTGCGTCAAGCGCAGAAAGGCATTTTTCCGCCCTGCCCATACAAAAACGGCCCGCCGGGTAGGGCGGGCCGCTTGTGCAATGCTTAGGCTTCCGCCTTGTCCGCAGGGACCATCTTGGCAATCCGGTCGGGGTCGTTCACCACGCCAGACATGCCCGAACCGCGTTTGATCTTGTCCACGTTCTCCATGCCCTCAATCACCTCACCCACAATGGTGTACTGCCCATCCAGATGGGGGGAGGGTTCGAACATAATAAAGAACTGGCTGTTTGCGCTGTTCGGGTCGGATGTACGGGCCATGCCAATGGTGCCGCGTTCAAACTTGGCCTTGTTGGTAAATTCGGCGGGCAGGTCCGGCAGGTCGGAACCGTGCATACCCGTGCCCGTGGGGTCGCCACCTTGGGCCATAAAGCCCGGAATAACGCGGTGGAAGGCCACGTTATCGTAAAAGCCCTGCTCGGCCAGCGTGCGCAGGCGTTCGGCGGCCTTGGGGGCCAGATCAGGGCGCAGGCGAATAACCACGCGGCCTGCGGGCACATCCATATAAATCAGGTCTTTTTTATCTTCTGTGGACATCAGAAACTCTCCTGTTAAGGCAACACCCAGGGCAAACGTGCGGTTCAGCCCGTGCGTTCAGCCAGACGGGCCAGCAGCCGCGCCTGCGTGTAGGGTGTTACAAACTCCGAAATATCGCCACTATAACTGGCAATTTCCTTCACCATCCGGGAAGAAATAAACTGCGTACGCTCGGATGCCATAAGGAACACGGTTTCTATCCCGCTATCAAGCCTGCGGTTCACGCCCGTCATCTGCACTTCGTAATCAAAGTCGGACAGAACGCGCAGACCACGGAAGATCAGTGTTGCACCATTGGCCCGCACAGCCTCCACCAGCAGGGAATGGAAAGAAACCACCGCCATGTCCCCCCCTGTGCGGGCCTTAATGGCAGGCAGCGCCTCGCGTACACACTCCATCCGCTCTTCCAGCGGCATAAGCGGGCTTTTGCCGGGGTTGTGCGCCACCCCGATAATCAGCCGGTCCACCAACCGGCTGGCCCGCTCAATAACATCCAGATGGCCGACTGTTACCGGGTCAAACGTGCCAGCATAAAGCCCGACACGTCTGGGAGCGGCAGCAGAGCTGCTCATAGAGCGGAACCGGCACCATCGGTGGGGGGCTGCGGTGCAGAATTGGCGGCATCTTCCGCCTCACCCGCATCATCCTCCCCATCGTCCATGACCGGGAACACACTGGTAATGCGCTCCGCATCATTGAGCCGCAGCAGGGTTACACCACTGGCCTGGCGGGCCATAATGCGCACCTGATCAACCGGCACACGGATCAGTCGGCCCGCATCGGTTACCAGCATAACATCCGTACCCGGCAGCACGGGCAGCGTTGCCGCCACCTCCGTACCCCGCTTGTTGGCAGAGAAGGTCATATTGGTAATCCCCTGCCCGCCACGCCCGCTTACGCGGTAGTCATAGGCGGAGGACCGGCGGCCAAACCCGCCATCGCTCACAATCAGCAGCACCTCTTCCGCCGCTTCAAGCTGGGCAAAGCGTTCGGGGGTCAGGGCTTCGGTGCCGGTTGCGGCTTCGTCCTCATCGGTGTCAACCACGGGTGTTTCTGCATCATCCTCGGTGTCGGCGGCGTTTTCGGCCCGGCGTTTGGCATTGGCCATGCGCAGGTAGGCCGCGCGCTCTTCCACCGTGGCCTCAACATGGTTCAGCACGGCAAGGCTGATCACCCGGTCGCCTTCGGCCAGACGGATCCCACGCACACCAGACGACCCGCGCCCGGCAAACACACGCACCGTATCATCCGTAATCTGGAAGCGGATGCAGCGGGCCTTGCGGGTTGCAAGGAACACATCCTGCCCTTCGCGGCAGGTGGCAACGCCAATCAGGCTATCGCCTTCATCAAGCTTCATGGCGATCATGCCGGATACGCGGATGTTGCGGAAGTCGCTCAGCCGGTTACGCCGCACCCCGCCACTGGCTGTGGCAAAGATCAGGTGCAGGCTTTCCCATAGTTCCTCATCCTGCGGCAGGGGGAGCACGGCGGTAATGGTATCCGTTCCAAGGTCGGGCAGCAGGTTGACCAGTGCGCGGCCCTTGGCGGCTGGCCCGGCCTCTGGCAGACGCCAGACCTTCTGGCGGTACACCTTACCCCCGGAGGAGAAGAACATGACCCACTGGTGCGTATGCGCATTAAAGGAGCGCACCACAATATCGTCCCCGCGTGTTCCTGCCCCGGTGCGGCCACGGCCACCCCGGTTCTGGGCACGGAACACATCAAGCGGGGTGCGCTTAATAAAGCCTTCACGCGTAATGGTCACAACCATCTGACCGGGTTCGATCAGGCTTTCATCATCCTGATCGCCGTCATAGTCGGTAATGTCGGTTACGCGGGGGGTTACCAGCTCGGCGCGGGCGCGGGAGAGTTCCTCGCACAGCACTTCCATACGGCGGGGGCGGCTGCTGATAATTTCCAGCAGTTCATTAATACGCACCGCCACTTCGGACAGTTCGGACTGGATTTTATCACGCTCAAGCCCGGTCAGGCGTTGCAGGCGCAGTTCCAGAATACCACGGGCCTGCGCTTCGGTCAGGCGGACCTTGCCGTCCACCACCACGTTGCCTTCATCATGGATCAAGGCCAGCAGCGGTTCCACATCTGCGGCATCCCACTGGGCGGCCATAAGGGCCTCGCGTGCGGTTGCGGCATCCGGGGCGGCGCGGATCAGGGCTATGACCGCATCAATATTGGCTACGGCAATAACCAGACCGACCAGAATGTGGGCCCGGTCGCGCGCTTTGTTCAGGTCATGGCGCGAGCGGCGCAGAATAACTTCCTCACGGAAGGCAATAAATGCCTCCAGCACATCCTTCAGGCCCATAAGGCGGGGTTTACCCCCATCCAGAGCCAGCATGTTCACACCAAAGGAGGTCTGGAGCTGGGTAAAGCGGTAAAGCTGGTTCAGCACCACTTCGGGCGTGGCATCGCGCTTGATCTCAATAACCACGCGCATCCCCGACCGATCGGATTCGTCGCGGATGTCGGCAATGCCTTCCACCTGCTTGGAGCGCACCAGATCGGCAATGCGTTCCTGCAAGGTGGCCTTGTTGACCTGATACGGGATCTCGGTCACCACAATGGCCTTGCGGTCCTTGCGGATTTCCTCAATCTCGGCCTTGGCGCGAATGATCACCGAGCCACGCCCTGTGGCAAACGCGCTGCGAATACCCGAACGGCCCAGAATAGTGCCACCTGTGGGGAAGTCCGGCCCCGGCACAATCTCCATCAGCTCTTCGAGCGTCATATCCGGTCTGGCAATCAGCGCCAGCGTGGCATCCACCACCTCGCCGGGGTTGTGGGTGGGAATGTTGGTTGCCATCCCCACCGCAATGCCGGTTGCGCCATTGATCAGCAGGTTGGGGAATGCCGCGGGCAGAACCGTTGGTTCGCTCTCGCTCTCATCGTAGTTGGGCTGAAAATCGACCGTGTCGCGGTCAATGTCACCCAGCAGGAAGGTGGAGGCCTTGGCCAGACGCGCTTCCGTATAACGCATGGCGGCCGGGCTATCCCCATCGACCGAGCCAAAGTTCCCCTGCCCGTCAATCAGTTTGACCCGCATGGACCACGACTGCGCCATACGCACCATGGCCTCGTAAATCGAGCTGTCGCCATGGGGGTGATATTTACCCATGACCTCACCCACTGCACGGGCAGACTTGCGGTAAGGCTTGTCGTGCGTAAAGCCGCTCTCGTGCATGGCATACAGGATGCGCCGGTGCACCGGCTTAAGACCATCGCGCACATCGGGCAACGCACGGCTGACAATTACCGACATCGCATACGCGAGATAGGAGGAGCGCATTTCCTCCTCAATGGTCACGGGCAGAAGGTCTGAAGGCTGCGGTGATCCGGTCTGGTCAGAAATCTCGGTCAAGGTTCATCCGTTCTGTCATGCTGCGCGGGGCTGGGAGGGTTGTCCCTGCACGCCGCGCCAAATCCACCTGAACACCGGTTGCCACGGTGCTGGGTATTTTCTAGCACACAACCCCCGCAACCTCCTAGCGCTGGCCGGGTTTTTGGTGGGTATAAACCCATGATCGCACCTGTTTTCTTGCCCTGCGCTGCGCACTGTGGCCATCATGGCCCATAACCCAAGGAGTTTATGAGTTATGCGCCTTATACTTGCCCTGCTTGTGCCGTGGCTTCAGTTCTTTACCATTGGCCGCCCCGTGGCAGGCATTGTGTGCCTTGTCTTGCAGGTCACCCTTATTGGCTGGATTCCGGCAGCCATCTGGTCGGTCTATGCGCTCAGCCAGTACACCACCGACCAGAAGATCGCCCGCATCCGCAGTTCATCGCGCACCTGAGCGGCGGTCAACACCGCAAATGGCCGCACCACATGGCCCAGCAGCAACAAAAAAGGCGGCGCTCCCTACCCGGAGCGCCGCCTTTTTGACCTTTCTGCACCACCAGAGCGCCCATAAACCGAGCAGATGGTGCAAGGCAGGAACCGGTTATTTGCCGGTCATAATCCGGTCAATCAGTTGCTGGGTCGTTGGCACAAACCCATTGGCATAGAACGGGTCCGTGCCAAAGCGCCACGCGTTGGTGCCGCCAAACATCAGATTGTCATCCATAATATGCTCCGCTTCCGGGCCAGAGGCATGGGCCACAGCCTGAAGCGTTTTTTGAATACAGAACGACCGCGGGTCAGCCCGGTGGCCTGTGCTGTATTTGGGTCCGCGCTGGCTCCAGTTGGAGAACTTGCACTCGGACAGGCAACCCATGCAGTCCGTCTGGTCCGCCACAATCAGGCGTGCCCGGTCGGGGGTTACAAAAATCAGCGTGGAATCGGGGGTGCGCAGGGGTTCAACAAACCCTTCGCTTTCCCACTGCTGCACGCGCGCCACGTCTTCGGGCTTCAGGAACACCTCACGCTTGCGGGGGCCTACGCCGTAAGCAGCACTCAGTTCTTCCGTAGCTTCCGTGGCAAATGGCACCTGATGCTCGGCCCGCTGGCGCAGTTCGTGCAAAAAGCCATTGTTAACGGCAGAGGAATAAAACCCGGTGGGTGAAAAACGGTTGAGGTACACATCGCCCTTTTTCAGGGTGAGCAACCGGCGCTTCCACGCATCGGGGATCGGGCTTTCCCTGGTCAGGAGCGGGCGCGTGCCAAACTGGAACGCAATCGGCCCCAGTTCCTCACTGTCAATCCAGTCCTGCCATTCTTCCAGCCACCATACGCCACCCGCCATGATAATGGGGGTATTATCCAGCCCAAAACCACGCATGGCCTGCCGCAGGGCCAGCACGCGCGGGTAGGGGTCTTCAGGCGCAAAAGGGTTTTCCGTGTTGGACAGGCCGTTATGCCCGCCTGCACGCCACGGGTCCTCGTACACAACGCCGCCCAGCAGGTCGGATGACTTGCTGTAAGACCGCTTCCACAGCGCATTGAACGCCCGTGCGGAGGAAACAATAGGATAGTAGTGCACACCAAAGCGCGCAGCTATGTCCGCCAGCCGGTAGGGCATACCTGCACCGCAGGTCAGGCCGTGGATCAGCCCTTTGGCCCCTTCCAGCACGCCGGTAATCACCCGTTCGGAGGCTGCCATTTCCCACAGGATATTGGCGTGGATACGACCTTTCCCGCCCGAAATCTCGTGCGCAATGCGGGCCTGCGCAATGCCGCCACGAATGGCGTAGTCCACCAGCTCCTCATGCCGCTCACGGCGGGTGCGGCCATGATAAACCTGCGGAACCGGACGCCCCTGCTCGTCATAGCTGTCCGCATTGACGATGGAGATCGTACCAGCACCCCCCGCAGCAGCCCAGGCCCCGGCCGATACACCTGTGGAAACAGCAACACCCTTACCGCCTTCTACCAGCGGCAGGACATCCGTCCCCCCCATGCGAAGCGTGTTAATCGCCTTCATGACTATCCTGTCGTTTCTTCTAGATAACCGTGTCTGCTCCGCCACGCGGGGGAGAAGGCGGGGCTGGCCCCACCCCCTCATCCTGCGTGTGGGACTGCCTTATTCGGCGTCCCGGCGCGGTGCGCGGGCAGGTTTTTCACCCACGGTTTCCGTAATGTCGGCACCCGTAGCCTGATCCACAACCCGCATGGACAGTTTAACCTTACCGCGATCATCAAAGCCAATCACCTTGACCTTAACGGCATCGCCATCCTTGACCACATCCGTGGTGCGGCCAACGCGGCCCTGCGCC
The DNA here is from genome assembly GCF_000964225.1 of Acetobacter syzygii. Lineage (GTDB taxonomy): Bacteria > Pseudomonadota > Alphaproteobacteria > Acetobacterales > Acetobacteraceae > Acetobacter > Acetobacter syzygii. The sequence goes on along the minus strand of NZ_BAMZ01000008.1, from coordinate 168,660 downwards.
AGTTCGGAAATGTGCACCAGACCATCACGCGCGCCAAGGAAGTTAACAAACGCGCCAAAGTCAGCGGTTTTAACAACCTTACCATCGTAAATGCGGCCCAGTTCGGGTTCGGCAACAATGCCGTTAATCCGCTCCAGTGCCTTTTTGGTCTGGTCTTCGGCCGTGGCGGCAATGGTAATGGTGCCATCGTCACCAATATCCACCTTCGCACCCGAATATTCCACGATTTCGCGGATAACCTTGCCACCCGAACCAATGACATCACGGATTTTTTCACGCGGCACCTTAAGGGTGGTAATGCGCGGTGCCGTGGTGGCAACGGTTGTGCGGTTTTCGGTCAGGGCCTTGCTCATTTCGCCCAGAATGTGCAGGCGGCCATCGCGCGCCTGACCCAGTGCGATCTTCATGATTTCTGGCGTGATGGACGTAATTTTAATGTCCATCTGCAAGGCGGTCACACCGGCTTCGGTCCCGGCGACCTTGAAGTCCATGTCACCCAGATGATCTTCATCACCCAGAATGTCGGACAGAACGGCAAACTTGTCGCCTTCCTTGATCAGACCCATGGCAATACCGGCCACAGGGCGCTTGAGGGGCACACCGGCATCCATCAGGGCCAGCGAGCTACCGCAAACGGTCGCCATGGAGGAGGAGCCGTTGCTTTCCGTAATTTCGGACACAACACGCACCGTGTAGGGGAATTCCTTGCGGTTGGGCATCAGCGGGTGCAGGGCGCGCCATGCCAGCTTGCCATGCCCGATTTCGCGCCGGCCGGGGGAGCCAACACGACCGCACTCACCAACAGAGTAGGGAGGGAAGTTGTAGTGCAGCAGGAAGTTGGTGCGGTATTCGCCTTCCAGCGCATCAATCACCTGTTCGTCCTGCCCGGTGCCCAGCGTGGTCACAACCAGCGCCTGCGTTTCGCCACGGGTAAACAGGGCGGACCCATGCACGCGCGGCAGCACGCCCACTTCCGGCACAATCGGACGCACGGTCACAAGGTCGCGCCCGTCAATACGCTTGCTGGTCTTGAGCACGGAGGTGCGGACCACGTCTGCTTCGAGGTCCTTGATCATGGGCTTGGCGGCAGCCACGTCCAGTTCGGCAGCGGTCAGCTTTTCCACAATGGCGTCGCGCGCGGCCTTGAGCTTTTCGTAGCGGACCTGCTTCTGCTTTTCCTTGTAGGCATCGGCAATCAGCTTGCGGCCCAGCTTGTCCACCTGCTTGCGCAGAGCGGCTTCTTCCTTGCTTTCACGCGGCAGGTCCCAAGGTTCCTTGGCGGCGTGTTCAGCGAGGGAGATAATGGCGTCCAGCACCGGCTGGAAAGCCGTGTGGCCAAAGGTCACTGCTTCCAGCATGACATCTTCGGACAGTTCGGAGGCTTCGGATTCCACCATCAGCACGCCTTCGGCGGTGCCAGCCACAACCAGATCCAGATCGGTGTCCTTGCTCTGTTCCAGCGTGGGGTTGAGGATGAACGCGCCATCCTTGAAGCCAACGCGCGCAGCGCCAACGGGGCCAAAGAACGGAATGCCAGACAGGGTCAGTGCTGCGGAGCAGCCGATCAGGGCGGGAATGCTCGGATCGTTTTCCATGTCGTGGGTCAGCACCGTGGCAATGACCTGCACTTCGTTGCGGAACCCTTCGGGGAACAGCGGACGAATGGGGCGGTCGATCAGGCGGGAGACCAGCGTTTCGTTCTCGGAAGGACGGCCTTCACGCTTGAAGAAGCCGCCGGGGATCTTGCCTGCTGCGTAGGCTTTTTCCTGATAATTGACGGTCAGGGGAAAAAAGTCCTGACCGGGCTTTACGTCACGCGCACCAACGGCGGTACACAGGACCACGGTTTCGCCGTAGGTTACCAGCACTGCACCATCGGCCTGACGGGCAACCTTGCCTGTTTCCAGCACCAGCGGGCGACCGGCCCACTCAATTTCTTTACGGAAATAGTTAAACATTCTGTCGTCTCATCTTCTGTTTACAGAGTCTTTGTTCAAAACCACGGCAAACAGCGGGACAGAACCGAATGGCAGACAGCGCCTCGGACGGCATGGTGACTGGCGGCAGCACCGCCCAGGCGCCATGTGGTCGGAAACGCCGTGGCCTTACCCGGATCGTCAATGCCCGCGTGCCAAGCCTGTGGCGTATAGAGGATTATATGGGGGTTTGCTGGCCATATGACCAGCACAAAAACCCCCATAAACCTGCCCAGTCAGCCAGCAGGCCCGGCCCAGAGCCAAACCTGCCAGCAAAATAACTGGATTAGCGACGCAGACCCAGACGTGCGATCAGCGCTTCGTAGCGGCTCTGGCTTTTACCACGCAGGTAGTCCAGCAGGCTGCGACGACGGCCAACCATGATCAGCAGACCACGACGGGAGTGGAAGTCCTTGGCGTGGGTCTTGAGGTGGTCGGTCAGGTTGTTGATGCGCTCGGTCAGGATTGCAACCTGCACTTCGGGCGAACCCGTATCGCCCTGAGCGGTCTGGTATTCGGAAATCAGCGCCGTGCGGCGTTCAGCTGTAATCGACATCACATGTCTCCATCAGAAAAATGTCATAGAATCCGTACGGGCCTGAGCACCCCGTCTTCAAGGCGACCAAGACCCAGCACACGCCCTGCGTCCATGACACGCACAGTCCCTGAAGCATCGGTCTGGGGGATACGTCCCATCAGATCCAGAAGGCTCAAGGTCCGCCCGTGGCGCAGAAGAGCCGCCTCCTCCTCAGTCAGGGCCAGCGCCGGGATGTCGGCCAGCGCGGTCTCGACCGGAAGAAGCAGTTCCGCAGAAGCATGGGCGTTGTCGTCGTTTGGCGTCAGTTTGTCCAGCATAATTGCATCGGCCTCGGTAAAAGGCCCCACGCGCAGGCGGCGCAGCACGGCAATATGGCCAACAGTGCCGCACGCCAGCGCCACATCGCGCGCAAGGGCGCGCATGTACACCCCCTTTCCGGATTCGACCTCGAACACCGCCGTGTCCGCATCCGGGCGGGCAATCAGCTCAAAACGGTCCACGCGGGCGGGGCGGGGCGGCAGTTCCGGCGGGCGGCCGTCTCGCGCCATGTCATACGCCCGCTCCCCCGCAACCTTAAGGGCGGAATAGACCGGGGGCACCTGCATAATGTCCCCCGTTAACGCGGGCAGGGCTGCGCGTAGCTGCTCGTCCGTTGGGCGCACATCGGATGTGGCGGTCACTGCGCCATCGGCATCATCGCTATCGCGCGCTTCCCCCATACGCAGGGTAAACTGGTAGATTTTTGTGCCGTCCATAACATACGGCACCGTTTTGGTGGCGGTGCCAAACGCCAGCGGCAAAAGCCCGGTCGCCAGCGGGTCCAGCGTACCGCCGTGCCCCACCTTCTGTGCGTCGAACAGCCGCTTGGCACGCCCCACCACCTGTGTTGAGGTCATACCGGAAGGCTTGTCCACTATCAGCCAGCCATTAAGTGGCCGCCCACGTCTGCGTCGCATAGTAACTCCCGTTTGCGCGGCAGCATGTGGTTGCCCGCACACCCCCGACCGCCACCACCGGGGGAAAACCCGGCGCCAGCCAAAGCGCTGCATCTAGCCGAGGCCGCGCCCCCCTGCAATGCGCGCCTGCAATGCTGGGCTGATGAAAATGCCTGACCATGGAAATTATTAGCAAACTCAAGACCTGCACGCCCCGGCCCGCCCCCGGTCAGGCGGGGCCGGGCCCACCTTCACCATGTCGGGACTAGCCAGCCGGGCATGGCGTGTCTTAATGTCGTCACAAACAATGACCCAGCAAACAGACCCCCTCCCCCCCACCGCCACGGCAGACCATGCCGCGCGGCCAACGTGGTCCGTGCGGACCGGACCACACGGCCCATGCCTGAGCGTGCAGGGAGCATGGACCGTGCCCAACGGCGGGGTCATGCCATTTGCAGGGCAGGATATTCCCACCCCGCCCTCAGGCTCCACCACACTCAGCGTGGACACAACGGCTCTTGCGGCGTGGGATTCCTCCTTTATTTCCTTCCTGTGGGAGGTCAAACAGGCGGCAGCCAGCACCGGGCTGGCCTTTGACCAGAACGGCCTGCCCGCCCCGGCACAACGCCTGCTGGCGCTACTGCCCCCCAAGCCAGCGCCCGCCGCCCGCCACGACAGCCACAAACAGAACCTGCTGGAAAAAACCGGCGACCTGACCTTAAGCGCCCTGACCGAAACCGGCATTGCCACCTCCCTTGCGGCGGAAACCACACTGGGCGCGGTCCATGCGCTGCACGGCAAAAGCCGGATGCGCACCAAGGACCTGATAACCGACCTGTGGAACGCAGGCCCCAACGCGCTGCTGATCGTGGGTGTGGTCAATTTTTTGATCGGGGCCATTCTGGCCTTTGTGGGGCTGGTGGAGCTGCGCCGCTTTGCCGCAGAAATTTATGTGACCAATCTGGTGGGCATTGCCTGCGCGCGTGAGATTTCGGCCATTATGACCGCCATCATCATGGCCGGGCGCACCGGGGGCGCTTATGCGGCGCGCATTTCCACCATGCTGGGGAATGAGGAAATTGACGCACTCCAGGTCTTTGGCATCCCCATTTCGGGCTATATTCTGCTGCCTGCCATTCTCTCCCTCTCCCTGATGATGCCCCTGCTCTACCTGTACGGCACGCTCATTGGCATTCTGGGCGGGTTTGTGGTGAGCATGAGCATGATGGATGTCTCCCCCGTAGGGTACTGGATTTCCACCATTAACGGTGTGGAGCTGAAGGAGTTCGGGTTCGGGTTTGTCAAAGCCTTCTTTTTTGGCAGCTTTATTGCCCTTGCCGCCTGCCGCGTAGGGCTTATGGCCGGGCGGAGTGCCGCCGATGTGGGCATTGCCGCAACCCGGGCGGTGGTTATTGGCATTGTTGGCATTATTGCCATGGACGCCGTGTTTGCCGTTATGGCCAACGCGCTGGGAATTTAAGACATGGCGGAAACCGATACCCTTATTTCCGTGCGGGATGTTGAACTGTCCTTTGGTCCCAAGATTATCCAGCAGAACGTATCGTTCGACCTCAAGCGGGGCTCCATTTTTGCGGTCATGGGCGGGTCTGGCTGCGGCAAGAGCACGCTGCTCAAAAGCCTGATCGGCCTGCTGCCCCCCACCACGGGGCGGATTATGGTCGGCGGGGAGGATTACTGGGCACAGAACGAGCAGCGCCGCACCCAGATCAACCACCGCTTTGGCGTTCTGTTCCAGTCCGGCGCACTGTGGAGTTCCATGACCGTGGGCGAGAACGTAGCCCTGCCCATGGAAATGTTTACCTCCCAGCCGCCCGATGTGGTGCGCAAGCTGGTGGAGCTTAAACTGGGGCTTGTGGGCATGGAGCAGGCGATTGACCTGTTCCCGTCCGAAATTTCGGGCGGGATGCGCAAGCGCGCGGGGCTGGCGCGTGCCATAGCCCTCGACCCCGATATTCTGTTTTTTGATGAACCCTCCGCCGGGCTGGACCCCATTACCTCCGCCCGGCTGGACGACCTGATCCTGACCCTGCGCGATGGACTGGGCGCGACCATTGTGATTGTCAGCCACGAGCTGCCAAGCCTGTTCGCCATTGCCGATGATGGCATTTTTCTGGATGCCAAAACCCACAAACCCATTGCCCACGGCTCCCCACGAACCCTGCGCGATACCAGCACCATACCGGAAGTCATGGCATTCATGAACCGCTCCTCCACCATCCCCCCGACAGACGAGACAAAGGCTGACCGGCATGTCTGAGAGCACAAACCGCAAAACCGTTATCGGAGCCTTCGTGCTGTTTGGCGGCTTTTTGGCCCTGTTCATTGTTATGGCCTTTGGGCACATGAGCTTCCTCGCCCCTTCGCGCGAGGCGGTGGTGGTATTCCAGAACTCCATTACCGGCCTGTCCGTTGGGGCGCCGGTCAACTTCCGTGGGGTCAAGGTGGGTACGGTCAAAAGCATTACCCTGCGCTTTGACCCCGCCGACCACAAAGCCTACATCCCCGTGGTGCTGACGCTGGAGCCGGACCAGATCCATGTGGTCAAGGACGTACCGGGGGGCAAAAAGGTCAGTATTCAGGAACTGATCAGCATTGGCCTGCGGGCGGAGCTGAACCTGCTCAGCTTTGTAACCGGCCAGTCCAACATCGAGCTGGATTTTGACCGCTCCGTCCCCCCCGTTCTGCACCCGCGCATTACCGACCTGCCCGAAATTCCCGTACGTATGTCCGCCGTGGAAAAGCTGAAGGATTCGCTGGGCCAGATCCCCATAAAGGAGATCAGCCACCATGCGGATGCAGCACTGCTGTCCGTGACCCAGCTTAGTGAGAGCCTGAACAGGGACCTGCCCCCCCTGCTGATGAGCGCCAGGGAAACTGCCGACCGCTCGCATGAGACCATAGAGGCCGCAACCGCCGCCATAAAAGACCTTCAGGCCAAGCTGGACGTTACACTGACCAAAATGGACAGGCTGATGGAAACGGGGAACACCCAGCTTAACGCGCGGGGTGCGGACCTGCACGCAACACTGGCCTCGGCCACCAGAACGCTGGATTCGTTGCAGGATATTCTCTCCCCCCGCTCCACGGACCGTGCCAACCTGGACGCCGCCCTGCGCGATATTGCGGCCACGGCTGCATCCCTGCGGGGTTTTTCCTCCGATGTTGAACGCAACCCGCAACTCCTGCTGATGGGACGCCGCCCATGACCTGCGCGCCACGCCGCACCCTGCTGGCCGTTATAGCCTGCTGCTCGCTCCTCTCCCTCGCAGGCTGCGCCTCCCCGCCGCTGCGGCTGTACACGCTGGGTGTACCACCCGATGCCAACGTAACGGAGCCGCACCTCTCCTCCCGCACGGCCACCATTGCCATCAGCCGTGTTATCCTGCCCGACTATCTGGACTCGCAGGATATTATTACCCGACAGGGGGAGGAAATCCTGCGTAGTTCACGCGCGCGCTGGGCTTCGCGCCTGTCCCTTGGGGTTACGGACCTGCTGACCAACGAGCTGTCCAACAAACGCCCCACGGAGCTGATTACCGACCAGCCACTGGCCGATGTGGCCACCATGCGTGTGCAGATCGATATTTCCCGCTTTGATGTGGCCGCCAATGGCGTGGCCACGCTGGACGCCACATGGGCCGTGCTCCCGCGTGACCCCAACCTGCCCCTTACGCGTGAACGCGCACACCTTGTTGCCAACGGGTCGGTCAGCACAGATGCGGATGTTGCCGCCCTAATGCGTGAACTGGTTATTCGGCTGGCGGACAGGGTGAACACCACCATCCCCGCCGTGCATTAACCACAGGGGCGCCACCCCCGGCTGGCAGCAAAGGGCCATGGGCCGGGCACAACGCACCCCGGCCCCGGCCACATGGGCAACGCACGGCCCCATCGGCTGGGCCCATAACCCACGCATGGGCCGCGCCATGCCCGCGCCAGAGTGCCGCACACCAGCAGAAAAGGCCGTGACCAACGGGGCCAAAGAGGGCCAAAGGCTGTTGCACGATACAGCCTAAGACCTTATGCTCACGGGGATTGTGAGCAGTCATTTGCAAAATACTTTTCCAGAATGTCTGGTACATCACTGTAGCATTGCTTTGTAAGCCTGAATGTAACCTGTTGGGGGCCACAAGCGGACAATCTGCCAGGCCCGATATTTGCGAAAGAAAATTGGCCTTGGTCACGCAGCCTCTTGACTTTGGAACAGACAAGTCAGCCCCCCAGACAGCCCCAAAAAACCTGCATAATCTGGCGGTAGACCGTAAACCGGACGTTACGCTCCCCGTTGCCTTCCCCCGCCTACCCACAACCGACCGGATCGCCCCCTATCTGCGCCAGATAGACGAGAACCGCTGGTACACAAACCAGGGTCCGCTGTGTAATGCGCTCCAGCAGCGGCTTGGCGCGTTCTGGGGGCTGGATGCCATGCAGGTTGCACTGGTGACCAACGCCACCACGGGGCTTACACTGGCCTTGCAGGCACATAATATTCGCCCCGGCACCCGCTGCCTTATGCCATCATGGACCTTTACGGCCAGTGCGGCGGCCGTTATGGGGGCCAATCTGGTCCCCCATTTTGTGGATGTATGCCCCACTACGTGGGTGCCCGACCCCGCACAGATTGAACAGCTTGCTCAGGCGGAAGACGTAGGGGCAATTTTTATTGTTGCCCCGTTTGGCGCACCGCTGGATCTTGCCCTGTGGGATGGCGTGGCCGAACGCACGGGGCGGCCTGTTATTATTGATGCCGCCGCAGCGTTTGACACACTCCGCCACAATGGCCCAATGCGGCCGGGCCGCAGCACAGTTGTGGTCAGCCTGCACGCCACCAAGATTTTTGGCATTGGCGAGGGCGGTGCCGTGCTAACGCACGACCCGGCTCTGGCCGAACATGTGCGCACTCTGGCCCGCTTTGGTTTTTGTGGTAGCCGGTCCTCGCTCTTCCCTTCCATGAATGCCAAAATTTCTGAATACACGGCGGCCGTTGGACTGGCCGGGCTGGATTGCTGGGATGAAACCCGCGCACGGTGGCAACACATTACAGACCTATACCGGCAGGCACTCCCCGCCAGCATGATGCTCCCTCCCGATTTTGGGAATGGCTGGGTATCCGCCACACTGACCGTTATTACCCCCACGGATGCGCAGGACGCCATACAGCACCTTGCAGCCCATGGCGTACAGACCGTATCGTGGTGGGGGACGGGCTGCCACACACAACCCGCCTACGCCAACTGCCCCAGCGAGCCGCTGCCTGTAACCCGGACCTATGGCCAGCGCTCCATTGGCCTGCCCTTCTGGCAGGACCTGACAGCCGGGCAGATTACCCGCGTATGCGCCCTGCTGAACGAAGGGTCCTAGCGGGAGCAGGCTGACGGCCTGCACAAAGCCCTCTCCCCATATTTGCTGAACAGGCCCCATGACCATGACCACCCCTCGCAATATTGTCGCCTTTGTCGGTCAGAACGAAAACAATATTCTCCGCCAGTTCAGCCTCGACTTCATGAGCTTTCTGGACCCGGCCCGGTTCAGCACCCATGTGATCAACCTGTATGACCCGGACTGGATTACGCAGTTTGGCAAACTTTCGGACGAAGGGATTGCCATGGCGTGGTCCCACGCGGGCATTGCCGCCCTGCTGGAAAATAATAACGAAATCATCTGGGATACTCTTAAAATCCCTTTTGTTTCCGTTCTGGCGGACCCGCCAAGCTGGTGTGTGCGCAACCACTTTATCCGCTCGCGGTATGTGGCAAACGCCTATGTTTTTTCCGAGTGGTTGCAGGTCCAGAACCGCTTTATCAAATCCCCCCAGTTGTCCACGCTCATTCCGCATCTGGGCATTACGCCCAACACCAAGCGCGACGCCATACCCTGGCGGGACCGGCCGCAGCGTATGGTGATGATCAAGACCGGCGGCAACCCGGAGCAACGCCGCCAGAGCTGGAAAAACCTGCCCGCACGCTGGCGCAACGTGATGGAGGACGCCAGCAGCGTTGCCGTGAACCTGCCTACGGGGGACATTACCGATATTTTTGTTAACGCCTGCGCAAGCCACAACCTCTCGACCGAGCACAGGGTTGAGATTTTTCATGGTCTTTTGCACGAACTCGACCTGTATGTGCGCGAATACCGCATGAACGTGGTGGTCCGCGCCCTGCTGGACCTGCCCGTTAACATTTACGGGCGCGGGTGGGACCATCTGGCACCCCTTGCCACACAGGCCAAATTCCATTCCGCATTTGATGCCACGCATCTTTCCAGCGTGTATGCGAGCACGCAGTTCCTTTTGAATACATCACCCAATATCGCATCCAATTTTCATGAACGTGTGGGGCAGGGTCTAGATTCACGCTGCGTTGTGGTCTCAGACCAGAACAGCTTTACGCGCGAAAACCTTAAACATATTCCCACGTTTTATGGTTTTGATACAACGGACCCCACACTCGCGGACCAGTTCCACACGCTGTACCATAGCCAGAAAGATTACACGGCCGAAACACAGGTTGGCGTTGATTACATTGCCCAGAATTTTAATTGTGCAAAATTCATGGAATCATTACTTGAAATCGCCAAAGAAATTCATACAGCCAATGCGTTTGAAAACGCCGTCCCCCCTTCCATGCTCTATCGCTGATGCTGGCCACACCATGGCGTGGCAAAGGGCGGTTTTCCGCCCCGTTACCAGCAGGGCACCCGGTTGCCTGCACCCGCCACAGGCACGGGGGCAACCGAAAGGAATGGTTGACAAATTTAAAAATTTATCTTTAAAATTACAGAACCTTTTATAATTAACAATCCAACCCAGAGTGAATGTTATGCAAAATTTTTATGCAGGTCTTGCCGAAATTCTGGAAGTGCCTGTGGAGCAGATTACACCGTCTTTCAGTCTCTCCGAGCATAACTGGGACTCAATGGCAGTGATCTCCTGCGTGGCCCTGATCGACGAGGAATTCGGGCATATCGTCTCCGGTTCGGAACTGGTCAAATGCACATCCGTGGCTGATATTCAGAAACTTATCCCCACAGCCACCGCAGGATAAGGGTTTTTTCCATGTCTCAATGCTCCGTCAAAGGCATCACACTACGCGGTGTTGTTTGCGCTCTTCCCCAGCACCGCGTGGAAAATGATTATTTTACGGGGCGTTTTGATGAAAAAACAATTAAAGACGTTACGGAGCTGACCGGGGTTTCCACCCGCTATATGGCCGCTCCCGAGCAGACCGCATCGGACCTGTGCTTTGCCGCAGCCGACCGCCTGCTGGAAGACCTGAACTGGCCGCGTGAGAGCGTGGACGCCGTTATTTTTGTCTCCCAGACCCCTGACCAGCGTATGCCTGCCACGGCCTGCATCCTGCATGGTCGCCTTGGCCTTGCCCCGCACTGCCAGGCGTTTGATGTGGGGCTTGGCTGCTCCGGGTACGTTTATGGGGCGTGGCTGGTCTCTGCCCTTATGGCCATTGGCCTGCGCCGCGTGCTGCTGCTGGCGGGCGATACCAGCAGCCGTATGGTCGACCCGAACGACCGCAGCACCGCCCTACTGTTCGGAGATGCAGGCTCCGCCACGGCATTTGAATATGATGCCAACGCGCCGCTGTGCTATTTTGACCTTGGCACGGATGGCAAGGGGGCCAACTTCCTGACCGTTGCAGGCGGCGGGTTCCGTCCGGTTGACCCACAGGCGACCGATGCCAATTACCTACACATGGATGGCAGCTCGGTTTTTGGCTTTACCATTGGCACCGTTCCCAAACTGATCAAAGCCACGCTGGAACAGGCCAGCACCACAAAGGATCAGGTGGACCTGTTTGCCCTGCATCAGGCCAACCGCTTTATTCTGCGCCACATTGGCAAAAAGCTGAGCCTGACCCCCGAGCAGTTGCCCATTAACATTGACCAGTTTGGCAACACCAGTTCCGCCTCCATTCCCCTGCTGCTCTGCGCGGACAGGGTGGAGCAGATCACCACCACCCCCACGACCATGCTTATGGCAGGTTTTGGCGTTGGTCTGTCCTGGGGGGCTGCGCTGTTCAAGGATGTTCAGCTCCAGTGTGCGTCGGTGATCACTGTATGATTTTCACCCCCACAGCCCTTGAGGGGCGTACCATTCTGGTGACCGGGGCATCCTCCGGTCTGGGGCGTGCCACGGCACTGCTTATTGCCCGGTGTGGTGGCCATGTGGTGGCAACCGGCCGTAACGAGGAGCGGCTGGCAGCCACACTCTCCACCCTGCCCGGCACAGGGCATAAAATGGTGGTGGCGGACCTGAACACTGCGGAAGAAACCACGGCACTAATTGTGGATGCTGCTCGGGAGGCTAATGGTCTGGACGGCGTTTTTCACTCCGCAGGCATAGAACTCAGCCGCCCGGCCCGCCTTGTTAAACAAAAACAGATTGACGCCGTTTTTAATGCCGCTCTTTTTGGGGCCATTGGCATTGCGGCCGCTGCGGGCAAGCGCGATGTTTTTCGCACGGGGAGTTCCATTGTGTTCATGTCCTCCGCTGCGGCACACCGTGGGCAGCAGGGGTTAAGCACCTACTCCGCCGCCAAGGCTGGCATTGAGGGGCTGACCCGCTCGCTTGCGTGGGAGTTGCGCTCCATCCGTGTGAACGCCATTGCCGCCGGTGGGGTGGAAACGGAAATGCACAGCCGCCTGCTGAATGGCCTGTCGGAGCAATCCACCGCAGATTACGAGCACGCTCATGTTCTGGGCTTTGGCAAACCGGAAGATGTGGCAACAACGGCAGTCTTTTTACTATCCCCGGCTACGGCCTGGGTAACGGGGGCCGTCTGGCCTGTGGATGGCGGCTACACAGCGGGGTAATGGCGCATGGCTGAGTATATTCTGGTTGGCGGCGGCGGCTTTGCGCGCGAATTATACGACTGGTTTACACCATCCCTGACCGCATCGGGGAGCCGCTTTATTGGCTATCTGGACGATGGCGCTGACCCCCTGCGGGCTTACAACCACCCCCTGCCCCAACTTGGCACCATTGCCGGGTACAAACCTGCCAGCCCGGACCACAGGCTGGTCATGGCTATTGGCTCCCCCGCCGGGAAGCAGAAAATTGTTGGCCTGCTTGGCCCGGAACAGTTTGCAACGCTTATCCACCCTACGGCATGGGTTTCTGCCTCTTCCACCATCCACCAAGGGGCCATTGTTGGTGTTTTTGCCGATATTTCGGCCAATGCCACCGTGGGTGAATTTGCTACGGTCAACGGCTACGGCAGCGTTGGGCACGATGCCACATTGGGGCCATTTGCCACGATCTCTGGTTATGTGGACCTGACCGGCAACAGCACTGTTGGCAAAGGGTCTTTTGTAGGCTCCGGTGCGCGGGTTCTGCCCCATGTGCATGTAGGCGAACACTGCACCATTGGGGCGGGGGCGGTTGTTGTACGCTCCACCCAGAACAATGTGACCATGTACACCCCCCCTGCCCGCAAGCTGTAAACCCATGCCCCAAGCCCTTGACCAGTATCTGGCCCGCAATTTCTGGCATTGCATTGCGCACCGCAGCGAATTGCCCAATGACCGGGATTTTTTACGCTTTGAATGGATTTTGGGCGATCTTGTTATTTACAACGACAAGGGAACCTTTGTCGCATTCGATAATATATGCCCCCACCGCGGTGCCCGGTTTTTGCTGGGCAGGGACGGCAACCAGCCGCTCTCCTGCGCATACCATGGCTGGGGGTACAGGGGGGGCAAGCTCCGCATTCCCAAACCGGAAAACTACAAACCCTGCGATCTGGAACGTGTACGCCTGAACAGCTACCATACCGCATGGTGTGGAGATTTTTTATTTGTTGCCATAACCCCCCTTACAGACCTGCCCACCCAGCTTGGGGGGCTGGCGGATATTCTGGCAGGGATGTCGCACGATATAACCCAGCGGCACGCACGGATTGACTACCCTTATGAATGCCAGTGGCAGGTTGCAGTGGAAAACGCGCTGGAACCAGACCACGTGCCCCTTGTGCACACCAACACGCTCAACCTGCTGCACCTCCATGCAGGCCGGAACTCCTACTACACTTATAATTCCGTACTGAACGCCTCGATTGGGAACGAGACCATAACACGCGGTCTGAACAGGATTGCCCGCTTTTTTGATGTCCCCCATAGCCAGAAAACCTATACAGCAATTTATATTTTCCCATTTTCGTTCCTCTCCAGCACATATGGTTACACCTATTCCTTACAGAATTTTCTGCCATCTGGTGAAAAACAGAAAACGTATTTTACCACACGCATGTTCCACTCCAGACTGGTCAATGCAGAGAAAAATAGAGAAATTATAAAGCCTTTTCTTGACTCCGTTGAACAGGTCAATGAAACGGTTTTTAAGGAAGACTTTGAAATCTGCAAACGCATTGCCCCGGATTTTCCGCTCACTTCCCACAACAGCATTCTCTCAAACACGGAAGAGAAAATCCTGCATTTCCGTAAATGTGTGGAAGAGGTGGATGCCAGAAGGCAGGCACACGGCACATCCGCGTAAACACCCCACACCAGCCGACGCATGGTCTGCCTGGACCATGCGCAGGAAATCTCCTCAAAAATACTTTAATTTTTGATTTTTCCAGAAATTAACCACTTTTCTTCCAGATCAGGATTATATTCATCATGTCCAATACCTTACCAGACAACCTTGATTCATTTTACAGCACGATTATGCACATTGCTCTCACCAGCCTGAAAGATAACCATTTTCAGGATAATTTTGATGCAGAGCGTTTTAATACTGATGGAACAGACCATTCACAGGATTTCGACCCCAATAAAAGAGTTTTTTATTTTACATGGTTCTTTTTCAACAAGGAATCACTCTTCCAAAGCTATATGGCCCTATCGGGCGAGCATTCAAAGCTGCTCTACCTCTGCCTGATCATATACCGCATGGTCGGCCATCTGTGTTTTCAGTTACCCTTGGAATTTCGTGCACGGCAGGATGACCTGCAATCCTATTACGCGCTTGCTGGTACGGCCGACAGCACTTACCCGCTTGCTGGCACCATTGGAAAACTAAAGCATTTTGACTTTGTTTTTGACGGAGAAAGATACATTGCAGACTGCCTTGGTTTTGAATATTACCTGCACCGCAAACAGTATTTTTATGATCAAGATGGCATCCGCATAAGACCCGAACAGGGCGATACGGTTATTGATGGTGGCGCCTGCACAGGGGATACCGCTCTGGTTTTTTCCAACGCGGTAGGGGCTGGCGGCAAAGTTTATTCCTTTGACCCCGTTCAGGAACATTTTGATATTCTGACCTACAATACCAAACAGTTCCCTTATGCCAATGTTGTGCCCATGCCGTATGGTCTCTCTGATCACGAGGTCAGGGCACCGCTCTTGGTGAACGAGCACTATGCACCCGGCTTCTCGCACGAGGAGCAGACTGTTCCGCTTACTTCGCTTGATCGTCTTGTTGCGCGCGATGAGATCAAACAGATTGACTTCATCAAACTGGACGTAGAAGGGGCAGAAATGGCAACCCTTAAAGGAGCAGAAGCCAGTATTCGGCGCTTCCGCCCCAAAATGGCCATTTCACTGTACCACAAACCGAATGATATTTTTGAAATAATCAACTATATAAAATCGAATTTTGATTTTTACTCCCTTTATATTGGCCACTATACCATTCATACGGAAGAGACCGTGCTGTACTGTGCCCCCACGCACCGTTCAATCGGCTAGGCGGCGGCTGCCAGTCAGAGCGACTGGCAGCGGCACAACCCGACCAGACCGGCAGGCTGGTCGGAGCACCTGACGCGCTGCGGCCCCCTGATGCGCCAAGCCCCCTTTGCCCCCCCACCGGCTCCCATGCCCCACAGCGCGCCCCGGCCAAAAAAGGCAGAAGCGCGCATATCCGTCCTTACCCGCCCATTGAGTAGGTGCGCGCCAGCGGTTAAGCTGGTAATAGGTGCATTAGATTAACCATTCCGGAGCCCACCAGACATGAGCGAGACTGTAACCGGCGCAAAAGAAGCAAATGCTGCCGACGCAGTTCCCAGAGCAGACGCCCCCAAGTCCAAGCGGAAACTGATTATGGCGGGCGCTGCCGGTCTTGTTCTCCTTGTCGGTGGTGGGGTTTACTGGGAAAAGGATAAAATCTTTACGTCCAAGCTCAAGCGGGACATGGGCAACAAGGCTGCTGCCGCCATGCACCCGCCCATTCTGCTGGGTATTCCCCCCATGGTCTCCAATCTGGATACGTCGGGCGGGCATCCGGTTTACGTCAAGCTGACCGCCAAGGTGGAAATCAGCGGTGTACCAAACGAGGCCGCGCTACAGGACCGGATTGCGGAAATTCAGGACGTGTTCCAGACCTACCTGCATGAAACCCGGCCGCAGGATATTCGGGGCAACGGCATTTACAGGCTGCGCGAATCCATTCTGCGCCGCCTGCGTGCACAGCTTGCCCCCTTGCAGGTGACAAACCTGTATCTTGTCGAATTCCTTGTCCAGTAAAGCTCTCCGGCTTCTGACATCCGTTCAAACCGACACCCTTCAGGAACCGTAGCGACAACCACATGCAGGATGTAGACGACACAGCAGCAGGGTCCGGGAACCACGAGCCCGGAACAGACGCAGCACCGGACGCCCCGCATACGGAGGAGGCGCACGACGCCGCGCAGGAGCAAACGCCACAGGCCGCCCCTGCTGAAGGCAATGCCACGCCAGATGCCCCCCACGACGGCACCGGACCAGACGGCACAACACCAGAGCCGGATGGCCAGACTGCAACGCAGGACGGGCATAACACCACGCCGCCCGCCAGCCCGGACGAGCACGCAGCCACCGCCGAGCAGGGGGAGCACACCCCCACACCGGATGAAGACCCGTTTGGCAGCCACCTGCTTGACCAGTCGGAAATTGACAATCTGCTCGGCCACACATTTGGCGGGTTTGAAGAGCCGGAAGAAACCGGCATGGAGCGCGTTATCAAGGCCGGGTTTGTGGCCTACGAACGCCTGCCCATGCTGGAGATCGTGTTTGACCGGCTTGTGCGCATCCTGTCCGCGACCTTGCGCAACTTCACCAACGATAACGTGGAAATCACGATCGAGGGTATCCGCTCCCTGCGCTTTGGGGACTACATGGGGGCTGTGCCATCCTCCTCCATGTTTGCCGTCTTCAAAGCCGTTCAGTGGGACAACTACGGGCTGGTCGTTGTGGATTCGGCCATGTCCTACTCCATTATCGACATTCTTATGGGTGGGCCGCGCGGCGTTGGGCACGCAGGGGTGGAAACACGCCCCCACACCGCCATTGAACGCGCGTTGATTGAAAAGCTGATCACCCTTACCCTCAGCGACCTCTCTTCCGCCTTTAACCCGGTCTGTAACGTGGACCTTGCGTTTGAGCGGCTGGAAGTCAGCTCCCGCTTTGCTGCAATCGCCCGTGCATCCAACGCCGTGGTGCTGGCCAAACTCCATATTGATATGGAGGACCGCAGCGGCAACATGGACCTGATCATCCCCTATGCCACGCTGGAGCCGGTGCGCGACCAGCTTTCGCAACAGTTCATGGGGGAAAAATTCGGGCGCGACTCGATCTGGGAAGACCATCTGTTTTCCGAAATTCTGGAAACAGACGCCCAGGTTTCCGCTGTGTTTGACGAAAAAATTGTTCCGCTCTCCGAGGTGCTCAACCTCAAGATCGGGTCCCTCATGACCTTCCCGCACAAAAGTGGGTCGCCCTTCCCCATTCGTCTGCAATGCGGGCAGACCCCCCTGTTTGAAGGGCGTCTGGGCAAGCTGGGCAACAAAAATGCGGTCAAGATCCAGCGCAGGCTGGTCCCCCCGGAGGAGCACCACCTGCCCCCTCCACAGGGCGTGCCGCCACAGCCCCCACACCCGCAGCCTCAGGCTGCACCGCCCACCCCGGATCAGACTGGAGGGTCACCTGAATGATGTTCACACAGATCCAGATGATCATTGAGATCATTCTCTCCGTCTTTTTGTTCCTTGGGATTATCTACAGCTTTTACCTTGGCCGGGTGCTGGGCAACCTCAAGCGCGACCGCACCAGCCTGCTGGAACTGGTGGACAAGCTTGAAAGCAGCGTCAATCAGGCTGAAGAAGGCGTGGACAAGCTCCGCGTGGCAGGCGAGGTCAGCGGTCGCCCCCTGAGCCGGATGATCGAACAGGCCAAGGTAACCGGCACCGAGCTGGACGACATGGCCACCAAAGCCGATTCGGTTGCCGACCGGCTGGATTCGGTCCTTACGCAGGTGCCATCGCAGGAACGGCGGATGGAAAGCCTGATCCAGCAAGCCGAGCAGGCGCGCCTTGCCATAGAAGAAACACTGGAAAAGCTGCAACAGGCCAGCCAGACTGCCCAGCAGACAGCGCAGGAACTGGTCCAGTCCGCGCTGGAAAACGCCACCGCCGCACAGAACGCCGTGGCCAAAGCGGTGGAAGAGCAGATGCCAGCCGTTGTGGAACCGCAGGAAGCCCCCCCAAAAACCCAGTTTGCGGATACGCTGGACATGCCCATGCCCGCCACACTGACCCGCGAGCGGCCTTATTTGAAGGCGCTGGAAAAGACCTCCGGCACGGACGAAAAACGCGCCAGCGCTTAACCTTTTTGCCGCAACCGTTAACGGTTCCCGCAGCCCCTGCATAAAAAGGGCCAGACCTCCTCCCCCTCAAGGGAGGAGTTTTTTATGCCTCGCGCCAGTTCGGAAGCTCCAGAAACTGGCGGTTTTCCAAGCATTTTTAATCTCCGGGCTTCAGCAGCAGCGCCCCGGCAAAAAGCCTGCTGGCGTTTTTTTTGACCCGACCCCAAAAAAAAGTGATCGCGTTAACCTTCTCTTAGCCATTGGGGGGTTTATTCACTCTTGAAACAAGGGCACTCGCCCACTCGAAATGGAGATCACAACGTGAGCCTTTCTATTAACACCAACACCTCTTCAATGGTTGCTCTGGAAACCCTGAACGCTACCCAGAGCCAGCTGAGCGCCACGGAAAACGCTGTTTCCACCGGTAAAAAAGTTGCTAACGCTTCCGACGGCCCTGCTTCCTTCGGCATTGCTTCCCAGATGAACGGCAACATCTCCGGCCAGAGCGCTGTGAATGACGGCCTGTCCTATGCTTCTTCCGTTGTGAGCTCCACCAACACCGCTTCCAACCAGATCCTGTCCGTTCTGGCCGAAATCCAGAACGCTGTGACCAGCATCGGTAACAACTCCGGCAGCACCACGTCCCTGTCCCAGATCAACGACGAAATCAACGGCTACCTGGGCCAGATCGACACCATTGCTAACGGCGCAACCACCAACGGCGTGAACCTGCTGGCCGGCAAGACCGACTCCAGCCTGGCAATCACCGCAAGCAGCCTGCAGTATGTAACCGGTCTGCAGGGCTCCCTCGCAACCGTTACCAACTTCAGCGCAAACGCAAGCGTAACTGCCGATGCCTCCCTGAGCGTCATGCTCGGCCTGGCCAAGACCGGCGCTGCTGGCACCAACACCGTAACCGGCACGATCACCACCGCTGGTACGCTGACCGAAACCCAGCTGCAGGCTGCGATCTCCACGATCCAGGCTGCTATCACCACGATGACGAACTTCACGTCTCAGCTGGGTAACAACACCAAGCAGATCGCTAACCTGACCACCTTCGGCCAGAGCGTGACCGACAACCTGACGACCGGCGTTGGCGCCCTGACCGATGCTGACATGTCCGCAGAAAGCGCAAAGCTGACCTCCCTGCAGACCAAGCAGTCCCTGGCTATCAAGTCCCTCTCGATCGCCAACGGTCAGTCCCAGAACATCCTGTCCCTGTTCCAGTAATCCTACTGATACAGTTGACGAAAAATGCCCTCGGCGAAAGCCGGGGGTATTTTTTTTGCGTTGTCGGGTTCGCTTGCCGCAGACTGCGGGGAACAGCCTTCTCCCCCTCGCACGATCCTGAGCGAAGACTGGCAAACCATCACAGCACAATGACCGCCCAGTACTGCCTACTTGCGCACCACAATGGCGTGCCTGCCGCTCCTCCCCCACTCCACACCGCAAACGCAAAAAAAAACCGCTCCCCCTGCCCATGCAGAAGGAACGGTATGCCCCTTATGGGGCGTTTACAGGGCCATCTGGCCTAAAGCACCAAGCACCAAGCACCAAGCACCAAGCACCAAGCAACCCCGCATGGGGAATGCTAGGGAGCAACGCCCGCTGTCACTTTGTTTTGCAACATGGTGTAGAACGCTGCAAAAATCTTGCGCATCTGTGGCAGCTTGTAGGGGAACATCGCCGCATCATCGCAAGCGTGGATGATCAGGGCGTTAGAGAGTTCAAACACCAGTAGTTTGCCATCTGTGGTTTCCGCACAGTCAAAGCCAAAATAGTCCAGCTTGACCGCATCATTAATCCCTTGCAGGGCGGCGGCGTGTCTTTGACCAAATTCCTGATCAAAGCGGAGCATGGCATGGGCTTCCTCCGCCCGGCGGGAGGCAAACGCCTTCATTTCCTTGTATGGGTAATGGACCATCCAGTGCGCGGAAATGCCCATATGCGCCAGATAGGCCTGCCCCCCAACCAGCACCACCCGATATTTGCGGAAAAGCTGGTCGTCCGAGGCATAGTTTATAAAGTTGGCAACAAAGAACAGCTCTGCCCCCACCTGCGCCAGATAGGCGCTCAGGTCCTGGGGCTGGTCTATTCTGCTCAGGCCAATGCCACCATGCAGGCCCAGCGGGCGCACAATAAACGGATAAGTCAGATTAAGCCCCAGTGCCTCCAGCGTGTTCTGCCCGGTGGCAACCCCTTGCAGCACGGCCCGGTCCAGCCGGTAGGTTTGCGCCATGGCCAGCCCCGGCACCGTATGCAACAGGTCAAAGGCCGCAGAACGGGAGAGTTGGGGAATATACTGGGGTTTGTTCAGCACTGGCGTGGTGCTGTGTGCCAGTGCTCTGGCCAGTTCCGCCAGAACGGCAAGGTGGGTATCCCCCTCCCCCACGGCCACAAACAGCAGGTCATGCGGGGGCAGCGGGTTTGGCAAAAGCAGATCGGGGCTTACGTACACCACATCCATCTGCACTGGTGCATTCTCCAGAATACACTCAATGGGGGTGTTGGCGGTCAGGTCGCCGGGGGTTTTAACCACCAGCAGCCGCAGGGCGTCCTTGCCTGCGTGGGTCAGATTAAAGGTCTGCTGCAACCCCAGTGCCGCCTGCAAAAAGGCCTCTGCCTGATCATTCTCAAAGGTTAACTGCATAATCAGGGACAGATCGAGCAGGGTCTGCGCGTTTGGCTCCTGCGCCGCCTTGTGGAGCAGTTCTGTCCGGTAATGCGTAATATCCTGCCCGTGCAGGGCCTGCCGCAACAGCGGGGAAAGTCCAAAAGACGTCATGTTTATGCTCGGCTATGGCCGGACCTTGTCCAATACTAAAGTGCCAGAACCCATAGCCTTACAAAGCACGGAACCTTACACAACACTCAGCAATTGCACCTACCGGCGTTATTTCATCAGATTGATGGTACGGGTCAGCATGGAGCGGGTGATCTGCATGGTGTTCAGGTTCGCCTCGTACGAATGCTGGGCGTCATGCGTATCCATAATTTCGACCATGGTGTTCACGTTCGGCACCTTCACATATCCTTTGGCATCTGCCGCGGGGTGGGAGGGGTCGTAGCGTGTTTCAAACGGTGTGTGGTCCTGCCCAATGGACTTGACCTTAACACTGGAAGCCCCGGTTGCCTGGTCCAGCGTGGTCTGGAAGGTAATGGTCTTGCGGCGGTAGGGGTCTGCTCCGGGGGTGGAGCCTGTTGTGTCCTTGTTGGCAAGGTTTTCTGCCGACACGCGCAGGCGCTCGGCCTGAGCACGCATCCCATCGGCGGAAACGCCAATTGTATTGGTAAAGTCCATCTGCTGTTCCGTCCTTACGAACTGGTGCCAAGCGCGGTGGAGAACAAGCCCATGTAACGGGTATAAACCGTAGTGGCAAAGCGCTGCTGGTCGTTGGTGTCGGCTATCTTGCCCAGCTCATCTTCCAGCCGGACCTCGTTCCCATCGATGGATGTATTGCCACCTGTGGTTTTGCGCGCCACAGCCGTATTGCCCGGCCCGGCCATGTGCCCCGGTTCGGTCTGGACCAGCGCCATTGTCATCTGGTTTTGCAGCACACCCGCAAATGGTGCCACATCCTTGGAAACATAACCCGGCGTATTGGCGTTAGCCACGTTGCCTGCCAGAACCGACTGGCGCGACTCCAGCCACTGCAAGCGCCGTTCAGCCAATGACAGCAGGTCAGTTCCGCTATGGGTCAGCGCGGTCTGGGATGACAGTGCCTCCAGCATGAAAATGCCAGCTCCCTTGTGTTGTATGCAGTCCCTTCCGGGGTAGCAAAAGCCCGCTCCCCTCTGGCAACCTGCGCCATAAATAGCGCCCCTTGCCCCCGATAGCTACAGATTTATTGGTACCACGCCCCAACACACCCCCCAAAAGAGGCTGCCCGGCCCCATGACAGAACCCCCACACGGCGCTATGGCTTGGGCAAAAGCCTGCGTACCAGCCCCCGCCAAAGTAAGCCAATCATGCGCACACTCCGGATGAATGACGCAACCCTCCAGATCGGAGCAACACTGGCCATGCTGGCATGGAGCCTGCTGGCCCGCACCACGCTGGCCAGTGTTGCCGGGGTGTGCATTGCCCTGTGGTTCCCCGCCTCGGTCCGCATTTACGCAGCGGTGCTGCGCTGGCTCCCTGTTGCCAGCGGTGTGCGCGCCCATGTGGAAGATGCTCCCGCCGAACAGCAGAACGAGCTTGTGGCAAGCTGCCTGCTTACCGCTGCCTGCGCCATAACCCTGCTCATTTACACCCCGCCTGCCGTGGCGCTGGCCGATGCAGTAGCCCTTAACCTTGCCAGCCTTCTTGTTCAGTTTGACTGGCGGAATGGCTGGCTGCCCAATGCCCTGCTTATGCCCCTCCTGCTTTGCGGGTTACTGGCGGGGGCGGCCATGGGCCATGCCAGCAGCGCCATTGCCGGAGCCTTTACCGCGTGGGTGCTGGGGGGTGTGGGGCTGTTTAGCCTGTCCATTCAACGGCGGGGCAATTTTATGTCCGCGACCGATGTTCTGTTGCTGTGTGCCTGTGGGGCATGGACCGGGCTGGGCGGGCTATGGGCTTTTCTGCTCTTTGCCGGGGGCGGGTTATGGGGTGTTTGCGCACTGCGGCGCACCACCCACCTACCTATGGTCCAGACCGTTCCCCTGTATGGCGCGCGGCCAGTCTGGCGGTATGCCACCGCCCTACCCTGTGCCCTTGGGCTGCTGCTTGTTTTTCTGCTCCAGAACAGCCCCAACCTGCCGTACTGGGTGCGCTTTATGCTTGGTGGTGTTTAAAGCTTGGTTGTTCCTGCCGCAGGTTTGGCGGGCGCTGCGGTGCTTTTTGGCCCACCCACCTGCGTTAGCAGGCGGAACACGCGCCCGCTCTCCCCATCCATGGCGCGATCCCCCACCAGTTTGGCCAGCCATGCCAGCGTATCCGCATCCCCTGCCTGGGAGGCATCGGAGGCCAGACGCAGCGCCAGTGTCTGCTGGGCCGGGGTGAGCGGACCTTCGGCGGGAATATCCGCCTCCACCATTTTGCGCACGCTGGCTACGGCGGCTGGCCATTCGGCACGGCTCTCGTGGATGCGGGCTGTCATATCCAGCGCATCGGAAAAACTATCCCCGTTCAGCAGGCCCAGGGCTGCCGTCTGGTCGCCGTTGGCCATCGTAATTCTGGCCTGCAGGCGGCGGCGGGCGGCCTTCATGTCTTCTGGCAGGTCCGGGTCATCGGTGCGCTGGAGCACGTCCATGGCACCGGGCAGGTCCTTGAGCGCAATGTAGGTTTCCGCCAGCCCCTGCCCGGCCAGAGCCTTGAGTTCGGGGGAATCCAGCATGGGCACAGCATCCGAGAACGCCTGCTGCGCCTCATCCGCCAGACCAAGGCCAAGCAGCATTTTGCCGTAGGCCATAAGGATTTCGCCTTTTTTGGTCCCCGGTTGCAGGGCGGACAAATGCGCACGCAACATGGCCGCACCATGCAAAATGGCATCCCGGTCCGTATCCTTGACCACCTCGCTCGCCACGGCGGCAAGGGTCTGGAACAGCATGGGGGACAACACAGGTTCGGACACCTGCTCAGGCGTATCCTTGACCAGATCCAGTGTGGCCAGTGCCTCCGCCCATTTGTGCGCACGCATGTAAGCATCGGCCTGCAACAGCCGCACCGTGGCCTCGCGCCCGGCCAGACGGGCATCGGGCATAAGGCTGTTAAACATTTCCGCCGCGGCAATGGGGGTCAGCTTGCCATCGGACATATCGAGCGAGATTTTCTGCTCCAGCGCTTTTTCCGCCACCACGGGGTCCGGGTCTACCGCAAGCGCGTTAAACGCATCATACGCCTGTGGGCGCTTGCCGGTCCGCAGGTCGCGGAAGGCCGCCGCCAGCCTGTAAACCGACCCATCGGGCAGTTTGCCAAGTGCCCCCAGATCCTCCGCAGAGCCGTAACGGCCAATCTGCTCGGCGGCAAAGGGCAGCAGCACGTTGCGCACGCTGGTGGGGTAATTGCTCAAACGGGTAAAGTCACGCGCCATCAGATGCGCGGCCTCGGACTCGTGCCCGCCTTTGTTGGCAAGGTAAAGGCCGCGCCACAACTGTGTTGCCCGCTGCTCGTTATCCGGCCATGGGCCTTCCAGCAGGAACGCGCCATCCATATTGCCGCTGAGCAGTTCGGATGCTGCGAGCAGAAAGCTGACCTCCGGCCGCACGGCCTCCTCCGGGTCATCTTCCAGCGCTACGGTCAAAATTCCGCGGGCTTCCACAAATGCCCCTACGCTAAAGGCGGCACGGGCCTCCTCCAGCCGGGCGGCAAAGCGTTGTGCGGGGTCGGAATCGGCTGCGGCCAGCAGGGCTTTGTGCAGCCGGGCTTCCAGCTGTTCATCGGGCAGTTTTTGCAGGCCCAGCCAGTCCAGATCAACCGTATTGGCGTACACGGCCACCTTGGTATCTGCCAGCGGGCTTTGGGCAGAGGTCAGCAGTGCGCCATCGGGCGTGGACCTTAGCCCGACATCGGGCGATGTGGCCGCCACCACCACCCCCTCGGTCGTGGGCCATACATCGTACCCATCCCCATGACGGAAGGAGAGAATCCCCCCATCATCGGTGGTGGATGTTCCCACAAACAGCTTTTTGCCCGATGCAGGGTCCGCAATGGTCAACACGCGGCCGGGTTTGCGCATGGGGTAGAGAATACCGCCATCCGCCACGATCGGGTTGATCACGCGCCGGTCACCATACACGTTACCCGGTGGGGGCTTGTCCCCCAGGACCCAGCCTTCTGCCTGCTGGGACAAAAAGAACTCGCGCGTGTCTGGCAGTTTGATCTGCAACAGGGTGGCACCCGGCAGGGTGGTAACCGTAAGGGTGGAAAAAATACCATCCCCATGCAGGGCACTGGTATCCATGGGTTCGGCATTGTCCACCACAATCACAAAGCTGTCGCCACTACGGAAGGCGGCCAGCCCCATGCGGGGGGAAATGGGAATAAGCACACGGTTGACCGAAGGCGTGGGCACGGCTGGCACACCACCGCCATTCCCCCCGACAACAGAGCCCGGGGCATTCGGCTGCCCGGCCTTCTGCCCCGGCTTGTGCCCACCCTTGGCAGGAGCTGCCGGTGTGGGCGGGGGCAAGGGCACGTCCAGCACGGTCGCGGTCCATGGCGCGGGCAGCCCCTTGAGCAGGTCAGCCGCGGGGGCATTGGGGTCCACTGGTGCCGGGGCAGCCGGTGTGGTGCCAGCGGCGGTCGCAGCTGTTGCGGCCACACCAGCCGCAGCCGCAGCGGCACCTGCCGTTGCCGCACGTGGCACCCCGGCAGCCGGAGCGGCCGGTTTGGCCTGCTGGGTGCGGTTGGTATGGGGGCGGCGCGCTGCATCGGCCACGGTTGTCATGGCGGAGCAGGACAGAAGCAGGGCAATGGGAAGAAGGCAGCGTCTCATGCAAACGGATCTGCTGAAATACACGTCTCGTTAATCCTGAACGAACAATAGCCCTGCCGTGGGGCGGAACTCTTCTGTCAATACGGGGGCGGGCACCGCCATTGCCGCGCACTCACCAATAGCCTGAAGCATCCTGCGTAAAAAATACGCCTTACCGCCGCCTCGTGCCGTGCAACCGGGCGGGATAACCCGGCCCGGGCTGGGGAACTCAGGCCAGAAGGTTAATAAAGCTGGCCGTACCGGAATGTTTGTTGTGGCTGCTGCCCGAAGGCACGACCTGACCTGTTGAATCAAACTGCATGGACGTGGAGGACCCATCCTGCGCGGTGGAGGACACCTTGAGGGCGCTGGAGGCCACATGCTCGGGCTGGACCGCGCGATGTGCTGCCTGAGCCCTGTTTGCCGTTGCGGTACGCATACTGGAGGCAAGCTGAGCGGCAACCGTGGTATCTGCCATGTTATGGACCCTTTGGATAATAGGCATACAAAAATAAAAAACCGGTATGCCGCACGGCAGGGCCGTATGCAAACCAGTAAAAAAATCTTGCTCTCAGATTATGGGATGGTCATGCCTTAGCCAAGGTGTTTTTTGGAGTCTGGGCTTGCGCTGCGTTGAACACACCCCAAATACCCCGCCAATGCCCGGCACTGGCCAGCGGAATATGGGGGCGCAGCGCTGTTCCCACGCCCCTATGCCACGCAAACGCCACGGAAGCAGTAGTACGGAAAAAATATGCGCCTGTTGTGTATCGGAGACAATTCAACGCATGGTGATATCCGGCCATGCCACGGTCTGGCCGAAGCTGCGGTGGAGGGGGTTGTCTCCATCACCATGTCTGGTCCCGAAGGCGTGGTGGAAACACTCCGCCGCTCACAGTACGATCTTGTGGTCATCCAGCAGGCCAGACCCGATACACGGCTTTTACGCCACATCCGCAACAGCCGCATTCCCACCCCGATCATGATGATCGCACGCGCCAGCACCCCTGCGGAGGTCGCGGAGGCCCTGTCCATTGGGGCGGATGACTGCGTAAACGCCTCCATCGAGCCGGTGGAACTGCTGGCCCGCCTGCGCGCCATTGTCCGCCGCGCTGGTGGCCATGACAGCCTGACCCTGCACATTGGCCGCATGGTGGTTGATGTGGACCGCAGGCAGGTCCAGATTGATAACCAGCCCCTGGCCCTGACCCCGCGTGAGTATGATGTGGTGGAACTGCTGACCCTGCGCAAAAATCAGGTCCTGAGCAAAGAGGCCCTGCTGGACAACCTGTACGCCGGGCAGGAGGAACCACACGGCAAGATTATTGATGTGATGGTCTGCAAGATCCGCAAGAAAATGCGCGATTTTGGCATAAAGGACCCGTTTACGACCCAATGGGGCATTGGCTACCGGCTGAACGAACAGGCCTTTATCCCCCTTGGTGCGCGCATGAACGCACACAGCGCCAGCAGCACCCCCGCCTCGCGCGAGACCAGTCTGCCCGTTACGCGCGGGATCAATGTTATTTCCCCCGCGACCAAGATGGACGTGCTGTAAAACCGCAAAGATTAGGCGCACAGGCACAAAAGCCACTGGCCTTGCGCAGGCCAAATGGATTACAGTGCCCCCAGATTCCAGACCACTTTGTGGCGGGGTGGGCAGGCCCCACCATCCACGCCAGACAGGGCGAAAATGACCAGCGACATTACCACACGCAGCCTAGACGCACTGAACGCCTACGGGCAGACCCAGCAGAGCATGCAGTCCACAACGGACGAACAGGGTACGGGTTCCACCGGAGGGGCGGATATTGTTTCCGGCTTTACCTCCGCGCTGGACAACGCCCTTAAAGGCGCCATCCAGACCGGCAAAACAGCAGAAACCCAGACCGCAACCGGTCTGTCGGGCAAAGGCAACATGACCGATATTGCCACCTCGGTGGAAGAGGCCAAGCTGACCCTGCAAACCGTGACCACCGTGCGTGACCGCATTGTGCAGGCCTATCAGGACGTCATGAAAATGTCGATCTAAGACCCGGTCATGCACAATACAGTCGACATCCATGACATTCTGCGCCAGACACTGTTTGTGGCGGTCAAGCTGGGCGCTCCCTCCCTGCTGGCCTCGCTGGTTGCCGGTGTCATGGTCTCGCTGTTTCAGGCCATGACGCAGGTGAGCGAAGCCACGCTGTCCTTCGTGCCAAAATTTGTGGCGGCCATGGCAGCCCTGCTGCTGACCGGCTCCTACATGGCCTCGACCCTGAACACCTACGCCCGCACCATTTTTGACCAGATTATTATGGTTGGCGGGTCATGACCTGCCAACCCCACTCCACCACCACCGCGTGGGCATGACCGATTACCTGCTGTTCCCCGGCGGGTCCATACAGGTCCTTGCCGCCATGTTCCTGCTGGTACTCTGCCGCGTCAGTGCGCTGGTTCTGGCCTCCCCCGGACTGGGGGAAAGCACATCCCCCATGATCGTCCGTGCAGGCATTGCACTGTGCATTACCATTGCCATTCTGCCGCTTGAGCAGCAGAGCCTCAAGGACGTATCCGGTCAGGCCCTGCACATGCCCGCCCGCGCCATTGCCATTATTGCAGGCGAACTGCTGTATGGCATTTTTATTGGCTGGCTGGCCCGGCTGATCTCGCTGGCGCTCAGTATTTCCATGCAGTTGATCGCAACATTTACGGGGCTGGCCAGCGTGCTCCAGCCGGATGCGGAACTGGGGGCGGGGAGCACGGCCATCAGCCATATGGCGGCCTTTCTGGTCCCGGTCGTTTTTCTATCCTCCGGCCTGTATGCGCTGCCGCTGGCCGCAGTGACCGGCTCTTACACGGTTTTCCCCCCCGGCCACATGCCCATGACCGGGGATATGGCGCGGAGTGTGGCGCTCCTTACGTCCCAGACCTTTATGCTGGCCTTCCAGCTTTCTGCCCCGTTTGTACTGATCGGTACGTTATGGCCTGCCATGCTGGGGGTTCTCAACCGGCTTTTGCCCTCCATTCAGGTCTATTCCATGGCCATGCCAGCCCAGTTGCTGGGGGGCGTGCTGCTGCTGGCCATCCTTATTCAGGTCATTACCGGTGTGTGGCAGGAGCGCGCGGGCGACCTGCTGCTGGGTCTGCCCGGCATTGGCGCCAGCACGGCGCGCCACTAGGAGCCGGACCCCATGGCGGACGACAGTTCAGGCGAAAAGAGCCAAGCCCCAACCGGCAAACGGCTGGAAAGCGCGCGTGAGGAAGGTAATATTGCCCAGTCGCGCGAGGTGCAGCTTCTGGTAATCCTGAGCGGGTTCTTAATTGTTTTTACCACCAGCACCGGCCTGTCCGCCTACAAGTTTGCCAGGCACATGCATGGGCTTATGGCACATTTTGACAGCATTCCCTTTGATGGCGCCTCCCTCTACCGCGCCACCATACAGGCCATGCTGGAGGGCATGTGGCTGGCGGCTCCGCTGGTGTGTACGGGTGTGGTGGTCACACTGGGCTTTGGTGTGCTGCAAACCGGGTTCCTGTTCCGCCCTGCCGCCATTATGCCCGACATCATGCGCTTGTCCCCCGCCAAGGGGATCAAGCGCCTGTTCAGCAAGAACAATCTGGTCGAAACCGCCAAGAGCATTATCAAACTTGTGGTTTTTGGCTTTGTTCTGCTGGGCGTGGCCAAGGAGACCCTGCGCGTAGCCCCCGTTTCCGAACGGTGGAGCGTGCCCCACCTCACGCGTGAGCTTGTATCGTGGTTTGTGTACGCAACACTGGTGGTGCTGGTGGTACAGGCGGTCATTGCCGTGTTGGACGATGTGTGGACACGCTGGAACCGGCTGCAACAGCTCCGCATGAGTTTTCAGGACATCAAAGACGAAGCCAAGAACATGGACGGCGACCCCAAGGTCAAGGCGCGCCAGCGCCAGATTCGGATGCGCCGCCGCCGCCGTATGCTCCAGGCCACCAAGGAGGCCACGGTGGTCATTACCAATCCGACCCACTACGCCGTGGCCCTGCAATACGAAAACGGGATTCACAGCGCCCCAAAAATTGTTGCCAAAGGCACGGATGAACTGGCCGCCCGTATGCGAGAAGCAGCGGAGGAAGCCCGCGTGCCCATAGTCCCCAACCCGCCACTGGCCCGTGCGCTGTACACCCTGCCACTGGATTCTGAAATTCCATCCGAATACTTCCAGTCGGTTGCCACAATTATTGCCTACGTGCTCAAGCTCAAAACGCCGGGCGCACGCGCTGTGGTGCCTCCATCCCGCTAATACGGCCAACCGGGCACCCACTGCCAGAGCAGGCGGTTTACACTTCTTTCATGCAGGAAAACCTTGCGTTCCACGCCCTACATGCTACTCAGTTGGGCATGTCAGGCAACAGTGTTGTGGTGGGCCGTGGTGCGCCGCCAAAGGCTGGAGCCATTAACCCAGTGGCTGATGCGCGTGCCCAACCGGCACAGACAGCCAGCGTAATATAACTGCGCATCCACAAGGCAGGGACGGCACATGTCTATTTTTAACTCCCTTACCACGGCTGTCAGCGGGATTAACGCTCAGTCCACCGCGTTTACCAACCTCAGTAACAACATCGCCAACAGCCAGACGGTCGGCTACAAGGCCGACACCACCGCTTTTCAGGACTTTGTGGCCGGTGCAGGCACCACCTCCGGGTCGTTTGCGCAGGGTGTTGCCAACTCCGTTTCTGCCGTAACCGTGCAGCACGTGAACTCCCAGGGCACCGCCTCCTCCAGCACGGACGGACTGGCCATGTCCATCTCCGGCAACGGGCTGTTCAACGTCTCCAAACCCGAAGGGGCTGTCAGCTCTACGGCAACCCAGTTCCAGAGCACCCAGTACTACACCCGCAACGGTGAATTCTATGAGGACAAGAGCGGCTATCTGGTCAACACCAGCGGTTATTACCTTGATGGCTATATGGTCGATTCCACCACAGGTGCGCTGAACACCACAAAGCTGACCCAGATCAACGTTGCCGACGTTACGTTCCGCCCCACCCAGACCACCACGATCAGCGCCGCTGGTACCCTCTCTGGCGATACATCGGTTACAACGACGGTCCATGATGGCGGGTATGATCAAAGCGCACCGACGAACGACCAAACCGATATTACATTGGGCTGGACCAACGTCACCACAAGTTCGACGGACGGCACGACCACGGCAACGCTGACAATCACCCCGGCGTCCACCACAACAAGCCCGGTCGGCTATAGTGATGACAGCACCAAAGGGTACACAGGCCCTTACACCGTAACCTTTGCCAAAGATGGCACGCTGGCTTCCGTAACAGACAGCAGCAACCCGGCTAAAAATGTTACTTCCACCCTGAGCGGTGCATCGGCCACCATTCCCATCAAGGTTACGTACCCCAACAAGACCACCCAGTCTGTTAACATCAGCCTTGGAACTATTGGCAGTACTGGCGGCGTAACCTTTAGTTCTACATCAGCCACCACACCTGTAGCCCTGAGCAATGACACCGTGACCTCCGGCACGTATGAAAGTGCGGAAATTGAGAGCGATGGCTCCGTTATGGCTGTGTTTGACAACGGCGATACGCAGCTTATTGGCAAGGTCGCGCTCAGCAATTTTGCCAACGTTAACGGTCTGCTGGCCGTGGATGGTCAGGCATACACCGCAACAGCCTCCTCCGGTAGCGCCAAGACTGGGCTGGTGGGCGATAACGCAACAGGCTCCCTGACCGTTGGTTATGTGGAATCTTCCACCACCGACCTGACCAGCGACCTGTCCGCCCTGATTGTTGCGCAGGAAGCCTACACCGCCAACACCAAGATCGTGACCACGGCAGACCAGCTCCTGCAAACCACCATCGCCATGAAGCAGTAAACCGCTTTTAAACCAAAGCGTCTGTGCACCGGCCTGCTCCCCAGCAGGCCGGTTTTTTTATGCCCGTCTATTCTGCGGCAACCGGGCAATCATCCTCGTAATCCGGTCCATAATCCTGCCCGTAGGGCTGCCCATAGGCCTGCTCGTAATCGTGCTCGTAATCCGAGAGGACAAAGTTGCTCACCAGATCGACCATTTTGGCCGAGCGGCGGGTCAGTTTGTGGCAGTCTGTGGAGGCATGTTCGGTCATGGACGATGTTTTTTCCGTCAGGTCCCGCAGAGCGGCTGCCTCACGGTGGGTGCCTTTAACACTTTGCTGCTGGCCGCCCATTTCCTTGTTAATTTTGCGGATGGCGTTGTTCACCACAGCAATGCCTGCCCCAATATCGGACAGGTCAGCCACCATCTGCTGCACGGATTCCGCCCCGCTGCGAATAACCGCCTCGCTTTTTTGCGCACTGGCGGCAATCTGCCGCGCCGCGTGGGATGTTTTGACCGACAGGTCACGAATAGCCATGGCCACAACCGAAAAACCACGCCCCATGGCCCCCGCCCGCGTTGCCTCCACATTGGCATTCAGGGCCAAAAAGTTGGTCTGCGCGGCAATGTTCTGAATAGACCCCACAAGGTCGGAAATTGTGTTCCACGCGGTCTGAATATCCGCCATGGTGGCCCGTACACCGTGCATGTTGGTGTTGCCACGGGCTGCGGCTTCCACACATTTGCGCACGGCACTTTCGGCCGCAATGGTCTGCCCCGAAACATCGTCCAGCGATGCCTCTAGCGTTGCCGTGGCATTGGTCAGCCGATGAATGGACCCGACCTGCGCCTCGTTCTGGCTTAAAATCCGGGCATGGGAATGGCTGATGGAAGATGCGGTCTCCTCCACCTGTGTGGAAACCTCGCGTATGTCGGACACAACGGTGTTCAGCCCGGTTTTGAGCTTGGCAAAAGCCGCCGCAAGTACGGGGGAACGTTCGGCCACATCCTGCGCAAGGGTCGCGCTCAGATCACCCTCGGCCACCCGTTCGAGTGCCTGTGCGATCTGCTCCAGCGCGGAGCGTTCGGAGGCCGCTTTCTGCCGTTCTTCCTCCAGCCGTGCCAGATAGGTGGAAATAACCAGATCCATGTCCAGAAAAGCCGCTTTGATAATGGCCCCGATCTGGTGGCCCAGCTTTTCCCCCGCATCGGCCTCGGCTGCACCGCGCCCAAGGCCAAAACGCCGCCCTGTTCGCATGGCCCCCACCCCCTGCTGGATCAGGCGGCGGCAGATGGCATCGAGCAGAACGGCATAACCATCTATGTACCAGCGGGGTTCCAGCCCTATGCGGGCGTGTGCATGGCCAATGCGGGTAACATCGCTAACGTAGTCCGGCCCAAATTTGCCGGACAAAATGGTCTCCCAATGCATCTGCTGCAAGGTGCGGGCTTTGGTTGTGGTGGCCTCGGTTGGGAAAAACCGGGCCAGCTCGGGCACGTCATGCACACGTTGATAAAATTCGGACAGGCTCTCATCCAAAATTGTCGCCATATCGGGGCGCATACTGGCCAGCACATCGCGCTCGCGCCGTTCTATGCCCATAAAGGACAGTCTGTCTGCTATTGATGCAGGTTGCCACCCGCCTGCGCGCACATCCGAATTTTCCATAGTCGAGCCACCTTAATGTTGGCTCCCCAACCGTTCAGAGCATGGCGTCGGTATCAAACCCCTGCTCGGGACCTGCGGATGATTCCAAGCCTTCCAGAACGGTTTCTGCAATTCCAATCAAGGGAGCGAGGGACAGATTTGTGTCAAGAATGGCACGAATGCCGTAACGCTGTGCCTGCGAGGCCAGCCTTACAAACAGCTCCCTGTCTTCATAATTCGTGGCGCCCGAATCCAGCGAATTCGCCTTCATGATCATGGACCACAAGCGCTGGTTCTTGGTCAGCGCCTTAAGCCGAACAGAAGGGTCGGAACTGGCTGCCGCCGTTTCCAGCTCCTCTATCAGCAGTCTGAAGCAGGTTGCATCGGCCTGTCGGTCCGTTAGGGAGTACCCGGCCACATTCTGGTAGGCGCGCATTGCTGGATGGATCATGATTACACCATATCTTTATCGGCTGCTTCCTACCCAACAGGCAAAAACCAGCAACGTCTGTGTCATTCATTCTACACCCGGCACCAGTGCGTGACCAGAGCAACCTAACGGAACCCACAGGCCGAGTGTTGGCATGAATTCGTAAAAATTTTCTATATTTTTGCGGATTCCCAACCGCTGCCCAACGCGTTTTGCAACAACTCGGAGTGAGCACACACCACGCGCAGCAAAAAGGCCGGGCCCCTTGCGGGCACCCGGCCTTGCAGAACACCCTAACCCCGGCTGGGGATTGGGGGCCTAGAAATCCGACCAGCCATCAGCCCCACTGCTGACCAACTGCCGCGGAGCGGACTGGAGCCGGGCCGCCGGGCTGGCCAGAGCCGGGCGCGACCGCCCCCCACCAGATGCCGCCAGCACATTGCCCTGACCGGGCAGGGTAAAGTGGCCAACAACCTTAACAAGGTTCACGGCCTCACTTGTCAGGTTATGGGCGGCCGCTGCGGTCTGTTCAACCATGGCGGCATTCTGCTGTGTGGTGGCATCAATATGGGTTGCAGCGGTATTGACCTCACCCAGACTTCCCACCTGTTCGCGGGCCACGGTGGCAATGTTTGCAACATGGCGGGTAATGGCATCCACCTGACCAACCACCAGCTTCAGTTCGCGGTCGGTCTGCTCCACAAGGCGCACGCCCTCGGTCACCTGCTTGGTGGACACTTCGATCAGGCTACGAATATCGCGCGATGAGGTGGAGGACCGTTGCGCCAGTGCCCGGATTTCGGTCGCAACCACAGCAAACCCGCGCCCTGCATCCCCTGCGCGGGCGGCTTCCACCCCGGCATTCAGGGCCAGCAGGTTGGTCTGGAAGGCTATGTCGTCAATAATACCAATAATGGCCGACATTTTGGCCGAGGAGGTTGCAATCTCCTGTATGGCCGACATGGCAGACAGCATGACCTTGGTGGAACGCTGCACGGCATCATGCGCGCTCTGGGCGGCTGCACGGGCTTCCTGCGCAGCTTCGGACTGGTTGTCCACCCCATTTTTTACACTGGTAATGGACGCAGCCATCTGGCCCATAGCCGCAGCCTGCCGTTCGGTCCGCTGGGCAAAATCCTGCGAGGCTTCGGCAATTTCCATCGACCCACCCTGAATAAGGGCGGAAGCCGCCGCAACATCGGCCATCGCTTCGGACAGGGAGGCCACGGCCTCGTTAAAGTCACGGCGCAGGGCGTCAAACTCGGGAGCAAACGGTGTGGTAAACTGGAAGGCCAGATTGCGGTCCGCCAGCGTTTTAAGCCCCTTGCCCAGTTCAACAATCAGACCATTCTGCTCCACGGCGCGTTCTTGCGTAAGGTCGCTCAGCCGTTTTTGCTCGGCCGCGCTGTCCTGCGCAATTTTTTGCAGGTCAAGCTGCTTGACCAAAGCCGTGCGGAAGGTGGTCAGCGCCTTGGCCAGACGACCGGCACAATCCGTCCATGCTGTGTAGGGAATGGTCTCGTCCAGCTTGCCCGATGCAATGCGTTCGGTCAGGGCGGTAATGGTCTCGAACGGTACGGCTGCGCGGCTGATCAGCACCCAGCGGGCCAAAAATACCATAACGGAGCTAACGGCAAAGCCACCAAGGCCCAGATAACGCTGCACCGCCAGCGGAAGATCCATCTCGGAGCTTACAAGCTGCACAAGAATCTGCAAAATCATGTAGGCTTGCAAGCAGGCCATGACGATAGAAATTTTCCGCCGCAAAGGCGCTTTTTCGGTAAACCAGGCCAGCATATTTTTCCGCCTTATTGCGAGTGATCAGCATTAAGGCATAGCCGGTTGCACCCCCGGTCCGTCAATCTAATGTTAAGTAATATGTTGGTTTTATTCTAACCTGCGTGGAAAAGGAAACAGCCAGACCATGCCATAACAGGGGGTATGGCACGCACCATACCCCGCCGGGCATCAAGTCCCCGTGGAAGAGGAGGACGTGTCTGAAGAGGAGGAAGATGAGGAGGAGGTGGACTTGCTTGAAGTGGACACCTTGGTCACCTTGCTCATGGGGATGGTAGCGCTGCCCATCTGGACTTCCATATCGTCCGTGCCGGTCTGAATACCGGTAATGGTGCCCGTAACGGTAAAGGTCGCATCCGACGTATTGCCCGACGAATCCATGGTCTTGACCGACACGTTGTAAGCACCATCGGACAACTGGTTGCCACTGTTGTCCGTGCCGTCCCACGTCCATGTATTGGTGCCGCTGGTAGCGGTTACCAGATCGTCCTTGACAATGGTGCCAGCCGAGTTGGCAACCGCAATGGCCACCGTCTGGCCGGAAGAACCAGTAAAGTTGAGCG
This sequence comes from Acetobacter syzygii, assembly GCF_000964225.1. Taxonomy (GTDB): domain Bacteria; phylum Pseudomonadota; class Alphaproteobacteria; order Acetobacterales; family Acetobacteraceae; genus Acetobacter; species Acetobacter syzygii. The sequence goes on along the minus strand of NZ_BAMZ01000008.1, from coordinate 132,934 downwards.
TAGCCGAGCTGTTCTGCAATGGCAGGGTGGTAGAGGTTGCCGTAGCCTCCGACCCCACAAGCGCACTGTCCGCACTCAGCTGCCCGCTCTCGTTCAGCGAAATGAGCGAGGAGAGCTTGCTGTTGGTTTCCACCTGCTGTTCCACCCCGGCCAACTGCACCAGTTCGCTGGTGAACGAGTCACTGCTCATGGGGCTGCTGGGGTCCTGGTGGGTGAGCTGCGTGGTCAGCAGGGTCAGGAACGTGGTGTAGTTATCTGCCAGGGAGGACAGAGCCGCCGTGGAGGAGGTGGAGGACGACGTGGAAGACGTGGAGCTGGATGTGGAGGCAGAACTCTTGGCAGCCGACTCCGCTGCCGAAAGCAGGGTGTACTCGTTGGTCGTCAGTGACGTCGTGGACATGCGCCCGTTTCCTTCTCAGTATGCCTCATGCGCCCGGGTCAGGCGGTAATATTAACCCCACGTCCATCATATGTGCGGGTGGTGGAGGCAGCCCCGCTGCCATCCTGCGCATCCGCACTACGCTCCTGTGTGGCGGACACGGAGGCGGAAGCCCACCCGTTCCCGCCAGAAGGCTGGCCACTGCCCTGCCCTGCACTGGTGTTGCCACCACCCAAAGCGCCACCGGCCAACCCACTTCCCCCGTTTTCCTGCTGGGAGGATGTGTTGCCCGTGTCGCTCGGGCTGACAACGTCAATTCTGATCTGCCCTACATCTACACCCGCAGCATCCAGTGCTGCAACAAGCTCGTGCCGTGTGTTGGCCAGATGGTGCGCCGTTGCGGCATCCTCACTCTGGAGCACCACGCCCGTTGTTACGCCATCCGTCCCCTGCACACGCACGTGTACGGGGGTGGAATCCGCGGTCATGACGGTCATGGACACCCCGGTATCCGTAGAGTCCGTACTGGCGAGGGAGAACAGACCACCGGCCTGTTCCTCTTCCTGCGTTGTGGCGGTGGCCGTTGCGGCTCCGGCCTGTGTGGGCGTTGCCGCCTGCCCGGATGCCCCGCCTAATGCCGTACCCAGAGTGGAGGCAAAGGATGCCGCACCCTGCGTTGTCGCCTGCGCCAGTGTGCTGCCCGTTGCCCCGGCATCCGCCAGCAGAGCCTGCCCTTCCTCCCCGGCGCCCTGCTCCGACTGGTCGGAAAAACCTGCCTGATTCTGGGCCACCGCCTCCTGCACGCTTTGCCCCAGCGCCACCACCGGGCCTGAAGCTGAAGCCACGCCATCCCCCGCAGTCAGGGACAATCCGGCAATACCATCCGCTGCTACAGCCTGCGCCCCCGAGGAGGACTGGGTAACACGCACATTGCTGACCACAGCCGCCACCTGCTGGAGCGTATAAGCCGCCGTTTGTGCCCCCTGCTGGCCAGAGACCGCAGCACTGGCCGTACTGGTAGCCGCGGCAGAAACCTGCCCGCTACTGCTCTGGCTGGCTGCACCCAGAACGGCAGCAGGGTCAGAGGATGTGCCAGCACTCCCCGCCGTTATGGTTGGTGCGGCTGCTGTACTGCTGCCAAGACTGGCCGCCTGCTGCACCAGCGCTGGCTGTACGGCAGACGCCGCCATGCCCGCCACTGGCAAGGAGGCCGTGCCGCCCCCAGCCAGACTTCCTCCAGTCAGGCTCCCCGCTGTCAGGCTACCCACGGTTCCAGCGCTGCTCAGGCTTTCCACCACGGCGGACGCCCCGCCTGTGCCCATGCCCATGCCCATGCCCATGCCCATGCCCATGCCCGGCAAACCACTGAGGAAGGAAACAGATCCACCCAGCCCCATTGCCGCTGCCATATCCTGCACGGCAAGCCCGCTTTGGAGCGTAACCGAGGCAGAAAGGCTGCTCAACCCCTGCCCCAGCACACTTTGTGTGGCGGTGTTCAGGCTGCCGGGGTCGGTGGCGGTCGCATCTGCGGTGCCAAGTGCACTGGTCTGGGTCGGTGTGCTGGTGCCTGCCACCTGTGCCTGCGGCTGCACCGCACTGGCCCCCTGCATGACCATCTGCATCAGGGTGTCCGCCATGCTCCACGCTGGCAGGGCCTGCGGGGTCTGGCTGGCATCGGCTGTGGTGGTCTGGCTATCTGCCGCATCCGTAGCAGTTGCTTGCGTATCCGCATCGCTGCTGTCGGTCTGGCTGGCGGGAGCTGCCTGTGTCTGCTCCGCCTGTGCGGCGGCGGTGCCGGAGGCTGCCGTTCTGCTGGTTAACGGGCTGGTGGTGGCCTGCGCCACGGAGGAACTGGCCGCATCCACACGCCCTTGCGCAGTGCTGTTTGCCGCCGTGTTATCGGCTTCCGTGCTGCTCTGGTCGGTGTTGTCCGCTGGAGCGGTATCCACCGCCCCTTGGGTGGTGGAGGCCGATGTAGCGGTGGAAGGGGCGCGCGCCTGCGTGGTGGTGTGCGTAACGGACATGCTTTTCAGCACAGCGGCAAAACCGCTGGAGGGTGCTGTGGCAGGCACAGCCCCCGCCGTTGTGGTGGTACGGGGCGTAATGGCAGCAAGCAGGGCGGAAAACGGCGCATCCTGCGCGCTGTCGGTCGCACCCGTGGCACTTGTTGATTTAATACCCATCACATCCTCCGTCCCGCCAGCAGGCCAGCCACCGCGATTTTATGGTCCTCAGGCTGCGGCAGCAGCGCCGGGGTTACTTGCTTCGGACAAAGCGGAATCCAGTTCTGCGAATGTTGGCATAAACGCATGGGGGATGTCCTTACGCCCGATTTCCGCACAGATCTGCGGCGGATTGCCTTGCAGATGCGCCACAAATACCGTGCGGATCAGGTCCTGGTAACGGGCGTCCTGCATGACCACATCGCGCATTCTAGACGAAAGCGGGGCCACAACACCATAAGACAAAAGCACACCAAGGAAGGTGCCCACAAGTGCGCCTGCAATCATCTCACCCAGAATGACCGGCGGCTTGCTGATGGAGGCCATGGTTTTGATCACCCCCAGCACGGCGGCCACAATGCCAAGGGCTGGCAGGGCGTCGGCAATGCTTTGCAGGCTTTCGGCCGTATGCAGCTCCTCGCTCAGGTTCTTTTTGAGCTCGCGGCCCATGACCTCATCCAGCTGGTAGGCGTCATCCATGTTCAGGCTGACCAGACGCAGATAATCGCAGATCAGGCTACGGGTCGCCACATCATCCCGCACATTGGGGGAGAGGGCAAAAATGCTGCTGTCGTTCGGGTTTTCAATATGCTCTTCAAGCGCCATGTTGCCCTTGGCCTGCGCCAGCCGCATAAAACGGAACAACGTCACCAGCAGTTCCGTGTAAGCGGCTTTGTTGTAGCGTGGCCCCTTGATGGTGCGGCGCAGATAGTGCGGGAATTCCTTGAGCACATCCTTGGAATTGGACATGACAAAAATGCCAATCGCGGCCCCAAGAATGGTCAGCAGTTCGAACGGCATGGACATGATAAGGGGTGCCAGCGCCCCCCCCGATGCCACAAACGAACCAAATACGCAGAGCAGCGCAAAAATGAGCCCCCCGATGAACAGCATTTAACGGTCTCCACTTCCATCTACTTGCGCCGGGCTGGCACCAACTGCCAGCGGCGCATCATCATCCTGTTTTACGGGCGGGTTACTGCGGTGCGGGTGTCCACGTATCCTGCGCGGGCTGAAAAGGCTGGTCCACGGCGGGCGGCGGGGCCTGTGCCGGTTCTGTTTTTGGCCGTGTTGATGCCCTTATGCGTACCCCCCTGACCCGCCGGGGCGGGGCAGCAGGGGCCTGTGCCGGAGCAGGGGCGGGCTGGGCTTGCGGCGGAACAGCCCCGGACTGGGGCGCAGGAGCGGGTGGTGCGCCATTGCCCACAGGTGCGGCAGGTGCGGTCTGCCCTGCTGGGGCCACAGGCGGTGCCGCGGGAGCAGCCTGCCCCGCCGGAGCACCTGCGGGGGCAGGCAGGGGTACAATTGCCCCACCGGACTGGTCCGGGTTTACAAAACGGCGGTGCAAAATCAGCACCACGCGCCGGTTGGCGGCGGAACCGGGGTCAGATGGCACAGCCAGATCACGGTCCGCCCGGCCAGATACGCTCAGAATATTCCGGTCGGGGTACCCTGCCCGGACCAGAACTTCGCGCGCACCATCCGCCCGCTGTGCGGACAGGGTCCAGTTGGACATGCCACCCCGTTTGCTGGGGCGGTACTGGTCGGCATCGGTATAGCCCACAATGGAAAGCTGTTCTGGCATAGGGGCCAGCCACGCACCAATCTGCTCCAGCATTTTGCGCCCGGCAGCGTTGGGGGTGGCGGAGGCCGTATCGAACATGGGTGTATTGTTCGCGTCGCGCAGTTCAATCCGGATATCGTCCCGCCCGAAGGAGACGGACATATTGCTACTTGCAGCCTGCGTATCCGGGTTTTGGGCCACGGCCTGTTCCAGCCCCTTGACCATGGTGTCGATCTTGGTCTGCTCTGCTGCGGCAGCTACAGGGTTGTCCACGCCTATGCTGCCCAGATTTTTACCCCCGCCACTTTCCGGCCCACCAATGGGAATAATGGCCGGGGTTGCCGGGGTCAGGTGCGTTTTAAGGCCACGGGTGATATTATCGGGGGAGCCACCTTCCTCCGAGCGACGGGCAGCATCTTTGGCGCCGGGCTGTTCGCCCCCATCATCATCCGGGGCATCCCCATCCTTGACCTTGCGCAGGGTTGTGCCAGCGGTCAGCGGGGAGGGCGATGTTTCCAGCATCCCGTTGGAAGAACCCAGACGGGTATCTTTTTCCGCCATGGGGTTAAAGAACTGCGCAATACCCTTGCGCTGTTCTTCCGTTGTTGCGTTCAGCAGCCACATAACCAGAAAGAAGGCCATCATGGCCGTCATAAAGTCAGCGTACGCAATCTTCCATGCGCCGCCGTGATGGCCATGCTCGCCTGAATCACCCCCACGTTTGATAATAATGGGGCGTTTTTTGTTATCTGGCATGTGGTGCTACTGCGACCTTAGGCGCCCTTGTGGTGAACCATGCCAACACGGCAGCCCGGTTTGCCATGGAACGCGGCACGGCCTGCATGTGTCAGATTGATCGAGGTATCCAGCCAGACTTCGCCCCCAATTTCGCGCCAGCGGCGGCAGAAGGTAAAGTCCTCGCTCAGGTAGGTCCCGGTTTCGGGGTCAATGCTGCCATCAAACAGGGCGTAGGCGGTCCCGCCTGCCTCGCCATCGGCTGCATCTATGCGGCGGTAGGCGGTTTCGGGGTAGGCCTTGACCATCCGTTCCAGCGCGCCACGGCTGATAAGCATAAAGCCGGTGCCTGCATAATGGGTGCGCACCATGGGGCCTTTTTCAATCTGCTGGTGCATGGCCTCGGTCTCGCCCACATAGCGGAGGGAGGCCGTTTCCTGCGCTTCACCATGCAGCATGTTGGTCTGCGTGGTTTTGTCCCAGAAATATTCGCGGATCGGGTAAGCCCCGGCCACCACATCCTTGCCTGCGGCCAGCAGGCGGGCGGGAGCCTCGGCAGGAAAACCAATATCGGCGTCAATGAACAAAAGATGCGTTGCGTCAGACAGAGTCAGGAACTTGTGGGTCAGGGTATTACGTGCGCGACTGATCATGGCGTCATCCCCCAACAGGGACAACGTCATGGGAACCTGGAGCACCCCGGCACATGCAATAATGGATTCCATGTACTCCTGCGTCACCATGCCGCCAAAACATGGGGTCGCAATAAAAATTTTTGCGGGTTGCTGCTCTGTCTGTTGCATACGTTTTCCTAATCACTCACGAGTGTGGGGAAGAAACGGGTCGCATGGTGCACGATCACTGTCAGCCCCTTATGATCTGTAAGCGATAGCGGGCGCACTCCGCTTTCTCAAGGATCAAACAAAAGAAAAGAACCATTTGCCACCGTTTTTTCACGGTCAGGGGGTTTATTGCCACCAAACGATGGAACCTTGCCCAACTTACATAAAAAACGGGCGGCTCCGGCGGGACAGGTCATCCAGTTCCGCCTGTTCGCGCCGGGTGCGCAGGATGCGCTCCTCCTCCTCGCGCTTGTCCAGCAGGGTCTGGGCAGCCTTGAATGCCGCGTTGGCGTGGATCAGCTCCTCGCGCACCCGAATGGAATCCTGGCGGGTTTTGTAAACAGCCTTCTCGGCCTGCGCCACGTTCTCCTGCGCAATGGGGAGCCAGAGCCTGAAGGACTCTCGCCCGGCATCGCCCTCGGCCTCATCGCGTTCCACCTCGATCTGGGTCAGCTGGCGGTCCAGTTCCGTCAGGGCCGCGTTTTCCGCCGCAAGGGCACGGGCCATACCGGCCTTGGCCTCGTCCACCTCTGTTTTGCGCAGGCGAATAAGCGCGTTCAGGGAGCGAATTCTGGCGCTGCTCATAGACGTTCAGCTACGAGAGCGCGCCCCGCAGGGCATCAAAGCATTCTGGCAGGGTTGCGCGCTCGCCTTTACGCTGCTTCAGCATTTCCTCCAGCGCCGGAGCGACCCGGATCGCCTCGTCCACCCGTGGGTCATTGCCGGGGCGGTACGCGCCAAGGCGCACCATGTCCTGCATTTCATCCCATGTGGACAGGCAGGAGCGCGCCTGCAGCACAAGCTGGTTCTCCTCCTCCGTCAGGCATCCCGGCACCGTGCGGGAGAGCGAGCGCAGCACATTGACCGCCGGGTAACGCCCGGATTCCGCAATGCGCCGCTCCAGTACCACATGACCATCCAGAATACCCCGCACGGCATCGGCCACGGGTTCGTTCTGGTCATCGCCTTCCACCAGTACGGAGAACATGGCGGTCATCTGCCCTGCGTGCCCGTTTTTATCCATCAGCCCCGGTCCCGCACGCTCCAGCAGGCGGGGGAGTTCGGCAAAAACGCTGGGCGGATAACCGCGCGTGGCCGGTGGCTCACCCGAGGACAGGCCAATCTCACGCAGGGCCTGGCAAAAGCGGGTTACGCTATCCATCAGCATCAGCACCGATTTGCCCTGATCGCGGAAGTGCTCGGCCACGGCCATGGCGGCATAGGCGGCCTCGCGCCGCATAAGGGGGGATGTGTCCGATGTTGCCACTACCACAACAGATTTGGCCAGCCCCTCCGGCCCCAGATCATCCTCCACAAACTCGCGCACTTCACGCCCACGCTCACCCACCAGCGCAATAACCGCAACATCACACGCGGTATCCCGCGCGAGCATTCCCATAAGGGTGGACTTGCCAACGCCTGACCCCGCAAACAGGCCAAGGCGCTGCCCCTCGCGGCAGGTGGTAAACAGGTTGAGTGCCCGCACCCCAAGGTCTATGCGCGGGCCAAGGCGGCCACGCATGGCGGCCTCAGGTGGGGAGGCATGGAGCCGCTGGGCCGTACCCTCCCCCGGGAGTGGGCCTTTGCCATCCATCGGGCGGCCCATGGGGTCCACCACCCGCCCCTGCCATGCGGCGTTGACCATAAGCGTGCCCCCGGCCCTGCGGCGGCGCTGCTCCTGATCATACAGCCGGAAGGTGGCGCGGCAGCCTGAGCCAATCCCCTCCAGCGAGCCAAAGGGCATGGCAATGGCAATATCCTGATTAAAAGCTACAATTTCGGCCTGTGTCTGCCGCCCGTCCAGACCATAAATGGTCACCCGGTCCCCCACCCCCGTAAAGTCACGCAGGCCACTCAACGAGACCGAAAGGCCGGACAAACCCGTTACGCGGCCTTCCAGCACCCCCACCGGCACATCATGCCGGGGGCTGGCAATGGCACCACGCACCGCCTCCAGCACACCAGAAAGGGCGGAAACGGATGCCTCGACAGGCGAGGAAGAAAGCGGGTCCGAACTCACGTCAACAACAAACCAGATACGGGGTTATGCTGCCCCACCCCGCATGGAGGGTGGGACCACCTTGCCTAGAACAGGCTGGAATAAAGATCGCCCGAGGAATCGCTGCTGTCCCCAAACAGTGCGAGAATACCGTCATCACTGTCATCCCCACCAAACAGATCAAGCAGGCTGGCCGGGGTATCGGTCGTTTGCGGGTTGATCTGCAACATGGCCAGATACTGCTCGGCATACTGCTGGATCTGTTTGGACGTGGACAGTTTGGTCAGATCCACCTTTTTTTCCAGCAGACGGACCTGCTGGTCATAATCGAGCGCGCCAAACTGGTCCGGGTCGTAGCCGGAGACCGTTTCCACCACCTTGAGCAGGGTCGGGTCCGACATAAGCTGCGACAGGGAGGTAATGCTGCTCATGGTGCGGGTAAAATACAGGGCGTTCCCCACCCCGTTATCACTCACACTCTTGGAGGCCTCGTACTGCCGTAGCTGGTAGTCGTCCACAATGCTCTGGATTTTTTCGGACGTGAACGGCGTAGCGCTGACACTGCCGCCACTTTTGCCCCAGACCTCAAACGCATCGGCAAAAGTCTGCCACGTGGAATTCCCCGATGCACTGGCAAGCGATGTGGTGGAGGTGGGGTCCTGCGTCAGCAGCGCGTTGATCAGCGTTTTTTCGTTACTGGCTGCATCCAGCCCGTAAGCGCCGGTTACAACCTGCAATACGGTGCTATTGGCCAGCAGCGCGCTGGCCGTGGTGATTGAACTGGCCGAGTTTGAAAATGCGCTCAGCCCGGACTCCACCAAAGAGGTGGTGTTGGCCTGAAAGTTGGAAGAGATCGTAGCCACAAGACTGGTGGAGAGAATGCTCCCCTTGCCACCATTCTGCCCCCACGCCTTGAAGGCTTCGGCAAAAGCCTGCCACGAGGAATTGCCCGATGTCTGGGCCAGCGAGGTGGACGAATCAGGGTCCTGCGTCAGCAGGGTTTTCACCACGTCCGTATCGCTGGCAAGGGAGCCCAGACCATACGCCCCCAGCACAACCTGCAGGGAGGTGCTGTCATTCAGCAGGGCGGTGACCGATGTCAGGGTTGAGGCATCGTTCTTGAAGGTTGCAATGGCGGCTGAGGTCTCACTCCCGATTTCGGTCGTGTATTTGCTGGCAATCGCGCTGATGGTGGCGGACGTAAACGGCGTGGATGTGGCCGTGCCATCCCCCTGCCCCAGCGATTTGAACATGGTGGCAAAATCCTCCCACGCCTGACTGCCCGATGTCTGGGCGAGCGAGGTGGATGAGGTGGGGTCCTGCGTCAGCAGGGAGGTCAGGATGGTCGTATTATCCGTGCTGGAGTCCAGCCCATACTTGTTCATGACCATGGACAGGACGGAGGAGTTGCCCAGCAGGTCCGAGGCAGTCGCAATCTGGCTGACCTGCGTTTTAAACGCGGTGGTATTGGTATCGATCGCAGAGTTCACGGCAATCTGGTAGCGCGAGACGATGGAACTGATCGTGTTCGATGTAAACGGCGTGGAAGTGGCCGTACCATCCGCCTGCCCCATGGCCTTGAACGTGTAGGCAAAGGCCTGCCAGGACGTATTGCCCGATGTCTGGGCGAGCGAGGTGGAGGAACTGGGGTCCTGCGTCAGCAGGGAGGTCAGGACAGCCGTATCCCCTTCCAGCGATTCCATGCCAAAGGCGCTCAGCACCACATTCAGCACCGTGGAATTGTCCAGCAGGTCCGAGGCAGTGGTAATGGACCCCGCAGCACTTTTGAAGGTCGCAATATCGCTGGTCAGGGCGGACTGGGTATCCGACTGGTATTCGTTGACAATGGAGCTGATGGTGGATGTTGTCAGCGGCGTTGTCTGCACGCTGCCCCCGCCTTCCCCCCAGGATTTAAACGCATCGGCAAAGGCCAGCCATGTGGCGTTGCTGGATGTTTTGGCAAGGGAGGTGGACGAATCGGGGTCCTGCGTCAGCAGCTTTTGCACAAGGGCCGTTGCGGAGGAATAGGAGTCCATTCCGTAAGCGCCCAGCACAACCTGCAGGGTAGAATAGTTTTTAAGCAGCTGGCTTGCGGTGGTAATGGTCGCAGCGGATTCTTCAAACGCAGCAACGGTCTGCTTGGTGGTCACATCCGTCTGGGCGTAGGTCGAGGCGGCGGTATCTTCATTCTTCAGGGCCGTCAGATACTGGCTTACCGGCGAAATACCGCTAATGCTCATCAATCCAATCCTTTACGTGCTTCTACCTGCGCCAGGAGCGTCTGCCGTGGCCTGAAAAAATCTGTATTCGGCTCTATTATATGGTTTTACACCCAACAAAGCCACAGGAATATACTGCGGCGGGGTGGAGCCTGCTCAAGGCTTTCCATGCGCCCTGCTCTGCCGTATTCTCGGGCATCAGCGTGGTTTCGCCGTGGCAGTTGTTATTTGTGCCAATTCCCCAATGCGCCCCGTTGTGACCGCATGACCGCCCTATTGCCACTTGCAGGACCTCTCAATGTTCAAGTTTTTCATCAGCAACGACACAACGCCAGACCAGACCGAAAGGTTCTTGCAACTCAATGCCCATGTGCAGGATCTGGCGCGTTCGGTCGGCGTGCACCCGCAGGATCTGGATGTGCGCGCCATGCAGCAGATGAACCTGATCTCGGCCGAATGCCTGTTCTCGCAGGAGGCGTTTGCTGCGGCTCTGTCGCACGTAGCACTGTGGGGCAATGTGGCCCAGCACCAGACCGCCGCCCATGTGTTTGAGAGCAATGCCGTGCTGTGCGCCAATTTTGAGGCCGAAAGCACGCGCATTCTGGCCAGCCTGCCACAGGACTGGGACTTTGTGCTCTGGGGCAATACGCCCGGTTCCACAATCCAGTTTGACGTGCTGCCCGAACTGGCCCTGTTCAGCGGTGCGGTGCTGCCGCCCTATTCCGCCCGTGGGGCTGGCGCACTGAGCGAGATGGATGTGACCTCCCTCGCCTTCCCGCTTATGGCCACCCAGAGCGTGAGCGGCTATGCGATCTCCCCTTCCGGCGCGGAAAAAATGATCAAGGCGTGCCTGCCCCTGACCAGCACCACCGTGCCCGCCCCCAACCCGGAGGAAGGCGGTGTGGCCGCGCAAACGCTCCAGCAGTTGATGAGCCTGCATTACTCCACCATGAAGGCGTATGTCTGCGTGCCGCCCCTGTGCATGGCAGATGCCGCAGCCCCCGCCCTTTAAGCAAAACCATCAGCCACGGAACCCGCCAGATGCACACAGGCACCCCCCTGCACCCACCGGCCACCCACCGCCGCCCTGCCAGACGGCTGGCGCAGGCGGCCAGCGGGTTGCTCTGCACAGTGCTGGCGGGGTGCATGTCCCCCGCAGCACCGTATCTGGAAAAAGGGAAAACCCTGTCCGAGGCCGGGTTTATTGCGCATCAGGCCAACACCACCGCACGCTATGCGATGATGAACCTGCTCCCACCAGGGGAGCTGACATACCGCCCATCTCCTTCCGGCCCCATCTACCTGTATGCGGACCCGATCGGCTGCGGATGTGTTTACATGGGGTCGGAAACCGCCTTCCGTACCCTGCGCAACATGACGGCAACACAGATGCAGGGCAAAAAGCAGCAACCCACCCCCGTTGTGGATGAGCTGGCCGCCATGACGGCAGAAAACCGGCGCGATACTTTTGTGTGGGACTGGAGCGCATGGTACGCAGGCGCTGACCCCGGGGGGGATCAGCCACGCAAGGTTATTGGCGGCTACTGGTAAGGCCGCCGCAGGCGGAGTGGTTTAAACATCACTCCGCAGGGCGAGCGCGCTGTTGTGCTGGCCCACCGCATACCCGCCCGATGCCCCATAGCCAATACGCTGCTCCTGCGCGGCATCCTCCAGCACAAGCTGGATAAGCGTCCCCTGGGCGGCAATGGCATTTTGCAACAGTTCTTCGTTCGCGCGGACCAGCGCATGAAACTGCTTTGTAGCGGCCTCCATTTCCGGGGCGGCTTTTGCACTGCGCTGCTCCGGCGTCAGGGGTTTTGCTTCTGCTGGCAGCAGTTTGCGCATCTGCTCCATAAGGGTACGTTTGCGGGGGAGCAGTTTTTCCACATCCTGCCACTGACCGGACGAGAGCAGCGTGTTCTCCTGCTCCAGCAGGGCATTGACGGCACTCAACCCCTGCAACAGGCGGTCCTGTAGTGTTTCTGGCAGTATTTTGGGCAGTGTTTTGGGCGTATCGGTCATGATGTGCCTTTTTCCTGCTGTGCTTTTTCCTGCATGGCCAGCATCTGGCGATAGACGCTATCCGCCAGCCCAATGCCGCCGTTATTGGCAATCTGCTTGCCCATTTCCAGCACCTGCAACGACCGGAACTGGGATTCCGCCGCCCCGCCACCAAACAGGCTGTTGGCCGTATCCACCGTGTCAAACATCGGCTGGAGCATTTCGCCTATGGTCATGCCCTCAAACTCTATGGCGGCCTTGCGGGTTTTTTCCAGCGCCTGCGCGCTCAGCCCCGACTGGGGGGTGGTGCCCGCCTGGGTTGTGCTGGCTGCGTTCTGGGCGCTGGCAATCTGGGCCGCATTGACGTTGGAGACTGCGCTCATGCTTGGACTACCTTACTTCCAGATCGGCCTGAAGGGCGCCATCAGCCTTAATGGCCTGCAAAATACCAATCATGTCGCGCGGGCCCATGCCTAGCGCGTTCATACCCGCCACAAGGCTGGCCAGTGTTGGCCCTTCCCGCAGAATACCAAGCCGGTGGGAGCTATCCGTGCTCACATTGGCCTGTGTCCGTGGCACAACGGCGGTTACCCCGTTGGAAAAAGGAGCAGGCTGCACAACCTGAGGGGTTTCCGTGACCTGAATGGTCAGGTTGCCCTGCGCAATGGCCACGGTGCTGATGCGCACGCTATCCCCCATAACAATGGTACCACTGGCTTCGTCCACCACCACCTTGGCCATGGTGTCCGGCTCGATCTGCAAATCCCCGATGCGGTACAGGGTGAGCGAGGCATTGCGCCCGGTCAGGTCCACGGCAATGGTGCGCGGGTCATCCACCTGCGCCATGTGCGCGCCAATACGGCGGTTGATGACCTCTGCCACACGGGTTGCCGTAGTAAAGTTGGGGTTATGCAGCGAGAGGTGGATAACCCCTGTCTCGCCCAGTTTGACCGGCACTTCACGTTCCACCACACCGCCGTTGGCAATATGCCCGCTGGTGGGAATGTTGCGTGTAACCGTGGCAGCCTGCCCACCCGCGGTAAAGGCGTTGGTCACAAGCGACCCCTGCGCCACGGCATAAACCTCGCCATCGGCAGCCTGCAGGGGGGTCACCAGCAGGGTGCCGCCGGTCAGGTCCTGCGCGTCACCCACGGCGGAAACGGTGACGTCAATCCGCCCGCCCCCGTGGGAGAAGGGGGGGAGTGTGGCGGTCACCATAACGGCGGCCACGTCATGCGTCTGCAACTGGATTTCGCGGTCGCGGATGTTCACGCCAAGCCGGTTGAGCATACTGATCAACGTCTCACGCGTGAAGATGATGTTGGTCAGACGGTCGCCCGTGCCATGCAGGCCCACAACCAGCCCGTAACCGACAAGCTGGTTGTCCCGCACGCCTTCGTAATCAACAATGTCCTTCACACGCACCGTAATGGCATGGGCGGAGGTAAGCGGAATAAACAGGGAGACCATAAAAAAGGCGGCCATAACGGCCTTGCCCCACGCACGCGCACCCATCCCCAGCACCGTATGGCGCACCAGAGTGCTCGCCACGGTGCCATGCTGGCTGGCTGCACCGCCAGACCCGTTGCTCGCCTTGAGGCGGTTCCTCATATACCTGCTTACCCCTGCATTGATCAGCCCGGCACACGGTACCGGGTTATCCCATAGCCTTGTGGCACACAAATAGGCGTGCCTGCCATTACATTCAATCTTCATGTAACCCGCCACGGCCCATGCCCAAAAGCCTTTTTTGCCCCTACCGTGGCAACAGCCACACACAGCCCGCACCCCCATGCCCGACCCATGTACCAAAGATAATGCAAAATCAGGGCATTACGGCCAGCGCCCTGCCTGCGCCACCCCCCGCCTGAGCGGCGCGCCACCACCCCCGCCACCCCTATTTATGCCCCGGCGCGGGCCACAGCAGGTACATGAATCCTTGCATGATCAGGCATGGCGGAATACAGGCCAGTAAGGTGACCACCCGATGGCAACACCTGTTCCTTGCGTGTGGTACTTTATATTCTTCCATTACTGGCAAGGGCCAACAATAGAAGGAGCAAGGGGCGCACCCCGCGGCAAAACCCGACCAAGCCCCACCGGAACGCATGACACCACCCCGTAGTACCCTGCCTGCCCACTGGCTTTTGTGCGCCACGGTTCTGGCCAGCGCCACCCACGCAATGCTGGGGGCTGCACGGGCCCATGCCCACTCCGCCGAGGCCGGGTTATGCACGGAAGCCATTGCCCAGACCGAACGCAGCCTGCACATTCCCGACGGGTTTCTGTCCGCCATGGGACGGGTGGAAAGTGGCCGGGTCGAATCCGATGGAACGGTGGCCGCATGGCCATGGACAGTCAATGCCGCAGGTGTTGGCTACCACTACAACAGCCGGGCAGAGGCCGTAGCGGCAGTCCAGAGTTTTCGCCAGCAGGGCATTATATCGATTGATGTGGGGTGTATGCAGGTCAACCTGCAACAGCACCCTGATGCGTTCTCCTCCCTCGATCTGGCGTTCGACCCGCTGCGCAACGCCATGTACGCGGGCAATTTTCTGCTCCAGATGTATGATAAAACCGGGAGCTGGCCACGGGCCGCAGCAGCCTACCATTCCCAGACACCGGGCATAGGCACCCCCTACCAGTGGAAGGTGCTGGAGGCATGGGCCGTGCCGCAGGATGGGCGGGATGCCCAGCAGGCCCCGCAAAAATCGCCCCTTATGCCGCAGGTGTTCCCGCACCCTGTAACCCCCACGGTGCGCCACCCCCCCATGATGGTGGCCGAAGCCAGCACGGGCACCGGACCAGATGGCATGCCCCAGATCTCGCACCCCAAGGTATTCCATCCTTTTCAGGGAATGCGGAATTTTGTGGAACCCGGCCCTGTTGGCAACGGGCATGGCAGTTCCATGCGCGGCCGCTCTCTTGCCTCCTACCGTGCAGCCCCTGTGGCGCGGGCCACCGCACAGCGGGTTATGCCCCAAAGCGGCGGCTAGGTCCGCCACCGCAGGGCAGGCAGCCCTAACCGCAGGGGAGCGGCCCCTACAAAGCCACTCTGGCTGAGAGCCACACAACACCCCGCCAGTTTTATGGGCCGTAGCTAGGGGCAGGCCACCATGGTGCGGCCTAGTCCAACGCCCCTTTGCCGGGGTGCCACGTTGCCACCCACTGGCGCAGGGCGGCCCCCACTTCTGCCAGAACCGGCGCGAACGAACGCTCCTGCGCACGGAAAATACGCAGGGTTGGATACCACGGCGAGGTCTCGCCCGTATCCCCCCACCGCCAGCACGCATCCCTGCGGCTGATCATCCATACCGGCTTGCCCAGCGCCCCGGCCAGATGCAGGACCGATGTATCGACCGAGATCACCAGATCCAGATTTTCTATTACCGCAGCGGTATCGGCCATGGTGTGCACGTCGGCCATAAAGTCCAGAATGGGCTGCCCGTGCCATTCCGCCAGCTCATCACGCGCGGGACCATGCTGGAGATTGATCAGCTCCGCATCCACCGGTGTCAGGGCCGGGGCAACATTGGCCAGTTCGGTTGAGCGGCGCTGGTTAACCACAAGGTCCGATGCCTTCTGGCGTTTGCCCCCCGCCCACACCAGCCCAATGCGCGGGCGTTTGGCGGGCATCCGTGCGGCAAAGCGCGCCACATCCTGCGGGTCTGCCTTAAGGTAGGGAATACTGGCGGGAATATCCTCCCGGCGCTTCAGCCCCATAACAAACGGCAGGTCTGGCAGCGGCACTCTGTAATCATACCCATTCTGGCGGGCAAAATGGGCATCTTCCACAATGGTTGCCATGGGCAGGGACTGCGTAAAGAGCTTGAGCAGATTAAGTGGCACAACCACCGTCACCTTAGCTCCCTGCGCCACCATAAGCGGCACAAACCGCACAAACTGAAGGCTATCCCCAAACCCCTGTTCCTGGCAGACAATAATGGACTTGCCTGCCACCGCATCCCCCCTCCGGAGCAGCGGGAGCTGATGGTACCATGCGGCAGGGTCATGCAGGCCCAGTGCGCGCCCTTCGTGGTATGCCACCCCTTCCCAGAAGTATCCGGCCTTAAAAAGGGTCAACGCATACCCAAGGCGGATGGCCGCATTATCGGGCTGGCTTTCAATGGCTTTTTTGTACCATGCCAGCGCCTCCTCCGAGCGGTTCAGGCGCTGGAGCACGCAGCCCATGTTGTTGAACAGGGCTGGTGTGGTTTCCTGACTATTACGGAACCAGTGGTCCAGTACCTGATAAGCCTGCTCCAGATACCCCGCATCCTGCAATGCGAGGGAAATATGCTCGCACGTAAACAGGCGCAGTTCGGGGTGGTTTTGCATAATATCCGAAAAAATCTGCAAACCACCGGCCAAATCCCCTTTGATGATAAGGGTGTTTGCCAGATACATTTTGAGTTCGGTCATTTGCGGCTGCAACAGCAGGATTTTGCGCAGCAGGGCCGCAACCAGATTATGCTGGGCGGTATAGGTGTTCAGCAACGAGACCGAGGCCAGCAGCAGGGGCACATCATCCCCGCAGATGGCCAGCACATCGCGCACCAACCGTTCACCCGCAACATACTGCCGCAGCTCAAACAGCATGACCGCCAGATCGTTCAGTTTTTGCGGTGTGGGGTTTTTAAGCAGGTCTTCCCTTGCGTCCCACAGGGCCTGCACCGTCATGCCTTCTGGCAGAACTGGAATACCCTCCCCTTCGGCCTCGGCAGGCTTGTGAGCAGCACCGCTGGCGGCACCGGCCTTGGCCGCCAGCGCCGCCGGGTCTGGCAGAAGGGAGGGTAAGGTTGCGGGTGCTGGTGCGGATGGTATGGCAAGGTCATGCGGTGCTTCCGGCCATGCGGCAACCCATGCGCGCAGGGCAGCACCCACCTCCGCCAGAATGGGGCCAAAAGCGCGCTCCTGCGGGCGAAAAATACGCATGGTCGGGTACCATGGCGTCCTGTGCCCTGCATCGCCCCACCGCCAGCACGCATCCCACCGGCTGATCTGCCACACGGGCCTGCCCAGTGCCCCGGCCAGATGCAGCGGGGACGTATCGACCGAAATAATCAGGTCCAGATTTTCCATGAGCGCTGCCGTATCGGCCATGTCGCGCACATGGTCCATGGGGTCAAAAATAGCCTGCCCCTGCCATGCCGCCAGATCTTCCCGCGGGGCACCGTACTGCAAGCTGACCAGCGTGGCATTGACCGGTGTAAGCGCCGCCGCAACCGTTGCCAGCGTAAGGGAGCGCAACTGATCGGCCATAACGTCCTCCCCCGTCTGGCGGCGTTCACCCGACCAGACAAGCCCGATACGCGGGCGCTCAGGCGGCAGCAGATCTGCAAAACGGGCTACGTCCTGCGGGTCGGCCCGGAGGTAGGGAACCGTTGCGGGAATATCCTCCGCCCGCTCCATGCCCGTTACATAAGGCAGATTGGGAATGGGCAGGCTGTAATCAAACGTCTCGTCCAGCTGGAACTGGGTCAGCACACGCACCGTAAGGTCGGGGTAGGACTGGCGCAAAAGCTTGGCCAGCATATCCCCCACAGCCACAGTAACCTGCGCGCCACGGGCCACAAGAACTGGCACAAAGCGGATGAACTGGAGCGTATCGCCCAACCCCTGCTCCTGATAAAGCAGTACCGTTCTGCCCGCCACATCCTCCCCCCGCTGCAGGGTGGGAAATTTGGCAAACCACTGGGTCAGCTGGCTCAGTTTGGGGTCACGCCGGGCAAACAGTTCCCACCCTTTGCCGTAATGGCCGGATTTGAGCAGCGCCAGCGCGTGACCAAGCCTGATGCCCTTATCCGCCGGGTCCAGCACCGCTCCCTGTTCGTACCAGGGAATGGCCTCCTCCGACCTGTTCAGGCACCCTAATGCGCAGCCGATCAGGTTGAACATCTGCGCCGTGGGCACGCTCTGACGGATGGTAAACAGCATGACTTCCAGCGCCTCCTGCGGGTAGCCCATGCGCAGGAAGGTTTCAGAAATCTGGAGCGTGGCCTCCTCCCGCCGGTCGGGGTAACGGCGAATAACATCCGCAAGCTGCGCACTGCCCTGCGCCAGATCGCCCAGCACCACCAGCACCTTGGCGTAATGGATTCTGGCGACTGCGTTATCCGGCTCCAGCGCCAGCACCTTGCGGAGCATAACGGCGGCAATATCGTACCGTGCAACAAAGGTGGTCAGCACATACACCGCCACCAGCAGGTAGGGCACCTGATCGGGAAAACGCCTGACAAGCTCCAGCGCCAGCCGCACGCCCTCGTCCGCCAGCCCGTTCATGCACAGGGAGGCGCACAGTTCCCCCGCCTTTAAGGGGGAAGGGTCTTGTAAGACAAGTTCCTTCTGAGCCATGAGCTTTTGCATATTCGCCTTCTCAGGCTCCCACGTCGCTTTCATGTCCGCCTTACGTAACCCTGTGTGATCCATCTGTGCGACCTTACCATGCCCCACCTGCACTTGCCATGCGGCACAGCCATACCGCTGGCCCTCCGTGGCAAGGACCAGCCCCTCCATTCGCCCGGCCTGTGCGACCGCCTTTGGCAGAACCATTTTCTGGCCTTGGATTGCACTTGATGGTAACTGTAGCTGCGTAGCACACACATGGGTCTGAGTGGCGCAGTCCCTCATGGTTCGCAGCAGGCGCGAACATGCTGGAATTGGCCATAAACCGTGCCGCAACAACACAAAAGGGAACGTGGTTCTTGGATACTGCCGATGGCAACTCGGTCAAAAAAGCCGCTGCTGGCAAACTGGCGGACAGGACTGCGGCCGCACGCGTAAGATTTGCATCCAGCTCGCGCCACCTGACCAACGCAGTTGGCACGCTGCGCAATGGCGGATGGAAGGCCCTGCCGTGGCGCACCATGGTGCCGGGGACGGATATAGGGCTGGCCGTTGGCGTGGTTCTGCTGCTGTCCATTCTTATTCTGCCCCTGCCCACGTTCATTCTGGACATGGGGTTATCCATTTCCATCACCTCCTCCGTGCTGGTGCTGATGGTTGCGCTGTTCCTTGAGCGGCCGCTGGATTTTACCTCCTTCCCTACCCTGTTGCTGCTCACCACCCTTTTGCGCCTGTCGCTTGAAATTGCGACCACGCGGCTGATCCTCAGCCACGGGAGCGAAGGCCCCTATGCCGCAGGCCATGTTGTGGCCGCCTTTGGCGGGTTCCTTATGGGGGGGGACGTGGTGATCGGGGGCATTGTGTTCTGCATTCTGCTGGTGGTGAACTTTATGGTCATCACCAAAGGGTCGGGGCGTATTGCCGAAGTGGCAGCCCGCTTCTTCCTGGACTCCATTCCCGGCAAGCAGATGGCCATTGACGCCGATCTGGCCTCTGGCGCCATTAACGAGCGCACGGCCCGGATCAAGCGCAAGGAACTGGAGGAGGAGAGTGCCTTTTACGGCTCCATGGATGGTGCGGCCAAGTTTGTACGCGGGGATGCCATTGCCAGCATCATCATCACCGCCATCAACATTGTTGGGGGGCTGACCATTGGCGTGCTGCGCCACGGTATGCCGCTGAGCGAGGCCGCAAGCACCTTTACCATGCTGACCGTGGGCGATGGTCTGGTCTCCCAGATTCCGGCCCTGCTGGTTTCCACCGCTGCGGGTGTGGTGGTGACCAAGGGCGGCACGGATGGCACGGCCGACGTTATTCTGGCCCGCCAGTTGAGCGGCAACGCCAAGCCACTGGGGGTTGCGGCAGCGCTGTCCGCCCTGTTTGCCCTTATGCCGGGCCTGCCTGCCTTCCCTTTTCTGGTCATTGCCATTGCGGCTGGCACGGGTGCCTGGCTGCGCAGCCGCGCCCCGGCCGCCGACAGTGATGGCGACGTAACCGACATTACACCCCAGCCCACTGCGACCCCCATTTCCGAAGTGCTCAAGCTCGATCTGCTGCGCCTTGAACTCGGCTTTGGCCTGCTGCCCCTGACCAGCGGAGACACCCCGCAACTGGCCGAGCAGATCAAGGCGCTGCGCCGCTCCGTTGCAACCGAAATGGGCTTTGTAACCCCCCCGGTGCGCATTCAGGACAACATTCACCTTCCTTCAGAAAAATATGTGATCAAGCTGAAGGAGATCGAAATTGCCTCGGGCGAGGTCAAACCCCACAAGCTGCTGGCCATGACCCCATCAGGCGGGGTGCCCCCCATAGCGGGCGAAAAAACCACCGAGCCCGCCTTTGGCCTGCCCGCGGTCTGGATTGACCCTGCGCAGAAAACCAAAGCCATGGCCATGAACTGCACCGTGGTGGACCCCGCAAGCGTTATTGTGACCCACCTGAGCGAGAGCGTGCGCCAGAACCTGCCGGACCTGCTGACCTACGTTGCCACACAGGCCCTGCTGGACGACATGCCGCGCGAACAGCAAAAGCTGGTCAACGACCTTATTCCCTCGCAGGTGCCGCTCAGCACCGTGCAGCGGGTGTTGCAGGCCCTACTGGCCGAGCGCGTTTCCATCCGTGACCTGCCCACCATTCTGGAAAGTATTCAGGAAGCCTGCGGCATGGGCCTGCGCGGCATTCAGCCCCTGACCAACCATGTGCGGATGCGGCTTTCCCGCCAGATCTGCAACACGCTGGTCGGGCCGGGCGGGTATATTCCCATTGTTACCCTCTCCTCCAAATGGGAATCGGATTTTATGGCGCACATTACCGGCCCGGCAGAAGACCGTAAGCTGGCCATGCCCCCCTCCATGCTGAATAATTTTGTGGGCAAACTGCGCGACACGTTCAATGCCCTCTCCACCAATGGCGAAATCCCGGTCATTGTTGTTGCCTCCCCCGTCCGGGATTCCATGCACGCTATTGTGGAGCGGGTTCGCCCTTCCATTTCCGTTCTATCGCAAGCTGAGATATACCCTCGTGCCCGGATCAAGACGGTTGCGACCATATCGTGATAGTCAGCCAGAAGACCGCACCATGGGAGTAGAATATGCAGGATAGTCCCTCCGACACCGCCAGCCAGCCGGTTGGGGAGCGCCGTCAGGGAAACACGCAGGAGTCTTCACCCGTGTCCGATCCGGCACAGGGCAAGGGGGGGGTGGCGGGCAATGGGGTCTCCCTTCCGGTCAGCCACCTTACGGTAGAGGACGTTCTGCGCTGGCATTCCGTGCCAGAACCGCTCATTCATGCGCTGGCGGGCAAAACACTGGCGGACGGGCTGGCGAATGTTCTGTCCTTTGGCGCCCTGCCCGATGCCACCAAAACGCCACTGGCCTTTGGCGGTGCATCCGGCTCTGGCAAAACGCTGGTGCTGGCCAAGCTGGCTGCACGCTATATTCTGTCCGAAGACTACAAGGACTGCCCGCCCCCGCTGGTAATTGCGTGCGACCATACGGCAGGGAGCTTTGCCAAGCTGTCCGCCCTGCTCCAGCCTTATAATATTCCCATTATTCAAGGCAGCACGTCCGAAATTCTGGCCGATGCCGTCAACCACAAGGAACCGGGGCAGCCTATTCTGGTCGATCTGCCGGGCATTTGCGTGTACTCCCCCGTAAGCATGAGCAAAATGATGCAGATGGTCGAACGTGTTGGCGCGACCCTGAGTCTGGTGCTGCCCGCCGGGCTGGATGCCGAAGAATCTGCCGATATAGGCTATGCCTTTGCACAACGCGGGGCCACCACCATGGTTGCCAGCAAAATGGACCAGGCAGGTCGTGTGGGGGGCATTATTGCTGCCGCCGCCTGTGGGCTAACCCTGACCTATGGTAGCTGCTCGTCCAGTATTGTTGGCGGTCTTGTACCCCTTACGGCCAATGTGCTGGCCAACCGGCTGCTGACCCTTCCATCCTGACCCCACCCGGCACCCCATAGGGCACTCCAGCGGGCACGGCTCCATAAGAGCGGGGCAGAGATACCCCGCCTGCGCCCCCATAGCGCCCCTTCCGTGCAAAAACATCGCCAATACGGAAAAACGCCATATTCCAGCACCAGTTTACGTTCGGGTGCTGGTGGCCGCGGGTTGCCGCCCATACTCACAGGGAGGCGCATCGTCCGGCCGATGGTCAGGTATCGCACACACCAGTATGGGCAGTGCTCCAGTTGTGCACCGGACTGTACCATACAGCAACGGCCTGCTCTTCGGGTTATTTAATAATAGCTTTCCCACACAGAGTATTTTATTGTTGAAATGATTGGAGCGCTACAAAAATGACCCTAAAAAACATGCCTGTTTTCTTTGATACGCATTTAAAAAAAATAGCTTTTGCGCTTTTCTTTTTCCTTCCATTTCTGCAATTGCGTGGCCGTTCCATAGCGGATTTTATTATCTCGTTTATTGCAATCAGCTTTTTGCTCCACACTGTTTTCAAAAAAAACTATCGACCGCTCCTGCAAGGATGGTTCCCTTTTGCACTTGGTCTGTGGGCCATTATGGTTCTGGCATCCATGCTGGACCACTCCTTACATGCGGTGCTGGAAGCACTGGCAATCCTGCGTTATTTTGTTTTTGCCAAAGCATTGGAAGAATGGCTGCTTCAAGGGCAGAAAGAACAGAAAGTCCTGAGCTTTGCCGTTACTCTGGCCGGACTTTGGGTGCTGGTTGAATGCTGGCAGCAATATCTGTTTGGCGTGAACATCTGGGGTTACCCAAGGTGGGGGGATGGCGCGCTGACCGGCCCGTTTTTTAGCCCCCGCGCCGGGCCAGCGCTTATGGTCATCATGTTCCCCGGATTGATGATCTACCCCATGCGCATGATGCAGCATAAAGCACTCTCCAAAAAAATAACCGCACTGGGCATGATGTCTTTTCTGCTGCTGACCATGGTTATTGTGGGGCAGAGAATGCCTGCGCTGCTGGTCTTTTTTG
Source organism: Acetobacter syzygii (assembly GCF_000964225.1). GTDB lineage: Bacteria > Pseudomonadota > Alphaproteobacteria > Acetobacterales > Acetobacteraceae > Acetobacter > Acetobacter syzygii. The sequence continues at coordinate 110,163 of NZ_BAMZ01000008.1, read as the reverse complement.
GCTTTTTTATCTGCGCCATACTTATCCGGACCACCCGTGTGCCGGTTATTCTGGCCACTCTTATTGGCATGGGCGGGCTGGCGTGCCTGCCTGTTCTTTCCCCCCCGGCCTATAACAAGCTGGTTCTGCACTTTTTGGAGCAGATCAGGGATTTTCCACATTCCCCCTATGGGCAGATTTATATCCGCGCCACAAACATGGTTTATGCACACCCGCTGTTTGGGCTGGGGTTTGATGGTTTTCGCAGGCACTGTGCCGATGCCGTGTATATTTACGGTATGCCCCAGCTTAACCACTTTATGGCGGGCATGGACCCGGTTGTGGGGTGCAACATTCACCCGCACAATATTTATCTGGAAATTGCAACCACAGCCGGATTAACCGGCCTTGTGCTGTTTGTGTGCATGGTTCTGATCTGGCTGAAAAAGCTTTTGCTTGCAGCCGTGGCAAGCAAGGACCTTATGCTGTCCATGCTTTTTATTACACTCTGCATGATGTTCTGGCCGCTGGCCTCAACCAGTTCGTTATTTACCGAGCGAACCGCAGGGTGGGCTTTTCTTATGGTTGGCTGGGGGCTGGCGCTGGTTAAAAGCGCCAACACCCAACGGGCCTAAAACAGATCGACCTCGCCAGAATGGCACTCAGGCTCGGCCTCTATGCCATATTGCAGAACCTGAACAACATGGCTGAGTTTTACGCCCCGGCTCAGAGCGGCCACATCCAAACTCTGGCCCACGCACGGCCCACCACTGGTGATCAGGTTTTTAAGAATAGTGGAAACCGCCTCCACCGTCTGGGTGGCGGAATCCAGCTTTTGCAGAACCTGCACATCCTGATCGCTCAGGGGTGCTGCGGCCATGTTTTCGCCCACCACACGCTGCACACCCTCAAAATCCTGGCAGGTTTCATCCAGCAAGGCCACCAGATGGTCCATAACCTCCAGTACACTGCGTTCGTTTCCGGCCTCAGCAGGGCGCGGTTGGGGCACGACATCCATTGTATTGATCCTCTCCGGCGGGGCTGTTTTTAAAACAGTTCAATTTCGGAACTGGCTTCCTTGGCCCACTTCCGCTCTGCTTCAGCCTCACGCCGGCTGTAGGCGACTTCCTGCTTGCCAATACCCTGCACGTCCTGCACCAGATTCTGCTGTGCACGACCCGTGGTCGGCCAGAAGCGGATGCGCCGGGCCAATGTGCCCCCCAGACTCTGGGACACGCAGCGAATGCCCTCATCCACCAGATAATTGGTCACAAACCGTATATTTTCCTGCCCGATGCGGCCCAGACTGGGCACAACGGCAGCACCACCAAACACCTTGCACGCCAGACGGCTACGCTGCCCACCGGCCTTGAGCAGGCCGTTGACCAGCATTTCCATGGAGTTCACGCCAAAGCGCATGGCTGTGCCTGAATGGCCTTCCCCCCCGTCTGGCAGCAAAAAATGGTTAATGCCGCCAACACGTGCAAGCGGGTCAAACATACAAACCGAAACGCAGGAACCAAGCAGCGTTGCAAAAACCACTGACGAATCGCCAGAGATTGCCACTTCCCCCTGAATAACCGTTTTGACCGCAGGGTGATCGTTCACTTTATGGGTCCGAACACCTTTTCCAGAACCTCACGCAGCTTGGCTACGGTGTAAGGTTTGGCAAGGAAGTTGTTAACGCCAGCCTTGACCGCTTCCTGCACCAGATCCTTGCTGGCCTCGCTGGTCAGGATAATAAATGCCACCTTCTGGATTTTTGGGTTGCTGCGCACTGCACGCAGCAGCGCAAGACCATCCATAACCGGCATGTTAAAGTCGGATATGACCAGATGCGTGGGGTTCTGCTCCAGATATTCCAGAGCTTCCTTACCATCCTTGCGCTGGGCAATGTTGGTAAAGCCGATTTCTGCCATGCTGTTGGCCAGAACCTGACGGATAGAAGCCTGATCATCTACGATCAAAGCCCTGATTTGTGAAGCGGCAGGCATTTGTCTCCCCCTTATTCCTAGTCTCAATTCCAGCCGTTAAAGGCCGGCATCAGATACAGCAGGCGGTTGTATAACCCGCCCGTTTTTGCACTCAGCGCGTATGCATGGCCATGGCCGCAGCACTAATCTGGCGCAATGGCACAATCTGGCAGGCCGCGCCAATTTCGGCCGCGACCCGTGGCATTCCATAAACAACCGAAGATGTTTTGTCCTGCGCGATTGTAAAAGCCCCAGCCTGCCGCATGGCCAGAAGCCCATCCGCACCATCGCGCCCCATGCCGGTCAGAATAATGCCCAGAGCATTCCGCCCTGCACATTTGGCAACGGACCTGAACAACACATCCACCGATGGGCAATGCCCGCTGACCGGCGCACCCCCGACAAGCCGCGTTACGTATTTGCCACCACCGGCCTCCACCACCATATGCCTGTCCCCACCGGGGGCGATTCTGACCATACCGGGTTGCAGAGCCTCCCCATCACGCGCTTCCGCAATGGACAGGGTGGGCATAGTCTGGTTCAGCCGGTTTGCAAAGCTGGCCGTAAACAGCGGCGGCATATGCTGGCAGATAACAATGGGCGGGCTCTTCTGGGGAAAGCCGGAAAGCACCTCCTCCAGCGCCTCCACCCCACCTGTGGAGGAGCCAATAGCCACCAGGTCCACAGCATTGCCCCACGTTGTCTGCACATGGCCAACGGGAGCCGCAGGTGTGCGGCGCTGCACCCTGGCAACCGGCTGCGAGCGTGCCGCCTGCACCACCAGCCGCCCAAGGCCCGCAAATGCGTCCTCCCCGGCAGCCACATTGGTTTTGGGGAAGCAGTCAAACGCCCCCATCTGCAACGCGGTAATGGCCGTATCCGCTCCCTTTGCTGTCAGGCTGGACACCATGACAACGGGGATGGGCCGCATCCGCATGATTTTTTCCAGAAACTGGAGGCCATTCATCCCCGGCATTTCCACGTCCAGGGTAATAACGTCCGGCTGGTCCTTAATAATCAGGTCACGCGCTTCCAGCGGATTTGCGGCCTCACCACACACTTCAATATCCGGGTTCTGCGCAAAGGACCGTTTGATCAACGCCCGAATGGTGCGGGAATCATCAACGATCAGAACTTTTACGGGCTGCGCCATAAACTAGCTGTCCTTCCGGTAAATGGTCGGAGCAATCTGCTCCAGGCCGCATCGGCGGGGGTTGGCCACTTTTTCCGAATGACCAACATACAGAAAACCACCTTTTTCCAGCTTTTCAGCCAGTCGGCCCCACAGACGCTCGCGCGTGGGCTCATCAAAATAAATGACGACATTGCGGCAGAAAATAACGGAAAACTGCCCCCGCATGGGCCAGTCCGCATTCAGGTTCAGTACCTTGAAAGCGGGAAGCTGGCGGATATTGCCAACAAAAGACAGGTTGCCACGCGCATCGGCCTGCATGAACTGGCTTTTCTGCTTGGTGGAAATACCGTCCGTCTCGCTCTCGACATATGTGCCTGATGCGGCCTGAGCCACAACTTCGGAATTAATATCGGTCGCCAGAATACGCATGTCGTACGATGCCGCTTCGGGGAACGCGGACATAATGGACATGGCTATGCTCCACGGTTCCTGCCCGGTGGAGCAGGCCGCGGACCACATGCGCCCCCGCCCGCCACTGCGTAGCTTGGCGGCCAGTCCGGGCAGCACATTCTGTTCCATATGCACAAAATGTGGCCGTTCCCTAAAAAAGCTGGTCACGTTGGTTGTAAGCGCACAGACAAGCTTGTTCATTTCCGCCCGGCCGGCAGGGCTTTGCACAAAGCCCAGATACGCCTGAAAGCTGTCCATCCCGCTTTCCCGCACACGGCGGGACACACGGGAGTAAACAAGCGTACTTTTGGAATCAGGAATAAAAATACCGGCTTCATGCTTGGCAATCCGCCGCACCATCTGAAAGTCAGCGTCCGTGTACTCCGGGTCAACAGTGGAACGCGTGTCGACCATCAGGAGATCATCCCGCCTACCAGCTGACCGACCACCACTTCCAGCCGGAGCACGCCAATCATGCGGTCTGCAATCATGACCAGACCGCTCAGGCTGCTATCTTCCTCCGCCACGGCCTGAATGTCGGACAGGTTTACGTCCGCCATGTCAATCACCCGGTCCACCAGCAGACCACACACCGTACCATTGCGCGATTCCACAATAATCACCACCCGGCGCGGGTTATCGGCCTGTGGCTCCACGTTCAGGTACACCGCAAGGTCAATAACGGTCAGGATAATGCCACGCAGGTTGATCGCACCGCAGACATAGTGCGGCGCAAAAGGCAGTGCCGTAGTTTTTTCAAACCCACGAATTTCGCGCACGCTCAGAATGGGAATGCAATATTCCTGATCACCCACTGCAAACACGATCATTTTTACAAGCTTGGCGTCGGCCCCGGCTTCGTCCGTCATATCCGTTTTCCTACTCAAATACAGATCGTCTGATGTGGTCTGGTATTAGGCCGCAATCCCTGTGCGAACATCCGAGGGCCTTGTGTCTATCCGGCCAAGGGCATTGGCAACCAGTGCGGGAACATCCAGAATAAGGGACACGCTGCCATCCCCCAGAATGGTCGCGGCAGATACACCGGGCATCTGGCGATAATTCTTTTCAATGCTTTTGATCACCACCTGCGCCTGATCGCGGATATCCTCCACAATCAGTGCAGCCCGTGCACCGGACTCGTTTTCCACCACCAGAATCACGTCATCCTCGGACAGGCCACGCGATGTGCCGTAGCCCCCCAGCCCCAGTTCGGACGCAAGGGGAATAAGCGGCATACAGACCCCACGGATGGACACCACATTGGCGCCATCGGGCAGCATGTAAATATCCTTGTGGTTGACCATCATGGTTTCCACCACGGAGGAGACAGGCACAACCATTGTGGACCCGGCGGCCACAATCAGCATTCCATCCAGCACGGCCAGTGTTAGCGGCAGGCTCAGGCAGAAGGTCGTGCCCTCCCCCTGCACACTGCTGATGGTCACGCGCCCGCCAAGGCCCAGAATGGCCTGCTTGACCACATCCATCCCCACCCCACGGCCAGACAGGTCGGAGACGGTCGTTGCCGTGGAAAAGCCCGGCGCGAAGATAAGGTTATTGATCTCGTCATCCGTCAGCACCGCATCGGGGGCGACAATGCCGCGCTTGATGGCAATGGCCAGCACGCGCTCGTGGTTGATCCCGCCCCCATCATCCTTGATGGTAATCAGGATACGGCCAGACCGATGCCCGGCAGAAAGCAGAATCTGCCCTGTGGGGGACTTGCCCGCAGCAATCCGGTCCTCTGCACTTTCAATGCCGTGGTCAACCGCATTGCGCAGCATGTGGGTCAGCGGGTCGGAGAGTTTTTCCACCAGTGTGCGGTCCACTTCCGTGTCCTCGCCTTCCAGTGTCAGCACCACGTCCTTGTGGGTCATGGAGCAGGCCTCGCGCACAACGCGTTGCATCCGCTGGAACACGCTGCGCACGGGCTGGGCGCGCACGGCCATGACCGCATCCTGAATATCCCGCGTCAGGGTTTTCATGCTGGCAATGCGCTTGATCATTTCCTGCTGGCCGCCCTCTTCGCGCTGGCCAATGGATTCAAGGGCTGCCTGTGCAATCACCAGCTCACCGACCAGATCCATCAGGTCATCCACGCGGTGCAGGTCCACACGGATTGTCGCCTGTTCAACCGGGCGGCGCACGGCAGCCGTATTGCCTGCTGCAATGGGGGCGCTGGCCGCGGCCGTGGGCGGCGGAGGCAGTTCCGCCATGATTTTTTCCACCACCGAGGCCGAAGCCGGGTGGGGTTGCAGGTCCGGGGTTGCCGCCGCAGGCTCTGTCTCCGCCTTGAACGTGGCTGGCGCAGGGTCTTCCACCAAAGCAGGTGTGGGTTCCTCGGGGGCGGGCTCGCCACCATCCGGGTCAGACCCACCCTCCCGCGAGATGGTCACATCGCACACGTCGCTCACCCAGTCGAACACCGCGTGAACGCTCTCCTCCGGCACGGATGCGGGCAGAACCACACGCCACGACAAGTAGGACTGTTCGGTCTTCATATCCGCCAGTGCGGGCAGAGCGGCTGTTTCGCACGTTACGGTGCTGGTGCCACCATGGGCCACCGCCACATCGGCCAGACCGATCAGCAGGTTGCGGGCATCGTCCCCCCGGTCATACATGGCGGTATGGGGGCTGAAGGTCACCACAAGGGCCGCGGCGGCCGGAGCATCCTCTTCCAGTCCAAAATCGCCGAAATCAAAATCGGCCATGACTGGCTCAAAATCCATGGGCACGGGCACAAAATCGGCAGGAATCACATCTTCCTGTTTTGCGGCCGGGGCACTCCCGCCACCTTCGCCAATAATGGCTTCCAGTTCGGTCTGGCTTTCCGCAATACGGCCCTGATCCACCGCGGCACCACCCTGTGCCTCGGCCACCAGATCGCTCAGAACATCCATGGCCTTGAGAAAGGTTTTAACAATCTCAGGCGTAGGAGCAACACGGCCGGAGCGCAGACCATCAAGGGAACTTTCGAACACGTGCGCAAACCGGACAAGGTTTTCCAGACCGAAGGACGCGGCCCCACCCTTGATGGAATGCACAGCGCGGAAAACGGCGTTGATTGTCTCCTTCCCGGATTCCCCATCCGAAAGGGCAGACAGACCACGCTCCAGTTCCTGAAGCTGCTCTTCACACTCCTGGAAAAAAACCAGAAGGATATCGTCCATGTCACCACTCATCCTGATCTCTCTCCTTCAGGCGGTCACCCGGCGGATAGCCGCCACGAGACTGTCTGTGCTGAACGGTTTGACAATCCACCCGGTCGCCCCGGCCGCACGGGCTCTGGCTTTTTTCTCGGGGTCGCTTTCCGTTGTCAGAACGATCATTGGCAGATGCTTGTATTTTTCCATCCCACGCACGGCTTCAATAAATTCAAAACCATCCATGCGCGGCATATTGATATCTGTAATAATCGCATTGGGCACAGGGTCGGCTGCCTGTAGCACTTCCAGCCCTTCGACCCCATCCCCACCTTGAATAACATCGTAGCCCGCCCCTTCCAGGGCTTTGCGTAACATGCCCTGCATGGTGCGGGAGTCATCGACCGTCAAAACGCGTATGCCCACTTTTTCCACCATAGTCCTTATTACTCCTTGAACGGCGCCAGCGGCTCGGTCAGATACGTGCTTACGCCAAACAGGGCATAAGCCTCCACTACTGGCTCCGAAGGCGTCACAAGTGGGCATCTGCTGGCTAGGAGAACCTGCAAGCACAGTCCTCCAAGGTAAGTTACGCCAGAAGCGTCCAGAGCAACCTGCCCGCCCCCGGCATTCTGAATTGCCTGTTCGATCTCACTCTTCAGGGCAAATGCCGCTGAAGTGTCCAGACGTTCAGGTAAGGTCACATTCGCCAACCCACTGCTCCCTTGATCAACCACACAGGCCGGGGCTGCTCTGCCCCGGACATGCTGGAATACTGGCCATTAAAACTCTTCCCATCCGGCATCGGACGAGGACGTGGGGATGGACAGCGTAGGGGGCGTGGGAGCCGCCGGGGCCACGGGCGCTGCCACACGGGCCGGGCTGGCCGGTCTGGGGCGGGCGGGCGCACGAGGGGCCGAAAGCGCCGGGCGGCTTGCGCGGCCAGCGCGCGCGCCACCAAGGTCCATTTTAAAGCGGCTGAGTGTTGCCGCCAGTGTCCGGGTTTCGGCAGTCAGGTTGTGGCTGGCGGCTGTGGTTTCTTCCACCATGGCTGCGTTCTGCTGCGTAACCTGATCCATCCCGCCAATGGAGGCGGTCACTTCGGACAGGCGCTGGGCCTGATCCTGCGTGGAGGAGGAAATTTCTTCCACCCGGGTCGCAATATTCTGGGTGCTGCCTGCAAAATCGTTCAGGTAGCGGCCAGTCTGCTGCACCAGATCCACACCCTTGACCACCTGCTCGGCAGCAACGGAGATCAGGCGCTTGATCTCGCTTGCAGATGTTGCGGACTGTTCCGCCAGCGAGCGGACTTCCTGCGCAACAACGGCAAAGCCACGACCAGCCTCGCCCGCGCGGGCGGCTTCCACCCCTGCGTTCAGGGCCAGCACATTGGTCTGGAAGGCAATGCCATCAATGACCGAAATAATTTCGCCAATCGCATCGGAGGAACTCTTGATTCCGTCCATGGCTCTGGTGGTTTCGGTCATGACGGATGTAGCCGCCTTAACCTTTTCCAGCGCCTGCTGGCTTTCTGCATTCGCATCGGCACAGGCTTTGGCGTTGCTCTGCACACCTTCGGTAATGGTCCGCACGGACGATGCCGCCTGACCAAGGTTTGCAGCCTGCTTTTCCGTCCGTTTGGCCAGATCGTCCGATGCCGTGGAAATTTCGGCAGCGCCGGTGGAGATCAGGTCGGAATTGCTGGCAACGGCGCACAGGGCTTCGTTCAGGCGGGTTGCGGAATGGTTGAACGCATCACGCAGGGGGGCAAATTCCCCATCAAAAATCGGGTCTTCAATACGGGTCCGCAGGTCACCCTGCGCCATGTCGGCCAGAGCCTGCCCCAACCGGTCGATCACCATATGTGTGTGTTTGTCGCGGTCCTGACTGTTATCAAGCGCATCCTTGATTTCGGACGCCATTTTTTCCTGCTGCTGGCGGGCGGCGGCCTGCTCATCCACCATGCGGGAGAAGCGGGCCATAATCCGGGCCAGACGGCCAACGCAGTCCTTGTTCTTGAGGAAGGGGATGTTGCTGTGTGCAACACCATTGCCCAGTTCTTCCCCCATCTGCGCCAGTTTTTCCACCGGCTCGGTAATCAGGGTGGTGAACCACTTCCAGATGAACATGACAACAATCTGCCCGAAAACAAGGGCGCTCATGTTGATGATATACGTGTAATGGGCTGGCGCGTGCCAGAAAAAGCCAACCGTCTCCACAATAATCTGGAACATGAAATATGCTTCCAGACACAGCATCACAACCCGGATTTTATCGCGGAACGGAGCGTCCTTGTTCAGCCATTGCAGCATATCAGTGCAACTTCCTTCATATTATTGGGGTGCCTTACGTGGCAACCACCGGAACACATGCGCCACAGCGCACAACACCGGTCAGTCGTGGCCTTAAATGGCCCCCCTTGCGCATTCACAAAAATTCAGGAAACGCCCCGAAGACGCCCCTTGAGATAAAAAGCAGATAATCCATTCTTATCCAGCGGCATGGGCCAGACAAGCAAGCGCCTTCATACCGCGTTCGTGACTGGATGTCTTTACAGAAGATTGTAGGATCCAGAGATAGTCTGCCTTTGTCTCCAAATATTAAAATTCCAATAAAACAATACCGTATGCCAATAGCCTGCCATGTTCAGCGCCATTACGGGGCAGATGATAGTCCTTTACTCAGGATGGGCAAGAGCGCGCACGGGCAGCAATTTCTAAAAACATTGCAATATAAAACAAGCAAATACGCCAGATGCGTGATTTTATTATGATTTTGCAATAAAATTCCGCAAAGACCGGCCCTACTCCACAACAGGCCAGTCAGCCGCCAAAGCTGCGTACCAGCCCACCCGCCACCATTTGCCAGCCATCAACCATAACAAAAAAGATAAGCTTGAACGGCAGCGAGATGGTCGCAGGGGGTAGCATCATCATCCCCAGACTCATCAGCACACTGGACGTGACAATATCTATGACCAGAAAGGGCAGATAGAGCAGGAACCCCATCTCAAACCCGCGGCTGAGTTCACCCACCATAAAAGCGGGCATCAGCACACGCCACGGCGTTTCCGCCGGGGTAGGTGCAGGTGGCACATTGGCCAGATGCTGGAAGGTGGACAGATCCGCCGCCCGCACATGCGCCAGCATAAATGTGCGAAAAGGCTCGGCGGCGGCTTTAAGCCCTTCCATTTCCTCCACCTGACCATCCATCATGGGGGCAATGCCCTGATCCCACGACTGCTGGAAGGTGGGCTGCATAACAAAAAAGGTCAGGAACAGGCCCAGCCCGACCAGCACCGTATTGGGCGGAGTACCCTGCGCCCCAATAGCCCCCCGCAGGAGCGAAAGCACAACAATAATGCGGGTAAAAGCCGTTACCATAACCAGCAGACTTGGTGCCAGCGAAAGCACGGTCAGCAGGGCGGTAATCTGGATAATGCGGCTGGTGGTCCCCGGGTCGCCCCCTTTACCAAGATCGAGCGCAATGGACTGGGCATGAGCCATGACCGGCAGACAAGCTACCGCCAGAGCACACAGCGCCAAAGTCGCAAACCACGCGCCACGTCTTGTAAAGGCTGGAACTTTCAACGCTGGAGGCTCCGCTTCTGCATCAGGAATGAGGGGGGATCGGGGGGAGAACCGCAGGGGCGGGCTGTGGGGTGGTGGAGGGAGCCTCCGCCCCGTCCACCCAGCCCATAAACACATCGTTGCCACCGCCGGTCAGGATCAACCCTTTTTTCTGGCCATAACGGATCACACTCACCCGCCTGCGCTGGTCCACGGCCACACTTTCCACCACGGCCAGATTGGGTGTCTGCCGCCCGCGCAGCAGATAGGGTTCCAAAAACTTCAGCCCATACCGACACAGAAAAATCAGCCCGATCACAACGGCAAAAGCCACAATGCACGTCATGACCGGGGCAACAAACGCCCCCGCACCCAGACCGGCCGCACCGGGCTGTGCGGCAGCGGTGGCCACAGTTACTGTACCGGGTCCGGGCAAGGCGCTTAACCGTTGGTGGCGGAGGAGGAGAGGATTTCGGTCATGGTCACGCCAATATGGTTATCATCCACGACCACCACTTCGCCACGGGCGATCAGGCGGTTGTTGGCATAAATATCCACCGCTTCGCCCAGCTTGCGGTCCAGTTCGACCACCGCGCCGCGCCCCAGGCGCAAAAGCTGGTTGACCGGCATGGTGGCCGTACCAATGACTGCCGTAATCTTGACCGGAATATCGTAAACGGCCTCTTTCTGGGCATCGTCCACATCCTTGCCATCAGGCGTTGGGGCAGCGCCGGGGGCAGCCGTGGCGGAAGCATCCGGCGCTGGCGTGGTGGTGGCGAAATCCTCAAGCCCGATATCGGTGTTGTCTGTACTCATGGTTGTCTCCGCCTGCTTATGCCTGCCCAGCGCTCTGCTCCATGCGCTGGCGCGCAAGAGCCATGACACTGGTCACTATTTTTTCAGCCATACTTTTGCGCCACTGCACTGGGTCAATAACAATGGTGTTGGCTGCCGTGGAAATTCGTATAAGCCCCTGCGCAATATCCGACACGGCCACAACCTGCACACCCCCTTCGTTCTGTAAGGCAGCTTGCAGGCGCTGTATATCGGTTGGGCTGCACTGTACCGTTACATCCCCTTCGCACTCACGGGCAAAGCTGGCGGCATCGGCTATCAGGTCACGCTGCATTCCCTGCAACACCGTACCATCCAGTGCGGTCAGGGCCCGTACAATCTCCACCACAGTCGCCACAAAAACCTGCGTTGCCTTGGCCAGCGCCTGATCGCGCCGGGCGTTTTCCGCCTTAAAGGCTTCGGTCAGTTCGGCCATGCACTGGGTATAGAATACCTGAAGTTCGGCATCCTTTTCCGCAGCACCGGCTGCATGGCCTTCCTCGCGCGCCTGCTGCTGCAAGGCCGCCAGATCGTCACGCGTAATGCTGAGCAGGTTCGGATCCGGGGGTGGGGGTTCTGGTGCTTTTTCTTCCTCTGGCACAGGCTCCCTGGCGGCCGGGTCCTCCTCGGGTGTGCCAAAATCCTCCAGATCCATAAAACGCGGATAAGCGCCAACAGGCGTGGACGCCCCCCCGGAGGAAGCGCCATCCGCTGCCATGCAGCGTGCACCAGACCGGAAGAACACCCCTGCCACCATTATGGAATGATCTCGTCATTACCGCCATTTTCGGCCAGATCAATCTCGCCTGCATTGGCCATGTTTTTGATAATGCCCACAATTTCAACCTGTGCGGCATCAGCATCCTTCACACGCACGGGACCAAGGGCGGAAATTTCTTCCAGCAGAATACTGCCTGCACGCTTGGACATACACTGCAAGAACATCTTGCGCACGGTCTCGGATGCCCCTTTGAGGGCCAGCGGCAGTTTTTCGCGGTCCACCTGCGCCACAATGCGCATAAGAGCCTCGTGCGGCAGACGTTTGATATCTTCGAAGGTGAACATAAGCGCTTTCACCTTTTCCATATCGTCGTGGTTGCGCTTGTCCATGGAGGCCATAAGGCGCGTTTCGGTCTTGCGGTCGAAGTTGTTGAACACTTCGGCCAGCAGTTCGTAGCTGTCGCGCTTGGCCGAACGACCAAGGGAGGAAATAAACTCGGACCGCAAGGTCGCCTCCACGCTGTCCAGCACCTCGCGCTGCACTGTTTCCATGTGCAGCACGCGCATCATCACTTCGGTTGCGTAATCTTCGGGCAGCAGGGTCAGCACCCGTGCAGCATGGGCCGGTTGCAGGCGGCTGAGAATAACGGCCGCAGTCTGCGGATATTCGTTGCGCAGGTAGTTGGCCAGAACCACCTCCTGCACATTGCCCAGCTTGTCCCACATGGTGCGCCCGGCCGGACCACGGATTTCTTCCATGATCTTGTCGACCTGCTCGCCCGACAGGGCCTTGCGCAGCAGTTCTTCCGTGGTTTCGTAAGTACCCACCAGCCCTTCGGAGGATTCGAAGTTCTTGGTGAACTGGGCGCACACCTCCTCCACAACAGAGGCGCTGATAAGCCCCAGCCCCGCCATGGCGACCGACACATCGCGGACCTCATCCTCCTGCAACTGTTTGAGCACCTTGGCCGCCCGTTCGCGCCCGGCTGCAAGCAGAAGAATGGCAACCCGCTGTTTGCCGCTCAGGCGGCGGGTTTCATCATGCACAACGGAGGGAGGGGCCTGTGGTCCTTCTGGCGCAGCGGCTGTTGCGGTCTCGGACATGGACTAGGCTCCCTTCTTCGGGTCTGGAGCAGCAAGCCAGCTCCGGATAATAAGGACGGTCTCATCCAGGTTATTTTCAAAGCGATCGGCAACCCTATCCAGAGCTTCCTGCCGCAGCTTGCCCTGAACGCCGTCAATATCAACCACGCTGCCATCTTCAGCCACGGTGCTACCCGCAGGGAGCATCTGACCATTGGCACCCATAACCAGACCGCCACCTTCGGCCCCGGCCAGAAGTTTTTCCTGACCATGGTGTTCCTTGGACACAAGGGTAACCAGACCCGTGCGGCGCAGCATGGGGCGCAGGCCAATAAACAGCGCACCCAGAACCAGCAGAATGGGAATAACCCACTCGGCCATGTAAATAAGCATTTCGCGGCTGAAGTAATCGGTATGACCACCCGCAAAATCAAACCCGCCATCGGGCATGAACCGCATGGAAACAACGCGGACTTCATCCCCACGGGCCTTATCAAACCCGACCGCGGTCTGCGCCAGCGTGGTAATCCGCTCCAGCTCGGAATCATCCAGCGGAGTCCAGACTTCCTTGCCGCTTTTGTCCTTGGTCATGGTGCCGTCCACCAGCACCGCCATGCTCACACGGGCAATGCGGGGGCGGGACTGGTTAATAACCCGGACGCGTTTACCAATTTCGTAATTATTGGTCTCTTCTTCCCGGTCGTTGGTCGAACCGGTCTTGTTGTCCTGATTGGCGTTGGCATTGGGCAGGTTGTTGCCAACCGTGGTGCTGGGGCTGGATTCGGTGTTAACGCTCTTGTCCGAACTGGTCTGCTGCGAGCGCAGGACCTGCTGGTTGGGGTCGTAACTCTCGTCCGTTTCGTGCACTTCCTCGGTGGCCATGGTCACGGCTGCGCGGGCACGCACATGCCCGGCCCCCAGTGTGGGCACCAGCATGTCCTCTACCGCCTGTGCAAGGCGCTGTTCTTCCGCATGACGGATTTTTTCCATCTGCGTTTCCTGCCCGGCCAGACTATCGGGGTCGCCCGGTTTGACCAGCACATCGCCCCGCGTATCCACAATGGAAATGTTCTGCGGGCGCAGGCCCGGCACAGCGGCCGCCACCAGATTCTGGATCGCCTGAATACCATCGGGGGCCATGCGGCCTGCACGCCCGATGTCCAGCACAACACTGGCCTGTGACGGATTGGTCTCGGTCGAAAACAGGTCGCGGTGAGGCAGAACCAGATGCACACGCACATTGCGCACCCCGTGCAACAGGCGGATGGAGCGTTCCAGCTCCCCTTCCATGGCGCGGGTTTCGTTAATGGACTGTTCAAACTGCGTGCTGGTGAGCGTCCCGCTCTTGTCAAACAGTTCGTAGCCTACGGCACCCCCGCTTGGCAGACCATCCTTGGCCAGCAGCAGGCGCGCACTGGCAACCTTGTCCTTGGCCACAAAAATGCGCGTGCCATCCGGGCTGGTGGTAAAGGAGATATGGGCTTTGGCAAGGTCATCCGCCATTTCGGCGGCCTCGGTCAGGTCCAGATCACCATACAGCAGCGCACTCGCACCCGCTCCGGCATTAAAGGCAAAGTACGCCAGCGCCCCCAGCAGGGCAGCGCCGGCAACGCCAAGGGCAATCTGCTGCGAACGGCCAAGAGCCTTAAGACTTGTGAGAAAATTTTTCATACGGGAATGGCTACGCTGTCACGATGGAAAAATGGGGAACAACACAACTCTCCAGACGTTTCAGCATCCATACACTCCGCGGCTCCACCAAAGCATGGCCTTGCCACCGCCTTGTCATGCCCGTCAAGGTAAACAGGCTGTTGTATAGCCATAAACACACCATGGCCCCCAAGCGCCACATTAAAACAACAGCCTTGTAACATCAGGCCTGCTCCCGCTCTGACCTTACCCCGGCCCGGCACACCCAAAAAAACGCTTAATTGGCTGGGTAATAGGCGTTTGTTGGAGGGGCCTTTTTGATTGTCGTATTCAGGCGCTGGGCGTTCTGGTCCTGCGTCAGCCCTGTTGGGCCTTCCGCCACCTCACGCGCCACATTGGGCATCAGGTCCGGGCGGGCCCAGCAGTCCACACCATTCCAGCTCTGGGTGCAGTAAGGCTGGGGCGCAGGCGGGCGTTCGGGGGGGGCACACCAGTCCTCGCCTTCCTGAATATAACCAGCACTGCACTCACGGCCCGTTATTTTGCTGGCAATATGGTCGGGCGAACATCCCGCAACCGCCAGAACAAAAGCCACCATTATTCCGCGCCTGATCATCATGCTTTTTGTTCCCGCCCTTCAAGCTCTTCCGTGCACCCTGCGCCAGAACTGGCTGACCTGAGTGCCTGATGCCAACAAACCCGATAACCGGACTGATTATGCCAGATGACGTGTTAAGTTAAGCCACTTCCCATGCAAAGGCGAGCCATCCGCCCCCCTTGCCCAAAAAACCAGATACCGGCTACTGGCCGGAGGATTGCTGGGCAGCCCCCCGTGCCCCCTGCGCCGCCGGAGCGGGGGAGGATTTGGCCCACCACGTAGCGGTACCCATGTTCTGCGCAACCCGGTCACCCCCATCTCCCCCATCGGAAGAGGCGGTGTGAAAACTCCTGACCCCGGCCATAAACTGGGAGACAAGGTTCACTCGCTCGGGCGACATGTTGCCCATAATGGCGGAAACCTTGCGGGTGTTCATTTTGCTGGCAACCGCGATCAGCACATGAATATCCATAATATTGAAAACCGCCGCCGCCTCCTTGGGGGGCATGTCCTCATAAATCTTGACCAGCCGGTCGGTCTCGGCATCCATGACTTCACGGTGGGCGGCCTGCTTCTGCTCCAGCGTTGCCATGGACGCATCCAGCGTGTTCATCTTCTGGTCCAGCACGGCACGGGCTGCGTTGAGCACATGCTTCTGCTGGTCAAGCTGTTGCTGCTCGCTCTCAATGGTGGACTGGCGGGCCAGAATATCCTTGACCAGATCGGCCTCCGCACGGCTCACCTCCGGGTCAGGGTCGGGGCCAAGGGCATTGCCAGCCGATTTGACCTGTGCGCAGGAAATACCCTTTGCGCAATCATCCCCAGCCACAGCAACTTTCTTTTTGCTGCTTGCCGCAGTGTCATTCACCGGGGGGGCCAGTTCTGCCGCCTCGTTTGCATCAAGCACGGAAACCCAGCCCTCCAGCGCATCCTTGTCGCTTTTGGTATGGCTGGCGGATTCATTAACCGCAGGCTGGCTTTCCGCCGCGGCCGCCTGAGCAACAGACACCAAAGGCTGCGCCCCCGCGTCCGAGCTATCGTCCTTCATGTGTCCGGCAATGGTGTGAATGTTCATCGCCAGAAGAAGCGTCATCAGGCTTGATGAAACATGCACAAGTTTCCCGAACGACAGGCGGGGTATCAGCATCACAACCTACGACATCTCTTCATAAAAACACTCCGGGGCCGGGTGTGGTGGCCAGGCCAGCCACACAAAGGGAGCGAGTCGCTACCAGTCGCCCCCATCCCCCGGCCATGGTACCAGCCAGACCCAGCCTTTTAGGGCTGGGCTTCAGCCGTACCCATAAGGGAGGCATGGCCATCTTCCGTTTCCGCCACGGAGCGCATGACCTGATCCACATCGCCCCAGACCGAGCTTTCGGGGGTGGCGGGCTTTGCGGCTTCAACCGGTGCGGGCTTGGCAACTGGCGCAGCCGGTGCAGGGGCCGGGGAGGATTTGACCTCAACCTTTACAGTCTTGGCCGGGGTCGGTGCAGCAGCAGGGGCAACACTTGCAGGAGCGGCAGGAGCAGCGGCAGCCGGTGCAAAGGAACCCGTAGCAATTCTAAAGTCGCCCGTCAGTTCCGCAGTATGGTGGATGCTGCACCCACTCACACCTTCAAGGAACAGGGTGCAGTTGCGGATCTTGGCGGTACCGGTCGCATAAAAGCGCTTGGCCCGGATAACCACGTTTTCTGCTGCACCACGGATGACCACTTCATCAGCCACCAGTTCACCAGCAACAACGCCGCTTTCCAGAATATCAACAACCGGGGCCTGCAACTGGGCATTGCGGACTGTACCACCAATGGCAATGGGGGTGTCGGTTTCGCACTTCAGGCTGGCAACATTAAGCCCCTGAACAAGAATGGTCTGGTTAGGTTCAGCCAAAGTGCCGAATGCGTTGTCACCGTTGCTCATGCTTTTCTCCCGTGGTGTTACCTGCCGACTAAGCCAGCATCGCCATTTCCGTGCGATTCTGTTCCCGCCAATTCATCTGGCCGTCCATCCCTGCCGCGGCATGGATGGCCATGCAACACACAGAAAACAGGCATTGCACAACTTGTTGAATGGGGGGAATTGAACCGTTATGTCAAGTTATGCGTTAGGCATTGCCCCACCTTTTTGGAACCATAACCATACCGTAACACGTACCCGACTTTCCACCCGTCAGAACGGCAGCACATTATCCAGAATCTGCTGGCCGTAACGGGGGGTCTGCTGCTTGGTCAACTGACCACGCCCACCGTAGGAAATACGGGCCTCGGCAATCCGGTCATGGGTCACGGTATTGTCTTCCAGAATATCCTGTGGCCGCACAACACCGCTTACCATAAGCTGGCGCAGCTCCCCGTTAATCCGTACTTCCTGCCGGGCAACAACAACAAAGTTCCCGTTGGGGAGCACCTGCGTAATGGTGCCTGCCAGCGTAAGCGTAACCGCTTCCGTCCGGCGGATGCTCCCGGTCCCGGCATTGGCGGAAGCACTGCTCGTATTCAGCGCATCCGCCTGTGTAATGTGCGATATGCCTTTGCCCTTGAGGCCAAACAGGCTTGGAATACCAAAATCCTCCGACCCGCTGGAGGAGGCGGACGTATCGTTTGTAACATCCGCATTATCTGCAATCTCGACCTTAATGGTCAGCAGATCCCCCACCTGCGAGGCACGCTGGTCCTTGAAGAACGCCCGGCTACCCGGCCGCCACAGGCTCCCCACTTCCGTCGGGGGGGCCTGCAGGGGGGGCATGGGCATAGTCACGGGCCGGTAGTCGGGGGTTTGCGTTGGGTCGGACGTGCGGGTCATGCGCGGGGGGTGCCCGTTTTCGCTCATATCAGCCAGCCCGGAGCAGGAGGCAAGGCCCAGCAAACCGACCATAATGGCGCCAGACAGACGGTGTTGGGTCAATAAAAGTCTCCAAGTCATTCAGGCTGCTACCGGGGGTATGGACCGCCCTGCCCACCAGAGCGGGAGGACGAACTGATGCGGCGCAAGGCATTGCCATCGGATGGCACAGCACCCGATGTGGTATCAACCTCTACTTCGGAGCCATTGACGACCCGCCCTGTCAGAATCATTTTGCTGGCGATATTGAGCGCATGGATGTACTGGCCCGTTCCCCCATCTTCCAGCGCACGGCCCGTCGCTGACAGGCGCAGACCCGGCGAGGTGTAGGAGAGCATGATGGGGTCCCCCTTGTGCATGACAATCGTCCGCCGCAGATCGCGCTCCAGCACGGGTTCGTCCACCATTACACTATGCAGGAGGGTCATGCCCTCCACATCCGTATCCGCTGTGTAGGCCTTGGAGCCGGTCCGCCCGGTGTAGGATTCGTCCACCCGCACATCGGCCTGTGTCACAACCGCACCGGCTGATAAGGCGTGGGTATAAACCAGCACCCGCTGCGCCGCATGGACCGTGCCGGTCAGCAGGAACGAATCCTGCGTAATATCGCCCAGCGGGTGGCTACGGTACACGGTGGCGGAAAAACGCCCGCTCTTCTGGTCCCAGTCCACATCGGACAGCACTACGGGCTTGGGGTCATCCGCCGCAACGGTCATGGGGTGGAAGTCCCCCAGTTCCACCGTAACCGGGCCTTCGCCCAAGTCCGGC
Organism: Acetobacter syzygii; assembly: GCF_000964225.1. Taxonomy (GTDB): domain Bacteria; phylum Pseudomonadota; class Alphaproteobacteria; order Acetobacterales; family Acetobacteraceae; genus Acetobacter; species Acetobacter syzygii. The sequence continues at coordinate 91,417 of NZ_BAMZ01000008.1, read as the reverse complement.
AGGCTTTGCTTGACCAGATGAATAAAAAAGTCGCGGTCCAGCACGCGACCTGCCCGCGTAACGGTGGCCTGCGCGGTGGCGGACTGGTCCATCCAGTCCACGCCGTACTGATCGGCTATGGCAATAAGCTGCCGCCCGCCAACCACAAAACTGTTGCCCGGCAGGGGCGCTGGCCCCAGCACCCGGTCCTGCCCCGGCTCAAGGTCCATGAACAGGTCTGACAGCCGGACCGAATCCGACGTAACAGTGGTTGCCGTGCGGAGCGTTGCGGCGGAGGCCAGCACTGGCAGCAGCGCCACAACACCCGCAGCCAGCACTGGCAGTATGGCTGCCCGCAGGGACATGTTATTTCAGGTTCGTAAGCGTCTGAAGCATTTCATCAGAAGCGGTGATGACCTTACTGTTCATTTCATACGCACGCTGGGCGGTAATCAGGTCGGTAATTTCGGTCACCACGTTCACAGCCGATTCTTCCACAAAGCCCTGACGGATGTCACCAAAGCCCGTGCTCTGTGGCGTGCCGGTAATGGGGTCCCCCGAAGAGGTGGTGGAGGTAAACAGGTTCTGCCCCATGGCGGCCAGACCGTTCTCGTTCTGGAAGGTCACAAGCTGGATCTGCCCGGCAACCTGCGCCGTAGTCTGGCCGGACAGGGTGTACTGCACCTGCCCGCTCTGATCGACGGTAATGTTTTCCGCGTTGTTGGGCAGGGAAATATCGGGGCTGAGCGGGTAACCGTCCGCCGTTACGATCGTTCCATCGTTGGAGAGGGAGAATGTGCCATCACGCGTGTAGGCATATTCACCCGAGGGCAGGGTTACGCGGAAGTAACCGCGCCCTTCAATGGCCAGATCCAGCGCATTGCCCGTCTGCTCCAGCGTGCCCTGTTCGTTAATGCGGTAAATGCCCGCCGTACGCACACCCAGGCCAACCTGCGCACCGGAAGGCACAAGGTCACCCGTATCCGAGCTCATGGTCCCCGCACGCCGAAGATCCTGATAGATCAGATCCTGAAACTCCGCCCGACGCCGCTTGTAGCCAGTGGTCGTCATGTTGGCGATGTTGTGGGAAATGGTCTCGACGTTCGTCGTCTGGGCCTGCATGCCCGTACCGGCGATATCAAGGGAACGCATCATAGGATGACAAGCCTCCGGGTGTGCCTTGCGCCATGCTCACCCCAGACAACACAGGATGCATGGAGGCATGGGCGGGAACTTACATGGCCATACGAACAGTTCGGGAACTGCCACACCATGTATTGCCCGCAAGAGGTAAGACGACATCATGGCCATTGCAAGAGGTTTTGTCCGGCCAGTTCCTTACCACTTCTACATATGTCGCTTTTTGTTGTACACAGCCCACATCCACTGTTGCTGTATTCTGGCCGATCCAATACTGTTTGCGGCACATAAAACCATGACCGGGCCGCATGATTCGGACCCTGCGCAGGCAGGCCCCTACCCGTTGCATCCCCCCGATGGAGTTGGAAAACCATGGACAACACGACTTATATCGCCTTGTCCCGCATTAATGCGCTTACGCATGACCTTGAAGTTACGTCCAACAATCTGGCCAATGCCAACACAACGGGCTTCAAATCCTCCCGCGAGCTGTTTTCTGACTATATTGTCAAACAAAAGGACATCCACGGGATTCCGGGGGAACGGACGGAAGCCTACACGCAGGACCGCGCCACCTATCAGGACCACATGCAGGGCCAGCTGCGCCAGACCGGCAACCTGACCGACTTTGCCATTAATGGTGAAGGATTTTTTGCCGTGCAGACCACACAGGGCGTACGCCTTACGCGCAACGGGCAGTTCCAGCGCCGTTCCGATGGCACCATTGTGGATATTAACGGCAACCCCATCCTCGACCGCTTCCAGCGCCCCATTGTTATCCCGCGGGAGGACGATGTGCTCTCCGTCGCATCGGACGGCACCATTTCCACCCAGGATGGCGCGATTGGCACGTTTGACCTGATGACGGTGGACAACCTGAACACGCTCCAGCCCGAAGGCAACTACCTGCTCAAACCCACCACCCGCACCCGGGTGCTCCCCCACAAGGAAATCCGGCAGGGAATGCTGGAGAGCAGCAATGTCAACGCCATTACGGAAACCACACGCATGGTGGAAATCCAGCGCGATTACGACCTGAACTTCCAGCTTGTGCAGACCGAATCCACCCGCCGCACCAACGCGATCGACAAAATTACGCAGGACGCCAGCAGCTAGGGCGCGCAGCAAGCGGACAGGTCGGCCGGTTAATTTATTGCAAGGCGCATTAACCTTCTTGTAACCAATGCGCCCTAAGACTTGCTTAACTGCCATTTTGTGGCTGCGTTTTGGTACCCACTTTTCAATACAGCCCGTGACGGACGAGGAACACAATGGATCTAGGATCAGCTCTATCAATAGCCTCGAGCGGGCTGAACGGGATCGAATACCAGTACTCCGTTATTTCGCAGAACGTCGCCAACGCCTCTACTGCGGGTTATGCCTCCGAATCGGCCAGTGTTACCTCCGCCGTGGCGGGCAATCAGGGTACCGGGGTGCGGATCGGCCAGACGGTGGTTAACGTCAGCCCCTATCTGCAATCCTCGCTTTACACACAGAACGCCAAGGTGTCCGCGCTCACGGCTTCCTCCAACTCGCTTGCGGCTGTTGAGTCCGTTCAGGGGTCCACCTCCTCGGATTCCGGCTCGACCGAGACCCTGTCCGACCAGTTGGGCAATGTGCAGAGCGCCCTGACCTCCCTTGCATCCACACCACTGGAAAGCTCGGCACAGACGGCTGTCATTACGGCCGCCACATCCCTGACCGACACCATTCACACCCTGTCCTCCACTTACACGCAGCAGCGGCAGACGGCGGAAGACACCATTGTGTCCACCGTTTCCACCATCAACCAGAACCTGACCCAGATCGGCCAGTTGTCCAAGCAGATCATGGGGCTCAAGGCGGTAGGGGCGGATACCTCCAGCCTTGAAAACAGCCGCCTTGAGGTGATGAACGACCTCTCCTCCGAAGTCGGGGTGAAGTTTACCGAAACCTCCAAGGGCGACATGATCGTGACCACCGAGGATGGCACCAAGCTGCCAACCCGGCCGGACCAGATCAATCTGAACGACAACACGGTTACGCTGCCCAGCAACACATGGCCGCTCTCCGCCACCGACAACGGCACCGCCAACACCACCCTGACCGACAGCATGTACTACAAGGCGGGGGACAGTAATTCCGCCATTGCGGGTGTTACCGTGGCAAACGCCAAAGGCACCACCACGGACATTACCTCCCACCTGACCAGCGGCACGCTGGGGGCAAACATTACCCTGCGCGACACAACCTACCCCACCATGCAGGCACAGCTTGATTCGTTCTCCGCAACGTTGATCAACCGCTTTTCCAATGCGGGTATGTCCCTGTTCTCGGATTCATCGGGGAACACAACGGTTGACACCACACAGGGCAGCACGCTGACCGGCCTGTCCGCTGGTCTGCAGGTGACGTCATCCTATTCCGATGATGCCTCCACTCTGGCACCCAGTGGCAGCATTACCACCATCAGCAACGTGCTGGACAAGACCTTTGGCACGGACTCCTCAGATGTAAGCGGCACGCTGGAAGCCCCCTCCTCCGGGCTGGGAGCCAGCGGCACGCTGAGCACGGGGTATGTGGGCAATCAGGGGCTGGTCGCCCTTGCAACCGCCCTGACATCCGACCAGGGTGCGACCATCAGCACGGCCTCCACCAACCTGACCTATGCCTCCACAGTGCAGACCACCATCAGCGCCAAAGTCACCAACGTATCGGGCGTGGACGTGAATACGGAAATGTCCAAGATTGTTGCGCTCCAGAATGCCTATACCGCCAACGCCAAAATCATTTCCTCCGTTCAGACCATGTTCAGCGCCCTGCTGGACGCCATTAACTGAGCCCTGAGAGAAGGAGACATTTTTCATGAGCACTTCTATCGGACAGTATGGCGCAAGTGCAGCAAGCCTTGTTCTGGCAGCAGGCGTACAGGAACTGACCAATGCCCAGACAACTCTGGCGTGGCAGACCTCCAGTCAGGGCATTGTAGCCCAGACCTATGCGGGGCTGGGAACATCGCGCTCCAGCGTTTTTAACCTGACCCCCAAGATCACGCAGGTTCAGGCGTGGCAGACCAACATTACCAATGCCCAGAACAGCCTGACCGTTACGGCCACGGCTCTCAAGCAGATTGTCTCGCTCGCACAGACCATGGCGGCAAACCTGCTGGGCATCTCTGGCACAAGCGAAAGCTCCACGGTCAGCACGGTTGCAACCGAAGCCTCCAGCACGCTTGACCAGATTGCCACCGCGCTCAACACATCCACGGGTGCGGGTTATGTGTTTGCCGGGCAGACCTCCACCGAAGCGCCCGTTCAGGACCCTTCCAGCGTATCCAGCGGCAGCCTGAGCACAAGCATTGCCTCCATGCTCACAACCCAGCTGGCGGCAGGCGCAAGTGGTACCGACATTTTAAGTGCTGCCACAACCGCCATGAACAGCGACAGCACGGTCTTTTCGTCCAACATTTCCGATGCGACGGACGCCACCGCCTCCCTGACCAAAGCCAATGGTCAGCAGACCAGCACCATTACGGGCAGCAGCACCACCAGCACGTATGGGATTGTGGCAACACAGGGCAGCACATCGGATGTCAGCAGCACGTCCACAGGGTCCCCCATCAAGGATCTGATGCGGGATATGATGCTGATTTCGGGCATGAGCGGCCTGTCCTCCTCCAGCACCGGCTATACCGATCTGGTCAACCAGCTCCACACCTCGCTGGTCAACACGACCAACCAGCTGATCAACATGGAAACAACAGTGGGCGCACAGCAGAATGCGCTTACCGCCCGCGCCACCATGCTGACCAACACGACAACCGCGCTGACAACCCAGCTTGAGAACGCCCGCACGACCGACATTGCACAGGTGGCCCTGCAAACCACCAGCGTGCAGACAAGCCTCAAGGCCTCGTTCATGCTGATCGCGGATATGAAGGATATGTCCCTGGCGAATTACCTGTAATTCGCAAGCGTACCACGCACACATCTGCCAACGGCCTGATGCCCCGCCGCATCAGGCCGTTTTTTATGGCTGCACGGCATAAAAAGAAGACAGAAAGACCGATGCCTTAAGCTGGGCCTTATACCGTTTGACCAGCAGTGGGTCGCACACCACCACCAGCACCTCCAGCGGGTCATCCCCACCGCGCACCCGCCCTTGCGCGTGTGTGAGCAGGAACTGGTCCAGCCCACCGCGCCCCACACAGCACAGGCAATGCCCCCCATGGCTCCCCCCATCGGATGCAGGCGGGTGCCATTGCTGCACGGAGCGCCAGCCAACCTGCTGGGCGGCGGTTGGGTCCATACCCGCAAACACCACCCCGCCCGCCTGCCGCCACGCGGCACCCGCCGGGGCCTCCGCCAGCACAAAAAGCGGTACACGCCCCCCTTGCCGGTGCGGTGGAGCGTGCATGGCGGTGGACAGTGTAGCCTCGGTCTGGAATAAGGATGTGGCTTTGGCCCGCTCCTGCGGCCGGGGCTTGTCCTCCCCACTATTTCGGTCCTGTACAGTCATGTCTTCTCGTCTGCCGCTTCTTGATGCCCTGCGTGATCAGGTTCTGCTCTGTGATGGAGGGATGGGTTCACGCATCCAGATGCTCGACCTTGACGTCCAGCGTGACTACTGGGGACAGGAAAACTGCACCGAAGTCCTGACCCTGTCACGCCCTGAACTGATCCGCGAGATCCACCGCGGGTATTTTGAGGCCGGGGCAGACATGGTGGAAACCAATACTTTTGGTGCCTCCCCCATTACGCTGGGCGAATTCGGGCTGACAGACCGCACGCGTGAGATCAACCGTGCCTCCGCCATTCTTGCGCGTGAAGCCGCTGATAGCTTTGCCGATGGCCGCCACCGTTACGTGCTGGGGTCCATGGGGCCGGGCACCAAGCTGCCCTCCCTTGGCAACATTGATTATGACAGTCTGGAAGCGGCTCTGGCCGAGCAGACCCGCGGCCTGATCGAAGGCGGCGTGGATGCGGTGCTGATCGAAACCTGCCAGGACACACTTCAGATCAAGGCGGCAGTCAACGGGGTCAAGATCGCCCGGGCAGAAGCTGGCGTTAAGCTCCCCATTTTTGTGCAGGTCACGGTGGAGACCACAGGCACCCTGCTGGTTGGCCCGGACATTGCCGCTGCGGCCACGGTCATTAACGCGCTGGATGTGGACCTGATCGGCCTGAACTGCGCGACCGGCCCGCAGGAAATGGCAGAGCATGTCCGCTGGCTGGCCGAAAACTGGCCCCGCATGATTTCCGTTCTGCCCAACGCTGGCCTGCCGGAACTGGTGGACGGCAAAACGCACTACCCGCTCAGCCCGGAAGACATGGCCACATGGGTCGAACGTTTTGTGCAAGAAGACGGCATTAACATGACCGGCGGGTGCTGTGGCACCTCCACCCCGCACATTGCCGCACTGGACGCCATGCTGCGCCGCCGGGCAGAGGCTACCGGCCGCCACCGCCCCGCCCCTGTTGCCCGCACGGCTGTATGGGTGCCCTCGGTTGCCAGCCTGTATTCGCAGGTGCCGCTCCGGCAGGAGAACGCCTATTTTTCCATTGGTGAACGTTGCAATGCCAACGGGTCCAAAAAATGGCGGGAACTGCAGGAAGCCCACGACTGGGATGGCTGCGTAACCGTAGGGCGTGAACAGCTGCGCGAAGGCTCCAACGCGCTGGACATCTGCACCGCCTTTGTGGGCCGGGACGAACGGGCGGAAATGGATGAGGTCATCAAGCGCTTTACCTCCTCCGTTAACGCACCGCTGGTTATCGATTCGACCGAAACCCCGGTTATTGAGGCCGCACTCAAGCTGCATGGCGGCAAGCCGATCATCAACTCCATCAACTTTGAAGATGGGGAAGGCCCGGCCGCAGACCGGATGACACTGGCGCGCAAATTTGGCGCAGCGGTTGTAGCCCTGACCATTGATGAAGAGGGTATGGCCCGCAAACCGGAGGACAAGCTGCGCATTGCCAGCCGTCTGGTGGATTTTGCCTGCAACAAATACGGTCTGCCGCAGTCAGACCTGATGATCGACCCGCTGACCTTTACCATTGCCACCGGGGCGGAGGACGACCGCAAGCTGGGCCAGTGGACGCTGGAGGGTATTCGCATGATCCGCGAAGCCTTCCCCGATATTCAGATCGTGCTGGGCCTGTCCAACATTTCCTTCGGGCTTAACCCCGCAGCCCGTGCGGTGCTGAACTCGGTCTATCTTGATCTTGCAGTCAAGGCGGGCATGACGGCAGCCATTGTGCATGTCTCCAAAATTCGTCCGCTGCACCTTATTGCCCCTGAAGAAATCAAGGTGGCGGAAGACCTGATCTTTGACCGCCGGACGGAAGATTACGACCCGCTGCAGGCCCTGCTGGCCATGTTCGCAGACCGCAAGGCATCCGAGGCAGTCAAGCGCAAGCAGGCCGAAACCGCAGAAGAACGCCTGAAAGACCGCATTGTGGACGGCGACCGCAAAGGGCTGGAAGCCGATCTGGCCGAAGCCATGCAGACCATGGCTCCGCTGGACATCATCAACACCGTACTGCTTGATGGCATGAAGGTGGTGGGCGAGCTGTTTGGCGCGGGCAAAATGCAGCTCCCCTTTGTGTTGCAGTCCGCCGAAACCATGAAGGCCGCCGTGGCATGGCTGGAACCCCACATGGAGCGGGCCGAGGGCCAGCAGCGCGGCACAATCGTGCTTGCAACCGTTAAGGGCGACGTGCACGACATTGGCAAAAACCTTGTGGACATTATTCTGACCAACAACGGCTACCGCGTGGTCAATCTTGGCATCAAGGTTCCTGTGGCAGATATGATCGATGCGGCCAGAAAGGAAAAGGCGGACGCCATTGGCATGTCCGGGCTGCTGGTCAAATCCACCGTGATCATGCGCGAAAATCTGGAAGAAATTGCCCGTGCAGGGCTGAACACCCCGGTCCTGCTGGGTGGGGCGGCCCTGACCCGCAATTATGTGGAAGAGGACTGCGTAGCCGCCTACAATCCCACCGGGCGCGTGGCCTATGCGCGGGATGCGTTTGATGGCCTGACCCTTATGGACCAGATCGCCCAGAACGGGTTTGACGGGTACCTGGCCGCCATTCAAAAGCGGCGGGAAGGCAAGGCCACCCGCAAGAACGCCCGCACGCCAGAAACAGCAGAAACCCGCGGCTACGGCCCGGTGGACAAGGCAGAGGTCCGCCTCCGCCGCGACCGCTTGACGGCGGATGAACCGCGCCTGAACCCTCCGTTCTGGGGGGCAAAAGTGCTGGAAGCTACGCCAGAGGCTGTTCTGCCGTTCCTGAACGAACGGGCCCTTTACCAGTTCCAGTGGGGCTTCCGTAAGCAGGGCCGCTCGCTGGACGATTTTCTGGTCTGGGCACGGCAGGAACTGCGCCCCATTCTGCAACGGATGCTCAAACTCGCAGCGGACGAGCATATTCTCAAGCCGCAGGCGTGCTATGGTTACTGGAAGGCCGCAGGCGACGGGAACGACCTTGTTCTGTTCGACCCCGATGGCACAACCGAGGTTGCCCGCTTTGCCCTGCCCCGCCAGCCCCGTGCGGACGGCGAGTGCATTGCCGACTTTGTGCGCGACATCAACGATGCCGAGCGCGATGTGGTGGGCCTGCAGGTCGTGACCGTGGGGCAGAAAGCATCCGACATTGCCCGCGACTGGTTTGAGGAAAACCGCTATCAGGACTACCTCTACCTGCACGGTCTCTCGGTCGAAATGGCCGAAGCCATGGCCGAGTACACACACAAGCGGATCCGTGCCGAGCTGGGCTTTGCTGCGGAAGACCCGCGCAACATGGATGACCTGCTCCAGCAGGGCTACCGTGGGTCGCGCTATTCCTTTGGGTACCCGGCCTGCCCCCGACTGGAAGAACAGAGCAGCATTCTTGACCTGCTGGATGCGCGGCGCATTGGCGTTTCCCTGACCGATGGAGACCAGCTCCACCCCGAACAGTCCACCTCCGCGCTGGTGGTGCTGAACAGGCACGCCAAATATTTTACGATCTGATTGGTCGGGCATTGACCAGTTGGGATGGTGCGGCGCATCATCCCACAATGGTCTATTCCCGCCCTCATCAGGTCCCCCCGCTTACTCAGGAACGCAAGAGCCTGTATTTGCAGGTCGGCCAGCACGCAACCGGCTGCACGGCGGCTTTTATAGACGGCAGGCGAGCGGACCTTGTGCGCGAGAGCGCTCTGTTCCTCCATAAACTGCACCAGATGTGGGAGCAGGATGGCGTGGACAAGGCCGATGTATGGACGGAGCTTTTGCGCAGGGTTGCGGTCTCGGACCTGCTCCACACGCTCAACCAGCCCCCCCACCGTAAAAAGAAAAGCGGCAGCACAAGCAGGCCATGGCGCGTAACCACCAGCAAGCTGCCGTAAACGCCCCCCTGCCCCACGGAGGCCGCGTGTGGCCATACTGGCCCCTTTTGCCCTTACCCCCCTTTCCTCCGCCTGTTCTGGACCTGTAAGCCTGCCTCCATGGCCGCGATTGATGCAATAACCCTGATCATCATAACCCTTTCCACCCTACATGGGCTGTGGCGGGGCTTTACCCGGCAGGCACTGGGGCTGATCAGCTGGATTGTGGCCATTATGCTGGCCCTGCGCTTCCACAACCTGCTGACTCCGTGGGTCGGGCAGTTCATTCATGCCGCGTGGGGTGTGCAGCTTGCCGCGCTGGCGCTGGTGCTGCTGGGCGCGCTGGTGGTGGGGTACCTGCTGGCGGCACTGGTGGTGCGCATGGTGCGCGCCACACCGCTGGACGGGCTGGACCGCCTGCTGGGGGGCCTGTTTGGGGTGGCGCGGGGGGCCTGTGTGGTGGTGCTCCTGTTCATGACCGGGCAGTGGCTGTTACAACCCGAGGACATGGCCGCCATAGAGGCCAATGGGCGACTGACCCCTTATATTCGGGCTGCAACAACCTATATCCACCCTTATCTGGCTGAATTTGACGCAAAAGGGGTTGCGCCAAACCGCCCAACAGGTCATGACGCCACCTTGTAATCCCCATACGGCCAGTACCAGCCATTTGCGGAGGCCCTGCGCGCTTATGCACCCCCATTCCACGCCGTCCGTTACCCTCCCCGATCCTGTCCGCGCGGACGAGGATCACCTGCAAGAGGAATGTGCCGTTTTTGGCATATGGAACGCCAAGGACGCGGCAACTCTTACCACACTGGGGCTGCACGCCCTCCAGCACCGCGGGCAGGAAGCGGCTGGCATTGTCTCCTTCGATCCACAGGATTCGCGCTTCCACTCCCACCGGGGGCTGGGGCTTGTGGGCGATGTGTTCAGTGATTCGCGCGTTATGGCCACACTGGCTGGCACGCGCGCCATTGGCCACAACCGTTACGCCACAACAGGAGCAACGCTGCTGCGCAACGTGCAGCCCCTGTTTGCCGAGTTCGCCTTTGGCGGACTGGCCGTGGCCCATAACGGCAACCTGACCAATGCCGACACGCTCCGCCGGGAGCTGATCCGCCGTGGCTGCCTGTTCCAGTCCACCACGGATACGGAAGTGTTCGTGCACCTGATCGCCATATCGCTCTACGCCACGGTGGAAGACCGGCTGATCGATGCGCTCAAGCGGGTCACAGGCGCGTATTCGCTTGTTGTGCTCTCTCAGGACGCATTGATTGGCGTGCGCGACCCCATGGGTGTGCGCCCGCTGGTACTGGGCAGACTGCCCGGTGAGGGCGGCAAGGACGGTGCCTGGGTTCTGGCATCCGAGACCTGCGGGCTGGATATTATTGGCGCGGAATTTGTGCGCGATGTGGAGCCGGGCGAACTGGTTGTTATTAACGACAACGGCATTCGCTCCCTGCGCCCGTTTGGCGATACGCAGCCCCACTTCTGCGTATTTGAATATATCTACTTTGCCCGCCCGGACTCCGTGCTGGAAGGTCTGCCGGTTTACAACGTCCGCAAGGAAATCGGGCGCGAACTCGCGCACGAAAGCGGGGTTGAGGCCGATGTGGTCGTGCCCGTGCCCGATTCCGGCGTGCCATCGGCTATTGGATACGCGGAGGCCAGCGGCATTCCGTTTGAACTGGGCATTATCCGCAACCATTACGTGGGCCGCACCTTTATTGAACCCACCGACCAGATCCGGCATCTGGGCGTTAAAATGAAGCACTCGCCCAACCGCCCCATTCTGGACGGCAAGCGGGTTGTTCTGGTGGACGACTCCATTGTGCGTGGCACCACCTCGCGCAAGATCGTGGATATGGTGCGTGCTGCCGGGGCCAGCGAGGTGCATATGCGCATTTCCTCCCCCCCCACCAAGCACTCCTGCTTTTACGGGATCGACACGCCAGAACGCAGCAAGCTGCTGGCGGCCCAGAACGACCTGAAAAAAATGGCCGAGCTTATTGGCGTGGACAGTCTGGCCTTTATCTCGCTCGACGGGCTTTACCGCGCCATGGGGCATGAAAGCCGCAAAGCCAGCCGCTCCACCTACTGCGATGCGTGCTTTACCGGCGAATACCCCATTGCACTGGTTGACCATGATGCGGAATACGGCCCCGGCACTGCCTGAACCATAATGGACGCACACAACAAAAACCCCGCCAGACACACTCTGGCGGGGTTTTTTAATACCATAGACCCACGGTCCGCCGCTGTTAGCGGTACACCATGCCGCCATCGATCAGGATTGACTGACCGGTTACGTAATCCGAATCCGATCCGGCAAACCACGAGACAAGGCAGGCCACATCGTCCGGGGTTTCTGCACGGCCAAGGGCAATGCCATCCACAAACTTCTTGTAGGTCTCACCCACGGGGGCGCCAGTCAGGCTGGCAAATTCCTTGTCAATTTCCACCCACATATCTGTCCCCACCACGCCGGGGCAGTAGGCGTTTACGTTAATGCCGTGGCAGGCATATTCCTTGGCAGCGGCCTGCGTAAGCCCGCGCACCGCAAACTTGGTGGAAGAATACACCCCCAGCATGGCATACCCTTCGTGCCCGGCAATGGAGCAGGCATTAATGATCTTGCCCTTGCTTTTGCGCGCAATAAACTTGGCCGCAGCAAGCTGGATACCCCACAGCGTCCCTTCCACATTAATGCGGTAAATACGCTGGATTTCCTCCGGTGTAACATCGGCCAGCGGCTTGATCTGGGCAATGCCTGCGTTGTTGACCATAATGTCAAAGCTGCCCAGCGTGGATTCCGCATGGTCAATAGCGGCGGCAACCTGCGCACGGTCCCCAATATCGGCAACAAAGCTGGTTGCCTTGCGGCCCAGTGCTTCCACTTCCTTGACGACCCCTTCCAGGCGGTCCTCGCGGATGTCCACCAGTGCTATGTCCGCACCGTCCTTGGCCAGCCGTAGCGCAATGCCACGACCAATGCCCTGACCACCGCCGGTAACCAGCGCCACTTTTCCTGTTAAGTCTGCCATGGGACCTCTCCCGTGTGATGAGAAACGGGGCGAGCGTAGTGCAATAACAAAAAAAAGCCATCACCAAAAAAAACAGCCCCTGCACACATGGGCAGGGGCTGGCAAACAGTACGGCTCTGGCGGGCCACAACCACAGGTTACCTGTGATTTGCGTGGGGAGTATTGGCCTGCCCCCCCGCCTGTGCGGCATCGGTCGGGGCTGTGGGGGGAATCTGGCGGAGCTGCTGGGCGGCAACATCTGCCAGCTGGCCAAGCAACTGGCTTAGCCCCTGCACCATGGTCATGGTGTTCCCGCCCTGAGCACCACTGAGGGTAATGCGCTGGAGCGTACCCGGACCATAAGGGGCACCCGCCGCTGCTGGCTGGACGGACAGCAGGGCATCCAGTTCCACCAGTCCGGAAGGACCGGTGGAAAAACGACTGATGGACACATCCACATAGGCCTGCGGGTCGGCGGCAGCGGTATCGTTCTCCACAAACACGCCTGAACCGGGCAGGCGCTGCGCCAGATCGCCTGCCAGCGTGTGGCCAATCTGTGCGGCCAGTGAATCACTCCACGCATCTGTGGCGGACACGCTCAGGCGGTAGCCACTATCCGCCGTAACAATCCGGTCCCGGTCCAGACCGGAGGCAATGCTGGGCAGGCGCACTTCCACAAAGCGGGGACCACCCGCCTGCGGCTGCCCCGGCACAACAGCCAGCGTGTACAGTGCGGCGCCGCCACTGGCGCACCCCGTAAGGGTAACAGCCATAAGCCCCAGCGACGCCCCGCCAGCCAGAACATTACGGCGGGTAAGACCAGCCCCTGCCAGTCCGTTAGGTTTAACGCGAGCCATGATCTTATCGTCCCGATATGAGCGCTGAAGGATGGTTGGTCAGGAAGTCGGACAAAAAGCGCAGGGAGCGTGCGGTCTGCCCAAGCTGAATGACCATTGCCTGCAAGTTGCGCTTGAAGTCGCTGTTGCCACCATAGCTGGCCAGCAGGCGGTTGGCGTTGTGGAGCATCTGGTCCAGTTGTTCGGCCATGGCAGGCAGGCGCTGGCTAAGGGGAGCCAGCCCCTTTTGCAGGTCCTGCGTAAGAACCTGAAAATGCTGCATGGACACACGCAGGCTGGCCAGCGACTGCTTGACATCCGGGCTGGTCAACGTCTGGTCCGCGTGGGCGAGCAGGTTGTTGGCGTTGGTACCAATCTGCTCGAACGGCATGGCCGCCAGACGGTCGGTTACGGTGGAGAGCGATTCCATAATACCGCTCATACCCCCCGGCTGACCGGGGATAACAAGGGTTGTCCCCTCCATGCTGGTCGTGGCCGGTCCGGCATTTTTAACAAAATTGAGCGAAATCAGCCCCTCGCCCGTTAGCAGGCTTGCACTGTCCGTGGAGGCACGCAGACCGTTGGCAACCAGCGTGCGCAGCATGTCCGTGACCTCCTCGTGCGATAGTTCCTTGGTGGTCATCACACGTTCGGGCTGGATTTCCATGCCAATGCGCACACGCGGGTGGCCGGGGGTGGAGGTCATGTCCAGTTTAACACTGGTCACATTCCCGATCTGGATTCCGAACATGCTGACTTCCGCACCCGGAGCCAGCCCCTTGACGGAGGAGGTCAGGTACGTGGCAAGGGCTACGCGCTCATGGTAACCGGCGTTCTGGGCATCCTCCTCACTTTCGTAGAGTTTGAACACCGTGTTGGCTGCGGCCATGGGCAGGTCCCGCTGGGGTTTGCCTTCCTCCTGCGGGGGCAGGCCAAACGCCACCCCACCAGAAAACAGCGCCTGAAGCGACTGCAACTGGACCTTAAGCCCCCCGGCCCCAAAGCCCACCTTCACGCCAGACACATTCCAAAAGCGTGTGCCACCATTCAGGTAATGGTCGTAGGGTTCCTTAACAAAAATCTGGATCAGCACAGGCCCACGCCCACCCGGCGGCATGGTGTAGCCCAGCACTTCCCCCACATCCACATCGCGGAAAAAGACCGGCGCCCCCTGCCCGATGGACCCAATGTTATTGGCCACCAGCGTATAGGTCTGCCCCGGCTGGTCCGAGCGCATACCCGGCGGTGCTTCCAGCCCTTCAAACTGGTCTACATGCTTGCCGGAGTTGTGCCCGCTCTCATCCAGCCCGGGGTCAAAGGCAATGTATGCGCCAGACATAAGCGTTTCCAGCCCGGTAATGCTGGCCCCGTTAATGCGGGGCCGCACAACCCAGAAGCGGGCTTTGTCCGTCAGCATATCGTTGGTGCCCTTGTTCATGCGGATCAGCACACGAACGTGGCGCAGGTCGGGGGTGAGGGAGATGTTCTGCACCGTACCCAGCACCACCGACTTGTTTTTGACCTGCGTCTGGCCACTGGTCAGGCCATCGGCTGTATCAAAAATAACCGTAATTTCCGGCCCATTATCCATAAAGCTGCGCCAGACCAGAAAGCCCGCAATCAAGACCGAAATAATGGGAATGACCCAGATAATGGAAAACCGGATCCTGCGCACCAGCGCATCCTGATTGTCACTTTCACCATGTTTTGGAGAATTGTGCCTGTCGTTCACGCCCTGTCCGGCTCCATATTGTTCAAATACGCGGCAGTTGCCTGCGGCGCGGGTGCGGATGTGGCCTGACCAACATGACCGCAATCCTGTTGTGCGTCATTATCCCCCACTACATCCCACATTACGCGGGGGTCAAACGCATGCACTGCAAAGATGGTCAGCACCACAACGGCCGCAAAGCAGACCATGCCGCCGTTGGCCGTAATGCTGGCCATGCTGTTAAACCGCACCATGGCTACCAGAATGGACACCATGAACACATCGATCATGGACCACCGGCCAATAATGTCGATCACCCGGTAAAGCTTGGTCCGTGCCACCAGCCAGCGCGTTGAGCGCCGCCATGTGCTGAACAGCATGAACAGCAGGCCAAAAATTTTGAGCACCGGCACCGTCACACTGGCAAACAGCACCAGCAGGGACAGGGGGATCATACCATCCTCCCACAGTTCCACCGCACCTTCTATAATGGTGTGGCCCGTGCCCCCACCCAGCCGGATAACCGTCATAACCGGGTAAATATTGGCGGGCAGGTAGAACACCACGGCCGAAATAAGCAGAGCCAGCGCACGCATACGACCATTAGCCTTGCGGCGGCGCACCACATGGCCACACCGCGGGCAAAAACCCAGCGCATCGGTCGCAGGCAATGCCTCCTCAAACGCCAGCACCGCCCCGCAGGACAGGCAGGACGCCATGTGCGATGGCGGGGGCAATGGTGTTGTGCGCTCCACACTTTCGCACGTCAGGCGTACACGCCTGTTATCCATACGGCGCAGGCTGCTGTCGGTTGTCCTGCGCTCCCAGATCAGCTCCGTATCCAGCGTGGCATCGGTCGCGGACATGGTCAGCATCAGGCCCGAGACCAGAAACACCGCGGCGCCAATCTGCACATATGCCAGATCAGACAGTTTGGTATAGGCCACGAACACGCCCAGAATATACACTTCCACCATGGACCACGGGCGCAGGCGTTCGTACCATTTGAGCAGATGCGGCACCCAGAAGGGCAGCCGGGGCTGCAAGGCCCCGACCAGAATGGACAGCATCATGCCAATTACAACGCCGGGTACAATAATGGTAGCGATTGCCACCAGCACGCCAACCTCGCCCCAGCCTTCGTGGAGCAGTTCGATCGGGCCGGTCAGAATATTCACCGTGCGCTGGCGACCGTACAGATCAAGCATCATCAACGTGGATGCCAGCATGGCCAGATACAGTGCTGCGGAACTGATACAAAACGCCAGTGGCGTGGCAATGGGCGATGTACGGTTGCGCCGGTCCAGCAACTGGTTGCACCGGCAGCAGCGCGCCTGCGTGCCCGGTTTAAGCTCTGGCAGAATCTGGTGGTGCCCGCAGCACGGACATTCCACCACCCCGCGCAAAAGCCGGACATGGCGTTCCTCGTCCACAGGAATATCCTGCCCCGGAAACAGAGCCTCTCGCAGCAGGGCCATAACTTGCGTTGCGTTCATTACCTTCGTTCTTAATACCAACCGGCCACCCTGTAACTGATAAAACAGTATAGCACCCCTGCCATGCCAGCCTGTATTCCCCCTGCATCTGTACAAACCGGGCCGCAGCACTCTGGACCGCCTCCCCCACCCCCTGCTCCATCACACGGCCCAGGGCGGGCAGACCGAGTGTGTTGCACATGTTCTGCGGCTCAATCGGGTAAAAACTGCCAAAAAAACAGCTCCAGCCCCTTACAGGAGCGGAAAAGCCCGCTTTAGCCACTGATTGGGTGTTGCATGGTGTGGGTGATCATGATACCAGCCTTGCGCACACAGAGACTGCGCCCGCTTAGCTCAGTTGGTAGAGCACATCATTCGTAATGATGGGGCCGATGGTTCGAATCCGTCAGCGGGCACCACTTTTTCCCTTAAAAATAATCATCTCATATCTGGCACGGGCCGATAGAGCCTCTGCCATACTGCTGCATGGTGGCGTGCACGTATGGCACAAGGACATGGCCGCACAGTGCGGGCTGTTTTTTGCCCTACCCGGCTGTTGGTAGGGATGGCTAGTGCGCCTGCCCCGGCGCTGGCATGTCCAGCGTGTAAAGGCTGATCGCCATGGCATGGCCATTGGAATAGTTCAGCCCTGCCACCGTGCCACGGCTGACAGCCCTGGCCCCATCCGCGCCCAATGCGTCCATAAATGCCTGACGCTCACGTACATCCACAAGGGCTGCGGTGCAGGCCGGGTGGTCACGCATGGCCTGTGCGGCCTGTGCGGCCCCGGTCAGCACAACCTTGCCGCCAATCAGGAACACCAGACTGGGTTCGGAAAAAGAGACGGAATAAACCTGTGTCTGCGCGCAGGGCTTATGGGCCTGCACAAGCTCCACCAACCGGGGAGCCAGCCAGATGCTCCTGAGCTGCGGCACCACAACCGTAAACAGCCCTACGTAAAGCAATGCCGCGGCAACAGCACTGCTCAATGCGGCATAACATAGCTCGGCACGCCAGATCTGCCACATGGCAAGGCCCACCAAAGGCAGCACGCCCCCCGCCAGCACCAGCGCTGGAACGGAAAACTGATGCTCCAGCTTCCACAGCAGAATGGCTCCCGCAGCAGCCAGCGCACAGCCAACAAGGCACCACAGCACGGCATAAACCCCCAGCAGCACCCGGCCCCACCGTGCGTTGGGGCCATGCCGCCAGACCGTGCCGCTTTGTGCCAGCAGGCCAGCAGTCAGTATGGCAATGGCCGGGTAAGTGGGCAGTACATAATGGGGCAGCTTGGTGGCTATGCTCTCAAACACCAGCCAGTGCGGCACAATCCAGCACAACAGGTACCGCACTGGCAGAGTACGCCGCTCCCGCCAGACCTGCGGCAGCACGCTGGCAGCAAAATAAGACCCCGGCCAGAACGCAATAAGAAACACAAGCAGGTGGTAACCCGGCGGCAGGCCATGTGCCTCCTGCCCGGATGCAACCTTGCCCAGAAAATTCACCCCCACGGAACGGCGGAAAAAATCCCCGTGGCTGACCACGCCAATGGCAATGCACCAGGGCAGCACCACAGCAGCGGCAATAAGCCACCCCCATGCTGGCCGCACCCTGCGCCACAGGTCCATATTCCGCTCCAGCCAGCCCAGAGCCAACGGTGTAGCCAGCGATGGAATCAGCACAACCGGGCCTTTGAGCATAAGCCCGCAGCCAACCGCCCCCCAGAACAGCACCGCCGTACCCACGGGAGTCACGCGCTCCGCTGCCCGGTCGCCCAAGGCACGGACCAGCGCAAACTGCGCGACCAGAACACTCAGCAACAGGCACGAATCAATCGTGCCCATGCGGCTTTCCGCTGCAACCAGAACCGAGGCCATCAGCAGCACCGCAGCCCCAACACCGGCCATAGGGCCAAACAGGCTGGCACCCATAACCGCTGTCAGCACGACGGCGGCAGTCATGGCGAGGAGGGAGGGAATACGGTAGGGCCATACCGTCCGGGCATATTCCATGCCCACAGCCTTAACGGCCATGGCTTCCAGCCAGTAAATCCCGGCGGGCTGAAGGTAGCGTGGCTTGTCCTGAAAACGCACATCAATAAAATTGTGCGTCTCCAGCATCTGGGCCGATGCTTCCATGTAGCGGGGTTCATCCCGGTCAAATGGAGGGGTCGCCATGCGACCGGGCAGGAACAGCACAAAAGCGGCCAACCCAATCAGCACCAGTACGCGCCATGGCAGGGTGTGAGTTCCGCGGTCCAGCCTTAGCATTCATCAACCATTTTGGGCAGTCGGGTGCGGTTGCGCAGCCACATGACGCCCAGCAGGTCCCGGACCCCAACCACGGCCCGGTTAAAATTGGTATATTTGGACTGCCCGTGCAACCTGGCCCTGTGCGAGACCGGATGGCAGACCAAGGGCACCCCATACGAGGCAAACAGCGCGGGCAAAAACCGATGCAGCCCTTCAAACTGCGGCAGGCGCAAAAAGTCCTCCCGCTGAAAAATTTTAATCGGGGCCCCTGTATCCGGGCAGTGGTCCTGCAAAAGCCGCTGCCGCAGGCCATTGGCAAAACGCGTGGCAAACCGGCGGGACCAGCCATCCTTGCGTTTGGCCCGCACCCCCACCACCAGCGGGGGTGTCCCTTTGCTGGTCCGTGCCAGTTCCAGCAGTTTGATCAGCTCACGCGGGTCGTCCTGCCCATCCCCATCAATGGTGGCAATCCACTGGCCTCTGGCTGCTGTAATGCCGGTCCGCAGTCCTGCTGACTTACCGCAGCACCGATCGTGCGAGAGAATGCGCAAATTGGGCAGGCAGTCGCGGCGCAACTGGCGCAGAACGGCCACAGTGTTGTCCCGACTGCCGTCGTTTACAAACACCACTTCCGTTGCAGGCAGGCTCTGGCAGGCTTCCGCCAGTTCGCGGCAGACCTGTGGCAGATTATCCTGCTCATCCAGAACAGCAATAACGATGCTCAGCACGGGCTGAACATCGTTAACCTGCGACACAGAGGTTTGCACCGTGTGTGTCATACATATGAACCCTGAAGGGAGATGGACTTAAGCTGCCTGACGGGAGAATGCCGCAGGCAGGTCTGCCAGAGCCTGATCGACCAGAGCAGACGCTTTCTGCTCATCAATGGTCTGCGGGATAATGCTGTGTGCAGCGGTGACCGCCACATCAATAGCAAGCTGGCGTACTTCCTTAACGGCTGCACGCTCGACCGCTGCAATCCGGTCACGGGCCATCTGTTCGTGGCGGCGCACGGCGGCTTCGGCTTCGGCACGGGCCTGCTTGGCCATTTCGTCCGCTTTAATGCGGGACTGTTCAACCAGAGACTTGGCTTCCGCCAGTGCCTGCTCACGCTCACGCGTTGCGTCCTCAAGCATCTGCTCGGCTTCGCGGCGCAGGCGGGCGGCCTCGTCCAGTTCTTCGCGGATCAGATTGGCACGGTTATCCAGAATGGCCGCGATAGGCGTCCACAGTTTTTTGCCAGCCAGAACAAAGAACAGAACAAAGGAGACAGCGACCCAGAAACCCGCTACGTGAAAAATGTCAGTCATGACCAAAATTCCCCTGAGAACGGATCAGATGCTGCGTTGCGCTGAAGCGCTTTCAACATTCCGGGCAACAAGCTGTGCGTCTGGCACAACACCAGTCAGTCGCTGCACCAGCGCCTGTGTGGTATCGGCCGCAATTTCTTTAAGCGCGCTCAAGGCACGTGCTTTTTCTGCCGCAACATTCTTTTCGGCTTCTGCTATTTCAGACGCCAGACGTGCGTTAATTTCCTGCATCTGCTGCTCTGCCGCACGGTGTTCCTCGTCCAGAACCTTCTGAAGATGCGCCTGGGCTTCTGCCATGGCATCTTTGCGGGCCTGCTGGAGTTCGGCTACGGCTTTATCAGCATCCTGTTTAGCGGACCGGGCAACGTCAAGGTCACCTGTAATACGCTGGCTACGGTCATGCAGAACGCGGGCAACGCCCGGCAGCATGGCTTTGCTGAGAACAAGATAGAAGATGAAGAAAATAATTGCCCCCCACATGACCTGACCGGTCACAAGCGGGTTGGCAAAGTCAAGCTGAGGCATTCCCGTGGCGTATGCACCAGGTGCCGAAACGGCCAGCAAAGAAACGCCGCAAACCGTTGCAAGCAGTCCGGCACGAACTGTCTTCGTAATCACACCCACAGGAATGTCTCCTCTTATTTTCCCGATCTCAGACGAAGAGGATCAGGAATGCGATCAGCAGCGCGAACAGGGCGATAGCTTCTGTCAGCGCAAAGCCGAGCATGCCCAGACCAAACACGTGCGGGCGAGCCGCCGGGTTGCGAGCGATGCTGCTGACCAGCGTGGAGAAGATGTTGCCGAGGCCGATACCAACGCCGGCGAGGGCGATAACGGCGATACCTGCACCGATTTCCCGGGCTGCAGCGATGTCCATATCAGTCACTTCCTTGTTTCAAGACAGTTTCAAACGAAACGGGCAAAGCAGCTCAGTGAGCCACGGCCTCCCGCAGGTAGATGCACGTCAGGATTGCAAACACATAGGCCTGCAACACCCCAACAAGCAACTCAAGAGCCATAAGCGCCACGTTAATGGCGATGGGCCCGATCGCAAACACGTCACCCACGACGCCAAACCCGGCGAGCATGATGACAAAGCTTGCGAAAATATCGAACATGACGTGTCCGGCCACCATGTTGGCGAACAGTCGGATAGACAGGCTCACAGGGCGGGAGAGGAACGAGAGAATCTCAATCGGGATCAGCAGGGGCGCCAGAAAAGGGCTGGCACCATCCGGCATGAAGTGTGCAAAAAACCGCAGCCCCTGCACCTTGAGCGAAACCACAACCGTCAGCAGGAACACCATGAACGCCATGGCGAAGGTGACAGCAATATGGCTGGTAAAGGTGAAGGAGAAAGGCAGAAGCCCGATGTAGTTCCCCGCCAGAATGAAGAAGAACAGGGTGAAGATGAACGGGAAGAACGCAGCGCCTTCCGGTCCGATTGTATCCACCGCCATGTTATGAATGAATTCGTAGCAGACTTCTGCTGCGGCCTGGAGGCGACCGGGCACAACTGCCGCAGGGCGCATACCAAAATACAGGAACGCCAGAACCAGACAGACAGCCGCGATCATGTACAGCGGTGACTGGCTGAAGCGCAGAGCCTCGCCCAGCCCGCCAAGAACGGGGTGGAGCTCAAACTGTTCAAGTACGTTAATGCTGGAACCGCCCGCCACAACCGCTCTCCTAGACCTCACCCCGAATCGACTATCGGGTTTTCAGCTTCTTACTTTACGTCCATCGTCCTGACCAGACGCCAAACGTTCAGCACTCCGGCGCTCCCACCCAAAAGTGCGAAGATCACAAGGAACAGCGCCCGGGTATGGAGCCAGTGATCCAGCCCCCACCCTATGCCAACCCCCACAATCAGCCCCGCGAGCATTTCTGTCCCGGCTCTGAACGCCAATGCTGCGAGCGACCTGTCGGCCTCTATCCCTGCATCAACGGGTGGTTTTTCCTCCTTGACCAGACCGTACCGGCGTTCTGCCGACTTCAATCTGGCGTCAAAGGAATCGCTTTTTTCCTCACGCATACCTCGCACCTCCCAAGGGGGTGCAGGCGCTTGCTAACGGGGCTGCCATATCCTGTCAAGAAACCTTAGCAGGCTTAAGGACCAAAATATTGCTCCGTCGCAGGTACGCCACCCCGCTGATCACTCTATTCCGGGCAGGCCAACCAGCCCGCGCGCGTAGTCCATGGCGGAAAAAGGCCGGAGATCCTCGGCCTGTTCCCCCACACCCACGGCATGGACGGGCAGGCCAAAACCATCGGCCAGTGCGACAACAATGCCGCCCCGTGCCGAACCGTCCAGTTTGGTCACCACCAGCCCGCTCACGTTCACAAGTTCGCGAAAAACCCGCACCTGCTCCACGGCATTCTGCCCTGTTGTGGCATCCAGCACCAGCAGGACCGAATGGGGCGCGGTCTCGTCAAACTTGCGCATGACGCGAATAATTTTTGCCAGCTCCTCCATAAGGGCCGACTTGTTGTGCAAACGGCCTGCCGTATCCACGAACAGAAGGTCCGCACCTTCGGCTTTACCGCGTTTGAGCGCCTCATAGGCAAGACCAGCAGCATCCGCCCCCGGTGGCCCGGCAATAACCGGGCAGCCCGTGCGCTCGCCCCATATCTGGAGCTGCTCCACGGCGGCGGCACGGAACGTATCGCCCGCCACCATCATGACCTTGCTGCCCTGCTCGGAAAAAAAGCGGGCCATTTTGCCAATGGTGGTGGTTTTGCCCACACCATTGACCCCCACCACCAGCACCACATGCGGCTTATGGGCCGGGTCTGGCGCAAAGGGTACGGCTACCGGCTCCAGAATGCGGGCAATTTCCTCCGCCAGTGCAATCCGGATTTCCTCATCCGTTACTTCTGTTCCAAAGCGGGATGAACGGAAAGCCTCGATCACCTTTTCCGCCACACCGGGGCCAAGGTCTGCCGTGATCAGCAGGTCCTCCAGTTCCTCCAGCGCCGCATCATCCAGCTTGCGGCGGGTAAACATACCCGTAAGCCCGCCGCCCAGCTTTTGCGTGGAACGGGAAAGCCCCTGCTTGAGACGGGAGAAAAAACCAAGCGCCATTCTAGATCCTTTCCGCCACCAGTCCGCCCTCTTCCACCGCAACGGGCAGAAGAGAGAGAATATCCCCCACCGTGGCCTCGGCCCCGGTCAGGCGGACTGGTGCAAACTGCTCGCTATGTCCTGTTGTGGGGGTTTCCATCAGCACGCGCTGGGGCTGGCCCAGCAGACTTGCGTAGTACCGTGCAGCAGATACCGCCCCTACGGCCCGCAGGCTGGCCGCACGCGCCTTGCGCTGGGGCACGGGCACCGCACGCATCCGCGCGGCAGGCGTGCCCTCACGCTCGCTGTACGGAAAAACATGCAGGTACGGCAACGCCATATCGGCCAGAAAAGCCCGCGTCTGCTCAAACAGGGCTTCGTCCTCAGTGGGAAAGCCCGCAATAATATCCGCACCAATGCCAATATCGGGCCGCAGACTTCTGGCCCGTGCCACCACACTGGCGGCATCGGCCACAAGGTGGCGGCGCTTCATGCGTTTGAGAATAAGGTCCGACCCGGCCTGCAACGACAGGTGCAGGTACGGCATAAACCGTGGTTCCGCCTCCAGCAGTTGCCAGATATCCTCATCAATCTCCACTGGATCGACCGAGGACAGGCGCAGCCGCTCCAGTTCCGGTACCAGCCGCAGCACCCGGCGGCACAACTGCCCCAGCACAGGCTTACCCGGCAGGTCCGCCCCCCAGGAGGTCATGTCCACCCCGGTCAGCACCACCTCGCGGTAGCCTGCCTGCACCAGCGCCCGCACCTGCTCCACCACGGCCCCCACCGGCACGGAGCGCGAAGGCCCACGCCCGAAGGGAATAATGCAGAAGGTACAGCGGTGGTCGCACCCCTGCTGCACCTGCACAAACGCACGGGTGCGGCCTGCAAATTCCGTGACCAGATGGGCGGCTGTTTCCTTGGCGGCCATAATGTCGGACACGGCCACAGGCTCGGCCAGTGCTGCGGGGGACCAGCTCTCGGCCTTCAGCTTTTCCTCGTTCCCCAGAACGCGGGTTACGCCGGGCAGGCTTGTCCAGTTTTCGGGGTGGATCTGGGCTGCGCAGCCGGTTACCACAATGCGGGCATCGGGGTTCTGGCGGTGGGCACGGCGGATGGCCTGACGGGCCTGACGCTCCGCCTCCCCCGTAACCGCGCAGGTGTTAACAATAATCACGTTACCCAAGCCCTGCGCGTGGTCACGCATGACCTCGCTCTCCCACGTGTTCAGGCGGCAGCCAAAGGTCAGGATTTCGGGGCGGGTGGTCATGATGGATAGGCGGCCAGATCGACCGTCCCTTCAAAAGCTGTGGTGGCGGAGCCGGTCATAAGCACATGGTTGGTCTGGGCCGACCACACAATGCGCAGCACCCCACCATCGAGTTCCACCACACAGTTCCGCGCGGCAAGCCCGCGCCGCACGGCATTGACCACGGCCGCACAGGCCCCGGAGCCGCACGCCTCGGTCACACCCGCGCCGCGCTCATGCACCTTGAGCCGCATGTGTTCTGGCGTATCCATCCGTGCAAAACCGATGTTGGCCCGGTCGGGAAAAATGGGGTCGTGTTCCAGCGCATTGCCCTGCGCCAGCATGGCAAAGTCGGACACAAAAAACGTGGCGTGCGGGTTCCCCATGGACACCGCCGCCGGGTCCCCCGGCAAAGGCAGGTGCAGCGTATCCACCGCCGTAGCCAAGGGCACGTCCTGCCAGTTGGTCCGGGGTTCGCCCATATCCACCGTTACCAGCCCATCGGCTTCCCTGCGGGTTGGCAGCAGGCCCGCACGGGTTTGCAGCACGGGGGCCGCGTTGCCCGTCTGCCGCCACACAAGGTCCGCAACACAGCGCGAGGCATTGCCACAGGCCCCTGCCTCTGACCCATCAGGGTTAAAAAAGCGCACAAACACATCGGCCCCCGGCGCGCAGGCAGGGCGCAGGGTTACAAGCTGGTCGCAGCCAATACCGCGCCGCCGGTGCGCCAGAGCCGCAATGCGGGTAGGGGTCAGGGGCAGGTGAGCAGGCCGCTCGTCGAGGATGACAAAGTCATTCCCCAAACCGTGCATTTTATGGAAAGAGGTCAGCATTGCGCGCCTTATATGCCAATTCAGACAGGGATGCCATGCCCCCACCCACTGGGGCGGCTGCGCGTACATGGCCCCCATGCCCATAGCATGGCGAGCCATCCCCTGTCCCGCTCAGATGTTATTAAACAAAGCGGCCGGGTGCGCCACGCTGGAGGACTTCAATCTTATACCCGTCCGGGTCAGTCAGAAAGAAAAACTGCCCGACCACCGTGCCCTCATGTTGCAGGGTTTTCACCGCAGTTACCGGGTGGCCTGCCGCCTGCATACGGGCATGTTCGGCCACAACATCCGCTACGGAAACCGCCAGATGCCCATACCCATCGCCCTGTGCGTAAGGTTCGGTACGACCGTGGTTTATGGTCAGCTCCAGTTCAAAGCTCTGCTCGTCATTGGCCAGATAGACCAGTGTAAAACTCTCGAACTCAAAGCGGCCAACAGGCACAATGCCCAGCGTATCCGCATAAAACGCGACCGATTTCTGCTCATCCAGCACCCGCAACATGCTGTGAATCATTCTGGCCATGAAGAGTGGCAGCTCCCTATGCTCTGTAATTGTAAAAAATTATTTCGCCTTACTTTAACGGCAAGCGTCTTTGTTCTGAAATTATTTTTTAAGCATGTCTCTCTTTACTAAAGGGGTCCTAAAATGGTTCTGATCGGGCAGGTTCCCGCGTAACACTTGCCAGAAAATGAAGAGAGCATGCGCATCTTTAAGTCCCTGCACGCCTCTTGGGCGCACTGCACAACCGGCCTTTGCATGGGTACGGCGCTGGCCACAGGCCCGCTGCTGCTGTGCCTGAGCACACCAGCCCTTGCCGCCGGGGACGACGCATCGCTCGATGCGCTGGAACAGCAGATCTCGCGCATTCAGTCCGAACAACGCGCCCTGCAAAAAGCGCTTGTAAGCGTGCAAAAACAGATTGCCGCACACCGCACCGTAGCCCACGCGGGTAATGCCGCCGCCCACCACGGTGCAGGCGGGGCACACCAGATTGCCAGTCTGGAAGCTGCCGACCACGAGGCAGGCATTGCCGTAGCCTCCGCCGAGCATGGCGAAGAAGCCAATAACACCCGCCCGGCCCACTTTGGCGGCAACGGGCACCTGCGCGCCACCGGCCCGGATGCCCAGCCCAGCTTTAGCGGTATGGAAGACACCCCAACCGTGGAATCCGTGGTTGGCCACCGTGCGGAAGACGTGATCTCCCGCCTGGCGGAAAACGGCGTCGGCCCCCACTCGCGGGAGACGGCGGGCGCGCAGGCTGCTGGCGCTCTGGGTGACCATGGCGTGTTCCATATGGGGCCGGTCACCCTTATTCTGGGTGGGTTTATTGATGCCTCCGCCGTGGAGGCCAACCGCCACACCGCCAGCGGCACCTTCAACTTCTGGCAGGCAACGCCGTTCAAGAACGAACCGCGTTACCATACCGACAATTTTGACGGCAGTGCCCGTTACAGCCGCCTCTCGCTCATGGCGCGCGGGAATGTGGACAAGTACTCCACCATTTCCGGCGTGTTTGAAATGGACTTTGGGGCCGGGGCGGCCACCACCGATGCTTACGAGAGCAACAGCTACGCCTTCCGCCTGCGGCAGGCCTACCTTGCCTACGATAACAGCAAGGAGAACTTCCATTTCCTTGCCGGGCAGGCGTGGAGTATGCTGACCCCCGGTCGCGTAGGGATTATCCCCCGACAGGAAAGCCTGCCCGAAACCATAGAATCCTCCATGCTGGCAGGGCAGACGTGGTCGCGGCAGTTGCAGTTCCGGTTTGTTAAGGACTTCCTCAACCACCGCCTGTGGACCGGCCTGTCGATTGAAAATTCGGCAACGCTTTACAGCCTGAACAATTTTACCGCTGGCAGCTCGGACGGGCAGGTTGTGCTGCCCACAGGGCAGACGGTAACCGTTGGCTCCGATGGTACGGGCCTGACCAACAACGCCCTGTTCCCCAACGAGATCGCCCCCGACGTCATTGGCAAGATCGCATGGGACCCGCACTGGGGCCATTACGAAGTGGAAGGGATTCTCCACTTCCCGCATGACCGGGTCTCCACCCTTGGTGGGGGCAAAAACCACACGGCCGTGGGTGGTGGGGGTGGCGGGTCCATGATTCTGCCGGTTATTCCGCACAAGGTGGAAGTCCGGCTGGCCGGGCTGGCAGGTTACGGCATTGGCCGCTACGGGTCCGTACTGTTGCCCGATGCCACGCTCAAGTCCAATGGCGCACCCTCGCCGCTCTTTTCCTTGCAGGGAACAGCAGGAATTATTGCCCACCCCAACCCGCTCATTGACGTGTATGGCTATTTTGGCTACCAACAGGCCGGTCGCAGCTACTTCTCGGAAGGTGGTCAAGCCTATGGTTATGGCAACCCCGCCTACAACAATACGGGATGCTATACCGAGCTGAGTGGTAATTGTGCGGCTGGCAGTAACATCCATAGTGTTATGGAAGCCACAGTCGGAGCGTGGTATCGCTTCCTTAAAGGCCGTTACGGTACGGTGGAAGCTGGTGTGCAGCTTGCTTATTCCCGCATTCATGCGTGGGATGGCAACGGTGGCGCGCCAGACACCAGCCTGAGCGAACTCTTTATGGATTTCCGTTACCTACCCTTCCAGTAAGGATGTCTTTTACACGTTGCCGGGGTGCTGCGGGTCAGCAGCACTTAGCCCCGACACAAGAGAGAGGTCTTTCCGGACAGGACGCTTTATTCCCCCTCTTTCATGCCTGTTTGTCTGGACCTCACTTATATGCCTTTTCAAAACGCCCCTGCACCGCTCGCCCAAGCTCTGGCCGCGCGCGGGTTTGAAGCCCCGACCGCCGTTCAGGCCGCTATTCTGGCCGATGATGCCAAAGGCCGTGACCTGCTTGTTTCCGCCCGCACTGGGTCGGGCAAGACTGTTGCCTTTGGCCTCTCCCTTGCCGATACGCTGCTGAATGATGCGGAGCGCTGCCCCCCTGCTGGCGCACCGCTGGCGCTGGTTATTGCCCCCACGCGTGAGCTGGCCCTACAGGTCCGCAGCGAACTGGAATGGCTGTATGCCAAGACCGGCGCGCGCATTGTCTCCTGCGTAGGGGGCATGGAACCCCGCACGGAAGCACGCCACCTGTCCGCTGGCTGCCACATTGTGGTGGGCACGCCCGGCCGGCTGTGCGACCACCTCAAACGGGGCAACCTCGACCTGTCCCACCTGAAAGCCGCCGTGCTGGATGAAGCGGACGAAATGCTGGACCTCGGGTTCCGTGATGAGCTGGAAACCCTGCTGGACGCCACCCCCAAGGACCGCCGGACCCTGCTGTTCTCCGCCACCATTGCGCGGGAAATTGCCGGTCTGGCCAAGCGCTACCAGCATGATGCCCTGCGGGTGGATACGGTCGGCACCAACACCGCCCATACCGACATTACCTACCGTGGCGTTCTGGTAGATCAGGGCGATATGGCCCGCGCCGTAGTAAACGTGCTGCGCCTGATTGAGGCCCCGTCCGCCATTGTGTTCTGCCACACGCGTGAGGCAGTGCGCCAGCTCCAGAGCATTCTGACCGAACGGGGCTTTGCCTCCGTCGCCATTTCTGGCGATCTGGGCCAGAACGAACGGACCCGCGCCATTGAGAGCCTGCGCCATGGTCAGGCCCGCGTATGCGTTGCCACCGACGTAGCCGCACGTGGGATTGATATTCCAGACCTTGGGCTGGTCATCCATGCCAGCCTGCCCTCCAACCCGGCCACGCTGCTGCACCGCTCCGGCCGTACGGGCCGTGCGGGCAAAAAGGGCACCTGCGTTCTGCTAGTCCCGCCCTCACGCCGCCGTCTGGCCGAACGTCTGCTGCAGGCCGCCAAAGTTACGGCAGAATGGAGTGGCGCACCCACACCGCAGGCCATTGCCGAAGCCGATGCAGAACGCCTGCTTGGGGCGCACTTTCTGTCCCTCCCCCCGTCAGAGAACGAAAACATCAAGGCTCTGACCGAGCGGCTGGTCACGGAGCATACGCCAGAGCAGCTGGCGACCGCCCTTGTGGGCCTGTGGCGCAAAAGCCTGCCCGAACCCGCCCAGCTACGCGTTATTACCCCCGATGCCACCCGCAGCCGTGGCCCACGGGACGAAAACGCTCCCCCGCGTGAACCCCGCGAACGCGCACCAGAAATGAACGGGAGCTGGTTCCGCCTGTCTGTTGGTCGTGCAGACCGGGCCGACCCCAAATGGCTGGTGCCTGTGCTGTGCCGCCTTGGGGGCATTAAAAAGCAGGACATCGGCGCAATCCGCATTGTGAATGACCATACGTTGGTGGAAATTGCACAGGACAAGGCTGAACGCTTTGCCGCCTGCGCCGCTGCCGCCGATGCGGATGAAATGACGGTCGAACCCGCAGCAGCACCCCGCAAGGGTCCGCCCGGTGCAGGGGGTGGCCGCCCCTTTGGCGAACGCCGTGGCCCCTCCAAAGGGCGTGCCAACTTTGAACGCAAAGGCCCACCAGCTGGCAAAAGCGGTGCCTCCTCACGCAAGCGGAAGTAACTCTTCCCTCTCCCCCGCCGCTGCGGATTGCGTGGCGGGTTGATACAAAAAAGGCTGCCCCATTCTATGGAGCAGCCTTTTTTTATGCCCAGCGCCGAAGCCTGAGCGGCCTTGCCAGCCTTACAGGGAAGGCAGGGACGGTACGGAAGTGGCGTCCTTAAGGTCAGATTTTACGCGGTCCTTCTGGCTCTTCCATGCGTTTTTTGTGCTTTCGGACGCATTGTTCCAACGGTCCTTGGCATTTTTTTCCGCATTGCTCACGCTATTGGTCGCGTTGGTCAGCTTGTCGCGCTGGGCCAGAATTTTTTCACGCTCGGTCTGGCTGGCGTTGTTCCAGCGATCCTTGACGGTTTTTTCCGCGTTGTTCAGTTTTTCCGTGGCATTGGCACCCTGGCTGGTCAGCGCGCCCCCTTTGGCCAGCAGTTTTTCCCGCTCGGCTTCGGTTGCATTGTTCCAGCGCTGTTTGGCCTGATCGCGCATACCGGAGGTAAACTGGCTCCCCGTATTTTTGACGGAACTCTTGGCCGAATCCAACTGGCTTTTGGCATCCTGCTCAAGGCAGCCCGTCAGGGACAGGCATGGATCGGCATGCGCAACAGAGGCCCCGCCAGCCAGTGTCATCAATGGCAGACCAAGAAGCGCAATTTTCCGAATAGACAGCATAAATATTCCTTTCCTGTGCCCCACGCCCAACAGGGCGCGAACATCGGTTATCTGTAAGACATGCGATTGAGGCAAAAAATAGTCCACCCCACCCTTGCAGGAACACGTTTGCACAGCCAGCATGGCTCCCGACCAAAGGCCTGCAAAGGAAGATCCAAACCGTGATAACACCCACCGCACCGCACCACCGTACCTCTGCACGTGTTGGCCTGTGGCCCGGTTTACCCCTTTGTCTGGCGTTATGCCTGTCCACGTCCGCGCTGGCGGCCCCGGCACCTGCCCCCACCAAAGCCGAGACCACACCGCAGGCACAGCAGCCCTCCAGCGAGGCAGAAACCTTCCATGATGCAGCAGCCCTGCTCCCCAAGGATTCCGTAACCCACCACAGCGGCACCTTTGGCGGGCAAAAAATGACCTACACCGCCACCGCTGGCACGCTGACCCTGCGCGATGATGCAGGCAAACCCACCGCCCGCATGTTCTACACCGCCTACACGCGCGATGGTGCGGACCCGGCACACAGGCCCGTGGTGTATTTTTTTAACGGCGGCCCGGGTGCGGGAACAGCATACCTGCACCTTGGTGCTGCCGGGCCGGTTATGCTCGACTTCCCCACCGGCAACCCTGCCGATGGCGCAAATGCCCAGATCAAACCCAACCCTGAAAGCTGGTTAGCTGCGGCTGATCTGGTTTTTCTGGATGCACCGGGTACGGGCTGGTCTGTTCCGGTTGACCCCAAACAGGCGGACAAGCAGTTTTACGGTGTGCGGCAGGATGCCAAAACCTTTGCCAAGGCCATTCAGCTCTGGGCCAATGCCAACAAACGCATGATCTCCCCCCGCTATCTGGCGGGGGAAAGTTATGGTGGCCTGCGCGCCATAGAGGTTGCCAGCGCACTGGCCGAGGACCAGCACATTCTGCTCAATGGTATTGTCATGATCTCCCCCGCGCTGGACATGACCCTGCTGGATACGGAGAACGACATTCTGGCCGATGCCTTTGTGCTGCCATCGCTCGAGGCCGCCAATCTGGCGCTCCAGCACAAGCTTACGCCTGAAACCATGACCCAGCATCTGGACAAGGCGTACCAGTACGCCGTGGGGCCATACCTGAGCACACTGGCAGGCACCCCGCCCACGGGAGAAGCCGCAGATGATTTTTACGAGGCCGTAGCCAGCCATACCGGCATTGAGCAGGACATTATTGCCAAACAGCGCGGCATTCCCCGGCCGGAAGCACACGATATACGCAGCCGCGATGGCCACCTGTATTCGCTGTATGATGCAACGCTCTCCATTGCAGACCCCTTCCCCGAAGGAGTGGACAACGCGGAAAGCCCCGAACCCACGCTGGACGGGTTTGGCCATGCCTATGGCAGCGCCTTTGAACACTACGCCGCCACAGAACTGCGCTACCAGACAGAACTGAGCTACAACCTGCTCAACTACGCCATTAGTCAGGCATGGGATTACCGCGATACAAACGCACCCCTTGTGCGGCCCATACCAACCCTGCGCCGCCTGTTGGCCCTTAACCCCACCCTGCGGGTGTTTATTGCCAATGGTGCGTATGATCTGGTCTGCCCGTATGCCTCCTCCCGCTGGGTGGCGGAGCATATTCCTGTGGGGCGGAACCGCATTGGCCTGCATGTGTACCCCGGTGGGCACATGCTTTACACCCGGCCAGACAGCCGTGCAGCCCTCGCACACGATGTACGGACCTTCCTGACCCCCTGACCAACCATAAACACAGCACACGCCCCGGCTACGTAGCGGGGCGTGTGCCTTAGCAACATGCCCCCCTGTGGAGGCCCACGGCCCCGGCACACAGCCACGGCACATGGAGCCAAACCGGCCCCAAACGCAAAACGGGCGGGAGGACCATAGTCCCCCCGCCCGCCTGCCGAACGAAAAACCGTTCTTCCAGCCAGATCAGCGCTTGCTGAACTGGAAGGAACGACGTGCTTTTGCGCGACCGTACTTTTTACGTTCAACCTGACGCGAATCGCGGGTCAGGAAGCCAGCAGCCTTGAGGATGCTGCGCAGTTCCGGTTCGTAGTGGGTCAGCGCACGGCTGATACCGTGACGAACCGCACCAGCCTGACCGGACAGACCACCACCGGTTACGGTGCAGACCACATCGAACTGGTTGTAACGGTCGGACACAAGGAAAGGCTGGGTCAGCAGCATACGCAGCACGGGGCGTGCGAAATACTGAACAACCGGACGGCCGTTAACGGTGACTTCACCTTTACCCGGCTTGATCCAGACGCGGGCCACGGCATCCTTACGGCGACCAGTGGCGTAGGAGCGCCCCTGTGCGTCACGCTTGGCTTCGTAAACCGGAGCAGAATCGGCCAGAACAGGTGCAACACCCTTGAGATCGGCCAGTGTGCCTGTACGTTCCTGAGTTTCAGACATGATCTCAGCCCTTCTGCGTGATAACGACGTTTTTGCGGTTCAGCGCCGCAACGTCAAGCACCTGGGGGGTCTGACCACCGTGGGGGTGTTCAGCGCCAGCATACACATGCAGGTTGCGCATCTGCTCACGCTGGAGCGGACCACGCGTGATCATGCGTTCAACTGCTTTTTCGACCAGATGGCCGGGGTGCTTGCCGTTCAGACGCTGGGCGACCGTACGGGTCTTGATACCGCCAGCATAGCCGGTGTGGTAATGAAAGAGCTTCTGATCCGCCTTGTTGCCGGTCAGCGCCACTTTTTCGGCGTTGATGACAACAACGTGGTCACCGCAGTCAACGTGCGGTGTGAACTGAGGCTTGTGCTTGCCGCGCAGGCGCGTGGCGATGATGACGGCGAGACGACCCAGAGCGAGACCTTCGGCATCGATCAGGATCCAGTTCTTCGTCACCTCCGCGGGCTTCAGCGAGAGGGTGGTCTTCATGACACTGATTCCATATGAGAACAGTTACGTATTGATGGCGCGTTATGATGGGTGGCGCACGGGCCGTCAAGAGTTATTGCAGTTAATGACCGTATTTTCAGGCAGTTTTCTCTAGGTAACATGTTACCGTACCCCGGCTTGCCCGCCTCCGCCTCATGCACTAAAGCTGGTGTCTGTAGTAAAAACAGCAGGACTTCCAACGGGTGAAGAAGAATATTCTGGTCACGGCTTCCGGCATTGCCATTCTGGGCGGTATTGCTTGGTTTGGCGCCCACCACGCGGAACGTGTCATGCTGGACAAGGGGATTGAACGGTTCAAGCAGGCGCTGGGGCCGGATGTCTCCTTTACCTATACCCGCGCAAGGCCGGGCCTGCTGGGGCGGAGCGTGCGCTTTAACGGGCTGGTCTTCCGCCAAGGGCCGGAAACCATTACGGCGGACGAGGCCGAACTGACCAAGCCCGATACGCAGGATTCTGACGTAACGCGGATTCACCACCTGACCTTCCGCAATTTCCAGCTCGCGGACCCCGCAGGCAGCCTGCACCTGAAAACGGTGGAAATGGACAATCTGGCCCTGCCCACCAAGGCGGAAGACCCCGCAACCCCCGGTGTGCAGACCCTGAGCATAGAACACGCTCAGGCGACCGGACTGCACGGGTTTGTCAGCTCCTTACAGTCGGATCTGTCGGCCGAGACGGCCAGCATGGACAATTTTGGTGCGCACGAAACCTCGCACCTGCAAGCCAGCAAAGTCCAGCTCTCAACCGATGTGGCGCCACCACGCCATGTTAAGGCCGACTCCGTTGTGGTGGATGGCGTGGCCCTTGCAGACCTGTACAAAACCCTGTCCACCGGCGCGCCCTACACAGCCCAGCCTACCACGCGCGACATTACTATTGACCAGTTGAGCATAGACGGCACAACGCCGCTTATGCACGCTAGGCGCATTCTGTCCCACGCAAACCGTACCGATGCCACGGAGCAGGAAGTCTCCAGCATTCAGGGGCTGGAACTCTGGCCCGATGTACCCAATCTGGGCTGGCTGCCCTCCCTTGGGTATGACCGTTTTGTGGGCAATGTGGTCCTGAACGACACACATACACTTAAAACCGGCGCACTCCACGTGGAGACCTTCAGCATCGACTCCGCCAACATGGGGCGGCTGCATATTAATGGTGAGTTCGGGCAGGCGGCCTCCGCCTCCATGCTGAACGGCAGCAATGCGGAAATGCAGGTCATCTCCATGACCATGAACTACCTTGACCACGGTCTGGTGCCCAAAGCCCTGAACGCCATTGCCACCGCCCGTGGCCTGCCGCCACAGGATTTTCTGGCCTATGTGCAGTCCCAGTCCGCCACAGCGCAGAATCCGGCTTTTGCCAGCTTCTTCCACTGGCTGGCCAATCCGGGCAAACAGACCCTGAGCATTGGCGTCAAACCCACCCAACCCATGCCTTTGATGATGGTGGCGGCAACGCTGGGCAATCTGGCCTCCATGCCGGAACTGGCCCAGAAAATCGGGCTGACCGTACAGGCGCACTAACAGCCCACAAACAAAAACGGGCACCCCGGCTGCCATAGCCAGAGTGCCCGCCTGCGCGCCAGACGTGTGGCGCTTATTCGGGTTGTTCGATGTTGGTGCGGGCAGCCCCACCGCGCGGACGCACGGATGGCAGCATTTCCCCCGTAACGGCGTAGTACACACGCTCGGCAA
The DNA here is from genome assembly GCF_000964225.1 of Acetobacter syzygii. GTDB lineage: Bacteria > Pseudomonadota > Alphaproteobacteria > Acetobacterales > Acetobacteraceae > Acetobacter > Acetobacter syzygii. The sequence continues at coordinate 56,398 of NZ_BAMZ01000008.1, read as the reverse complement.
TGTTGGTGGCGTGGTCCCCGATCCGTTCAAGGTTTTTGGCCACGAACAGCAGGTGGATGCACGGCCCGATCTTGCGGGGGTCTTCCATCATATAGGTCACCAACTCACGGAACATGGTGGTATACAGCTCATCTACCGCTGTATCGGCCTTCCATACTTCCTGCGCGCGTTCGGCATCGTTCTCGACCATGGATTCCACGGCCATATGCAGGTTTTCCTGCACCAGACGGGCCATGGCCCGCAGGGCGCTAAAGGAGAGTGCGCCATCCAGCACCTCCACCTTGGCGGCACGGCGCGCAATGGAAGAGGCATAATCCCCGATACGCTCAAGGTCGCCGCTCATCTTGAGCACGGCCACAATCACACGCAGGTCAACCGCCATGGGTGCGCGCAGGGCCAGAATGCGAATAGCCAGCATTTCCGCCTCGCGCTCAAGCGCATCAACTTCGGGGTCCAGCTCGGGGGGTTCCAGAGCGGCTTCTTCATTCTGGTTCACCACGGCGGCAATGGCCTGAGCGGTCTGCCGCTCCACCAAGCCACCCATGCGCGCCACAATGCCACGCAGGCGATCAAGCTCCTGATCGTAGCGGGTAATGGTATGTGCGGGTTCGTTGCCCATAACGCTTTCCTCCGTGCCTTACCCTAATGGCCGTTAGCCAAACCGGCCTGTAATGTAGTCCTGCGTCTGCTGCTCACGCGGGGTGGTGAACATGCGGGCGGTGCTGTCCACTTCGATCAGCCGCCCCATATAGAAAAACGCCACCTGATCGGCGCAGCGGGCAGCCTGCTGCATGTTATGCGTGACAATGGCGATGGTGAACTCGGTCTTGAGTTCATCCAGCAGTTCCTCAATCCGGGCGGTGGAGACCGGGTCGAGCGCACTTGTCGGCTCATCCAGCAAAATCACTTCCGGGCGCACGGCAATGGTGCGGGCAATGCACAGGCGCTGCTGCTGACCACCCGACAGGGCCGTGGCGGAAGCACTCAGCCGGTCCTGCACCTCTGGCCACAGGGCCACACGGCGCAGGGCATCTTCCACCCGTCCATCCATTTCCGAGCGGGATACGCGCTCGTGCAGGCGAATGCCAAAGGCGATGTTATCGTAGATGGACATGGGGAACGGCGTTGGCTTTTGGAACACCATGCCAATGCGCGAACGCAGGACGTTCAGGTCCACCCCGGCGTTAAGGATATTCTGCCGGTCAAAAATGACCTCGCCGGTTGCGCGCTGGCCGGGGTACAGGTCGTACATCCGGTTGAGCACACGCAGCAGGGTGGATTTGCCACAACCCGATGGCCCGATCATGCCTGTAACGCTCCGCTCGGGAAAATCGAGCGAGATGTCATGCAGGGCGTGGGACGTACCATAATAGAAGTTCAGCCCTTTGACCTGCATGGCCACGGGGTGTGCATCCCTGCTGGGAGCGGCGGTGTCCAACGGTTGGGTCATGCCTGCCGTCTTTACGGGAACCTCTACGCTCATGACCGTCCTCCGCGGGTTCCGACCCGCACTACAATATTGATGATAAGCACACCCAGAGTAACCAGCAGCGCGCCGGTCCATGCCTGCTGCATCCAGTCCTGATAAGCGGAACCGGCATACTGGTAGATAGCGACAGGCAGGCTGGCCATGGGGCGACCAAGGTCAAGCGACCATTCGGAATTGCCCAGGGAGGTAAACAGCAGGGGTGCAGTCTCCCCCGCAACGCGGGCCACGGCCAGCAGCACACCGGTCATAATGCCAGCCCGCACGGCGCGGAGGCAGATAAACAGGATAACCCGCCATTTGGGCGCGCCCAGTGCAATGCCCGCCTCGCGCATGGCAACGGGAACAAGGCGCAGCATGTCCTCCGTGGTGCGGACCACAATGGGCATGGCCAGAATAGCCAGCGCCACAGCGCCCGACAGGCCGGAAAAGTGCCCGAACGGCACCACCAGCATCATGTAAATAAACAGGCCGATCAGAATGGATGGGGCGGATAGCAGCATGTCCGATACAAAGCGTACGGTGCGGGCCATGCGGCTGGTTGTGCCATATTCCGCCAGATAGATGCCCGTCATCAGCCCGGCTGGTGCACCGATCAGAATGGCAAGGCCGGTCTGGATAATGCTGCCCACAATGGCATTGGCCAACCCACCCGGCTGCCCCGGAGCCGCCATGGACATGGTGAACAGGTGCACGCTCAGCCCCGCCAGACCGTTTTTGAACAGGGTCCACAGAATGGAGCCAAGCATGAACACCACAATAAGCATCCCAAGCCAGCTCAGTACGGTGGCAAGCCGGTCGCACAGGTGGCGGCGCCACAGCAGCGATGCGGAACGGTCCGCCCGCATAAGGGTATTGTTCGCCTTCATCCTTAACGTCCTGCTGCCTGTTCGCCACGGGCCAGCAGCCAGCGGGAGAACCAGAGTGTTACAAAGGATATGGCCATCAGAATGGCACCCAGCGCCATAAGGGAGGCAAGCTTGAGGCTCCCTGCCGGACTTTCGGGGAATTCGAGGGCAATCAGGGACGCAATGGTGTTGGCCGGTGCAAACAGCGACCAGCCAATGTGGTTGCTATCACCAATAACAAAGGTAACGGCCATGGTCTCACCCATGGCGCGGCCCATACCCAGCACAATACCCCCAACAACCCCCTGGCGGGACCATGGCAGCACCACATGGCGCATGACCTCCCACCGGGTGGCGCCAAGGCCATACCCGCTCTCCCGCAGGACGGCAGGCATGGACAGGAACACATCGCGCATGACGGCGGTAATGGACGGGGTAATCATAACCGCCAGAATAAGCGCTGCGGTAAACAGACCCGTACCAAACGGTGCCCCCGCCACAAGGGCGGACAGGCCGGGCACATGCCCCAAAAACTGGCGGGCCGCAGGCTGCACGTAATGCGCCACGACCGGCACCACCACAAAAAAGCCCCACATGCCAAAAATAATGGAGGGAACAGCCGCCAGAAGCTGCACCGCCATGCCAATAACCGCTGCTGCGGCAGGCGGGGCAAGTGCTGTAAGCCAGAAGGCCGTGCCAAATGCCAGCGGCACGGCCACAATCAGCGCCAGCGCACTGCTGACAACGGTGCCAAAGACCGGGGCTGCCGCCCCAAAATGTTGCGTGACCGGATTCCACACTGCGGAAACCAGAAAGCCGGGACCAAAAGTTGCAAACGCCTTCCAGCCACCAGTCACCATAACGGCAATAATGGCACCCAGAACAACCAGCACGCCAACACCTGTTGCCGTTACCAGAAGCCTGAAGGCGGGGTCACCCTTTTGCCCTCCCTGCTGGGAAGGGGCTTTTTTCATCGCGGGCAGGGACTGCCGTGCGGGAATTTCCATCTGCTCTCCGTTCCGAACTATCAGCCGGATGGGCCGAGAAATACTGAACGCCGTGCTCTCCTGCAACACGAAGACCCCATGAAAGTCCCCTTAATCGGACTTTTGTCACAAAACTGTAGTGTTATCAGGGTCTTTGCGCACGGCGGACTCCTCCACGGACCGTAACCCACCACGACCAGCGGGAAGCTGCCGGACAATTTCTGCACAATCCAGCCCTGACAGCCAGCAGAATGTGGCGTAATGTGCGCGCCCATGCCGGTTGAACCACCGCGCATACCCCACCACCTGATAATGACCCCGCATTCCAGCAGAGAGACCCCATAATGGCCGGCTACCGATCACGCACCACCACCCACGGGCGCAACATGGCAGGCGCCCGCAGCCTGTGGCGTGCAACCGGTGTAAAAGACTCCGACTTTGGCAAACCCATTATTGCCGTCGCCAATTCCTTTACCCAGTTCGTACCCGGCCACGTACACCTCAAGGACATGGGCCAGCTTGTGTGCGAAGCCATAGCCGAGGCCGGGGGGATCGGTCGCGAGTTCAACACCATTGCCGTGGATGATGGCATTGCCATGGGCCACGGCGGCATGCTGTACAGCCTGCCCTCGCGCGAGCTGATTGCCGATGCCGTGGAATACATGGTCAACGCCCATTGTGCGGATGCCATTGTCTGTATCAGCAACTGCGACAAAATTACCCCCGGTATGCTCATGGCCTCCATGCGGCTGAACATTCCGGTCATTTTTGTATCCGGTGGTCCCATGGAAGCAGGGCGCGTAACACTGGACGACATTGAGCAGCGCGCAGACCTTGTGACCTCCATGGTTGCCGCCGCCAGCCCCGGCGTAAGCGAGGCCGACTCCCTTGCCATCGAACGCTCCGCCTGCCCCACCTGCGGTTCCTGCTCCGGCATGTTCACCGCCAATTCCATGAACTGCCTGACCGAAGCACTCGGCCTGTCCCTGCCCGGCAACGGCAGCCTTGTGGCCACCCATGCAGCCCGCCGCAACCTGTTTGTCGAGGCCGGGCACCGGATTGTGGACCTTGCCCGCCGCTACTACGAACAGGACGATACCTCGGTCCTGCCGCGCAGCATTGCCACCATGGCCGCGTTCGAGAATGCCATGTCGGTCGATATTGCCATGGGGGGCTCCACCAACACGGTCCTGCACCTGCTGGCCGCCGCACACGAGGGCGAAGTGCCCTTTACCATGAAGGATATTGACCGCCTCTCCCGCAAGGTGCCGCATCTGTGCAAGGTCTCCCCCTCCCGCCCGGATGTGCACATGGAAGATGTGCACCGTGCTGGCGGTATTCCCGCCATTATGGGCGAGCTGGACCGGCTGGGCCTGCTGCACCGCGACATCAAGATGGTCCATGCCGCCAACCTGCCCGAAGCACTGGAAAAATGGGACATCCGCGCCCCCGGTGCCGAATCCAATACGGATGCCCAGACATTCTTCCGCTCGGCACCGGGGGGCGTGCGCACCACGGTCGCGTTCTCGCAGTCCAGCGTGTACAAAACGCTGGATACGGACCAGACCAACGGGGCCATCCGCGATGGCGCTCATGCCTATAATCAGGACGGCGGGCTGTGCGTGCTTTACGGCAATCTGGCCGAAGATGGCGCGATTGTTAAAACCGCTGGCGTTGCCGCAGGGCTTGAGACCTTCTCTGGTCCGGCACGGATTTTTGAAAGTCAGGATGATGCGGTTTCCGCCATTCTGGGCAACAAGATCAACCCCGGCGATGTTGTGCTGATCCGCTACGAAGGCCCCAAAGGCGGCCCCGGAATGCAGGAAATGCTGTACCCGACCAGCTACCTTAAATCCAAGGGGCTGGCCGAAAAATGCGCCCTGATTACCGATGGTCGTTTTTCGGGTGGCAGTTCGGGCCTGTCCATTGGTCACATCTCCCCCGAAGCGGGCGAAGGTGGCGTTATTGGGCTGGTAGAGGAAGGCGATACAATCGAGATCGATATTCCCAACCGCCGCCTGTCTGTTGCGGTGGCAGAGAGTGAATTGTCCGCCCGCCGTGCGCGTATGGATGATCTGGGCGATCAGGCATGGCAGCCCAAGCGTGACCGCGTGGTATCCAACGCCCTCAAGGCCTATGCGGCCCTGACCACCAGTGCCGCCCGTGGTGCCGTGCGCGACGTAAGCCAGCTGACCCGCCGCACTCCACGCTAACGGCGCAGACCAACCGAGCAGAACGGCCAGAACGGCACCCGCCGGCTCTGGCCCTGCTTTGTTGCTGCCGCTGGCCATCCATGGCCAGCCTTGCTCAGTTCAGGCTTCCCGCAGTCCGCCTGACACAACCGGCACCTGCTGGCACCGTGGCGGAAGCAGCCGCCCCCGCACCAGAGTTGCAGCACAATGCCAAAGGCTGGCACGGCCTTTATCAACATGCCCCCAGAACAACTCACGCTGTTTATTGTAAGCAGAACCAGCATGGAGCAGAACAGGCCGCTCCGCCGCATACTCTGAGGCCACGTAAGTCTTCATGGCGCATTGCTGCTGCATAACGCAGGATGCTCTGCCATTGGGCAGAAGGGGGGAGGAGAAAGCGGCATTGGCGCGCGCCATGCCACGGCAGGCTTTGATGGTGCGCACGCGCCTGTCGTCTTTGCCCATCAGGGTTACTGGAATGCGTAAACCTGACAACGCCCGCCCTATGGCAGACAGGCCAACCGGCTGGCTGACCGGTTTTTATGCGGCACTCACCCTCCCTTGCGCCGGACTATGCAGCACAAGGGAGGGCCAGACGGCCTTACTGTGCGGCGGGTGCCGGAGCAGCAGGGGCCATAATATCGCCCGCAGGTGCCGCAAGCTGGGGTGCAGCAGGAGCAGGCTGAGGAACAGTTTTGTTGGTAACGATGTAGGTAATGGATTCCGCACGGGTAATATCCACCACGTCGCCCACTTTGAGCGTTTTAAGGAAGTCCTGCATGGCCTTGGTGCGCAGGGCCGCAATATGCAGGGACTCATCGCCTTCCGTGGTGAAGGAAATGGTGCTGGATGCCAGATCAATGGTCTTGATTGTCGCACGTTCGCGGTTGAAGGCCGCAATAATGCCGCGCGGATGACCATGCACAAAGCCACGCGCCGTGGTCAGCGTGGATTCTGGCAGCGGGCTACCGGGAGGGGCAAGCTGCGCACCCAGTGTTTCCACGAACTGGATTTTCAGCGTATCCCCTTCATGCAGGTGGGGCACGTCCTTAACGGCGGAACCATATTCGATGGTCAGCAGGTGGCCATTACCTTCGCGCAGCAGCAGTTCGCGCGCTTCGCGGTCAACGCTTTCCACCACGGCGTTTGCCTGCTGGCTTTTGAGCAGAACAGAGGCCTGCGCGTGCGCGGCCGTGGGCTGAACCAGCGCAGCCATGCCAGCCAAACCGAGCGCACATGCCGCTACAGAAGCCGCAGCCTTGGAGGAAAAGCGGGAAACAAGAGGATGCAACACTCTCAATCCTTTCCGTCAGAAGCCTGAAGCGGACTGCGCCAGGCCAGATGTGTTACTGGCAGTGATACAACGCCCACACCATAACACAAGCCACGGCTTTGCGCAGTGTGTTCGGGTCTGGCCCATGGGGTGCCACCACCACAAAAGAAAAACCCGTCTGGTGGGCCAGACGGGTTTTTACCGTATGTCGGGCGTTCAGGAACGAACCCGACGCCGGATTAGCCGCAGCACTTCTTTTTGCGGATGAAATACACAACCGCTGCGATCAGGCCGAGTGCCAGAATGCCGCGTGCACAGGGGGATTTGGGGCATTTTGCCATGTCTTGAGCATCCTCAATATGGGGTTCCACCCAACACGGGTCGGGCGTTTCTTTTTCTGTGTAGCGTATATGGCGCGCCACGTCATGCCATCTCACATCCATAAATGCCGCGCCACTTCATGCCAGACGCGCAAAATACTTATGGAAGCAGAATGGTGCTGCCTGTCGTGGTCCCTGCCTCCAACGCCTCATGCGCCTTGTGGGCTTCCGCCAGTGCAAAACGCTGCCCGATTGCCGGGCGCAAAGCCCCCTGTTCCAGCATGGCAAACAGCTCCTGTGCTGCCGCCTCCAGCGCCGGGCGCGTGCCAATATAGCTGGAAAGCGTGGGGCGGGTCAGATACAGGCTGCCCTTAGCCGCCAGCACCCCAACATCCACCCCCGTAACCGGGCCGGACGCATTGCCATAGCTGACCATAAGCCCACGCGGAGCAAGGCAGGACAGGCTGGTCTCAAACGTGGCGCGGCCTACGCTGTCGTACACAACGGGCACCATGGCGCCCTGAGTCAGCTCCCGCACCCGCTCGGGCAGGTTATCCATCCCCACCAGCACATCCGCCGCCCCGCAGGCCCGTGCGATCTGCGCCTTATGCTCCGATGAGGTCACGCCAATAACCCGCGCACCCAGATAATGCCCCCACTGGCACAGCAACTGCCCCACGCCGCCCGCTGGTGCGTAAACCAGAATACTCTCCCCCTCCCGCACGCGGTGGACCTGCCAGAGCAACATATAGGCGGATAATCCACGCAGCATAACGGAGGCGGCCACCTCGGTGGAAAGTCCATCAGGCAGAATAACCAGCCGGTCAGCCGCAATCAGCCGGTACTGGGCGTACCCCCCCAGCACCCCGGCGTAGGCCACGCGGTCTCCCACGCTCAGGCCCACAACATCGGCCCCCACGGCTTCTACCACCCCGGCCCCTTCCATGCCCGGTATGGCAGGCAGGTCAGGGAATTTGTACAGCCCGCTCCGAAAATACGTATCGATAAAATTAACGCCTATCGCCTCCTGCCGTACCAGCACCTCCCCCCTGTGGGGCAGAGGAACGGATACGAACTCGGGCAAAAGCACATCCGGCCCACCTGTCTGATGCACCCGAACAACCTGATTATGCTGCGCCACCATGCTTACGCCCCTTTATTGCTTACGCCCCGGCTGCGGGCGTGGGGCCTGCGCCAGCCGGAGCTTTTTTGGTTACGGGGTTGCGCGGTCCGAATCATCCTCACCCAGAAGCTGGATGAGCTGCCTCAGGTCCGTCAGCAGAATACCCACCACAAAACGTATGATCGGGTCTGCCGTTTCATTTTCTGTTGGCAAAGCGGCCATCACTTCGGCTGCAACGCGGTATTCATCCCCCGTGCGGGCCACGGCCTCGCTCTCGCAGCGCTGGATAATCCACTGGAATCCACGCAACATGCCAGCACGCACGCTGGCCGCCTGCTCCAGCTCCTCCGGGGTGGCGGTCTGGGGGAGCACCAGTATGGCGCGCGCCACCACCAGCGCATCCATCTGCAACTGCCGGATACTGGGGGGCAGGCGTGCAAGCATGGGGTCGCGCTCATCCAGTGGCCGCCAGTGTTCGCGCCGGGCCTCCTCCAGTGCAGCCTGCACCTTGCGCAGGGAGGCGGCACATTCGTCATTCATGTCCTGAATGACCGACCATTCCACATGCCCGCTGCGGGCTTTTTGCAGCATGGCCACAATCTGGCGCACCGTCAGGGCGGCATTGCGGAACGCATCACGCCGGGCCTGTTCGTGCAGCACAAGGTAAGTGACCAGCGTGCCAGACCCCACCCCGATCAGAATAGCCAGCACACGCTCGATCGGGCGCAGGTAGGGGTCATTATCGCTCGGAAAGAGAATCGCCACCATAAGGGTGACCACGCCCATGCGGGCTTCTGGCTTCCAGGAGACCAGAATGGCCAGCGGCACAAATGCAATGGTAAATGCCACCCACAACGGCCAGTGCAGGAACATAAGCAGCGTAATGGGCACAATACTGACCGTAGCCCCAATAAGCGTACCAACCAGTTGGTCACGCCCCTTGGAGATTGTGTCCGTAATGCTGTTCTGGGTTACAATGACCGAGGTAATCAGCGCCCAGCCCGGTTCCTGCAGGTTTGTCAGCCATGCCACAAACCCCGCAACCCCCACAGCACTGAGCAGGCGTACGGTCTGGCAGACGGTCGCGTTGCTCAGCCACCGTGCAAGCCATGGGCAATACCGCCCTACGTCCAGTACCGGGGCGCGCTTACCCGTTAAAAGGGCAATCAGGGGGTGTCCTCCGCGTTAAGGGGGAAGGGAATCCAGCGCAGACCATCCGAATCGTGGACCAGCAGCAGAACCGAGCGCTTTTTGGCCTTGCGCGCAGCCTCCACCCGCTGTTTGAGTGCGCCGGGTGTGCCAACCTCGGCCTGCTGGACCTCGGTAATCACATCGCCTTCCTTCAGCCCCCGGTCGGCTGCCGTGCCGTCTGGTTTAACACTGGTGACCAGCACCCCTTTCAGGCTGGCAGGCAGGTTGTATTTCTGCCGCCCCGCCGCATCCAGTGGGCCAACGGTAAAGCCAAAGTCCGCAAAGCTGACCGATGCGGCGGATTTGGGAGCCGGTGCCGGTTTGGCAGGCGCTTCCTCCGGGGCTTCGGGCAGGGCACCAATGGTCACGGGAACGTCCATAACCTTGCCATGCCGCCACAGGCCCAGTTTGGCCTGCGTGCCAACGGGCAACTGGGCAGACAGGCGGGGCAGAGCCTTGCCCTCAATCGGCTGGCCATTCAGGCTCTGGATTACATCGCCCGTTTTAAGCCCGGCCTTGTCGGCTGGTCCCGCTTTTTCCACCCCGGCCACCAGTGCGCCACTGGCGGGGGTCAGGCCCAGACCATCGGCTATGTCCTGCGTTACGTTCTGTATGCGCACACCCAGCCACCCGCGCGAGACCTTGCCGGTCTTGCGCAACTGCTCCACCACGGTCCGTGCCTCGTTGGAAGGAATGGAAAAACCAATACCAACCGACCCGCCAGACGGCGAGTAAATGGCGGTGTTCACACCAATGACATTGCCATCCATATCAAACAGCGGACCGCCGGAGTTGCCCTTGTTGATGGGCGCATCGGTCTGGATAAAATCATCATACGGGCCTTGGTCGATATTGCGCCCGCGGGAGGAAATAATGCCTGCCGTAACCGTACCGGACAGACCAAACGGGTTGCCAATAGCCAGCACCCAGTCCCCCACCCTGCGGTGTTCGCTATCGCCAAAGCTGACAAAAGGCAGCGGCTTTTTGCTATCCACCTTCAGCAGCGCCAGATCCGTGCGGTCATCATGCCCTACGGCATGGGCGGTCAGGACCGTATTGTCCTGCAAGGTAACGGTTATGCGGTCAGCCTTACGGATCACATGGTTGTTGGTCACAATGTAACCCGTGGGATCAATAATAAAGCCCGACCCCAGCGCCTGCATCCGCCTTGGTGGGGCGTTAGGGTCTGTCTGACGGTTCATGAAGTCATGAAAAAACTTCTCGAACGGTGAACCCTGAGGGAAATTGGGCATCTGGGGGAGCTGATCGTCCTCGTCATCCTCTTCCGAATCAGCTTCCCGCACGGTCTGGGTGGTGGAAACATTGACCACGGCGGGCAGCAGTCTGGCGGCAAGGTCGGCAAAGCTGTCTGGCGCACGGCCACCAGCCGCCACCACCGCAGGTACCGGAGCTTCTGCCGCAAGGAGCGGCGTGCTCAGCCCCACACCCGCAACCAGCAGGGTGGAAAGAGAAACAGAGCAGAACAGACGGACGGACACACGCATGGACAACACAACTTTCTGCCGGAACAGGACAATTCTCAAACAACGGGAGCAAAGGTTATTCATGGTGTGGCAAGACCGCAAGTCACAGCCCCATTCCGCCATGCCTGCCTTACCCCTTTGCACCATTGGGTACGGCGGCACCCCCGCCTGCTGGCCTGCGCGCCGCATTATTGCGCCGGCGGTCCAACCATGAGGCAAGACCAACCAGAATAGCCAGCCCCACCACATTCACAGCCACCTGCAAGGCCCAGCCCTCCCCAAAGGTGCTGAAGATAAGGCGCGCATACAGGTCCAGTATGGTGCTGACCACAAACACTTCCAGCGAATGGCGGCCTACACGGGCCAGCTCCTGCCCCGCCCATGTGTGGGCCGCCCAGTGGCGCGCCCGCTCCGAAGACTGAACGAGGTAGAAAATGGCCATCACATCAAACAGCCGCAAAGGGGAGAGCCAGCTTTTGGCCGGAGCCAGTGCATCCCCAAAGGGGCGCAGGTCGGGCAGGCCCCACAAGGTCCACGGAAAAGCCTGAAGGGCGGAAAACAGCAAATAAACACAGCACAGCGCCACAAGGGCGGGAACACGGGCAAAATCCCGGCCACGGCGCTGGGTTTCGGCCGAGGCCGTTAACCCCAGAGCAAACAGGAACTGCCACGCAAGGGGGTTAAAATACCAGCCATCAGGGTCCAGCCAGTTGGGAAAATTCAGCTCCGGGTCCATGTTCACCAGCATCCAGAGCGCACCGGACAGCAGAAGCGCCAATGAGCGGTGAATACGCATAAGCAGGTAAAAAATGGGAAAGCCGGTCAGCAACACCAGATACAGCGGCATGATGTTGAGGTTGCTGGGCAGCGCATCAAACATCATCACCCGCCAGATCCAGCCAAGACCGTGGGCCAGTTCGGGTTCCAGATAATCCACCGATACGGGGGTAAAGTGCCGCCACCCGCGCACCGTAAACACATAGGCCATGACCATAATGGTCTGGCCGATGTAAAGCTGCACACAGCGTTTGAACAGGCGTTGCAGGGTGGGCAGAACCCCATATTTGGTAAAGCCCCGCCCATAGGCCAGCCAGGAGGCATACCCCGCCAGCAGCACAAACACCTCTGCCGCATCGGCAAAGCCAACGTTGCGCATGGTAAAGCGGTTGAGCAGGTTCTGGGGAATATGGTCGATGAACATCATCAGCAGGGCGGCACCGCGCAGGGCGTCAATCCTGTGGTCGCGGCGGCTGCGTGCAGGTGCGGCCGTAGCGGGGGAGGAGGAGGCTGCCCCCGCCCCCCCATCCGCACCGTGCGTCTGCACCACGGAAGTGGGCTGTGGTGCGGAGTGTGGTGTATTCGCCTTGTCCGTGTGTGCCTGCATCTTACCCTTTCGGCACGGGCCTGCCCCGCCCGCCGGTTAGCCTTTGGCTGCACCTCTACCCATCCCGGCCTGTATGTGCCAGAAAAAATGCGGTTTCTTTATGGGCGACGGGGCAGGAAAAAAGGCGTTATACCCCCAAACGCCCTTGACGGAACGCCTGCGCTGCTGTTGCCACCATACAGCACGACATAACCCCACAGTACAGGACCAGACCCTTGGCGCAGACAGCCCCTTTTTCTCCTGACACCCTGATGGACCTGCTCAGCACTGTCAAAGCACCACAGACGGGGCTTTCCCTTGCCAGTGCCGGACGGCTGGAAAGCTGCACCGTGGATGACGGGGGGCGCCTGACCCTGACCCTGACCGTCCCGCGGGAGCAGGCATCTGCCCTGTCCGCCCTGTGTGATGATGCAGCCAAAAAACTGCAAACCCTGCCCAACGTGACCAGCGCCACCATTATTTTAACCGCGCACCGCCCGGCCGGTGTGCCAGACCCCCAACCCGGCGGCCATGCCGGGTCCCTGCCCCCTGCCGCCGCACCGGCACGCCCGGCCGCAGGCGCAGGCCACCGCCCCTTGGGGGGGGCCGCCCCCGCACCGGGTACTCCTGTGCTGCCCGGTGTTAAAACCATTATTGCCGTGGCCTCTGGCAAGGGGGGGGTAGGCAAGTCCACAACAGCGGTCAACCTTGCTGTAGGACTGGGTATGGAAGGGCTGAAAACCGGCCTGCTGGATGCCGATATTCATGGCCCCTCCCTGCACCGTATGCTGGGAACAACCGGCAAACCCGATGTGGTGGAAGGCCGCCTGCAACCCGTGCAGGCATGGGGGATTCGCGCCGTATCGCTTGGAATGCTGGTGGACGAAAAAGCAGCCATGATCTGGCGGGGCCCCATGGTTATGGGGGCGATCAACCAGCTTCTGACCGATGTGGACTGGGGAGATCTGGACGTTATGGTGGTGGACCTGCCCCCCGGCACGGGGGATGCCCACCTCTCGCTCACCCAGAAGGTGCCTCTGAGCGGGGCTGTTATTGTATCCACCCCGCAGGATATTGCCCTGATTGATGCACGGCGCGGCGTAACCATGTTTGAAAAGGTCAAGGTGCCAGTGCTTGGACTGGTGGAGAACATGTCCTACTTCTGCTGCCCCAACTGCGGGCACAATACGGAACTGTTCGGCCATGGCGGTGCCCGGCGCGAGGCCGAGGCCATGGGCGTGCCGTTCCTTGGCGAAGTCCCTCTGCTGGCCGACATCCGCTCCAGCGGGGATAGCGGGGTACCGCTTGTTATTGGCGCCCCCAACAGCGAAGGGGGCAAAGCCTGGCGCGCCATTGCACACACCGTTGCCGCAGCGATCCGCGTTCTGCCGCACTAACACCGGCCACAAGCAGGGGGCTGGCAAAAACCGGCGGGAGGCGGCCCGCCCGGTCCGGACCTGCCCCCTGCCCGTTAAAAACTAGCGTTTGGCCTTGTGGGCCTGTTTGGCAGATTTGCCCGTGTGGGCCGGTGTGTCCTTGAAGTAAACGCGGCAGGCCGGGCTGAGCTTATCCTTTTTGCGCTCCATGCAGGCCGTAATTTTCTTTTCATTAGGGATGGCAAGGGCGCACAGGCGCAGGGCATCGCCCTTGCAGGCTTTGGTCTGCTGTTCCCGCGCAGTGTCGGCATGGGCTGCGGGCAGGTTTGCCACCCCCAGAGCCAGAGCAGATAACGCCAGAAAAGTCGTACGGACAAAGCGCAGGTTCAGACACAACATGGACTATCCTTTATTCCCCAGAATTCCCGGACTGATGGTAGCACCGCGCAGGCTTTATCCGGGCATCACATCACAGCAGGCCACACTGGCGTACAAGGCGACGCGCCAACTGCCTGCCCCGGCTTCATGCCTGTTTTTGCCGCAGGGTTATATGAGCGGCGTCAAGTTCTGGCAGATTTGCCAAGAATATCCTGAATAAAAAACAGGCGCCGGAAGGGTAGCCCCTCCGGCGCCTGGCAATGTGCGGCTTGACCCCACTCAGCCTGCGGGAGGCTTAAGGGTGGCCATCATTTCATCCCATTCACGGCGGCTCAGACCAGAACTGGCCTGTTCCACCACTTCGCCTGCCAGCATACGGCGCACAACCGCCAGCATGGAGGCCGAAAAAGTAACCGCACCGCGCCGGTATTCCTCAAACGCGGCGGCGGTAATGGGCAGCCATGCGTGCAGGATTTTCAGCATGGCCTCGGCATACACCCGGATTTCGTACTGTGCGTGGGGGTCTATGCGCAGGGCCAGAAAGTGCATGAGGTTATGCAGGTCTATCTTCCAGTACCACTGCGTGTAGGTATTGAGCGTAAGGTTAATGCGCCCAAGCTCGCGCGCAAGGCCGTAACCGTTTTCCGTATCCAGCATCCGCTCATAGTCGCGGTAGGTCCGCACGGCATCCTCACGCAGGATGTCCAGCACCTCCGCTGCGGCCTGCGGGGCCAGCACATCGCCCCGCCCCTGACGGTTGACCTCGCTCTGGGCCGCCATGTGTGCGGGGTCGGGCAGATAGAACTCGCTATCCAGAATGGAATAGCGGGCGGAATACTCGTTCACACTTGCCATACGGTGGCGAATCCACTGCCGCGCCACAAAAATGGGCAGTTTGACGTGGAATTTGATCTCGCACATTTCAAACGGGGAGGAATGGCGGTGCCGCATCAGGTAGCGGATCAACCCCGCATCTTCCGACACCTTGCGCGTTCCGCGCCCGTAGGACACACGCGCAGCCTGCACAATGGCGGAATCGTCGCCCATATAGTCGATCACACGCACAAAGCCGTGGTCCAGCACTTCCTGCGGGTCATACAGAATGGCCTCAAGGGCGGGCACTGTGGGGCGGCGGGTGGAGAATGTTTCCTGCCCGTGGGCCGCAATTTCGGCACGTTGCTCTTGGGTCAGTGACATGCGCAGGATCTCCACCATGCTAGAAAAAACAGACAGCACAGGCGGAAGCCGCGGCACCTGTGCCCGCGGGTTGTAGCAGGCAATGCCCTGAACAGGAAAGATGCGCCCCCCTCATCATACCCAAATTAGTGCGCAAGACCCGCGAAAGTCGCGCAGACTGTTGCAATCCGCCAGCCACAGCCCTATGTTTGGGGTGCCGGAAGTTTTCTTGCGGCTATGGCAATAAACGGGATGTGGCATAGGCGTAGTGGACCCGGGGGCGGTACCCGGCGTCTCCACCAGACATTCAGGTCGCAAGACCCGAACCGATGGGGACGAAACAGGCTCGACACGCGCAGTAAAGACATCTTTTTTGCCCGGCATTGTACCACCGTTATCGGGCTAAATTTACAAGTGCCAATGATAACACTGAGGTGCTCGCTGTTGCTGCATAAGCAATAAGCGCGGTTCGGGGGGGCACCGGGCAACAGAAGCCCCCCCACTTGAAAACACTCCCCACACACTCCGGATAGATGCCACCACTCAGGCCCCACAGAGGCCATGTTTGCTGGAGCGCACGCCCCGCGTGTATGACAGAACATGGTCGCAGGCAGCCCTTGGTGCTTGCACTGGCCGACCCTTTCGCGCATGGCTGACGCTAGAGTGATAAGAATAGCCAGCCCGACCCAAACCGGCTGAAGCAAGGAGAGCAAGCATGGCTGATGACCACGACAATACCACGGGAAATGACGCCTTCTCCCCCACCAGCCTGCTGCCCTACGACCAGTGGCTACAGGAGGCTTACAAGGGCGTCATGCTCAAAGCACTCGAACATGTGAGCCGCGAAGGGCTTGCAGGCCAGCACCATTTCTATCTGACTTTCCGCACGGACCTGCCGGGGGTGCAAATTCCCGACCGGCTCCGTGCCCAGTACCCGCACGAAATGACCATTGTGCTCCAACACCAGTTCTGGGACCTGAACGTGGACCGCAAGGCGGGCGTTGTGTCCGTTGGTCTGTCCTTTGGGGGTGTTGGGTCCATACTGGTTATTCCCGTTCGGGCCATTACCGGGTTTGCAGACCCTTCCATCCACTTCAACCTGCACTTTGAGCTGGGGGAAGTCGCGGAGGAAGTCCCGGCAGACTCCACATCGGCCGAGACCGATGACAACACGGAAGCACAGGGCGACTCCTCCTCCCAGGTTGTGAGCCTTGACGCCTTCCGCCGCAAAGGACCATCACCAGCCTGATCCCCCGGTGTGCGGGGGGTCAGGCCGACGGAGAGAATAGAGACACGACCATGACCAGCCAGCCCCCCCGCCCCCCAGTACCAGAATTTGCATATTCCCCCCTGTTCCCGCTGGGGGAGGACACAACACCGTACCATAAGGTGGACATTGCCGGTGTGCGCACATCGCAGTGCGGTGGCAAAACCGTTCTGCACGTAACCCCCGAAGCACTGACCGAACTGACCGCCCGTGCCTTCCATGAGGTTGCGCACTTCCTGCGGCCCACGCACCTGCAAAAACTGGCCAATATCCTCAAAGACCCCGAAGCCTCCGATAACGACCGCTTTGTAGCCCTTGACCTGCTCAAGAACGCCTGCATTGCCGCGGGTGGTATTCTGCCCATGTGCCAGGACACCGGAACCGCCATTGTATTTGGCAAAAAAGGCCAGCGGGTCTGGGTGGAAGGGAACGAGGAAATCGCCTTTTCCAAAGGTGTGTACGAAACCTACACCCGCACCAGCCTGCGCTATTCGCAAATGGCCCCGCTGACCATGTTCGAGGAAAAGAACACAGGCACCAACCTGCCCGTACAGTGCGATATTTTTGCCAGCCCCGCTGGCGAGCATGACGAGCAGATGGACCTGATGTTTGTGGCCAAGGGCGGCGGCTCCGCCAACAAGACCTTCCTGTTCCAGGAAACACGCGCGCTCCTTGGTTCCGAACAGCAACTGCTGGACTGGCTGGACACAAAGGTACGCACGCTGGGCACCTCTGCCTGCCCCCCCTACCACCTTGCCATTGTGATTGGCGGCATGTCAGCCGAGCAGACACTCAAGACCGTCAAGCTGGCCTCCACCCACTGGTACGATGCCCTGCCCACCAAAGGCGACATGACGGGCCACGCCTTCCGTGATCTGGAGATGGAGCAGAAGGTGCTGGAACTCACCCGCAAGCTGGGCATTGGCGCACAGTTTGGCGGCAAATACTTCTGCCATGATGTGCGCGTGGTGCGCCTGCCCCGGCACGGGGCATCGCTTCCTGTGGGGATTGGCGTCTCCTGCTCTGCTGACCGCCAGATCAAGGCACGGGTTACGGCGGAAGGGTTCTTTTTGGAACAGCTTGAGCACGATCCCGCCCGCTTCCTGCCCGAAACCACGGACGAACACCTTGAGGGCGAAGCCGTACGCATCGACCTGAACCGCCCGATGGACGAAATCCGCAAAACGCTCTCGCAATACCCGGTCAAAACCCGCCTTGCCCTGACCGGCACGGTGGTGGTTGCGCGCGATATTGCCCACGCCAAGTTCCGCGAACGACTCCAGCGTGGTGAAGGGCTGCCCCAGTACCTTAAAGACCACCCCGTGTACTATGCCGGTCCGGCCAAAACGCCAGAAGGGATGCCCACCGGCTCCTTTGGCCCCACCACAGCCGGGCGCATGGATTCGTACGTTGCCGAGCTTCAGGCCAATGGCGGGTCCTACGTTATGCTGGCCAAGGGCAACCGCTCCAAGGTCGTGCGCGATGCGTGCCAGAAGTATGGCGGCTTTTACCTTGGGTCGGTTGGTGGCCCGGCAGCCCGGCTGGCCAAGGACTGCATTCGCAAGGTGGAAGTGCTGGAATACCCCGAACTGGGCATGGAAGCGGTATGGAAGATCGAAGTTGAGGATTTTCCGGCCTTTATTGTTATTGATGATAAAGGCAACGACTTCTACGCTGAACTGTAACCCCCAACCGGGGCTGCCCCGCCACCACACCGTGGTGGGGCGGACAGAAAAGGAGCTGTGTGGTTTTCATGCGCTTTACAGTTGATCGTCTGGACCATGTTGTCCTGACCGTGCGCGATGTTGAAATTTCCGCCTCGTGGTACCAGCGTGTTCTGGGCATGGAGCGGGAGGAATACGGGCGCAACAACCGCACAGCCCTGCGTTTTGGCGGGCAGAAACTCAACCTCCGCCCGCATGACGCCACAGGGTGGGACACCGCCACCCACGCCCTGCCCGGCGGCAATGACCTGTGTTTTATTACCGCCATTACCAGTGACGATGTGGTGGAACACCTTAAAGCCTGCGGCATTACCATTGTGGATGGCCCGGTAGCCCGCCTTGGCGCTATTGGCCCCATTACGTCCGTTTACTGCCACGACCCGGATGAAAACCTGATCGAGATTGCCTCCTATCAGGGATAAGCAAAAAAAACGGGTGCCCGCATAACCGGGCACCCGCTACAGGCCGGATGATAAAACCGAATGGTCAGCCTGTGTGTGTTTGCTGCTGTTTAAGCCGCACCGCATCATCATGGTCTACAATGGCGTGGTGGGTTGTCAGCCACCCCCCCCTGAAGCCCGCGCGGATCAGCCCGCGGCAGATAATGGGGTTTTCCTTCATGGTGTTCCACACCATGCCGTCCCGCCAATTTTCCACCATCAGCAGAATGGGCCCCTGATCAATACCCAGGTAGGTATCATCCGCCCAGTATGCCTGCTTGCCATCGTGGTAACTGGGGTTGAACGCATCCACAAACCCGTAAGTACTGTAAATCCTGTCCCCGTACTTATCCTTCATGGTGCGTAGGGCGGGAATGGCCAGTTCCGGTGCAAAAGCAACGGAGCCACCAGCCGCCGTGGGGGCCAGTGTGCCATCGTCCTGCGTATAGTCGCGCCCAACGCCACGGGCGGAATAGGCGAGGAACTTACGCTGCTGGCCATTTTCCACCTTTGTGGTTTCCGCCGGGCCATCGCTCGCGGTCAGCCCCCACACGTTTGGCCCATAATCCTGCCATTTGCCGGGGTTCTGCACTGCATAGTTCTGCTGGGCGTACACGGCCCGGCGGCTGTTTTCAAAGTAATCTATGCCAGCGGAGCGACTCCATTCGTCCCGAATCCCGCGGAAGTCGATCCACGCATGGGTGTACTGGTGGCCAAACAGCGGAGCAAAGTTAAGAAACGTCTGACCGTAGGATTCGCCCCAACGGCTTTTGTTGGTGGAAATCCATGCCTGCCACGAAGTAGGGTCGAGCGGATGGCTGGTAGAGCCAAGCCCCAGCACATACAGCATCATCCCCTCGCTATAGCCCTCCCAGTAATTGGGCAAAAAGCCACGCTCGGGTGACCAGCCCATGCTGAGCCGGTTATCGGAGCGGAGCATCCAGCGCCAGTCCACGCGGTCAAACAGCTTGCCTGCCAGATCCCGTATTTCGGCTTCGGCGGCAGAATCATGCGTGTAGTAGCTGCTGGCAAACAGAACCCCCTGCATGAGCAGAGCCGTATCTATGCTTGAAAGTTCAATATCCGGGTTAAGCCGCAACCCGTTTTCGCGCTTGAGAAAATGGTAATAAAAACCGTGGAACCCCGCAGCCTTGTCCGGCGTATCGTTTTGCGGGAGCTTCCATAGGTAGCGCAGGGTAACCAGAGTCCGGTCTACCGCCTGCTGGCGGTTAATGTACCCCCGGTCCGCACCAATGCCATATGCGGTCAGGGCAAAACCGATGGAGGCAACACTGGACTGGGTCTGGTCAGACGGGTAGCGGTCGGGCACCAGCCCGGTTGCGGGGTCTGCCGCAGTCCAGAACCACTGGAAAGTCCGGTGCTCCAGATCTGCCAGAAAAGCCCTGTCCGCCTGGTCCGGGTGGAAGGCCGCACCACTTGGCCGCGCCACAACGGATGGCACGGCTGCCGCCTGCGCGCCACCGGTATGCACGGTGCTGATTGCGCCCGACAGCATGAGACAGGAAAGAAAAAGCAGACCGGGTTTTTGCCCATACCTTTGGGGGGGCTGGTGTGTATCTGTTTTGCTGCGTGCCAAAAAGCGCCTCGGAGCCATAAGCCTAGCATTCCTCATCTGTTCACAACCGGCCCACTGCCACAGCAGGCACCATATCCGTGCCGGGGGCGGTACAACGCAGCCCCGCCTACCCCGGATTATAGGGGGCTGAACCCCGGCCCCGCCAGTGCAGGGCGTGTGGCTCCCTACCGGAATCTCCCGAATTTCAGAAAATATTCATGTTTTTATGTGTGCCTCAAGGGCTATGGGGCAGGCCACAGCCCATACCGCATGTCTGCCCAGCCTCTGCCGCCCCCACACCCCGGTGGGAAACACCAGCAAGACGTGTGTAAAAAAATGACACCACCATGCAAAACAACCGCGTGCGTCCCACCCGGCAATGCGCCTATAAGAAGCCCTTGGTCATTCCAGCCCCGAATTTGATACCCCCATGACATACCAATACAACATCCTCCGTTTTTTTTATGAACTGCTGGATATTCTGGTATCCCGGCTGGAATATGCCCTGCGCGGACTGGCTACGAGCCATGTGCTGATCCCCCCTCCGGCGCAAAGCCATTCGTTCCTGATCATGCGTGCGGAAGAAAACGGGGGGAAAACCATTTACAAGCCAGCGTACTACCTGTTCGCCAAAACCCGTGAACGGCTGAGCGGATATTTTGCACGCGGGGAAAACCGGCTTTTTCTGGACAATACCAAACATTGCCTGCTGATTGCTTTTGCAGATTCCACACTGGTCGTCGGAAGGGATGCCACGATAGGTGACTACCACCCGCACTCGTTTGAGACACTCCTTGCACTCAAAGCACATCTGCGGGACATCAAACTTGGCAAATACCTTGAAGAATATCTGATCTTACCCAAAAAGACCGCTATTCCACCCCGCCCGCCAGCCCTGCCCAAACGCGTACGGACCAGCTAAGCCAGCCGCCGCACTCCCCTGCCCCACGCTGCCAAAACAGCGTGACGGATTCTGGCCGCTCATGTATTGCAACGCCATAGTGCGCCGGGCCAACATGCCCGCCTGTATACGGCTGAGGGAGTGGTCATGAAAATTGCAGTGGTCGGTCTGGGGTATGTTGGCCTGTCTAACGCCATTCTCCTCGCCCAGCATCATGATGTCATGGCTGTGGATGTGGATGCCGCCCGGGTTGCCAGGGTGAACAACCGGGAATCCCCCATTATTGACACCGAGATTGAAGACTACCTGCGCAACAGACCGCTCTCGCTCACCGCCACGACCGATCTGGCTGCCGCCTGCCGCCATGCAGACTTTGTCATTATTGCCACACCAACCAATTACGATGCGCGGGAAAACTACTTTGACACATCCTCCGTTACCGGAGTGATCGCCAGCGTATGCGCCCTTAACCCGGATGCGAGCATTGTCATCAAATCCACCATTCCGGTTGGCTTTGTGGAACAGATCCGTACGGAGCTGCAAACCGATCAGGTCATGTTTTCCCCCGAATTCCTGCGCGAAGGCCGCGCCTTATACGACAACCTCCACCCATCGCGTATTATTGTGGGCGAACGGAGCGAACGGGCGGAACGCTTTGCAGCGCTCATGGTCGAAGGGGCGATTAAAAAGGATATTCCCGTCCTTTTTACCGGTGCAACCGAGGCCGAGGCCATCAAACTGTTTGCCAACACTTATCTGGCCATGCGGGTCGCGTTCTTTAACGAACTGGACAGCTACGCGCTGGCCCGTGGCATGGATACCCGGCAGATTATTGAAGGCGTGTGCCTGGACCCCCGTATAGGCCAGCACTACAACAACCCCTCTTTTGGGTATGGGGGGTACTGCCTGCCCAAAGATACCAAACAGCTGCTAGCCAACTACATACAGGTGCCCCAGAACCTGATCCGCGCCATTGTGGATGCAAACCGCACGCGCAAGGATTTTCTGGCAGACCAGATTCTGGCCATGCAGCCCAAGGTGGTGGGCATTTACCGGCTGGTCATGAAAACCGCGTCCGATAACTTCCGGCAAAGCTCCATTCAGGGAATCATGAAGCGGCTCAAGGCCAAGGGGATCGAGATTATTGTTTACGAACCCGCCATGCAGGAAGAGCTGTTCTTTGGCTCGCGGGTTCTGCACGATCTGGAAGAGTTCCTGTCCCTATCATCCATTATCGTCAGCAACCGGATGCGCCCGGAACTGGAACATGTGAAGGACCGCGTGTTTACCCGCGACCTGTTTGGCACCGACTAACCCCCGTTAGCGCGTGTACCCTTCGGGGTTGTTTTTGCGCCACTGCAAGGTGGTTTCAACAATTTTATCAAGCGTGCTCCACTGCGGCGTCCAGCCCGTATCCTGCCGCAAGCTGGTGGAATCCGCCACCAGCACGGCAGCATCCCCAGGGCGACGCCCGGCTTTTTCCCACGCGACCCTACAGCCACTTACACGCTCCACACTCTGGATAACCTCCAGATTGGAATAGCCCCGGCCATTCCCAAGATTATACACAACACTCCGCGCCCCGATCTGGTCCAGAACGCGGATATGAGCATCCGCCAGATCCGTGACATGAATATAATCGCGGATGCAGGAACCATCATGCGTTGGATAATCTGTACCAAACAGCCGGAGCGCTGACCTGCGCCCCAAGGCAACATCAATGGCGAGGGGAATCAGGTGTGTTTCTGGCCGGTGGTCTTCCCCCGCGCGGCCGTGCGGGTCCGCTCCGGCGGCATTGAAGTAACGCAGGCACGCACTTTTGACCCCATACAGCCGGTCCGCCCAGTGCAGAATGCGCTCGACCATAAATTTGCTTTCCCCGTAAGGGGAGTCCGGCTGGACCAGAGCGGTCTCCGGTATAGGCTCTGCCCGTTCCGGCCCACCAAACAGGGCTGCGGTTGAGGAGAAAACGATTTTTTTAACGCCATGTGCCGCACAGGCCTGCACAAGGTTAAGCCCGGTCACATAATTCTGCCGCAAATAATGGAAAGAATCCGCCATGCTGGCCCCAACGAGGGACAGCGATGCAAAATGCAGAACGCCATCCCACGGCTTGTCCCCCAGCACGTTTGCTGTTGCCTGATCGTCCATGAGGTCCACATGATAAACCGGCACCCCCTCTGGCACGGCCGCCCTATGCCCGGTGCTAAAGTTATCCAGCACGGCAACATCATGCCCGGCATCCAGCAGGGCCAGCACAACATGGCTCCCAACAAAGCCTGCTCCACCCGTTACCAAATACCGCACACACGTCTCCCACTTACACCGGCATTCAGGCCAACGGCGCTTTTACAAAAAAGTAAACTCTTTAGCCATGCCACCAAACCGTCTTACCTTTCCACTTTTTGAACCAAAAACAATCTGATACAGTTTTCCGATGAATGTGCAGCGCCTCTCTATCCCAGACGTCATCTTAATTACGCCACATCAATACGATGACCCTCGCGGCTGCTTTTTTGAAACATACAATCAGCACCGCTACCGGGAAATGGGCATAGACGCCACTTTTGTACAAGACAATCACAGTATTTCCCATTCCAAGGGGATTGTGCGTGGCCTGCACTGCCAGCTTGCCCCTTATGCTCAGGGTAAGCTGGTCCGCTGTACGCACGGACGCATATGGGATGTTGCAGTGGACATCCGCCCCGGCTCAGCCACCTTTGGGCAGTGGGTCACGTCCGAGCTTTCCGCACAGAACCGCGCACAGCTATGGATTCCCCCCGGTTTTCTGCACGGGTTCTGCACCCTGACAGATGGGGCCGAAGTGCAGTACAAATGCACGGATTTTTATAACCGGGATGCAGAGCGCGTTATTCGGTGGAACAGTCAGAAACTGGGCATAACATGGCCTGTAAGCGAACAGGATGCCCTTCTGTCTGATAAAGACCAGCAGGCCCCCGACTTTGCCGCCGTTAAAGACTGGTCTGTATGACCGGAGCTGAATACGGCATACAACCAGCCCTTATCCCCCACGGCAAACCCATTCTGGTTACAGGTCTGCACGGGCAGCTCGCACAGGCACTGGCTGCACAGGGAGGGCCACGCATACGCCTTGCTGGCCGCCCCGAGCTTGACTTTGACCACCCAGCCACACTGGCCACAACGGTTGCACGCGTAGCCCCCGCCGCCATTATTAACGCCGCAGCATGGACCCATGTTGATCTGGCGGAAAGCGAACCGGCGGCCGCGACCAGAGCCAACCGCGATGCCCCCCACACGCTGGCACGCCTTTGCGCCGAGCGGGGCATTCCACTGCTGCACATTTCCACCGATTACGTATTTGATGGCCTTAAAGGCACCCCTTACACGGAGAGCGACCCCACCTCCCCCCGTTGTGTTTATGGCCGCACCAAAGCCGAGGGGGAGGAAGCCGTGCTGCGCACCCATGCGCAAAGCATTGTTTTACGCACGGCATGGGTCTACTCCGCCCATAGCAAAAACTTTGTCCGCTCCATTCTCAATGCCGGGCAGCAGCAGCCACAACTCCGCGTGGTGGACGACCAGAGGGGAAACCCGACCAGCGCGGATGATCTGGCGTGGACGATTCTGCGCATCCTCTGCCAAATCGAACACACGGGCTGGCAGGAGCGTTACGCGGGTCTTGTTCATGCCTGTGGCACAGGGGATGCAAGCTGGTATGAGCTTGCTGTTCAAACCTTTAAAGCCGCAGCCCGCCACGGCCTTACAGCGCCCGATATTGTGCCCATTGCCACCAAAGACTGGCCAACAGCAGCCCCCCGCCCGGCAGATACGCGGCTGAATACTGGCAGGCTCCACCAGACTTTCGGCCTGACCCTGCCCCATTGGCAGGGCAGCCTGCACAACACTGTTCATCAAATATTAAGCACCTCCCCCCAAAAAGAGGCGCAGAACTAACACTCCGGAACAACACCCATGTATCAGGCTGGATAATCTGCCGTTATAGATATATAAATTCCAAAATATTTCTGTTACAGACTGAACAATCTTTATGTGGACTGGGACTGCTTTCCCTTTGGCAAAGTGGATGGCTGCCTCTTAATTTTTTCTTGAGGTGATATGTGCGTATCCTGCTAACCGGTGGATGTGGATTTATAGGATCCGCCGTTATCCGACACATTATTCAATCAACCAACCATTCGGTGCTGAACGTAGACTGCATGACCTATGCAGCCTCGCCCGAAACAATCGAAAACTCTGCCCAGAGTGAGCGTTACAGCTTTTCCAAAACCAATATTGTCGATACCGCCAGCCTGAATACGCTTTTTGATACCTTCCGCCCCGATGCGGTCATGCACCTGGCGGCAGAAAGTCACGTCGATCGCTCGATTGATTCGCCCGATGTGTTTATCCAGACCAATGTGGTCGGCACCCATTCCATGCTGGAAGCCGCACGCCGTTACTGGCAGACACTCGACCGCGAGGACCAGAAGGCTTTCCGCTTCCACCACATTTCCACCGATGAAGTGTTTGGTGCCCTCTCCCTCGATGATCCTCCCTTTACGGAAACCACCCCATACGACCCCCGCAGCCCCTATTCGGCCAGCAAGGCGGCATCCGACCATCTGGTGCGGGCGTGGTACCATACCTACGGGCTTCCAACCTTTGTTACCAACACGACCAATAACTACGGGATCTGGCATTTCCCCGAAAAACTGATCCCGCTCATTACCATCAATGCCATTGAAGGGCAGGACCTGCCCGTTTACGGCAAAGGGGACAACATCCGGGACTGGCTGTTTGTGGAAGACCACGCCAAGGCACTGATCCGCGCTGTAGAACGTGGCCAACCCGGCGAAACCTACGCCATTGGCGCACGCCAGCCCCGCACCAATCTGGAAGTCGTGCAGACCATCTGCCGGATTCTGGACGAGCTTGCTCCACAAGAGCAGGGACCGCGTGAACGTCTGATACGCTATGTGACAGACAGACCGGGCCATGACTTCCGTTATGAGATTGACCCATCTCATGCCGAGCAGGCACTGGACTGGAAAGCCGAACATAATTTTGAAAGCGGAATCCGGCGTACCATTCAATGGTATCTGGCAAACCGGACATGGTGGGAAAGCATTCGGGCCCGCCGCTATACTGGACAAAGGCTTGGTATTAAAAACTCATGACAAATAGCACCCCCCCCATGAAAGGTATTCTGCTGGCTGGCGGCGCAGGCACACGGCTGCACCCGCTGACTCTGGCCATGAGCAAGCAATTGCTGCCAGTGTATGACAAGCCAATGGTCTATTACCCGCTGTCCACGCTGATGCTCGCCGGTATCCGGGACATCATGATCATCAGCACACCGCAGGATATTCCGCTGTTCAAACGCCTGTTGGGCGATGGCTCCCAGTTTGGGGTAACGTTTGAATACCGCACCCAGAGCTCGCCCGACGGTATTCCGCAGGCATTCCTGATTGCGGCGGACTGGCTGGATGGCTCCCCCTGTGCACTGGCACTGGGTGATAACCTGATTTTTGCCGACCATCTGAGCGCCATTCTCAAACAGGCGACCCAGCGCACAATCGGCGCGACGGTTTTTGCCTATCAGGTCCGTGACCCCGAACGTTATGGGGTGATCACGTTTGATACGGAAGGCCGCGCGCTGGATATTATTGAAAAGCCAGCCGACCCGGCCTCCAACTGGGCCGTAACCGGGCTGTATTTTTATGACCATCGCGTGCTGGAATTTTCTCGCAAGCTGCGCCCTTCCGCACGCGGCGAGTTGGAAATTACAGACCTGAACCGCATGTATCTGGAAGAAGGTAACCTGCAGGTCGAACGGCTGGGCCGCGGCTGCGCATGGCTGGATGCCGGTTTGCCAGACAGCCTGCTAGAAGCCAGCGCCTTTGTGCACACCATTCAGGCCCGGCAGGGAATGCTGGTTGGCTCCCCCACCGAAGTCGCTTACAGAATGGGGTTCATTTCGCGCCAGCAGCTGATTGAACAGGCCCAGAATATTGGCAAAACCGAGCTGGGCCGGGTTCTTATGGACCTCTCCCTGCGCGACCGTTCCTGAACACCTGCCATCAACCCACGCCACTGTGGGTTGCGTAACAGGTAGCCCCAGTCTCCACCATGCCGCCATTGGCCCAGCATGGTGGGGCCTTTACCCCCCACAATCATATCGATCTTTTGCGGACCAAGTGCTCTGGGTGCCTGCCCACGCCCCTTTGGGCCTGCCTGCTCTGCTTTTTGACCACGCAGACTGCTGGAACACTCCCTTGCCGCACAAAAACCAGAAATGCCCTTTATTCCAAGGGTCTAAAATCTACTCAGATACATGACACATGGCTGATGCGTGCTATATGGCTTACGTATATGTATTTTTCTCGGAATGGAAATGTTTAAAAAAACACCTTTCTATATCGGCCTGCAAGACATTGTTGAGGCACTACATGGGTACTGGCTGCCCTGTATGCTCGCCTGGCAGGACATTTCCATCCGTTACAAACGCTCCCGGCTTGGCCAGTTCTGGCTGACCATTAACACGCTCATTTACATCTCAACACTCGGCATTATTTTTGGCAGTCTGTTCCGGTTTAACCTTTTGGAATATTTGCCCAATATTTCTGCCAGTGTTCTCATGTGGAACTTTATGAACGCCTCCATAACGGAAGGCTCCATGTCCTTTATCAGCTCTGAAAATATTATTCTTCAGGTCAAGCTGCCATTTTTTACTTATATTATAAGAACATTAATCCGGAACTTTATCGCATTCTGCCACAATATTGTTATCTTCCCGTTTATCTGCCTATGTGTCGGATATAAAATAAATTTTTACGCTTTTTTATCCATTTTCGGGCTGCTGATCGTCTTTCTCAATCTCAGCTGGATCTGCATTATTGCCGCGGTATTCTGCACCCGCTTCCGTGACCTTCAGCAAATCATCATCAGTATTATGCAAATTCTTTTTTACGTCACACCTGTTGTGTGGAGCGTTAAGGCATTTCCACCCAATTTTTCACCTTTAATGCTGACCCTGAACCCGTTTTACAATTTCATCAACGTTGTGAAAATGCCCCTGCTGGGGTACGCTCCGGCGGCATCTGAATGGATGTTCTGCTGTGGCCTTGCAGTCGTTGGGTGGTGCGCTGCACTCTACACCCTTGGAAAATACAAACGTAGAATAGCTTACTGGTTATAAAAAATGGCCTTTATTACCCTGGAACATGTTGGCGTCGAGTTTCCTATTTTCAATGCTCAAGGCCGGTCATTGAAAAATACCATTCTGAGCTTTGCAACTGGTGGGCAGATTGAAAAAGGCAAGGGCAATACAGTTGTCGTAAAAAGCCTACAGGATATTTCTCTCTCCCTTGTTCACGGGGACCGGGTTGGGTTGGTGGGCCATAATGGAGCTGGCAAAACCACTTTGCTGCGCGTGATTTCGGGCATTTACATCCCCACATCTGGCGTGTGCGAAGTAGAGGGGCGGTGTGTTTCGCTCATCAATATTCACCTTGGCATTAACCATGAAGAAACAGGCCGCTCCAACATCAAGCTTCGTGCGGCCATGATGGGGCTGAAGCCCAAACAGATTGAAGAAAAAATGGAAGAAATTGCCGAATTTTGCGAATTGGGCGATTTTCTGGATATGCCGTTCAGAACATATTCTTCCGGGATGCAAATGCGGCTTGCCTTTGCCACCTCCACCTCGATCGACCCGGATATTCTGATCATGGATGAGTGGCTATCCACCGGCGATGAGAACTTTAAGGTCCGCGCCAATGAACGCATGAAATCTCTTGTAGACAAAACAAAAATTCTTGTTCTGGCAAGTCATTCACGCAGTATGCTTGAGCAGAACTGCAACAAGATTATCTGGTTGGAACACGGACGAATCAAAGCGATTGGCGAACCCCAACCCATTCTGGATGCTTATTTTTCCCATTAACATCAGGGAAGGCATGACCAGCTTGCCATGACCAAAAGCCATGCTGGACTGGTTATATCTTGCACATAAAAACAGGTCGGGGTCTGACGCCACAAGACCCAGACGCTCCGACCTGACTGTTAGCAAAAAATGTTATTCCGCCAAGACAAAGCGCGGAGGATGCGCGGCAAAAGCTTCGACCTGCTCCAACACAGAATATGGAAACTGCAAAAAAGAGCGTGTAAACATGCTTTACGAAATTTTTGAAACCATCTGCATGGGCAATACCCTCAACCCCTTTGAATAAACTTAATAAAATAACAGGCGGACACGACCGCGCTTACCGTGGCAATGGACCACCCCGCCCTGCAAGACCATCCCTTACGCCATCAAGCATCAGACGCAAACGACGAAGCTTATGATCCCCGAAAAGGGAGAAAACGATCAGAAAAATAAATATTCGTTTTATGAAAAATATAAACCATGAGGCTTTGATGACTTTTGTTCTGGAGATGAGAATGGAATTTCTTATATAATAATAATCTCGTTCCGGAGAATGCAGGGTTACAGACCCCAAGGGAGTTTTTATCTTTTTATCCCCCAGAGTGTGCTGCATAATATATTCAAAACTTTGAAAATTCTTATATCCCAGATAATTCGCCCTTAAACCCCATTCAACATCAACCAGGTCTATAAACAGTCTCTCATCCATCAGCCCCACATCTTTAAGGGCCTCAACAGAGAGTAAAGACCCCGACGCTACAGTAAAATCCACCTCAAACAGTTTTTGCTGCGTATAATCAACCTGCTTTTTACAAAGCATTATGCCCTGCGTGTACCAGACGGCACTCACCATGTTATCGTGCGTGTTTTGATACGCACAGCATAAGGAGCCAATTTTAGTATTGTTCTTTTTTATTTGCTCATACTCATGGCATAAATACTGCACACACCCATCAGCCATAATCGTATCATGGTCCATCAACAGGATATAATGGCATCCCTGCTGAATAGCTTTTTGGATACCAATATTCTGCGCATAGGCGATCCCTTTATTAACCGGCAAGGCAACAAGTTCTGCACCATAAGAACGAGCAACATCCGTAATACTCTGAATATTTTTCGATCCATTATCAACAACAATAAGTTGATCGACCTGCCCGCACACACTGGCAATGGTTTTATGTAGTATTTCTATTTGCGTATTGTATGTTACCAAAACGGAGTGGATAATATTATTCATAATTTATTCTATTCTCCACATCCTTCTCTTCAAAAAAACCAAAGAGAAAGCTTTTGATCATTCGTTTATGTGAATATAAAAAATCCCACTCAAAGGCAAGAATACCACACCCGTTATTTTTGGTAAGAAAACATAACCCCAGAAACAATGAGAAACTATTCTTGTTAAGATAGCTAGACTGCCTGAGTGTAGCGCGACTCTAATTATTTTAAGATTTATGTAATAAAACTGTTATTTTTAAAACAAATTTTAATATAAAGGGAAAAATGCCCTTATGTCCAGTACAATTTGTGCATGGAACCCCTTGCGTAAACAGGCTTTTTTTTATGGACTTCAGGCTAGCCTCCCATATGGCTTCCGGTATAGAATAAGATAAGAGTAATTTATGCAAGTCCACTTTGGGATCCAATGAGTGTAATCCGATGAATTGTACAACTATTTACGTTGGTTATTTCAACACTTCACATATTTTTAAATCTGATGTGTTGCAGCCTATTCAGCTAGGTCGTGCAAAAGCAAAATTCGAGCTTGATATGCTCGGCGACAATACAGGACCGAACATATCAAAAAAAAATGACCAGTATTGCGAACTGACAGCCCATTACTGGGCCTGGAAGAACGACAAAACATCGGACAACATCGGTTTATTCCACTATCGGCGCCTGTTGGACCTGAAGGCCAACAGTAAACGCCAGCTTAACGTACATGGATTGGTGTACGAACCCGCCGTAACGCCCAATTTTCTGGAACGTTATGACCTGACCCAAAAGCGCGTAGATGCCCTGATGGAGGAGTATGACGCCGTCATTCCTACGCCTTTTGATTTTGGCATGACCTTGGAAAAACAATACCGGACAGCCCCGGACCATCACATTAACGATCTGCAGGCTGCTGGCGATATTATCGACTCGTTTTATCCCGAATATTTTAAATATTTTACAAAAATGATGCGTGGCACTTCGATCTACGCAGGCAATATGTTCATTTTCCGCCGGGATCTGTTTGAAGAATACTCCGAGTGGCTGTTTGATGTGCTGGCCAAGCTGGAACGCCGTATGGACGTATCGGACTATACGCCTTCAGCACGGCGTGCGATTGGTTATATAAGCGAACGCCTGTTTACTGTGTTCATCCTGAAGATGCTCGATGACAAGCAGAGAAAGGTTTACTTTGCTGAGCGGGTGTTCATACAGGATACCAAACCAGTTTTTGATATCCAAAAACCCAAGTCATCCCTCCCCATTACGTCCATTGCCATTGCCTCGGACGAACATTACGTGGCGCATCTGGCGGCATTGCTCGCATCCATTCTGGATAATGCCTCCGGCTCACACTTTCTGGATCTTATTATTCTTGATGGTGGGCTTGGAGACGAAAATAGAAGAATTTTAAACAAAATAGCAAATACAGAAAAATCCTGTATCCGCTACATCAGCATGAAGAATAATATCGAAGATATTCCAACCAATACATATTTTAGACAGGCAACTTTTTTCCGCCTGAAGCTGCCTGAACTTCTTAAAGACTACGACAGCATTGTTTTCCTTGATACAGACCTGATTGTTATGTCTGATATTGCTCCCCTCTTTGATTTTGACTTGGGGAATAATCTGGCCGCTGCTGTTCCCGACCTTGTTGTGCGTGCGTTTATTTCCATGGGTGTGCGCTCCTTGCAGGAAACTGGAGCACTGAGCACGGTCAAATATCTGTCTGATTATTTGGGCATGAAGTCCAGATACCGGGATTATTTTCAATCTGGCGTCATTTACTTCAATCTGAAGGAAATGAGGAAAGAGAACGTTACAAGGAAAATGATCAGGGATCTGATTAACAGACCCTTCTGGTTCCTTGACCAAGATGTTCTTAACAAATACTTCCAGGGCCGCGTAAAGTTCCTGCCATCCAGCATGAACACAGTCGTGATGGATGAACACCACTGGTCCAATCTGTGTAATGAAGATCTCAAATCTTACCAGAATGCCCAGAAAAACCCGCAGATTGTACATTTT
The DNA here is from genome assembly GCF_000964225.1 of Acetobacter syzygii. Classification (GTDB taxonomy): domain Bacteria; phylum Pseudomonadota; class Alphaproteobacteria; order Acetobacterales; family Acetobacteraceae; genus Acetobacter; species Acetobacter syzygii. The sequence continues at coordinate 24,136 of NZ_BAMZ01000008.1, read as the reverse complement.
GCCGGACACCCCAAACCATGGGATGGGCTGGAGCATCCGTTTTCTAAATATTACTGGTACTATCTGCGTAAAACACCTTACTATGAAACCGTGCTGATGAATGCGTTGTCCCATACCATCGCAGTCAAGCATCCGCCAGCCATGCCGGTAGCACCCATAGCGCCTGCTCCAGTAGCGCCGCCGCCCCCTGCGCCAATTACGGTAGCCCCCATAGCGCCGAATCCTACACCTGTGCAGGCTATTGTTTCCAATGCCAAAAGGTCGCTCCGGTTTTCTATTTTACAAAAATGCTGGCATTTGACCCCCAGCAAGGGGAAAGAAAAAATAAAGCCTTTTGCAACCTTTATGAGAGATCAGTTGATCTCCAAATAAAAAGCGCGCACACAACAAAAACCATCAGCCCTATCTGGCTGATGGTTTTTTACTATCTTGAACGCATTTTCCAGAAATCTTTACAGGAGAGACACACTCTCACGCACTGCACCATAAATATGGTAAAGAGAACTTGCAGGCATGTGATCAACAGCAAGCTGACCATTCTCCGCCCGACGGTCAATCCAGCCTCCATGCAAATGCTCCGGTGCAAAATGCGTGAAGAAAATATGGGTCAGAGTTTTAAACACTCCCGCTTCTGCCCCATTCCCTAAAGCTCTTTTTTGGCGGCAGGCGAGCAGTCGCACCAGTTCAGTCTGCGGCCATATCCGTGTGCTGGCGTGGCTTAACGTGCCATCGTCCAGAATGCCATCACACACGCCATTCTGCTTGAGCCCATAGCGTTGACCAAGCTGGTACAAACGCTCTGCAACGGCCTGTATCCGCTCTTTTTGAGGATCAGTCGGATAAAGCATGATGTAGGTATTGAATAACCATGACCATTCAAACAGATGGCCCGGTTCCACAGGGTTATGCCCCAGATTTTTGCACGGTTGCCAGTCTGCATTAAAAAATTCCAATAGCAGTCCGGATTCCGGCCGCACAAAATACTCCAGTGCTAACGCCACAAGAGCCTGAGCCCGATTCAGATAAAACTGATCTGCCGTAACCTCAAAAAGTGCCAGATAAGCTTCCAGAAGATGCATATGTGGATTTTGCCGCCGTATTGCATCCGGCAAGGGCACGGCATCCCAGAAGCCGCCAACTGGTGCAGCAAAAAGCTTTTCCAGTTCTTCAACCGTTTGTTTTGCAACAACGCGGAGTGCCTCTTCCCCACTCAGGCGGTAAGCCCAGGCATGAGCAAACAGGATAAACGCATGGGCATACAGATCCCTTACCCCATTGGAAGGGGAACCATCTGCCCCAATGGCAAAAACCCAGCCGGGCTGACCATCCGCCCGCCAGTACCGCTTTGTAACTTCGGACAAACAGGTCAAAGCATGGTCAGCAGCATGGAAAAGACCATCGTGTTCGGCCATACAGAATGTGGCAATCTGCCGGGCCTGCACCATAAGCCGCAGATGTGGCACCGCAATGGGGGCTGCATCAAACGTCAAACGTTCATAATAAAAATGGCGGGTCGAATCGTAACCAGCGTGACTCCACAATGGCAGGGCTTGCCCTACCATCCAGTTCTTCCACAAGGCTACATCATGAACCCACATGTTCTGCCACTCAGATTATTATTCTGCCCCGATAGGGTCGTGAGATGACGTAGTAATCTTTTTTACTAGATTGCTGGTTGAGCAGTTATTGACCAAATCGACCAGTTCCACCCGACCACCGGCAGCCTTAACAACATCCCCACCGACCACATTTTCTTCCGTGTAATCCGCTCCTTTAACCAACACATCGGGTTTAAGGGCGGTAATAAGAGCGAGTGGTGTATCCTCCCCAAAAATGACGACCATGTCCACATCACGCAGGGCGGCAATAACGGTGCTCCGCGCCTGCTCATCCTGCACAGGCCGGGTAGGGCCTTTTAAGCGACGCACGGATGCGTCGCTATTCAGCGCCACAACAAGCTTGTCCCCTTTTTGGGCGGCCGCATGAATAAGGGAGACATGCCCCGGGTGCAAAAGGTCAAAGCATCCATTAGTCAACACAACGGATGCCCCGTGCTCCCGCCAGTTTTGCATAATGGCGCAGGCTTGCTCCAGTGTGGCAATAACACCTGTTTTTGGCAGGTCTTTTGTTAATTCCCGGCTCAACTCTGCACGGGTTACAGCTGCTGTACCCAGCTTGCTAACCGCAATGGAAGCCGCGACCGTTGCAATAACAATAGCAACATCCAGATCCTGCCCGGCGGACAGCACACTGCCAAGAGTCGCCACAACTGCATCGCCCGCGCCGGATACATCGTACACTTCAGATTTACGGGCAACTTCGTGCCGGATGTGCCCATTGCGCTGCCACAATGTCATTCCCCGTTCCGAGCGGGTCACCAGCACATCCCCCCCGAACTGGTCGGAGGCAACCTGTGCCGCAGCTTCAACCTCTGCATTGGTGCGCAACGGCAACCCGGTCGCAACGCCCATTTCCGCCAGATTGGGCGTAATTAACGACGCCCCCCGATACGCAGAAAAATCCTTGCGCTTGGGGTCCACAATAACAGGAATATTGTGAGCCCGAGCGGCGTCAATAACAGTCTGCAACACCAGGTCGGACAGTACGCCTTTGGCATAATCCGAACAGATGACAACATCGACCCTATCCAGCGCAGTTTTTGCAGCGGCAATCAGGCTCTGCTTGGTTTTAGCCGAAAAATCAATAATGGTTTCATTATCAATCCGCACAATCTGTTGGTGGCCGCTGATCACCCGGGTTTTGGAAATGGTCGCCCAGTCCTCCTCCTCGACCAGCCCAGTCACATCAATCTGGGGCCATTGCCCAAGAGCCTGCCGCAGCACCGCTGCATTCTTATCAGCCCCAACCACACCAATCAGACTGACCTGGCACCCTAACGCCGCAGCGTTGACCGCCACATTAGCGGCACCTCCAGGAACGGCACGCTGGTGCGACTGACGCAGGATGGGCACCGGCGCTTCTGGCGAAATCCGCTCAACCGAACCAAAAATATACTGGTCCAGCAACAGATCCCCAATAACAAGCAACCGACCAAACTTGAAATTTTCAATCATCATCAATCACGTATTTTTATGATGTGCGTACAGGGACCTTACATAGGCGCCCACACCCTGCGCCACGGAACTAAACACCACATCGCAGCCAGTAGCACGGAGGAGCTGCATATCCGCCTGCGTATAGCACTGGTATTTGCCCCGCAGCATATCCGGAAAAGGAATATAGTTAACCAGCTTCTGCTCGACCATCTGCACCAAGGAAAGAGCAGCAAGGCCCTGCTGCTCGCGGATTGTATTCACAACCGCGCCTGCAATATTATTAAACGGTTCAGCATGACCGGTGCCCAGATTAAAAACACCACTGTGGCCAGGGTGGTCAAAGAACCAGAGTTTTGTCGCCACCAGATCATGAACAGAGATAAAATCGCGCTTCTGCTCGCCCGCGCTGCATTGATCATATTCACCAAACAGTTGCACACAGCCATCGGCCATGAACTGATTGAAGTTGTGGAACGCAACCGATGCCATCCGCCCTTTATGCTGCTCACGCGGGCCATAGACATTAAAATACCGGAAACCCGCCACCTGCGCGGTCAAGCCCGGCAGTGCACGCCGGACCATCTGATCAAACAACAGCTTTGAATACGCATAAACATTAAGCGGTTTTTCGTGCTGCGGCTGCTCACTAAAAACCGTGGATGCTCCATAAACCGCAGCGCTCGAAGCATACAGGAGCCGGGTGCCCGTTTGCTGGCAATAAGCGAGCAGTTTTTTACTGGTCTCAAAATTATTGGCCATCATATAGCGGCCATTCTGCTCTACGGTAGAAGAGCAGGCACCTTCATGAAAAATTGTATCAATATCACCCAAACGCCCAGCAAGCAGGGCATCATAAAAATCGTCTTTATCCAGATAATCGCTGACTGTCAGGTCCGCGAGGTTCAGAGCCTTGCTGCCATTGGTCAGGTTATCCACGGCGATAATATCCGTCAGACCACGCTGGTTAAGCCCGTGTATAATGTTGCTGCCAATAAACCCGGCAGCACCAGTTACAACAATACGGCAAGACATGGCGTTATAAGGCCAAGGAGCAGAAGGGATGAAACAACACGGCTATATGCTCACCTCATAATGTGCCAACGCGCACAACGCCTTAATTTAACATATGGCCGACATTAAAGGCTCCAGCACAAACAGGCAAATGGATTGCACCGCGCATTCAGCCGGATGCTCCAGTCATCAGAAAATAGATCCGCCCCAAACAATATGGGAATATGAAAGTATTATTTATGTTAAATACGGATAAAATAAGAGTTTTAAATTTTGAAAATTACAATATCCTGATAAAAAATAAAATTTATTGATTATATATATAATAATTATCGGATCTATATTTTCTATAATTCACGTATATTTCGTAATTTTTATATACATCCCTATTCTGCGTTATACTGTTCTTTATAGCCTATTGTTGGTATTTTCATACTGCTTACATCGACGACTCTCTGCTCATTAGTGCGGGAAGCTGTTTTAACATTGTATCGACGCCAGAAAAATAAACAGACCAGCACCTAATTCCCGAAGGAAAACTGTTTATTGGAAGAATTATAGCGCAGGTGCATCCTTTGAACACACCGGACACATTTTGACTGAATACCCCCCTGAAGCGCCGGATAAAAAGCATTGTGCGGGGCTTTTGCCAATCCAAACAGCTTGTTTCCGTTAATCAGGAACAGGCCACAGGCTACTCCCGCAAGAGTTCAGGAGAATTCCTTTTTTGCAACCTGCTCATCAGCCAGGCTGGAAATAACCGCTTTAATACCTGCTTCAAAATCAACCTGCGGCGACCAGTTCAGGTACTTCTGGGCTTTGCTAATGTCCAAAATATTTTTTGAAACATCCAAAGAGCGACCGGGTTTATATTCCACCAGAATGTTCTGGCCGATCAGCACCTTTAGTGCATCCACAATATCGTTCAGTCTTGTACCAGTTCCATGACCGATATTAAACACCGTCTCCTGCCCTTGGTAGCAAAGCGCGGCATTGATGGCAGAAGTAACATCATCAATATAAATGTAATCACGCACCACATTACCATCACCCCAGATTTCTATGGGCTTTCCGGTCAGGGCTTTTTCAATAAAGACGGGGACAACACCCTGTATGCGATTACCCGTCTGCCCCGGCCCATAAGGGTTGGAAAGGCGCAGAACTACCGACTGTATGCCGTAGAGTTCCTGAAAAAGATAACAGTATTTCTCAACCGCGAGCTTAACAATACCATATGAGGAAATCGGGTTAGTCGGGTGTGTCTCGCTAATTGGAACATGAATCGGATTACCGTACACCGTTCCACCAGAAGAGAGATAGACAATCTTCCTGATGTTTTGTTCGCGCATAGCCTCCAGCAACTGGACTGTTCCGGCTAGATTACTTTGAATATCAAAAATTTTGTTATTGTTAGATGTGGAGGGGAGTGTTGTTGTTGCAAGGTGAATACAGGTATCGCACCCGGCAAGTGCAGGAAGCAGGTCTTCCTTGCACGTAAAATCTCCGGTCACTATTTTCAGATTAGCCTGATAGCCAAACATATTGTGGATCTGGGCATCAGGCACTTTTGTCCGACTCATAACGCGCACCTTGCAGCCTTGGGCCAAAAGTGAGCGCACGACGTGGCAGCCAATAAAACCTAAACCACCAATGACAAAAATTTCTGAATTCTCTAACATTATTTTTCTTATATCGGTCGATTGAAGAAAACAGGAATATTTTGTGCCTGTCTGTCCAGTTTTATAAATTCACCAGCAGCCTGCAAGGCTTCAGCAATGGCCACATCCATATCCATATATCTGTATGTGGCCAGCCGCCCCATAAAGGTCACGCCTTTTTCCTGATCTGCCATTTCCACGTAGTTGGAAATAACCTTCTCTTCCTCAACAAGACGGATGGGGTAGTACGGGTCATCATCTTTACCACAATAACTGCTGTATTCGTGGAAAATGACCGTATTTTCAAAGTTTTTCCACGGGGTAAAATATTTATGCTCGGTAATCCGGGTGAAGGGGACTTTTTCTTCCGGGTAGCTCATAACCGCACATCCCTGAAAATCGCCAGCATGGTGGCTCCTTTCAAAGCGTAGGGTACGATAACCAAGACGCCCGGCCCTGTGCTGGAACCAGGAGTCGAGCGGGCCGGTATAGAAAACATGGTCAAACCCATGCTCTTCTGCCGCATTAAAATCCCGGTTGAGATGCACCGTTATATTCTCATGCGCAAGAATGCGGTCCACCATTGTGGTATATCCCTCCCGCGGGATACCCTGATACTGATGATTGAAATAATTATCATTGTAATTAAAGCGCACAGGCAAGCGCTTTAAAATAGAGGCAGGCAGCAAGGAGGGATCCATCCCCCACTGCTTGAGCGGATACCCACGGAAAAATGCTTCATACAGATCGCGCCCCAAAAAGCGCAGAGCCTGATCCTCAAAGCTTTTGACCGGCTCGATCGGTTCGCTAATGGATTCAATAAAATCCTTGGCTTCCTGCGGGCTGAAGGTCTTGTTAAAAAATTGATTAATGGTGAGCAGGTTAATAGGTAGGCTAAACACCTTACCCTGCGTGGTTGCTTTGACCTGACAGATATAGGGTGCAAAATCGGCGAACTCATTCACATAATTCCATACGGTCGTATTATCCGTGTGGAAGATATGCGGGCCGTATTCATGCACAAGAATACCCGTTTGCGGGTCGGTTTTTGTGTAACAGTTGCCTGCGGTATGTTGGCGTTTGTCAAAGACTGTCACGTGGTAGCCATTTACGGCCAGTTCACGCGCAACAATTGCGCCGGTTACTCCTGCGCCAATAATCAGGATGTTTTTCCGCACTACTGTTTACCTTTGACAATCTGAATAGCAATAGGATGAATTATCCTCTTAACATCAGGTGGTAATGCACGCCACACCCGGCGCAGAAGATTCCATACAAATCCCGACTGCGGTGCCTTAGTACCCGGTCCGTACAGGGTTGCTTTTTTGTTAACATATTGTTTTAAAACGGTTTCATACCGGTGTGTCTTGCGTGCAAACACCCAGTAATAAAATCCCAGAGGGTGCTCATCATTAATCCAAGGTTTAAGCGCTCCTGCAAAATGCAGAATTTTGGGTGCTTTAAGAGAATCCTCGTAAAGCACTTTATCCGATGCCCCAAGATAAGGCATATTATTTTTATGTATAAATAGAAAATTCCATTGATGGTCCAGAAAGTGGACATCACCTTTTAAGTTTTTATTAAGAACATCCTGATCAAGGAACCAGTATTTTTTTTGCGTAATATCCCGCATCATTTTAGAGGCATAATGGCGCTCTCTCATCAGATCGAGATTGAACAGAATTGTGCCAGCCTGAAAATAATCTTTATAGTCGTCCCCCATTCCCAAGTAATCAGAAATATAGTGCTGCGCGGGAACTCTATTGGCTTCTATAATAGAGGGTGTTTTTTCTCCCACAAAGGAAGCCATGGCAAGGTCGCGGACAGCGGCAATTGCCTTACCCTGCGTATCGGTTGCAAACAGTTCTGTTAAGTCGGATATGACGACCATATCCGTATCAAGGAACAGCACGCGCTGATAGTCTTTAAGAATATCCGGCAGAACAAGTCTGTAGAATGTACTTCTGGTAAAATAGGAATGAACCTTTATATCCAGAAAGTTCTTTGACATATCTACAAATGTAATACGTCCCCTGCCACCATAACTGGCCGGTATTTTTTTCAATATTGTTTTATCGATCTCGGATATTCCACCATCGAGTACAATAAAATCAACAAATGTTGTCTGCTGTGCAGAGTCAAAAATCGAATAAATCAGCGTTGCCAGATGAGGCAGGTAAGCCTGATCGGATGAAGCAACGATAGAAATAACGGACAGGTCGGTTCTTGGAGGCTTTGGGCCACTTGGAATGGCTGCCGTATCCTGAATAAACACCATAGGACGTTCTTTAAAGCGCGTGTGAGGGTGGGTTGCACGTATTTTGAGAATAAATGCCGTAAACAGCCGCTCACTCAAATAACCAATAACGCGCTTTTCCTGCTGGTTATAACCGGACGTATCAATCCGTTTTTCCACCTCTTCCAAAATAGGGAAGACCCATGCACAGTATTCCAGAAAAAGATCGCGCTTAAAAACAAAAATATTGCACGGATACAGTAATGACCCGGAAGCCATTTTTTCAAAAAAAACAACATCATCTGGATACAGATCATGAATAACGGATTTTGCCGCCATAAAATCTTTAATATGGTGGCCTTTTGTTCCTCTGTACTGGTCTTCAAGTGTTTTATACCCGATCCCTTTAACGTTGAACGGTTCCGGGATCACCCCCTCACACTGCGCCAAGACCTGCGCCATATTCTGCCTGGTCAGACCACAATTATTCAAAAAATCATCATCAAGGCGGCCAATACCCGTACCCCCCAATGTTGTATCCCGCTTTTGCGCAGAAGAGGAAAAATCCAAAAAGCGGCGGTAATGCATAAACCCAATGTATTCAGACTGCCGATCGTTCTTCCACGCCCAGTAAACGCCTGTCATTTCGCAATATGATGGATTTTTTTTGGAGATATTTTCGCCAGTATCATCAGCGATCATATCCAATGCAACAGGGGATAAGGCTTTTCCGACCTGAATAGGTTCAAGAACAGAATTGGATATTATTTTGTTGTTGGAAAAATAATTCACATAAATCTTGATCACGTTAAAACCTGCTACCCTTATTTTTCTAATTCTCGATAAGGTCCCATGTAGAGGCTTTATTTTATCTATATTTTTTTATTTTCACTAGAGCATTTTCTAGCCAACACCCACCTATATGCCAGCCCCAAAAGCATTCAGGCCCGCGCAAACGGGCCTGAATAATGGCAGAATACAACGCGTTTTATGGCCGGTAACGGAACATATTCAGGTCTTCATACGCAATATCCGGCTTACGGTTGGACATAATATCCGCCAGCACGCGGGCAGACCCGCAGGCCATGGTCCAACCCAGCGTGCCATGCCCGGTGTTGGTGTACAGATTGTCCAGCCCGGTACGGCCAATAATGGGCGTGCCATCGGGCGTCATGGGCCGCAGGCCGGTCCAGAACTGGGCAGCTGGCACATCGCAACAGTTGGGGAACAGGTCGGTGACCGAATGCTCCAGCGTCGCCCGGCGGGGAGCGCGCAAACGGGTGCTAAACCCGGCCAGTTCCGCCGTGCCGCCAATACGCACGCGGTCGCCCAGACGGGTGATGCCGATTTTAAACGTTTCATCCATAATGGTGGAAACAGGTGCCCGGCCCGCATCGGTAATATCCGCCGTAAGCGAATAACCTTTAACCGGGTAAATCGGCAGGTTCAGCCCCAAAGGCCGCACAAGCGCAGGAGAGAAGCTCCCCAGCGAGAGCACATAACTATCTGCCGTCAACACACCGCGGGATGTTTCCACCCCAACCACACGCCCATTGTCCGTACGAATTTTACGAATGTCGGTGTTGTACAGGAAGGTCACACCAGCAACCGCAGCCATTTCCGCCAGCCGCTGCGAGAACTTGAAGGCATCCCCCGTCTCGTCCCCCGGCAGGCGCAGACCGCCCACAATTTTTTCGGCCGATGCCGCAAGCCCGGGTTCTGCCTGTACACATTCCGCAGTATTCAGCACCTCGTAAGGCACGTTGTACTGTTTAAGCACGGCAATATCCTGCGCAATGCCGTCCATCTGCTTTTGGGTACGGAACACCTGCAGGGTACCCTGCTGCCGGTCATCATAGGCAATATTTGTCTCACGGCGCAGATCACACATAACATCGCGGCTATATTCGGCCAGCCGGACCATCCGCCCCTTGTTGCGGTCGTATGCCGGGGTGTTGCAGTTCTCCAGCATCTGCACCAGCCACTTCCACAAATGAGGGTCTGGCATGGGCCAGAACACAAAGGGGCTGTATTTCATAAACAGCCATTTTAACGCCTTGAGCGGAATACCCGGCCCGGCCCACGGCGCAGAATAACCGGGCGAGACCTGACCCGCATTGGCAAAGCTGGTCTCCAGCCCGGCACCCGGCTGACGGTCCACAACTGTGACCTCGTGCCCCGCCTGCGCCAGATACCAAGCGGTTGTTACACCCACAACGCCACTGCCCAGAACAAGAACCTTCATGATCTTACTCTTCTCCTGCTGTCCTGCCCTCAGGCAGCGTGCACATAATTGCGATGATACCGATGCCCCAGTGATGTCAGGACTTCGTAACCAATGGTGCCTTCGGCGGCGGCTACATCATCCACGCCGTATGCATCATTCAAAAGCTCCACCATGCCGTCAGTCTCAAGCTGGCCTTCTGGAATGGAGGAGACATCCACAGTCATGGAATCCATGGAAATACGGCCCAGTATGGGCAGGCGCTGGCCACGGAACCATGCAAAGCCTCTGGCCCGTGCGCGTATAAAACCATCCGCATACCCTGCGGCAATGGTCGCAACACGGCATGGACCAGAGGCCTGCCATGTCAGCCCGTACCCCACCCGGTCCCCTTTGCTTAACGCACGCGTTTGCAGCACATGGGCCTTAAGCCCCACCACAGCCCGCAAAGGGTTGGTAGCCTGCGGGTCTGGCGCTACGCCATAAAGGGCCGCACCGGGGCGAACGAGGTTAAAATGATAGTCCGGCCCCAGGAACACACCGGAGGAGGCGGCAAGACTCAGCGGAGCCTGCACAGGTAAAAGCGCTGCGTACTCTACAAGGCGTGCCGCCTGCTCTGCATTGGCCGGATTGCCCGGATCATCCGCACAGGCCAGATGGCTCATAACCAGTTCCACACTCAGCCCGTCCAATAGGTCCGGATTGGCCGCAATATGCCGCACATCCTGCACGGACAAACCAAAGCGGGACATGCCCGTATCCAGTTGCAGCACAACCCCCAGCGCCCTCTGGTTCTTACGCGCTACCGCCCGTACCCAACCAAGCTGGTCCAGACTGTTCAGCACCGGGCGTAACCCGTGGGCCAGGCAGGCTTCCACCGCATCGGGGCGGGGACCATGCAGCACGGTAATCCCTGCCTGAGCCCGCACATGGTGGCGCAGGGCAAGTCCTTCATCCACATGCGCTACAAAAAACTGGCTGGCACCGGCCTGCTCCAGAACCGGTGCGACCTGTGCCGCGCCCAGGCCGTACGCATCGGCCTTGACCACAGCAGCACACACGGCGTTAGGCACATGGGCCTTGAGCAGACGATAATTGTGGGCCACCGCCTCCAGGTTAATGGTCAAAACTGCACCTGCACGTTGTGCGGGCCAGCCTGCATGAACGGGAGAGGAAGCATTGGTCACGGCGCATATCCGTTCTGTTACGGTATCAGAATTTTATCGCACTCTTCATGGCATATCCTGCGATTATGGTGCATGATTCGTGCTTGGTTGTATTATTTTTGCATAATGTTGCACAAAAAAGGCACAAAAGACAGATTATGCCAGATCGCCTGAACGATGCCATACTCCGCCACCTGCGCCACAATGGCCGCCTGAGCAACGCCGAACTGGCCGAGCGTATTGGCCTTTCTCCCTCGGCTTGTTTGCGGCGGGTTAAAACATTGGAAAAAGAAGGGATTATACGGGGTTATCAGGCCATTATTGCCCGCCGCAATGCACCATCTGTTGCAACGGTTATTGTGCAGATCACTCTGGAACGACAGACAGAGGAGTGCCTGCGCCGCTTTGAAAGCCGTATCCGTGAATGCCCCGATGTGAAAGAATGTTACCTGATGACAGGCGATGCCGACTACCTGCTACGGGTGGAGGCCAAAGACATGCAGGATTACGAACGTATTCATAAAGAAGAATTATCCCGCTTGCCCGGCGTTGTGCGCATTCAAAGCAATTTTGCCATCCGCCCCATTGTCCAGCAGGAAAAAGGGTCATAACCCACACTCAACAGCGCATAAAAAAAACCCGCCAGACTGGTCTGGCGGATTTTTCCAATAGAGCGACTTGTCAGTCTTAATCTTCTTCTGGCTGATCCTGTTCCGCATGACCAAGGTCACGCTGGACTTCGGGCAGACGCAGGAGAGAATCAACATGCATTGCCGTATCCAAAGCCGTATCGGGCTGAAAATGCAGCTCTGGCACGGTGCGGATTGTCAGCTTATGGGCAAGCTGGGTGCGCAGCCATGGAGCCACCCGCTTAAGCCCGGGCAGCAGACTGGCCACATCACTACGACCCAACCGCGTAACAAAGACCGTTGCATGTTTGAAGTCCGGCGCAAGCCGCACTTCGGTTACTGTAATGGCAACATCGGACAAATCCGGGTCACGGAACGTGGTGCGTGCGAAGAGTTCAGCCAGAACGCGCCGGACTTCCTCCCCTACCCGCAACTGACGCTGCGATGGCCCAGATGAGGAAAGACCGGCGAGATAGTCCGCCGGTCCCCCTGTTTTACTGCCTGATCCGTGGCGACGACTCATGCTGGAATTAACTCGCTTTCAAAGCATTCCACCACATCGCCTTCGCGCAGGTCGTTGTAACCCGCAAACGACAGACCACATTCGTAACCTTTGGTGACTTCTTTCTGGTCGTCCTTGAAGCGCTTGAGCTGGCTCAGATCACCTTCATGGATCACCACGCCATCACGCAGCAGACGCACGCCACAGCCACGTTTGACAACACCGTCGGTCACAAAGCAACCGGCCACCTTGCCAACCTTGCTGATTTCGAAAACCTTGCGGATTTCGGCGTAGCCAAGGAACTTTTCGCGATGCTTGGGTGCCATCTTGCCACGTACGAGCAGTTCCACGTCATCCGCCACCTGATAGATGATGGAGTAGTAGTGGATATCCACGCCCTCACGCTGGGCCAGCAGCCGCGCCTGAGAGGTTGCACGCACGTTAAAGGCGATGATTACGGCATCCGATGCCTTGGCAAGCTGCACATCACTTTCCGTGATCTGACCAACCGAGGCGTTAAGAACACGCACACCAACTTCTTCATTCGCCAGCTTGAGCACTGTCGTCTGGAGTGCTTCTGCCGAACCCTGCACGTCCGCCTTGATAAGGACAGACACTTCCTTTTGCACACCGGCCTGAATACGGGCCAGCATCTGGTCGAGCGTACCGCGGGCCGCAGCCTGACCGGCAGCCTGATGCTCCTTCAGCTTGCGCTGGCGGAACTCGGAAATTTCGCGGGCGCGGTTTTCATTTTCCACGACCACAAAAGGGGCACCTGCGGCAGGAACACCGGACAGACCCAGAATTTCCACCGGCATGGACGGACCAGCTTCTTCCACCTGACGACCACGGTCATCAACCAGAGCACGCACACGGCCCCACTCTGCACCGGCCACAACAATGTCGCCCTTACGGAGTGTACCTTTTTGCACCAGCACGGAAGCAACGGAACCACGCCCACGGTCCAGACGGCTTTCAATCACGGCACCTTCAGCAGCGCGGTCCGGATTGGCCTGAAGTTCCAGAATTTCTGCCTGTAGCAGAATCCCTTCTTCCAGCTTGTCCAGCCCAAGGCGCTGGCGTGCGGACACTTCAATGTCCATCACGTCACCACCCATAGATTCCACCACGATCTCGTGCTGCAACAGATCCTGCCGCACGCGGTCCGGCTTGGCACCCGGCTTGTCCATCTTGTTGATGGCAATGATCATGGGCACATTGGCAGCCTTGGCGTGCTTAATGGCTTCGATCGTCTGCGGCATCACACCATCATCTGCGGCCACCACCAGCACGACCACGTCCGTAATGGATGCGCCACGGGCACGCATAGCCGTAAAGGCCTCATGTCCCGGCGTATCCAGGAAGGTGATCTTCGCACCAGATTCCAGAGTAACCTGATAAGCGCCAATATGCTGGGTAATGCCACCGGCTTCCCCTGCGGCCACATCGGTGGTGCGCAGCGCATCCAGCAGGGAGGTCTTGCCGTGGTCGACATGCCCCATGATCGTCACCACAGGCGGGCGCGGCTGCATATCTTCGGTCGTGTCTTCCACGCCCTCAATACCCAGTTCCACATCCGCTTCGGAAACGCGGCGGACACGGTGGCCGAATTCTTCCACCACCAGTTCTGCCGTATCGGCATCAATGCTCTGGGTCACGGTCGCCATGACACCCATTTTCATGAGCGCCTTGATCACCTCACCCTGACGGGCAGCCATACGGTTAGCCAGTTCCTGCACCGTAATCGTTTCCGGCAGGATCACGTCGCGCACCACCTTCACCTGATCGGAACGCAAGCGCTCCAACTCGGCCTGACGGCGCTCACGCTCACGCTGACGGCGAACAGAAGCGAGTGAACGGGTTTTATCGTCATCCCCTTCAATCGCAGCCTGCACGTCAATACGACCCGCACGACGGCCACCACCGGTATCGCCCTTGCGGCCGCTGCTGTTCTTGCGGGGCGGCACGGCCTTGTTACGGGCTGGGCCACGGCGCTGCTCATCCTCGCCTTCCGCACCACGACCACCGCGCAGGCGCAGGGTCTGGGCTGCACTTGCATCTTTTTCCGCAGCGGGTGCCGCGGGGGCTCTTGCAGGGGCAGCAGCCGGCTTGTTCAGCGGCTTGGCTGGCATAATGGCACGTTCAGCCAACGGACGCAGGCGTCCAGCAGGCGGTGCCAGAGTGACTTCACCCGGAATCGGCACAGCGGACACGACCGGCGTTTTGAGTTCGATCGGCTTGATCGAATCAATCCGGGCCTTGCGTTCTGCATCGGCTGCGGCTGCTTCTTCAGCGGCCTGCTCTTCTGCCAGACGCTTGTCTTCTTCTTCCTTCCGGCGCGCTTCTTCAGCGGCGGAAAGAATACGAATCTTCTCAGCTTCGCGCCGCTCGGCTTCACGCCGTTCAGCTTCTTCCGCTTCTTTCTTCTGTTCCTGAAGCACGCGCTGGCGCATGGCCAGTTCGGCTGCGGTCAGGGTACGGCCGCCACCTGCACGGGAACCACCGGCACGCCCACCAGCGCCTGCCGGGGAAGGACCACGTTTTTTACGCACTTCCACCTGCACGACCTTTGAACGGCCATGACTGAAACTTTGCCGCACGGACCCGGCATCAACCGTCCGTCCGACCTCCGGACGCCCTGCCGGCCGAAGGGACAAACGCCCCTTACCCTGATCCTGATCCTTGCCTTCGCTCATTGACCCGCCTGTTCACACCCATCCGCCGGAAAGGTCCGGCAGACCCGGGGATCGCCAACGGCCACCCCCGCAAAACGTCTGTTTTCACAACAAAGACGCGTAGCCAGCCCGCCGGCCGCCAGCGCCACATTCACAACACGTTCACGCCCAAAAACCTTAGCCAGTTCCTCGGACGACAACGCATCAACGACAGGAATGTCCCGCCCGCCTGAAATCAGACGGTCCAGTTCTTCCCTGCTTCCGTCCGATGCGTGAACGATAACAGCAGCACGACGCTGCATAACCCATTCCCGCACCTTAACGAAGCCACTAATGGCCTGACCAGCGCGCCGCGCCAGCCCAACCACTTCTATCATGCGCCGGTGCAGACCCACTTCCACCTGAGAGAGAAGATCTTCCGGCACCTTGACCTGCATCCGCGCCGAGCGTGCGAACACGCCGCGCTTGCAGGCCTGTTCTATCACATCCCGACGGGCACTCAACCATATTCCCCGTCCCGGCAGACGCGCGTCTAGGTCAGGGACAATAATGGATGAGGGTGAGACAGCAAACCGCACCATCTGAGCTGGAGTTCCTTCCTCCCGTGTGACTGCGCACCTGCGGAGGCTGCCCTTCTCTTCTGCTGCTGGCAAGAAATCACCACCCACCCTGTATCAAGGCCTCAGACGCCTGCCCCGCCTTCTGGCGTGGATGAAGGAGTTGCCCCCTCTTCCCCATCAAACCAGTGCGCACGCGCTGCCATGATAATCTCGTTGGCGGCGTCTTCTTCTATGGCATCCGCCCCCAGAATCTCAACCAGCTCATCGCCAGCCAGATCACCAAGGTCGTCCAGAGTTTTTACACCCTTTTCACCCAGTGTCACAAGCATCTGGTTGGTGAACACACCCATATTTGCAATATCGTCGGTAACACCCAGCTCCTGACGGCGCTCATCCAGCTTTTCTTCCTGCCGGACAAGATGGCCTTCCGCACGCTGGACCAGCTCCTGCACCACCGATTCGTCAAACCCTTCAATACCCACCAGCTCATCAGGGTCGGCAAAAGCCAGCTCCTCAATGCTGTGGTACCCTTCGGTCACCAGCAGGCCAGCAATCACGTCATCCACATCCAGTGCCTCAACAAACTGGTTGCTCCGGCGACGGAATTCTTCCTGACGGCGTTCGGATTCTTCAGCCTCGGTCAGAATATCAATATCCCAACGCGTCAACTGGCTGGCCAGGCGGACGTTCTGCCCACGGCGACCAATAGCCAGAGAAAGCTGGTCATCCGGCACAACCACTTCAACGCGCCCGGCTTCCTCATCCATCACCACCTTGCTGACTTCAGCCGGGGCCAGCGCGTTCACCACAAAGGTGGCAGCCTGCGGGCTCCAGGGGATAATGTCGATTTTTTCACCCTGCAATTCGGCCACAACGGCCTGCACGCGGGAGCCGCGCATACCAACGCAGGCCCCGACCGGGTCGATGGAAGCATCGCGCGAGATCACTGCCATTTTGGCACGGGACCCCGGGTCACGCGCAACAGCCTTGATTTCGATGATACCATCGTAGATTTCGGGCACTTCCTGCGCAAACAGCTTGGCCAGAAAAGCCGGATGTGTGCGGGACAGGAAAATCTGCGGCCCACGCGGTTCGTCACGCACATCGTAAATATAAGCGCGCACACGGTCCGAGTTGCGGAATGTCTCACGCGGGATCAGCTCATCGCGGCGCAGCAGCGCTTCGGCAGAGCCAATTTCAACCAGCAGGTTGCCGTATTCGGTCCGCTTGACGGTCCCGTTGACGATCTCGCCCACACGGTCCTTGAACTCATTGTACTGGCGCTTACGCTCATACTCACGCACGCGCTGCACAATAACCTGCTTGGCGGTCTGCGCCGCAATGCGCCCGAAGTCGATCGGGGGCAGCGGGTCGATCAGATATTCGCCAGCCTGAATTTCGGGGCGGAACTTGCGGGCAATGGAAAGGGCGATCTGGGCGTCCTCGTTTTCCACCTGATCCACAACTTCCGTCCAGCGGGAGAGGCGAACCTCGCCCGAGCGGCGGTCGATTGTGGCGCGAATGTCCTTTTCGTGCCCGTATTTGGCGCGGCCAGCCTTCTGGATGGCCTGCTCCATGGCCTCCAGAACCTCTTCACGGTCGATGCCCTTCTCGCGCGATACGGCGTCTGCCACCAGCAGCAGTTCAGGACGGGAAACGGAGGTATCCATGCTCTCAGCTCTCCAAAACAGGCAGCTTTATCAATGCACCTTGGAAGCAGGGGGCTCTTTTTTACCATCCTGCTCCACACCTGCATCCGATGCAGGCTGTACCATACGGGCGCTGTCTTTAATCAGCGCATCAGTCAGGACCAGTCGCGCCTTGCGGATTTCGGCCAGTGGCAAAGCCACTTCCGTGCCGTCATCCAGCCGCATACGGGCAACTGTTCCATCGGACCCCAGAGAAATACCGGCAAAACGCCGCCGTCCTTCAATAGGGACCAAAACTTCCGCCTTGGCCTGATGCCCCGCAAAACGGGTCCAGTCCTTGGCGCGTGTGAGCGGGCGATCGATCCCGGCGGAGGAAACTTCCAGCGTCCACGCCCCCGGAATAGGGTCTTCCACGTCCAGCACAGCGCCTACAGCGTGGCTGATTCGCTCACAATCTTCAACATTGATCAACATTCCGTCCTGCCGGTCGGCCATGATCTGCACCGTTGGGCGCTCACGCCCAAGCACTGCCACGCGCACGATCTCATACCCCATTTCCTCTACGGCGGGAGCAATCAATGCAAGCAGGCGGCCCTCAAGGCCAGAATGGGCAGAAAGATCATTGTCCAAAGCAAAAAAGGCGGCCCTTCTAAGGCCACCCCCCGAAACGTCATTCAAATTGAGAAGGATGATGCTTTATCTAGTGCACAAAGGCGCAAACTGCAAGGGAAGAAACTGCACGCGCCATGTTTGCGCACGGCTGACCATAAAAAATAAATTACCGCTGGACCAGTTTTGCACATTGCGCCAACCCACAGACATGCTTTTATTGCTTTGGCTGCGACATATCTGCAACGCTCCACTACGCAAGCAAGGAGGCTGACCGTCATCATGCAGAACAAGCCAGACCCGGCATGGCAGCCTCAGCCCCAGGCGGCCGAAAAATCCCCCAACATGAGGCTGGGCCTCATTGGTATGGCAGCCTGCGTGCTTATGGCTGGTGCCGGACTGCATTTTTATGGCGGGGGCAAAACCCAGTCCAACCCCGCCATTGCCGCCGAATCCGCACAAGGTGACGAGTCGCAGCGTATGGGCCTGCCCCTGAACGTGATCGCCCCCCAAAATGCCGAGCAGGCACTGGCAGGCTCCAGCTTTTCCCCCCAGCAGCAGGCGGATATTCTGGCCGCAGTCAAACGCCGCGATGTACGGCTGGTGGCCATGCCGGTCTATGATGCAACGGGGGCTGGCGGCACCATTACCCTTGTTTGTGGCCCGTGGCAGCAGAGCGTGGGGCTGACCGCCAAGCCCACAACGGTTATCCTCCCCATAAGCATGAGCGGGAATGTGGACATCATTCCATCGACCCCACCCGGCCCTGCGGGGATTGGCAGCGGGGCCATAACCGTTTTTGGCCCCCAGTCCCTGCCCGTTCTTTATAAACAAGGGGATACCCTTGCACTCACGGTGATCGCGCAATGAAGGGTCTGCTTCCCACACTAAACCGGCTGATGCCGCTGATGATGGTGGTTTTTCTGGTGCTGGCCAGCATCCAGATCATTCTCAGCCTGCATCTGTCCCTGCATTCCGTTGCGCATGTGCTGCAATGGTGTGCATCTGCCTGGCCTGTTCTGGCCGCAACCGGCCTTGGGCTGAGTGTTGCAGGACTGCTGTTTGAAACTCGGGCCGAACATCTGGCCCGCAAAGGGCTACTACGCCGACGGGGGTTCATCATGGACGTTCTTGCCAGACTGACCAATCGCGCTGAACTGGAAGAAATGCTTGCGCGCGAACAGCGCGAAACCACAATAGATGCCGAAGAACTGGCCGCAAACCTGCGCGCACGGGTGATTGGGCAGGATCAGGTATGCGAGGATATTGCAGCCCAGCTCCGCCGCCGCCTTGCGTTGCAGGTACGCGGCAAGCCTGTGGGTATCTTTTTGCTCGCGGGGCCACCGGGTACGGGTAAAACCTACCTTGCCAAACAGATGGCCCGCCAGCTCGAACGCCCCCTGCTGCATTTTGACATGACGCAGATGAGCAGCCCCCACGCAGCCACACAGCTTTTTGGCTCCCCCAAAGGCTATGTCGGCTCGGACACATACGGCAAGCTGACCGGCGGGCTGAAAGAAAAACCCGATGCCGTGGTTCTGCTGGACGAAATTGAAAAAGCCCACCCCGATGTGTTCAAAAAATTCCTGACGGCATGGAACGACGGACATATTACCGAGGCCTCCACCGGGCAGCAGATTTCCACCGTGCGGGCCATTTTTGTGCTGACCTCCAACATTGCCACCGATGCCCTGACCGAAATTGCCGACCGCCTGCACGATGACCCGGACCGGATGCGGGCCGAATCGGTTGAGGCCCTCCGTCAGGCGGGCTTTGCCCCCGAAGTGCTTAACCGGCTGGACCGCATTTTTGTCTTCCGCGCACTGCGTGGTCTGGACATTGCCCGCGTTGGCGCACTGGAAATTGAAGCCATGATCGAAGGTTATGGCCTGAAGGTGGAAACCGCGGGGATTGATGCCTCGCTTCTGCTGGATGTCATGCGCCGCCAGAGCCGTATGGGCGATGCTGCCTCCGCCCGCGATCTGGTCCGCTCGATTGAAGATATGATCAGCGAGTCCCTGATTGTTGCCCGCCAGCAGGGGGCCAGCATGGTCCGTCTGGTCAAGGAGGATGACGGCACCGTGGTAGCCAAGGTAGCCGACAACCGGGATGACGGGCTACACGCCCGCCTGACCCCATAACCCACTGCCCCCTTTAACCGACCGCCCCATAACCAAGGTTACTACATGACCGCTTTTACCCGCCTGTGGCACCGCGCCCCGTTATGGCGCACCGCACTGATAACCGCAGGCGTGTGCGGCACGCTCTCCATTCTTTTTCCCGCTCCGTGGCTGAGTGCCCGCCTGCCGGGCTATGGCGCGCTCAGCAGCAAGGTCCGGCATATGCTGCCTTCAGCCATGGGCGGCACCGAAGCGAGTGACGCACTCCACCCCGATGAAGACCAGCGTACGGTTTCCATCCCTCCCATGGATGCACAGTTTGAAGGCTCCGTGGCGTTTGCGGGGCGGCAACTCCCCCTGCCTGCGGGCAAATGGCACCCGATCGTGAATTTTCAGGATGACGTGGCCCATGGGGAGGTCCTGACCACCCTGTATGTCCGCTCCGCTCAGGGCATTGTCACCGGGCTGATTATTGCGCAGGCCACCACCCAGTCCCTGCCAGTTGCAGCCGTGCGTATGATTCAGGACGAATGCCACAGCAGCTTCAACTTTATGAACGAGGCCGCACCGCAGGATGGCAACCGCAACGAATGCTGGATGACCACCCCCATACGGGTGGTGAACAACCTGTTCCTGACCTCCAACGAGGCCCTGCAGGCGCTCCTGAGCGACCAGATGTACATTCCCCCCGCTGTCCAGCGCCTGACCATGATGGGCTTTGACCTCCCCCCCATTCTGGTCGATGCCGGATGGAATCTGGTGGAAAAGAGCAAATCTGGCGCGGGCGTGGACTTTATGAGCGTGCACATGCTGCTCAGCCCGGCAGAAGCTGGCGGGCGCAGGGTTCCCGGCTCGCCCGAAAACTGGTCCCGTGCAGGTATGGCCGATTCGGGCGCGGTAACGGACTTTGTGCAACGCACCAATAGCTGGCTGCGGGGATGGGTGCCCACACTGGAACATGGGTTTGACAGCAAGCTAACCCCAAATACCGCCCCTCCGGCGGAAGCCATGGACCCGGCTTTTCATGGGTAATCCTTCTGCCTGAACAGGCAGCCCCAACCATACACAATAAAAAAGCCGGGCTTTATTGGCCCGGCTTTTTTATTGGCAGGTCAATACAAGGACCCGGCCCCGCTTACTCCACGGGGGACAAAGCCCCGCCATCCCGCAGAAGATCGCCCGAGACTTCGACCAGAAAATCCATAACCGTGCGCGTACGCAACGGCAGAGTGCGTGGACCGGTATGCACGGCATAGAACGGCAGACCCGGAATATTCCAATCTGCAAACAGGCGGACCAGACGACCACTGGCCACCGCATCGCGCACCTGAAAAGCCGGAAGCAGCCCCACACCAATGCCCGCTTCCACAGCGTACATAACGGCCTCGCTACTATTGGCGCGGAACACGGCGGATGGGGCAATAACGCTCTCTTCCCCATCGCGCTCAAAATTCCAGTCCAGACGGCTGGAGCCGTAATTGTACACCACCCCCGGATACTCGGTAAGATCACGCGGGAATTCAGGCATATTGTGGCGTTGCAGGCAGGCGGGCGAGGCCACCAGCCATTTGTGGACAACCCCCAGCTTGCGGGCGATCAAGGTGCCTTCGGCTATTTCACCCACCCGCACGGCCAGATCCAGCCCTTCTTCCACCAGATCGCCAAACGAATCGCGCATGACCACCTCCACCGACAGGTCGGGGTGGCGGTCCAGCAGTTCGCCCATTCTGCGGGTCAGGCACAGGCCAAAGGCCGTGGTTACCCCCAGCCGCACAAGGCCGGAGACCGAAGCGCGCCTGCGGCCCAGAACGGTTTCTGCGGTTTCCAGTATTTCCAACACCTCATAGGCGTGGGGGAGCAGGCTGCGGCCATCTTCGGTCATGGTCAGGCTGCGTGTGGTGCGCGCAAACAGCGTGGTGCCGTAGTGCGCCTCCAGCAGGGCAATATGTCGGGAGATGGTAGGCTGGCTCACCCCCGTCTCGCGCGAGACGGCGGAGAATGAGCCTGTAGCGGCAACACGCACAAAACTATGCAGTGCAGAGAGAAGATCCATGGAGTTCGGCACCGTTTCCTGTGTAGGCGGTCAGCCTTATCCAGTGCTGCCAACAACCACAGGAGAAACGGTGAAGAGTATGCCGAAAAAGGACTCCAACCGTCCCGCCCTGTATCCAGCATTCTGTTTCAGGCTACGAGTCTGTTATCCTTCCTATTGCAGCAAGGTTAGGACGGATACAACAATGCAGAACAAGAACCGGCCATGCCTATAGCGCATTAAAGCTATAAACATGGCCTCTGGCCATCGGGGTTACCGACGGCGGGTATGGGGCATGGACAGGCGTTTTTCCGCCAGCCGTGCCAGCCGCACAAACGGCAGGCCCAGCAGCAGGTAAGCCGCACCCACCATCAGCCCCGTGCCAAAATAGTCAAAATAGGCAGAAGACAGGCGGACGTAGGTCTGGGTCAGCTCGGTCAGGGTGATCACGCTGACCAGAGACGAATCCTTGAGCAAAGAGATAAAATCGTTCGTCATGACCGGCATAACCAGCCTGAACGCTTGCGGCACCAGCACATAACGCAGCGCCTGCCTGTGGGTCATGTTCAGCGCCAGCGCTGCTTCCATCTGCCCATGCGCGACCGACTGCAAACCGGCCCGGTAGTTTTCGGCCTCATATGCCGCGTAGTTCATGCCCAGACTGACCACACCGGCAACAAACGGGGTCATGCTGATGCCAAATTCCGGCAGACCATAAAAAATAAACAGGACCTGAATAAGCAGAGGTGTGCCGCGCACAAGCTCCACATACACCCCAGCCAGCCATGCCAGCGGGCGGGGGCCGTACAGGCGCAGCAGCGCCAGAGCAAGGCCCAGCCCCACCGCCAGAACCATGGCACAAAGCGAAACCAGCAGGGTCAGCCATGCGGCTTTGAGCAACTGCGGCACAAAACCTGCATAACGCTCAAGCTTGACCCGCAGCCCCCCCTTGCCTTCCAGCTCGGCCACATAGTTGTTCCATGCGGCAGGGGTTACGTTTGGCTGTGTATAGTCGTTGGTCAGCTGCGCCATTTCTGGCGTCCACAGATCCCAGCGCACCAGAATATGGTGCAGGCTGCCATCCTGCTGCATTGCCACAAGGGCGGCGTTCACCCGCTCACGCAGTTCCTTGTTCTGGCCTTTGGCAAAGGCAATGCCATACTGCACCCGCCCGATGGGTTCCCCCACAATATGCAGGGCCGGATTGGTCTCGCCGTAATATTTGGCAATGGGACCATCGATCAGAATGGCGTCCGTACGACCATTGGCCAGATCCATGAAGGCATCTGTTTCTTCATCATACGTGCGGAGTGAGATTTTGGAATTGTTGGTCAGCATACGCTCGGCCTGCGTATCCTTGATTGTACCGACCGTATGCCCTTCCAGCGCAGCCAGAGTGGTCAACTGCTTGCCCTTGCGCCGCACCACCAGCCGCTCGGATGTAATGTAGTAAGGAACGCTGAAGTCGATGCCTTCGGCATGTTCATCCGTCATCTCGATCCCGCAGATGACCATGTCGTACAGGCCACGTTGCAGGCCGGGAATAAGCCCGTCCCAATCGTTGTTGATGAACTCGAGCGGCGCGCCCATATGGCGGCTCAGCTCCTGCATCAGATCATATTCAAAGCCGGTAAGCTTGTTCTGATCCTTGAGGTCATGGAACGTGTAGGGCACATCGGCCGAGGCATCGGCCGCCCAATGGAAGGGTTTGCTCTGCGCATGAGCAGGCATGGCAGCAACGCCACCCAATGCCAGCATAAGGCAGAACAGGCCAAAAAGAGCGCGGCACAGGCGCCGAGGGCTGGGCTGTGTGATCGTCTTCACAGGACTGTCCTCATAAAACGGCGGGTCTGTTCATGGGCAGGGTTCACACACAGGACTTCTGGCGGACCGGCCTCAATCACATGGCCACCATCCATGTACACAACCGTGTCGGATGCGACCTCGGCAAAGCGCATGTCGTGGGTAATGAATTGCCCCGGGTTTTGTGGAGACAGAACGACCCGAGA
>NZ_BAMZ01000009.1 GCF_000964225.1 Acetobacter syzygii | reverse complement strand
GCGTAGCCACAAGGCGCGCCCGCTTTGCTCATGTAAATGGTCCCTGCTGCTTTGTATGGGCGTATGCCCTGAACCCAAAAATCATAAAAATAACATCCAGAAATAAAAACTTCATGGTGTATGATGCCATGGAGGGAACCTGCGGTGTTGTCTGGCGTAAGGCAGAAAAGAGCGGGTTTTTGCAGTGCAGGGGGGGAATAATGCGCTGGATGCGAGGCGTGCTGACAGCGATTATCGTTATGGCCGGTTTGACGGAACATGCGTCTGCGTACCAGCGCACTGTTCATTTTCGGACCAACAGGGAAGAAGCAACTGTAGCGGGCACGGTCGAGGGCGAGGAGGTCGTGCAGTACAAGGTGCCTGCCAGAGTTGGCCATTTTTTGTTGATTGGCTGTAACGCCAAAAGTTCCAAGGTCAGTTTTTGGGTCCGCGATCCCGGTGGGGCTGAGGTTTATAACAGCCGGGTTCATAATGCAGCGGCCTATGTTGGCAGGCCAGAGCAGGATGGCGTTTACGTGGTTGGAGTATTCTTACGCAAGGCAGATGCCGCGCGCGGACATGCTGCATTTTTTCATTTACGGGTTTTGCGCAAATCTCTGCCGGAAGGGTAGGAGAACGGGCAACGGAAATGCCGCTCTCTGGCATTTAAGAGGAGAGCGGCTTATGCGCACTTCGGGCTGGCACAACCGTGCTGCCCGTTGTGACTGGCGGACAAGGTGCTTGGAGTATGTTACAGCGCAGGCAACCATGCTGGTTGCTTATGCTTTGCGCGGCGTAACAGAAGAAGAGACACCATGAGAAAACCAGAGACAATCGCTAAGTCCTTTATTGCGCGGTTTAATGTGGCCGTTGCAGTAAAAATGACCATGCTGTTTGGCAGCATTTGGTGCGTATATGCGTTTTTTGTGTTCTCCTTGGTGCCGTTGATTGTGCCGCAGTGGCAGAACACCCTTTTGTATATCAGCAACTGCATCCAGCTTGTGGCTTTGCCAGCACTTATGGTGGGGAGTGCCGTCCTTAGTCAGGGGGCAGACAAGCGCGCCTCGGAAGATCATGCCGCATTGCTGGAGATTCTGTCTGATGTGCGTGAAGAACTGGCTGATCTTAAGGATAAAACTGCCGGTATTGCGCGGGATACAACAGAAGCGCTGCAACGCCCGGCGGTTACGGACGTATCCATTTCTGACCAGACTATTGTGCTGGGCGATAAAGCCGATGGGGATACGAACTAATTCTACGCCATGCGCGGGCATACCGTATGGGGAAGCGTGGTTATAAAGCGGAGGTGTGTGCTGGATAAGGGCTACAAAAAGCATCAGACCATGAGGGTGGTAAGGGTCTGCTATGGTGTGTCTGCTGTTTTTACCGGCGTGCTGGCCACTCCGTTGTGGGCAGCCGAGCCTGTGCGGGCAGGTAAAGCGCAGGTTATTACGGTTCATGCCAATCCAGCCCATTTATCTGCTGGTGGCGGGTTGATCCGCTCTTTGTCCGAGCCGCAGGCCCAGAGTGTTGTTAATGCTGATTATATTGCCCACCAAGCGCCGTCTGCTACAGCATTTGACCTTGTAGCCCAGCTCCCCGGTGCGACTGTGAGTGGCTCGGACCCTTTTGGGTTCTCCCCCCAGACCAATATTACAGTACGGGGCATGAATGGAGATGCGATAGGCTATGTGCTTGAGGGAATGCCCCTGAACGACATTGCTTATTATACCGGCTACCCCAGCCAATTTGCTGATAATGAAAATTACGAAACCATTAGCCTGCAACAAGGAGCACCCGATCTGGACAGTCCGGTTCTCAACGCTGCTGGAGGGCTGATGAAGCTGCGGTTTAAAACACCTTCGGATAAACCGGGTGGAATGTTTGATACGTCTTACGGGTCATACAATACTAACCGTCAGTTCCTGCGGGTGGAAAGTGGCGAGATTGGACATACCGGTCTGCGTGGTTTTGTTTCCTACTCCCATGCTGCAACGGATAACTGGCGTGGACCGGGGCGGGATGAACGCCAGCATGTGGACTTCAAACTGCTTAAAACCTGGGGGCAGAATAGCAGCGCAGCTCTGCTAGGGTCGTGGAATCAGGCAATAGATAGTTATTATCCGCAGGTAACCAAGGATGCGTGGCAAGCGGACGGCGTGCATGGAGCCAATAATCTCGCCCCACATTATAATGCGGGGAATGATGCTGGTGGCACGGATTACTGGCGTCTGGCCCGCCAACCGGAGCGTACATTGTATATGGCGGCTCCCCTTAACCTGGATCTGCTGCGTGGGGTGGCGTTACGGCTGACACCTTATGCACAGGGGGCTTACGGCAATGCACCGGGGGGAATGCAGTTACCAACTACGGGGTTGTTCAATGGTAAGGAGGCAGTGCAGCTTGCGCCAGAGTTGGTCGCAAATGCGGGGGATGCCCTGTCTGTTCGAACAGATTATACACAGCGGAGCTACCGTTCTGGTTTTGTTGCTGCACTGGATTGGAAGCGTGGTCCCAACGACCTGATTATGGGATATTGGTACGATTACGGAGATGATACGGAAAAACAGACATTTTCCACATTGGATGCATCCGGTAATGCCGGGTCCATATGGGGCGGACGTGCGCTGCGTACAGCCGATGGACAGGTGCTATGGGGGGCAGATAACCATACTATAGCCCAAACCAACGCCCTTTTTGTGGGGGATCGCCTTTCTTTATTACATGATCGTCTGTTGTTGAGTGCAGGTTTTAAGGAGGTTATGTTTTCCCGCTCCGGCACAAACGCCATGCCCGGCAGTGTTTACCATGTGAACACCAATACAGCGGTGCCGTTACCCCGTTTGGGTGCCAGATTTCAGATTACGCCGCACCATCAGGTGTTTTTTAATGCGACAACCAATTTTCGTACCCCGGCGGAAACAGCGTTGTATGATGTATATGACCCGACCAGTGGAGCCATTACACAAAAAGGCACCAGCAACCTGAAGAACGAATATTCCATTGCAGAGGAACTTGGTTACCGGTACTCGGATAATGTTGTTGTTGGGTCTGTGACTTTGTTTAACTACAATTTTACCAACAGGCAGGTTTCCACCCTTGTTATGCTCAATGGTGCGCCGGTACAGTCCACCATTAATGCAGGGGGGCAGACCACACGGGGTGTGGATGTGGAGGTGGGGTTAAAACCGTGGCACCATATCAGCCCATATCTGTCCGGTGAGTATTTACATTCCGCCATTGATAATGACCTGTATTCAGGTGGAGAAGTGCTGCCGACACGGGGTAAACGGTCTGTACGTAGCCCTACCTTGCAGGCCGCGGCAGGCTTAACGTACGATGATGGACGGTTTTTTGGTGTGATGACCATTAAATATACCGGTCACCAGTATGCTACTTTTATGAATGACGAGCGAATGCCATCCCATGTTACCGGTAATTTGGCTGTGGGATACCGTATGAAGAATGTTTCCGTTCTTCATGCACCAGAATTCAGGATGAATTTTATCAACATTACCAATCAGCACTATTTGTCTGGTGTTGCAGACCCAACCCTGAATGCGCACGATACGGTGGGGCAGCATGGGGGTGTGGTGTCCGGTCAGTCCCCCGATTATTATATTGGGGGTGGTTTTGCCGCTCTGTTTACCGCATCTACCGGATTTTAGGGGGTGAGTGCGGCAGAATTTGCGCAATTCGGCGTGCATGGTGTGCAGGATAAGCGTGACTGGCCCTGCCTGACTTTAGAAGAAACCCGTAGGGTTCTGGAGTTTTTTAAAACTCTTGCACTGCCTGAGCATGTGGCATGGCATAGTATGCGCCCTTTTTCCGCAGTGGGGCATGTTCAACTGGAAGGGCAGGGAGCATGTTTGCTTAAACGGCACCATATTTTGTTGCGTTCCGTGAAAGTTCTTGAGCAGGAGCATGATTTTATCAGGCATCTTGCCTGTAAAAATATTCCCGTCTGCCCTCCCGTTGCCATGCCTGATGGACATACAGCCCTGAATTTGGGGGAGTGGACGTACGAGGTTTTTTTGCCAGCACACGGCGCTGATATTTATCAGAATGTTATGTCCTGGCAGCCCTATTTTTCTCTCAGGCAGGCTTTTGCCGCAGGTGTTGCATTGGGCAGGCTGCATCTGGCGGCGGCTGATTATGCAGGGCCAGAGCGGGGTGGAGGCAATGTGGTGCCTCTGGTTTCCAGTATGCGGGTTATTGGACAACCCGATCTTGTGCCAGCCTTGCGGGAGTGGGTATCCCGGCAGCCCAGCCTGCAGGCCACTTTGGCGCACCGGGCATGGGAGCAGGATGTGCAGGCCGTGCTGGCGCCTTTCCATCAGATACTTAAACCCCTTCTGCCGCACTGTACTCCAGCATGGGGGCATGGAGACTGGCATGGTTCCAACCTGTTATGGAGCGGGGACGATGTGAGGAGTGTTCTGGATTTTGGTATGGCGGACCGCACATGCGCCCCGTTTGATCTGGCTGTTGCACTGGAGCGTGCGACTGTGGACTGGCTGGCCCTGTCAGCACCGGGGTGCGTGGCATGGCAACAGGTAGAGGCCATGCTGGCGGGGTATCAGTCCGTGCGGAAGCTGAGCGCACTGGAGCAACAGCAGGTTGTGGCTTTTTTGCCTCTTGTGCATGTTGAGTTCGCACTCTCCGAAGTCGGGTATTTTGCCACACTGGTAGATGATCAGACCTCGGCCGAGGTTGCCTATGCCGAGTATCTGCTTGGGCATGGGCGTTGGTTTGCGCAAGGGGAGGGCAAGGAACTGCTTATGCGCCTGCCTGCCATACTGGCCCAAACCAGCATGGGCGAAGGCGCTGTATGACAGTACTGGAATGGGTGGCCGCATTGGCCAGTGCTCTGGGTGTCTGGTTGACCGGGCGGCGGAGGGTATTGTGCTGGCCTGTTCTGGTCGTTGCATCCATTCTGTATGGTGTGGTGTTCATACAGGCGGCGTTGTATGCGGATGCAGCCTTGCAGGCTGTGTTTGTGGTCTTGTCCGCCTATGGATGGTGGCAGTGGTTGACGGGCACGCAAACATCGGACGGCGTTCCAGCCGTTGTTCGTCCTGTAGCAATCCGGTTATGGCAACATATGGGGCTTACGGCATTAGCCGGAGTGGGGCTTGCATTCATCCTGCGGGCATGGACGGATGACCCCATGCCTGCCGCAGATGCCTTGTTGAGTGCTTATAGTATTCTTGCCCAGTTCTGGGGAGCACGCCGCTACCGGCAGAGCTGGTTATTATGGATGGCGGTGGATGGCTGTTACACCCTGCTGTTTGTGGAACGCGGCTTGTGGGTAACAGCGGCGCTGTACGCAGCTTTTGTAGGGCTGGCAGCCCGGGGCTGGCACCAATGGAGACAAGGCGGCTAACCCCGCCCTTTTTGCCTGCGATCAGGGGGAAGCAAAAAGGGCAGGCGGCTACAGGTCAGGAAAAAATAATGGTGCGGTGTCCATTCAGCATGACCCGGTGTTCGGTATGGAGTTTGACAGCCCGGGCCAGAACCTGCGATTCCACGCCGCGTCCCGTAGCAATATAATCATCGGGCGAGAGGTTGTGGCTGACGCGGGCTGTTTCCTGCTCAATAATCGGGCCTTCATCCAGATCAGCCGTTACATAATGTGCCGTTGCTCCGATCAGTTTAACGCCACGGGCATAAGCCTGATGGTAAGGCCGTGCCCCTTTGAAGGACGGTAGGAAGGAGTGGTGGATGTTGATAATCCGCCCGCTAAACTGCGCACTCAGGCTATCGGAGAGCACCTGCATGTAACGGGCCAGAACAATCAGGTCTGCCTGTGTGCTTTGGACCAGAGCCCGGAGTTTGTCTTCCTGCTCGGTTTTGTTCTGTGGGTTAACCGGCCAGTAATAGTAGGGCACCCCCGCCTGTTGGGCTGTAGCCTCACTGTCTGGGTGGTTGGATACAATGGCTACAATCTTGGCCCGTAGCCAGCCAACACGGACCTGATACAGCAGGTTAAGCAGAGCATGGTCAAAGCGGGAGACCATAATAATCATACGTGGTAGCACGGCGGCATCGTGCAGGCGCATGTTCATGCCAAACTGTTCTGCCACAGGGGCAAGGCAGGTTTTTATATCGGCCATATTATGGGGAGCCGGAGTGGAAAATGCCAGCCGCATGAACAACTGCCCGGTGTTGCGGTCGCTGAACTGGTGGGTCTCGGTAATGTCAGCTCCCTGCCGGGCAAGAACTGTTGTAACGCCAGCAACAATGCCAGCCGTATCCGGGCAGGAAAAAGTAAGGATGAACTGCATGAGGCTCTGTTTGCTCCTCGGGCCTGAAGTGTTTGCAGCCTAGTGTGCCAGCCGTACCCGCATCTGTGCAATCGTGTGCATGGGTATGAGCAGCGCGCAGGTTGGGTTGGTACGGGCGGAGCAGGCTGTGGATGAATTGCAATACCCCGACTCGTTGTTGCTGTAAGAGGTCAAGGGGTTTTGGTGTCATAAAAGCTTAAAAAAGCTACAAGCCGCAGGAAACAGACATTTTTTGTACTATTTTGCAGCCAATGCTACGAAGCTTATCCACAAAGGAAGGGGACGGATTGCGGGAAAACCCTGTGGATAGTTTTGTGGAGGGCAGGCAGGGGCATGGGTTTCATCGTCTTTCTGCATTTGTTCCTTATTTTGGTCCATACAGCCTTTTAAACATGAGGCATGGGTTCGCATTTTATAAAAACCATGCAAGTTAAGCTGCTTTTTAGGCGGAATTTGTTTATCTCTGGGGTTGTCCGTCCCCACGTCCCATAAGCTTGCTGGAACAGATTTTTTTGTTATGCGTCTGACTTTGTACACCGATTATGCACTCCGTACCCTGCTTTATCTGGCCGTGCATACGGACCGGCGTGTTTCCATACGTGAAGTCGCGCAGACTTACGGTATTTCTGAAAACCATCTGGTCAAGATCATCCACCATCTAGGGCGTGGTGGGTTTGTGCATACGCAAAGAGGGCGCGGTGGTGGACTAACACTTGGTCGCCCCCCGGAGGAAATCTGTGTAGGTGACGTGGTGCGGCACACGGAAGAGGATATGGCGCTGGTTAGCTGCATGGCCCGCAATGGAGGGGATGGCGTAGCCTGCCTGCTCTCTGGTGGCTGCCACTTGCGTGGTGTGCTGGGCAATGCGCTGGAGGCATTTATGAGCGTGCTGGACAAAGCTACTCTGGCAGATCTGTTACAACCCTATGAGCGGCGCACATTGCTGGAGGGTAAAAACCCGGTGCCAGAACCCTGATTCTTGGTTTGATGGGAACAGGTTTATTGGGTTCAGTTGTTAAGAATTAACCCGGAAAACACGTATGTGCTTTCCGGGTCAGTGTTCAAATTACATCAGGCAGATTATTCGGGTACCTGGCAGGCAATACACAGCTTGTTGCCGTCCGGGTCACGCAGGTAAGCAAGGTAAAGCGGGCCAACGGGGCTCTGGCGGACGCCGGGAGGGTTTTCAATGGCCTGACCGCCATTTTCTACACCAGCCTTGTGCCATGCATCTGCCATGGCTGGGGTTTCGGCGGCAAAACCAATGGTGCCACCGTTGGCATGGGTGGCTGCTTTGCCATCCAGCGGAGGGGTAACAATATAGCGCACGCCATGTTTGGCGTAGGTAATGCGACCCTTGGCATTAATTTCTGCCGGAGGGATGTTCATGGCAGCAAAAATTGCATCGTAGAATTTTTTAGAGCGGGCAATATCGTTACTACCCACCATGATGTGCGTGAACATGGTCTATGTGTTCTCCAGCGGTTGGAACGCGCAGAGCATGACCCGGCAGATCATTTGCTACAAGCCCCGTTCAGCTTATGCCCGCAATGCGTGCAAACCGTTGCTGGCGGCGCAGGAACAGTTTTTCCGAAATGCGGAACGCAACATTCTGCAACCAGCTATGGGTTGGCAGGCCAATGATCTTGAACACCATGGTTGTTACCCGGCGCAGATGCTGGGAGCGGTAGTTCCGCATGGCCCGTGCCATATAGGCGGCAATGCACTGGGTGTGGTCGTAGGGTTTGTCCGCAGGTTCGTTGGTTGTGTAGTAGGCGGATGCCAGTTCGTCATCTTCTGTTTCTGTTACGCGGCCCAGCGCAATGCGCATACGTTGGACCAGACCAATGTTCTCGCGGTGCAGGTAGCGGTGCATATGGTCGTAGAACAGCTTGAAGTGCCGGAACTCATCTGCGGCAATCTGTTTGCACAGGGCTTTAAGCACGGGTTCGTCCGTGGCATCGGCCAGAGCGGAATAAAAGGAGGATGTTCCTGTTTCCACCATACAGCGTGCGATCAGCTCGCCCGTCAGGGAACCACGGACAGACTGCTCAACATCCAGCGGAATTTTATAAAACTCGCGGTAGCGCAGGAATGCCGCTTTGTAGTCCCACGTGGGGTCGGCCAGCATGGCCCAGCGGCCCAGTGCATCGCCATGCTGGATTTCCTCTTCTGCCCAGTGGTTGGCAGCGGTGCAAAAATCCGGGTCATTGCGGAATACGTTGTTGAGGTACAGCGCGTAATCCACACTGTTGCGCTCTACCACCGCAGCAGCCTTAATGGCGGGGATCAGTTCGGGGTCAACCTTGGAGGGATCAAACCTGTCCCATGGCAGTTGATCAATCTGCCAGTGCTTCATATGCCCGACCTCCTGTTTGCACCAAATCCACCGTAATTTCTGTCAAGTGCGTTCCATGTCAATATGGTGGCGCATCCTGCATCCAAAACTGACTGGCTTTTAAAACCATATGCAGCTTTGGCAAAATAATGCGCGACAAAAAAGTACATCTTTTCCCATCAGGCTGCATAAATTTTTGCAGGTCCGTTCCAACGCAATGTCAGGCGGTGTTGCGCTGTATATGGCACGGGCAGGGAAACGCTGGAACAGGCAATTTACAGCCTGCAGGGAACAGGGCGGGTTTGCCCCGTCACCGCAGGAAGGGAGGTGGTGGGGCGTTCAGGCGTTTTCGCAGTTTGCTGCGGGCAGAGTTTCTTCAAAAGGGGGGAGGGGGCGGGGGCGACGTTTGTCATCCAGAGCGACAAAAATGAACTCCCCTTCCGTCACCTTGGACGTAATGTGGGTATGCCGCGCCCTGCGCCATGTTTCCACATGAATGGTCAGGGACGTACGGCCAGCACGAATAATTCTGGTGTAAATGCTGACCTCGTCCCCCACGACCACGGGTTCGAGAAAAACAAGACTGTTAATGGCAACGGTTACGCAACGGCCATTGGCCCGGAATGCGGCTGTCGTTCCGGCGGCCAAGTCCATCTGCGAGACAATCCACCCACCGAACACATCTCCCGCAGGGTTTGTATCTGTTGGCATGGCCACAACACGGATGGTGGGTACACCGGGCGGCAGGTCGGAGCTGGATGAACGTGGCATCGCAAGTATGTCCTTCACTCTTTCGGGCCGGCTGGTGCGGCGTAGCTGGGTGGTAAGATAAGCAGAATGCCCCGAGGATGCCTCCTCAGTTTTGTGTGAGCCGTCTAGTTCCGGATCAGGATATAATTCACCGTTACATCAAAGTTGATATATTTATCTTTCATGTCTGGTGGCACAGGGGGGAGTTGGGCGCCCTGGAACATGCCAATGGTCGAGGCATCCAGCGCTTCCGTGGAAGACCCTGTTTCGAATACTTTAAACACATGGCCGGAGCGGTCCAGAATAACATGGACGGAGGTGCTGCCCTCCTCCCCCCGTGCAGCGGCATCCGGTGGGTAGTAAAGGTGGCGCTGGATCCATGCGTCAATCTCCGCGCCGTAGTCGCTGCTTACGCCATGCACGCTTGTGCGGGAGGCGTAATGGGCATTCAGCTGTCCGTTTTCCACCATGGGACCAATGGACAGGTCCAGTGGAGCGGATGACCCGCCGGGGCGGCCACGGTGCGTGCGGCGGGGGGCTGGGGCCTCGTTAAACGAATAATCCATGGGGTGCTGGAGCAGGGATTTAAGATTTTTGGGCAACTGTGGTGTTGCATGTGGGCGAGGCACAGCACGGTTGGACTGCTTGGCCGTGGCTTTGCGCTCTGTTGGCTGTGCTTTTTGCGGGGCAGGCTGTGGCTTGGGCAACCCATCATCTGATTGCGCAAGAGGGGGCACATCTGGCGCGGCCTCGCTGGGTTCGGGCGGGGCTGTCTGGGTTTGTGGCTGCTGCTCGGCCGGAGGAGGTGGTGCCGCTTGCGGGGCTGCATTCCCCCCCCCGGCATCCGGTGAATGGGGGCCAACCATACCGGTGGAAGGCGTAGGCTGGGAAAAAACCATTTCCACGGAAGAAGACTGGCTGGACTGGGGCGAGCCTGTCTGCCCGTGGTGTGTTGCCTGATAAAGAAGGGCTGCGAGCAGAATAAAATGGGCAAGGGCCGATGCAGTAAAGACCGGGCCAAGCGTTGGGTCTGCGTAAACGTCCTTGCGGATCAGAGGCGTGGAGGTACCACGCAGCGGACTGCCCGGTGGTTTGGGAACCGGCAAGAATGGGAATAGCCGCAACCGCTGGCCTGCGGCCCCTTCATCATAAGTGGGAAGGGGAGTGGCAGTCGGGCGTACGGGCTGCAGGCGGGGTTCCTGCCTGTTGGGCAGGGATGTGTGCTGGCCTGAGGAAGAACTGCGCTTATCGACCATGAACTGCCCGCGTTCTCCCTTGCCCCGCATGAATATGGTGTGCGTGGGTATAGACCACCTGCCTACCATTTTGCCATTGCTCAGGCCACGGTGCCAGAGAGAACTTTAACACGGCGGCACCCATGCGTGGATACAGGTTAAAAAAACAGAGACTGGAGCGACCCGGCAGGTAAGGCATACCGCCGGGCCAGACAGATTTACCAGATTTTAACACGTTGCTGGGGAGACAGATACAGCTTGTCTCCGGGCTGAACATTCCAGGCATTGTACCATGCATCAATATTGTGCATGGGCAGGTTTACGCGGGCTTCTGGTGGGGAGTGAGGGTCTGTTACCACAAGTCTGCGAATGGTCTCCTCCCGCAGTTTTTCGCGCCAGACCTGTGCCCAGCCCAAAAAGACCCGCTGGTCGCCACTCAGGCCATCCACAACGGGTGCGGGTTTGCCATCAAGCGAGGCATGGTAGGCGTCCAATGCCAGTGTTAGCCCACCCAGATCGGCAATGTTCTCGCCCATGGTCAGCTTGCCATTGACATGGACGCCGGGCAGCACCTCAAATGCGTCATATTGTGCGCCAAGGCGATCAGCCAGTTTCTGGAACCTTTCGGCGTCATCTTTTGTCCACCAGTCCCGCAGGCGGCCGTGTTCATCAAACTGGCGTCCCTCATCATCGAATGAATGGGTCATTTCGTGGCCAATTACGCCGCCAATGGCACCGTAATTAACCGCAGGATCGGCTTTGATGTTGAAAAACGGTGGCTGTAGAATCGCTGCGGGAAAGACAACCTGATCAAAAAGCGGGTTATTGTAGGCATTGACCGTCTGGGGGGTCATATCCCACTCATTCCGATCGACAGGTTTGTCCAGACGCTCCAGCCAGTAGCGCCATTCAAAGGCCACACCGTTGCGGGCATTGCCGTAAACATCACCCTTTTTAATGGTCAGGCCAGCGTAATCGCGCCATCTGTTGGGATAACCCACCTGAATTTCAAAGTTTTCCAGCTTGCGCAGAGCGGCCTCCTTGGTGGCGGCACTCATCCAGCTATTGTTTTGCAAACGGACCCTGAAGACGTTTTTAAGGTCCGTGGTCAGTTTTTGCATGACCACCCGGTTTTCGGGGGGGAAGTAGCGCTGTACATAAACCTTGCCCAGAGCCATGCCCATGGCAGCACTGGTGGCCTGCACGCCCCGCTTCCATCTGGCGGTCAGGGTTGGCTGGCCCGTAAGCGCTTTGGTAAAAACAAAGCGGGCCTGTTCAAAACTGTCTGGAAGGTAGGCCGTGGCGTTTTCCACCAGATGGAAGGCAAGCCATGCCCGCAACGTGTCCATGTCCGTTGCCCCCAGCAGGTGGGCTTCCCCCGTAATGGCGGATGGTTCGCCCACAATCAGGTGGCGTTTATCCAGATTGTCTGCCGGAAGGCCCGCTGCATTGATCCATGCCGTCCAGTCAAAGCCGGGGGCCTTGGCGTTCAGGTCTGCCAGCGTCATGGGGTTGTAGGTTTTTTGTGGGTCGCGCAGGTCCGCACGGGGCCAGTGCACTTCGGCCAGTTTGCTTTCAAAAACAACAATGGCGGCTGCCGCTTTGGCGGGTTCCGGCCAGCCTGCAAGTGCCAGAGCTTTTTCCACATATGTCTGGTAAGCGGTCTTTTTGGCGGCAAAGGCGGGTTTTAGGTAATAATCCCGGTCAGGTAGCCCAAGCCCTGCCTGGTCTAGCGTAAGCGCGTAGCGTGTGGGGTCCTTGGCATCGGGGTTGATCCCAAGGGAGAATGGGCCAAACTGGAAGGAGCCTACGGCAGTGCCGCTCAGGGCTGCAAAGCCAGCCATGTCCTTTATGGCGCGAATGGCGTCCAGATCCTGCTGGAGTGGCTGCGTGCCCCGGCGTTCCACCTCGGCTGCATCCATGTAGGACGCATAAAAGGTGCCCAGTTTTTCTTCCGTGGTGCGGGCTACGCTAACAGGGTGGGCGGACAGATCATCCAGAATACTCTGCACCCGCTTGCGGGAGAGTTCGGCCAAGGCGTTAAACGGGCCATAGCTGGTCATATCCGCAGGGATTGTCAGATGGTCGATATACGTGCCGTTCGCATAGCGGAAAAAATTATTCCCCGGAGATACAGCCAGATCGCGCCCGGCAAGATCAATACCCCATGCACCAAAGCTGTTTTCTGCCACTGGTGGGGTTGTTTGCGGTGCAGCGTGGGACTGCCCAGCCAGACTACCCGCCCCCACAACAGCGGAAAGCATAAGGGCATGGCGAAAAAGAGCGCGTAAGGACATATCTGGCACAGGGGAACTCCGGTTTATTTATTATATGTGTTGGCGACATTACGGATTGCTGGCCGTGTTTTTATACAAAACACAAAGTGAACCTTTACCTTAGCCAGCTTGTTCAGACCTGCCTACCCTCTTGTGAGGGGAGGTTTTCTTAAAAAAATCCTTATGGAGGCAGGCATGGAATGCAGGGGGGCTGGGGATAAAGCATTCGGGTATGCCGCAGGATTATTCCGCCGGAATGCGCATGAGTGTTCTGCAAAGAGTTAAAAGTAAGAAGGATTTGGGCCATCAGCCTTGCATAGAGGGGGCTGTTTCCGTCATGAGAGAGCCTGCCCTGTTAAGGGAGCATGGCTTGCAGTTAAGGGGCGGGTACCAAGGTGGAGGGACAGACTATTTCCGGGCAGCAAGGATACAGCCTTCCATATGTCGCGCGCTCTGGCAGGCGGGGGCCAAGGCGCTGGCAGCTTATGGTCTGTTGTGTGGGGCTGGCCCCTTTTGGTCTATGGGTATCCCCTTGGGCTCAGGCCCGGACAGACCCGCAGGCGGCAGTGAACACTGCTGCTTCCGCCACAGAACCGGCTACTGCTGTGGGAAAGACCGGTAAGCCAACGACGGCACGCAGTGTTACCCATGTGAATGTGGAAGCGCGTCGGTATGATTTTCCCTTCCCGTCCGCGCAGCATGAACCCGATGCCACAACACGGCTGAGCGCGGAACTGCTGCGGAACAGGGATGTAACTACGCTACGCGGGCTGGAGCGTGTTGCCCCCAACCTGACCATGCAGAGTATTAACGGGACGGCATCAACCAATTTTTACCTGCGTGGCGTAGGGTTTAACGACTTTACGCAAAACAATATGCCCCCCGTGCTGACGTATATGGATGATGTGGCCTACGCCTATCCATCCATGAGCAACGGGTTGATGTTTGATCTGGCAGATGTGGCTGTGGAGCCGGGGCCGGTTGGCACAAAACATGGGCAGTCCACGACGGGTGGCGAGGTGCGTCTGCGCACCAATGATCCAACCAGCACATGGCATTACGGTGCCATGGAGGATATTGCTTCCTACGCCCGTAGCCGGAGCGAGGCTTACATATCCGGCCCATTGGCCAAAGGCTGGAGCTTCAGGCTTGCAGGGCAGACACGGCAGGGGGGAGGCTGGCAGTACAATCCGACCAATGGCGCACATCTGGGCGATGCGGACCTTTGGGCCCTTCGTGGCAAGTTGCGCTGGCAGCCCAATGACCGCACCACTGTTCAGCTTGGCGGGCATTTTGTGCAGGATAACAGTCAGGTTGTAACGGCTGTACCTGTTTACCGGCTGGTGGGTTCACAGGCTTTGCCCGGTTTTGGGCTAGGGCGGCAGGCGGAGTGGTCCTCCCGGCCGGAGTTTTCCAGCCTTGTCGGGCGTGGTTCCAACCTTAAACCAAGCGAGCACAACCAGTACTGGGGCGCTGATTTACGGATTATCCACGATTTTGGTCCTGCGACCTTTACGGCCATCAGTGCGTTTGAGACCGAACGGCAGGGCGAATACACGGATCAGGATGGAACAGCCCGTGCACAGGCGGATACTTACCGCACCATAGATTCGAACGTGTTTACGCAAGAAGCCCGGTTAAACGGGGTGGCCCTGCATGGTCGCCTGAACTGGGTTGTGGGGGCGTATTACCAGCGCAGTCGTATGGACCAGCGGTTTTTCTTTGATTACACGGACTACGCCGCACGCGGTTACATGATGGCAACCAGTTTTGGCATGAAGCAGGAGAGTGTTTCCGAGTTCGGGCATGTCAGTTACCGTCTGCCTCATAACGTCACCATATGGGCAGGACTTCTGCATGAGCTGGATGACCGGGGCATAACGGGCCTTACGTCACAGATATTTGGCGGTGCGACCAGAGTTTTTGCACCCGAAAATACAGCAGCCAACCAGTTTGCCGGGCAGGTTGGGGTATCGTGGCAGTTTTTGCCACAGGCTTTACTGTATTATAAAATGAGCAAGGGGTTTAAGCCCGGAGGGTTCAGCGCCAACAATACGCAGGTGCAGGCCCAGCTTGACCCGTTTAAGCCTGAAACGGTTCTGACTTACGAACTGGGCTTAAAGTCCGACCCCATTCCGGGGCGTTTACGGTTGAATGGTGCTGCGTTTTACAACGATTTTCATAACCAGCAGGTCGTAGGGACCGTCCTGATCCCTAATTTTGGACCGTTGAGCGAAATTACAAATGCTCCCAAGTCTGAAAGCTGGGGGTTTGAAGCAACTTTGGAAGCCCATCCGTTTGGTCATTTGTACCTGACGCAGAACATTGGTTGGCAACGTGGGAATTTTCAGAACTTTCCCAATGTGGATCGGGCCGCAACCAATGCTTATTACAAAGCCCATAACGTATGGAGAGCGATAGAGCGGAATTTTAATGGGGTGGACAATGGTTCTCCAAAACTGACCCTGAATGGTGATGCGACATGGCGGCAGCCATTGCCAACCGGCTTCAGGCTCGATTTGGGGCCGGACTGGCAATACAGGGGGAGCCAGGCCATTGCTGTTGGTGGAACGGGTTTTTACCGCCTGCCGCCTTATTTTCTGCTTGGCGCGCACGTCACCCTGCATTCTCCCTCTCAACTGTGGGATGTTACAGTCTATGCAAGGAATATTCTAAACCGGCATTATGCTGAGAGTGGGGGTATGGCCACAACCACCTATTTTTATATTCCCGGAGAACCCCGTTTTATTGGTGGGCGTATTGCCTGCCATTTTTAATGGATGAGTTCATAAGCTAAAGCCGTTCATCTGGCCCCGTAGGCGTAAACGGGGCATGATGGCGGGATGGCACAGCAAAATGGTCAGACCGAAAACTTTACACTCCGTTTGGGGGAGCAGGTTGTTCATGTACGCCAAAGCGGAGCAGGGGATGGCCCGCCTGTGGTGCTGGTGCATGGTTTTGGCGGCAGCCTGACCAACTGGCAGCTAACCCAGCAGGTGCTGGCTGCAAACCACCGGGTTATTGCATTTGACCTGCCGGGGCATGGTCAATCCTCACCTTTGTCGCAAAGGCCTACCCTTGCACATTTGGCCAGTATGACCCGGCAGGTTATGGCGGGGCTGGGGGTGCGCAAAGCGCATCTGGTCGGGCATTCTCTGGGGGGAGGTATTGCCCTGTCTTTGGTTGGCATGGCACCGCAGCAGGTTGCCAGTCTGTCCCTGCTGGCTCCGGCGGGGCTGGGGGAAGACGTGAACGAGGCGTTCATTACGTCTTTTGTGGAGGCCGATACCGTGGCGGATATGGCTGCTGCCATGGCTATGGCAGTGTATGACCCACGGTTGATGAGCCGCAAGGTCGCTGAATTTCTGGTGGAGGCCCGTGCAGCCCCCGGCGCGCGTGAGGCTCTGCGTGCTATTGCAGCGACCTGTTTTCCCAACGGGCGGCAGGCAAGCAACTTACGCCCCGTTTTGCATGACCTTCCATGCCCGGCCCAGATTATCTGGGGGGAGGAAGATCGGGTCTTGTCTGTTCAGCAGGTGCGGGGTGTGGGCACGCAGGTATCTTGCCAGTGTTTGCCCAGAACAGGCCACCTGCCTCACATTGAACAGGCTGGTGTGGTGAACACAGCCCTCAAGAATTTTATACGTTCCTGCGAACAGGGCTGACGGATAGGGGGGGCACCCGAATGTTTGCCTTCCCTGCCATGTTGCAGGGAAGGCAAAAGCATTAGTCCATGCGTACTGGTGGGCGCACAAATCCGTCCAGCCAGTCGGTAAAGCAGGCAATGGCACCGCGGAAGGGACCATACAGTTCAAACTGGTGCTGCCGGTATAGGGCCATGTGGCCAAGGCGTGCGCTCAACCCATGCAAAAAGCCACCACCAAAGGTTTTGCCATCAGCAAAGGCTCCCCACCCGTTGTAATCGCCAAGGGCAACAATGGCCCCGCGGTTGCGGAAAACAAAGTCAGGGACAGGTTTTTTGTTGAATATATACCCCGGTAGGTAACGTGCCAGATGGTGTGCCTGCTGGCGGGCGACCTGTGCGGTCGGTGCAACCGGCGCATCCTTGACAAAGGAGCAGTCCCCTACAGCAAAAATATGTTCGTCCACCGTACTTTGCAGGTTGCCCAGTACGGTTAACTGCCCACCTCGCTGGTATTCCAGACCATCCATGGCGCGTGTAACATCCGGAGCTTTAACGCCTGCGGCCCATACCCGGAATTGCGCATTAACCCTGCTGCCATCCTTGAGGATAAAACCCGTCTCGTCCGCACCGCTGACCATGGTGCTGGTACGGACCCGGATCTTCAGGGCTTCAAGCTGTTTCTGGGCTGCGTCCGATACGTTCTGCGGGAAGGCAGGCAGAATACGTGGTCCGGCTTCCAGTAGGGTAACACGCATTTCCGGGGTAACGGGCGTAAAGTTGTAAAGCGAGCCAATGTCGAGCGCTTTGTGCAGTTCTGCGGCAAGCTGCACGCCGGTTGCCCCCCCGCCAACAATGGCAATATCCACTGGTGTGCCGCGCCCGTAAGCCTGAATAATGGCATGGCGGAAGCGTTCGTTAAAATTATTGGCTTCGACCACGTTGTCCAGGAACATGCAATGTTCCACAACGCCGGGTGTGCCAAAGTCGTTGGCGCGGCTGCCAATGGCAAATACCACGGCATCATAATCCAGATGCCGTTCTTCAAGCAGTAACTGGTTGTTCTCTTCCATCAGAGGGGCCAGCGTTATGCGCCGGTTGGCCCGGTCCAGTTGTGCGATTTCCCCATAACAGAAGCGGAAGCCGTGGGCTGCGGCGTGGGAGACAAATGTAATCCGGTCGTTTTCGTTCCGGGCGGTTCCAGCGGCAAAGCAGTGGAGCATGGGTTTCCACACATGGCTGAACCCTTTGTCCACGAGCGTGATGTCCAGTTTTCCAGAGCGGCCAAGTGTATTGCCCAAGCGGGTTGCAAGGGCCAGACCGGCAACACCTCCACCAACAATCACGAGCCGGAACCTGTTCGTCATATCATTCCTGTCCTTTGTCTTCCGCCCTCTGGCCGGAGGGGGAGACCCTGTTTTGCATAATGCAATATCCCCTGCCCACGGCATCAAGCGGCCGGGCAGGGGGAGTTAAAAGGGGGCATACCCTTATGTGGTCAGGAGGCTGCCGCCAGATCCAGCAGCCCGATCACCCCATCTTCCGTGCCAAAACCCAGTGTGCAGCCATCGGGGCTATACGCAAGTGCGGTAACCGCTCCTGCCTGCCCTAATGATACAGGAAGAACACGCTGGGTCGTGGGTTCCATCATCACAACCGTGCCATTGGCAAAACCTGCGGCTACAACTTCCTGCGAGGGATGGAAGGCAACGCGGGTGCACAGTGCGCCACCGGCGCCGGGCAGCTCTGCCGGTGGTTTACCCATTGGTCCGCCCCCAAAAAAAGGCCACATGACCACAACGTCCGCCCCACTGGTGGCAAGCCATTTACCATTGCTGGAAAAAGACATGGAGCGCACTTTGGTGGGGTATCCGCTCATGCGGATATTGTGGCCATCGGCCAGCCGCCAGCCGTGCAGATCGTTCTCCTGCATGGCGGTAATGACCGCTTCACCACCGGGGTGCATGGCCACACCAAGGTGGCTGCCTTTCCATTCAAGCAACCGTGCGCTGCCATCCTTGGATTGGGTAAACCATAGCGACACACCGTTGTAATGCGAGGCGGCAAGGCGTTTGCCTTTGGGGTCAAAGGCTATACCCCCAACAGTTGTGGGGTGTTCAAACGTGCGCACGACCGTGCGCCCCGTGGCATCGCGCAGTTCCACATTTTTGCCCGATGCCACGGCAATCAGGGCCGTTTTATCGTTTACAAAGGTGGTAATATGTTCCACCCAGCGTCGTGTTTTGCCCAGTTCTTCAATTTCCCCCATAGGGTCAATGCGGCACAGGCGGCCATCGTCTCCCCCGGTCAAAAAACTGTCGGCCAGTGTATCGGAGGAAAGAGCCAGCACCGGCCCATCGTGTACGGCGTATGTGGCCCATGCCTGCGGGACCGTAAGGTCGTGCCTATGTGCTACAACCACATCGCCTTCACCAGTTGTAAAAGCAAAACGGCTGGAATCGCGCGAGGCAACGCACCCCGTAATTTCCCCCTCCACATGGCGGAAGGCCCCGCGTTTTTCAATGAGCCCACGCAGCAGGGTATCTTTTGTCTCGCTCATGCTGCAATGCAGCTTTCAAGCCCACGGCGGAGCTGTGGTCTGTTCAGGTTGCGGCCAATAAATACCAGACGGCTCTCGCGCGGTTCTCCATCTTTCCATGGTCCAATGGCATTGCCATCAGCCATCATGTGCACGGCCTGAAAAGCAAAGCGTTCGGGCTGGCCTGCAAAGTCCAGAATGCCCTTGGTGCGCAGCATGTCTCCCCCTTTTTCCTGAAGCAGGGCGCTAATCCATGCCTGAAAACGCCCTGCATCCAACGGTTGTTTGAGGGAGAGTGATACGCTGGAAATATCTTCCTCATGGTGGTGCTCGGGGTGTTCAAGGAACGACGGCATGTTTTCCAGCACACGGGCCAGATCAAATCCACCACGGTCCATGACATCGGTCAGGCTTACATTGCCTTTCTGGGCATGGTGGATGGGGGCTGCTGCATTAATCTTGCGAATGGCCGCCTCAATCCGTGCAATCTGTTCCGCATCGACCAGATCGGTTTTGTTGAGGATGATCACATCGGCAAAAGCAATCTGCTCACGTGCTTCGGAACTTTGCTCCAGTGTGGTGAGGATGTTGTAGGCATCGACAACTGTTACCACGGCATCCAGTTTGGCTTTTTCGCGCACGTCCTCATCAGCAAAAAAGGTCTGGGCTACAGGGGCCGGGTCTGCAAGGCCGGTGGTTTCTACAATAATGCCGTCAAATTTGCCGCGCCGCTTCATCAATCCATTCAAAATACGGATCAGGTCACCACGCACGGTGCAGCAGATGCAGCCATTGTTCATTTCGAACACTTCTTCATCCGCATCGACCACCAGATCGTTGTCCACGCCCAGTTCGCCAAATTCGTTAATGACCACGGCAT
Source organism: Acetobacter syzygii (assembly GCF_000964225.1). Taxonomy (GTDB): domain Bacteria; phylum Pseudomonadota; class Alphaproteobacteria; order Acetobacterales; family Acetobacteraceae; genus Acetobacter; species Acetobacter syzygii. Next base: position 186,195 of record NZ_BAMZ01000009.1, on the reverse strand, counting down.
ACTTGCGACCGTGTTCGGCGGTTAGAATGTGGTTGAGCAAGGTGGTTTTGCCCGCGCCCAGAAAACCGGTCAGCACCGTAACGGGCACACGGGTATCAGGCGTGCTTGTCGCAGCATTTTCCGGCGCGAGAGATGCGTCAGACATAAGGGTAAGCCTCCAATGTAACAATCTTGCTTTTCATATAGGACGCCAGATTGTGAGAAACCAGAGACGCACGGTCCTGATAGGCACATACCCGCAGCCTATGGGCAGTATAATCGCCTAGTTTCTGTGCGTATCGGTGGCGGTTATAAGGTTCTGGGGTTTTTGTTTGGGTGCGGCTGAACGCAGGAAGCGAACGGCCAGTGCGCCATAAAGTGCATGGCTGCACAATGCGCGGGAAACCCCAAAAGCAAGGAATGCACTCGCAAGGAGCGCGAGCGTAATCTGCTGGTTATCGCACATTTCCATCACAATGACTGTTGCCGTGAGAGGGGATTGGGTTACGGCTGCAAAATATGCCACCGTGCCCAGCATAACCACGGCACCCGGTGTGGTGTGGGGTAGAAAATGCGCAATCCACCCGCCCATGCCAGCTCCAACAGAAAGCGAGGGTGCAAAAAGCCCACCGGGAATGCCTGAACAGTAGGAAATAAGGGTGGCCAGCAACTTGAGCAGAAAGAAAGAAGCCGGGTACTGGTCCGACCCCATAATAATGTCCCGCGCCTGTGTGTAGCCGGTGCCGTACGTCATGCCGCCAGAGAGCAGGCCAAGGAGCGCCAGAGCCAGACCACACAGGGCTGCAAACAGAATGGGGCGCTGCGTAACAAAGCGCCCGAACTGCCCCGGAATCCCGCGTGAAATGCGGACCAGAAGGGCAGAAAAAGTGCCCCCACTCAACCCGCCTACTAGCCCGCAGACCACCACAGCCAGCCAGCTTGCCCCTACAGGCACGGCAGAATAGGTGTGGCCGAAGTAGGTATAGTTCCCAACCAGAGCAATGGCCGTCACACCCGAGATGACCACGCAGGTCAACATGGTGCCGCTTGTACGTTGCTCAAAGGAATGGGCCAGTTCCTCAATACCAAACACAATGCCAGCAAGAGGGGTGTTAAAGGCAGCGGCAACACCGGCTGCCCCACCGGCCTTGATCAGGGCGCGCTGTTTGGTCACATCACTCAGCCCCGCAAACCGGCCGACCGTATGCATAATGGAGGCTCCAACCTGCACGGTAGGTCCCTCACGCCCGATGGATGCGCCAGAGAGCAGACCAAGGCAGGTCAAAAATATTTTGGCCAGAGCAATACGCAGGGCAAGAACCTTGTCCACAATCGTCATGTCATGCAGGTGCATACAGGCAATGGCCTGTGGAATGCCGCTGCCCTGTGCGCCACGGAACCATGTGCGTGTCAGCCAGGTTGAAAGCGCCAGCCCCAGCGGAGTCACCAGCAGCATCAGCCATGGGTTTATGTGGACCAGAGCCGTACGCACATGGGCTGCGGCATCTGCCCCTTTGGCAAAGGCCACAGCGACCAGCCCCACCATGGCAGCCCCGGACCAATACATAAATTTGCGGCGCCAGCTTACCGTGCCAGCCTTGGCGTGTTCACGCAGATGGCGCAGGGACTCTGCAGTGGGGATCACGCTCGTAGGCATGAGGCATCTCTATTACAAAAGAAGAAGGATGCGGCACAGTTTAACATTTCAGGCCACAGAAGAAAGACTTTCTGGAATTTTATGGTGTGTTTTTCTGTTTATTTTTCTGCCACCGTGCTGGAAGGAGCCGCATGGCAGCCAGAAGAGGGAATGTTCAGGGCACTTCCATCGCGTTTGACAAAGTTTTCCGGCTCCACATGAATATGCACAAGTGTGCTGCCCATATGGGCGCGGAGCGCATGTTCAATCCGGTCACAAATGTCATGCGCGGCATTGACGCTCATGGCACCGGGGACAACCAGATGAAATTCAAGGAATGTCATGGCCCCCACAATGCGGGTGCGTATATCATGCGCCTGAATGGCACCAATGCCATTGGCAACGATAATCTGGCGGATTTCGTCCAGAGTTTCCGTGTCCGGGGCTTCGTCCATCAGGCCCGCAATCGAGTCCCGCATGACCTCCCAGCCAACCCGCAGGACGTTTATGGCCACCAGCCCGGCCAGTACCGCATCCAGCCGTGGCCAACCAATGAAAGGGATCAGTGCCACGCCTGCAACAAGTGCCACACCTGTCCATACGTCAGACAGAACATGCTGCCCTCCTGCTATCAGGGCGGGGGAGTGGCGGGCCTGTCCAGCACGGAGCATAACAAGCCCCCATGCCAGATTAACGCAGGTTGCGGCGGCATTGAGCAGAAGCCCATTCCATGGAACCAGTGCAGGGTGGGGGGTAAGCCAGCCTTCCAGCGCCTCGCGGCCAATAACAAAGGCAGTAATGACCACCAGTGTTCCCTCCGCCACAGCGGACAGATACTCCGCTTTGTAATGGCCGTAGGTATGGTTGTGGTCTGCCGGACGTTCGGCAACGCTGAGCGCCCATAACCCACCAGCAGCGGCCACAACGTTGATAATTGTTTCTATGGCGTCCGCATGGAGGGCAACGCTGCCACTTACGGCAAAGGCTGCGTATTTGAGCCCCAGCGCAACAAGGCTGACAAACAGGCTGACAACGGCAATGCCCCGGTTACTTCTGGGCAGGGGGAGTTCGGGCATAAGCTCTTGCGATCAGGGGTTAGACGGTGTGTGGGTCGGATAGGTGGCAGGTGGGGCTGTATTCCAGTGTTTCCATCTGCACGGTGGGGTGGGCAATGCCAAAGCGTTTGCGCAGGGTGCTTACAAGTGTGTCCAGCAATCTGGTATCGCTCTCGCCATCCGAAGGACCGGTGGCACGGACCAGATGAACGGTCAGTGCTGTTTCGGTCGTGCTGATGGGCCAGATGTGCAGGTCATGCAGGTCGGCAACACCGGGTGTGCCCCGTAAAAAATTTTCCACGGCGCTCGGGTCCACCTCACGCGGGACGGCATCGAGTGCCATGTCCAGCGAATCCCGCAGCAGGGACCACGTGCTCAGCACCACAATGACCGAAATGGCAAGGCTTATGGCGGGGTCTATCCATGCCACATGGGTCAGCAGGACCAGTCCGCCAGCAATAACAACGGCAAGGGATGTCAGGGCATCGGCCATAAGGTGCAAAAAAGCGCCCCGGATGTTCAGGTCGCCTTTCTGCCCTGCGGCAAACAGCATGGCCGATGCACCGTTGACCACAATACCAATGCCAGCAACCACCATCATGGTCATACCCGCAACCGGGGTCGGGGCCATCAGGCGGTGGATTGCCTCCCACGCCACGCCGCCGGTAACAAGCATAAGGATCAGGGCGTTGGCCAATGCCGCCAGAATGGAAGACCGGCGCAACCCGTAGGTAAAGCGGGCTGTCGGGCTTTTGCGCGAGAGATGTTCGGCAAGCCATGCCGCAGCCAGTGCCAGCACGTCTGAAAGATTGTGTCCCGCATCGGCAATAAGCGAGAGTGAGTGGGCATACACCCCCCACACCGCTTCCGCCGCCAGATAGAGTGTGTTGACCGCAATGCCTATGGCAAAGGCTGTTCCAAAGGAGGCAGGCGTATGCACATGGTGGTGGCCAAACCCGTGCTTGTGTCCGCAGGATGCTCCGTCACCATCATGCTCATGCTCATGCTCATGCTCATGCTCATGCTCATGCTCATGCTCATGGCTGGAGGGTGGGGTCTGAGCATGGCTGCCGCAACCCGAATGGTCTGCATGGTCATGCGTATGGTGGTCATGGGCTGCCATGGTGTGCGTGCTTTCGTCAAAACGGTAAGGCCACATACAACGGTGGCTGTTTATTCCGGATGCTTTGCTCTTATTTAAGGTGCGTGGATGTGGAATAGAAGTGGAATATTCACGCATCGATCATGCGGCAGACATTGCACGTCCGGCAGGTTCCAGAATAGAGGAAGGGGCCAGATGCCCCTTTTTGCAATCAATACTGGATGAACACGCCCATGCTCCGTCTGACTGAACTGCGGCTGCCGCTGGACCACCCGCCCGAAGAACTCCGGCAGGCGATCTGTGATCGGCTGGGTATTGGTAAGGAGGAGCTTGAGCAATTTAATGTGTTCAAGCGCGGGCATGATGCCCGGCGTCGCTCCGCCATATGGTTTGTGTACACCGTGGATTGCGCCGTGCGGGATGAAGCTGGCGTGCTGGCCCGCTACCGTGCCGAACATCCGGGTAACAGCCACGTGCAGCCTGCACCGGATATGGCCTGGCATAACCCCATAACCAATGGTGCGGTGCTGGCTGCAACTCCGGGGTACAAGCGGCCCATCGTAATAGGGGCAGGGCCATGTGGGTTTATGGCGGCCCTTATCCTCGCCCGCATGGGGTTGCGCCCACTTCTGCTCGAGCGGGGGAAAATTGTGCGCGAACGCACGGTAGATACCTTTGCCCTGTGGCGGCGCGCGATTTTAACACCTGAGAGCAATGTGCAGTTTGGGGAGGGAGGAGCTGGCACCTTTTCCGATGGTAAGCTGTACAGTCAGGTAAGGGACCCGCGCTTTCTGGGCCGCAAGGTGCTTGAGGAGTTTGTAAAGGCAGGCGCACCGGAGGATATTCTTTATCTGGCGCATCCTCACATTGGTACATTCCGTCTGGTTTCCATGGTGGAGCATATTCGCCACGAGGTGGAACAGGCGGGAGGGGACTATCGCTTTGAAGCACGGGTGGATGATCTGCTGCTTAACCCTGCAACCCGCAAGGTCGAGGGTATTCGCCTTGCTACAGGGGAGGTGATCGAGGCTGATCATGTGGTGCTGGCTGTTGGCCATAGTGCGCGGGACACCTTTGCCATGCTGCAAAAGCAGGGGGTGGACATGCAGGCCAAGCCTTTTTCCATGGGCGTGCGGATTGAGCACCCGCAATCCGTCATTGATGTGGCGCAGTTCGGACCCAGCGCAGGTAACGACCTTCTGGGTGCTGCGGAATACCGGCTGGTACACCATGCCGCCAATGGGCGGGGCGTGTATTCCTTTTGCATGTGCCCCGGTGGCACTGTGGTTGCAGCTACCTCTGAAGAGGGGCAGGTGGTGACCAATGGCATGAGCCAGTATTCCCGCGCCGAGCGTAATGCCAATTCCGGCATAGTCGTAGAACTGCGGCCGGGCGAGGATTACCCGGATGATCCGCTTGCGGGCATGGCGTTCCAGCGCCACTGGGAGCGACAGGCATTTTTGGCCGGAGGGGGCGACTACCGTGCACCTGCCCAGCGTGTGGGGGACTTTCTGGCAGGTCGCCCCTCTACGGTCTTGGGGGATGTTGTCCCCTCTTACAAACCCGGCGTAACACCGACGGACCTGTCCACCTGTCTGCCGGATTTTGTGGTGGAAGCCCTGCGGGAGGCCCTGCCGCGATTTGAGCGTAAACTCCGTGGTTTTACCATGGAGGATGCGGTTATGACCGGGGTGGAAACCCGGACATCCTCCCCCATTCGTATTCCACGGGGGGAGAGTGGCCAGTCAGTCAACACGCCGGGTCTGTACCCTGCGGGGGAAGGGGCTGGTTATGCGGGTGGCATTCTGTCCGCCGCCATGGATGGCATACGGATGGCAGAAGCGGTTGCGCAGGATATGGCGGGCTTGCCAGTTACGCTGGCGTAATACGGTTTTTGGCCCCCTGCCTTAGGTGGCCTTGCGCCAGCAAAGGCAGGGTGTGCGGTGTTAAAAAAACTGCGGGTTTGCAGCGTACCGCACAGGGGCTTTAAGGAATGCTCGCCAGAAAATCTTCTACCAGTTCGGTAAAACGGCGTGGTGCATCTGCATGGACCCAATGGCCTGCGCCGCTAATGCTCTCCAACCTGTGGTGAGGAAAAAGGGCGTGCATGACCGGCCCGTTTGCCGGGCTGATGTAAGGGGAGTTCTCGCCTCGAATAAATAAGGTCGGGCCATCGTACCGTATGCCCGCAGGGAGTTGCGGCCAGCCCATAATGTCGGGCATGGCAGCCATAATTTCGGGTAGGCCGATGGCCCAGCCCGGATTATCCCCTTGCCGTATGTTCTGTGCCATAAGCTGGCGCACGGCATCGCTGGCAATAAACGGGCGCAGCAGTTCGTTTGTGCCCTGTAGGTCCAGATGGGCAGGAAACTGGAGCTTGTCCAGATTTTCAGGCAGGTCCAGTCGGTCAAAGCCACCTTGAGCAGGGGCAATGTCCACCACAATCAGTGCTTTTACGGCAGAGGGGTGGGTTAATGCCAGCATCATGGCGGTTTTGCCCCCCATGGAATGGCCGAGCACAATGGCGGGGTTGGCATGGGCCTGTTCCATTGTATCCAGCACATCCTGTGCCATGGCTGGATAGCTCATGGGGCCATGGGGGCTGTTGCCATGGTTGCGTAGGTCCATGGCCAATGTGCGCCGTGTTGTTGCCAGTTTGCGTTGCACAAAGCCCAGATTACGCCCCCGGCCAAACAGGCCGTGCAGCAGCACAACCGGCAGGCTGCCTGCGGGTGTTGGGTGTTCGGGGCCGCGTTCGCTCACATTTAGCAACACTGTTCTGCTCTTTCCTCTGCTTTGGGGCGCAAGGGGCGCGCTTGCCGGAGTTTTGCCCAGCTTTGGCGTGGATGGCGAGGGGGGAAGCCTTGTTTTTTCTTCACCTTCCAGAGAGAGGGCATGTGTGCCACAGTCTCCCGTATATCTTAGGAATATAAGGGAGTTGGTACATGCAACGGTGCCTTGTTATTCTCAGCCAGTTGGATCAGGCCGAGGTTCTGCTGGGCATGGCCGCGCAAGTGCTTTCCCGCGTTCGGGGGATGCAGCGGATTGATGTGCTGGCTGCGCGCGAACCCCCGGATCAACTCCTTGGGCACATTGGTCTGTCTGATGCGCAGGCGCAGACCCTCCATGCCAGCCAGATGGAATGGGCCAATGCCCTGCATACGCGCTTTCAGCGCTGGCTGGCGCAGGAATATGGTGCACCGGCTGACCGGCTGGGCAAGGTTGAGGTCAACTGGCTGGACCCGGAAATTACGGTGGACCGGATGATTGCGGGTTACGGCAAGGATGCGGACCTGTTGATTATGGGCTTCCCTGATAGTCGGGACAGCGCACAAAAGCATCTGGCAACCAAGGCGGCTATTTTTGAATCCGGTCGTCCTGTTCTGTTTGTCCCGCCTTTTTGGGACCAGACAAGTGGGGACAGAATTTTTATGGCTTGGAAAAACACCCCACCATGCCGCCGGGCTTTTTTTGCTGCCCGTTCTTTTGTAGGGGCTGCAAAGGCGGTGGAGGTTGCTGTGTCCGCTACAGATACGCTGCCGCTGGACATACTGCCCGGCATAACGGTTACCCAGCAGCCTGTGGCCGATACGCGCAATGCCGGGCAGACATTACTGGATATGGCCAATAGCTTCCGTGCGGACATGCTGGTTATCGGGGGTTACCAGCACAACATGCTGTATAGTCGTCTTGTGGGGAGTGTAACGGACTATATTCTGGCCAACCCCCGCGTGCCGGTGCTGTTGCAGCACTAACCCGGCTGCGTATGGGGGCGCCTAGCTTGGACGGAGTGTTTTGCGCGCAAAGGTCCAGCACAGGGCTGCAAACAGAACCGTACCCAGAATGTTCGGCAACCCGGCGGGCAGGTAAGCCGCGATGGAAAAAGCGTTGTCCCGCCCTGTTGCGCCGGACAGAACCGCGAGTAACACGCCGGTCAGGCTTTCTCCCACAATAAAGCCCGAGGCCAGCATGGTGCCTGTGGTGTTCTCTGCCCCACTGGCCTGCGCTGTTGTGGCAAGCTGTTTTTGGCGGTTGTGAATGATCCGCTTGAGCACCCACCCCAGTATGGCTCCTCCTGCCAATGTAAGGCTGACGGATGCAGGCAGGTAAAGCCCTACTGCAACGCCAAGAGGGGGGAGGGCAAAACCACGGCAGCGCGCAAGCAGATCTGCGCCAACCAGACCAACTCCCAGTGCCATACCAGCGCCGAGCATACTCCAGTCAAGGGAGTGGGTGAAAATGCCTTTGGCAATCAGGGTAATCAGGGCTGGCTGTGGGGCGGACAGGGCGTGGGATGGGTCCATGCCGGGGCGGGGCATGGCACCGGTAAAACCATATGCCTGGTAAAGCAGGTTGAGTACGGGTGGGATAACCGCAGCACCAACAAGGCATCCGGCTATAAGGGCCACTTCCTGCTTCCATGGTGTGGCCCCCACCAGTTGCCCGGTTTTGAGGTCCTGTAGGTTATCATTGGAAATGGCGATGGTAGCTGTAATGGCAGACAAAAGCAGAATGGTAAAAGCCGTTGCCAGCTTTTGTCCGTCTGCGGCCATGGCGTTAGGGGCAAGGCCCAGTGCCTGTAAGGCCAGAATCATCAGGGCGCACAGAACCGCTCCGATAATAATAATGCCAGAAATGGGGGAGGAGGAGGAACCAACAATTCCTGCCATGTATCCACAGGCTGCCGCCATAATAAAGCCGAACACAATGCAGAACAGCACCGCCGCAGCGACAACCGGGGCGATACCGCTGGCAACAGGGGCTAAAAAGGCGGCAAAAAAACCGGCAAGCAATACGGCAGAGAGAAGGAGCAGTGCTCCCATGGTGCGGGCGGAAAGGTCCTGATCCGTTGTGGCCACCACGCCGGTTGTGCGCTGGAGCATACTCCGGATGCCGCGCAGTACGGGCGGCATCAGTTCAATAAGGGTCCATAGGGAGGCTACGGCAATGGCTCCCGCGCCCACAAAACGGACTTTGTGCAACCATACATCCTGCGCAAACAGGGTGGGGGCAAGGTGTAGGGGATTGGGGAGTATGCCAGTCAGCCATGGCACGCCAATACCCCAGGCCAGAATGCAGCCAATAAGCATGGCCACACCACCACTCAGCCCAACCAGATAACCGGCTCCGATCAGGGCGGGGGAAAAAGCGCCACTGACTTGGAATACGGCACTGCCAACGGTTGCGGTCAGGCTCAATCCATCGCTCAGGAGCCGTAGGCCACCACTGCAAAAGGAAAAAACGGTGGCCAGAATACTGCCGCTTATCAGGGCCTGCAGGCCATGCTGGTTTTCCCTGTTGGCACCGGCACGCAGGATTTCTGCCGCAGCGACCCCTTCAGGGTAGGGCAGGCTGCTCTGCGTGACCAGCGCCCGCCGGAGCGGGATGGTGAACAATACCCCCATGATTCCACCAGCAAAGGAAAGCCCCGCAGTCTGCCAGAAGGGAAAATGCGTCCAGAACCCGGCAATGATCAGGCCCGGAAAGGTTGCAAACACGCAGGAAAGGGTGCCCGCAGCGGAGGCCTGACTTTGCACCATATTGTTTTCAAGCAGTGTACCACCGCCCAAAAGGCGCAGCACGGCCATGGAAATAACCGCCGCAGGTATGGAGGAGGCAAAGGTCAGCCCGATCCGTAGCCCCAGATACACATTGGATGCGGTAAAGATGATGGTAATGAGCGCGCCCAGCACAAGGCCACGGAGTGTCAGTTCCCGTTGGGGGTTCGGGCTGGCCATGCGTCCTGTTTCTCCCAGATGATCATGGAGGGTGTGCCTGCATTCTGGGGGGAGTGGGCTAACCGCGCAAGCGTTCAGGCTCAGGGGAAGGCATGGTTGGGTGCATTCCCCTGCTTTTTTGTGCGCATTTGCCGTGTAAGGGCTCTGTTTGCCCCGATGCGTTAGAATGTGAGTTCAAGGTTGCTTTGCACAAATGCTCCCGAAGAGGCACCGGCATTGATCATGCTGCGAGAGGCAAAAATATATTCACCATCAATACCCAGCGTAATGTGGCGTGTTGCACGCCAGGTAAAGCTGGCCTGTGGAATGGTCGCTGTATATGCCCCATGTGGGCGATAGCCATAAAAGGCGGTGCCGCTGGCGTAAATCGCATCCTCCCGGCTGTTGCGCCACACTGCGGGTACCTTGAGGAGCAGGGTCGTGTTGGATGTTGGGGCAATGGTGGCAATGGGGCCTACGTCTATCAGGTTCGACTGGCCAAGGTAGGTGCTCATATCCAGATAGTAGGCACTGGGCACAAAAGGAGAGAGAAAACTCCCCCATGTGCTGTGCTGGCTCTTGTTCATGTTCCCGCCGGATACGTCATCCACCTGCACGCCAATAGCGGGGTGGCCAAACCATTTGGCAAACCGCCATGAGAGCGTGGCATTAATGGAATAGGCGGAAACAGGGCGCGTTGGGCCACTTTTGGCCGCGCGGAATTCGCCACCCTGCCACATGCCCCCAATGGAAAACTCAAGAGGGCCTGCATTGCCCCATATGCGCATTCCTGGTGTGTCGCGGTGTGTGGAGCCTGCAATGGAGCCACCGGCCATGGTTGGCAGCGCACTATTGGAAAGCAGCACACCCAGATAAAACGTATCCACAAAAATCTGGCTGTTCCGCCCCATGAACTTGAAGCTTGGCACAGCGTAGGACGTATATGCCCCGAACAGCCGGGAGTTCCAGCCCACCTGGTCATGGAAGGCCGTTGCAGGCGCATTGTTGGTCAATGTCAGGTAAAATCCGTCGATACGAAAATTCTTCCAGAACGCGTATCCCCGCAGACCATTCCATGAAAAAGGAATGGAGGGGTAAACGCTGCCTGCGGTAAAGTAAGGCGGAGCGTCCAGAAATGTCATGCGGCCAGCCATGCCACCAACGGTTGCGCCCAGTACCTTGCCACGCACCTCCACAAAGGCCTGTTGCGCATCCAGTTTGCTGCGCCACCGCCCTCCGGCATAACCGTAGTAATTAACCCCGCCAGCCTGCCCGCTCATAAGCTCCCCATACAGGCGGACATGCTCACCAAGGTGCAGGTCCCCCCCCAGATTCCAGCGGAAGTTATTGCGGTAGGCCGGGTCTTTTTTGGTTGCACCAAAACCTGCCCGCTGGTCATAAAAATTATGTTGCCGAAAGTTGCCGCTCAGCGTGAGGTAAATGTCGCCCGCAGTGTTGAACGGAATGTATTTAAGCGCATCCATGGCATCCAGCCGGTTGCGTTTGTCACGCAGGCTGGACCAGTCCTCCGCCCAGCGGGACACGGCATAATAGCCCACGGTGCCAAAGCCAGCAGCAGCCCCCGTATTGGTGTTAAACACTCCCCATGGTCCCTGATGCAGGAGTGCCGTGGGCAAAGGATTAAGTTCCAGCGCCTGTGGCTGCCCGTAGGCTTCCGGGCGGCTGGTCAGGGGGGGGAGCAGGCGGGTATTATCCCAAAAACCGGGTTTTTGCTGTGTGGTGGAGCGGGGAGGCGCCGTAATAATCCGCGATCCGGTTCTTTGTTCAGGCGTGAGGGGTGTAGCTGTTCCCTGCTCTGTGGCAGGTGGTGTGTGTGGCAGGTGCAGGTAAGCGGCATTGGGGGCCGTTTCGGCCAGTGCTGGGGCATAGACCGGGGCAGCCCATAGGCAGAACAAGGCCGTGCCCGGTGCCAGAACCCGGGGATAAAGACGCATACGTACAATATGGCACCCTGCTGTGTGCGGGGTTTTGTTGGTCAGATGAGATGGAAAGCGTTCGGTGATTACGGTCATGGGCCGAGGTCACTTCTTGTTATTTTTAGGATCGACAATTCATTCAATAAATGAATGACTTATATTAACATTAAAGCTATAGATGCGTTTATGTCATATCGCATTTGCGTGTGTCGCATTCCTTATACGGAATGCGACGTACAAATTCGATAGAAAAATAAGAAAATCTTTTAATTTTTCTGTATTTTTGCAAATAAAGTTAGAAAAAATACAACTCAGGCCCCGCGCAAAGGGTTTTTGAGCGTATGCAGGCAGATTTGCGTGCGCGTGCTCAGGCGAATGTCATGCACTGCTGTTACCGCCTGTTCTGCCTGCTTGCGCCATGTGGTGGACATACCGGCAGGGGAGCATACGGTCTGGGTGCTACCTGCTTTCTGGCTATTGGGTTCGGTCGCGCTGAGCACGGTTGCAGGCTGGCGTGGCAGAATAACCTGCATGGTGTGTTCAAGTGTTTGGGCTGTGTGGGCATCCGTTTGAGGCAGAACGGTTGCTACAATGCGGGCCGCTTCGGGGCGGCCCTGTGCCAGAGCCTGCATAATGCTGGTCCACCCATGTTGCCGCGTCAGTGTTATGGCGGTCTGGGCGATATCATCATGTGTGGCCATGTACAGAGCGTGGTCGGTTCTATCGCTTTGCGTGGTTGGCGGTAGCGGCTTGTTCTGCGCAGCCATCACGCACAGCCCGGCAGACAGGCACACAAGCAAAGCGGATAAAAGAGGGCGCAGCGGTCGCACGGTTAATGGTCTCCCTTACTAGGAGACTCTAGTAGCAAGGCCGAAAATGGCGCGGACATGGCAAGGGCATGGCACTGGTGCGAAAGGTTGCGGCCCCGAAGCGGGATAGCCTATAGGGTGCGGGATAGATCGGAAGGCGGATGCGCCGGGGTTGTGGTCGCCTGATGGTTACGGGGTGATCTGGTTTTCTCCGCGTCCCGTTTTTCCTGATGCGTGATTTTGCTCGACTAAGGAATGAATGACATGAGCGCTTCTCTCTCTGCTCCAGAGATTACCCGCCTGCAAACTGCGCTGCGCCGCCTGCTGGGTTCGCCTGATCTGACCGTCAACCCTGCACCACGTGCTGGTATGTCGGTTGAACTGGCAGTTAAGGGCGAAGTTATTGGCACCATTCATCGTGATGATGAGGATGGTGATGTTAGCTACGCAGTGAACATGGTTGTCCTTGAAGAGGACCTCCCCCCCGCCTAAATGCGCGGCCTTAATAAAAAAGCCAGCCTTCCCTTGCGGAAGGCTGGCTTTTTTTGTGCGTTCTGTGGTGCCGGATCAGGCGTTGGATGGGGTGGCGGATGCCTGCATTACGGGTTCGCGCCGCATGGGAAGTTCCACATTGGTAATCTTCCAGTTCCAGCCCTGTATGCGCAGCTCAACCCGCAAGGGTGTTTCGCGTTCATGTCCGGGCAGGGGGAGTTCCATAACAAACTGGTCCAGCCGGTTGAAGTGGACAGACGCCCGCGTGGCCAAAGAGGCAAAAGACGGAGCCGTTGCCTGTGCCGCAGGGGCATTGGCGGGCATGGCCTCATCTATAAGTGTGCCAAGGTTGGCCTGGGTTACGGTGGTATCCACCGCGTTGGATACGGCGGTAGATGCAAAAGAGGAACCAAATTCGGGCAGTTCATCCGCTGCGGGCTGTACGTTCAGGTGCAGGCCAGCCAGAGTTTGCCGCTTGAGCGATGCATCCAGCGATCCCCAGTTGATCATGCGGCCAAGTGCCGTTGCATCATGGTGTTGCAGGTCGGAAGCAGCGGACCACAGCGTTACAAAAGGGGAAGCAAGATAAAGACCAAACGATGCGGCAGCAGCGGTAACACACACCCGGCGCGCGGTCTGGCGGCGGGTCAGACTGGCTGGCCGGATTGTCGGTCCGGACTGGGTGGAGGTTGTCATGCTACGCATTCCTCATATGTCTTGGTTGCAATTCTTATATAACAGATACCTTCTTTTAACCACATAATAATGTGTTGGGTTCCCTACGTTATGACAAAAATATGACCTTTGTTACATGGCGTTAGGGTGTTCATAACAGCCGTTATGGACCATGCGGTCACGAAGTGTTCAGGAGCGGGTAAAAGAGACCAATGAAGCTTGACCTCAGCGAAAATGAAATCCAGCGCTATTCTCGCCATATTTTGTTGCCCGAGGTCGGGGGCACTGGTCAGGTCGCGTTAAAGAACGCCTCTGTTCTGGTTGTGGGGGCTGGCGGTCTGGGTGCGCCGGTTGCGCTTTATCTTGCTGCCGCCGGTGTGGGCCGAATCGGCCTTGTGGATGATGATGTGGTGGACCTCTCCAACCTCCAGCGGCAGGTGGTGCACACCACGCACTCCATCGGGCAAAAAAAAGTGGAGTCCGCCCGGCACCAGCTTGCGGCTCTGAACCCCGAAATTACGCTAGAAACATGGGACATGCGGCTGGATGGACCAACGGCTCAGGAACTTGTGGCCCGTTATGATCTGGTGTGTGACGGATGCGATAATTTTGCGACGCGCTATGCCGTGAATGCTGCGTGTGTGCGGGCGGGCAAAGTTCTGGTTTCTGCCGCAGTGCAACGGTTTGAGGGGCAGTTAGCCACGTTCAGCCCCGAGCGGGGAGGGGGCTGTTACAACTGCCTGTACCCCGCAACAGATGGTGAGACCACAAGCCTGAGCTGTGGTGAGGCCGGGGTTTTTGGTGCGGTTACAGGCGTAATGGGCACCTTGCAGGCAACGCAAGCCCTTAAGGAACTGCTGGGCATAGGTCAGTCGGGTGTTGGGCAACTGCTGATGTGGGATGCCCTGCGCATGAAGTTTACAACCATGGCGTTAAGCGCGGACCCGGCTTGCCCGGTTTGTGGCGGTGGGCATGGCTGAGTTTTTGGTAGGGCTGGAATAAGTCAGGCAGAGCTGGTGGCGCATCGTTGTGTGCGTGTCGGTCTTGGCAATCCGGAGGTATTGTGGCGCGTACTGGGTGTAAGGGGGAGCGTGGTTATGGTTTGCGACTCCGTGAGTAAATACGGTGTGTTCAACGTACAGGTGCCACTGCGGGTGCGTGCAGGGCTTGGCCTGTCCAGTTTTTTTGTTTGTGCGGTTTTGGCAGACAATGAGGATTGTAAACGTGTCCGGTAAAGGAAAAGCAGGGTTGCGCTTGGTTCTGGCACCTGCTTGTTCTGCTATGGAATGTAAACTGGTGAGCGAAGTGTGCGGAGCCTCTTGCCCCCGCGTCGCTCTCTTGGCAGGGATGCAGCCATGATGTGCATTTGCTCTTCTTTCCGTTTTCGTCTGCTTGCCTGCGCGGTGGGTGGCATGGCTGTTTTTTCTGGCATAACGGCGCCTGCCGGTCTTGCGGCCCAGACCACTCCGTCCGCCGTGCATAAACACCACAAGCACAGTGCGGCGGAGGCTCATGCGGCTACCGGGCATAAAGCTGGTAGTGGCAAGTCTGCCGCCAAAACCAAAGCTGGTACAGCTACGGCAAAGAACGGCAAAAAAACCGCGCATCATAAAAAACATGCGCATGAACATGCTGTGGCGCAGGGCACCACACCACACCACGTGCCAGTAAAGCACCATGGTGCGGCGGTTGCCGCTGGAGCCGCAGCTGCCGGTGCGGCTGCAGGTGCAGCAGGCGTGGCCAATGCCGCCCCGGCTGCATCGCCCGATATGGCGGCCCCAGATGCGGGCGTGCAGACAGACCCGACAAAAGGGAGCGTAACGGGCCTGCCCTTGCCCCGTTATGCGGCCCTGCGTTCGGATGAAGTGAATATGCGTGCCGGGCCGGGGCAGCGTTTTCCCATTTTGTGGGTCTATCATCGTCGCGGAATGCCTGTTCGCGTGGAACGGGAGTTTGATGTCTGGCGTTTGGTAGAAGATCAGACCGGGCAAAAAGGCTGGATGCAGCAGGCCACACTGGCCGGTGGGCGTGATTTTCTGGTCCCCGGTGAACCCGCCGGGGATGAAACTCCCATTCCCACACAGGCTGGTAAGGATGGCGAGAAAGTTGCCCCCGCAGGCCATATGGATGCACGGGTAACGGCGAACATAAGCACGCTGGAAGACGTAAAAAAAATACCTGGAGCGGTGTTGATGCGTGCCAGTGCCGCAGACGATGCGGGGGTTGTTGCCGTATTGCGCCCCGGTACGGTTGGGTCGATCAAGGAATGTGCAGCAGGCTCGGCCTGGTGCAAGGTATCGGTCAAACAATATAACGGATGGGTGCCCCGCCGGGCCATCTGGGGTGTGGATGCGGAGGACGCAATCAGCCCGTCCTGATTTTACCGGCGGATTGTAAGGAGAAACGGATTTATGTCTCTTGTCACAACGCCGGATGTTAAAAAAAACGACTCTGTAGCGTGCCGCACCAAAATTGTGGCTACGCTTGGTCCAGCCTCGTCCGATTATGCAACCATCCGTGACCTTGCTCTGGCAGGGGCGGATGTGTTCCGCTTTAATTTTTCCCACGGGACTCATGCAGACCACGCCAGCCGCCACGCTCTGGTGCGGCAGGTTGAGCACGAGCTTGGGCGCCCCATTGGTATTCTGGCGGATATGCAGGGGCCAAAGCTCCGCGTGGGGCGGTTTGAAAATGGCAGGGTCGTACTGGCTGCTGGCGCCCTTTTCCGCTTTGATCTGTCGGATGCGTTAGGGGATGCAACACGCGTGCAACTCCCCCACCCCGAAATCATCAAGGTTGCTACTCCGGGTAGTCGCCTGCTGATGGATGATGGCAAGCTGTCCGTTATTGTAGAACACACCGGGCCAGACTGGCTGGAAACGCGGGTGGAAACCGGCGGCCCACTCTCCGACCATAAAGGTGTGAATGTGCCAGATGTGGCATTGCCCATTCCCGCCCTGACAGAAAAAGACAAGGTTGATCTGGCCTATGCACTGGAACTGGGGGTGGATTATATTGCCCTGTCCTTTGTCCAGCGGCCCGAAGATCTGGTTCAGGCCCGTGCTCTTGTGGGCGAACGGGCTGCCTTGCTGGCCAAACTGGAAAAGCCACAGGCCGTGGATAATCTGGCGGCCATACTGGAACTGAGCGATGCCGTTATGGTCGCCCGGGGTGATCTGGGCGTGGAACTGCCGCCAGAGAGTGTGCCCCTTATTCAAAAACGCATTATTCGTGAAGCACGTCGGCTGGGTAAGCCTGTTGTTGTGGCGACCCAGATGCTTGAAAGCATGATTTCCGCTCCTACACCCACGCGCGCAGAAGCGTCGGATGTGGCTGCCGCGGTGTTTGATGGGGCCGATGCGGTCATGCTTTCTGCGGAATCGGCTGCTGGCCAGTACCCACGGCAGGCGGTGCAGATTATGAACCGTATTTTGTGGCGGGTGGAGCAGGATGCAGGCTGGCAGGCCCATATGGCCGCAGCCCGTATGGCCCCGGAAGACTATGTGGCGGATGCCATCGCCAGTGCAGTACAGCAGGTTGCTGCCACACTCCATGCACCTGCCATTGTGGCCTATACCCACAGGGGAGCAACCGCGCTGCGGATTGCGCGTGAACGTCCAACATGCCCGGTTCTGGGGGTTACACCCACGGCACAGGCCGCGCGGCGGTTGGCTCTGGTATGGGGGGTACGGGCGTTTGTAAGTGCACCGCATACGCTCTCCACCACAGTGGAACAGATGGTAGCGGATGCGCTGGATGTTGTGGGGCGTGCGCAGGTTGGCGCTCCAGGCGACTCTGTTGTAATTGCGGCGGGTGTGCCGTTTGGTGTCAGTGGTTCAACCAACCTGCTCAGGGTTGCCAAAATTCCCTGAGCGTTATGCGGCTGTCCTTTATATGCCTGTGGTGACAGCCCCCCTGCGGCACGGTATGTGCGGGAGTGGAAGCGGGCGATGGCCGTATTGGCGGCGCATCGACATGCCAAGGCAGTAAGGGGCACAAATGGTCACCTCATTACGGAACAGATTGCTCAGACGGAATGTGCTCAAGGGCCTGTCTGCCGGGTTGGTGCTGCCGTATGCTGCCGCAGCGCGGTCCGCATGGGCGGCGGACCCGAACGCCGCCATAACGGCTTTTCCACCGGATGTGACCACCCAGCCACCACGGCAATGGGGGCCGGATGCTCCACCATCCTACACACCAGACCCCGATGTGGTGGTCATCGACCGCTCGTTCCGCGATCTGGTCAGTGGCAATGCCACCATCCAGCGTGTGTGGAACCATGGCGCATGGATAGAAGGTCCGGCATGGTCAGCGGAGGGGCGTTACCTGTTGTTCAGTGATACGGTAACAAGCCGCCAGTATCGCTATTTGTGGGAAACGGGGGACGTTACGGTTTTTCGCCCCGAATCCTATCATTCTAATGGTAATACGTTTGATTATGTGGGCCGCCAGATCTCGTGCGAACATTTTTTGCGCAGGGTTGTGCGGTGGGAGCACGACGGTTCCGTACACGTTGTTGCGGATCATTTTGAAGGCAAACCCCTGAATTCCCCCAATGATGTAATTGCCCACCCCGATGGGAGCATCTGGTTTACCGATCCGGGATATGGGGACACGGTGGCCGAAGGCCACGCCGATGCAGCTGGGGGAGCCACCAACCCCGATGGTCGCATCCGCTGGCGGGTAGGGGAGGAACTGATAGGCGCTGTGGGCGGGATGCATAAGCAGCCCGACCATACGTTCCGGGTAGATCCTTCCGGCCGGATCGATGTCGTGTTGACGCAGGAGCAACTCCCCAACCCGAACGGACTGTGTTTTTCGCCCGATTTTTCGCGCCTGTACGTTATTTCATCTGGGCGTCAGAGTGGCGCGGGCGGGCATGATGGGGATTTGTCCGTGCATGTTTTTGACCTGCACAAACAGGAACTGCCTCTTTCTAATCCGCGTTTGTTTACAAACATGCGCTTTGAAGGCGTGCAGATGGCTCCCGATGGCCTAAAGGCCGATATTTATGGCAACCTCTGGTGTGGGGTTGGCGGACCATTAGGTTTGTGTGGCGTGTTTGTTTTTAACCCCGATGGGCATTTAATCGGGCGTATCCGGCTGCCACATGGTGTTTCCAACCTGACTTTTGGCGGCCCCAAGCGGGACTGGCTGTTTATGTGCGCTGGAGAATCGCTGTACAGGTTGCAGGTCAATACTCAGGGTGCTGGCCCTGCATAACACCGCACACAGGGCGCGCCTGTTCATTTGCATGGAGCCAATACACAGGCTGGCGTGTTCGACTGTTGCGGGTCAGACGCTTTTTTTCAGCACCAGGGGCAGGAGTGCAAACAGCCCGCAGAGCGTTGCAGCAAACAGGGCCAGTCCATGTGGGCTGGCCTGCATGGCGGCAGCGCTTATGGCAGGGCCAGTAAAGCTGCCAATCCCCCATGCCAGAGAACACAGCGCGTAAATGGCAATCAGGTCACCATCGCGGTAGCGGTTGCCTGCTGCTGCCATGGCAACGGAATACATGCTGGCAAACGCGCCATCCCATACAAAAAGCAGCGGGTAGGCCAAGGCGGGCTGATGAATGGCCACCGGCCAGAGCAACGCTCCCCCACAGGTAAGAAAACCCAAGGTAATAAGCAGATAACGGCGGTTGGTCCGGTCGCTGATCCAGCCAATGGGAACCTGCATAAAGGTAGCACCCAGCAGCATGATGCTGAGCAGCAGGGTTGCGGCTCGCTCGGTCCAGCCGGACTGGATGGCATAAAGCGCCAAAAAGGATGTGGCCGCACCATCCAGCATGGCAATCAGCAGCGTTGCGGCAATGGCAATGGGGGCTAACCACAGGTAGCGCAGCAGCCTTTGCTGCGTTGGTGCAACCGGAGGGGGGCTGGTCATCCATGGTGCCATGATTGCCGCCCCCGCCAGAAACAGAAAGGCAGCCGTACCCCAAAAAGGCAGGTTGCCTTGCCGTCCGGTCAGGGTGAGCAGCGCAGGACCAAGGGCAATGCCAATGGAAAGCAGGGTGCTATACAGCCCCATAACGCGACCACGGGCATGGTTGTCGGTAATCTGGTTCAACCAGCTTTCGGACAGGACCAGAATAACCTCGCAAAAAGCTCCGAGCAGGATACGCAGCGGAAACCATGGCCATATGGAATGGCTTAACGGAAAAAGCAGCAGCGTAGTCGCGCCCCCCATCAAAGCCAGAAAAATGGCCCGTTTGGGTCCAAAACGCAGGGCAAGGCGGGGCATAAACGGGGCAATGGCCAGCGCACCGACTGCGTGCATCATGCTATTGGCCGCGACCATGCCCGCGCCATAGCCCCGGTCGGTCAGGTCAAGCGTAAACAGGGGTGCGCCCAAACCCATGACCAGCCCAAAAACCAGTCCAAGAGCGGCAAGGGTTGCCGTGGGCAAAAATTGAACGCGCGTATTCAATGGTGAGGCGAGACCCGGCATAGGGTTCTTTCAGGCGGAGTCGTAAAGGGAGTGCCGCTTGGCTGGAGCAGAAAGGAGGTGTTTTGAGGCTCTGGTTCTGACGCAGGAATGGCGCAGGTCAACCCCTATGTGGCGCGGACATAAGAATTTTACGTGCATTCTGGTGCTGGGAGGGCTATTTGTGCGGCCACGCAAACACCACAGCGATCGCTGCCCGCCCTTCCAAGCATGGAAGAGGCGGTACGGCGCGCAGGAGCAATCAGGCCGACTTCATGGATATCCGCAATATCGCCATCATTGCACACGTCGATCATGGCAAGACCACTCTCGTTGACGAACTGCTGAAACAGTCAGGCTCCTTCCACGAGCATCAGCATGTTGCTGAACGCGCCATGGACAGCAATGATCTGGAACGTGAGCGTGGTATTACCATTCTGGCGAAATGCACGTCTGTTGTGTGGAAAGACACCCGCATCAACATTATCGACACACCCGGACACGCCGACTTTGGCGGGGAAGTGGAACGTATTCTGAGCATGGTGGACGGCGCGGTTGTGCTGGTCGACTCTGCGGAAGGCGCTCTGCCCCAGACAAAGTTTGTGGTGGGTAAGGCTCTGGCCCGCGGGCTTAAGCCGATTGTCGTTGTGAACAAGATCGACCGTGGCGATGCCCGCCCGGACGAAGTTCATAACGAAGTGTTCGACCTGTTCGCAGCTCTTGGCGCCAATGACGAACAGCTCGACTTCCCCATGCTCTACGCATCTGGCCGTCAGGGCTGGGCTGACCTGGAACTGGATGGGGCCCGTAAGGACCTTAGCCCCATGTTTGACCTGATTCTCAAACATGTTCCAGCACCTGCACTGGACAAGGAAAAGCCGTTCGCAATGACGGCTACAATCCTTGAAAACGACAACTTCCTCGGTCGTGTGCTGACCGGGCGTGTGGAACAGGGCCGTGCCCGTGTGAACATGCCTGTTAAAGTGCTGCGTGCAGATGGTTCGGTGGTGGAAACAGGCCGTCTGACCAAGCTGCTCTCCTTCCGTGGCCTTGACCGCGTTGCGGTTGAAGAAGTGGAAGCAGGGGACATTGTGGCTGTGGCTGGTCTGTCCGAAGCGACTATTCCAGATACGATTGCCGCACCAGAAATTACCGCACCGCTGGAAGCTATTCCAGTTGACCCGCCAACCCTGTCCATGACCTTCCGTCTGAACGATGGCCCTCTGGGTGGTCGTGAAGGCAAAAAGGTAACGTCTCGCCAGATTCGTGACCGTTTGTTCAAGGAAACCGAAAGCAATATTGCTATTCGTGTGACCGACAGCCCCGAAAGCGAAGCGTTTGAAGTGGCCGGTCGTGGGGAACTTCAGCTGGGTGTGCTGATCGAAACCATGCGCCGTGAAGGGTTTGAGCTGACCATTGGTCGTCCGCGAGTGCTGTTCCGCACGAACGAAGAGACTGGTGAACGCGAAGAACCGTACGAAGAAGTCACCATTGATGTGGACGAACCCTATTCCGGCGTGGTCGTGGAGAAAATGTCTCTGCGTAAAGGCCAGATGCAGGATATGCGCCCCTCCGGTGGCGATAAGGTCCGCCTGACGTTCATCATCCCCTCACGCGGGCTGATCGGCTACCACGGCGAATTCCTGACCGACACGCGCGGTACAGGGATTATGAACCGCCTTTTCTTTGGTTATCAGCCTTATGCTGGCACCATTGAAGGGCGTCGCAACGGGTCGCTGATCTCCGCTGAAGATGGCAACACCACAACATACTCGCTGTTCTCCTTGCAGGACCGTGGCACACTGTTCGTGGATGCTGGCGAAAAAGTTTATGTTGGCATGATCATTGGTGAGCATTCCCGCGAAAACGATCTGGAAGTGAACCCGGTCCGTGAAAAGAAGCTGACCAACATGCGTGCATCCGGCAAAGACGAAGCTCTGATGCTGACTCCCCCGCGCCGCATGTCCCTCGAACAGGCTATTGCTTACATTGAAGACGATGAGCTGGTGGAAGTAACACCGTCTGCCATTCGTCTGCGTAAGCGTTATCTTGATCCGAACGAACGCAAGAAGCGCTCCAAAAGCCGCGAAGGCTGATTGGAACAAGGGGCCACGTGTAAACGTGGCCCCTGTTTTTTTGTGCGCATGGCAAGTCTGGCAATATGTGGCACAGATCACTTTTTTACTGCGCTGCTTTGCCTCAAAAATGTTAAGATTACTGCAACTACCAAGGAAAACCGCCCATTCCGGGTGGTTTTTTGTTGGTGGCATATGCAAATATGGCAAAAATACGGCAGTAGTGCGTTGGACACATAATATGTGCTAATATTGCGCAAATTTTAAACGCAGACGGCCAGTTTATGCCGTGATATGCATTAAGTCAGAAACCGGCCTATCGGGTCTACACATCGTTTTCCGAAGTAGAACCCAAAGCATTCTGGTCGGTTGTATTGGAGATTTAAGACATGATTTCTCGTCGTCTGCTCGCAGCTCTTTCCACTGTTGCCCTGATGGGCGTTGCAGCTCCTTCTTTTGCTCAGGAAGCTGCTGCTCCTGCTGCACCGGCAGCTGCCGCACCGACCGCTGCTGCACCCGCCGCTCCTGCTGCTCCGGAAGCCGCTGCACCTGCAGCAGCCACGGAAGAAAGCAAGAAAGCTGAAAAGCACGCCAAGCACGCTGGCAAGCACGGCAAGCACCACGGCAAGCACGCTAAAAAAGCTGCCGAAGGTGAAGCTGCTGCACCGACTGCTGAATCCGCACAGTAATTCTTCCGAACTGAAAAGCAGGGTTGCATAAGCGACCCTGCTACAGAACGGAGGCATAAGTGCCTTAAGTTAAAAGGGCCAGAGAGCTTAAGCTTTCTGGCCCTTTTGCTATGGTCGGTTGTAGCGGTTTAGCGCCAGGTCAAGGGTAGGAATATCGGTTTTGCGGCCGTCAATCATATCAGCAATCAGGCGGCCAGACCCACAGGCCATTGTCCAGCCCAATGTGCCGTGGCCGGTATTCAGCCACAAATTGCCAAACGGCATGGCTGGCCCAATGACTGGGGTACCATCTGGTGTGCAGGGGCGCAGGCCGGTCCAGTACGTGGCGGCACTCAGGTCGCCTCCACCATAAAGTTCGGAAAATGAGAGTTCGAGTGTTTCCCGCCGATCTGGACTGAGTTTGAGGTTGTAACCCGTTAACTCTGCCGTGCCGCCAACCCGAATTCTGTTTCCCAGCCGTGTAATGGAGACCTTGTAGGTTGCATCATTAATGGTGGCGAGCGGGGCGTGGCTCTCGTCCGTTAATGGTAAGGTCAGGGAGTAGCCTTTAACGGGGTAAACCGGCAGATGCAGCCCAAGTGGGCGGAGGAGGCGGGGGCTATAACTGCCTAAAGCCACAATATAGGCATCTGCGCTTAGGTGCCCAGCGCTGGTGCGGACGGACATAATCCGGCTGGCTGTGGCATCCAGCCCCTGAATGGTTGTGTTGTACAGAAAACGCACACCCTTGGCCTGTGCCATGCGGGCTAACCGCTGGGTAAAAATATGGGCATCTCCAGACTGGTCTTTGGGCAGGAAAAGGCCACCTTTAAGCAGGTGGGCAGAATGCCGTAATCCCGGTTCATGCTCCAGAATATCATCCACATTCAGGAGCTGGTGGGGCACACCACATTCGGCCAGCAAACGTATGTCCCGTTCGCTTTTGCTGATCTGCCTGTCGGTACGGAAAAGCTGGATCAGCCCCTGCTGGCGGTCATCGTAGGTCATGCCCGTTTCTTCCCGCAGGGCGTCAAGGCAGTCGCGGCTGTATTCGGCAACGCGTAACATGCGGGTTTTGTTGAGCGCGTAGGACTGGGCATTGCAGTTTTTAAGAAGCTGCTGAATCCAGCGCAGCATTCCTATGTCCAGCCGTTTGCGAATAACCAGCGGGCTATGGCGTGGGTGCAGCATCCACTTCATGGCCTGCCATGGCAGCCCCGGAGCAGCCCAGGGGGACGCATAACCGGGTGAAACCTGCCCCGCATTGGCAAAGGATGTTTCCTGCGCAGGGGCGGGTTGGCGGTCAATGACGGTCACGTCATACCCCAGAGCGTTGAGGTACCAAGCAGACGTAACGCCTACAACACCTGCGCCAAGAATAATGACTTGCACGGCTTCATCCTTATGAGAGGATGGGAGAGGCCCACCCGCCTGAATGGCACTGGAAACTGCTGGTCTTTACCCTTTGGTGGCTTACCCGCAAAAAAGGGGGGTATTATGGCAGATGACCAGCAGATCGGGTTAAAAGCTATGCAGCAGGCACGCCTTTGCTGGTCGAGTATTCAAAATGCAGGGCCTGGTCGGGGTAAATAATGGGGTGAATGGCATGGGCCGTCATGGCCGCTTCGCTGAATCCCTGGAGGATCAGTTTTAGCTTGCCGGGGTAGGTGGCTACGTCCCCAATGGCAAAAACGCCGGGCAGGCTGGTTTCGCAGTTGGATGGGGTTACGGGAATGGTAGAGCGTTGCGTGTCCATGCCCCAGCGGGCTACCGGACCAAGGTCGGTGGCCAGACCAAAGAAGGGGAGCAGCACATCGGCTTCCAGTGTGCGTGTGGCGCCATCCATATCAATAACATCCACACCGGTCAGGGCTCCCTGATTTCCGCGCAGGGCATGAAGCTGGTATGGAACGACTTTTTCAATCCGCCCTGCTGCTACAGCCTCGTCGAGCTGGCGCAGGCTTTCCGGTGCACCACGGAAGCGGTCGCGGCGATGCACCAGATAAAGTTTTGCAGCCAGATCCTTAAGCGAGAGTGCCCAGTCCAGTGCAGAATCGCCCCCACCGGCAATGACGATGCGCTTGTTCTGAAAATCGGCTTTACGGCGGACATAATATTGCACCGCGCCGGTTTCCTCATACGTATCCAGCCCATCCAGAGGGGGACGGTTGGGGCCAAATGCGCCAGCACCTGCTGCAATAATAACCGCTTTGGCGTGCAGGCTGCGCCCTTGGTCCGTAACGAGCGTAAAGTCCCCGCGTTGCCCGCTCAGGCTTTCCACCCGATGTTTGAGCAGGCGAGGGATGCTGAACGGGGCAATCTGGCGTTCCAGATTGCCAATCAGTTCGGCCCCTTCTACCGCTGGGCAGGCGGGAATGTCATATATCGGTTTTTCCGGGTACAGGGCTGCGCACTGCCCGCCAACTTCGGGCAGGACGTCTATAAGCACGCAACGCAGGCGCAGCATGGCGCATTGGAAAGCGGCAAACAGCCCGGCCGGGCCAGCCCCGATAATGGCAACGTCTGTGTCTGCGGGTGTGTCTGACATACGCAGGTTCCTGCTCTTTTGGTTATGCTAAGATACAAAGCCCTGTTTTGCGTCAGCACTGGTTTGGACGCAATGGTAAATGGCTTGTTCGCAAGCATATTTGGCAGGGTCTGTGGGCGTTATGCCAGAGGGTGCAAAAGCAGGCCCGTGGCGTACGGGCCTGCAAGAGTTGCTTAGGCTTTTGCCAGTTCTTTTTTAAGGCGTTCGTCCAACACATCCAGAAAAGGCTGGGTATCCAGCCACTGGGCGTCTTTGCCGACCAGCAGCGCCAGATCTTTGGTCATCTGGCCGCTTTCCACTGTATCAATACAGACTTTTTCCAGTGTGTTGGCAAAATGCACCACGTCGGGTGTGTTGTCGAACCTGCCCCGGTAAGCCAGCCCGCGAGTCCATGCAAAAATGGAAGCTATGGGGTTGGTGCTGGTCGGGCGACCCTTCTGATGTTCGCGGTAATGGCGGGTTACGGTGCCGTGTGCGGCTTCGGCCTCCACCACATCCCCCGATGGGCTGAGCAGGACGGATGTCATCAGACCAAGGCTGCCAAAACCTTGGGCAACAATGTCACTTTCCACATCGCCATCGTAGTTTTTGCAGGCCCATACGTAGCCACCGGGCCATTTGAGCGCGCAGGCAACCATATCATCAATCAGGCGGTGTTCGTAGGTCAGGCCCAGTTTTTCAAATTCGGCCTTGAACTCTTCCTCATACACTTTTGCAAACACATCCTTGAACATGCCGTCGTAGGCTTTGAGGATGGTGTTCTTGGTGGAAAGGTAAACGGGGAGCTTGCGGTCCCGCCCGTAGGAGAGGGAGGCACGGGCAAACCCTTCAATGGAAGCCTGGGTATTGTGCATTCCCAGTGTAACTCCGGGGCCCTGGAAGTCATGCACATCCAGTGTAATGGGTTCGCCTCCATCGTCGGGTACGTAGTTCAGGGTGACTTTGCCGGGACCGGGAATTTTTGTTTCCGCAGCACGGTAGATGTCCCCGTAAGCATGGCGGCCAATGACAATGGGCTTGGTCCAGTGTGGTACCAGACGCGGCACATTGGAGCAGATAATGGGTTCACGAAAAATGGTGCCATCCAGAATGTTACGGATGGTGCCGTTGGGAGAACGATACATTCTTTTAAGACCGAACTCCGCCACCCGCGCCTCGTCCGGTGTAATGGTCGCGCATTTGACCGCCACCCCGTAGCGCTTTGTGGCTTCGGCAGCATCAACCGTAACCTGATCATTGGTGGCGTCGCGGTGTTCAATACCCAGATCGTAGTATTTGAGGTCAATATCCAGATAAGGCAGGATCAGCCGTTCGCGGATGAAGTGCCAGATAATACGGGTCATTTCATCCCCGTCCATTTCCACAACCGGGTTTTTGACCTTGATTTTAGCCATGCTTAACAATCCATTTCCGACATGTTTTTTTTGTTGTTCGCATTGAATGCTGCGCAATATGTATGAGCGTCATGCACTGTATGGATTGAGCAACTTAAAGCACTGGTAAACAGGGCTCCGCATCACATTCCGGACAGGAATGGTCGGTTTAAAATAGATACAGGCCAAAAAGTAGCTTTTATGCCGGGTGGACCGGGTGATCACATTCCGGTCAACTGGAAGTGGGGGGCTTGGTCTGACCCGTGCCCTGCTAATGGGTGGTGTTGGCAGGAACTGGTTGCAAAATAGGATCGAGGGGTGCGTTGATCTGCGCTTTTTTTTGCTGGATTGCCGAATTCTCCTGCTCCTGAATGAGCCCGATCTCACTTCCAAACTGGTCGGGGGTATATAGTCCTTCACGCAGGTGTTGTGCGGCTTCCACGCCTTTGGACGCACCTTCCATGTAAATGGGAGCATAGGGGCCGTAAGCCTGTCGGCCATATTTTTGGGTGGCTCTGGCAAGGCAGTTCATCAGCTTGCCCATATTGTTTGCCGCAACCTGACCGGGGCGTGTCTGGTAAGTGTCCAGACATGTCTGTTTAGCCTGATAGAGTGCCGATTCAGCCTGAGGCGTATTGGGAGGTGGCGCGGAAGCAGCGCAGGCTGTGAGCACGAAGAGCGGGAGCAGGCTTAGGGAAGGGAACGTGCTTTGCATGATCCGTTCTTATGCCATGGTCCGGGTGCAGGAGAACACACCATACAGGGAGTCTGGCCTGATCAACGCAGTTATCTGCATTCATCGGCGCACGTCTGCCAGTGTATCTGGCCCGGATTCATCTGAGCCGTGTGGAATAAATGATTTTTAAGGGAAAACACATGCTGGGGCGAACGACGGGGATCGAACCCGCGACAACCGGTACCACAAACCGGCGCTCTACCAACTGAGCTACGTCCGCCGCACAGCAAGCGGACGTTTAGAGAAAAGCAGGGAAGCCGTCAATCAGATAATTGCAGAAGATGATGGAAAAAACCGTTTTACCGGTTTTTCCATGCTTCCATGCGGTTCAACGCCTCTATCAGCACCTCTGCACGTTTGCAAAAAGCAAAGCGAATAAGATTGCGCGGTGGGTTTGCATCGTAAAAAGCGGAAGCGGGGATGGCGGTCACACGGGCCTGTTCGGTAAGCAGGCGTGTAAATGCCACGTCGTCCAACCCATTGGCGAGGGGGGTAATATCCACCATAACAAAGTAGCTCCCCTGATAAGGCAGCACGTCAAAGCCCAACCGCTGGAGGCCGGATGCAAGGATGGTTCCCTGTGTGGCCATGTCCTGCGCAAGGGTGGTAAAATAGTCCGTATCCTTGCGTAGGCCAAAAGCTACGGCGCGTTGCAGGTTGGGTGGCGTGGCAAACACAAGGTTCTGGTGGGCTTTGGCAATGACTGTGGCAAGGGGGGCAGGGGCGGTTACGTAGCCCACCTTCCAGCCGGTCAGGGAAAAGCTTTTACCAGCACTGCCAATACGCACGCAGCGATTGCGCAGGCCCGGCAGGGACATGAGCGAAATGTGCGGGGTGTTGAAGACGAGATGTTCGTAAACCTCGTCGCAAATGGCAAAGGTATCGTGCTGCTGAACAAGTGAGGCGATAAATGCCAGCTCTTCAGCCGTAAACACCTTGCCGGTTGGATTCATGGGGGAGTTGAGAATAATGGCCTTGGTACGGGCGGAAAAAGCCTGCGCCAGCTCCTGCCGTGGCAAAGCCCAGTCGGGTGCCTGCAGGCGTACAATCCTGGGAATACCGCCTAACTGGCGCACAACAGGCAAATATGTGTCGTAGAGAGGTTCCATCAACACAACCTCATCCCCCGGTTCGATCAGGGCCATAAGGGAGGCTGCCAGTGCTTCCGTGGCACCGGATGTGACCACAACTTCCGAATCGGCCTGCACTGTAATGCCCTGAAAACGCAGGTTAGCTTCCGCTATGGCGGAACGCAGTTCGGGTAGTCCTGTGAGGGGTGCATACTGGTTCTGCCCGTCAAGCAGGGCATCGGCTGCAAGGCGAATCATGTCCTGCGGACCTTCCTGATCAGGGAAACCCTGCCCAAGATTAATCGCATCGTGCTGGCGGGCGAGAGCGGACATGACCGTAAAAATTGTGACAGGAAGGTCGGCAATCTGCCTGTTAAATGCTTTTGTCATTGCAAATTCCCTTGCCCCGCAGGCGGGAAAAGAAGAGGTTATGGACACAACCGGAACAGTCAGGGCGAAAGTTCGGTTTAATGCTTTACCGATACAAATTCGCACCTACCCGATTGCCCGAAGGGGCAAGCCGTGCAAGTGTGTGCGGGTCCGGTCCGTAAGGTTTGTAACGGGCTGGATATAAAAACAAGAGAGTACAGGCCCCCACGTGGGTCCAGCAATGGTGTGTTGACGACGCGAGATGAAAAAGATCGAGGCCATTATAAAGCCCTTCAAGCTTGATGAAGTGAAGGAAGCCCTTCACGAGCTCGGGCTACAGGGTATTACCGTGATCGAAGCCAAGGGTTTCGGACGCCAGAAAGGCCATACAGAGCTTTATCGCGGCGCGGAGTACATTGTTGACTTTCTTCCAAAGATGAAAATTGAGGTTGTCTGTCCTGCTTCCATGGTGGAGCGTGCTGTGGAGGCTATTTCCACAGCGGCGCGTACCGGACGGATCGGTGATGGCAAAATTTTCGTGATTCCGGTGGATGACGTAGTGCGCATCCGTACGGGGGAGCGAGGGGAAGACGCGATCTGACATCCGCCGCATGGTGGCAGACCCAGGCAGGCGCGCACTCCACAATTCCACAGCATGTTTCCGCAAGGTGCGGAACACAACAGGCTTTTAGGTGAAGAGAGCATGGTGAAGAAAACAGCTTCGGCGGGCGACAGCAAGGCTGCTGCAATTGCCAAGGTTTTTGACCTGATTCAGGAACATTCGGTCGAACTGGTTGACCTGCGGTTTACGGACACGCACGGCAAGTGGCACCATACGTGCCAGCACGTCAGCACCATTGAGGAAGACAGCTTTACCGACGGCTTCATGTTCGACGGGTCTTCCATCGCAGGGTGGAAAGCCATTAACGAAAGCGACATGGTTCTGCTGCCTGACGCAACGTCCGCTGTAATGGACCCGTTTTCTGCCCGTCCGCAGCTGATCCTGTTCTGCGATATTATTGAGCCGTCCACCGGACAGCCCTATAACCGCGACCCACGCTCCACCGCCAAGCTGGCCGAGCAGTACCTCAAGTCCTCCGGTCTGGGCGATACGGCCTTTTTTGGCCCTGAAGCCGAGTTCTTTATTTTCGATAACGTCCAGTTTGGTACAGGCCCCAACTACGGCACCTACCAGCTTGACAGCATTGAAGGCCCCGATGCCTCGCTTAAAGACTACCCCGAAGGCAACATGGGCCATCGTCCGGGTGTAAAGGGCGGCTACTTCCCCGTTGCTCCGGTTGACAGCGAAAGCGACCTGCGCGCTGAAATGCTGGCAACAATGGGCGAAATGGGTCTGGCCATTGAAAAGCACCACCACGAAGTTGCGCAGTCCCAGCAT
This sequence comes from Acetobacter syzygii, assembly GCF_000964225.1. GTDB lineage: Bacteria > Pseudomonadota > Alphaproteobacteria > Acetobacterales > Acetobacteraceae > Acetobacter > Acetobacter syzygii. Next base: position 156,126 of record NZ_BAMZ01000009.1, on the reverse strand, counting down.
GAACTTGGCACCAAGTTTGAAACGCTGGTCCGCTCTGCCGACTTTATGCAGATTTATAAATACTGTGTGCACAACGTGGCGCACTCCTATGGCAAGACCGCCACGTTCATGCCGAAGCCGATCTATGGCGATAACGGCTCGGGGATGCACGTTCACCAGTCCATCTGGAAAGACGGCAAGCCGACATTCGCTGGTAATGGCTATGCAGACCTGTCCGATACGGCCCTGTATTACATTGGCGGTATCATCAAACATGCCAAGGCCCTGAACGCCTTTACCAACCCGTCCACCAACTCCTACAAGCGCCTGATTCCGGGCTTTGAAGCCCCTGTGCTGCTGGCTTATTCCGCCCGCAACCGTTCCGCTTCCTGCCGTATTCCGTATGCGACCAGCCCCAAGGCCAAGCGCGTTGAAGTGCGGTTCCCCGACCCCACGGCAAACCCCTACCTGTCATTCGCTGCCATGCTGATGGCTGGTCTGGACGGGATCAAGAACAAGATCCACCCTGGCGATGCCATGGACAAGGATCTGTATGATCTGCCCCCCGAAGAACTGAAGCAGATCCCAACAGTTGCAGGCTCCCTGCGCGAAGCACTGGAAGCACTTGCCGCTGACCATGAGTTCCTGCTGGCTGGTGGCGTTTTCACCAAAGACCAGATTGAAAGCTACATCACCCTGAAGTGGGATGATGTGTACCGCTTTGAACACACGCCGCACCCGGTTGAGTTCGAAATGTACTACTCCGTCTAATGATAATCCCTTAAGGGGTTTAATGGACGACAAAAACGCGGCTTCCATTTGGGAGCCGCGTTTTTTTGTTTTGGAATAGGAAATGGAAACTTATTCATTTTCTATGTATAAGGTGGTATATTTGTTCGTAAATAATATTGATTGATCCCGGATGATCGTTCTTTTCTAATGGAACGGTGTTTGTAGCTTGAGGAGAGTATCGGTCATGCAAGGCGACCGTTCCAATGTTCTGTCAAAAACCACGGCATTGATCTGCATCGTGCTTGGCATTGTTCTGGCGGGAGCGGGCAGTTGGCTGGCCATACTCGGTGGTTCCGGTTTTTACGTTATTTGCGGTCTGGCGCTTTTGGTAACGGGCGTTTTGTTCTGGCGGGGGCGGCGCGAGGCTCTGTGGCTTTACGCCGCCATAGCAGCTTGCACGCTGCTTTGGTCTGTTATGGAAGCAGGGTTTGACTTCTGGGCGCTTGCACCACGGGGGGATGTGGTGTTGCCGCTGGGGTTGTGGCTGCTGTTGCCTTTTGTTTCTGGCGCGTTGCGGCCGGTATCGGTCTGGAACCGGGTGCCCCTTCTGGTTGTGATTCTGGCTGGAATAGGTGTGTATGGCTACGCGCTGACGCAGGACCCGCAGGATATGGCTGGTGTGCTCCCTCGTGCGCAGGTTGCCTATAATGGCGTGGCCCTTCCGGGAGAGACTTCATCCGTACCGGCGCAGGATTGGCCTGCTTACGGGCGTACGCAGGCAGGGGACCGCTATTCCCCCCTAAACCAGATTACAACAGGTAATGTGAGCCAGCTTAAGGTGGCGTGGATGTTCAGAACCCACGACCTGCGTGGCCCGGATGATCCGGTGGAAACCACGGATGAGGCCACACCGATCAAGGTTGGTAATAAGCTTTATCTGTGCTCCCCCCATCAGTGGGTTTTTGCGCTCGATGCTGCTACGGGCAAGCAGATCTGGCGCTTTGACCCCAAGCTGCTTGTTAATCCGACTTTCCAGCACCTGACCTGCCGTGGTGTCTCCTACGCAGCAACGCCTCCGCTTGTGACGGAGAGTGCGGAAAACACTGCGGGAGTGCCGTCCAGCCAGTGCGCAGAGCGTATTTTTCTGCCAACGAATGATGGACGGCTGATTGCGCTGGATGCTTCCACAGGGAAGGTTTGCCCGGCATTTGGCCATAATGGAGAGGTCGATCTGACCGATGGGATGCCAATGCGCACCTTGGGGTTTTATGAACCCACATCCCCCCCGGTCATCACTGACAAGCTGGTTATTATTTCTGCTGCGGTAACGGACAACTACTCCACGCACGAGCCATCCGGCGTCATACGTGCCTATGACCTGTATAATGGCACGCTGGTCTGGGCGTTTGATCCGGGTAACCCGGACCCCAACCAGCTTCCATCCAAGACGCATCTGTTTACCCCTAATTCGCCCAATTCGTGGATTGTCTCTGCCTACGATGCCAAGCTGAACCAGATTTACATTCCCACAGGCGTGGCAACCCCGGACATATGGGGTGGCAAACGCACGGATCTGCAGGAGCGTTATGCATCGGGCATTCTGGCGCTGGATGCTTCTACAGGCCGTAAGGTCTGGTTTTACCAGACTGTTCATCACGACCTGTGGGACATGGACGTGCCAGCCCAGCCCAGCCTGATCGATTTTAAGCGCGAGGATGGCACGGTCGTACCGGCATTGTATGCGCCAGCCAAAACGGGCAATATTTTTGTGCTGGATCGCAGGAATGGGCAGTTGCTGGTGCCTGCTCCCGAACAGGCGGTGCCACAGGGAGCTGCACAGGGGGATCATGTGTCGCCCACTCAACCGTTCTCGCAGCTGACCTTCCGGCCCAAAACCAAACTAACGGATAAAGATATGTGGGGTGCAACCATGCTGGACCAGCTGGTGTGCCGGATCATGTTCAAAAAACTGCGTTACGAGGGGCCGTTTACGCCGCCGTCCGTGCAGGGAACGCTGGTGTTTCCTGGTAATCTGGGCATGTTCGAATGGGGTGGGCTGGCTGTGGACCCTGTGCGGCAGGTGGCATTTGCCAACCCGATTGCCATTCCATTCGTGTCCCGCCTTGTGCCGCGTTCTACAGACAATCAGGTTATCCCTCCCATGGGGCACGATATTGCCGCAGCAGGAGGGGAGAACGGGTTGCAGCCCCAGTTTGGTACGCCTTTTGGGGTGGAGCTTAACGCATTTCTTTCTCCCTTGGGGATTCCCTGCAAGCAGCCTGGGTGGGGGTATGTGGCGGGCGTGGACCTGAAGACCAACACTATTCTTTGGCAGCATCGGAATGGCACAACGCGGGATAGTTCCCCCCTGCCGTTTGGCTTCAAGGTGGGTATTCCCTCTCTTGGCGGGCCAATCATCACTGCGGGCGGGGTCGCGTTCCTGACCTCCACGGCGGATTATTACATTCGTGCATATGATGTGACGGATGGAAAGATGTTGTGGCAGGACCGCCTTCCCGCAGGTGGTCAGTCCACCCCCATGACGTACGAGGCAAATGGCCGTCAATACGTTGTCACGGTTGATGGGGGGCATGGGTCCTTTGGCACCAAAGAAGGTGATTATATTGTGGCTTACGCCTTGCCAGATGCCGCCCGTAAATAACGGGGCAGAGGTCTGGCGTAAGGCTTGCAGTTCCATGCAGGATCGGTGATCCTGTATGGAATGTGGAATGAGCCTTACCTGGAAACATGCTGCCGTGCTGCCCTTCACAGGGTTTACCTTGCCGGTCAGGGCGGGCGCCCGTGCGGCTTAAAGGATGATCCATGCCTTGAGCGGCTGGAGCGCAAGGGGCTGGTTGGCCGTAATGCGCAAGGTCGGTTTGTTGCAACGGACGAAGGCTTGGCCCGCCATGCCCATGAAGTACTGAAGCAGAAGCGCTCGGCTGCTGTGCCTATATCTTCCAAACCATGATTCCGCAGCCGCAAACCATCTGGCAGACGGTGGATGCACTGGCCCGGGAGCAGGGGTTTACTTCATCGTCTCTGGCTAAAGCGGCGGGGCTGGATGCTACGGCCCTTAATCCGTCACGCAGGGTGGTGGCCAGTGGCGCCATGCGGTGGCCATCCCTGCCAACGTTGCTGCGTGTGCTGGATGTTCTGCAGGTGCCACTTGGGGTTTTTGCCCAGCACATTGCCAACGCCGGTCCATGTCGCATTGTGCCGGACGAGAAGGGGCGGCTGCTCCGTGCCCTTCCGTTTTCCATGCTTGGGCAGAATGGTGTGTTTGATCAGCAGGGGCTGCCGTGTGGTCCGGTGTGGGAGCGGGAAGTCTCCCCCGGTCAATGGTGGACCGAACCAGATGCCTATGTTGTGCGCATGGATGGTGACGGCATGGAGCCGGTTGTGCGGGATGGTGGGTCTGTAGTTGTTGTTCCCTCTCTTCCATTGCGGGAGGGAGACCGGGTTTTGGTGCATGGTCCCGGCCATACACCGATAATGGGGCTACTGCTGGAAATGGGAGCCGGTTTGAACTTCTGCTCTTTTAGGGGAGGGGAGGTGCAACCGCTTGATGCGCTGGGCGAAGGCGTGTGGCTGCACAGGATTGTTATGATGACGGTATGAGCAGCCGCTTAGCGTAAGCCCGTTCTGGGGAAATCAGATTATAAAATAATGTTTTTAAGACTGTGGCAAAATTTCGTTCCTTTGGAGGACAGTTTTGGATACCTTGGAGCAAATTAAAGTAGAATTTTAAGAATATATTGTTTTTTCAGTAAGTTGGGTTGTGGGAAGCGCTTCTGATGATGGTTGTAAGGTGCATTCTTGGCCAGCATAACCTGTGGCTGGTCTGTGTAGCTGCCTTGCTATGCTGTTGTGGTTCTGGTGTTACCGCATCCCTGTTCCGCCATGCCCTGCGCGCCAAAACCAACCAGTGGTATGCGTGGCTTTTTTTGACAGCATTATCGAGTGGCGTTGCAATCTGGTGCACCCACTTTGTGGCCATGCTGGGGTATGGCACAGGTGCGCCCGCCCGGTTTGACCCTTTGTTAACCAGTATATCCCTGCTTATAGCCGTGTTTGGCAGCACCATAGGGTTTACGCTCGCCACCTGCCGTTTTGCCCGGTTTTTGCCCGAAATTGGTGGTGCCATTGTTGGGCTGGCCATTGTTGCCATGCACTACACCGGCATGTTGGCCTACCGTGTGCAGGGCCAGACGACGTGGAATATGCCCTGTCTGGTTATTTCTGTTCTGGCGGCAGTCGTGCTGTGTGTGCTCGCGGTACGTATGGGCGTTAAGGGAGGGCGGCGCGCCACGGCATCTATGGCGGCGGTTCTGGCACTGGCCGTGCTGTCTGTTCATTTTATTGGCATGGCTGCATACCATGTGCAGGTCACATCTCATGCGGCGGCCATTGCAGGCCAGGGGGATGATTCCATTGTGCTGGCGGCAGCGATTGCCATCATGTCTTTCCTGATCGTGGGGGGCGGTCTGGTCAGTGGCATGATTGATGACAGTTCCCGTGCGGACTCGGTGGAAAAGCTGCGGCGTATGGCGCTGAATGATCCTTTGACCGGCCTGCCCAACCGCATGAACTTCCATCAACGTCTTGATCTGGAACTGGACTGGGCGCGGGAGACCAACGGCAAGCTCGCTCTGGTCGGGATTGACCTTAACCGGTTTAAGGAAATTAACGACCTGCGCGGCCACAAGGCGGGGGATGAGGTTCTGCGTATTCTTGGGCGACGGCTGCGTGCCGTGTTGCAGGATAATAGCAGCGAATTTATCGCCAGAACGGGTGGAGATGAGTTTCAGGCCCTTTGCCGCATGACCTCTGCTGAACAGATCAAGGTGTTTTTGCACAGGCTGGAAGAGGTTCTGTTTAAACCCATTCGTTTTGAAGATTCGGAAGTCCAGTCCGGGGCCAGTCTGGGGGTTGCCATATGGCCCGATCATGCATCTGATAAGGAAGCCCTGATCAATAATGCCGATCTGGCCATGTATCGCGCCAAGGCAGATCCGGGGCGTCATCCCTGTTTTTATGAACCGTCAATGGACGAAAAAGTACGCAACCGTCGCAAGCTGGCAGCCGACCTGCGCGATGCGGTCAAGGCCGGGCAGCTTACGGTCTGCTATCAGGTGCAAAGAGTTGTTGCGACTGGAGAAATCCGGGGGTTTGAGGCTCTGGTACGCTGGCAGCACCCTACACGGGGTACTATTATGCCCGATGATTTTATTCCCCTGGCTGAAGAGAGCGATCTGATCCTGCAAATAGGGGAATGGGTGCTTAGGTCTGTGTGCGCAGAGGCAGTGTTGTGGCAGCAACCTTACAAGGTTGCCGTCAACTTGTCGGGCATACAGTTTGTTCATACGGACATTGCGCGTGTTGTGGCCAATGTGCTGGAACAGACAGGGCTGCCACCAGAGCGGCTGGAACTGGAACTGACAGAATCGACCATTATTGCCGATCAGCCCCGCGCCTTGCAGGTGCTGCGCCAGATCAAGAGCATGGGTGTCAGTCTGGCGTTGGATGATTTTGGTACGGGATATTCGTCGCTGGATACGCTGCGCCGCTTTTCTTTCGATCGTATAAAAATTGACCGGTCCTTTTTTGGTGCCGTGCAGGCGAGCGATCAGACGCTGGCGGTTGTCCATGCCGTGCTGGCGCTGGGTAAGGCGTTTGATATTCCGGTCATGGCGGAAGGGATCGAGACAGCCGACCAGCTGAATATGCTCCACGAGGTCGGGTGTGAAGAGGCTCAGGGATTTTTGCTGGGTCGCCCCGCGTGCCTGGATGATGTTGTTAAAAATGGGCAGATCACCATGAATCGGGTTGCCTAAACAGGCGCTTTTTACCCCAAAATAAAGGGGTGCTGGCAGGGCAATGCACCTGTGCGTGAAAAAAGTGTGGGAAAGTGCAGCCCGGAGCATAGGAACAGGCTGACTTTTCTCTTCATTTCCCGTAAAGGGGCATCATGACCGATGTACCCCTTTCGCTCATCCGCAATTTTTCCATCATCGCACATATCGATCATGGAAAGTCCACTCTGGCCGACCGCCTGATTCAGGCGTGTGGAGCCCTGACTGCCCGCGAGATGACCAATCAGGTTCTTGATAACATGGATCTGGAGCGCGAGCGTGGTATTACCATCAAAGCGCAGACTGTCCGGCTGACGTATCCGGCCAAGGACGGCAAGACCTATGTCCTGAATTTGATGGACACCCCCGGACATGTTGACTTTGCATACGAAGTCAGCCGCTCCCTTGCCGCGTGCGAGGGATCGCTTCTGGTGGTCGATGCCTCTCAGGGCGTGGAAGCCCAGACACTGGCCAACGTCTATCAGGCCATTGATGCCAACCACGAGATTGTGCCCGTGCTCAACAAGGTCGATCTGCCTGCGGCAGAGCCAGAGCGTGTTAAGGCACAGATCGAGGAAGTCATTGGCATTCCGGCTGATGATGCTGTTGAGATTTCAGCCAAGACGGGGCTGAATATCGAGGGCGTGCTGGAAGCCGTTGTCACCCGTCTGCCCCCACCTCAGGGTGATGCTGAAAAACCCTTGCAGGCCATGCTGGTAGATAGCTGGTACGATCCCTATCTGGGTGTAATCGTGCTGGTGCGGATTAAGGAAGGCCGCCTGAAAAAAGGCATGAAAGTTCGCATGATGTCATCGGGTGCAGTGCATCAGGTGGATCAGGTGGGCGTGTTCGCTCCACGGATGACGGCTGTGGAAAGCCTTGGTCCGGGAGAAATGGGGTTCATTAACGCGGCAATCAAAACCGTTGCAGACTGTAACGTGGGGGATACGATCACGGATGATCGTCGGCCTGCGGCAACCCCTCTGCCCGGTTTTAAACCCTCCATTCCCGTGGTGTGGTGTGGGCTGTACCCCATTGTCGCTGATGATTTTGAAAAACTGCGGGACAGTCTGGCCAAACTGCGGCTGAACGATGCCTCGTTCCATTATGAAGCAGAAACATCCGCAGCCCTTGGGTTTGGTTTCCGTTGTGGCTTCCTTGGGTTGCTGCATCTGGAAATTATTCAGGAACGGCTGTCCCGCGAGTTCGATCTTGATCTGATCGCTACCGCGCCGTCCGTGGTGTATAAAATCTATCGCACCAATGGGGAGATGGAAGAACTCCATAACCCGGCCGATATGCCCGATGGTTCCTTGATTGAAAAAATTGAGGAACCGTGGATCAAGGCCAACATTATGGTGCCCGATGAATATCTGGGTGCTGTGCTCACACTCTGCACAGAGCGGCGTGGCGTGCAGATCGATCTGACCTATGTTGGCAACCGGGCTATGGCCGTCTATCGTCTGCCTCTGAACGAGGTGGTGTTTGACTTCTACGACCGGCTCAAATCGCTAACCCGTGGTTATGCGAGTTTTGATTACCAGATGGATGGATACGAAGAGAGCGATCTTGTGCGTATTTCCATTCTGGTCAATCAGGAACCTGTGGATGCGCTGTGCTTTATTGCGCATCGCTCTGCAGCAGAAACGCGCGGTCGTTCCATTTGTGCGCGGCTTAAGGAGCTTATTCCACGCCAGTTGTTTAAAATTGCCATTCAGGCCGCTATTGGCAGCCGCGTTATTGCACGAGAAACCATAGGGGCTCTCTCCAAGGACGTAACAGCCAAGTGCTATGGTGGCGATATTTCGCGTAAGCGCAAACTGCTGGAAAAGCAGAAAGAGGGTAAAAAGCGAATGCGGCAGTTTGGTAAGGTGGAAATCCCCCAAAGCGCCTTCCTTGCCGCGCTTAAAATGGAACACTAACAGGGTATTGCCGGACCGGCTTCTGCCAGAATGTGGCCGGGATAAAACCCGGTCTGGCAATGCCAGTGCAACCGGGGCTGACACTGGTTTTTGCCCGGCCTGCCCGGGTTGGAGAATGCAGCGGTTTTATGAACAGTACAGCGCCCCTTCATATCGGTAATCATCCCCATGTCAGTTTTCCCGAAGGGGTGGAACTGGACTGTGGGGTTACTTTGGCCCCGGTGGATATTGCGTATTGTACGTATGGTCGGCTTTCGCCCCAAAAAGACAATGCCATTCTTATCTGCCATGCCTTTACTGGTGACCAGTATGTGGCGGAAACCCACCCGCTGACTGGTAAACCCGGTTGGTGGGGGCGCATGGTCGGGCCGGGCAAGCCGATCGATACAGACCGTTTTTTTGTGATCTGCTCCAATGTTCTGGGTGGATGTATGGGGAGCACAGGTCCACGCTCCTTGCGGACTGATGGACAGGGTGCTCCAGACGAATTGTGGGGAACTGCGTTCCCGCCCATTACCATCCGCGACATGGTGCGCGCCCAGTACAAGCTGGTACGTAGCTTGGGGATAGACCGCCTGTTTGCCGTGGTTGGCGGGTCCATGGGGGGGATGCAGGTGCTCGAATGGGCTGTAACCTACCCGCAGATGATGCTGGCCGTTATGCCCATTGCCACGGCCCCTTTCCACTCCGCCCAGAATATTGCGTTTAACGAGGTTGGGCGTCAGGCCATTATTGCTGACCCGGACTGGCGGGGAGGGCGGTATTGGGAAGCGGATGTTGTGCCCGCGCGTGGATTGGCTGTGGCACGTATGATGGCCCATATCACCTATCTGTCGGAGGAGGCCCTGACCCGCAAGTTCGGGCGGCGGATGCGCAGCGGACCAGCCGGAGGGCAGGGGCCGGAGGGGCCTGTTTCCATGTTTGGTGATATTTTTGAGGTGGAATCCTACCTGCGTTATCAAGGCTCCAGCTTTGTCCGCCGGTTTGATGCCAACTCTTACCTGAGCATCACGCGGGCGATGGACTGGTTTGATATTGCCGCCGACCACGATGGTGAACTGACCTCGGCATTTGTTGGTACGGCGGTCCGGTTTTGTGTTGTTTCATTTTCCTCGGACTGGCTGTTCCCCACATCTGCCGCCCGAACACTTGCGCGGGCTTTAAACCGGGCTGCGGCCAACGTCTCGTTTGTCGAGATCGAGACCGATAAAGGTCATGATGCCTTTTTGCTGGATGAGCCGGACTTTGACCGGACCGTGCGTGGTTTTCTGTGCGGTGTTGCTGAACATGCGGGATTGTCCTGATGCGTCTAGACCAACGCCTGATTGCAGACATGATCGAACCCCGCACACGCGTGCTGGATATTGGCAGCGGGGATGGCACGTTGATCGGCCATTTATACCGTGAGCGTGGGTGTGATGCGCGTGGTATTGAACTGAATATGGAACTGGTCACGCGCTCCGTGGCGCACGGTCTCCCCGTTGTGCATGGGGATGCCGACCACGATCTGGCCTATTACCCCGACCATTCGTTTGATTACGTGGTGCTCCAGCGTACTTTGCAGGCGGTCGAACGCCCAAGGGAGGTGCTCCGGCAGATGCTGCGCATTGGGCGGTATGCCATTGTTTCTTTCCCTAATTTTGGGCACTGGCAACTGCGTCTGCGCCTTTTGCTAGGCGGACGTATGCCCATGACGGCAGTGTGGCACACCCCTTGGTACGAAACGCCCAATATTCACCCCTGCACGATTCGGGATTTTCTCGAACTCTGTCGTCAGGACGGATATATTGTGGAAAAATGGATGGCTGTGGATGAAGAAGGGGAGCGCGCACCTTGGCGGCGCTCCATTCGTTTGGCCAATCTGTTTGGTGAGCAGGCTCTGTTTTTATTACGGCGACGTTAATTTTATATGGTGATTGGTGTTGCGCAAATGTCCGGCTTGATGGGCAGTTCTTAACAGAAGCCTAAAAAATAAGTTAGATTTGAAAAACAGCAATGCAGCCAAACAGGGGCTGCTCTGTGGCGTGGTGTGCAAAAAATATATTAAAAATACTAGTTATATGATAAAAAACATGTATATATCAGATGTCTGATGATCGTGATTTGCAGATGTTGTAACAGTTCTGCGGGCTGCTTATTTTCGGACCAATATGGTACGGAACCCTTGCGGGGCGCTCAGACTGCTTTTATATAATTCTTCCAAGACAGTATGCGCGGGATGCATGATTCCGAAAATTTCTTATTCTGTCTGTAATGTAATAAAATTCATGCTGACCTGTCCGTCTGGTCTGGCTTAGAGACGGTTCTGCTCTGTCATCTATAATTTGGTTTGGTAGTGCGTGACTGACGTTAAGTGTGGATGTGACTGATTTTCAGGTGCATGGAGAGGTTGCCCCTAAATGACTACTTTTTCGGATCTGAAACTTGCCGCTCCCCTGTTGCAGGCGTTGACGGATCAAGGGTACGAAATACCTACCCCCATTCAGGCGGGTTCCATTCCGCATCTGCTTGAAGGGCGTGATCTGTTAGGGCTTGCCCAGACAGGAACAGGCAAGACCGCATCTTTTGCGCTGCCTATTCTGCAACATCTGCACAACAACCCCAAAGCAGCCGCTCCCAAACAGCCGCGTGTTCTGGTGCTGGCACCAACGCGTGAACTGGTTGCCCAGATCAGCGATAGTTTTAAAGCCTACGCACGTTACATGAAGTTCTCGCAGGCTGTTGTGTTTGGTGGTGTAGGGCAAGGGCGGCAGGTTGAGGCCATGCGCCGCGGCGTGGATGTGCTGGTAGCTGCACCTGGCCGTTTGCTGGACCTGATCGGTCAGGGCTACATTGACCTCTCCGGGCTTGAAGTTCTGGTGCTCGACGAGGCTGATCGTATGCTCGATATGGGCTTTGTGCGCGATATCCGCCGGATTATGAGCTACGTTCCCGCCCAGCGGCAGACCTTGCTGTTCTCGGCCACCATGCCCAAGAGCATTGAAGATCTGGCGGCATCCCTGCTGAGCAATCCGGCCCGCGTGGAAGTTGCGCCACCATCCAGCACGGTCGACCGTATTCAGCAGGCCATTATGTTTGTGAATGGCACATCCGATAAACGCGATGCGCTGCTGACCATGGTGGAATCTGATAAGGTTGCCCGCGCTGTTGTGTTTACGCTGATGAAGCATGAAGCCAACAAGGTTGCTGAGTTCCTGAACAAGAACAGTGTGACGGCAGAAGCCATCCACGGCAACAAGTCTCAGGGTGCGCGTGAGCGGGCTATGAAGGGCTTCCGGGCTGGCTCGGTTAAAGTGCTTGTTGCGACTGATATTGCTGCCCGTGGTATTGACGTGGATGAAGTTAGCCACGTGTTCAACTATGACCTGCCGAATGTGCCCGAAAGCTACGTGCACCGTATTGGCCGTACTGCGCGTGCAGGGCGTGATGGTTGGGCTGTTTCTTTCTGCGATGCGGAGCAGCGCGCATGGTTGAAGGATATTGAAAAAACAATCGGGAAATCCATCCCTGTTGTGCGTGATCATCCCTGGCATTCAGAAGAAGCGGAATTTTCCACGCAGCGTCCACCAGTGCTGGGTGGCGGTGGTCGTGGTCGTGGTGGGCCGCCCCGCAATGGTGGCGGTGGTGGTCGTGGTGGCCCCCCCCGTCGTTCCGGTGGGCGTCCGGGTTCTTCCCACAGGGCGGGTGCTCACGCCTGATCGGTGTGACCAAGAAGACCAAAAGGGCCGCTACGGTTTTCGTAGCGGTCTTTTTTTATGGTTGCGGTATGCGCAGGGTAACGGAGACCGGGCAATGGTCACTTAAAGTTCTGGCGCTGTTTTGCGGAATGATCATAACGCGTAAAGAGTCTGGCTGGAGCCATTGTGCCGCAGCACCTCCAAGCAAAATATGGTCAATAAAAAAGCTCCCATTCTGGCAAGGGCTGGCCTGACCACTGGTGACCAGTGTAAGGGGCGTTATATGATTCAAGCCTGTAAAAAGAGGGTCAGTGCGCGTCAGGCGGCGGTTAAAATCGCCTAGTATGGCAAAAGCTTCTTCATTTTGTGCTCTGTCTGATATCCAGTTCTGCAAAGCTTGGAACTGCTGGAACAGAACGGGGCAAGCATGGTGGATTTCCGATAAAGGATTATCCCAGCAGCCGGTTTTGAAATGAACAACCAGAACACGTAAATCCCTGCTGCCCAATTGGAGCGTTATGTCCAGTCCGCTGCGGAGTGGATGGTGTTCGGGTCGGGTTTTAAGCGCTAATGCCGTTACGTCCGGGTTGCGCTGAATATGCAGCCCTTGCCGTGCAGCCAGGGCGGTATGTTGTGGAATATCATCGTGAGATACAAAAATTTGGTATTTGGAGCGGGGGAACAGGCGTGCCAGCGTTGCTGAATCTCCAACCTCCTGCAAGCCGATCAGGTCGGGGCGCAAGCGGGTGGCATATGCGGCCAGTTTTGTGAAATCCTGTGTATTTCTATGGGGAATATCCGTTGGTACACTGGGAGCATTCTGTGCCTGCTCATCCAGTAGCCAGTCCATGTTCCAGGTGCTGAGTCTGAGTGTTTGTGCCGGAGCAGCCCAACTTGCCTGGGCCAAAAAAAAGCCGGTTCCCGCAACGGCCATAAGACCGAGGCGGAGAACCGACCTGCAAAAACCAGATGCTTTATGCGGTTTCCTGTTCCGCCTGTTCTTGGAGTTTTTCAATAACACCACTGATCGGTACGCTCGTACGGGTCTGTTCATCCAGCACCGAAATTTCCCCGGTGCCAATATCGTAGAACCATCCTTGCAGGAACAGCGTGTTACGCGCCAGCCCTGCGGCTACTGCGGGGTGGGTACGCAGATGAGCCAACTGGAGCAATACGTTCTGTTCGGCAAGGCAGCGCACGGTTGCTGGCCCGGCATCTTCTGAACGGAGCGTGTTAAGGGTGGCAGCGCGTGCGGCCTCCGCATTGCGCAACCAACTACGGACTGTGGGCATTTTGTCCAGTCCGTTCTTTTCCGGTTCCAGCAGGGCTTTCATGGCGCCACAGTCGGAGTGACCGCAAACAATAATGGAGGACACCCCAAGCCCCAGAACCGCATATTCAATGGCGGAGGAAACGCCTCCAAGCATTTCGCCGTAGGCGGGGACCAGATTGCCAATGTTGCGCAGAATAAACAGATCACCCGGTTCTGTCTGGGTGATCAGGTTGGGGTTAATGCGACTGTCAGCACAGGCGATAAACAGCGCACCGGGTGCCTGCCCTTTGGCCAGACTGGCAAACAGGGCTTCCTTAGCGGGGAAAACTTCGGTGTTGAAGTGTTCAACACCATGCAGGAGCGAAAGCAGGTTGCTTCTGGCTTCGGAACATGTCGGCATCAGTGAACTCCGGAAAACCTTTACGTTTGGTCTGTGTGGGCTGGCAGCCCACAGCAGGTCTGTATTGATCCAAACGCATGAGGAACAGATACGTTACTGTAGAAAAAGCAAAATTCTGTTTTGTCATATTCCACTTAGCTTAGTGGATCATCCTCAGGTTCGCTCAGCTGGTCCGCCGGGTGGCGGATGGGAGCCGGGTTTGCGCGGGGCCGGCTGGGTTCGGTCTGGCGGCGGGTAAAGTTGGTACCCAAAGATGCCAGCTCAAGGAACTGGTCAGCCTGCCGGCGCAGGTCATCACCGATAAGAGGGGGGGTGGAGCGCATGGACGACACAACGGACACACGGGTTCCCTGCCGCTGCACGGCTTCCACCACGCGGCGGAAATCTGAATCGCCACTGAACAGGATGGCATGGTCGATGTGAGGTGCCATTTCCATCATGTCCACCGCAATTTCGATGTCCATGTTGCCTTTTACGCGGCGCTTTCCAGTCGAGTCTGTAAATTCCCGTGCGGGTTTGGTGACCAGAAAGTAACCATTGTAGGACAGCCAGTCTGTAAGAGGCTTAAGCGGGGAGTAATCCTCCGTGTCCAGAATGGCGGCATAATAATACGCGCGGATCACATGCGTTTTGGCAGCAAAAAATTCCAGCAGCTTTTTGTAGTCAACGTCAAAGCCCAGACTGCGGGATGTTGAATACAGGCTTGATCCGTCAATAAAAAGACAGGTTTTTTCATCTTTTTTCAGGTTCATGAGCGTGGTCCTCTAAATAAATTTGAGGGTGATGTTTTTGAGTTTTGATTATGTAAAAATGAAATTTTTCTCATGTGTTTGAAAAACGGCCTCTCTGTTTGTTTGGCGGGCATTCTTATAAAAGAAGCTCCGATTGTGTTCAAAACAAGATATTCCACCCAAGTGTGAGGCAAACCATGGCGGAAGAGACAAATCATACCAGATCGGTACTGATAGCAATAGGTGCAAATCTTCCTCAGGGGGAGCAAAGTGCGCATAAAAGCTGCGAACAGGCCGTAGCCGCGTTACGCTGCGTACCGGGGTTGAGCATAGAGGCTGTCTCCCGTTGGTACGAGAGTGCGCCTATGCCACCATCGGGGCAGCCCCCTTATGTGAATGGTGTTGTGCGTGGCGTAACGAGTCTGTCTCCTCTGGCATTGCTTGACTGCCTTCAGCAGATTGAAACGCAGCAGGGGCGTGTTCGTTCCGTGCCCAATGCGGCCCGCACGCTTGATTTGGATATTATTGACATGGACGGGGTGTGCGAGAAGACGGAACGCCTGTGCCTGCCGCACCCCCGCGCGCAGGAGCGGGCTTTTGTGTTGCTGCCCGTGCGGGATGTTGCGCCGCAATGGGTGCATCCGCTGACCGGGCAGGGGCTGGAGCAGATGGTCAATGCCGTGCAAGGGCAGGAAATCAGGGTGATCAGGTAATAAACCTTTCCTGCTGAGGGGGGATGCGGTAATATGCCCTTTCTGTCTTTATTTATTGTACCTTGTGCTGAACTGTCTGGAGGCTCTTCGTAATGGCCCGCGTCACCGTCGAAGACTGCGTTGAAAAGGTTCCAAACCGCTTTGAACTGGTGGTGTACGCCGCGCAGCGCGCCCGCAACATCTCCCGTGGTGAGGAGCTGACCATTGACCGCGACAACGACAAAAATCCTGTCGTTGCCCTGCGTGAAATTGCGGATGAAACCGTGCAACTTCCCGCTCTGCGGAGCGATCTGATCCGTTCTCAGGCCCGTGAGCCCGAACCCGAACCTGTGGAAGAAGAAGTGCAGGATCTGGTGCCAACCGAACAGAATATTTTTGGTTTGCAGGAAGTTTCCGCTGAAGAAGAAGCTGCGGATGACGTGCGCGCCATTGAGGCGGCTCTGACCGGTCGCGCACGGCGGTAAAAGGCGCGTGGACCAACCGGGCGGCGATATTCCCGTTCACACCTCCTCCCCCATGCGGGAGGGGGAAGGTCCGGTTGAGGCACTGGTTGGTGCGCCTGTTCCCACAGGTCGTGTGAACGAGATTAGCTGTGAGCGTCTGGTTGCCAAGGTGCTCAGCTACGCGCCGCAGGCGGATGTACAATCGATCCGTCGGGCGTTTGATGTGGCCTACAAGGCCCATCAGACCCAGATGCGCGATAATGGTGACCCCTACATAACCCACCCTCTGGCTGTTGCCATGATTCTGGCACGCTTCAGGCTGGATGTGCAGTCTATCTGTACGGCTTTGCTCCATGATACCATTGAAGATACAGGCGTTACCTACGATACGCTAAAGGCCGACTTCGGGCCTGTCGTGGCCGACCTGGTCGATGGTGTTACCAAGCTGACGCGGCTGGAATTACAGTCCGACCGTACCAAGCAGGCCGAAAATTTTCGCAAGCTGGTGCTGGCCATGTCCAAGGACATTCGTGTCCTTCTGGTCAAGCTGGCAGACCGTTTGCACAATATGCGCACGCTCCATTTTGTGGAGCGGCAGGACCGCAGGCAGCGCATTGCGCGGGAAACGCTCGATATTTACGCGCCACTGGCCGAGCGGATTGGTATGGATCGGGTCAAGACCGAACTCCAGAACCTGTCCTTTGCGCAACTGGAACCTGAGGCCGATACGACAATCCGCACACGCCTGAATTACCTGCGGGGGCAGGGGGCGGATGTTATTGAGGATGTGCGCAGGGAACTGCTGCGTTTGTGCCATGAGGCCGGGCTGAAGGATGCTCAGGTCTCTGGTCGCGAAAAATCGCCGTATTCCATATGGGAAAAAATGCAGCGCCGGAATGTGGCGTTCGAGCAGTTGTCCGACATTATGGCTTTCCGCATGATCGTGGATACGCGCGAGGACTGCTATATGGCGTTGGGGGCTGTCCACGCGGCGTACCCTATGATCGCCGGTCGGTTTAAGGATTATATTTCCACCCCCAAAGCCAACGGATACCAGAGCCTGCACACCGGTGTAACGCTCCGGTCCCCCCGTAATCAGAAGATCGAGGTGCAGATCCGTACGCAGGCCATGCATGATGTGGCCGAGAACGGTGTGGCTGCGCATTGGGTCTACAAGGAAGGTGGGAGCACCAGCCCCGAAGAAGGGGGATATGGTGGTGTGCGGCGTCCGCGCTGGGTGCAGGACCTGCTGGAAATTCTGGAGGCGTCATCTGCGCCCGATGAGTTTTTGGAAAATACCAAGCTTGAACTGTATCAGGATCAGGTTTTCTGTTTTTCCCCCAAGGGGCAACTGATCTCGCTCCCCCGTGGTGCAACCCCGGTGGATTTTGCCTACGCGGTACATAGCCAGATTGGCGATACCTGCGTTGGCGCCAAGGTGAATGGTCGCCTCATGCCCCTGCGGCATGAGCTGGAAAATGGCGATCAGGTCGAAATTATGACGGCTCGTGGCGGAGCCCCTTCGCCATCGTGGGAGCGGTTTGTTGTTACGGGTAAGGCGCGCGCGCGTATTCGCCGGTATGTGGCGCAGCAGCAGCGGCAGGTCTCGCTCGATAACGGGCGTGCGGCACTGGCCAAGGCTTTCCGTCAGGAAGGTGTGGATGGTTCCGAAAAAATTATGGAGACCACACTCAAGGCGCTCAAACAGAGTTCCTTGCAGGATCTGTATGTTGCTGTTGGCACGAGCAACCTGAATGCGCGTGATGTGGTCCATGCGGCTTACCCGGAATTGCGGCGTGTGCAGCGTGTGCCCCGTATGCTGGCGGGTTTGCCGGGTGTGCTGGGTACGGCTGGGCCTCGGCCACGGGGGGCGTCCACCATGCGGCGGCCCTCGGGTGGGGCGGTTCCGCTGGTTGGGCTTGGGGCTGGTGTGGCCGTGCATTACGCAGCGTGTTGCCACCCGTTGCCAGGTGACCGGATTGTGGGGGTGGTTGCAACCGGCAAAGGCGTGACCGTGCATACGCGGAGCTGCCAGACGCTGGAAAGTTTTGCCGCCACACCCGAACGCTTTTTGGATGTTGACTGGGATTATGATGCCATGGCCCGTGCCGGTGGCACCGGGCAAATGCGTGTTGGCCGCATTAGTATTGTAGCGGAAAACGAAGGGTCTGTTCTGGCCTCCATTACCAACACCATTTCCAAATGCGATGCGGCGATGGTCAACCTCAAGATTGTGCACCGGCAACTCGACTTTACCGAAATCCTGCTGGATGTGGAGGTGCGGGACCTGCGCCATCTGTCTTCCGTTATTGCCGGACTGCGGGCTGTTTCGGGCATTACGCAGGCAGACAGGGCCAAATCATGACCCTGCTGGCAACAGGTGTGGATCTGTGCGACATGCGGCGTATTGAGCGGACAATAGAGCGGTTTGGTGAGCGGTTTCTGGACCGGGTATTTACGCCATATGAACGCAACAAGGCTGAAGGTCGGTCCGGGCCTGCCAGAGTAGGCACATATGCCAAACGCTGGGCTGCCAAGGAGGCCTGCGCCAAGGCGTTGGGCACGGGTTTTGCCCAAGGGGTTACGCAAAGCCAGATTGGGGTGGAAAACCTTGCAACCGGGCAACCCATACTGGTGTTAACCGGAGCAGCGGCCCTTAGGCTGGCGCAACTTGTACCCGCAGGGTATGAACCGGACCTGATGCTGAGCATGACTGACGAGCCACCTTACGCGTTTGCGCAGGTGTTTATCTCGGTTCGTGCGGGTTGACATCGCATCGGGCGCACGGCTTGATCCGGCATATTTTATTTTTCAGTCATGAGTTATGGGAGCAGATGGGCAGCGCATGAGTAAACCGGAGACTTCTCCTACTGGAGCGCAGCACTCTGTTACCATCAGACATGCTGTGGTTGAATATGTGCGGACAATTCTGACGGTCGTGATCGTTGTTGTTTTTGTCCGGACTTTTTTGTTTGAATCCTTTGTTATTCCTTCCGGCTCCATGATCCCGACCTTACAGGTGGGGGATTACATCTGGGTTTCCAAGTACAGCTATGGTTATTCCCGGTTTTCGCTGCCGTTTTCTCCCGACCTGTTCAATGGTCGTGTGTGGGCGGGGCAGCCTCATCGTGGGGATGTGGCGGTGTTCCGTTTCACCAAGGATACATCGATAGATTACATCAAGCGCGTTATTGGTCTGCCGGGTGACCATATTCAGGTTATTGGTGGCAAGCTGTACCTCAATGGTGCGCGTGTTCCCTGTGTGCAACCCCATCCCTACGTAGCAGAAGATGAAACGCGGATGCCCATGGAAGGGGAAGCCTGCACGGAGGAGCTGCCAATGCGGGCGGAAGGTGGTGTTGTCCGGCATGAAATTCTCAAACTGACCAATGATGGTCCGCAGAACGATACGCCAGAGTATGTTGTGCCCCCCGGTTACTTTTTTGCCATGGGCGATAACCGGGATGATAGCGCAGACAGCCGCTTTATGGGGGATGGTCCCAAAGATCTTGGGTTTGTACCCATGGAAAACCTTGTGGGTAAGGCGCAGCGGATTTTCTTCT
The DNA here is from genome assembly GCF_000964225.1 of Acetobacter syzygii. Classification (GTDB taxonomy): domain Bacteria; phylum Pseudomonadota; class Alphaproteobacteria; order Acetobacterales; family Acetobacteraceae; genus Acetobacter; species Acetobacter syzygii. The sequence goes on along the minus strand of NZ_BAMZ01000009.1, from coordinate 136,838 downwards.
CCGTGGAAGCGGCGCATCCCATCTGGCAGGTCTGGTACTGGCCGACGGAAATTCGCTGGGCACGTCTGCTAAAAGGCGTGATGTAATGCATGATGCCCACAATACCCCGCAATATCTGGCATCCATGGCGTTGCAGGAGCGTTTGGGCTACCGGTTTGCCAATCCCTCCCTGTTACAGGAGGCGCTGACCCACCGTTCCGCTGCACACCAGAAGGCAGGGGGGCGCAGGCGGAACAAAACCAAAGGGGCGGGTTCCAACGAACGTCTGGAATTTATAGGGGACCGCGTTCTGGGCCTGCTTATGGCGGAGCTGTTGCTGGAGCGGTATCCGGGGGAGCAGGAAGGGGCTTTGGGCTCCAGGCTTGCCCATCTGGTTTCACGTGCAACTTTGGCGGATATTGCCGAACAGCTGGGTTTGGCCGAAGCGCTGTCCGTGGCTGAGCACGAAGCGCGGGCAGGTGTGCAGACTGCTGCCAATGTTGTGGCCGATGGGCTGGAGGCCGTGCTGGGAGCGGTTTTTCTGGATGGTGGGTTGGCTCCGGCGCGCAAGATTGTTCGCTCATGCTGGAAGCGCATACTCGATGCACAGGCATTGCCACCCAAGGACCCCAAGACCGCCTTGCAGGAGTGGGTTCTGGGGCGCGGGCAGGGCCTGCCTTTTTACGAAACAATAGGGGCCGATGGTCCATCCCATGCGCCAGTGTTTGTGGTGCGCGTGAGTGCGGGTGGCTACTCGGCAGAAGGATGTGCAGGGAGTAAACGGGGGGCGGAAAGCGCCGCTGCCGCAACCTTGCTGGAAAAACTCGGAGGCAGCCATCAGGGCTGAAGCAACAGGCATGACACAAACAACACGTTGTGGCTTTGCTGCGCTGGTGGGTGCACCAAACGCAGGCAAATCAACGCTACTTAACCGTATGGCGGGTGCCAAACTCTCCATTGTTTCGCCCAAGGCGCAAACAACGCGCTTTAGGGTGCTGGGTATTCTTATGCGTGGGGCCAGCCAGATTCTGCTGGTGGATACTCCCGGCATTTTCCGCCCGCGCCGCAAGCTGGACCGTGCCATGGTCGCAGCCGCATGGAACGGGTCGGATGATGCGGACATAACCTTGCTGCTGGTCGATGCACGAACAGGTCTGACCGAAGCCGTGCAGGAAATTATTGACCGGCTGGCCCAGACCGGCCGCACAACATGGCTGGTCCTGAACAAGACTGATCTTGTTCCTGCGTCCGCCCTGCTGCCACTAACGGCAGCCATTACCGAAAAACTGCCAGTCGAGCACGTGTTTATGGTGAGTGCGCGCACTGGGGGTGGGGTGGATGACCTGTTGGACAAGCTGGCGTCCAGCCTGCCCGAAGGGCCCTACCTGTATCCCGAGGATGATCTGACCGATCTGCCTGACCGTCTGCTGGCGGCTGAACTGGTGCGGGAGCAGATTTTTATGCAAACGCATGAAGAGGTGCCCTATGGCACCACGGCCGAGACAGAGAGTTTTCAGGAACGTCCCGATGGGTCTGTTCGGATCGAGGTAACCATTTACGTTGGACGCACAGGGCATAAAGCCATTCTGATCGGGAATGGCGGCCAGAAGATCAAACAGATTGGTGAGAGGGCGCGCAAGCAGCTCGCCGGTCTGCTTGAACGGCCATGCCACCTGTTTTTGAACGTCAAGGAACGCTCGGGCTGGGATGAGGAACGGGCACGTTTGCGCGCAATCGGGCTGGATGACGTGCCATAAAGCGTGGCTTGGCGCTTGTGACGATGCGCCTTGGAGGATAAGAGAGAGCGATCTTACACGCTGCGCATCTGCGCGGCGGAGGTCTGTTTTTTTTCGGACTTTTGCATGATTGAGGGCCTATGACTGCTTCTGTCGCTGAAACGCCAAGCCGTAAACGTGTATTGCTCAAGGTGTCTGGCGAAGCCCTGATGGGTGAGGGTGCCTTTGGAGTGGAGCAGAAGACGGTCGAGCGGATTGCCAAGGATGTTGCAGAGGTCGTTCGCAACGGCACGGAAGTGTGCCTTGTTGTGGGTGGCGGCAATATTTTTCGGGGGGTAGCCGCTGCTGCCAAGGGTATGGACCGCGCGCAGGGTGACTACGCGGGGATGCTGGCAACAGTTATCAATGCCCTGTTGCTCCAGAATGCGCTTGAGCGCGAGCAGATAACAACGCGGGTTATGTCTGCCATCCACATGTCATCCGTTGCCGAACCCTATATCCGTCGGCGGGCTGTGCGGCATATGGAAAAAGGGCGCGTGGTCATTTTTGCCGCAGGCACCGGTAACCCCTTCTTTACCACGGATACGGCAGCAGCCCTGCGTGCGGCGGAAATGGAATGCGATATTCTGCTTAAGGGGACGCAGGTCGATGGTGTGTATTCCGCAGACCCCAAGCAGGACTCTTCTGCCACCCGGTATGATGAGCTGACCTACCAGACCGTTCTGGCCAACCAGCTAAGCGTTATGGATGCCGCAGCTATTAGCCTCGCGCGGGAAAACAAGCTGCCGATCATCGTGTTCAATATTGGCGAGGAAGGCTCCTTCGGGCGCGTTATGCGTGGCGAAGGCGCTTTTACGCGCATTATTGAAGCAACCTGACACCATGCAAGTTCCTGCCCGCTAAGGCAGGGCGTGGAATGAACGAGGTTGGGGGTGTGGTCTCGTGCACCCCCGAGAATAAACGGGAGAACCCACCGTGTCTGACTTGAATGCCCTGCTTGATGACATCAAGCGTCGTATGGAGAGCGCTCTGGAAAGCCTGCGCCGTGATTTTTCCGGTCTGCGTTCCGGGCGTGCCAGCCCGGCTCTGCTGGAACCGGTACGCGTGGAAGCTTACGGTGGCGAGGTTCCGCTGACTCAGGTGGCGTCCATTGCCGTACCTGAAGCGCGTATGATTACCGTACAGGTGTGGGACCGCGTGCTGGCTGGTGCAGTGGAGCGTGCCATTCGCGATGCAGGGCTGGGCCTTAATCCGGCGGGGGAAGGCCAGACCATTCGGGTTCCCATTCCGCAGTTGACCGAAGAGCGGCGTAACGAACTGGCCAAAGCTGCTGCACGTTATGCCGAAGGCGCAAAAATTGCCGTGCGTGGTGTGCGCCGGGATGGCATGGACAAAGCCAAGGCCTTTGAAAAGAAAGGCGACATCAGTCAGGATGATGTCAAGACATGGTCTGACGCCATTCAGAAAACGACTGATCAGTATGTTAAAAAAGTTGATGACATGCTTGTGGAAAAAGAGAAGGAAATCAAGCAGGTCTAAAGACCCCCAGAGTGTGGGCAGTCTTGCTGCGCTGAATTGAATACGGTGGATTCTCTCCTGCAATGTCTTCCTTGCTAGCCGATAAAAAAGCGGTCGTGCCCACACATGTTGCCATTATTATGGATGGCAACGGACGGTGGGCAAGCGAGCGGGGGTTGCCACGCCTTGCGGGGCATCGTGCTGGGGCGGATGCCGTGGCGCGGTGCATCAAGGCGGCGATTCAGCGCGGTGTTTCCTACCTTACCCTTTATGCGTTTTCCTCCGAAAACTGGTCGCGTGGCCCCAAGGAAGTTTCCGATCTGACAGGTCTGCTGCGCTATTATCTGCGGCATAAGGTCAAGGAACTTCATGCCGAGGGCGTGCAGCTTCGGTTTATTGGTGATCTGGGGCGGTTCGATACCTCTTTGAGAGAGGAGCTGGAACGTGCCGAAGCCCTGACACGTAACAACAAACGCCTTGTTCTGCTGCTGGCCCTTTCCTACGGCGGACGCGGCGATATTATGCAGGCAGTGCGGCGGGTTGCGCAGGAAGTGCGTGATGGCTGGTTAACCCCCGACCAGATTAGCGAGGAGCTGTTTACCAACCATCTGTGGACGGCAGGCGTGCCAGACCCGGATGTGGTGGTCAGAACCAGTGGGGAGTACCGACTTTCCAATTTTCTGCTCTGGCAAAGCGCGTATGCTGAACTTGTTTTTCTCGATACGTTCTGGCCCGATTTCAATGAAGGACATTTTGCAACGGTGCTCGAACTTTATGCCCGTCGCGAACGACGGTTTGGCGCCCGGCCAACAGCAACCGTATGACAACTGCCAAAAAAACGACCGCATGGCGTGACCTGCGCCCCCGTGTTCTGTCTGCCATGGTCATGGTGGTTGTGGCTGGTGCCTGCATTGGTCTGGGGGGCATAGCCTATATTCTTATGGTTTTACTGGCCATGGGGGGGATGGCTGCTGAGGCCAGCCAGCTTTTCCGGCAACCTGTGCGGAGCTGGCGGGGTGGCCTTTATGTGCTTTGGGCTGTGTGCGCGGGGCTTTCCGCTGCCTGTGGGCATTGGAGCTATTTTATCCTGTTTTGCGTTAGCGCGTGCGTGTTTGGCGCGCCGCTTTGTGCGGTTATGTGTGTTATCATCATGGCTGGTACGGCATTGCTGTGGCTTCGGCAGGAGAGTTTTTGGCCGGTGCTGTTTGTGGTGGCGGTTGTGGTGGCGAGCGATACATCCGCCTATATGGCAGGGCGTCTGATCGGTGGGCCAAAGCTGGCTCCGCGCATATCTCCCGGTAAAACCCGTTCAGGGGCTGCTGGTGGCCTGGTGGGCGCTGTGCTGATGGGGGGAGGCATTGCTTACCTGTCCGGCTTGAGTGGTGCTTCTCAGGCGTTGCTGTGGGGTGGAGTGCTGGGTCTGTCCGCGCAGTTGGGTGATCTGGCGGAAAGTGCGCTGAAGAGGGCTTTGGGGGTCAAGGATTCCGGCACATTGCTCCCCGGTCATGGTGGCTTGCTGGACCGGTTTGATGGTCTGGTTGTTGCAGCACCCATTGCTGCTGCCGTTTCGCTTGCAGTGCCACCGTTGGTGCCATTCTGGACTGCGGGTCTGCATGACCTTGTGCACGTTCTGGGTGCTGCGGTGCCGGGCTAGTTCAAACTATTGCCCCACGGCCTAAGGTGGTCGTGGGATTTGTTATTTTTCGGGTGTGGAAGATAAAGCATGAGAACCGTAACCGTTCTGGGGACAACCGGCAGCATTGGCTGTTCCACTGTGGATCTGCTGGAGCAGGCGCGTGACCAGTTTCGGGTGCGGGCGCTTGTTGGCGGTAAAAATGCAGCCAAGCTGGCGGAACAGGCCCGCAGCCTTAAGGCGGAACTGGCCGTTCTGGCAGATGAGAGTGCTTATGCCGAACTCAAGGAACGTCTGGCTGGCACTGGTGTTGAGGTTGCCTGTGGTCGCAAGGCGGTCATAGAGGCCGCAGGACTGCCAGCAGACTGGACCATGGCGGCCATTACCGGGGCTGCTGGTCTGGAGCCGACTTTGGCAGCGGTCAAGAATGGCAAAAGCATTGCTCTGGCCAATAAGGAAGCCCTTGTCTGCGCTGGGGATGTGATGCTCCGGGCGGTGCAGGAGGCTGGTGCCACGCTGTTGCCTGTCGATTCCGAGCATAATGCGGTCTTTCAGTCCATGGCTGACCGGCAGGCAGATCAGGTTGAAAAAATTATTCTCACGGCGTCAGGCGGTCCATTCCGCAATGCGTCGCTGGATGTTATGCGCGCAGCAACCCCGGCACAGGCGCTTAAGCACCCCACATGGAGCATGGGTGCCAAAATCAGCATCGATTCTGCGACCATGTTCAACAAGGGGCTGGAAGTTATTGAGGCAGCCCGTATTTTTGGCCTGACGGAAGACCGGATTGATGTGCTGGTGCACCCGCAATCGGTTGTGCATGGCATGGTGCAGTACACGGATGGTAGCCTGATCGCCCAGATGGGCTCTGCTGATATGCGCATCCCCATTGCGCACACACTGGCATGGCCGAAGCGTATGGCCACCACATCCAGCCGACTGGACCTCGCGGCATTTGGAACGCTGGAATTCATTGCGCCGGACGAGGTGCGTTTTCCGGCTTTGCGTCTGGCGCGTCAGGCTCTGCGGGCAGGGCGGGCTGTTCCGGCCATTCTGTCTGCTGCCAATGAAATTGCGGTTGAAGCTTTTCTTAAAGAGCAGATTGGCTTTCTCGATATTGCGCGGGTGGTTGAAGAGAGCATGGACGCTCTGGGCGCGCCTGCTGCCGATACTCTGGACGCTGTTCTTCATTGGGATGCAGAAGCCCGGCGCGTTGCCACGCAACTGATTTCTGCCGTAGTCGCTTGAGAAAACCCGCATTAGCACCGATATCGGAGGAATGATGATACACGATTATCTGCGCACCCTGATTTCCTTCGTGTTTGTGTTGGGCGTTCTGGTGACCTTTCACGAACTTGGGCATTATCTTGCTGCACGCTGGCGTGGTGTGCATGTGGAGGTCTTTTCGCTCGGCTTTGGTCCGGCCCTGTTCAAATGGAAGGACAAAACCGGCACGGAGTGGCGCATCTGCCCGATTCCATTGGGCGGGTATGTACGCCCGCACGGGTTTGATGACCCCGAAGATGCGACAGAAGAGCAAAAAGCCGCATGGATTCCGGGGCGGACATTCCACGATAAATCGGTCTGGTCCCGGGCTATCGTTATTCTGGCTGGACCAGTTTTTAACTTCATTCTGGCGTTTTTTCTGTTTGTGCTGCTGTTTGCCACGGCAGGTCAGCCGCATGTGCGGAACGAGGTTGCTTCCGTTATGCCCGGCAGCGCCGCCCAGAGTGCGAGCCTGCAGAAGGGCGATGTTATCCTGCGCATAGGCACACATGACGTAGCGGGTGTGGAGGATGCGCAGGCAACTGTTTCCCAGTCTCCGGGGCAGAAAACAACACTTCTGATCCGCCGTAATGATCAGCAGGTGGAGCTCCCCATTACCATTGGTTCCACGCAGGACTCGCATGGTGGAGCGGCCCATGGCCTGCTGGGTGTGGTGTTTGCCGTTGAGCCGGGTAAAGCCCTGTCGCTGCCGCAGGCCGTTGTGGCTGGTGCCAAAGCTACGTGGAACACGGTTGTGCAGACGCTGGATGGTGTGTGGCAGATTTTTAGCGGGCAGCATACAGCGCGGGATTTGGGTGGTCCGCTCAAGATTGCGCAGCTCTCCGGGCAGGTCGCACAATATGGCTTTGCCAGTCTGCTTTCCTTCATGGCGCTGTTGTCGGTTAACCTTGGTCTTATCAATCTCTTCCCTGTTCCACTTCTTGATGGTGGACGTCTGGTTTTTTATGCCATAGAGGCAATAAGAGGACGCCCGGTTTCCAAGCGGGTGCAAGAGGTTAGTTTTCAGACCGGGTTTGCCTTGCTGGCAGGTCTGTTCTTGTTTTCGACGTTCAACGATCTGTCCAGCTTTGGTCTGTTCAGGTGGGTTGCATCGCTCGCTGGATGATAGTGAACTGAACTGGAAGGGAAGGCTTGCGTGACAAGGGTAATTTCGGATACGTCCCTTGCGGGCGAGACAGGAACGGGAGATAGGCTTCCGTGCTAAACCGACCCGGATGGAGGGAGGCAGATCTTGACGGGTAAACGTTCAGCCCTGTTCGTTTCTGTCTGCATGTTGCCTTTTTTCATGGTTCAGGGACGGGTGGCTATGGCCGCTCAGGACCTGGATGCACAGGCACCAGCAGCTATTGAGGCATCGCCGGAGAGTGATGCCGGGAGTGCTGGGCAACAACAGCCGGATGCTCCGCCCGCGCAACCCGCTATTGTGGGCGTGATTGATGACATCCGTGTCTCAGGCAATACCCGTATCGAGACCAATACGGTCTTGTCCTATATGGTTGTCCGCCCCGGTGACCCATTTACGCAGGACGACCTCGATCGTTCCTTGAAGACCCTTTACGCAACAGGGCTGTTCAAGGATGTAACCTTGCGGCGCGAGGGCAGCACGCTGCTCGTCAAGCTCAAGGAGAACCCGATCGTCAACCGGATCGTGTTTGAGGGGAACCATGCTGCCAAGGATGAGGACCTGCGCAAGGTTCTTTCCCTGCGTCCGCGCGCTGTGTTTTCGGCAGAAACAACGGCGGATGACCGGCAGCGCATTCTGGAAGTCTATGCCCAGAAATCCCGCTTTGCCGCTGTGGTCACACCCCAGATTGTTCGTCTGGCGCACAACCGTGTGGATGTGATTTTTCAGATCAATGAAGGGCCGAATACCAAAATTCGCAAGATCGCGTTTGTTGGTAACAAGGCATACAGCGAAGCACAGCTTGAAGGGGCGATCTCGTCCAAGGAATCAGCATGGTACCATTTTCTGGGATCGTCTGATGAATATAATCCCGAGCGTGTAAAGTATGATGGCGAACTGCTGCGGCGGTTTTACCTCCACAACGGGTATGTGGATTTCCAGATCAAGGACGTAAAGGGCGAACTGTCACCAGATCGCAAATCTTTTTACATCACCTTTACCATGGATGAAGGTATTCGTTACCGTTTAGGTAAGGTGGATATCCGCTCCAGTCTGCGGCATGTGCCTGCCAAATCCCTGCGTAAGTATGTCGAGTTGTTCCCTCACCAGTGGTACGATGGCAAGGCTGTTCAGGATAATGCGACCGACATAGAAGAACTTCTTCAGTCGGAAGGGCATCCTTTTGCAGTCGTGCGTCCGACCATTGCGCGCAACCCGGAAAAACGCATTGTCAACCTGCTGTTTGACGTAAGCGAAGGGCCGCGGCGCTACATTGAGCGGATTGATATTAACGGCAATACGATTACGCAGGATAACGTCATTCGTCGCCAGCTGCCGTTTGCAGAGGGTGACCCCTACACCACAAGCTACAAAAAATATGCCAAGGAAGGCGTTCAGGATCTGGGCTACTTCAAAACAGTTAACGTAACCGATACGCCGGGTTCTTCCCCCGACCGGACCAACGTTGCTGTGAACGTGGTGGAAAAACCGACAGGTGAATTCTCGCTTGGGGGTGGTTACTCAACGGACGTTGGGATTATTGGTAACGTTGGGCTCAAGCAGCATAACCTGCTGGGTACGGGTATCGATGCCGGTTTGTCCGGCACTGTTTCGTATTACCAGAAGCAGGCCGATCTTTCCGTTACCGATCCAGTCTTTTTGGGGCGTAACCTTGTTGTCGGGGCAGATATTTTCTTTGTTGAAAATAACTACCAGACATACCAGAACTACTCGGAAGGTCGTTACGGGATTACCCTGCGTATGGGGTATTCATATAACCGCTATCTCTCCCAGTCTTGGAATTACAGCCTGATCCGCCGCTGGGTCGGGGATATGTGGAGTGAGTCCTCGCCTTACGTGCGGGACCAGAAGGGTAAGTCGCTTCTGTCCCAGATCAGCACAACAATTATGTATGACCGGCGCGATAACCGGATGGCGCCGCATAGCGGTTATTTTGTGTCGATCGGGGGGGATTTTGCCGGGATTGGTGGGGACGAAAACTACGTTCGCGGCAAAATCAACGGCGCTTATTACATTCCGCTGGATGACCTGACCAACAGCCATAACTGGACGCTCGCATTCCGGGCCGGTGCCGGTTATCTGGCAGACTGGGGCAGCAACGGTCGCCACGACATTATCGATAACTTCTATCTGGGTGGTTCAAACCTGCGTGGCTTCCTTGATGGTGGCGCAGGTCCGCGAAGCGTTGGTAACTCCTACCATTGGTCTGAAGATCTGATCGGTGGGCGCTTTATGTACAATGGTTCTGCCCAGTTGAACTTCCCCATTCCCTTCCTGACGGATATGGGTGTGGGTGGTCGTGCATTTGTGGATATGGGGACTGTGGCCGGTCTGCGCGTGAAGCGCCTTTATACCAACCCGGTTACTGATGGCACAAACTACACGCCCATTTCGGGTAATATGTATAGTCCACGTGTAAGTGCTGGTGCTGGCTTTTCGTGGAAAAGTCCTTTTGGCCTGTTGAATATTGACCTTGGTGTGCCGATCAGACGCAGTTATAATGACCGCACACAGCTCCTTCGCTTCGGCTTCGGCCAGCAATTCTGAGGTAATGATGCGTTTCAGTTCAAAAGCTGCCCTTTTGGGGGCTGTTTGCCTTTCTTTTTCTGCTGCTCTTATTCCTGCTGCTCAGGCCGAAGGTGGAAATGGCTGGTTTGTGCCAAAAAGCCAGCCAGCAGCTCAGGCTCCGCATCCTGCCGCACGTAATGCGGCCCCTGCTCCTGTTGCGCTTCCTGCTCCTGCTGCAGATAGTCAGGAAGCCGCAGACCAGGCTCCTCCGGTTCTGCCATTGCCTCCTATCCCCAGTGCGCCAGAAATTGCCAAGGAAGCACCTCCGCCCACAACCATTATTGGTGTGATCAGTGTTTCCGGCGTTATGCGTCAGGCTTCTGCTGCTATGCAGGTCGAGCGCGTACTTGGTGGCCGCCGCGATGCTCTGGCTCAGGATTTGCAGCGCGAACAGGCTGGCTGGCGTGATGAGCAGCAGACATTGCAGGCTCAGGCCAAATCCCTGACTTCCGACCAGATCCAGACCCGCGAGCGTAGCTTGCAGGCCAAGGTGATGAAGGCACAGCGTGATTTCCGTAATCGCAACCGTATCATTCAGGAAGCTGCACAGGTTTCCCTGGGGCAGATTGAGCGTGAGCTGGTTCAGGTTATCCAGAAAGTCGCTTCCGCTCATGGCATGAACCTTGTGCTGCATAGCGAACAGGTTGCCCTGCATGTGGATGGTCAGGATATTACCAACGAAGTCGCGGTGAACCTCAACAAGGTTTTGCCCAGCGTCTTTATCCCGGAAGCAAATGTGGATCCTGAAGAGCTGGCAAAATCTGGCAAAATGCCAACAACAGCAGAAGGTGACCAGCAGGTGGCGGCGTCTGGCCCGGCTCCCGCTGTGACTCCGGCTTCTGCTGGGAAAAAATAAGAATGCAGGACCGCAGGGCTTCATCTGGCCCGGCTGACCCGCGTTTTTTTGCGCGGGTGGGGCCGTTTGATGCGGCTGCACTGGCAGAAGCCGCCGGTGCTGACTTGCGCCTGCCCCGGCAAGGGGGAGTCCCGCAGGATGGTTATGTTGGCATTGCTCCCTTGCAGGCGGCTGGTCCACGGGATGTCAGTTTTCTGGATAACCGGCGTTATGCTCATTTGCTTGAGCACACAAAGGCAGGGCTTGTTATTGTTGCGCCCGCTTTTGCGGAAAAGGTGCCAGAACACTCTGCGGCTCTTGTTACAGCCACGCCCTATCTGGTGTGGTCACGGATTGCCCGGCTCTTTCATCCACGGTCTGTTAGCAAGGCTGGTATCCATCCATCCGCAGTGATAGATTCGTCAGCAGTAGTTGACCCTACAGCGGAAGTTGGTCCTTTTGCTGTTATTGGTGCCGGTGTGGAAGTGGGGCCGGGGAGCATTATTGGTTCCCATACGGTTCTGGGGCATGGTGTTCAGCTTGGTGCAGACTGCCGGGTTGGTGCCATGGTCACGCTCTCTCACACTCTGGTGGGGGACCGTGTGACCATTTTGCCGGGTGCGCGCATAGGGCAGGATGGTTTTGGGTTTGCTGTCGGGCCTGATGGGTTCGAGAGTGTGCCGCAGCTGGGACGTGTTCTGATCGAGCATGATGTGGAAATTGGTGCCAACAGCACCATTGACCGCGGCTCGGTGAATGACACGGTGATTGGTGCTGGCTCACGGCTCGATAATCTGGTTCAGATCGGGCACAATGCCCAACTGGGGCGTTGCTGCATTGTTGTGTCTCAGGCTGGTATTTCCGGCTCAACAGTGCTGGAAGACTACGTAACGGTTGCAGCGCAGGCTGGGCTTATCGGCCATATTCGTATTGGTGCCAAGGCGCGCATTGGTGCGCAATGTGGTGTTATGTCGGATGTGGAAAGTGGCGCGGATGTTATTGGTAGTCCCGCCATGCCATTCCGGGAGTTCTTCCGTAACGTGGCGGTGCTGCGCAAGTTGGCAAAAAAAGCGTCTGGATCGGCCAAAGGTGATTCAGACAAAGTATGAACTTATTTCCGGACAGGTTCCGGTACAGAGGGTGGTTTAGGGGACGTGGAGACAAAACAAGAATCCCGGCAGGACGGCCAGACAATCGCACGTATTGATGTCAACCGTATCATGCAGGCGATTCCTCACAGGTATCCTTTTCTTCTGATCGACAGGATGGAAGATATTGTCCTGGGGGAAGAAGCAACAGGTATCAAAAATGTCTCGGTCAACGAACCGTTTTTTCCGGGGCATTTTCCCGGACGGCCCGTTATGCCCGGCGTCCTTATTGTGGAAGCCATGGCCCAGACAGCCGCTACGCTTGTGGTGCTGACCTTGGGCGAGGCCTTTGAAGGCAAGCTCGTTTATTTCATGACCATCGAAGGCGCAAAGTTTCGGCGTCCGGTAGAGCCGGGCGATCAGTTGCGTATTCATGTTGTCAAGGAACGGCACCGTTCAAACGTGTGGAAGTTCCGTGGGGAAGCACGGGTTGATGGCGTTACTGTGGCAGAAGCTACTTTTAGCGCCATGATTATGGGCTGAATTTTTGCGCTTGGTGGGGCTGTGAGGCCAATATATGCTCCAACTTTGCGTTGTATTGGCAAGGCCACTTTACGCGGGAATCCACGCCCTCAATCATGGGCAAGCGGAAGATAAGGAACTGAAGTGGTGCACGCTGTAGGGGAAGCTAGGCAAACGCTTGTTCATCCAACGGCTTTGGTTGCTCCGGGCGCACGGCTCGGGCAGGGCGTGGTTATTGGCCCTTGGTGTTCCGTTGGGCCAAACGTTGTTGTGGATGATGGTGTTGAACTGATCTCCCACGTTGTTGTGGATGGTCACACCCATCTGGGTGCGCATTCGCGTTATTTTCCGTTCTGCACGGTGGGGATGGCCCCACAGGACCTGAAATACAAAGGCGAGCCAACACGGTGTGAGGTGGGTGCGCGTACGGTTGTGCGTGAACATGCAACCATTCACCGGGGAACTGCCACGGGGTCTGGAATAACACGGGTTGGTCAGGATGTGCTCATCATGGCTAATGCCCATGTTGCGCATGACTGTGTGCTGGGTGACAGGGTGATTATTGTCAATAACGTGGTCATGGGTGGCCATGTGACGATTGGCAATGATGCGCGGATTATGGGCTCTGCCGCCATCCATCAGTTTGTGCGTATTGGTCATGCAGCACTGGTTGGCGGAGTGGCCGGGGTCGAGGCGGATGTTATTCCCTATGGGAGTGTGCTGGGTAACCGTGCCCGGCTGATTGGTCTGCACTGGATTTGGTTGCGTCGTAATGGCGTGCAGTCGGCTGAAATTCATCGGATGCGCAAAGCCTTTTTTACGCTTTACCCTAAAGTCAGTGGGGGCGCGTCTTTTCAGGTCCGGCTGGAGCAGGTTCGGCAGGAATGCAGCAGCGATGTGCGGATACAGGAAATCCTGAATTTTATTGATGCCCCCTCTCACAGAGGTTTGGTGCGTCCCGCACGGGGTGGTGCCGCAGATCAGGCGGAAACCGAAGGCGCGTGAACGCAGTGCCAGCGGCTGCTGTTGGCATTTTGGCAGGCGGTGGCCCCTTACCTGCCAAAGTGGCGGAGGCCGCTAAAGCCGCCGGTCAGCCGGTTTTTATTATCGGGTTTGAAGGGTTTGCCGAACCCGATGTGATTGCTCCGTGGCCGCATGAGTGCGTTCGCCTTGGTGCTGCCGGGCGTATGCTCAGCCTTTTGCGGGCGCACGGTTGCACGGAACTGGTTTTGATTGGTCCAATCCGCCGCCCTTCGCTGCGGAGCCTATGCCCCGATTCCGAAGGGGCGCGTATTCTGGCCCGCCTTGGCAAAGCTCTTTTTGCCGGGGATGATGGGCTCTTGGCGGCTCTGGTGCGCATTCTGGGCGAGGAGGGTTTTCATGTGCGCGGCGCGCATGAGTTTCTGTCCCATTCCGTGGTAAAATCCGGTGTTCTTGGGCGGTACGTCCCAGATGCGCACGCACAGGCCGATATTCGCCATGGTGTGATGGTTGCTCAGGCTTTAGGGCGGCTGGATATTGGGCAGGGGTGCGTTGTGCAAAATGGTGTTGTGCTTGCTGTGGAGGCCATGGAAGGCACGGATGCCATGCTGGCCCGTTCTGGTGCGTGTCGCCAGCCGGGAGAAGGTGGTGTACTGGTCAAACTGCTGAAGCCGGGGCAGGAAAAAAGAGCCGATATGCCAACTCTGGGTCCGGTTACGGTACGTAATGCCCATGCTGCGGGCTTACGTGGTATTGCGTTTGAAGCGGGCAATACTCTGCTGACGGACAGAAGCGAATGCCAGGCCGAGGCTGACCGCCTTGGCATGTTCCTGATTGCCATAGACCCGGCGACATATGGGGCAACACCAGCATAAGAGCCGCGTAAAAACATTCAGAATTCACGGGGGATACGTCATGCCGAGTTATTTGCACACAATGGTGCGCGTTCGGAATCTGGAGCAGAGTCTGGCGTTTTATCGCCTGCTGGGAATGCACGAGTTACGTCGGAAGGACGTGCCAGAAGGTAAATATACTCTGGTTTTTATCGGGTTTGCGGATAATGCCTCCGGTCAGGCCGAAATTGAACTGACCTACAACTGGGGGCAGGATGATGGTTACGATGTGGGCACCGGCTTTGGGCATTTTGCCGTAGGTGTGCCGGACCTTGCCGCAGTCGTGGAGCGTATTCGTGCAGGCGGTGGCAAGGTGACGCGAGAGGCTGGTCCAGTCAAGTTTGGCACTACGGTCATTGCTTTTGTGGAAGACCCGGATGGCTACAAGGTGGAATTGATCGAGCTGTCATAAACACAGGGCCACGCTTAAAGTGGTGGTCGCTGTTTGAGGCGGGCGGTCAGCCGGTCTAGCGAATCATTAATTGTTTCTGCCGCTTTTTGTACGGTGGGGTCCTGCATTAGCGAGAGTTGCTCGGCGGCCAGCATGGCGGGGGAAATAATACCGCGTATGTCGTGCCGTAGTTTGGGGTCTGGCTGGGGAGCGGTCGCGGTAGGTGTGACCGGTTTGTCCGCAACAGGTGCTGCAACGGGTTGCGGGGAGGGGGTATAAGCCACTATCCCCGCCGCGCAGGCTGCCGCAAGCCCTACCAGAACGGTTGTTATGGGGAGCGAGGCTCCTATGCCCACAGCAAGCAGGCAGGCGAGAACAGGCAGGCCAATAATGGCCAGAAGACTGCGAAGGGGTATGGAGGCAGGGAGCATTGCGTCTTTGTCACCATGCGGATGATCTTGCGGGAATAGTCGTGCGACTCTGCGCTGCACATTGACGTTCTTCTATCTGAACTTTATAAGCCGCGACTTCAAGAGAGTGTGGCGCTTACGCAGCCACAGGCGAAGCATATTCAAACTGAAGGGAGTGCAGCCATGAAGCGCACTTATCAACCGTCCCGGCTGGTCCGCAAGCGTCGTCACGGGTTCCGCACCCGTTCGGCTACCGTTGGCGGCCGTCGTATCCTTGCAAACCGTCGTTCCAAGGGCCGCAAGCGCCTTTCCGCGTAAGCGCTGTCCGGCAGTCCGGCTTTGATGGACTGGTCTGAAGGTCAGGAGCAGCCAGCGGCAGGGACGCATGTGTCTTTGCGGCTTAAAAAGAGAAAGGAATTTCTCTTTATGGCGGCCAAGGGGCGTAAAGCTCCGGTGTCTGGTCTTGTCCTTCAGCTTTACAGGCGGCCCGATTCGGACCCCGCTCGTGTTGGCTTCACGGTGACTAAAAAAGTCGGTAATGCCGTGGTGCGTAACCGGGTGCGCCGTAGGCTGCGTGAGGTCGTACGGAGAGTGGAAGCCGATACACCGCTGAGCGGTTTTGATCTGGTGCTTATAGGGCGTGGTGCAACGCGTGACCGTGCCTTTGATGCGCTGGTGGCAGATTTTCGCAAAGCGTTGAAGCTCTGTATGCGGGATTTATAAGTGTCCCGCCTTGCATTCCTGTCGATCCTGCGCTGGAACACGGTTGTGCCGGGCAAGCCCCTGTGGTTTTTGCTCGGTTGTTGAGTTTTCCATTTTTGTTATGTGCAGGGGGCCAGTAGGCCAGAGCTCATGGATTCAAAACGTCTCATACTGGCAACATTGTTGTCAGCTCTGGTTCTTATTGGGTTTGATTATTTCTTTCCTCAGGCTCCAGCACACCAGCCTGCGGCACAGGTTGCGCAGACTGCTGCCAGCCCATCCACGGCTGCCCAGCCTTCTGCCGCTGGGCCAGCCGTAGCAGGCCAAACATCCGCAACCGCTACCGACGATGCGTCTGATGGGCCAGATACGCGCCTCGCCATTAATGCGCCGTCCGTGCAGGGCAGCATTAATCTGCGTGGCGCCCGTTTGGATGATCTGGTGCTCAAACAGTACCGTGAGACCGTAAAGCCCGACAGCCCGGATGTACGCGTGCTCAGCCCTGTTGGCACCAAACGTGCGGATTATGTGGATTTTGGCTGGCGCGCTGCAACGTCTGACGTGCCTGTGGCCCTGCCCAATGCCCGCACAGTCTGGAAGGCATCCGGCACACAGCTTGATGCTGAACACCCGATTACATTGAGCTGGGATAATGCTCAGGGACTGACGTTCGAAATCGCTCTTGGAGTGGACAAGGACTACATGTTCACCGTGACCCAGCGCGTGCACAATGCAACGGGGCAGAGCGTGGCGCTGTATCCTTACTACCGGGTCAATCGTGGTTACACCCCGGAGGAAACCGGCGGAATGCTGGTGCATGAAGGCCCGATTTCCGTTATTGATGGGCGCCTGAACGAAGGATCCTACAAGTCTGTTCGGAATGATGGTGTCCCGCCTGAAAATGTGGCCTGGAGCCATCAGGGTACAGGTGGCTGGGCAGGTATTACGGACAAATACTGGCTGATGGCCATTGTGCCGGATCAGGCATCCAGCGTGGTTGGTACGTATGCGTGGCAAGCGGCCCAGACCCAGTATCAGGTCGGGTTTACCGCTACGGCCCCTGTGCAGGTGCCTGCCGGGCAGACGGTCTCCACACAGGCGCATGTGTTTGCCGGTGCCAAAGAAGTGCGGCTGCTTGAGCAGTACGAGCACGACCTGCACATTCCCATGTTCTGGAAGGCTGTGGACTTCGGGTGGCTTTCGTTCCTGACGCGCCCGGTGTTCTTTGTGCTGGATTGGCTGAACAGCCATCTGGGTAGCTTTGGTCTGGCTCTGCTGACCTTTACAGTTATTGTTAAGGTTGCGTTCCTGCCGTTGACCATCAAGCAGATGCGCATGACGTGGAAAACATCCCGGCTGAAACCACAGGTCGATCTGATCCGTGCGCGCCACAAGGATGACCCAATGGTCATGCAGCAGCAGATTATGGCGCTGTACCGCAAGGAAAACGTAAGCCTGTTTGGCGGATTTTTGCCGCTGTTCATTCAGGCTCCGGTTTTCTGGTGCCTGTACAAGGACCTGTATGTCACGATTGAAATGCGGCAGGCTCCGTTTATTGGCTGGGTCAAAGATCTTTCTGCGCAGGACCCTACGAATATTTTCAACCTGTTCGGACTGATCCCCTTTGACCCGGCGCAGTATGTGCCGCTGCTTACGCTGGGTGCATGGCCCATCCTGTATGGTGCAACCATGTTTGTTATGCAGAAGGTCAGCGCCAGCTCGACCAGCATGGACCCGGCCCAGCAGAAGGTGATGATGTTCATTCCGCTGCTGTTTACCTTCTTTATGGCGCGGCAGCCGGTTGGTCTGGTCATCTACTACTGCTGGAGCAATGTGCTGACTGCCATACAGCAGCTTATTATCATGGGTCGTCTCAAGGCAGCCGACGCCAAGCCTCAACTGGTTGCTAAAAAATGATGCATCAAGAGCCTTCTTTTCGTGAACTGAAGGACGAAGCAGATATCGCCGCCGCTCTGGAAGAAGGGCGGCGGCTTTTTGCCGGTTCATGTGATTTTGTTTTTGGTGCGCAAAAGCTGGGTCAGCTCCCGCCACAGACCTTGCCAGAAATTGCGTTTGCTGGTCGCTCCAATGTGGGTAAGTCCAGCCTGATCAATGCGTTAACCGGGCGTAAAACGTTGGCGCGTGCCTCGTCCGAGCCGGGGCGTACCAAACAGCTCAACTTTTTTGATCTTGCCCAGCGCCTCATGCTGGTGGACATGCCGGGCTACGGTTTTGCCCGTGCCGCCAAGTCCGTTAAGGAAGACTGGCAGGAAATGATGTTTGACTACCTGCGTGGTCGGCCAAGCCTGCGCAGGGTTGTTCTGCTGCTGGACGCACGGGTGGAAATCAAGACCCATGATCAGGAGGTCATGAAGCTGCTTGACCGTGCGGCTGTCAGCTTTCAGGTCGTGCTGACCAAGTGTGATGATGTTAAACCTACCGCACTGGCGCGCAAGCAGGCCGATGTGGAGGCCGAGATAGCGCGCCATGCGGCGGCTTTTCCCCACCTTTCTCTTACCAGCAGCCAGACCGGGCAGGGCATTGAGGCGTTGCGGGCGGAACTGGCAGAGTTTGCCCTGTCTTGATCAGGGAAAATGGACAGACGACGGCAGGACTTTCAGAGCATGACTGAATCGAGACTTTCTTCTTCCGGTGCCAAGCACGATGCCGTGCATGAGGCCGCCGTGCTGGCAAATGCCCTGCCGTACCTGCGGCGCTACGCGGGCGATACCATTGTGGTCAAGTATGGTGGCCACGCAATGGGGGATGTTGGTCTGGCCAAAACGTTCGGGCGGGATATTGCTCTGCTCAAACAGGTAGGGATTAACCCTGTTGTGGTGCATGGGGGTGGTCCGCAGATCAACCAGATGCTCAAACGGCTGGATATTCCCTCCCATTTTATTGATGGCCTGCGCGTAACAGACGCCAATGTGGTGGATGTGATCGAAATGGTGCTGGCTGGTTCCGTGAACAAACAGGTCGCGGAACTGATCTGCGAAGCAGGGGCTCTTGCGGTCGGGATTTCTGGCAAGGATGGCAAGCTGATTACCGCGCGCAAGCTGCGCCGTACCGTGCGGGATATGGATAGCCAGATAGAACGCGTTCTGGATCTGGGTTTTGTGGGGGAGCCGGTCAAGGTTGACCCGCGTGTGATCTACGCTTTGTCCGGGTCAGGGCTTATTCCGGTTATTGCTCCTGTGGGACTGGGTGAGGATGGCGAGACCTATAACATTAACGCTGATACCGCAGCCGGAGCCGTAGCGGGTGCCGTACATGCCACACGCCTGCTGATGCTGACGGATGTTCCCGGTGTGCTGGATGCGCAGGGGAAGCTCATTCCCGAACTGACAGCCGCACAGGCCCGTCAGGCCATTGAGGAAGGGGTGATTACCGGCGGGATGATTCCCAAGGTGGAAACCTGCATTCAGGCTGTGCAGGGCGGGGCAAGTGGTGCCGTCATTATTGATGGCCGTATGCCCCATGCCTGCCTGCTTGAACTTTTTACAGCCTCAGGCTCGGGCACGCTCATCCGCGCGGAATAAGCCCGCGCGGAACAGAGGGCACAGAACAAGACCCGCGTTGACAGGACAGGCCCCTGTCCGCATGGTCTTTTCCTCTTTTGTTGCCGGGTGGGCCTGTTGCCCGGCCTGTATTTCATTGTTTCTGATCGGTGTGACATGACAGACGAAACCCTCCGCGCTCATATTGAAACCCTGTGGGAAAGCCGCGATGGCATTTCTTCCGCGACGGTAGGCAAAGACCGCGATGCCATTGAAACTGCGCTGGAAGGACTGGATTCCGGTCGTCTGCGTGTTGCTGCACCGCAGGAAGATGGATGGGTTGTGCACGAATGGCTGAAAAAAGCGGTTCTGCTGTCTTTCCGCCTGAATGATAGCGTGGTTATGCCCGGTGGCGCTGCTGGTGCCCCTGCATATGACAAGGTGCCGCTTAAGTTTGCCGGCTGGGATCAGGCCCGTTTTGACAAGGCTGGTTTTCGCGTAGTGCCCGGTGCGGTTGTGCGCCGCTCTGCCTTTATTGCACCTGGTGCGGTGCTGATGCCCAGCTTTGTAAATGTTGGTGCACGGGTGGATAGCGGCACCATGGTGGATACATGGGCCACCGTTGGGAGCTGCGCCCAGATTGGTAAAAACTGCCATATTAGCGGTGGTGCAGGCATTGGTGGTGTGCTGGAACCGTTGCAGGCCGCCCCTGTCATTATTGAAGACAACTGCTTTATTGGTGCGCGTTCGGAAGTCGCTGAAGGCGTTATTGTGGAGCGGGGTTCCGTGCTGTCCATGGGTGTGTTCCTTGGGGCATCCACCAAAATTGTGGATCGCGCTACGGGCGAAATCTACATGGGTCGCGTTCCGGCCTATTCCGTGGTGGTGCCGGGCACCATGCCTTCTTCCAACCCGGTTGGTCCGGATGGTCGCCCCAATCCCGCATTGGCCTGCGCAGTGATTGTGAAGCGTGTTGACGAGCGGACCCGCTCCAAAACATCCATCAACGAACTGCTGCGTGACTGAACTCCCAGACTGTAAAGAACGAGACTGACGTATGATAACTGGCACACCTGCCTCTCTTCCCGCTGATCTGGCGCTGACAGACCCGGTGGGTGTGGCCCGGTTGCTCATCCGCCAGCCTTCAGTTTCGCCCGATCCGGGGGAGTCCCAGCGTTTGCTGGGTGCTATGCTGGAACAGCTTGGTTTTGAAGTAACACATCTGCCTTTTGGTGATGGGCCCGCGTGTACCCCCAATTTTTTTGCCCGTCTTGGCAAAGGGGCTCCGCACATCTGCTACGCAGGGCACACGGATGTGGTGCCTGCTGGGAATGAGGCAGACTGGACACACCCGCCATACGCTGCGGATGTGGTGGACGGTGTTCTTTATGGCCGTGGTGCGTGCGACATGAAAGGTGGCATAGCGGCCTGTCTGGCCGCTATTGCCCGCCGTGTACGGGCAGGCATGGGGGAAGGGTCGATCAGCCTGCTGATTACAGGGGATGAGGAAGGCCCGGCAACCTATGGCACCCAGAAGGTGCTGGAGTGGATGGCCGCACGGGGCGAAATTCCCGATTACTGTCTGGTAGGTGAGCCTACAAACCCCCATACGTTGGGGGAAATGGTCAAGGTTGGCCGCCGTGGGAGCCTGAACGCCCATATTGTGGTTGAGGGAACGCAGGGGCATGTGGCTTACCCACACCGTGCGGATAACCCGGTTCATCGCCTGCTGGCGGTGTTGGATGCCCTGCTGGCTACACCGCTGGATCATGGGTCCGAGTATTTTGAACCCTCCAGCCTGCAGGTCACCAGTCTGGACGTAGGCAATATGGCCACCAACCTGATTCCAGCCCGGGCAGAAGCACGGCTGAACATACGGTTTAATGACCTGCATACCGGCACAGGCCTTGCTGGGTGGATACAAACACTCTGCCGCCAGTATGCACCTCGGTCACATGTTACCATCAGCATAAGTGGTGAGTCTTTTTTTGCTCCACCGGGTAAGGAAATGGCGGTGCTGCAACAGGCCATTACAAGTGTTACGGGGCTTACGCCCAAGCTGGATACGGGGGGGGGCACGTCTGATGCGCGTTTTATTGCACGTTATTGCCCCGTAGCGGAGTTTGGGCTGGTCGGGGCAAGTATTCATAAAGTGGATGAACATGCAGCCATTGCTGACATGGAAAAACTGACCCAGATTTATGAAGCCTTCTTTAAAGGGGTAGGGGTGTGATTCCAGATACAGGCAAGTTGGGCGCGGCTCGCCGCATTTTGCAGGGTATGATGCTGCTGGCGGGTGGCAAGCGGGAAGGGCTGGCTTTTTTTGAGGGCACGCCAGATGCTTTTGGCGCAGCACTTGCGCCGCAAATGGCCTGCATACTGGTGGGCGGGATTCAGATATTCCTGCTGCCAGACAAACTCATGTCGGCCACCAAGCTGCTTCTGTCTTTTTGTGTGCTGCTGCTGCCTGCTGTGGTCTCGCATTTTTATGCTCATCGCTGGGGGCGTGGTGCGCTCTGGCTGCGCTATATTACGGCTGCAACGTGGTGCGGCTGGGTTGTTGTGTTAATTTCTCTGGCCTGTGCGGTCATTGCCGCAGTGATTACGCCTGATGTCGCCCGCCAGCCCGCTTTTATTGGTGCTCTGGCATTTTGTGCGGCAGCATACGAACTGTGGCTGCAATGGTTTGTTGCCAAGGTAGGGTTAGGCATTTCCGGTGGCCGTGCAGCGCTGCTCTACCTGTCTATTCTGGTCGCGTCGATTGCCCTGTATGCTTCGGCCGCTCTTTTGCCGCCGCATTACATGGTGTTGAACGACCTGCTACAGCCTATGGTGACCATGAAGGGGAGCTGAGCCGCTTCCCGCACCAATCCATTGCTCTCCTTCTTTGGAAGAGGAGTAAGGGGTTGGGTCATTTATAGGAGCGTGATCCAGCCGTTAGGCAAAAGGGTCTGGATCATATCCCACACCTGTCAGGTATAATCCATCAGGCGGGGCTGTAGGACCTGCTGCACTGCGGTCCCGTGCTGCAAGGGCGGTGGCAACGCGGTCTGGCTCCCATGCGCCAGTTCCTACTTTTTTGAGCGTGCCGACCATATTGCGCACCTGATGGTGCAAAAATGACCGAGCCTTGGCAAATACCACAACCTCATCCCCCTCACGCGTGATGTCCAACCGGTCAAGCGTGCGAATGGGGCTGTTGGCCTGGCAGGCAACAGCGCGGAAGGATGTAAAGTCATGCTGGCCGAGCAAGAGGTTGGCAGCCTGCTGCATAATATGTTCATCCAGCGGGGATTTAACATGCCATACATGGCCTTCGGCCAGTGCAGGTCGTGTGCGCCGGTTGAGTATCCGGTAGCGGTAAGAGCGCCATGTGGCCGAAAAACGGGCACTCCAGTCTAAGCTGACTGGTGCCGCATCAAGCACAACCACTGCATGGGGTTTAAGGTGGTAGCTTAGCCCTTCCCGCACGGAATAGCTGGAAAAATGGGCATCTGCAGGAAAATCCAGATGCGCCACCTGTGCCAGCGCATGGACCCCCGAATCAGTGCGTCCAGCGGTAATGCTGGGCACGGGTCTGCCACCAGCAAGACGAAAAGCCGCGTCTTCCAGCAGAGCCTGTACGGACAGACCGGATTTTTGGCGCTGCCAGCCAACAAGACCGCGACCATCATATTCCAGTTGTACAGCCCAACGCTGGATGGCGGGTTCGGTCATGGAGTGTTGCTGGGGGTGCTGGTGCCCAGGCAGGTTCCCGCGCGCAGGGGTTGCCCACGCAAAAAGGCGTCGGCATCCATCATGCCGCGTCCGGGGCGCTGCAGGCGGGTGAGCCGCAGGAACCCGCTCCCACAGGCAACGGTAAGATGATCGTCAATAATTGTGCCTGCCGGTGCAGTATGGGAGGCTGATGCAGGAACACCACCACCAACCTTGATGACAGTACCGTCTGCCAGAGTAGTAAAGGTGCCGGGCCAAGGGGTTAGGGCACGGATCTGGCGGTCTATGGCTGTAGCGCTCTGTGTCCAGTCAATACGACCATCTTCCCGCATGAGGCGGGAGGCGTAAGTCACGCCCTGTTCCGGCTGTATCTGGCGCGCCGGACGATGGGCAGCAAGGCGGTCCCGTGTTTCTGCCGGGGTTGGGTGTGTGGCCGGGAAGTCCTGCAATACACGCAGGACCATGCTGCCCCCCAGAGCGCTCAGGGCATCATGCAGGGTTGTTGCGGTTGTCTGCTCCGTAATGGAAACGGCCTCGCGCAGGAGCATGGGGCCTGTGTCCAGCCCGGCTTCCATCTGCATGATGGTTACGCCACTTTCCGTATCCCCTGCCAGAATGGCACTTTGTATGGGGGAAGCGCCCCGCCAGCGCGGGAGCAGGCTGGCATGGATGTTCAGGCAGCCCAGTCTGGGGGCATCCAGCATAATCTGGGGGAGGATCAGCCCATATGCGGCAACAATGGCGGCATCGGCTTTAAGTGCGGCAAAAGCTGCCCATTCATCCGGGTTATTGCGCAGGGATAATGGATGACGCACAGGCAGGCCCAGTTCTTGTGCGGCCTGCTGCACAGGAGATGCACGCAATGCCTTGCCCCGTCCGGCGGGGCGAGGCGGCTGGGAGTAAACGGCAGCAATGTCATGCCCGGCGGCGTGGAGGGCCTTTAGGGCGGGAACGGCAAAATCTGGCGTACCCATAAAAACAAGACGCATCGGGCGGTTATTTTTCACTTAGTTGCGTTTCAGATCCTTGGCCAGGCGACGCAGGATCATGTTGCGGCGCAGGGCGGACAGATGGTCCACAAACAGAACACCATCCAGATGGTCAAGCTCATGCTGCACGCAGGTTGCCAGCAGACCGCTTACGTCACGCTCCTGCTGCTCACCGCGCAGGTTCTGCCAGCGAACACGCACTTTTTCGGGGCGAACAACTTCGGCGTACTGTTGGGGAAGGGACAGACAGCCTTCTTCCCGCGCAGCCATCTCTTCCGTTTCAGCCAGAATTTCGGGGTTGATCAGCACCATGGGGTCGCGTGATTCCTTTTCCCCCAGATCGATCAGGACAAAACGCAGACTCAGGCCAACCTGTGGGGCTGCCAGCCCAATGCCGGGAGCCTGATACATGGCGGCAAACATGCCGGGTAGAATCCGCTGGATTTCTGCCACGTCTTCAGGTTTGACCAGTCTTGCTTTCTGGCGCAGCACCGGGTGCGGTGGCGTCAGGATGGTAAGAGGGGCGGCATTGTCCGAGGCAGCGGAAAATGCGGCGTCTGTCAGGGCTGCGTTTGTCATACAGCCCGATTTAGCGTCCCGTTGTGGCGGATGCTAGAAGAAAACCGCATTAAAAGTTTTTGGGGGGCAAAAAATCTGTCACTTTGCCGCCACAACATGGCGCACAAACCACAGTGCGGGTGTATCTGACCAGATAGAAGCGGGACACAGGGTTGCGTGCGCCTGCTTCTATCCCATATCGTGAAGAGACCGGATGCCGTGGCGGGTTCGGTTGATACGTCTCGCTCAGAAGGGAGGAGGCTTGTACAATGTCAGGCAGGCTTTTTGGCTCGCCCATGTTTTTGGGTTTTGATCATCTGGAACAGATGTTGGAACGTGCCAGCAAGGGTTCGGGTGATGGATACCCACCTTACAACATTGAGCAGATTGCCCCTAATGGCCTGCGCATTACCCTTGCCGTTGCCGGTTTTCGTATGGAGGACCTCCAGATCACGCAGGAAGACAACCAGCTTGTCATTCGTGGTCGTCAGGCGGAGGAAGGGGAGGAACGTGTGTACCTGCACCGGGGCATTGCCTCCCGCCAGTTCCAGAAAGCGTTTGTGCTGGCCGAGGGCATAGAAATTGGTGGTGCGTGGCTGGATAATGGTCTGTTGCACATAGACCTTTTTCGCCCACAGCCAGAGGTCAGGATCAAGCAGATCGAGATTATGCAAGGTGGACAAAAGGCGCAGGGGGCCTCCGGTACGGGGGTTAAACCACGGCCTGCACCGCGTATGCTGCATCCAGTCATGGATGTAGACGGTCGATAAAAAACCGGAAAGGAAGACGCAATGAAAAGCAGCATACAGGGTGGTTATATGCCAGCTGGTTTGCCGCAGGCCGAACGGGTGGCGGATGTGCGGCAGCTTTCCGATATGCAGTTTCGCTCCCTTGGGTTGAGCAAGGTTGCCTATACCCGGCCTGCCATGATGGAAGATGGAGAGGAAGGCTGTGCCATTTACGCAGCAGACGGCTCCTTGCTTGCCGTGGTGGATGATATGGAAACCGCGTGGGGCGCCATTGTGCAGAACGACATGGTGCCAGCATCCCTCCAGTAAACGGAGGGTGCCCATACATTAAAAAAAAGGACCGGTTATGCCGGTCCTTTTTTGTTGGGGGGGGATGGATGCCATGCCCCCCGGTTGGCTGGATTGGCTGTTCAGGCAGAGGTGGCTTCCAGCGGTGCTGTATCCACCCAGCCAATATTGCCGTCATTGCGCCGGTAAACCAGACTGATCTGTCGGCTGGCGGTATTGCGGAAGAGCAGAAAGCTCTGGCCTGCAAGGTCCAGCCGCATCACGGCCTCCCCTACGGACAGGAGCGGAATATCCGTTGGCTGTTCGGCAATAATGGTTGCAAAGGTCTCTTCCTCCTCCGTGTGGCCCGTTGTGGCGGAGGCTGTTTCCAGCACCTGTTCTTCCACGGGCTGCAACACGTAGGAGCGGACGCGCTCCGGTAGTTCCTGTCGTGTGGTCGCGCGTGAATGGGAGGTAACGCGCTTGTGGTAGCGGCGCAGACGCTTGGCAATATGTTCGGCTGCATCATCAAAAGCGGCATTGGCATCCGCTGCTTCGCCTTCCCCGCGCAGGATCAGGCCACGACCGGCTTTTACGTTGATGTCGCAGGTAAAAAAGGAGCGGGCCTTACCAAAGGTTACCTGTGCCTGTAGCCCTGTATCAAAATATCGTTCCGCAAGATTGCCCAGATGGGTGTTGACCCGATGTTTCAAGGCATCGGAAAGATCAATCTGTTTACCGGAAACCTGAATATGCATAGGACATCGTTCCTTGCGACTGGCAGGCTGTTCCACCACACCCGAAAAGCATGTGTTCACAGTGCTTGTCCGGTGCAACGGATAGGCCTTGATCTGCATTGCAGGCAGGGTTCTGCAACGCTTCGTTTGGTATTTGGGCATGGGCAGGGTGTTCGTGTCCATGCCTTTGTTACAGATATAATGCAGAGCTTTGCCCGGTGGTTGCATGGCAGCCTGATCCGGAGAAAATATAAAGCTGCATGGCAGGCTTGCCGCCAGACGCCCCCTATGCCTACACAGGGAGTTGCTGGCCTTACATGTTATGATCTGGATATTTGCCAACCATGCTTTTACGTTCTGCCCCCCCCAAGCATATGCCCAAAATGCCGCGCGGCTGGGGCTGGCAGATTAAACTGGGCTGCCTTGTGGTTCTGGGTGGGCTGTATGGCGGTTTTATGTGGCACATAACCCACCAGAAGGTCCGCCCGGTTATGGAGCGGATTGATATTCCGGTTATGGTGCTGGCACCACCCAAACCACCGGCTCCGCCTACGCCGCCTATTGCCATGCAGCCCCCACCACCGGTGACGGTTGCAGACCCGCCAAGCTTGCCAGGCTATAGCCGGCACAGGCCATAGCACAGCCATGTCGGTGGATATGGGGTTGCAGGGGCCGCACGTTACCAGCTTGCATATTTATCCGGTCAAAGGGTTGCATGGGCTTGCGCCTGCTTCTGCCATGCTCAGCCCTTGGGGGATGGAGGGGGACCGCCGCTGGATGGTGGTTACGCCGGACAATCGGTTTTTAACCCAGCGTACCTGCCGCGATATGGCATTGGTGGCCCCGATTCCCACAGCGGGAGGGCTTGTGCTGACCCGCGCAGGTGTGCAGCCTTGTCCGGTGCGTTGCCCGGATCAGACGGCGCTGCTGTTGACGGTAACGGTCTGGAAAGATCAGGTGCAGGTGCGCGATGCGGGAGAAGAGGCGGCAAGCTGGTTGACCAGAGTGTTGGGGCGGCCTTGCCGGCTGGTGTGGATGCACCGCCCGGAGCTTGCGCGCATCCGAATGCTGGGCGAGGCGGAACATCCTGTTTCCTTTGCTGATGGGTATCCGCTCCTGCTTGCCAATACCGCCTCATTGGAGGCGTTGAATGACCGCCTTCCCGCAGGGCAGGCCATACCTATGAGCCGCTTTCGCGCCAATATTGTAATCAGCAGCAATCAGGCCTGGGCGGAGGATGGCTGGCGGCGGTTGTGCATCGGTGGGAATGTGGTTGTGCGTGTTGTGGCGCCGTGTTCCCGGTGTGTTGTTACATCCATTGACCAGAACACGGCGCAGGTGCCTAACCCGAAGGAACCATTGGCTACGCTGGCCAGCTTCAGGCGCACCAGTGGCGGGGTTATGTTTGCACAAAACGCGGTAGTGGAAAAAAGCGGGCTGATTAGCGTAGGGGACAGGGTTGAGGTGCTGGAGGAAGGCCCTTCCAATCTGCTGGATAACCAGAACCAAACAGCCTGAAAAAAACCAGAAGCCCGCTACAGTTTCCTGCCTGCGGGCCTCTGGTTTTGCATCTGTGCAGCGTTAGAGCGAGAAGCTTTCGCCCAGATAAACACGGCGCACATCCTCATGCGCCACAATTTCCTCTGGTACGCCCTGCATCAGAACCTGACCACTGTGCATAATGTAGGCACGGTCAATAACTTCCAGTGTCTCACGCACGTTATGGTCGGTAATGAGCACTCCGATCCCACGGTCCTTGAGGTGGGAAACCAGATCGCGGATTTCGCCCACGGCAATGGGGTCAATCCCGGCCAGTGGTTCGTCCAGCAGAATGTAGTGTGGCTGGCTGGCCAGTGCGCGGGCAATTTCCAGCCGTCGGCGTTCCCCACCGGAGAGTGCGAGGGATGGCGAATGGCGCAGGCGTGCAATGCCAAATTCGTTAAGCAGCCCATCCAGCATGACCTGCCGCTGGTCAATGTCGGGTTCGACCACCTCTAGTGCTGCCATAATGTTCTGTTCAACATTCAGCCCCCGGAAAATGCTGGCTTCCTGTGGCAGATAGCCAATGCCAAGGCGTGCACGGCGGTACATGGGCAGTTGGGTAATATTGGCGCCATCAAGCGTAATGGTGCCTGTATCGGGCTGGACCAGCCCTACAATCATATAAAAACTGGTGGTTTTGCCCGCGCCGTTAGGGCCAAGCAGGCCCACGGCCTCGCCCCGATGCACTTCAATCGAGACATTTTTAACCACTTCGCGCTTTTTATAACTTTTACCAATGTTATGCGCGACCAGACCATGCCCCGGTTGGTGAGGAGCGTTCAGGTCCATGGGCTCTGGCTCCAGACCAATCACTTCTTCCCGCACGGTTTCTTCGGACGTCCAGCTGACTTCCCGGTTCATTGTTATTTCCTGTCCGATGTATCGCCATTGTTGGGTACGACCAGCCCGCTTACGCGGCTGCCGGGGCGTTCCGTCATGGTGGCAATACCTGTGTGCATGTTGATAATGGCCGCAGCCCCCTGAATCTGGTTTGGCCCGCGGGTGATATGCACATTGCCAATAATCCGCGCAATGCCCGTGTCCGGTACATATACGCCCCGTTCGCCCGTAACAATTTCTGTCTGGGTACGGACCCATACATGGCCAAACGCATTGACTTTTTCCAGCTTGCCGGAGCCGGAACTCAGGGGATCGCCCGATGTGTTGGCGGGTTTTGCCTGTGGGTCGGTTCCGGCTGGCGGTGGCTCGCTGGGGGCGCTGTAGCCAACCAGCACATCAGCACGAATCTGCCTGTGGTCATTGGTTGTAACCGTTGCATCACCCCGCCCGATGGAAATGCGGTCCTGCGAGTAATATTCCATCGAATCGCGTGCGGTCAGCACGTCTTGCGGTGTTGTCAGCTTCAGGGCCTTGCCGGTCATGACCAGTACAGCCTTGTCCATGTCATACACGGCCTTGTCACCCCAGGCCTGATCGGTCTCGGTAAAGATGTGGACGTGACCTATGGCTTCCAGCCGGTAAATTTCATTCGCACCGGAATCCTGATCATCCCCGGTCTTGGCCGGGGCAGGGGGGGGCGGTGCGGGCGGTGGTGTGGCCGGGGCCGTTGGTGCATTGTCCTTGCCCGGAGTGGTCGCCGCCGCACCCGCTGGTGCTGCCGGAGCATCTACGGGCGTTTTTTTGCGGTAATAGGCAATCAGCTTATCGGCCGTGACCGTAACATTGTTCCGTACGGCTTTGGCCTGATCATAGGCCGTGACCTTTTTCTGGTTCTGGTCCCAGTCAAACCCACCAAGCGCTGTTACGGTAATCTGCCCCCCGTGGGAGAGGTCTATGGCCTGTGCGTGCGCACCCCCGTGGAAGAGCAGAATGCCAGCAGGCAGACCAGCCAGCAGGCAAGCGCGCCGTGCAAAAGAACGCAGGACGGACGATAGGGGCAGTGCTCGTGTTATCATACTTCAGGATGCCTTTTTGCCAGTTGTGGCATCATTCTGGCGGTCATCATTCAGGATCAGTCGGCCCGGGCCACGGAATTGGGCAATGCCTTCATGCTGGCTCAGCAGGAACCCCTGCGCGTCCAGCACACCAAATGGCCCTTCAGCCCGCACCCATGAGTCGGATGCAATAATGCTGCGTTTTACGTCAACATCCGCAATAGGTGTGTGCATCATCAGCCCATCGTCTCGGTACAGGGTGACTTCTCCGGTCAGGTCAAGAATCTGTGCGTGCTGCATGTAAACGCCTTTTTCCGATCGGACCATAAGCCAGTCTCCACCCTGGGTCAGAATATCGGCCACGGGGTCAGTCAGGTCCAGCCTGCTGTCCGTTGCCTGATGGACGACATCGGCCGTGATCATGAACGGACGGTCGTGTTCATCCACTCCACGGTATGTGGCTCCGATCAGATTGCCGCTTTCTATCTTGACCTTGCTCAACTCACGAATGGTGGTTTGGTTAGCACTTACCAGACGTTCAACCTCCGGCCATATGGCTATGGCGGATAAAAGCAGCAGAGCTGTGGCAGGCAGCACCCACTTGGCCCAGCGGAGCACCATACGGCGGCGCGCAAGTTTGACCGGGTCCGGTGGAGTACGTTTGATGGATGCGCCAGCAATGTGTTCGCGCCGCTGTCTGTTATCTGCCGCGGAACGGGCGTAGTCGTCGCGTTGTGGGCGTTTGTCGGGTGTGTTGGTCATCCAACACCTGCGCGGATCAGGTCGTGCAGATGTACAACCCCAATGGGCTGGCGGTCGGCATTAAGAACAAAAAGGGAGGTAACGGGCCGCTTGCGTGCATTCATGACCTGCAACGCCTCGGAAGCAAGGGCATCCGGGTTTATGGTAAGCGGCCTTGGGTTCATTATGTTCTGTGCCAGTGTGGTTGTTAGGTCGTGGTCCAGCGCGCGGCGCAGGTCACCATCCGTGATCAGCCCTGCCAGTTCCCCATTCTGCCCCACAATGCCAACGCAGCCTAGCGCCTTGTGCGTCATTTCCATAATGACATCGCGCATGGGCGTGCCGGGGGCGGTCAGGGGCATGGCGTTACCAGTGTGCATGACATCGCGCACTGTTAGCAGGCGTGCGCCAAGCCTGCCACCGGGGTGGAAAACCCCGAATTGCGTTGCCGTAAAACCCCTGTAGCGCAGCAGGGCCACAGCCAGAGCATCGCCAAACGCCAGCTGCATGAGAGTACTGGTCGTGGGGGCCAGCCCCATGGGGCAGGCTTCGGGCATGGCAGGCAGGGTCAAGGCCAGGGTGGCCGTGGTTGCCAGGGTGGACGTTGCTTTGCTGGTTACGGCCAGCAGGGGTTGGCCGGTGCGCAGGGCATGGGCGGCAATGTCGCCCAGTTCCGTGGTCTCACCCGAGTTGGAAAAAGCCAGAATGGCATCATCGGGTTGCACCATGCCCAAGTCCCCGTGAGAGGCTTCAGCCGGGTGAACGTACAGGGACGGTGTGCCAGTAGAGGCCAGAGTGGCCTGTATTTTGCGTGCAACATGCCCCGATTTGCCAATGCCGGTTACAACAACCCGGCCCTGAATACCCAATAGAATTTCTACCGCCCGGCTGAAGGTGCCTCCCAGTCCGTTGGGGTCTTCAAAGGCATGAGCCAGCGCATCCAGCCCGGCCTGTTCCATGCGCACGGTCGTTGCGGCATCCATGCCCGCTGTGGTGGGTGCCGTTACACTGGAGGGGAGGGGTGTTGTCATGCGTCAGGTGGGTCCGATAGCCAGAAGGAGCAGCAGGGTACGTTTGCTCAGGCGCGATGGGAGAAAATGTCCGGGTCCTCATAACCCAGCATGTCCAGCCGTGCCCGTGTTGGCAAAAAGTCGTAGCACGCTTGGGCAATATCGCGCCTGTTTTCGCGGTCCAGAAGGGTGGAAAGCTTATGCCACAGGTCATGCAGGTAAAGCACGTCCGATGCGGCATAGGCCAGCTGTTCGGGCTTGAGCTCACGTGCACCCCAGTCCGAGCTTTGCTGCTGTTTGCTCAGGTCAACGCCCAGCAGGTCCCGGCAGAGGGCCGCCAGTCCGTGGCGGTCTGTAAAGGTACGGACAAGGCGGGCCGCAATTTTGGTGCAGACAACAGGGCTGACCGTAATACCCAGAGCATGTTGCAGAATACGGACATCAAAGCGCGCATAATGCATGATTTTGGTTATGCTCGGGTCCGCCAGAACGCGTTTGAGGTTGGGGCAGTCATAGCCCTGACCACCAAGGGATGAGGGGATAAGCTGCACCAGATGGGCCGTACCATCCCCGCTGGAAATCTGGACAAGGCACAGCCTGTCCCTATGGGGGTTGAGGCCCATGGTTTCCGTGTCCACGGCAATGGAGCCTGTAAAGCGCATGTGGTCGGGCAGGTCATTTTTGTGCAGGGTAATGGCGCCAGCACATGGGCCCTGAGCTGCGGACATAAGGCGCTCCTGTTCTGCTGTTGCGTCTAGGCTGCTTTGCATCAGACGGATTACCGCCGTGGGGGGGGAATGTCCATTCCCGTGCGTGTTCATGGTTCTGATCTTTACTCACCAAAGCGCATCATACCGTGTTGTGGGGATAGGCGGAGACCCCGCTCATGCGCTAGGGGAGAGGCAGAGTGACCCAAATCCGGAACCGTTTGTCCATGCAGAACCCCCGCAAAGTTGCCCGCCCCGCCCGCAGATCCCGCTCCTCCGGCCATGGTGGTGGGCGCGAAGGCGGGCCTTCCGCACCCGTGGGTAAATGCTGGCTGTTTGGCACACATGCCGTGGCTGCGGCCTTGGCAAATCCACGCAGGGTGTACGAACGCTTACTGGTGACCGAGGCCGAACATCCCGCACTGGAAGAAGCAGCCCGTTCTGGTGGGCGCGGCTTGCGGGTAGCCCCCGAACTGGTGCAGCGCGCCCGGCTGGATGACCTGCTGGGGCCGGAGGCAGTGCACCAGGGTGTAGCCATGCTGGCGCATATTCTGCCCTCGCTCTCGCTGGAGGAGGCGCTCGAACGCCCCGGGCCGGTGCTGGTGCTGGATCAGGTTACAGACCCACGCAATGTGGGGGCTATTTTGCGGTCGGCAGCAGCCTTTGGTGCCGCTTGCATTGTGGTGCAGGACCGCAATGCCCCAGAAGAGACAGCCGTTCTGGCCAAGGCCGCATCCGGTGCGCTGGAAACAGTGCCGTTTGTGCGTGAGGTTAATCTGTCCCGCGCTATAGAAATGCTCCAAAAAGCAGGGTGCTGGACCGTAGGGCTGGATGCTGGCGGATCAATCCTTAATGGTGCCGGGTTTGACGGACGGCGTGTGGCGCTGGTTCTGGGCGCGGAAGGCCGCGGCCTGCGCCGCCTGACGCGTGAGAGCTGTGATGAAATTGCCGGTCTGTACATGCCCGGTGATATGGAAAGCCTGAATGTATCCGTGGCGGCAGCCGTTGGGTTGTACGAACTGGTGCGCCGGGGAATGCCTGGCGCAAAATAACCGGATGGCAGGGCGCGCGAGGTTCTGCCCGTAGCCTTGATTTAATGGCTTCAGCCCAGATCCGGCTCCGGCTCCGGCATACTGCCCGGTGCTCCGGCTGGCTGGTTGTTGTAATAGGCTTCGGCTAGTTTGATGGGCAGTAAATCCATCAAACGGGAGCCTGCTGCAAGCCAGAGCGGAAAGGTAATACGCCGCTCATTGCGTGCCAGTCCGCGTAAAATCCGACGGCAGGCACTGTTAACATCCGTAAGACCGGGCATGGGGAAGGTGTTGCGCGCCACCATGGGTGTGTCCAGAAAACCGCAAACAACCGAACTGAGCAGAATACCGGCTTTTTTGGTGTTCCCCCCCGTTGCAACCATAAAGCGGTCCACAGCCGCCTTGGCGGCACTGTAAGATGGGGTGCCGGGAAAAGAAACAAGGCCAGCAACGGAGGAAATGGCACAGATTCGCCCGCGCAGGCCATCGGTCGCCCGGGGCTGGCCCTGCATAAGCTCAAGTGCGGGAAGAACGGTGTTGAGCACACCGTACAGGTCTGTTTCAAAAATTCTGCGGATTTGGGCCGGGGATTCGGTTGCCGGAGTATCTGCCCCTTGGGGTTTGCGGGTGCCGCCGGTAATGCCCGCGCAGGCCAGAACCATATCCAGCCCCCTTGTGCCCTGCACCCAGTCTGCCATGGCATGGCGGTCGGTAACATCGCACAGGTTCAGGTGCACGGCAGCGCCACGGCTGATGCAGTCGCGGGCAGTTTTGTTCAACCGCTCCGGGTTGCGTCCTCCCAGCCATAGGGTGCGGCCCGGGCGGGCCAGCGTTAGGGATAAAGCCTGCCCCAACCCGGAGGAAGCGCCGGTTATCAGAATTCTATCGTGCTTCATGGTGGATCAGCCTTTCCTTGTGGCACAGTGTGCGGTGGCGCAGCATGGCGGCTTCTGGCATGTAGGGGGCACGTCCGTAAGTTTGAACAGGCAGGGTGTTAAAAAGCAACATGGCGCACAATGGAACGGCTCATCCGGGTCATGCAACGCGGCGGGGTGTATGCCTTGTTATTTCCGCCCCATCGGGGGCTGGCAAATCAACTATTGCCAATGCGCTCCGTGCCTCGGACCCTAAACTCAAGCATTCGGTCTCGGTGACGACCCGCCAGCCCCGTCCGGGGGAAAAGGAAGGCGTGCATTACTACTTCCGCACCATGGAGCAGTTTGAAGCCATGGCGCAGGCTGGTGAACTGTTGGAGTGGGCCACTGTGTTCGGTCGTGGTTACGGCACGCCGCGTGCTCCAGTGGAGCAGGCCCTCGCTGAAGGGCATGATATGGTGTTTGATATAGACTGGCAGGGTCACCGCCAGATCCGGCAGGCATTGCCGGATGATGTGGTCAGCCTGTTTGTACTGCCGCCCTCTCTGGCGGAGCTTGAACGCAGGTTGACGGGCCGTGGCTCTGACCATCCG
The DNA here is from genome assembly GCF_000964225.1 of Acetobacter syzygii. Taxonomy (GTDB): domain Bacteria; phylum Pseudomonadota; class Alphaproteobacteria; order Acetobacterales; family Acetobacteraceae; genus Acetobacter; species Acetobacter syzygii. The sequence continues at coordinate 102,240 of NZ_BAMZ01000009.1, read as the reverse complement.
GAGGAAATAGCGCGCCGTATGGCTGCTGCGCGTGATGAAATTTCGCACTGGCAGGAGTTTGACTCCGTGATTGTGAACACAGAGCTTGACCGTGCCATTGCTGAGGCCCGTTCCGTCCTTGTGGCAGGGCGTCTGTTAACGCGCAGGCAAACAGGCCTTGCCGATTTTGTAGCAACATTTGGTGCCTGAACCACAGGGGGTGCCCCATATTCGGGTGCTCTGCACCAATCCGTATCCGTGACAGGCCATTGATGTGACTATGACAACAGAAACTGACAAACCCAAAGATGACGGCCTGCTAGGTTTGACCTTGCGCCAGCCCCCCGCCAACATAGAGGCGGAACAGGCGTTGCTGGGGGCATTGCTAACCAACAATCGTGCGTATGACCGGGTTTCCGACTTTCTGGCCGGGGAGCATTTTGCCAACCGTGTTAATGGTCAGCTGTATGCCGCTATTGCCCGCAGGATAGAAAACGGCCAACTGGCCGACCCTGTGACCATGCGCGCAGAGCTGGAAAATTCCGGAATGCTCGATAGCGTCGGTGGCATGGCTTATCTGGCCAAACTGCTGACCTCCATGGTGGGGATTATCAACGCCGGGGATTACGGGCGTGCCATCCATGATGCGTGGATACGCCGCCAGTTGATTGATATTGGTGAGACCGTTGTAAACAACGCCTTTGGTGCAACGGGGGACCTGTCCGGCCCGGACCAGATTGAAGCGGGGGAAGAAGCCCTGTTCAAACTGGCAACCGAAAAAGGCAAGGAGGGCGATTTTGTTGCATTTAACAAAGCTCTTACAGGGGCCATCAATGTTGCCGCACTCGCCTTCCAGAGCGAAGGGCACGTTACGGGCCTGACATCCGGTCTGCGGGATCTGGATAAAAGAACCGGCGGCCTGCATCCTTCGGATCTGCTTATTCTGGCGGGTCGTCCTGCCATGGGTAAAACGGCTCTGGCTACCAAAATAGCGTTTTCCGCAGCACGCGCCCTTATGGAGGAAGCTGAGGAAAAAGGGGGCAAGCCCAAAGGGTCTGTTGCGATCTTCTCGCTCGAAATGTCCGCTGAGCAGCTTGCAACACGTATTTTGTCCGAGCAGGCGGAAGTTTCGGGCGAACGCATCCGCCGGGGGGATATTGGGCAAAAGGAATTTGACCGGTTTGTCCGGGTCAGTCACGAACTGGCCAGCCTGCCTTTGCTGATTGATGATACGCCAGCTATTTCGCTCTCCGCCATGCGTACCCGGTGCCGCCGCCTTAAGCGCACGCAGGGTTTAAGTTTGATTGTGGTGGATTACCTCCAGCTTATGCGCCCATCGGTTGGCACCCGGCCTGAAAGCCGCGTGCTCGAAATTTCCATGATTACACAGGGACTCAAGGCTATTGCCAAGGAACTGGAGGTGCCGGTTATTGCACTCTCCCAGTTGTCCCGTCAGGTAGAAAGCCGTGAAGACAAGCGGCCCATGCTGTCCGATCTGCGAGAATCAGGCTCCATTGAGCAGGATGCGGATGCGGTCATGTTTGTTTATCGAGACGAGTATTACCTGCAACAGCGTATGCCCAAGGAAACAGCCTACGATTCCATGGATAAATACTCAGTCGCGCTGGAAGAGTGGCAGCGCAAGATGGGGCTGGTCCATAATAAAGCTGAGCTGATTCTGGAAAAACAGCGGCATGGACCAACAGGCACCATCCATCTGTTCTTTGAAGGCGAATACACACGCTTTGCCGATCTGGATAATATTCACGAACAGTGAGGATGATTGGATAACGGATTTGTCCGTAAAAAAACCGGCCTCCTTGTTGGGGCCGGTTTTTTTTGTGGTGGCCTGCACACCAATGCCAAGGAACTGGTGGTGTGCAAGGCATGGTATTTTTTAAAATTTAAGATGCGCGCACGGTCTGCCGGAAGGTCACAGGAATTTCGTTTTCCTGAAAAGCCTGCCATATTGCAAAAAGTGCGCTGCTGCGGGCCGTTTTTATTTCCACCCCATCCCGTGCTTTGGCGGAACCGGTCAGTATGGCGGAGCCATCGGCAACAGAGGTCATGGTCACTGTGGGCGGGCTGTCCGGGTCTGTATCCGCACAGGCGCTGAGCGTGGCAATGACCACGCTGCTGGCCTTGTTCAGGTCGGATGCAAAGGGCAGATCCAGCTCCACGGTAAAAACACCGGGTTTTTGCGCCCGTGTGGCATTTTTGACCGCTGATGTAATGAACTGCGAATTTGGTACGATCATGGTGGATTTGTCATCCAGCCTGATGTCTGTTGAACGTACACTAATGCGTTCCACCTTGCCGGTTACTCCGGCAATGGTCACAACATCCCCCACCGACACAGGGCGTTCGGCCATAAGAATAATGCCAGACACAAAGTTCTGCACAATGGATTGCAGGCCAAAGCCAATCCCGACGGAAAGAGCACTGACAACCCATGTCATGCTTTTGACCGTAACACCAAGGACCGCCAGCATGGCCAGACCAATTAAAATCCATGCGGCATAGCCCAGAATGCTCAAAATGGAAGCCTGTGCACCAATATCTAGATTGGTGGCGGGGAAAAACCTTTGCTGGAACCATGATTTTACAATTTTTATGGCCTGATACCCAGCCAGCGGTAACGCTACACAGAGCAAAATAGCATCCAGCGAAACCGAGGATGTATTGTTGTCCTCCGTTCCATGGAACAGGGAATAGAGTTGCTGCCATATCTGGGGTGGGTCAAAATTGGCGCCGGATGTTGCCACGGCATAGGCTACGGCCAGCAGCAGCACATTGACCAGACCCGGAATAAGAATACTGGCCTGGTTAATCAGGCGTGGGGGCAGGCCCAGTTCCACCAGATGGCGACCCAGAGGTGCGCGGGAGGCAAATAAGGCTCCCCCCATGGCGGTTGTGAGCATGGACAACAGCAAAAGTGTTGTCATGCTTAATGCCATAACGCTCACCCAGGAAATAAGGGTGTAAGCAAGGGGAATATAACCCGACAGCACCGCAATCCAGCAGATGATGGAAATGCCCATGGCCATGCTACGCAGGAATTGTGCCAGCGGAGGGGATTGGTCGGCTTTGCCTTGCTCCGCATCTGCCTCTGTATCCTGATCCTGCGCAGCGGTGAGGCGGAGCTTGCGGGGAATGGCAAACAGAAGCGGGCTAACAGCCAGCGTATACAGCCCATCCATAAGCTGCACACTCAGCAGGGACAGGCCACTCTGTGTGTCCACATAGCGCAAAATGCCGCGTACGATCATGGCAATGGCCAGCCATGCGGGGAAGAGCCGCAGGCTACGCGCCAGATCGTCTGACATGGCAAAAACCCGCCATTCCGCCTTGCTGCTCAGGAAGCAGAAGCCAAGCTCCAGCACCAGACCACACAGGGGGGCCTGTGTGGCAACCATACTGGCAAGCTGGTCCAGATCGTCCCCGACTGCGGGGTTGTCAAACGCCAGTGTGTTCCAGAACACCTGAAACGAAATTGTGCAGGCCAGCACACTGATCAGCCCGCACACAACGGTTGCGGCTATGGGGCGTACACGCCCTTCAGGCAAAAAGCGGGTGATCAGCAGCCTTACGGTTTTGCGCGCAAATATCCATGCCGCCAGTAACAGCAGGGATGCCCCAAGACCGGCCAGAGTAATAAAAATGCGTTTGCCAGTCAGGGCTGTGGCCAGCATGGCCAGTGTTTCTGCTCCCAGTGCGTTCAGCCTGCGCCCATCCTGTGGGGCGGTCTGTACGAACTGGGACCAGAAGTTGATCCCCAGTGGCGAGGGGAGCTGCTGCCAAAGTGTAGCCTGCTGGATGGCGCTATCATGCTGGCGCAGTTCGTTGACCAGTTGCTGTGCTTCAACCTGATACAGCTTTAGCCGTGTCAGGCGGGCAGAAATATCGTTCTGCCGCTTGTTCAGGCTTTCGCGCTGTTCGGTAATGGACGGAGCTTCTGGCGGGGCATCCTTGGCGGGTGGTTTGCCCAGAATGTCCACAAAGTTCTGATAAATGTCCTGATACGGTTTTATGCGCGTTATCAGCCTGTCAGTTTGTGTTGCCACGGCGGAAGCCCGCTGGAGCAGAACGCTCAGATCAATTGCGCTGTGCCCCGTGTTCTGTTCCGCAATGCCGCTTTTGTAGATGGCGCGTATTTCTGCCCCGATTTCGTCCAGTGTCTGGTCAGAGACAATATCCTGCGCGCTCATAATCAGGGGGGTGGGGGCATTGTTGGCGACGGCAGCAGCCTTGGGCTGGTCCGCCGCCTGCTGCGCTACCGCTGGACCAGCCAGAGATGGGACGGAAAAGAGGAAAAGCGAGAGCAAAAAGAATATGCGAGCAGGCATACGAAGCATCAGGCAACCTTGCGCCGTGGGAGAACACTACAGCTTTGAACGATCAGGGCCGACCTCGGGTTTCATGCCGGTCGTTTGCAAAGCCGGAACACATCATACCATGACTGCACACTGTGGGAAAATTTTTACAATTTTAAAAAGCTGTTGCGGTCGGGGGCATGGAAGAGAAATTCCCATGGAGATGGCGCGCCCCACACACAGACCCGCGCTGGCGTTGTATGTGGCCAGAGGTCCGCACTGGTGCCAGCCTGACTGCGCATTGGTCAGGCTGGTCAGGAGGGTTTTAGTTGTCGCTGCTGCTCAGGTGGTCGTGGTAGCCCAGCGGAACCCACTGTGAGGATTTGGTCAAATGGCGCGGTGGATGGTGGAACATAGAACAGGCGGAAAGCCCGAGTGCGCATGTCAGCAACAGAACCGCACGTTTCATTGTGTGTCTTTCTCCACAGTGGTCTGAGTGTTTCTATCTCATCCACGCCGGTTATGGGCAAGATAATTAGAGAACACTCGGGTCCGTTAGCGCCTTAATTCCATGGTAATGGGGCCTTCGCGGCGACCATGGGTAAACTGGTCTACGTAATCGTTGCCACTGTGCATAAGCGATGCCGCAGCCCCCTGCCAGACCAGCTTACCTTTGTAGAGCATGGCTGCCTCATCCCCAATCCGTTGGGCGGAGGCCATGTCGTGCGTAATGGCAATGGCCGTGGAGCCGAGTTTTTTAACGCAATCCACAATCAGCCCGTCAATCACGGCACCCATAATCGGGTCCAGCCCGGTTGTGGGTTCGTCAAAGAACAGAATGTTGGGCTGGGCTGCAATGGCGCGTGCAAGACCGACACGTTTTTGCATCCCGCCCGAGAGTTCGGAGGGGTACAGATCTCCTACGGATGGGGCCAGTCCAACCTGTTCCAAAATGGCGCCAGCTTTGCCGCGGGCATTTGCACGGGTCAGTTTTTTTAGCGCAAGCAGGCCAAAGGTCACATTTTCCCATACTGGCAGGCTGTCAAACAGGGCGCCGTTTTGGAACAGCATCCCAATTTCGCTCCGTAGTTGCTCGCGCCGTTTGGCGGAGGCTGCCAGCACGTCCTCACCATCAATTTCAATACTGCCCGAATCTGGGGTCATCAGGCCAAGAATGCAGCGCAGCAGAACAGATTTGCCGGACCCCGAACCGCCAATAATAACAAACGATGTTCCCTGCGGCACATCGAGAGAAATACCATCGAGTACTTTTTTGTCCCCAAAGGACTTGTGCAGATTCCGGATACGGATTTTGGGGGGCGCACTGGTCATGCTCTGGTCCATTGCGGCATTACTCATTGTGAGAAAAACAGGTCTGTAATCAGGTAATCAAAGGCGAGCAGCAGAATGGAGGCCACAACCACGGCGGCTGTGGTGGCCGAGCCAACGCCTTCTGCCCCCCCTTTGCTGTTATAGCCGTAGTAACAGCCCATCAGCGTAATAAGGAACCCAAAGAGGGCCGCCTTGATGAGCCCCACCGTAACATCCATGACCTTAACGGAGTTGAGGGTCGCGGTAATATAAGCGGTGGGGGAAAAACCCAGCTTGACCACAGCAACCGTAAACCCACCCGCAACACCCAGTACGTCGGCCACAAGGACCAGCAGGGGCAGGGCGATAATACCTGCCAGCAGGCGGGGCGCGACCAGATACTTCATGGGGTTGGTGGAAAGGGTGCTTAACGCATCGATCTGGTCTGTAACCCGCATGGTGCCAATCTGTGCCGCCATGGCGGCGCCAACACGGCCAGCCACCATAAGCCCGGCCAGAACAGGCCCCAGCTCACGGGTTACGGCCAGCACCACAATGCCTGCAATGGCGCTCTGGGCATGGTATTGTGCAAACCCCGTGTAGGATTGCAGGGCAATAACCCCGCCTGAGAACAGGGCTGTCAGTGCCACAACAGGTAGCGAGAAAAATCCCGTCTCAAGGAACGTGCGTATAAACACCCGCCCATAAAACGGTGGCCGCACAATGTGGGATAACCCTGCCAGTGCGAACAGCGCCAGAGCACCCGCACTGCGGATAAGCGAAAGTGTGGTGCGGCCTGTATGGGCCACAAGATCAAGCACCATATCCATGGGTCTGGGTTGTCTGTTCCTGCTGCGTGTTATCGGGCTCTGTATCTGGAGTGAGCCGTAACCCGTTCGGGTCGGGTTCGTCAAAGAATGCTTTTGTTTGCCATGTGTTTGTGTGGAACCAAACGGGAGGAATTGGGGCAAAAACCATCAGGTGGTCCTTGAAAATGTTCTTGTTTTATTCCATTTATGGGCGTCCAGTCAGGCAGGAACAGGGGAATATCCGTGGCCAAAAAAACGTCCCGCCAGTACGTGTGTAAGGCCTGCGGGGCCGTCCATGCCAAATGGGCTGGCCAGTGCGATGCCTGCCAGGAATGGAATACGCTGGAGGAAATGGCTGTGGAGCCTCTGGCGGCTTCGTCCGCCACGGTGCGTGCTGGCAAGGGGCGGCGCGTGCAGTTGCACGGGCTGGGCGGAAAGGTGGAACTGCCACCGCGCACTGGCACGGGTATTGCGGAACTGGACCGAGTGCTGGGCGGGGGGCTGGTGCCAGCCTCTGTTGTGCTGGTTGGGGGCGACCCCGGTATCGGTAAGTCCACGCTTTTGTTGCAGGCAGCAAGCCGTCTGGCAGGCAAAGGGGAGCGGGTTCTCTATATTTCGGGCGAAGAGGCGGTGGACCAGATTCGGTTGCGGGCCATCCGCTTGGGGGTTGCACAAACCAGCCTTGATCTGGCGGCGTCCATTAATGTGGCGGACATTGTCGCAACGCTGGAGGCTGAGCCGGACGTTAAGGTTGTTGTGATCGATTCCATCCAGACCATGTGGCTGGAAACGGTGGAGAGCGCTCCGGGAACAGTCTCGCAGGTGCGTGCATGTGCGTTTGAACTTATCAGGGCAGCCAAGCGACGCGGCTTTAGCCTTATTCTGGTCGGGCATGTGACCAAGGAAGGCGCATTGGCCGGGCCGCGTGTGCTGGAGCACATGGTGGATGCGGTCATGTATTTTGAAGGGGATCGCGGGCACCAGTTCCGTATTCTGCGTGCTGCCAAAAATCGCTATGGCGCGACGGATGAAATTGGCGTGTTTGCCATGACTGACCGTGGGCTTGAGGAAGTCAGTAATCCCTCTGCGCTTTTTCTGGCAGAGCGGCGTGGCAATATTGCGGGGTCTGCCGTGTTTGCAGGGTTGGAAGGAACGCGCCCCGTTCTGCTGGAGGTGCAGGTTCTGCTGGCCCCAAAGGGGGGGGATGGCGCACCCCGTCGGGCTGTAGTGGGGTGGGATAGCGGACGTTTGGCCATGTTGCTGGCGGTGCTGGAGACACGGTGCGGGCTTAAGTTATCGGGGATGGATGTTTATTTGAATGTGGCCGGGGGGCTTAAAGTGGTTGAGCCTGCGGCTGATCTGGCCGTGGCGGCGGCCTTGGTCTCTGCTGCCAGTGGGGTGCCCACCAGCCCTGGCGAGGTGTATTTTGGCGAGGTCGGTTTGTCTGGCGAGGTCAGGCAGGTTGCACAAGCGGATGCGCGACTGAAGGAGGCCGCCAAGCTGGGCTTTACGCAAGCCGTTCTGCCCCGCCGGATAGCACGTGGCAGTGCGCGGTCCCGCCCACCGGAGGGAATGAGCCTGCGGGAGCTGGGCCATATTTCCGATCTGGTTGGCTCCGATGCGGAGGCAGAATAATACGCAGGGTGTTTGCATACCATTGCAAGCACGACTGGAGCACGCTATAAGGCGCCCACGCACTGCGCGGATGTAGTTCAATGGTAGAACGGCAGCTTCCCAAGCTGCATACGGGGGTTCGATTCCCCTCATCCGCTCCATGCTTCCCCAAAAATAGAGCTGCATTCCTTAATATCAGCTGCATGTAGCTGTATGCCATTGGCAACGCGTGTGCGTTTGCCCCCACCCGTTGTGATGAATGAAAAATACAGCGGCGTTTGACCGATGAGGGGCGGTTAGCAGGTGGCTTAAGCCCTGTTTTCCTTGCGCACTGTGGGGACAGGATGGTGAAAATTCCTAATTTTTACAAGGAATTAATATATACCCAAGGATACAATTCATAGGATATTCCTGAAAAAGTGAAATTAATTGGCATGTATATTATTTCGTTCTTGGTATATTAAGCTATTTTTCAGTCAAGAACGGAAAAGAAACGATATTCAATACAATAATTACTTATTTGTATAAGAAAATACTACCAAGAATACAAAAATGAGATTTCAGGGTATTTTGATTATATCATCTTGAATGTATTATAGGATGGTGCAATGATTATAATGTAATTATTCGCCCAGCCATGCTGTGGGTGGGCTCTATAGCTGATTTTGGAAAGGAGCGCTTCTGGGTGTGAATGGTCTGCCAAAAAAAAATAAAAAACAGATTGGACTGTTCCGTTGCACACAAAATCAGCCTTCCACTCCGCCGCATTGCGGCAGGGAAGGGCGTGTGCATGGCTTTGCAGGGAGTGGAGTTTATGGCGCGCTCAGGCTGGGGTGTTCTTCCTTGTTGTTGAGCGCATTTGGGGTGAATCTGCCAGCCAGGGCGGAGCAGACGCTTGTGTCCCTTGGTGGGGTCACTATCCAGAGTGCTCTGGATATTGGCGGATCTGCTTTTCATCTTCCCCACACAAATTTTGGTGGTGGGTCTTATGCTGTTCGGCCATCAGGCGGTTACACACGCCATGCCAACACCACTTATGGCGAGCTTTATGCCAAGCCCACTCTCAAGGGGGAGTGGAAGACTGGCTGGGGGTTTGACGTTATTGGCAATGCCTCGGCCATAGGCGCAACCACTCTGGGGGATGGGGATGCCCAGCAGGTCTCCCAGACATCGGGCACACCACGATCGGTTTATCTGGAAGAAGCTTATCTGGGCGTCAGGGTTCCGGTCAGGCTTGGTGGGGGGCATCAGGCTCTTACCATTCAGGGCGGGCGACAGGCATTTGCCGTGGACGATGGGTTTTTGATTGGCAAAGGCACCTATAGCTCCGGGGAGCGGGGGGCATGGTGGTATGCACCACGGTTTGCCTTTTCTGGTCCGGGTGTCATCAAGCTCGAAGGAGACCCGGTTCGCGCAGACGTATTCATGCTTGAAAGCAATACGGATAACGATATTGACCGTGGCTATGACCGCCCCAAAACCAGCTTTGTCGGTTTTGATGTGACATGGTTTGTCAACAAGGCCGGAGGGCATGGTGCCTCGACCTATGCGGACCGTGCTGCTTACGTAACCCTTACGTATTTCCATGTAAGGGATGCGGATACATCCGCCCATTATGATTATTCGACCCGTGCAGACCGTAACGGTATGAATGTTGCAGCCCTAAGCTGGGGTGGCACCCTGTTGCCTATAAAAGCCTTGGGTATTTCCAAAAACTTTACGTTCTACGGGAATTTTGTATCGGAGCAGAATAGCCGCGCAGGCAATGGTTATACTGGGGTTTCGGCTTACGGAATGTATTTCGAACCAGGATATACGTTTTCCATGCTGCCGTGGACGCCCCATATTTTTTACCGTTACACCCGCTTTGGTGGCGGCAGAAATGCCGAAGGGGGCGTTAAGCATAATTACGATACGTTCTTTTTGTATGATGGTAAGCGCTACACCTATGGCGGCTACTGGCCGGGGGAAATTGTGGGCATGTATCTGGCCCCACTTTCCGACCTTGAGGACCATCAGATCGATCTGACGGTTATCCCGCCCGTGCATTTGTTCCGGCGGAACGATTCGCTCAAGCTTGGCCTTCATTTTTATGACCTGTCACTCCTCTATGCTTCTGGCATGGGGCTCAAAAACACAGGCCGTCACGTATCGGACGAACTGGATGCATCTGTTGAATATACGCTGGACGAGAACACCTCCGCAGCCCTTGCCGGGGGGGCTGCCTTTGCCGGACCGGCAGGGCGCGCCCTGTCAAAAGCAGGGGTGCCGGGTGGGCAGCCCATGCCAACCATCGGCCACCATGCAGGGGTGATCGAGGCATATTTTTACAAGCATTTTTAGAGATATTTCCCAGTTCATTCCTCTTGAGTTATGAATAGGGTAAGCCGACCAGAACAAAGGACCTCTCCATGGCTGAGCCGAACACCAAATCCGCTGATAAACCTGCTACCGGGTTGCGTAGCCGCCACATCGCCATGATCGCGTTGGGTGGGACTATTGGAGCAGGGCTGTTTGTAGGGAGCGGAGCGGCTATTGAGGCCACGGGACCCGCAGTTTTGCTGGCTTTCCTTCTGGTTGGTCTGCTGGTCATTCTGGTCATGCGCATGTTGGGCGAAATGGTGGTGGCCGACCCCGGCCGCGGTTCGTTTGTCGAATATATTCGCGCAGCACATGGGGACAGGCTCGGATTTACGTCTGGCTGGCTTTACTGGTTTTTCTGGGTGGTGGTGCTGGGAAGCGAGGCCATAGCCGGGGCGATTCTGTTACAGGACTGGGTGCATCTACCTATATGGGTTTTGTCCATTGGGCTGATTGTGCTTTTGAAACTGGTTAATTTTGCTGCCCCGCGTGTGTTTGGTGAGTGCGAGTTCTGGCTTTCTGCCGTTAAGGTTTTTAGCATTCTGGCATTTGTGGCCATTGGTGCGCTGTATGTGGTGCATGTTTTTGGCCCCGGTGTGCCTGTGTGGCAAAATGTTATGGGCCATGGCGGCTTTTTCCCACATGGGATTGTTGCCGTGCTGTCCATTATTCCCACCATTTTGTTCACGATGATGGGGTCGGAAATTGCAACCGTTGCAGCAGGGGAGTCACCCGAGCCGGGTAAGAATGTGGCCCGTGTTACCCGTAGTCTGGGTACACGCGTAACCCTGTTCTATCTGGCATCTGTTGCCATGATCCTGCTTGTGGTGCCTTGGACCAACATTGTTTCCGGCCGGTCTCCTTTTGTAACCGCCATGGACACAATGGGCATTCCCGGTGCGGGGATTATGATGCGGATTGTGGTGCTGAGCGCCATTCTGTCCTGCCTGAACTCGGCCATGTATATTACTTCGCGCGTACTTACCGAACTGGCTGCGCAGGGCGATGCTCCGGCTTTTCTAACCCGCCGTTCCGCTACTGCTGCGCCGCGGATGGCCATTACGGTCAGCAGTATTTCCGGGACATTGGTGGCATTTTCATCCATCCTTGCACCACAAACCATTTTTGCGTTTCTGCTGAGCTGTAGTGGTGGGGTTATCCTGCTGATCTACAGCCTTATTGTTACAGCGTATATTACCTCCCGCTTTGCCGCGCGCCGGAATGGTACGGAAAAAGATAATTACACGCTCTTTCTTTTTCCCTTCTGTAATTATGCAACGCTGGGTGGGGTCGTGCTGGTTTTTGTTGCCATGCTGGTTAATCCTGGAGAACGGATGACCGCTCTGGCAACGTTGGGTACTTCGGTTGTCTGCTACTGTCTGGCAACATATTTTGTAATCAAGAACAAACAGTCGACCTAACTGTTCATGTCGTGTTTTTAACAGAAAGGCCCGCCGGTTGATGGCGGGCCTTTCTGTTATGTAGGGCAATATTCTGCAAAAACAGAACTCAGGGAATGCTCATCCGGTCCAGATGAAAAGCAAGCGGATGCTTGCGCAGCAACAGGAGCCCCCCGGCTGCAATAATGGTGCCACCAGCAAGAGCAATGCCCAGAGAGACACTATGGTCCGAGACCAGTGTGCCAATAACGGCCCCAATAAACAGGCTAAAAATAGCGCTTACACGGCGCAGGGTGCCCGTGCTGTTCCCTCCTGCGGCAGAACTGTTGTGGGCCAGCCCATGCAGCACCATGGTTGCGGCAGGCAAGATCATGTCGGGTAATTTGGCGTGTCTGGTCGCGGATGTCTGTAAACCCATAGCGCATGACAACAGGGCAAGGGTTACGTAAATATCGCCCGGAATATTGGTATGCCAGACCCATGCGGCAAGACCGACCATACCGCCAACGCCCAGCAGAATATCGCCTATTGTGGAACGTACGCTGCGCTGGCGGCGCACAAGCCGCCCACCGACCATGGCCCCCAGAAAGAAAAAGCCTATAGCTTCCAGCCCGGACAGGACAACGGCTTGAGACGTGGCAATGTTGACAGCCATTAAAATAATGGTGGCAGTCAAATAGCCAGCAAAAATCTTGAGATGCAGCAGAGAAATGGCGTCCAGCATACCCATGGCCATGGTAACGAGCAAAATGGCAATGACCAGTTTGGCATCATGCCCCGCGCGGGTTGTCATTGTATCTCCTGATTATGAGAGACTGAAAAAAAGAACCCTACCGTGCCTGAGCACAGGGGCCAGTAAGAGGTGTTGTAACATCAGGAATGGTCACGGAAAAATGACCATAGCTGGCATGTGCCATGTTTTGTGGGCAGGATGTCGGGCCTGATATTGAGGATGAACAAAAAAGGCCCGGCAGGGTGCCGGGCCTGGAACAGGGGGGCTCTGTTCCGCTTAGTTCAGGGTCATCAGGCTGGCATTGCCGCCAGCGGCTGTGGTGTTGATGCTCCGGGACTGCTCTTCCAGCACAGCTTCAATCGAGGGCAGACCAGCACCAGTTATGTAAGCCGAAACAATAGGGCCATTGCCGGCACTCAATGTTTTGCGTGTGGTGTTAAAGACCTCGTTGTCCTCCTCGCTCAGAATAATGCTGCAAGGCAGGGACATGGCGGAGGAAACAGGACGCACAAAATGCTGGATGCCTGCGGGAAGGGAAGAGAGTCCCGCCAGCACTTGTGCATCTGCCAGAATGGCTGCCGTATTCCCCCCCGCCAGCACGAGAGAGATCTGGTCGTATAGACCTGTTTTGGTCTGGGCCATGCACAATACAGTACCGCGCGCACCCAGTTTATACTGGTTCAGTTCACCTACAGGGCCGGGCAGGGTGATCTGTCCATTGGTCAGTGGCTGGCTGGCAAGGATATGGGCGCGTTGGGCGGGCTGGCTTTCCCCTTGTGTGCGAAGCCAATCGGTCCATTTGACCATGGCCTGCGGCGTGCGGCCCCGTACAATTTGTGGCAGAGCCGGTACCTTTGCCAGCAGGCGGCGCAGAATAAGTGGTCCACCGGCTTTTGGCCCTGTGCCCGAAAGACCGCGACCACCAAAGGGCTGCACACCCACAACGGCGCCAATCGTGTTGCGGTTGACGTAAAGATTACCTGCTTCCACCTGTTCCAGAACATTCTGGATGGTAGAGTCCAAGCGTGTGTGCAGGCCAAAGGTCAGGCCATAACCTGTGGCGTTAATATCTGCCAGAACATTGGCAAGCTGGGTGCGCGGGTAGCGCAGCACATGCAGAACCGGGCCAAAAACCTCCTGCCCTACATCCCGAATGGACATGACCTCAATAAGGGTGGGTGGTACAAAGCTGCCATGTGCGCAGGCCTGCGGGAGTGCTAGCGCATGGACTGGTGCGTTTTTCTGGCGGAACGCATCAATATGGGTGGTAATGCCTTTGGCGGCCTCTGGCGTAATAACTGGCCCCACATCGGTGGACAGGGCTGATGGGTTGCCCAGCCGCAGTTCGTTCATGGCGCCACGCAGCATGGCCAGCACATGGTCTGCGCAGTCATCCTGTACGCAGAGAATGCGCAGGGCAGAGCACCGTTGGCCAGCACTATCAAAAGCGGAGGCCAGCACATCTGCTACAACCTGTTCAGCCAGAGCGGACGAATCAACGATCATCGCATTCTGGCCACCGGTTTCGGCAATAAAGGGTACGGGTTGCCCGGTGGCGGTGCGGCGGTCCTGCAACTGGCGGTTAATCAACTGGGCAACAGCCGTGGAACCGGTGAACATAACGCCCATAATGCGGGCATCTCCTACCAGTGCAGCGCCTACGTCTCCCTCACCGGGGAGGAGTTGCAGGGCTGCGGCAGGCACTCCGGCTTCGTGCAGAATGGCAACGGCAACGGCTGCAATTAAGGGTGTTTCTTCCGCGGGTTTGGCAATAACGGCGTTTCCGGCGGCCAAGGCTGCGGCAATCTGGCCGATAAAAATGGCGAGCGGGAAGTTCCACGGACTAATACAGGCGACAATCCCAAGGGGAATATGGGTTGCATTATCAAAATCGCGGTGGATTGTAGCAGCATAATAACGCAGGAAATCCACCGCTTCGCGTATTTCTGCCACAGCATTGGGGAGCGACTTGCCTGCCTCGCGGCAGATCAGGGCCATTAGGGCGGGGTGCCGTGCTTCCAGCAGGTCGGCAGCTTTCAGCAAAGCCTCAGCACGGATGGCAGGGGTGCGTGCCGCCCAGTCCGCAGCGCCGTTCTGTGCCGCGTCCACAGCCTGTTTAACGGTTTCTGCCGTGGCGTAGGTCACGTGGCCGACCACATCACGCCGGTCTGCGGGGTTGGTTACGGGCTGGGATGGACCAGTGATAGGGGCACCATCCACCATGGGTGCAGCCTGCCATTCTTTGGGTGCAGCCTGAATGCCAGTGGCAAGGGATTCAAGTGCACGGTCATCTGCCAGATCCAGTCCGGCAGAGTTCTGGCGTTCTGGTGCAAACAGGTCCAGTGGCTTGCAGATTTCGGAATGAGGGGCACCAAAAGGTGTGTAACGTTGCGCAGAGGTTACGGGGTTTTCAATCAGGGATGCCACGGCAATGGAGCTATCCCCAATCTGATTGACAAAGGACGAGTTTGCACCGTTTTCCAGCAGGCGGCGGACCAGATAGGCCAGAAGCGTTTCGTGCGTGCCAACAGGAGCATAAATGCGGGCGGGGCGGTTCAGCTTGTCCGCGCCAACAACCTGACGGTACAAAGGTTCTCCCATGCCATGCAAACACTGGAACTCGTAAGACCCGATCTCGTATTTTTGCCCGGCCAGTGTGTAGATGGTGGAAAGGGTACGGGCATTATGGGTAGCAAATTGCGGGAAAATAACATCCCGTGCGCCCAGAAGTTTGCGAGCGCAGGCAATGTAGCTGATGTCCGTATGGCATTTGCGGGTGTAAACGGGATAATCCGCCATGCCCTCAATCTGCGCCTTTTTAATTTCGCTGTCCCAGTAGGCACCTTTAACAAGGCGCACCATAATGCGGCGGTTGGTGCGCCGCGCCAGATCAATAATGTAATCCAGAACAAATGGCGCGCGTTTACCATAGGCCTGCACAACAAAACCAATGCCCTTCCAGCCTTCCAGCCCCGGTGTAGCGCACAGGGCTTCCAGCAGGTCGAGCGAAATATCAAGCCGCTCGCTTTCTTCGGCATCAATGTTAATGCCAATGTCGTACTGGCGTGCCAGCAGGGTTAATTCCTGCACAATGGGGAGAAGCTCCCCCATGACCCGTGCGTGCTGCGCGCGGGTGTAGCGCGGGTGCAGTGCTGA
This sequence comes from Acetobacter syzygii, assembly GCF_000964225.1. Classification (GTDB taxonomy): domain Bacteria; phylum Pseudomonadota; class Alphaproteobacteria; order Acetobacterales; family Acetobacteraceae; genus Acetobacter; species Acetobacter syzygii. The sequence continues at coordinate 86,564 of NZ_BAMZ01000009.1, read as the reverse complement.
AAGTTTGATGGAAATACCGGGACGTTCGTAAACGTTGGCCCCTTTGGCGCTGCGGCCAATAACGTTAATGGCGTTAATGTAGTCCTGCCGGTAACGCTGGGCATCTGCTGCGGTGTAGGCGGCCTCGCCCAGCATATCGTAGGAATAGGAAAAGCCGATATCTTCCAGTTTTTTGCTGTTCTTGCGGGCCTGTTCAATGGTTTGGCCCAGAACAAACTGTTCGCCCATAAGGCGCATGGCCGCATCCACCGCTTTGCGGATAACCGGGCGGGTGCTCCGTTCGACAAAACCCATGAGCGCGCCAGAGAGTGTTTTGTCGTTATGCTCGGCAACCACGCGGCCTGTCAGGGCAAGCCCCCATGCGGCGGCATTGGCAAACAGCGGTTTGCCCCGTGCCACGTGGGAGAGCCAGTCACTCTCGCCAATCTTGTCCTGAATAAGGGCATCCCGCGTTGCCAGATCGGGAATACGCAGGAGCGCTTCGGCCAGGCACATCAGCGCCACACCTTCGGCGGAAGACAGGGCAAACTCCTGCACCAGTGTTTCCACCAGTCCGGGGTTGCGCTGGCTGCGCAGGGTTTCGGCCAGTGTGGTGGCTATGGCTGCTACGGCATCATCTTCCGGAGCACTCAGTGTTGCCGCGGGGGTCAGGGCTTCAATGCACACCTGCTCGGGGCGGCGAATGGCCTCGATAATGGCTTGGCGCAGTGGGGTGCGGGAGGTGAAGTCAGGAGCAAATGCGTCAGTGGAGGACATGGCCTTGTTCATCCAGATCAACCGCCAAACCGTGCGCCTGCGGGGCGCAGGTTGGTTTTGGCTTCATAATGATTTTTGTGCTCTGACACGATAATATACGATTTGCAACATTATATATTACCCAATCCGGCGTGGCTGATGGATGGAAGAATTAACCCCTTCAATAATCTGGATTTTTATACGCTAAAAAGACTCAGCCAGCCTGCTGGATTGCCTGCCGACGCCGGAAGACATCGACCGAGATTCTGGAGGCTTCCAGAATATGTGTGCGGGTCAGGCTGGCACACAGGTCTGCATCGCGGTTCCGGCAGGCGTCCAGAATAGCCTTGTGCTCGTCATGGGTAATTTTGATTCGGCCTTCAATAACCAGATGGCCGCGAATATAGCGGTCTAGTCTGGTGTGGAGGTCTTCTATCATTTCCAGCAGGCGGGGGCGGGGGGCCGCGGCATAAATGGCGTTATGAAAAGCCCGGTTGAGGGCACCGGAGCGGATCATACCCTGTGCCCCCTCAACACCATTGACAAAGGCATCATAAGCATCTTCCACGCGGGCAAAATCCACGCGGGTCATATTGCGCACACCCTCTGCGGCGGCCTGTTCTTCCAGCATGGCGCGGATCTGGGAGTATTCCAGAATATCGGCTTCATCCAGCCCAATAACCAAAGCACCTTTGTTGGGCGTAAAGGCCACCAGTCCTTCTGCGGCAAGGTGTTTAAGGGCTTCACGCACAGGAATGATGCTGACACCAAACCCGGCGGCTAGTTCCGATTGTGGCAAAGCCCGACCTGTTGGTAGCTGATCCTCCAGAATAGCCTTGCGCAACGCCGTGCATATACTCTCGGACACTGTGCCGTGCGGTGCGATTTCAACACTTTTGAAAAGGCTGGCAGGCAGCATATGGGGCTAAGCTCCCGCTTATTTTGTTACGGACTCGTTAAGGTTCGTTATAGAATGGAAGGCGTAACTGTTCAATCAGTCTGCGCCCACACAGCTTAGCACAGGTCAAAGGGGTGGGGGCAAGGTGCCACATCACCTGATCGTGATAGCGTTAAGGCATGGCAGGAATATGCCGTTTTTGCCGAAGCATTCGGTGCCATTCAGGGGCATGGCAGGTGGTGCATGGAACTTTGCACCATGCTGCCTGCTTACGCGTGCATACGCCCAAGACTACACATGTCATTGCAGAAGATTGAGATAATAGCATCATGTTTTGATGATGAAAATTTTTGTGTCTTGGGTGTTCAGGGTGTTTGCTCCCTGTTTGGAAGGCTGCCGTACCCCTTGTGGTATGGCGGGTGAGTGTTGTGATTTTTTTGTTATGACAAGCTGTGTGCACACCCATATGGACAGGACTGTGGGCAGCCATGTTTTTTGTGCGCGTGGGGGCTGCTTGATCTTTGCGGGGGTTACGGGGCAGTTTGGCGCATATTCCGTTTGGGAGATTCTGAATGAAACTGTTTGCCGTGCGTGCCCTGTCGGCGCTAGCCCTTACCACGTCCGTGCTGGCATCCGTGCCCGTGCTTGCTCATGCTGAGGACCAGACCCTCAACATTCCGGTTATCCGTGGGGGAGACACGTCCATGCTCTCAACCGTGGACCCATCGGGTTATGTTGCATCTGTTGACCCGAAAGAAAACGCAGGTCTGCTGAACTACTGTGTGCAGAATGAATACGTCCCTGATTATGATGACGCATTCCGCACTTTGCAGGAATATAACAAGAAGACCAACGCTGTGTCTGACGGCGCTGATGGCAATATGTTCTATGCAATCGGTTCTGCTGGTCAGATCCGCGTGAACAACCAGACCTACACCGTAGCCATGGCAACCCTGCCGCTGCGCCAGAAGACCTGCAAGGCTGTTCTGGAACGTGCCAAAGCTGCTCTGTAATTCGGGGGCAGGCCTTATTCCGCGCCGACCGGAATTTAAGGTAAGGCATTAAAACGGCATAACAAAAAGACTGGTCATGCAGATGGCCAGTCTTTTTTTATGTTCAAATTCGCATATTTTCCACGCATTGGGCCTGTGTATGCCTTTCCTATACAGGCGTGATATGATCAAAGACCATCTGGTTCGGGTGCAAAATAAGAACGTAAATGAAAGGACCAGTCCGAGTGGAAGATATGTTCCCCTGCACGGCGGAGGCAGCCGTCTCTGATCGCTATCTTGATCAAGTGCAGCGTGCGCAACGCGATCCGGAGCACTTCTGGCTATCGCAGGCGCGCCGACTGGTCTGGCATAAAACGCCGTCTCAGGCTTGCCGCTCCGATTTTGGCGGTGATGTCCGTATTGCGTGGTACGAGGATGGTCAGCTTAATGTGGCCGAAAACTGCCTTGACCGGCATGTTCTCAACCAGCCCGACAAGGTGGCTCTGATCTGGGAAGGGCAGGAGGCCGGGCAAAAAGAGGTGCTGACCTACCGCGAACTCCACGCGCAGGTGTGTCGCCTTGCCAATACCCTGCGCAGGTTGGGAGTTGGTCGTGGGGACCGCGTTGCCATCCATCTGCCCATGGTGGCCGAGGGCGTGGTTTCCATGCTCGCCTGTGCGCGTATTGGCGCCATTCATGTTGTGCTGTTTGGCGGTTTTTCGGCTGAAGGTCTGGCCGAGCGGCTTGTGGATAGCGGTGCGGTCGTTGTGATTACGGCCGACGTGGCGCGGCGCGGTGCCAAGGCCATTCCCAGCAAGGTGACCATGGATGAGGCATTGCAGGCCTGTGGTTCAGCTTGCGCTGTGCGGCATGTGCTGGTGGTGCCTGTAACGGGTACGGATGTGCCCATGCAGCCGGGGCGGGACCTGTCCTACGCAGCGGAAGTGGCGATGGAAATACCAGACTGCCCGCCAGAAGTCATGAATGCGTGTGACCCCCTGTTCCTTATGTACACCTCTGGCAGCACGGGTCGGCCAAAAGGCGTTGTGCATGGTACGGGTGGGTATCTGGTCTGGGCATCTTATACGCATGAGGTGGTTTTTGCGGCCCAGCCTAACGATGTTTTCTGGTGCACTGCGGATACAAGCTGGATTACGGGCCATACCTATGTTGTGTACGGCCCCCTGTGCAATGGTGCGACAATCCTGATCTACGAAGGATTACCCTCCTGGCCTGAACCGGGCCGCTGGTGGGATGTGATAGACCGTAATAACGTGAGCGTATTTTATACGTCGCCCACCGTTGTGCGTGCTGCCATGCGCGAAGATGCGAATGTTGTGCGCAGTCGTTCGCTTGCCAGCCTGCGTGTGCTGGGCACTGTGGGGGAACCGATTAGTCCTGAAGCATGGCAGTGGTTCCATGATGAGGTCGGCCGCAAGTGCTGTCCGGTGGTGGATACATGGTGGCAGACCGAGACTGGAGGCGTCATGATTACCGCCAGTGCCGGACAGGTGCCGGGCAAACCGGGTGCTGCTGGCCTTCCGTTGCCGGGGGTAGAGGCGGTGCTGGTGGAAGCCCAGACCCAGACCGAAGTCACTGGTGCAGGGGATGGCCTGCTGTGCATGAACCGCTCATGGCCGGGGCAGGCCATGACCTTGTGGCAGGACCATGCACGTTTTCGCCAGACCTATTTTACCACATGCCCCGGACGTTATTTTTCGGGCGATGGTGCCCGGCGCGAGGCAGATGGTTATGTCTGGATTACGGGGCGGGTGGATGATGTGGTCAATGTCTCTGGCCACCGGATTGGCACGGCAGAAATTGAAGACGCCGTTGCGACCGATGCCGAGGTTGTGGAAAGTGCCGCTGTTGGCGTGCCACATGACCTCAAAGGGCAGGGGCTGGTTGTGTTTGTTGTGCCACGCAGGGACGGGAGTCTGGACCCCGCCGTCGTACGCCGCGCCATTGCTGATGGTGTAGGCCGTTACGCGGTGCCCGAACAGATTTACGTTGTGCGCGATCTGCCTAAAACCCGTTCTGGCAAGATTGTGCGCCGCCTGCTGCGCAAGATTGCTGCGCATGATCTGGACAATCTGGGGGATTTATCCACCTTGTCAGACCCGGATATTGTGCACGAAATTATGGTACAGGTTGCCGGGCAGGCAGGCTAGGCTGCCTGTTATGGGGCGTATGGGTGGTCTTGCCTATACGCCACGGTTTTTTTGTTCATCCTCACCAATATACGCAAAGCGTGGCACGCCATTTACGCTTTGCTGCCACATGCTCAGGGGGCGCACCCAGTAGCTCCCCAGAGCCTCGCTCCGGTAAGTTACCAGCCACTCCTCGGTCTCGCTGTGCTGCCCTACACAGATTACGGTGTATAAACCGCCTTTATAATGGCGGTAGAGACCGGGGCGGGGGTGTTCGGTCTGCTCATTTGTGGCATTTTGGCTTGTCTGTTCGGACATGCTTGGGGTCTACTCCATAGAGTATGTGTTGCTCAGGATCTTACAAATTAAGGAATGCGCGCTTGATGCATCGTGTGGGGTTGTATTGTGTGCTGGCAGGCTTGTCATGCGTTGTTCCCGGTTATGCAGTTGCACATGCCGCAACGCACAGCCAGCGTGGAGGGGCTGCACACACCAAAGGTGAACCCGTAGTGCTTACCGCCCAGCGCGGCACGGAACTGGACCATGCCGCCAGATTGCTCAATGCGGATGATCTGGCGGCTGCCGCACGGCATAAGGACAGGCCACTGGTGCTGGTTGGCTCCGCTCCCTTGTCTGCCAATGGTAAAAACATGGGGCTTTTTGTACAGGTTCAGGCCGCCAGCCTTTGCGGGTCGGCTGGGTGCTCAACAGATGTGTATCTTATGCGCCATGGCCAGTGGACCAAAGTTCTGGATTCCGTAAGTGGTCCGGTGGAACTGTTGCCAACCACCCATGGTGGTATGAAGGATATACTGGTTGATGGGTCTGACCGTTGGGTATGGAAGAAAAATACCTATGTGGATACGCTGGTCGCGCCGGACGTGCCGGGGCTAAAAGCATCTGTGCAGAAGCATCAGGCCCAGATGCGCAAACACTCCAGTAGCAGCCGGTAACCGGTATGGCGCAAGAGGATGGCAGCATTGGGCGTACCCTGCTTAAAACAGGTGCCACCGTAGGGCTGACTGCGGCTCTGGTGTTGCTGCTCCGCTGGGTGCTGAGCATTCTCCCCCGGTTGGACAGCCTGACAGGTAGCCATGTGGGGGGTGATATTCTGCATTTTCTGGCATCGGACGGACAGGCTCAAACGCAAAAAACAGTTGCCATTGTTCTTATGGTTCTGTGCTTTGGTGTGGCTGTGTTGCTGGTGCACATTCTGGAACGCCTGCTCCAGCGTGGAACGACCAGACGTTCCTGAACAGGGGTATTGAACCCCTGCTAAACGCTGCTGATAAAATCAGAATGCGTTGGGAGGGAGGGGGGACTGGCCTTTAAGAGCAGCTTCCTGGGACCAGAAAAATGTCAGCTCATGTTTGTTGTGGGCAAGGTGCGCCAGTGCGCCACCGGGTATGGCTTCAAACGCTGCAACGGTTTCGTGGTCTGTATCGCCTTGGAATTTGACGGTCAGAACAATATTTTTGGTCTGCCCGGATTCAATCCATGCGCGGGTTAAGCGCAGAAGGCGCTGGGGGTAGGCTATAATATCGGAAAAAACCCAGTCTACAGCAGCGAGTTGCTTGGGGTCTAACCCAAAGGCACTGGCCTGTTCAAAGCAAACGCCGGGCATGGCGGCAACGGAGGGTGCCAGAGGTGCCCGGTCAAACGCGGTAACCTGCGCGCCAAGGGTTGCCAGCGCCCACGTCCAGCCCCCCGGTGTTGCCCCCAGATCATAACAGCGCTCGCCCGCAACTGGCCAGCGCCCAAGGCGGGTACATGCTTCCCAGAGTTTTAAATAAGCGCGGGATGGAGGATCCGTCCTGTTTTCCACAAACTCTGGAGCACCATTAACGAACGGGCTGCTTTTTGTGGCGGAGAACAGCATGGTGGACGTGTTGAGCAAGGTCCATGCCCCAAGTGGGCTGGTGGGAGTGTGCGCAGGAAAAACAAGAGGTGCAGCTTTGACAGGCGGCAGCTTTTGCACAATCAGCCCGGCACGGCGGAAGCAGTCTGCGGCATACAGGCTCCAGTTACGCTGGATGGCGCGCAGCGTATCGGACGCATCGCGGATGGATTGGATGTTAACCTTTTGCGGAGCAGTCCATATATCCAGCGCCCATGGAGAATAAACCGGCTTTTGGGAGGAAAGTGCGAGCATTCCATGCCACTGCGTTACCGTAACGCCACGGAGCAGTAGGTCCTCTTGCAGAACGTGCTTTAGCCCATCGGCAGCCAGCCATGCGGCCTGTATGCTTGCGCTCATGCCCGGCGCATCCAGCCTGCAGCCAGCACCAGCCACGAGCCAATAAGAATGCTGCCGCCAGTTGGCGCAATGTGGCTGCCGTGGTGGCCTGTAAAGGCCGTGTCATACACACCGGCGCAAAACAGGGATGTTCCCACCACAACACCACAGCCCCCGGCAAGGAGCAGGCGGTTGGTGCGCTGGGCCAGCCCAAGCCCCAGTGCCACAAGGGCAATGCCCTGCCACATTTGCATATCCATGGCGCTGCGTGCCATGGCTCTTCCGCCTTCAGCAAAATGGGCATCGGGCAGATGGGCGGTCAATGCGCCCATAATTGTCCCGGTTGCAACAAAGAGTGCACCACAGATGCACCACAGGCGTGTAAGGAAGGGTCCAGTCAGCATAGATGGTGTATAGGCGTCTCTGCACCAAACGGGAATAGCGCGTAAGGTGCGCCACCCGTAATTCTGCCGGTGCAACGGGGGGTGGCGTTGTGCGTTTTTGCCGAATGGCGGAATATTTCAGTACCTAAAGGGGCATGTCATGGCCATACGGATTGATAAGGTGGTGACCCGTGGGGGCGATGGCGGACAGACATCGCTCGGTGATGGAACACGTGTTGCCAAGGATGAAGCCCGGATAGAGGTGCTTGGCACACTGGACGAGGTTAACGCCCTGATCGGTCTGGTGCAGGCCCACACACCGGACGGAAAAAGTGTGGCGCACCAGTTGAGTGCGGTGCAGAATTTACTGTTTGATATGGGGGCGGATATTTGCCTGCCGGAAGAAGGCCCAATGGCCGACCGTGCACATCGGGTGGAAGAAAGTGCCCTGTTGGTTATTGAAAGCAGAATAGAAGAATTGCGTGCCGCCCAAACGCCACTGGCCGGGTTTGTGCTGCCTGGTGGTTCCGTGGCGGCAGCATGGGCGCACCTGGCGCGTACACAGGTCCGCCGGGCCGAGCGGCGTATGGTGGCTTTGGCCCGGCAGGAGCGTGTTAATCCGGTTTTGTTGAAATTACTGAACAGATTATCTGATTACTTTTTTGTTCTTGCCCGTCATTTTAATCATGATGGACAGACGGATGTTGTGTGGCAACCTGTACCAAATGGCAAAAAAGAGCTGTAGGGTAGACAACCCCTTGGAAAAAGCAGGGGGGTGTGGTAGACGGACTGGCAGCAGACATTGCCTGCGCGGCAATGTGTAAAATACCTTAGCTGCCGGTGCTGCGACCATTTCTCTGTTTTTATCATGTGTTTGGTAACAAGGCAGGTGCCTTAAACCTGTTTTTGACCAGACCTTAGTAAAAAAGTCGAATCGGTTTTCTGGCAGCTTATAAACAGACCATAAAATATCTGAAACGTGACATCTGAATTCATGAATACATCATCTTTTCTGTCTTCCCCCGTAGTAGACAGGGATAATGAGGAAGGGCTGGAAGAAGCGTCCATGCGTAATGCGCTGGAACGCCTTGGCCATTCCGCCCGTTCCCGTTCGTCTGCTCCTCCGCAGCCTCGCCCTGCTGCTGAAAATACCAATAACAAGCGCCGCCGCTTTGTGCGTGATGGCGAAGTGCAGGTGGAAAAACACTCCCTTGCCCGCACAACGCCGCGTACAGTGGCCATGCCCCGTGTGGCAGGGACCTCCCGCGCTGTGCATTTTAATGAAGAAGATAACAGCGAGCTTTCCCGCCTGCGCCGCCAGTTGGCGGAAGAAAAACTGCGGGTGGAAGAAAGCGAACGCCAGTTGGCGGACATGCAGGCAACCCAGCGCGGGTTAACGACCCGTATTGGCCATGCAGATGCCCTGATTGCCGAACAGAAAAACAAACTGGCTGAGCGGGATGCCGAACTGGCCAATGCCGGGCGCGAAATTCGTGCCGGACGCCGCCAGATGGAAGAACTGGAAGCCGAAGTGGCAAACCTGCGCCGCCAGCTGGAGGCCAAACCACGCGGGCGTCCGCGCAAGGAACCGGAAGTGGTAGAGGTTGCAGGTCATGAGGACGAGCCACAGCCCGTTAAATGGTGGAAGGACTAACCCCTGACTGTGTGGCTAGGGGTTTATCCTCATGAAAAATAATACCGTCACCCCAGCACTGGCCCTTCTGGTTCTGGATGTTGCACTTGGGGTGGCGTGTGTGCTGCTACCCCCTGTTGTTATGGGCTTTGTGGGGCTGCTGCGCGAAGTGTTTGGCGTTCTTGTGCTGCCGTTCAGCTTTTTGTTTGGGCTGGCGGGCTGGTCATCAGACCTTTCCTCCCTGTCCAGTATGCATGATGGGTTGGTGCCGGTAACCACAACACACCCGCTGTATGCGATTATGGCTGCCGGATTGCTGGGGGTGGGGGGCGTGTGCTCCGTGCTGGCGTGCAATGCGCCCGAAGGCGCAAAGCTGGAACGGGCGATTGCACCTGTTCTGACTGCCCTTGCTATTGTAATGGCTGGCTGGGACCCCGGATTAATTGTTGTTCCGGCGTTTATTTTGCAAATTCTGTGTTTTTGGTACCCAACACTGAGTTTTTCTTTTCGTCGCCCATAAATATCTTGCCGTGCAGGGCTTTGCACTTGGCGTATGTTTGCGCAGCGACCACCAGAAAAAGGACTATTCTTCCGGTGGTCGTCAGGCAGTCTGATCAGGCGGGGGGTAAGACCTTGCCCGGGTTCATCAGGTTCTGCGGGTCAATGGCTGCTTTAATCCGGCGCATGGTCTGCAGTTCTGCACCACCACGCCAGGATGGCATCATATAGGTTTTAAGTTGGCCTACGCCATGCTCGGCGGAAAAAGACCCATCCAGCATACGCACGACTTCGGCCACGGTATCCATAATGGCGTGATCCTGTGCCAGAAATGCAGCGGCATCCGCACCTTCTGGCTGCACCAGATTAAAGTGGATATTCCCATCCCCAATGTGACCAAAGGGGGCTACCCGGATACCGGGAATAAGAGCCTCACAGGCTTTGGTGGCTTTTTCAATAAACTCCGGTATGGCTGCCAGCGGAACGGAAATATCGTTTTTAACAGAGGCACCAGCCCGTTTCTGGGCTTCGGCATGTTCCTCGCGGATCATCCATAGACCTTGGCGCTGGCTTTCGCTTTCGGCCAGAACGGCGTCTGTGACCAGTCCTTCTTCCAGCGCGTTGCCCAGCACGTTTTCCATAAGGCTACGCAGGCTATCATCTCCACGGGGGCTGGCGAGTTCCACCAGCACATAGGCCGGAGCCGGAGCCTCCAGAGGCAGGCTTGCGCCTTCGATCAGGGCGTTAACCAGCGCCATGGATGTGCCAGACATATATTCAAACGCATGAATGGCGGAAGGGTCCTGTTTACGGAATGCCGCAAACAGGTCCAGAGCACCTTGGGTATTTTCCACCGCGCAAAGAGCCGTCTCGCGCGAGCGGGGGGCGGGCTGTAGTTGAATAACCGCCTGCGTAATAAGGCCCAGTGTACCTTCCGACCCTACAAGTAACTGGCGCAGGGCATAACCGGTGTTGTCTTTGCGCAGCTTGCGCATAAGGTCCAGCACACTGCCATCGGGCAGTACGGCCTTCAGGCCAAGGGCCAGTTCCCGTGCATTTCCATAACGCACCGTGTTGTTGCCGCCTGCATTGGTTGCCAGAATACCACCAATATCCGCCGACCCTTCGGAAGAGATGGATAGGGGGAGCAGCAAACCCTGCGCACTGGCTGCATCTTGTGCTGCTTTAAGGGTCACACCTGCATCTACGGTCATGCTCAGGTCTGCATGGTCAATGCTGTGGATCTGGTTCATGCGGGTGGTGGAAATAACAACCGCCTGCCCGGTTGCATCCGGGGTTGCGCCACCAACCATGCTGGTGTTTCCACCCTGCGGCACCATGGGCACATTGTATTCGTGGCACAGGGCAATGACTTTTGCACATTCTTCGGTATTGGCAGGGCGCAGCACGGCTGCGCAGCGGCCATGGTAAAGTGCGCGCCAGTCCACGCAAAAGGCTTCTGTATCCGCAGGGTTGGTCAGCACGCCTGATGGACCAAGAATTTGCACCAGCGCATCATGGAGGGGCGGGGCAAGGGGCGTTTGTGGCATGGCTCTGGTTTTCCCTGCAAAAGCACAAAAAGACAAAAAAGGCCGACTGGCAGCCCTTTAGTAAAGATAATGCGTGTTATCGGCTACAGTATGGGCGGGTGCGGGGCGCAGGACATGCGCCGCCTGCGACCCGGCAACGCCAACCAGCAAGCCAACAAGCAGACTAATGGCAATGGTTACCGGCTTTTTGTTGCGTGCGCTGGACTGGAGTGTTGCCAGATGAGTCTGGAGTTCCGCGCGGGATTTCTGGGTCAGGTAAAGTTCGGATTTGAGCGTTTCGTTCTGCGAGTGGGCAACCCGTAAGTTGCGGTCCAGCCGGGTAATGCTATCGGCCATTTCGCGCAGTTGTATGCGGTACTGGTCAGGCATGTCCGTAGATTTGGCCTTGCTGGCCGAGGCCCGTGTGCTGGCTTGCCGTGCCGCAGTTTTTGCTTTGGACGGGTTGGCCGCAATGGTCTGGAACAGGTTTTTGAGGGCACCACCTGTTGTGCTGTTTTTGCGGGCCCGGTTACGCAGGGCCTGCAAGGCATTGTCCGACTGACCGGGGTGCTCCTCAAGCACCAGAGCCAGAATGTCCGATAGGATTTTGAGTTCCTTGGGGTCAATCTCGGTCATGGAATGCTCCCCTGTGTGCCGTTTTGCGGGCGGGGGGCGGCAGCGCGGTTCAAACGGTCCTGAATGGCGCGGCCCAGACCGTACTGGGGAATGGGCTGCACGGCAATGCGGCTTAACCCTAATGCCTGCCCTTCCTGGTCGAGTGTACGCAGGCCGGTAAACAGCCGTGCTGCGGCCTCTTCCAGATTACCTCTGGTGCTCAGGTTCCATACAAGGGGAGCCTGAGTGGCACGGGGTGCGCCAAAGGCCAGCAGAGCCTCATCCGCCTGAACATGCAGGGCATCAAGCCTGACGGGGAGGTGCGGGGCGTAATGCGAGATCATACGGCCGGGGGAATGGGGGGCTACATCATGCGTGGTCTGCGGCAGGTTTATCTGCGGGCAGATGGCCTGCAGCTCTTCCAGCGTTACACCACCGGGGCGCAGCAGGCATGGGTTTTGTGGGTCTGTCAGGTCCACCACGGTGCTTTCCAACCCAACGGTGCAGGGGCCACTGTCCAGCACGGCGTCTATTCTGCCGTCGAGTTCTTCCAGCACATGTGCGGCATCAACCGGGCTGATACGGCCAGAGCGATTGGCGGAAGGGGCCGCTATGGGGCGGTCCACCAGTTCCAGCAATGCGCGGGCGACCTCATTGGCAGGCACACGCACGGCCAGACTGGACAATCCATCGGCCGCCAGATCGCTAATAATGCAACCCGGCGCACGGGGGAGAATAAGTGTGAGCGGTCCGGGCCAGAAGGTCTGCGCCAACCGCAGGGCCAGCGGATTTGGCACAACCTGCGTAAAAGCTGCCTGAGCATGGGCAAAGTGGCTGATCAGCGGGTTAAAGCGGGGCCTGTTCTTGGCTTCAAAAATACGGGCTACAGCCTCCGGCTGGCTGGCGTCCGCACCAAGCCCGTAAACGGTTTCCGTGCCAAACGCCACAAGGCCGCCAGCACGGAGTATGCTTGCGGCTGTGGCAATGCCGCTTTCGGTGGCATCCAGACGTCTGGTCATGGTTTTCTCATGGCAACAGGGTGCAATCCGTAGGCCGATCAGTGAGGCTGGCAGTGTTTTGGCAACAGGAGCACCCTGCGTAAAGAGGCTACGGCGGGGCTACCCTGTTTATCGTGTTCCGGTACAGACAAAAGGTGGGTTTTTCCAGCCTGCCTTGCCGTAAATAAGGGGTGCGCCATCAAGGAGAGTAATATGGCCACCTGCGGCTTCCACAATGGCCTGCGGGGCAGCCGTATCCCACTCCATGGTTGGGCCAAGGCGGGGGTACAGGTCCACCAGCCCTTCCGCAACACGTGCAAATTTTACTGCCGAGCCAATATTGCCCAAATGCGCAATGGGCTGGTTGTTCAGGTATTCGGCCAGACGCGTATCATCCGCATGATGGCGCGATGCCAGAACAGTCAGCCCTTCCGCAGGGGGCTTGCGTGTATGAATGGCCTGTGTGCCCTGCTTGTCCGTGCGGTGTGCGCCAAGTCCCACGCCTCCGGTATAGAGCTGGTGGTAGGCTGGCAGGGCCATTGCGCCCAGCACGGCATGGCCATCACGAACAAGACCGATGTTAACAGTAAAATCATCCCGTCCGGCGGCAAACTCCCGCGTGCCATCCAGCGGGTCCACCAGCCAGTAGGATGGCGTGGCTGAGGCCTGCAGACCAGCGGCAACTTCTTCTTCCGCAATAACGGGAATGTAGGGTGTTGCCGCGCGTAGCCCCCGCAGGATGTGGGCTTCCGCAGCGTGGTCCGCCTCCGTTACCGGGGAGGAGTCGGTCTTGGTCACGGTTTCAAAACCACGCGCACGGATGGTACGGATGATTTCGGCGGCTTCATCGGCCAGTCTGGCGGCAAGAGCCAGCAGGTCTTTATCTGCAAGGATGGTCATGCTCCTAGCATACGCCAGCTTGGGGCTGCCGTCATGCCCTGTCATGCGTTCCTGCGTGTTTATCGTGCAATATGGGAATGCGGGTCTGTGTGGCTATTGCCAAGACAGGGAGGGAGACTTAGGCAGAAAAGATGTGGTTTTCAGGGAGATCGGTCAGAACCATGCTACAGATTTCATTTTCCACCCAGACACAGCCCACAGGTGGCGCGCTGGCTATTCTGGTGCCCGAAGGTGACGCGCGGTCTGCGGTTTTTCACGCAGTTGATAAGGCAACCCATGGCGCATTAAGCCGCAGCGCCGAAGCGGACGGGTTTAAGGGTAAGGATGGAACAAGCTGTGTTGTTCTGGCTCCCTCTGCCCAGTTTGAACGCGTTGTGCTGGTCGGGCTTGGCAAATCTGCCGATGTGGATGCCTGGGTGGCGGAAAAGGCCGGTGGTCTTGCTGCATCGCTGTTAAGCCGTGCGCCCGCTGCCGCTCTGGCTGTGGGCGATTTGTCCGGCGAGCTGGCTGCCCATGTGGCGCTGGGTGCGGTTCTGGGGGCTTACCATTTTGGTCTGTACCAGAAAACCGCGGCTGAAGAGGATAAAAAACACCGGCTGGCCGATCTGGCCGTACTGGGCGAGCACGCAAGCGTATCCGAAGCACTGTGGCCTTCCCTGCAGGCTGTGGCGCGCGGCGTCGTGCTGACGCGTGACCTGGTGAGCGAACCGGCCAACGTGCTGACCCCGGCAGAATTTGCCGAACGTGCGACGACCCTGCGTGCCCATGGGCTGGAAGTGGAAGTCATGGACCGTGCCGCCATGACCACGCTGGGCTTTGGTGCTCTGCTTGGTGTGGCACAGGGCAGTGCGAATGAGCCGCGCATGGTTGTAATGCGCTGGAACGGCGGCAAGGAAGGCGAGGCTCCTCTGGCCTTTGTGGGCAAGGGGGTTACTTTTGACTCGGGTGGTATTTCCATCAAACCCGCCGCTGGCATGGAAGACATGAAGTGGGATATGGCCGGGGCTGCCACGGTGACCGGGCTTATGACCACACTGGCGCTGCGCAAGGCTGCGGTTAACGCGGTCGGTCTGGTTGGTCTGGTCGAAAACATGGTGTCCGGCACAGCCCAGCGTCCGGGGGATGTGGTGCGCAGTGCATCTGGCCAGACGATTGAAGTGCTGAATACCGATGCCGAGGGCCGTTTGGTTCTGGCCGATGTGCTGTGGTATGCGCGCGACCGCTTTGCCCCTCGCCTCATGGTGGATCTGGCGACCCTGACCGGGGCGATCATTGTTGGGCTTGGTCATGAATACGCAGGCCTGTTCTCCAATGATGATGCACTGGCCGTTGGTCTGGCAGATGCCGGTGCCTTTACGGGGGAAAAGCTGTGGCGGATGCCTATGGGCAAGGAATATGATGCCCTGCTGAAGTCCGATATTGCGGATATGCAGAACATTAGTGGCGGCCGTGCAGGCGGTTCCATTACCGCGGCACAGTTCCTCAAGCGTTTTGTGGGTGAAACACCTTGGGCCCATCTGGACATTGCCGGTGTGGCATGGGCCAGCAAAGCCAAAAACGGTCAGCCTAAAGGGGCAACCGGCTTTGGTGTACGTCTGCTTGACCGCTTTGTGCGCAATGGGTTTGAGCAGGGCTAATTCCTGCCCGATATTCCAGCCTGCCCGCAGGGCCGGGCAGGCTGGGTCTTATTAACTTAACGTGCCCGCTTCCAGCCTTTCTCTTCCTGCCGCCAGTAAGCCAGATCATGTCCGGCTTTTTGGGCCTGTGCCCATCGTTTCCGTGCGGCGGCAACTGCGGTCTCGTCATGACCATCAAACAGATCGAATATCCGCTCAAACTGCTCTGGCTCCGCGCATTCCCTGTTTTGCGTTAAAAACAGAAAACGCCCCTCATTAGGGTGGTCATCCCCCGTGCTTAGCCAGATGGGTTGCAGGTCCGGGCAGGCAATGCCTGCGCTGCCATGGGGTAGCCACCGTGGGGTGGAAACCTGCCAAAGCGCTTTATCCAACTCATCCAGCAAGGCTTTGTCCGTGCACCAGACTACGGCTTTTTGCCCGCTTTCCAGCGTACGGGAGAGCAATACGGGCAGGGCTTCGGTCAAGCTGGTGCGGGTCAGGTGGTAAAAGCCGATCTGGGTCATATATCCCCTATAACAGAGTCTTGCCATGGAGCGGAAAAGAACTCGAACCAAACGTTCCATGTTGCCGTATGGTGCGTTAGCACAAGGAGAAACCCGACAATGGCCACAACCGTAACCCTGTCTGATGGTACAGTTCTGCCCGCACTGGGGGTGGGGACATGGAACATGGGCGATTCCACCACCCGAAGGGAGGAGGAAATAGCAAGCCTGCGCTATGCGATTGACCATGGCGTACAGGTCGTGGACACGGCAGAAATGTATGGGAATGGCCGCTCGGAAATACTGGTGGGGGAGGCTATTGCCCCCATGCGCAAGCGGGTTTTTCTGGTTAGCAAGGTTCTGCCTACCAACGCCACGGCCAAAGCCGTTGCACAAAGCTGCCGCCGTTCACTCAAACATCTGGGAACAGACTGGCTGGATCTTTACCTGCTGCACTGGCGGGGTCATGTGCCTTTGGCCGAAACCGTGGAGGCTTTTCGCACACTCCAGCACGAAGGTCTGATCCGGCATTGGGGTGTTTCCAACTTTGATACGGACGATATGCAGGACCTGCAGCGCTGTTCTGGTGTGGGGGAGTGCGCGGTTAATCAGGTGCTTTACAGTCTGGAGCATCGGGGGGTCGAATATGACCTGCTTGCAGCAGATCAGCAGCGGCAGGTTGTAACCATGGCTTATTCTCCCATCGGGCAGGGTGGGGCTTTGCTGGCAAACCCTGCACTGGGGCAGGTTGCTGCGCGCCATGCAACATCGCAGGGCAAGGCAACACCCGCACAGGTTGCGTTGGCATGGGTGCTACGCCAGCCCAACATGCTGGCCATCCCCAAGGCGGGAACGGTTGAGCACATGCGCCTTAATCTGGCTGCGGGGGAACTGGTGTTAACGGAGCAGGATCTGGCCGAACTGGATGCAGCGTTTGCGCCGCCTGTGCGCAAGGAAGCGCTGGCCATGATCTGATCAATGAAAACCGCCATCCTCGGATATGGGGCGTAGACCCACGCGTATGCTCAGGGTCTGGGGGTGGTTGTTTCGTAGAATGGCCAGTGTTGCATTGCTCCCCGGCTTAGCGGCGGCAATCGCACGGATCATGGCGCGGGCTGTATCCACATGCTCCCCATTAAGCATGGTAATAATATCCCCCTTGCGCAAGCCGCCGCGCGCTGCCGGGCTGTCGCGGTCCACTTCCGTTACCTTGGTGCCATTATGAATCGCCACATCATCCAGGGTGGCTCCTAGCCAGCCGCGGTCTATGTGCCCGGTCTGGCGCAGGGTTTCCACAATAGGGATAACAATTTCGGATGGAATGGAAAATCCAAGTCCGACCGACCCCCCTGTGGGGGAAACAATGGCCGTATTCAGGGCAACCACCTGCCCGGCAAGGTTAAAGGTTGGTCCTCCTGAATTGCCGGGGTTGATTGGTGCGTCGAGCTGCAAAAAATCATCAAACGGGCTGGCTCCTATGTCCCGCCCGCGGGCGGACACAATGCCAGCGGTCACGGAAGATCCCAGACCAAACGGATTGCCTGCCGCCATAATCCAGTCCCCGACCTGCACCTGTCGGCTATCGCCCCATTCCACAAATGGCAGGGGATCAGGGCTGATGATTTTGATAACGGCAATATCCGTCAGCGGGTCCACGCCTACAAGCGTTGCAGTAAATTCCTTTCCGCTGGCAAGGGAGACGGTAATGGTGTCCGCATCTTCCACCACATGGCCATTGGTTACAATGATACCGCTGGGAGCAATAAGGAACCCCGACCCCGCTTCCAGAAGCTCATCTCCATGGTGGCGCATCCGCTCGCGGTAGCGCCGTTCCAGTGGTGTGCCCTTAACCGAGGAGGGAAGCTTGTGGTGGTTGTCTGCTGCAAAATCATCCCGGGTCACGGCAATGTTCACCACGGCAGGCACAACTTTGCGCACAAGGGGCGCAAAGCTGACTGGCCCAGCCACAACAAGGGGGACTGCCGGAGCAAATGGGGGAAGGGTATCCGCCCGTGCGGCATCGTTGCTCAGGAGCGATGTGCAGCACAGGTAAGCCAATGCCATGCAGGGTAAGCCGTGCAGCAGTCTGTTCATCAAAATAGTGCCATGGAGCCAAACATATAAACTTTAGGCCATGTTTGGCGGCCTTGTGCAACCATGTTGGACAGCTAAGGCGGGATTTGGAGTTTTTTTAACAGTTCAATGGCATTTATGTCGGGCGTTGCCGGGGTCTGGCAGGGGCAAGGGCCGGGTTTTCCGGCCAGTCATGGCGTGGGTAACGTCCGCGCATATCCCTGCGCATATCGGCCCACCCTCCTTGCCAGAAACCGCCAAGGTCCGCCGTAATCGCCTGTGGTCGCCCAGCGGGGGAGAGCAGGGCCAGACGGAGGGGGACCCGTCCACCAGCCAGCAGGGGTGTCTGGTCTGTGCCAAAAAACACCTGCGCACGTGCCGAAGCCACGGGAACGGGTTGCGTATAATCTACCTCCGCCCGTCCACCGGGGAAGGGGAGGTGGTTGGGGAGTTCCCGGTCCAGCCACTGGCATTGCGCGTAGGTCAAACGGTTACGCAAGAGGGTGTGGATGTCCAGACTTTTCAAGGCTGTAATGGAGGTGCAGCCACCCATGTAAGGGGCCAGCCATTCTTCCACACAGTCTGCCAGCGCGGGGGAGGAAAAATCGGGCCAGACTTGCGCGTTGTCTTCCGTGCACGCATGTCCTTCAGGGAGCGCGTTCATATCCTTGGCGAGCGCTACACGGGCCTGTAACTGTTTGACGGCATCGGTCCAGTCCAATGCTGTTTCCATGTTGTTGCGTGCATGGAGTAACAGGAGCGATTCAGCCTCTTCCGGTTTGACCTTTTCGGTCCTGTCCTTGAGTACAAGGCAGCCAATCCGTGTACGTCTGCGGGCCATAATATTGCCCGATACGGGGTCGAGCGTGGTTTCCACCTGTTCATGGGTGCGGGCGAGCAGGGGGGGCGGCAGGTCGTTAGGGTCCAGTGGCGCCGCCAGACGGATTTCCGCGGCTGTGCGCAGGTGCAGCCCGGCTACAGCCAACAGACGGTGGTGGTTGAGCGCATCATCGCGTTTGAGGCGCGCATTGCTGCCATTAGCCAGCCTGTAGCTGCCGGGTTCCCCCCGGCACAGCGCAATACGGTCTGGAAAACCAGCAGCCAGCAGAGCGGCAGGGTTCCCTTTGGCAGGCAGGGACTGGGGTATTTTCAGGCGGGAGCGGAAGCGCTTTGCCGCCAGCCTTATGCGGCTGAGTGCTGCCCGGTCTGCATCGGGGTGGTCATCTCCTGCAATCAGGTCCAGCCTCAGACCAATATCCGCCGGAGGGGTTGTTGGTGGTCTGCCTTGTGCTGTTTGCCGGGGGCGCAGGGGGTCTCGTTCTTCCAGAAGTGCCGCCATGTCCGCCGCCATTGCGGCTTCTTCTGCCGTACGGGCCGCAAGGAGCATGGCGGCCAGACGTGGATGCGTGCCCAGTTGGGCCATGCTTTTTCCTAGTGTAGTAATTTGCCCCGCCTGATCCAGCGCTCCTAGCTGTTCCAGCAGTTCCCGTGCGGCGGCAACAGCACTGCCCGGTGGCTGGTCCGGTAGGGGGAGCGGGTCTGTGGTGCCAACTGTGTCGGCCCATAGGGCTGTTGCCAGCACATAGTCCGCCAGATCGGCTTCCAAAATTTCTGGGCGGTCATGTTGGGGCATAGCGCGCTGGGTATGGGCGCTCCATAAGCAGTAGGCTGTTCCTGGTGCTTCGCGCCCTGCACGGCCAGCACGCTGGCGGGCTGCTGCCTTGGAAATACGCAGGGTTTCCAGGCGTGAAAGGCCAGCACCGGCATCAAACCGTGGCGCACGGCGGTAGCCGCAATCGACTACAACGCGCACGCCCGGCACAGTGAGCGATGTTTCTGCAATGGATGTTGCCAGAATAACCCGGCGCTCTCCCTCTGTTGCGGGGCGCAGAACACGGGCCTGCTCGGCAGGGTGCAGTTCCCCATGCAATGGAAGGACGGTGGCGTTAACCCCTTCCAGCAACTGGGCTGTGCGGCGTATTTCCCCCGTGCCGGGTAAAAAAGCCAGAATATCGCCAGTTGTGTCGGCCAATGCCTGCCGTATGCCTGTGGCAGTCGCAGGGGCAATATCCCGCAAAGTCGCAATGTCTTTTTTGGCATGGTGTATATCCAGCCCGAACATGCGGCCTTCGCTGGTTAGGACCGGAGCATTCATCAGACTTGCCAGCCGTTGGGTTTCGGCTGTGGCGGACATGGCGACAAGGCGTAAATCTGGACGCAGGGTCCGCTGGAGATCAAGGCAGAAAGCCAGAGCCAGATCGGCTTCCAGCGAGCGTTCATGCACTTCGTCCAGAATAACACAGGCAACGTCCTCCAGCATGGGGTCTCCCAGCAGGCGGCGTAAAAATAGTCCTTCGGTCAGCACTTCAATCCGTGTGCGGGCGGATACGGCACTTTCTATGCGGGTGCGAAACCCCACAAATCCCCCCACATCCTCCCCAATAAGGGTGGCAATGCGCTGGGCAGCGGCCCGCGCAGCAAGCCTGCGCGGTTCAAGCATGATGATGCGCCCACGCTCGCCCCGCCATGTGCAGGCGGCCAGTACAGGTGGGATGGATGTTGTTTTACCCGCCCCCGGTGGGGCGACCACAATGGCGCTGGCAGGGTGGTCTTGCGTTGGGTCTTTGGCCAGCAGGGCGCAAAGCTCTGGCAGAATTTCCTTGACCGGCAGGCCGTTTGCGATCTGGTCCAGGTTGGGCAAAAGGGGCTGGGTTGTCATGCCCCTCTTATGGCGGTCTGGGGGGCTGGCTGCAATGTCTGACCGTCACGCGCATAACGTGTGCGGTTATGCGCGTGTGTGGCAGCCCGCTGCGGAGGTGCTGGAATTACTGTGTTTTGGCTGTGGATGGGAGTTTGAGAAAACCAGCCTTGGGGGAGAGTGTCTTTTTGGGGGCAGTTTGTGCAGTGCCATCATCCGTTCCCGCAGGGAAAATGGCGTTGGGTTCACTCTCCTGCGCAGGTGTTGCTGCGGCCGTGGAAGCCGTGGTGCTTGCCGTACCCGTTGCTTGCGCAGGGGTTGGTGCCGTGCTGCCCGTTGTTGTGGCCGTGCCGGTTGCGGCGGCTGTTGTGCTGGCAGGGGTTTCCGTCAGGCTGGTCGTATTATCTGATGTGGCACCCGCCAGAGGAGGAGCCTCGGCCGCACCCGTCAGGGACTGGGTCTGTATGGCGTTGTTCATGGGTGTGCCACCGGCATCGACCAGCCATTTGTTCAGGGAGTGGCGGATCTGGTACTCAAATTCGACATTGATGGTCTGCATCATGTCTTTTGTAATTTCGTACAGATTGGCAGCGCTTTCCACATCCTGCGATGGGTCGGGGTGAAGGGTCTGTGTTGCCTGTGCGGATGCCGAGGCAACGCGCTGGCCTTCGGGGTTGAGAATGTCCAGATGCACATTCATCTGCCCATCCAGAGTGCCGCCGGGCTGGTGGAGAATAAACGCCTTATCAATAACAAAATGTGCCGTGGCTGCGGCGGCTGTGTTGCCTGTGGCAATCAGTCGGTCGGCGGCCATCTGCCGTAAGGTATGGTCTGGTGGGGAGGGGGATTTGTACCCAATGTCACCCGGTTCGGGGTTGGTGACCGAATTGTCCACCACGTCCAGTGTTGCCACGTTCAGGTGGATCTGGCCCAGATAATCATAGGTCAGGGGAGCAAAATGGGTTTGTGGTTTTTCCCCTGCGCACCCGGCCAGCGCGGCAGGCAGAACAAAGGCTGCAACCAGATGGGAAAGACGCATACGGGGCAACAGCATCATGGCACAACCTCTTTGCAGCCAACTCAAATTATTAAACGCAATGCCCCGTGGCAGGGGCCATATCCACCCCGTTTAATCTGCTCCGGGGTGGGTGCACCGTCAACAGTGCGCCGGGGGTAAAGTTCCCCCTAGCTCGTGGCGGACGCAATATCCTTGCGGGGAAAATGAAAATCCTTGTTACAGAATTCGCAGGTCATGACGATGGTGTCATTGTTGACGCACATATGGTCCAGATCATCTTCGGGGAAGCGCTGGAGCACATCCACCAGACGGGCACGGGAGCAACGGCAGCCAAAAGCCAGTGCCCGTGACTGGCTGACATGCAGGTCTTCCTCGTGGAACAGGCGGTGCAGCAACTGTGGTGCTGGCAGGGTATCATCCAGCAGTTCGCCCACGGTCAGGGTATTTGCCAGAATGGTGGCTGTTTCCCAGTTATCGTCTGCCTGTGTGGTTCCGTCTGGCGCAGTTGGGGAGGTATCGAGCGTGCCGCCCTCCCCGGCAATGCGTTCGAGAACCAGAGCCCCAGAGCGCCAGCCGGCATCGGTCATTGTGCAGGCCAGCATAATCCAGCAGGCATGTTGTTCGCTGGTGGCAAAGTAATGTGTGGCCATGGCGGCCAGATCATCCCCGGCGATTTCAACAATACCCTGATGGCGCTCCATATCCGGCCCCTGGTCAACCGTAAGGGCCAGATAGCCGTTCCCCATCAGTTCCTTGTCCGTGGGGGTGGGGTTCCGGGCCAGCAGGGTGTTCAGGGCATCCTCATCCGTGCGGGCATAAAAGCGGAGTGCGCCATCGTGCGTACAGTCCGCAACCAGCATGGAAACAGGGCCGTCTCCTTTGATCTGGAGCGAGAATGATCCCTGAAATTTAAGAGCGGAGGCCAGAGCTGCAACAAGAGCCAGAGCCTTGCCCGCAAGAGCGGTAACCTGTGCCGGATTGTCATGGCGGGTCAGCATGGCATCGGCCAGAATGCCAAGGCGGATCAGCCGCCCACGCACCGGACGCCCTGCCAGATAGAAGGGCGTTACACCGCCCGGAACCACCAGACCGGGAACATCGGGGCGATCACGGTCGAGAAAAGCCGGTTTTTCCATAAAAACGTTCTATCCTGCCAATAACAAAATAAAGGTCACCCCCTGAGCCATGTGGACGGGGGGAGTGATGGTACGCCAAAGCCTGTGGTGTTTCAGCACTGGGCTATGGGGTACGGTCAGACCTGAGCGGAAATATCCAGTTCAAGTTTTTCAAGCTGCTGCTCCAGCGTGCGGGCAGCAGTCTGGGAGAGACCTAGTGAGTCGGTCAGGGCACGCAACATCCCCTTGCGGCAGGCATCATGCTCCATATCCAGATCGCCTGCACGGCCACACCCTGCCAGGCAGTCCAGATAAGAGGCGCGGAAAGGAGCCAGCTTGTCCGCCCCGAAAGGAAGGGTCGCCAGAATTTTGTCCAGTGCAGGTTCAACCCAGCCGGGAACAGAGGGCGTATCTTCCGTGGAGGTAGGCATAACGGGTCTTTCCGCATCACTCATTGGTTCATTCCTTGCCAAAGGAGGTCCAGTTGGAGCCTCCCATTGTCCATGCCAGAATGCCCTTTTGGGCGTGCAGGCGGTTTTCGGCCTCGTCAAACACAACGGAGTGTGGGCCTTCAAACACGTCCTGTGTCACTTCCTCACCAATATGGGCAGGCAGGCAGTGCATGAACAGGGCATCCGGGGCTGCAAGGGCCATCAATTTTGTATCCACGCGGTAGGGTTCCAGCCGCGTCATGCGCGAGGCAGCCTCTTCGTGCGAGTCGGACATGCTGACCCATGTATCTGTTACAATGCAGTCCGCATTGTTCACAGCGGCGCGGGGGTCTTCCATCCACTCCACATCACCGCCTTCACGCTTTGCCCAGTCCAGAACGTCCTGCGGGGGCTGCATCTGGAGAGGGGTTGCCGCACGGAGCCTGAAGCCAAAGCGTACGGCCCCTTCAATCAGGGAGACCAGTACATTGTTGCCGTCCCCCGTCCATGCAAACGTGCGGCCACGGACGGGACCACGATGTTCTTCGAACGTCATGATATCGGCCAAAATCTGTACGGGGTGAGAGCTGGGGGTCAGTCCGTTAATAACCGGGCTGGTGCTCCAGCGTGCCAGTTCATGCAGGTTTGTGGTGTTCCCCGTCCGCAGTACAATTGCATCTACAAAGCGGGAGAGCACGCGCGCTGTATCGGCCAGTGTTTCCCCCCGGCCGATCTGCATGTCCTGTGGGCTGAGCACAACGGCATCCCCCCCAAGCTGGCGCATCCCCACCTCAAAGGAAACCCGCGTGCGCGTGGAGGGTTTGGACAGGATAAGCCCAAGCTGTCGCCCGGCCAGTGGCTGGCGTGGGTGCAACGGAAAACGGCGGTTCTGCTGCATCCGCTTCATGCTGCTGGCAACATCAAGGATCTGGCGCAGGGTTGCCGCATCCAGATCCTTGATGTCCAGAAAATGGCGTAGCCCCGTTTGCACCGGCGTTATGGAAGAGGTGGAAAGAGCGGCGCTCATGGGGTTGCCTCCAGCACTGATTTATTTTTGTTCGTGGTTTTAAGGCTGGTTACGGCTTGTACCAGCATGGCTACGGCCTTGCGGCAGTCTTCTTCCGTTACGGTCAGGGGCGGCACAAGGCGCAGTACGTTATCGCCCGCAGTTACGCAGAGCAGCCCGGCTTCCTGCGCGGCGGCCTGTACCTCTGCAACAGCAGGTACGCAGCGCAGGCCGATCAGCAGGCCAAGGCCGCGGCGCTGTTCAAAAATATCGGGGGCATCTGCCACCAGACTGTCAAGCAGTTCGTCCAGCAGGGCGGCACGGGCACAAACCTGATCCAGAAAACCGGGAGCAAGGAGGACGTCCAGCACGGCATTGGCCGCAGCACAGGCCAGTGGGTTGCCACCAAAGGTAGTGCCGTGAGTACCTGCCGTCATGGCTCTGGCTACAGTCTCGGTTGCCAGAATGGCCCCGATGGGGAAGCCCCCTCCAAGCCCTTTGGCGGTGCTCATCACATCAGGTGTAATGCCAGCCCACTGGTGGGCAAATAGGCGACCTGTGCGGCCAACACCGCTCTGCACTTCGTCCAGTGCCAGCAGCACGCCGGTCTGGTCACAAAGAGCGCGCAAGGCACGCAGGTATTCAACGCTTGCGCACTTAATGCCGCTTTCGCCCTGAATGGGTTCGAGCATAACAGCCGCCGTGCGGGGGGTTATGGCTGCCTTGACGGCTTCAATATCGTTAAAGGGAACATGCACAAAGTCCGTAACCGGCGTGCCAAACCCTTCCAGATACTTGGGGTTGCCTGTGGCGGAGAGCATGGCCAGCGTGCGCCCGTGGAACGCACCATCCATGCAGATGATTTCGGTCCGTTCGGGGTGGCCTGCCATCATCTGGGCACGACGGGCCATCTTGACCATGCCTTCGTTGGCTTCCGCACCAGAGTTGCAGAAAAAAACGCTCTCCGCAAAACTGTTGGCCACAAGCCGTTCAGCCAACTGTTCCGCCTGCGGAATGCGGAACAGGTTGGAGACATGCATAACCCGTGCAGCCTGCTGGCTTATGGTTTCGACCAGATGCGGGTGCGCGTGACCAATGGAGCAGGTGGCAATGCCTGCCGCAAAATCCAGAAATCGTCGTCCATCCGATGCGTACAGCCAAGAGCCTTCGCCCCGCTCAAAGGCGAGGTCGGCACGCTTATAGGTCGGCATCAGGGGAGGAATCATGGAATCCGGTCTTTATGTTGGTGGTTATCAAACCTGAATGAGGGAGTCTGGAACAGCGCAAAACAAAAAACGCCCGCTACCGTAAATGGGTGGAGCGGGCGGCCCGTTGCGCTTTTTGTATAATGCCGTGTTCATGTTGCGGGTGTCAAACTTCTGGATTGACAATTTTGCATACCAATTATGCGCATAGTTGCGCCGGGGGTGAGGGAAGAGGTGGCACGCCAGCGCAACATTGCGCATAATACTGGCACCGATGGAAAATACAGCGTCCTTACCCCAGTCCACTCCTCCTCCGCAGCGCGCGGCCCTGCGGGAGGCCGCACTGGCGCATCTGGCACGGTTTGGCACCACCCGGCAGGGGCTGGAGCAGGTTCTGCAGCGCCGGCTGGCCCGCTGGGCACAAAAAGCCATACGTGCGGGGGACTGCCCGGACCTTGTGGCCGAACAGGTGGCGGCCTTGCAGTCTGTAGTGGCTGAGGTTGTGGACGATATGGTGCGCCTTGGTGCGGTGGATGATGCTGTTTTTGCCCGTTCCCGCGTGCGGCGGCTTGTTCGCTCCGGGCGCTCCGGGCGTGCGGTGCAGGCGCATCTGGCGGCCAAAGGCGTGGCCCCGGAATTGCGCGATGAGGCACTGGAAACCGCCGTGGGAACGCTTGGCTCCACGGAGCGGGAACTGTGCGCAGCTCTGGTGCTGGCCCGCAAGCGCAGGCTTGGGCCATTTGCCCTTTCCTCCGCCCCGGAGTGTGAGGAGGAGGATGCCGCTGCACTGGCCCGGCAGAACCGTGCCCTTGGTGTGTTGGCCCGCGCAGGCTTTGCGCGTGATGTTGCCCAGCGGGCGCTGGAGATGGAAGCCGATGAGGCAGAGGACTGGATGGATCGTTTAAGGGCCGAGTCGTGATCGGGCGGTGGGTCTGCCTTGCCTTGCCTTTGCTTCTGGCAGCCTGTGCGGGGGGTGGCCATGGTAGCTGGCGTGGGGCCGTGCAGTGCGCGCCCTATGCCCGGGACCATTCCGACATCAACCTGCGTGGGGATGCAGCATCATGGTGGTGGCAGGCAAAAGGGCAATATGCGCGCAGCCCCCGCCCCAGAGAGGGCGATGTGCTGGTATTCCGTGCCACACGCCGGTTGCCATCGGGCCATGTTTCGGTTGTGCGGGAGGTGCGCAGTAGCCGTCTGGTTCTGGTCGATCATGCAAACTGGGAGCCGGGGGAAGTAACCCGCCATGCCCCCGTGCAGGATGTCTCTCCAAGAAATGACTGGACGCGGGTGCGGGTGTGGTGGTCCCCGGTCCATGCGTTTGGCAAGACCGTTTATCCGACCTACGGCTTTATAGAACCCTATACGCCGGGAAATAGCTGAACAGCGCGTTTGTCAGGTTAAAAAGGAAAAACTTGCATCGCGGCCTGTTCGCCCTCATGTAAAAAGCGAATAAGGCAAGCAGACTGGCCGCACATGCGCGCCGTTAAGGTTTGAAGGAAAGAGTGTAATGGGCAGCTTGAGCATCTGGCACTGGCTTATTGTTCTGGTGGTCGTGCTGGTGTTGTTTGGCGGTGGCGGCAAAATCAGCACCATCATGGGGGATATGGCCAAAGGCATTAAATCCTTCAAAAAGCACATGGCCGACGATGAGCCGATGGACGATAACGCCCCCCGGACGGGCGCTGGTCACATTGCACCGCCCCCCGCACCAGCAGCCGACCGTACGGCCGCTCCTGCGGACAAGACGGTCCAGCACTAACCCACGCCCAGGAAGGCCATAAGCGCCATGACAGATAACGCCACCACGGATTTTGTCCGCGGCGCGCAGGATATTGTGTCCGCTGGCCAGCGGATGGATGCGCGTGGCTGGGTTCCGGCCACGGCGGGCAATATCAGTTGCAGGCTGCCGGACGGGCGCATCGCCATTACACGTTCAGGTTGCCACAAGGGCTTCCTGAGTGTGGAGGACGTTATAACCGTTGATCTGGCGGGGCAGCCCCACCAACCACAGAACAAGCCAAGTGCGGAAACCCTGCTGCATTGTCAGGTTTACCGTCTGCTGCCCAATGTGGGGGCCGTGCTGCATGGGCATTCTGTTGCTTCTACCGTTCTTTCCATGACCGAGCCTGCCAACGCCCTGACGCTGGAGGGCTATGAGGTCCAGAAGGTGTTTGAGGGTCAGTCCACGCATGAGGCCTGCGTGCAGGTGCCGCTGTTTGCCAATGATCAGGATATTGCCCGTCTGGCGCGTGAGGTTGAGCCGTTTTTTGCCAACATGCCAGCAGGCTACATTATCCGCGGTCATGGGGTGTATGTGTGGGGCAGGGACATGCGTGCAGCACTCGCCCGTCTGGAAGGGTTGGAGTTCCTGCTGGCCTGTGTGCTGGAAAGAAGGAATCTGGGCCAATGAGTAGCCTGAGTGTGTTTGAGGACAACCGCCCCGGCGTGCCGTTGTTGCAGACGCAGGACGGGGAAAAAATTGCCGCAGCCCTTGCCCCGTTTGGCATTCGGTTTGAACGGTGGGATGCAGTGGCACCTCCCCCCAAAGATGCGGACGAGGCTACGGTTCTGGCGACTTACCGCCCTTGGCTGGATAAGCTGATGGGGGAAACAGGGGCAGGCTCGGCGGATGTACTGCGCGTTAATGCCCAGACTCCCAACAAGGAGGCCCTGCGGAGCAAATTTTTGTCCGAGCATACGCACAGCGAGGATGAGGTGCGGTTTTTTGTGCATGGTGGGGGCCATTTTATCATGCACATCGATGACCGGGTGTACGATGTGGAATGCACACAGGGCGATCTGATCTCTGTGCCAGAAGGGTATAAACACTGGTTTGATGCGGGCCCGCAGCCCGATATGGTGACCCTGCGCATTTTTACCCACAAGGAAGGCTGGGTTGCCCGTTATACGGGTACGGATATTGCCCGCCAGTTCCCTTCCTTTTCCAGCTGAACAGATTGGACCATGATGCAGAATACGGGCTCAAACACGCCACGCGTGGTGCTGCTGGATATTGAGGGCACCACCCTGCCTGTGGCTTTTGTACACAAAGTCCTTTTCCCTTACGCACGCACCCATCTGCCAGCCTTGCTGGTCCAGCAGTCTGATAATCCGGTTGTCAGGCAGGCTCTGGCGGAAACCGCGCAGCTTGCGCCCGGTGTGCCGGTAGCCGAACAGCTTGAACGCTGGATGGATGCGGATGCCAAGGTTGCCCCGCTTAAAAGCCTTCAGGGGCTATGCTGGGAGCAGGGGTACCGTCAGGGCGAGCTGGTGGCAGACCTGTATGCCGATGTTGTGCCTGTGCTACGGGCATGGAAGGCTGCGGGCATAACGCTGGCAGTCTATTCCTCTGGTTCGGAAGCTGCGCAAAAACTGATTTATGGCTACACGGAGCAAGGGGATGTCACGCCTTTGTTCAGTGCGTTTTTTGACCTTAAAATGGGTGGTAAGCGCGAGGCCGCAAGTTATAGCGCCATTGTGGGTAAGGCAGGCTGGAACCCGGCGGACGTGCTGTTTTTGTCCGATGTTGTGGCGGAACTGGCTGCGGCCGCGCAGGCCGGGTTGCAGGTTTGCCAGATTGCCCGCCCGCAGGATGGAACCGTAGCGGATGCGGATTACCGTGTTGCGGCCAGCCTGCCCGAGGCAGCCCATCTGTTCGGTCTGCCCGAAGGAGCATAAAGGGTCGTGACAATCTGCCTGCACACCAACTGGCGGGACATCCCCGCAGAGGCACATGGCTGTGCCGCCGCACTGGGTAATTTTGATGGTGTGCACCTCGGTCATGCTCATTTGCTGCGCTCGGTTTTTGCGGCCCGGCCTGACCTGCCGCCCGCAGTGGTTACGTTTGAGCCACATCCGCGCGAGCTGTTCCGGCCGCAGGACCCGCCATTCCGGCTTACGCTTTCCGCCGAACGGCTGGAGGCATTGCGGGCCGTAGGGGTCCGCCATGTTTTTCAGATCGGGTTTGACAAGGCTTTTTCCGAACTGACCGCCGAACAGTTTGTGGAGGATGTTCTGCATGGTGCGCTCCATCTGCGCCATGTGGGATGTGGCCCGGATTTTGCCTTTGGGCACAGACGGGGCGGCAATGTGGCATTTCTGGCGGAACGTACGCACGAGCTGGGTATGGGCTTTACTGCCGTGCAGGCTCTGGCAGATGCCGGAGGGCCTTTTTCCTCCTCACGCATTCGGCGCTTGCTGCAGGATGGTTACCCCGAGGAGGCTGCGGAGGAACTGGGCCGCAAATGGTGCATCCGCGGGACAGTGCAGCATGGCGACAAGCGCGGCAGGTTGTTGGGCTTTCCCACCGCCAATATTCCGCTTGGGCGACATCTGGAGCCTGCACGGGGTGTGTATGCGGTTACGGTCAGATTGCCAGATGGGCAGACACACCGGGGGGTTGCCAACATAGGCCGCCGTCCAACCATTAATGATGGGCAGGAAAGCCGGCTGGAAGCGCATCTGTTTGACTTTGAGGGGGACCTGTATGGGCAGGAACTCTCGGTCGCATTGCATAGTCTGCTGCGCGAGGAAAAGCGTTTTGCCGGACTGGATGCGCTAAAAAACCAGATTGAGCAGGATGCAGCGCAGGCCCGGAAGGTTCTGGACGCAGGTGCCCCCCGGAGCTGAGCAGAAGGGCATGGGCAGGGCCGGGTTGAACAGTGCTGCCCGGTTTGGTGCTTGACCCTGAGCTTTTCCTTTTTGATAAGACAGTAACGACCAAGGTGGCATGGTGCCCAAAGCCCATGCCATGAACCCGAACCAGAGTGACCTCAGCCTCCCATGACCTCATCGAGCAGCGAACCCGACAAGACCACCCTGGCCGACCAGTATCGTAATACGGTGTTTCTGCCACGGACCACTTTTCCCATGCGTGGCAACCTGCCCCAGCAGGAACCCAAATGGCTTGAAAAATGGCGTGCAGGCGGTCTGGATGAACGGTTGAAGCAGCAGGCCGAGGGCCGCCCGGTTTTTACACTGCATGATGGTCCGCCCTACGCAAACGGGAACCTGCACATTGGTCATGCGCTGAACAAGATCAACAAGGACGTTATTAACCGCGCCCACCGCATGGCAGGTTATGCGGTGCGTTACGTACCGGGCTGGGACTGCCACGGTCTGCCCATTGAATGGAAAGTGGAAGAAGGTTACCGCAAAGCCAAGCGGGACAAGGATTCCGTTCCCGTGTTGGAATTCCGGGCGGAATGCCGGAGCTACGCTGCGAACTGGCTGAATATTCAGATGCAGGAATTCCAGCGGCTGGGGGTGCAGGCCGAATGGCAGAACCGCTACGCTACGATGGATTTTTCCTCCGAAGCAACGATTGTGGAGGAAATTGGCCGCTTCCTGCTCAATGGCAAGCTGTACCGTGGTTTGCGCCCGGTGATGTGGAGCCCGGTTGAAAAAACCGCTCTGGCTGAAGCTGAAATCGAATACCACGACCACACCTCCACCACCATTCTGGTCGCGTTCCCGGTCGTCAAGGACCCCACACCAGCTCATGCTCTGGCCGATGTGTCCGTTGTAATCTGGACCACCACACCGTGGACCATTCCGGGCAACCGGGCGCTGGCTTACGGGCCGGAGATCACCTACGTGGTCCTGCGGGTGGATGAAACAGCCGAAGGCGCCATGCTGGAACCCGGTGCCCGTGTGCTGGTGGCTGAAGCACTCGTCGAGTCCTTTTGCGACCAGGCGCATGTAAACGCGCACCATGTGCTGTACACCCTCCCCGGTAGTGCACTGGCAGGTGCCGTGTGTGCCCACCCTCTGCGTGGTGCCGGGTATGATTTTGATGTGCCCATGCTGGCGGGGGACTTTGTAACCACGGATGCCGGGACCGGCCTTGTGCATCAGGCTCCCGCCCATGGTGAGGATGACTTCATGCTCTGCCGCGCCAATGGCGTGGATGTGCCCGAAACCGTGCAGGATGATGGTACATATGCCCCGTGGGTTCCGGGTTTTGCCGGGGTGCATGTGTTCAAAGCGGCGGATGTGGTCTGTGCCACGCTAACAAGCGTTATGGAGCGTGCCAATGCTGCTGGCACGGCACCGGCCGGGCTGGTCGGTCGGGGGCAGATTGTGCATTCCTACCCTCATTCATGGCGGTCGCGTGCTCCGGTTATCTACCGTGCGACCCCGCAGTGGTTCATCCGGATGGATGGTGAGAACGCCCTGCGTGAGAATGCGCTTAAAGCGTTGGAAAATGTGACCTTTGTGCCTGCTCAGGCCCGCAACCGCCTGACGTCCATGATTCGCACCCGGCCGGACTGGTGCATCAGCCGCCAGCGTGCATGGGGCGTGCCCATTGCCGTGTTTGTGGAAAAACGCACAGGCGAGGTCCTGCGTGACCCCGCAGTTATGCAGCGTGTGGTTGACGCATTCCGCTCCG
Organism: Acetobacter syzygii; assembly: GCF_000964225.1. GTDB lineage: Bacteria > Pseudomonadota > Alphaproteobacteria > Acetobacterales > Acetobacteraceae > Acetobacter > Acetobacter syzygii. The sequence continues at coordinate 54,941 of NZ_BAMZ01000009.1, read as the reverse complement.
AAGGGGCGGATGCCTGGTACACATCGGAACCTGCGCGCTTTCTGGGGGATGCGTACAAACCTGACGAGTACGAACAGGTGTTCGATATTGTGGACGTCTGGTTCGAAAGTGGCTCGACCCATGCCTTTGTGCTGGGGCGTCCGGGACTGAACTTCCCCGCTGACCTGTATCTGGAAGGGTCGGACCAGCACCGTGGGTGGTTCCAGTCCTCTTTGCTGGAGAGCGTGGGCACACGGGGAGTCTCGCCCTACAAGGCATTGGTAACCAATGGCTTTGTGCTGGACGAACAGGGGCGCAAAATGTCCAAGTCCTTGGGCAATGTTATTGCGCCGCAGGATGTTAACGACAGCATGGGGGCAGACGTGCTGCGCCTGTGGGTGATGAATTCCGATACCAATGATGACCTGCGAATTGGTAAGGAAATTCTCAAGCAGCAGGGTGAACTGTATCGCCGCCTGCGGAATACGCTGCGTTGGCTGCTGGGTGGGCTGGATGGTTTTACCGATGCGGAAGTCGTACCCTACGACCAGTTGCCCGAACTTGAGCGCTGGGTTCTGCACCGGCTGACGGAACTGGGTGGGCTGGTGACCCGTGCAGTAGAAACCCATGAATGGGTTGGGGTGTACCCCGCCCTGCATGGGTTCTGCACCACCGATCTGTCTGCTTTCTACTTTGATATCCGTAAGGATGCACTGTACTGCGATGCGCCATCCAGCCTTACGCGCCGTGCCGTGCGTACGGTGTTGGATGTGCTACACCGTTGCCTGACCACATGGCTGGCTCCGGTGCTGGTTTTTACGGCGGAAGAAGCATGGACAGCCCGATTTGGCGAAGAGGCCAGTGTGCACGAGCAGTCCTTTCCCGATCTGCCGGTGGAATGGAGTGACCCTGCACTGGAAGAACGCTGGACGCGTATCCGTTCCGTGCGCCGGATTATTACAACCGAAATCGAAGGCGCGCGCCGTGCTGGCACTATTGGTTCCTCGTTGCAAGCGCAGGTGGAACTGACCCTGTCGGAAGAGGAAGCGGCTTTGTTCGCGGGTGTAAACTGGGGCGAACTGGCCATTGTCTCCCACGTGGAGGTCGTGATCGACCCCACATCCTCCTCCATTTATGTGGACGGGGATGAAGGAGGCGACCTGCATGGTGCGCCTGTGGTCCGCGTGGCAGAGGGTGAAAAATGCGCCCGCTGCTGGAAGGTCCTGCCCGAAACCGGGTCTAACCCCGCGTATCCGGGTCTGTGCCTGCGTTGTGCGGATGTGGTGGGCCAGAGCGGCTTTGTGAGCACAGCGGTGCAGGAGGGCGCGTGAACAGGCCGTTCATGCTCCGGCCCATAGGAACAGGGCTGCTTGTTCTGATGCTGGTTCTCTCGGCGGATCAGCTTAGCAAGTTCTGGATTCTCTACGGGCTGGACCTGCCAGCCCGTGGCTCCGTAGCTGTGCTGCCCTTTCTTAACTTTACCATGGTCTGGAACCATGCCGTAACATTTGGCATGTTTGGCGGGCTTGGTGGTGCGGGGCGGATTGTGTTTTCCGTTATCGCAATGGTAGTAGCTTGTTGTCTGCTTGTATGGATGGCCAGAACGCCCAGCAAGTTGACCGCAGCATGTGTGGGGGCGGTCACCGGTGGCGCCATAGGTAACGTTATTGATCGTGTACGTTATGGCGCTGTGGTGGATTTTTTACATGCACATGCATTCGGATGGTCTTGGTATGTGTTCAATGTGGCTGACTCCGCTATAGTATGCGCGGTATGCGTATTGCTGTTGCAGAATTTTCTGTCAGATGGGCAGCAGCAGACATCTTAGGCATAGGCAGCCCGCGCCAGAGTGCGCGGTTTTCAGGATGAGTGGAAGGCAGATGATAGTGCGCCGTGTTTCGACCCTGATTTCTCCGGTGCTGCTGGTAGGCGGCTGCATGATGCTGAGCGGCTGCTCCGGGCACGAGGCAGCCCGTGCGTTCGGTCTGGAACGCAGCCTGCCAGACGAATATACGGTAACAACCCGCTCCCCCCTGTCCATGCCCCCTTCGGACGAGCTGGTTAAACCCACCAAAGGGGATGAACGCAGGCAGGATGAAAGCGAACGCCTGCAGGCGCTGGAAACCATCTCCCCCGATGTGGCGCTGCGTGGCACCAATGGGGACACCAGCGAAGGCCAGACCATTCTGGTGAACGAGGCAACGGCAGCAGCGGATGAACCCGATCAGGGCGAACTGGGTGCGGCTGGTACAGGCTTTGTGCAGCAGCTGATGTTCTGGAAAGGGGGAAAAGCCGGTGGCGTTGTGAATGCGGATGAAGAAAATCGCCGTCTCAAAACCAACGCAGCACTTGGGGCTCCTCCAACCAAGGGCGTTACGCCCACCCAGCACCCCAAAAAAAGCTAGGGTAAGGGTCTGACCATGTCAGACCTGCCCGCACAACAGTCTGCTATGCCAGATACACTGCCCGATCATCCGCATGTGCGGCGGTTGCCAGAAGTTATTGTCAACCGCATTGCGGCAGGCGAGGTTATTGAGCGCCCCGCTGCTGCCGTAAAAGAATTGATAGAAAACGCCATAGATGCCGGTGCCCGCCGTTTGAGCATCGCGCTCGACGGGGGCGGTGTGGAGCGCATGATTGTTACGGATGACGGCATTGGCATGTCTCCCGCAGATCTGGCGCTGGCGGTTGAGCGGCATTGTACCTCCAAACTGGGGGACGAAACGCTGGTGCATATCAACACCCTCGGTTTTCGGGGGGAGGCGCTGCCTTCCATTGGAGCGGCCGCGCGGTTGAGCATTACCTCCCGCCCAAAGGGGGCGCAGGGGGCATGGCGTATTCGGGTTGAAGGGGGCAGAACATATGCGCCCGAACCGGTAGCAGGGGCATTTGGCACCAGCGTTGTGGTCGAAGACCTGTTTTTTGCCACGCCCGCGCGCCGCAAGTTTTTAAAAAGCGCCCGTGTGGAAGGGCGACATGTAGAGAGTGTGGTGCGCCGTCTGGCGCTGGCCGTGCCGCAGACTGCGTTCAGGTTTGTGCTGGATGGGCGCGAGGTGCTTGATCTGCCATCGCAGGATATGGCCGCCCGCGCCGCAGCATTGCTGGATGCCAGCGAGGCAGATGGGTTCCTGAGCATAGATGGCGTGCGTGATGGCATGACCTTGACCGGCTTTATCTGCCCGCCCTCTGTGCATCGCTCCACGGCTAACGGGCAGTTTATGCTGGTTAATGGGCGTCCGGTGGTGGACCCCGTGCTCAAAACCGCTGTGCGTGTGGCCTACCGGCGGGTTATTGAGCCGGGGCGTCATCCTGTGGTTGCACTTATGCTGAGCGTTCCGCCTGAACAGGTGGATGTAAACGTCCATCCTGCCAAAACAGAACTCCGTTTTGCAGATGAAGCGTCTGTGCGGTCTTTGGTCATTGGTACACTCCAGCGTGCTCTGGAACATGGAGCCGGTATTGCGGGTGTACGACCGGTTTTATCGTCCGCACCCAGGGCGACCCGCATCTGGTACCCGCCGGAGCAGGGGCAGGCTGCTCCGGCACCCGCGCCAATCCATGCGGCCACCACACATCCGGTATCAGGCGTGGCGGAACCGCGCCTGATGTTTGGGGATACACCATCTGCCCGCACGCTGCCCCTTGCTTCAGGCACAGTGTCTTTTGCCGCGACGGGTGTTGAAAACGCACAGGCCGTGGGCGAGGGCCGGGCAGATGCTGCCGCTGCGGCCATGGCGGAAAGGGGCATGGCTCAGGTTGGGCCAGAACACCCGCTAGGTGCTGCTGTGGCGCAGGTGCTGGATATGTATATTCTGGCCGTTGCGGCGGACGGGAGTCTGGTTCTTGTGGACCAACATGCCGCTCACGAGCGGTTAACGCACGAACGCCTGCGCGAGCAGTATTTGAGCGGGCGCGTACAAGCCCAGCGTTTGCTGGTGCCAGATGTTATAGATCTGCCACGTGTGCAGCAGGACCTGCTACTGGCCCGCCAGCCTATGCTGGAAAGACTCGGGGTGGAGATAGAAGAGTTCGGAGGAGGCTCCATTCTGGTGCGCGCCTTGCCAGCCATGCTTGGCAAGAGCGATGCGGTCAGCCTCCTGCGCGATCTGGCGGACGAGCTGGAAGCGGATGAAAACGGCGCACCGGACGAAATGGCGTCCCTCGATGGCAAACTGGATGCGGTTATTGCCCGCATGGCCTGCCATGGCAGCATTAGGGCTGGGCGACGGTTAGCACCAGAGGAAATGAACGCTCTGCTCCGCCAGATGGAGGCGACCCCCCGTGCGGGAACCTGCTCGCATGGTCGGCCGACATGGCTCAAACTCAGCCGCAATGATCTCGAAAAGTTGTTTGGCCGCCGTTAGGCACCCGGCCTTGCCCATAGGGGTGATCGGCGGAACGTGAACAGCCCGATGCTGGCTTAGAACGGTAAAATGGAGCAGTCTTAAAAAACTGTCATTAAACCCGGATGGTGTGAAGCCGTGCAGCCTATCCTGCTTTCGCTGATAACCTATCTTCCTCTCGCAGGCGCTGTTGCGGCCTTTCTTTGCCCTGGTCATGGACCGGAGCGGGACCGCACGGCGCGCTGGTTGGGGTTGTGGACTACATTGCTAACCTTTGGGCTGAGCGTGCTGCTGTGGATTGGTTTTGATCCCCAGCAACCCGGCCTGCAATTTGAAACCCGCCTGAAGTGGCTGAGCGATTATGGTATTTCCTACCATACGGGGGTGGATGGGATCAGTCTGGTCTTTATCCTTCTCACGGCTTTTCTAACGCCTTTGGCATTGGGGGCTGGCTGGCGTAGCGTGCAAACACAGGGGCGGGACTTTGTGGCCGCCATGCTGTTGTTGGAAACAGCCCTGTTTGGCCTGTTCTCTGCTCAGGATCTGGTGCTGTTTTACGTTTTTTACGAAGCAACACTTATTCCGGGCTGCCTGATGATTGGCATATGGGGTGGTGCCAAACGGGTGTGGGCATCGCTCCAGTTCTTCCTGTTTACCTTTGGTGGCTCGCTGTTCATGCTGGTCGGGCTGATCACCATGTGGCTGCACGCGGGCACGACCGATATTCCAGCTCTTATGCACGCTGGTTTTTCCCATTCCTTGCAGGGCTGGCTCCTTCTGGCCTTTTTGCTGGCTTTTGGCGTAAAGCTGCCTTTGTTTCCGCTCCACGCATGGTTGCCCGATGCTTATACGGAGGCTCCCACGCCTGCTTCGGCCATGTTGTCGGGCGTTTTGTCCAAAACAGGGGCATATGGCTTGCTGCGCTTTGGCGTGCTCATGTTCCCCAATGCCGTGCGTGAGTTTGCACCTTATGTGCTGGCGCTGGGCGTCGTGGCCATTCTGTATGCGGCATTTGTGGCCTTTGCCCAGACCGATATGAAGCGGCTTATCGCCTATTCGTCCTTTTCCCACATGGGCATGATCGCAGTCGGGCTGTTTACCCTCACGGCGGAAGGGATTGATGGGGCAATCTTTCAGATGCTTTCCCACGGGGTGGTTATTGCCGCACTGTTCTTTTGTGTAGCAGCCGTGGCTTGGCGGGCAGAAACGCGCGAGATTGCTGATCTGGGGGGTGTTGCGCGCCAGATGCCTGTGCTTGCCCTGCTGGCCATGCTGTTTACCATGGCCAATGTGGGCTTGCCCGGCACAGGTGCCTTTGTGGGAGAACTGCTGGTGCTGATGGGGGCCGTGCATGTGTCCATCTGGGTTGCGCTACTGGCTGGTGGCACCATGATCATGGGGGCTGTTTACATGCTCTCGCTTTATCGTCGGGTACTGTTTGGCAGCGTACGTGGTACGGTTGGGCTGCTCCGTGACCTGACGGTCGGGGAAATTGCGGTGCTGGCTCCGCTGGCCGTGCTTACGCTGTGGATGGGGGTGCACCCAAGCACCTTTACCCGGCTGTTTGACCCTATGGTCATGCAGGCTGTGCACGCCAATATGGGCGATGTTGCCTCGTATTCCGTGCAGAACCCGGTTCTTCATCTGGCTAGCCAGTAAGATAAACCGGGTTTAAGGGCGCACCCGCCTTTGCTGGGGAGGTTACGGCCGGTTAGTCTTTAGTCTGGAAGAACCGGCCCTTCCTGCGGTGTGGGGCGTGTACGCTGGGGTGTAAGCACGGTACCAACAGAGGCCGATGCCACACATAAAATACCACATACATGGAGGAAGGACGGAATTTCGTGCAGCAGCATGGCGCCCGCCAGTGCTGCCGAAACAGGCTCCAGGCTGCACAGAACCCCAAACTCCCGGGCTGAGAGTTTTTGCATGGCCTGCATTTCCAAGGCGTAAGGCAGGGCAGAAGAACACAGCGCGACCAGAACACTCAGCCCAAGCAGGGTAGGGGTGTGCAGGCCCGTCCACAGGGCTGGTGCCGTGCAGGGTACAAAAACCGCAACCGCACCACAGAGCATTCCAAGGGAACACGCCTGACCAGATGGCAGCTTGCCAGCAAGGTTATGGGCAAAAAGAATGTACAGCGCCCAAAATGCGGCAGCGAGCAGCGCAAACAGAATACCCAGAAGGTCCGGGCTTATGGCTGATTCGGGCCGCAGGAGCAGCACAAGTCCCATAAGGGTCAGGCTGGTCCAGACAACGTCGCTCCAGCGCCGTGTCTGAATAAAAGACAGGACAAGAGGGCCGGTAAATTCCAGAGCTACGGTTGTGCCTAGCGGCAGGCGGCCCAGAGCAAGGTAGAAAAAATAGTTCATACCTGCGAGCGACAGCCCATAAGGCAATACCAGAAGCAGCACCCTGCGCGAGATGGCATGCCAGCTCCGGAAAAAGACCATGAGCATAATGGCGGCAAAAAAGGTGCGTAGCCCCAGCATTCCGGTTGCCCCAAAAGTGGGGAACAGCATTTTGGCGTAGGAAGACCCAAACTGCAGGCAGAGCATTCCTCCAATAACCTGCGCTAGAGCCGCAAAGCGACCTCGCACCGAAGAAGTAGGCATACTCATGGATTGGTCACTTTACGGCAGGCCGTGGGGTAACCCACGCCGGGGGAGCAGGGGGTCAGATATCCAGCAGTTCATCAACCGAGCGGGCATGTTCCTGAATAAAAGCAAAGCGGAGTTCGGGCTTGCGGCCCATCAGGCTTTCCACACGTTCGCGCGTGCTTAGGCGGTCTTCTGGCGGGGCCACTACGCGTAGCAGGGTGCGGCTACGGGGGGCCATTGTTGTTTCCTTCAGATCCGCTGGTGGCATTTCTCCCAGCCCTTTAAAACGCGAGACATCAATTTTGCCGCGTTTTTTGGCCAGAGTTGCCATTTTGCGTTCTCGGTCCGCATCATCCATGGCGTACACGCTGTAAGCCCCTTGTGTGAGCCGGTATAGCGGTGGCTGTGCAAGGTACAGGTGCCCGTTGCGAATCAGTTCGGGCAGTTCACGGTAGAAGAACGTCATGAGCAGGGAGGCAATGTGCGCTCCGTCCACATCGGCGTCAGTCATGATGATAACGCGGCCGTAGCGTAGCTTGGTCAGGTCGAATCGTTCGCCCGACCCGCAACCCAACGCTTCGATCAGGTCGCGCAACTCCTGATTTGCCCGTAGTTTTTCCGTGGTTGCACTGGCCACGTTCAAAATTTTTCCGCGAAGAGGCAGAACGGCCTGTGTTTCTCGGTTTCGGGCCTGTTTGGCTGACCCTCCTGCGGAGTCCCCTTCCACCAGAAAAATTTCGGTATCGGGAGCGTGTTCTCTGGTGCAGTCGGTCAGCTTGCCCGGCAGCCGCAGGCGGCGAGTCGCGCTTTTGCGCGGCGTGTCCTTGAGCTCGCGGCGGCGCAGGCGCTCCTCCGCGCGTTCAATAGCAAAGCTGAGAAGAGCATCCGCCTGTGGCGGATTCTGGGCCAACCAGTGGTCAAAGCGGTCACGTAGAGCGGTTTCCAGCAGTTTGCTGGCTTCAGCCGTGGTCAGTTTTTCCTTCGTCTGGCCCTGAAACTGTGGGTCGCGGATAAAGGCAGACAGGCAGGCCGCGATCATGCCCAGAATATCTTCTGCGGTAATGCTTGCCGCTTTTTTTATGGAGCGCTGATCGCCCCATGCCCGCAGCCCCTTGAGCAGGGCATTACGAAAGCCCGTTTCGTGCGTACCACCCAATGGAGTCGGAATGGTGTTGCAGTACGAGATAAGGGAGGCAGGACCGTTTTCCAAAAAAGCGACGGCCCATTCGACCTTGCCATTATCGGCCCCATCCGCCTGTGGGGGAAGAGGTGCCTCGCCCGACCAGAACGGAGCCAGCAGGGGGGCATTGGGGCCGAGTTCGTCCGCCAGACTGTCTGCCAGACCACCGGGGAAGTGCAGAACAGCCTCGGCTGGCGTGTCATCCCCGGTTTTGATCAAGGAGGGGTCACACGACCAACGGATGGTTACACCACGGAACAGAAAAGCCTTGGAACGGCAGAGCTTGTACAGGCGGGCAGGCACAAACACATGCGTGCCAAAAATCTCCGGGTCGGGTTGGAATGTAATTTGCGTCCCCCGCCGGTTGGGGGCTGCCCCGGCTTTCTGGAGGGGGGTTACAGGTTTGCCGCGTTCGTAGGACTGTTGCCACAAGGTGCGGTCCCGGGCGATTTCCACATCCATATGGGCAGAAAGGGCGTTTACAACAGACGACCCAACGCCATGCAACCCACCAGACGTGGCATAAGCCTTGCCTGAGAATTTACCGCCTGCGTGCAAGGTGGTCAGAATGACTTCCAGCGCGGAACGGTCTGGAAAACGGGGGTGCGGGTCAACAGGAATACCCCGCCCATTATCCCTGACCGACAGCCTGTTGCCCGGAGCCAGATGCACGTCAATGGTATTGGCGTGGCCTGCTACGGCCTCGTCCATTGAGTTATCAAGAATTTCGGCTGCCAGATGGTGCAGCGCACTTTCATCCGTTCCGCCAATATACATGCCGGGCCTGCGCCGGACAGGTTCCAGCCCTTCCAGCACCTCAATGGCACTGGCATCATACGCCTCGTTTTCCGGCCCTTTGGGGCGGGCGGGCGTACTGGCGGATTTGCGGGACGGTGTGGGGGCGGAAAACAGATCGCTCATGCGGGAAGTCTGTCCCGCTTTGGCGTTGATTCGTCAAGCACCAGAGGCGGCCAGAGCATTAAAAGCCCGGTTGCCGCCCATGGTTGCACAGCATTATGCGGCCTTGTGGGAGGCCCGGCGGCGTACAGGAGCACGCGTGGTGGTTGGTGCTGCGCAGGTTTCGAACGATGCCGGTTGGGTCACGTCTTTGGCATCGGAATAATTGGAGAGGTCTTCCCCGTTATCCAGAGCATTGACTTCATCAAACATGGCCATGCGCTGCTGGCAGAAGATGGTGCCGGACTGCAAGCCCCGTTCGGACTGCACATTGGCAAGCTGTGTAATGTAATCATCATGTTCGCGCTGTGCGCTGCGGCCGTAAGTGGACCGGAAGTAGCCGTTAAGCTTGTCTTCCTCGTTCAGCAGAACAGTGCGGAACTTGGCAACAAACGCATTGTAGCGATCCTGTGCGCTACAGGAGAGAGCCGTAACCATCAGTTCGCTTTTAAGCCCCTGCACGTTGAATGCCTCATGCGCGGGGGAGTGGCCGCACGGACTGGCGGCAAAGGTAACGGAACTATGCAGAACGCCCGCGGCAAGAACACCCGCGGCAATAAAACGGGAAAGGAACATACGGTAGGACCTCCGACAGATGCAGCACAACGCAATAGCCTATTCAGGCAGGAAAGGAACGGCCTAATTTGTCATACCGTCATTTCCCCGCAGGGGGGCACATGGCCACATAATGCATACATGGCAGTTTATCCCCGCACTGCGTTGACATGGCGCTGTGGCAAAACAATGTTTTTACCTGCTGTAAAGCACATGGAAAGGCAGGCGTGCCAAAAGGTGCGGTCAGTGCCTCTTTCTTCCTGATGCAGGATGTTTTAAAGGCAATGACGACTCATGCTGCGTAAGGCGTGTTGCGCTGGTGTTGCCAGTGGGCAGGTCCAACCCTTTAACCAAATATGGAACGCGCTGGGTTTATGGTTGTATTAACAGGAATGAAGCGGAGCTGTGGAGTGCGCTTACGAGGAATTGCCGGGCTGACGCTAACGGCCGGAATGCTTGCCGGCTGCGCGACAACCGTGGGCCCTGTCCATGTCGGATCTCCCAATCCGTTTGGGTATCTCAAAAAGTCTGCCGTGTGCAGCACAACCCCTATCAAGAAAGAGGCTGACGGCCAGCTTTCCACGACCATGACGGTCCGTTCGGATGATGGGCTGTGCGAAGTGCTCGTCTCTCAACCCAATGGTAAACCTTATCTGTCCTTTGGGGCCGCTCCGGCGCCGGAGCACGGCAAGGCGTTCCTGTACTCGTTGGATAACGACACGCATGTAACCTACACGCCCACACAGGGCTATGCAGGGCAGGACAAGTTTACGGTCATCCTTATTCCCGGCCCCGGCCAGCAGCGTACCCGTCTGACGGTTACAGCGCAGGTTGATGCAACGGGTGTGTTTATTCCGCACCCTGCGGTTACGGCCCCCACACCTGCTGCTCCAGCCAAAAAAGCTGTTACCAAGCGGGCAACACGCGCGGCCAAGAACAGCAAAAACTAAGCAGCCTTTACAGGCATATAAAAAAAGCGGTGCCGCTGAATGCGAGCACCGCTTTTTTTTTGGGGTAAAAATTCTACCTTTAGATCGAAAAAGTGATCGGCTCACTCTGGGGGCGTTTAAGCCCGGCCTCTTCTGCCTGACGGACCAGTTCGTCCAGAGTGGTTTTGCCCATCTGCTGGGTCAGTTTTGAATCAAACTCACTCCAGCATGGTTCAATAACCTTGTGGAAGAGTGGCCCCTGTGGGCCATCGCTGCCCTCTGGGTCATCATTCAGGACGGCTTCAATAATATTGACCAGGGAAACATCGCGCCGGGGGCGACCGAGACGGTACCCACCACGGGGGCCACGAATACTTTCCAGTAGCCCTGAGCGCGATAGTGCCTGAAGGAGCGGTTCTATCCCTCGGCGGGCCAGACCGGAGCGCTCGGCAATATCTGCCGCGCTCACGGCATTGGAGCGTCCCGCGTGGAAAGCAACGTCCAGCATGATGAGAACAGCGGTCATTGCTCTGTCACGACGGAGAATCATGCGCGTGGTCCTTCCTGCTTGGCTTGGGGGCTGACTTAATGTTGTGTCAGCCTTGCTGTGTTGAGTGCTTATAGCAGGGGAATGGCTGTTTATCTACGTTGGAAATTCGTATTATAAGACAGTTGAACATATAAACAGTTCAGGTAGGGACCAAATGCCATCAACAACGCACGATAACGAGGGATACGGCTTTGCAGCGCCTCGTGGGAGAGTTTACGACTCGGTTTTGAATGTGGTGGGTGGAACACCTCTGGTCGCACTGCCGCGCATTATGCACGAAGATAAGCTGAAAAGCCGCGTGCTGCTTAAGCTGGAATTTTTTAACCCGCTGGGTTCAGTCAAAGACAGAATCGGCACGGCCATGGTGCTGGATGCCGAACAGAAGGGTAAAATTGTACCCGGGCGCACTTTGCTGGTGGAGCCAACATCGGGCAATACAGGTATTTCTCTGGCATTTGTTGCTGCCGCTCGGGGTTACAGGCTGATCGTGACCATGCCCGAGGGAGCCTCCATTGAACGACGCCGCATGTTGCGGCTGATGGATGCGCAGGTGGAGCTTACGCCCGCACGCCTTGGTATGGCAGGTGCTATTGCCCGTGCGAACGAGATACTGGCCGAAACACCGGATGCTTGGATGCCCGACCAGTTTGATAATCCGGCAAATCCGGCTGTTCATGCGGCTACCACGGCAGAAGAAATCTGGACCGACACAGAAGGTAAAGTCGATATTGTGGTTGCCGGTGTAGGGACTGGCGGTACGGCAACAGGCATTGCAGAATCGCTCAAGCCCCGGCGCAAGGGTATTCAGGTTTTTGGCGTGGAACCTGCGGAAAGCGCTATTTTAAATGGAGATGAGCCAGGCCCCCACGGTATTCAGGGCATTGGACCAGGTTTTTGCCCTGCAACGCTGCATCTTAAAGCTCTGGACGGTGTACTCACTGTTTCCGAACGGGAGGCTATTGCTGCTGCCAGACGTTGCGCTCGTATAGATGGCATTCCTGTTGGAATTTCTTCTGGTGCGGCGCTGCACGCAGCATTGCAACTGGCTCAGAAAAAAGAGAACGCAGGTAAAACCATTGTGGCCATAGCGCCTTCTTTTGCCGAGCGTTACCTTTCTACGTCCCTGTTTTCTGGTTTGTAAAAAGCGTAACAGGACTGCTTATAAAAAAAGCCCGCCGTATATGGCGGGCTTTTTTGGGGCAGATCGTCGTGCTGTCTCTTAGCGCAAAATAATTTCTACCCGACGATTCTGTGCTTCCTTGGTGTTTGGGCCAGTCTGCACAAGCGGGTGTGTGTCACCATATCCGTGAATATCAATGGTGGAACCTGCAATTCCATCCCGCATCAATTCGGCCTTAACCGCTGTTGCACGGCGAAGCGAGAGCTTCATGTTGTATTCTTCCCCCGCTTTTTCGCCCGGATGGGCAGAGGAGTTGTCCGTATAGCCGGAGACGGTAATGCGGGTGACAGCAACATGAGCTGCGGCCTGTGCGGCCTCGTTAACAATGGAACGCGCCCTGTCGGTCAGGTCAGCCTTGTCCCAGTCAAAGAAAACCAGATAGCTGCGGGCCGCCTGCGGGGCGGGAGCTGCAATGGCAGCCGCAGGAGGGGGAGGGGGAGGGGCTGGATTAAATTCGTAACGCAGACCCAGCATCATGGAGTGATTAAAGTCGGTTACGGTTTTATGCGTGCCACTTACGGTGCTGACACCCTGAGCAACTTGCGTACCACCAATATTGCCGATGGAAGTCACACCATGTGACTGTGGGCCAAACATGGTCCAGAACCGGTATTCTGCCGTGGCAGACAGCCCCACAACCCATGGGACGGGGAAGGACAGACCAAAAATGCCCTGATAGGTGGCATTCCCGTAGGTGCCGCCAATCTGCTGTGTAGTGCTGCCACCTGCCGCATTATGCCCTACGAGGGAGGCATGGGTTGCCGTCCACCCATAGCCAACGCCTGCACCAAAATACGGGAACAGCCACGGCTTGCCGATATCCAGATCAAACAGGGCATTAACCATCACACCATAGGTCTGGCGGCGGCCATCCCCTTTGGTGGACATGGTATTGGTCACAAGGCGTTGATACCCCATATTACGGTAGTCGCCTTCGACTTCCACACGAAAACCATTGCCCAGCCCCCAGCCGATCGAGCCGATTCCAACGGCACCGGCTTTCCAGCGGTCGCGACCATCTGGGAAGTTGGCGGTGCTTTTGACCCGCTGATCCTGGTTAAGCGTTCCACCGCCTTCCCCGGCAATATACAGCCCCTGCACAGGCTGCGCATGTACGGAGACGGCAGACAGCAGGAGCCCAGCCGCAAGCGGCGCAGAAAGCAGCGTTTGCGCAAGCAGTATACGGCGCGGCTTCATGGTCTTCTCCCTGCTGTGGCAAAGGTTGTGCGATACATCACGTATGGCGTTTGATGGTACGAGGGCACACATGCCTGCCTTCTTTGCTGTAAAGTTGTGTATGACGCAACAGTTAGAAGCCAGAGTTTTCCCAAACTTGTGGTTTTATGCGTCATAAATACCGCAGGCGTGTGGGTTAAGCCACAATACCTACCTTTCTTGTCAGATCAGTATTGCTTCAAACGGAGGGCTGAAGTCCTGGGTTTCAATTTCCAGTACCCATAAATCAGGATCGTATTTGAGCTGCCGGTCAATATAGGCCTGAATCTGTTCTGCCGGGACAGGTTCGGGGCCAGTTCCACGCATCCACGCTGCTTCGCCCTGAGCTGTGCGGGTCTGGGAGAGTACGGTTCCCTCCCCATGACGGCCAGCCAGTACGACCAGAATACCGCCTGCATCGGGGTCACCTTTGCGGAGCAGCATGGCTGAACGTCCATCCAGCCCGGACTGGCGCAAAATGGCGCGCGCTACCAGATCTGTCCGCAGGCGTGGGGGGGAGGTCATGTCAGGATTCATGGGGCGGCAACAACCTGTGGGGATGGAGCAGTATCATCAGGAATGGCTGCTATGGCAGTTTTGTACCATGCGGGATGATTGATCAGGTCCCGGGCTACGCTAATGTCCCGGTCATTGCCAAGCGCAGCCGGACACGCCTTGCGAATAGCCAGAATGTTGGAAACACTCAGCGGGTAACGCGCCGCGCGGGAGGCGGTTATGGCCGCCTGATTGGCGAGCTTGCCGCTGGCCAGCGTGTGCAGGGCACGGTTTGTATCCGCCTCGCCCAGACTGGTGCAGATCTGGGGCATAACGCCCAGTCCCTGCAGGGGCCAGTGGAGCGGGGCAATAACGCGGCTCCATGTAACAAAAAGCTCTCCCTCATCAGGGAGTTGGGCCACAGTCTGGACCAGCCCCTTGCCCAGTGTTGCGCTGCCAATCACAACGGCGCGCCGGTGGTCTGCCAGAGCTGCGGCCAGAATTTCGGCCGCGCTGGCAGTACGGCCATCCACCAGAACAGTAATGGGCAGATGGTTGGTCATGTCTCCCCCCTGTACTGCCCATATATGGTTGGACTGAGGGTCCCGCCCACTGGTTACGGCTGCGACACCATGGTCCAGCAGCAGGGCAGCGGCAGTTACCGCCTGTTGCAGCACGCCGCCACGGTTGCCACGCAGGTCTATAATCAGCCCCCGCAGGTTTCTGTCCTGCGTGGCCTGATCCAGATACTGGCTCATTTCCTCGGCAGTATCGGAGGAAAAAGCGGTTACGCGCAGCACCACAATGGGGCCACTGGCAAAAGCAAACACGGTTTCTGGCGGCACTTTGGCGCGTCGGAGTGTAACTGTGTGCGCACGCCGCCGCCCGGGGGAGAGCAGGCGCAGCACAAGAGGACTATCCTCCGGCCCACGCAGCCATTCCGTAACGGCTGGAACGGACTGCCCCGCTGTTAACTGGTTGTTCACGGCAATGATGCGGTCGCCCGTATCAATTTCTGAGGTCCACGCTGGTCCGTTGGCGTTAATGGCGGAAACCACAATATGCCGTCCGCTCTGGGCCAGCGTAATGCCTGCATCGGCCTCGCCCCCTGTTCTTGCTTCGCGGTCGGTGCTGGCAGAAGACGGGCCGATATAGCGTGAATATGGGTCAAGATGATTGAACAGTTCATCAAAAAAAGCCTGCAACAGATCATCCCGCTCTGCCGAACGTACGGCGGTGGAGTGGGCGCGGGCGGCTTCTAGAAAATCGGTGGCCAGTTTGGCCCAGTCATCAACATTGTCCGCAGGTGGGGCCACGCGAGAGAGCAGGGGCATAGGCCCGGCCAGCAGTTGAATATTGGTGCCACGGGAATCGAACGTAAGCGTGGGGTCCAGAGCCGTCAGGCATCCTAACCCCCAGAGGGTAAAGTCCCGGCTGCTGTGTGCCTCCAGCGTGCGTGGTCCCAAAAATTCCAGTGCGGTTGCAATGACCGAATGAACCAGTGGCATATCCACCGTTGGAAGCGGGGGAGATGGTGGCGTTTCCTGCTGTGGCACAACTGCCGGAGGTGCTGGGGCCTCTGCTGTGGCAGGTGTTGGGGGCGTGGCGGGGTGTACTGCCTCCACTGCTGCCGGGGTACTGGGGGCTGCGGGTTGCGGTGTGGCCGGAGGAGGCGTGGGTCCCCCCGCTCCTCCCGTGTTCTGGGCATGAAGGGTGGCTGGCTGGCACAGCAATAAAATGGCCAGCACAACACCGGGCAGGTGCAACTGGTGTTGCACAATGGCACGCACATAATAACGGAATGGAAGATCAGCACGCATAGTGAGGGGACGCCAGTACGGACACACCACGCGCCGGGCAGGTTGCCAGCAGAACTGCCTTAAGCAGCGCCCCACTCTGGCTAGGGGGCGTGTGGCGGGCGGCAGATTTGCCGTACAGCGAGTCGTCATTCATCCTTGCGTAATCCGGAACAGCAGACCATGGCAGCAAAGACGGAGTTCCCGTTTTCGTCAATCGCACGCAAAGGCCTTGCCGTGTTGTTGTGGTGGCATGGATGTTCACGTTTTGCCCTACGCAAGGGGCCAGAAAGGCTGCCGCCAGCCGATTTTGGCTATCCTGCACGCATTGTGCGGCTCGTTTTTCGGTAAAATTAAGGTGCGATACCAATGCATTATCCTGCATGGCAGGTGGCGCGTAAGCCACAGTTGTGGTGCCTTGGCACCACATGGTCAGGGCTCTGTGGGCAACCAGATCGGCATAGCGCCGGATGGGGCTGGTAAAATGGGTATATAAAGGCAGACCAAGACCGTTATGGCGTTCGGCAAGGGTGCTGTAACGCGCTGCCGGGCGTGGCCGTTTGACCGTGGGCGCGGGATGCACCCTGAAGAGAACCGGAAGCTGGTTTTTATGGGCTATTTCGGCTGCAAGCGTGTTTGCCGCGATCATGAAGCTGGCCACCAGATCGTGGGTCGCAAGGCGTTCGCGTGGCTGAAAAGCAGCAGGCTGCCCATCTGGGTGGAAGGTAATAACCAAGGCATCTTCATCCAAACGCAGGGCACCGCGTTGGGTTGCAGCCAGATCTAAAGCGTCGCCTGCCGCCTTGAGCGTACCAAGCAATGCAGACGGTAAAGTATGAATGGGGTGTTCGGGCGGCATGGCTTTGCCATCCAGCGCATCCTGCACATCGCGGTAGGTCAGGCGGGCTGCACTGCGCATGATGCCCTGCCCAATTGTACCGTGCCGTACGATGCCACCGTGCGTAATGTGCATATCGGCAAATAGGCATAGCCGGTCCAGCCCGGGCAGGAGCGAACAGGCATTGGCGGACAGGCTGGGTGGGAGCATGGGCACCGACTGGTCTGGTAAGTAAACGGAGGTGCCACGTTGCCGGGCCTCCATATCCAGTGCCGATCCATGGGGTACGTAATGCCCTACATCCGCAATGGCGATCAGAAGGTGAAAGCCGTCCTCCGTGGTTTCTGCCCATATGGCATCGTCAAAATCCTGTGCGGTTTCATCATCCAGTGTGATCAGGGGGAGGGAGCGCAGGTCGCGCCGGTTTGCGGGTGCAGGCTGGTTATGCAGTTTTGCAACCAGTGCCGCCGCATACTCTCCTTCCTGCTCAGCCGTGCTGGAAAAACGGGTTGAAACACCATACGTCAGCAGGCTTAGTCTACAGGCCATGCCAGCCTGCTTTGCGTGACCATAAGGGACTGGTTTGGTTACAGCCAGTGTGCCATCGGGCATGGGCTGCAAGCTGCCTAAAACCACGTCTCCCGGTGCTGGCAGGGGGAAGAGTTCAGGCTCTGCAAGTGCAAATGTGCCGGTAATGTGTGGGTTGCAGGTCCATAACCGCTCCAGTGGCGCACCGTCTGCCCCTAGTGCTCGTGCAAAGGCAAGGGGGATGTTGGTGCGTGCCAGAAGGCACTCTGCACGGGCTTCCCTGCGGTAGTGACCATTGGCAGGGCGCAAGCGCACCAGAAATACGTCGCCGGGTAAAGGGTACGGCAGGTCGGGCGCTAATGTCTGGATTGTAACGGGAGTCGCAGCCGGATTGTCCGCCAGAACACCGCAGGGTGTTCCATCCGTGCGAATATGGGTTATGCGTGCCCGTGCAGTTTCGGGCAGGCCAATGGAGGTTTTCAGGCGGCCTGCGGGCAGGTCCAGCAAAGAACCATCCAGAGCCATGGCGTGTAAAAGGGTTTTAAGGCGGGCTTTGTCCCGTATCGGGCGTTCAAATGCCCGTAGCATATCCGTCAACCCAACAGGGGTATCCCCTCCCAGCAGGTAGGCCCGAAGTGCTGCGCTGGATGGTAGGGCAGCAGCTTCAGACCTGCCGGGCATGGATTATTCAGCCTTTTTTTTACGCGTTGTTGTTGTGCTGGCTTTGCGGGTTTTTGGCTTGGGTGCTTCCGCCTCATCTTCCGCTTTGGCCGCAGCTTTTGTTTTTGTTGTTTTGGTCGCGCTCTTTGTTGCCGTCTTGGCTGTGGTTTTGGCGCCCGTTTTGCTGGTCGCGGCTTTTGGTGTGGCGGCTTTTTTCTTGGTCGCGGTTTTTTTGGCGCCAGCCTTGGCTTTGAGCGGTTTGCCCTTGTCCGCCAGCAGGGCCACAGCCTCGTCCAGCGTGACCTCATCCATATCCGTACCGCGCGGCAGGGTGGCTACAAGCTGTCCATGCTGGGCGTAGGGGCCAAAGCGGCCTTTGCGCACCATAACAGGTTCGCCATCCTTGGGGTGGTTCCCAAGATTGCGGATGGAAGCCAGCTTTTTGGCCAGTGCATCGACTGCGCGGTTCAGCCCTACGGTCAGAACATCGTCATCCTTATCGAGCGAGCCATAGACCGCACCCATTTTAACGTACGGCCCAAACCGGCCCAGACCGGCCTCTATTGGTTCACCCGTTTCGGGGTGGAGTCCTACAAGGCGGGGGAGGGAGAGCAGACCAACGGCCTGATCCAGCGTAATGTTCGCTCCATCCATGCCTTTGGGCAGGGATGCGCGGCGCGGCTTGGCTTTTTTATCCGCAGGGTCAGGTTCCCCCTGCTGTACATACAGCCCCCACGGCCCTTGGCGGACGGTAATATCCTCACCCGTCTGTGGGTGTTGGCCAAGCAGGCGCATACCGTCCTTAAGTGCGGCGCTACCATCGCCATCTTCCGCGCTTTCTGCGGTCAGCCTGCGGGTAAACTGGCATTCGGGGTAATTGGAGCAGCCAATAAACGCCCCATAACGGCCAAGCTTAAGGCCAAGGCGACCCGTGCCACATGCCGTGCAATGCCGTGGATCGGACCCATCCGTACGGGGAGGGAAGAAGAACGGCCCCAGATCCTTGTCCAGTGCATTAAGCACATCGGTAATGGTGAGTTCTTTGGTGTCACCGACTGCCTTGGAAAAATCATTCCAGAAGGAGGCCAGTACTTCCTTCCACTGGGCCTGTCCGTCCGAAATATCGTCCAGCAGTTCTTCCAGACTGGCAGTAAAGCCCGTGTCCACATATCGTTCAAAAAACGAAACAAGGAAGGCCGTTACAAGCCGGCCACGGGCTTCTGGCACAAAGCGTCTGTTTTCAAGCTGCACATAGTTGCGGTCCTGCAGAACGGTCAGGATGGACGCATAGGTGGAAGGGCGGCCAATGCCCAGCTCTTCCATTTTTTTGACCAGCGATGCCTCGGAGTAGCGGGGCGGCGGTTGTGTAAAATGCTGCTCTGCTTCCACCCCTTCACGCTTGAGAGGGTCTTTCTCCTGCATGGGGGGGAGCATACGGGAATCATCATCCGCTGCTTTTTCGGTGTCATCCCGCCCTTCACGGTAGAGTTTCAAAAACCCGTCAAAAGTAATGATCGACCCGTTGGCACGCAGCACGGTCTGGTTGGATGGTCCGGCAATATCCACCGCAACCTGATCCAGCGTTGCGGATTCCATCTGGCTGGCCACAGCACGCTTCCACACCAGTTCGTACAGGCGGCGCTGGTCGTTGTTCAGGTAGCGGGCCATGGATTCGGGTGTGCGGGAAATATCCGTGGGTCGAATGGCCTCGTGCGCTTCCTGTGCGTTTTTGGCCTTGGATGTGTAGTGGCGTGGCTGGGCAGGCACATAGTCTGCACCAATTTTGCTGCCAATATGGTTGCGAATGGCGTGTATGGCCTCCTGTGCCATGGTCACGCCATCAGTTCGCATATAGGTGATCAGCCCGACTGTTTCCCCACCCAGTTCCATGCCTTCATAGAGTTGCTGGGCGGTGCGCATGGTGGTCTGCGCGCTCATGCCCAGCTTGCGCGATGCCTCCTGCTGCAAGGTGGAGGTGGTAAAAGGGGGCTGTGGGTTGCGCCGGACCTTGCGCCGCTCAATGGAGCGTACACTCAGTTCTTCAGCTTCTACCGCGCGTTTGGCTGCTTCGGCCTGTTCGGCGTTACCCAGATCAAACTGGTCAAGCTTTTTGCCGCCCAGGTGCGTAAGGCGAGCGGTAAAGGGTGCGTTGCCCGGTGTAAGCAGCGATGCCGTTACACTCCAGTATTCCCGCGGTTTAAAAACCTCAATCTCCGCCTCACGCTCACAGATCAGGCGCAGGGCAACAGACTGCACACGTCCGGCACTGCGTGAACCGGGCAGTTTGCGCCACAGAACGGGGGAGAGGGTAAAGCCAACCAGATAATCCAGTGCGCGGCGGGCCAGATATGCCTCAATTAATGGAAAATCCAGCTCACGCGGGTGCGCCATGGCGTGCTTGATGGCGGTTTTGGTAATTTCGTTAAACGTAACACGCTGCACGTCCACGCCTTTAAGCGCGTTGCGCTCCTCCAGCATGGCCCGCACATGCCACGAAATAGCCTCCCCCTCCCGATCCGGGTCAGTGGCGAGGTACAGGTGCTTTGCCCCTTTGAGCGCCTTAATAATGGCGGCAACCTGCTTTGTACCGCGTTCATCGGCCTGCCACTTCATGGCAAAGCCTTCATCCGGCAGGACAGACCCGTCTTTGGGTGGAAGGTCACGCACATGCCCAAACGATGCCAGCACCGTGTAGCCATCACCCAGATATTTGTTGATCGTTTTAGCCTTGGCTGGGCTCTCGACCACAACAACGTCAGTCATACTCTCTCCGACCTGCCCGGAAGCAGCACTTACCTACTCGTTTCTGCCTGCCCGTTAGTTAGCCCAACGCGACCATCCTGATAGGTGGTCACCTGACCTGAGAGCTCAAGCTGGGTGAGCGCGGCCAGAACGACAGAAGCCGAGAACTGGCAGCGCCTTATAAGATCGTCAACAGCTATGGGTGTAAAGGACAGAAGGTCAAGGACCTGTTTGACGGGGTCTACCGGAGTGGCGGGCTGTGTAGCGGGTCTAATCGGATTTTTGTTAACACTCTGTTTTTGTTGAACATTATCACCTTTTCGCGGAGTGTTATCTGCTGTGCCGGAAGGGGGGAGAGATGCAAACAGGTCACGCGTGGATTTTGTCTGCTTCAGATCCGTAAAAAGAGTTTGGGGGGTGGAAAATGCAATGTGGGGCAGAATGTCCGCCGCGCGTTCGGTTAGAATAGCCCCCTTACGGAGCAGGTCGTTGCTGCCCCGGCACCGTGGGTCCAGCGGGGAACCGGGTACGGCAAACACCTCGCGCCCATAATCTGCTGCCATGCGTGCGGTAATTAATGTGCCAGAATGGGGCGCTGCTTCTACGACCACGCAGCCAAGGGCCAGCCCGGCAATAAGCCTGTTCCGGCGCGGAAAATGGCGGCCTTGCGGGGCTGTTCCCAAAGGCGCTTCGGTTATGACCACACCCATTTGTGCAATCTGGGCCTGTAGGGGGGCATTCTGTGTGGGGTAGGGGCAGTCCAGCCCGCCAGCAATGGCGGCAATGGTTAGTCCACGCTTGTAAAGCGCACCTTTGTGGGCGGCGCTGTCTATGCCCCGGGCAAGGCCGGAAATAACGGTTAATCCGGAGTCGGCCAATTCGGTTGCCAGATTTTCGGCCAGTCGCAAACCTTGGGCAGAGGCATTGCGCGCACCAACAATGCCAATCCCCGGCTGGTGGAGGTATGCCGGGTTGCCCAGAATGCTCAATACCGGTGGTGCGTCTGATATGTGGCGCAAAAGGGGAGGATAGTCCGGGTCCAGCAGGGTCAGGAACTGCCCGCCAAGTGCACTGGTCGCCTCAATCTCGCGCTCAATAGTCGCGCAGGAGGGAATCGAGGGGCGTGTGCGCCCGCGTATGGGCAGGTCTGGCAGGGCATCCAGTGCGGCTGCGGGTGTACCATATTGTGCGACCAGACGCTGCCATGTGCGGGGCCCCACCTGTTCGGTGCGGGCCAGCCGGAGAGCCGCCAGCAGGTCACTCACGTCTGGAGCGGCCTAGGCCAACACATGGGGCAATCAGTCCTTCTTCTGGCCAATACGGGACTCGGTACCACGGAGGATACGGCTAATGTTCTCGTGGTGGCGGGCAATGACTAAAATGCTGATCAACAGCGTTGCCATGGGCTTGGGACTGTTCTGGAAAGAAAAACCATACAGCGCCAGAATAACCACAGGCATGGCCACAAATGCCGCCAATGCCCCGGCGGAGGAAATGCGCGTGGCCTTGGCAACAGCCAGCCATACCGCACACCCCAGCAACCCGGTAATGGGAGAAAGGGCAAGCAACGCGCCCAAGCCGGTGGCAACCCCCTTCCCCCCGCGAAAACCCAGAAAAATGGGGAAACAGTGCCCAACCACAGCCGCCAGAGCAGCAAGGGATGCCGTGTGGTCGGAATAATCGGGTGAGGTCATGACCCATGCGATCAGAACCGCCAGAAAACCCTTGGCTGCGTCCAGCCCCAATGTTGCGGCAGCCAGATCCTTGCGGCCTGTGCGCAGTACGTTGGTGGCACCAATATTGCCAGAGCCAATACTGCGCAGGTCACCTGCGCCACCAAGGTTGGTCAGGATCAGCCCAAAAGGCACACTCCCCAGCGCGTAGCCCATGAACGCCATGGCGGCCATAAGCCACAGGACGTAGGAGGGAAGCTGCCCGCTCATGCTGCGTCAGCCTCATATACGCGGTGGCCTGCTTTCCATGTGCCCAGTACCCGGCCTTCCAGTGGGCGATGGTCAAACGGAGTATTCTGCGCACGTCCGGGCAGTTTGCCTGCCGTAACAAGCCAGCTCTGTTCGGGGGCAAACAGGCACAGGTCCGCCATGCTCCCCACGTCCAGCGTGCCGGCCTCTACCCCCAGTAGTGCGGCTGGGCGGTATGTCAGCAGGCCAAGGGCCTGCGGCAGGCTTAATGTGCCATCATGCACACGGGCGAGCGTAACACCCAGAAGCGTGACCATGCCGGTGCCACCTGTAGCGGCCTGTGCAAATGGCAGGCGTTTATCATCCGCATCGCGCGGGTGGTGGTCGGAGGCAATGGCATCAATCGTGCCATCAGCCAGACCAGCACAGACTGCCAGCCGGTCTTCCTCGCTCCGCAGGGGGGGAGAGAATTTGGCGTAGGTTCTGAAATCACCAATCGCGTTTTCATTCAGGTCAAAGTAAGGCGGGGCGGTATCGCATGTGACATTCAACCCTCGTGCCTTGGCCTGCCGGATCAGCTCCAGTCCTTCACCCGTGGAGACGTGTGCAAAGTGCAAACGCCCACCGGTCAGTTCCGCCAGACGGATGTCCCGCGCAATCATGATCGATTCGGCCGCGGTGGGAATGCCCGCCAGCCCAAGGCGTGTGGCCAGTGCGCCGGATGTGGCGCAACCCGAACCAGCAAGGGAGGGATCCTCTGGGTGCTGGACGACCATGGCCTTGAACCCGCTGGCATATGCCAGTGCAAGCCGCATAAGCCGCGAAGGGTCAATGGCCCGGTTGCCATCGGTAAAGGCTACGGCCCCCGCTTCGTGCAGGAGCCCGATTTCTGCCAGTTCCTTGCCTTCACAGCCTTTGGTTAAGGCACCATAGGGCAGAATGGTTACTGCGCCGGTTTCCTCCCCACGGGTGCGGAGCATTCTCACAAGGGCTGGGTTATCAATGGCGGGTTTGCAGGTGGGCAGCACGGCAATGGTGGTAATGCCACCGGCGGACGCGGCACGGGTGGCAGAGGCTATGGTCTCGCGGTACTCATAGCCCGGCTCCCCTATTTCCACACGCATATCAACAAGGCCGGGGCACAGTACTGCTCCTTGCCCGTCTATAAGGGTTGCCCCTTCGGGCCTGCCTTCGGCTCCGGGTTTGTCCGTGCCTGCAATGCGGCCATCCTGCACCAGCAGCCGACCGGGCTGGTCCATACCGGATGCGGGGTCAATCAGGCGGACATTTTCAAAAACGACAGTGGTCATAGAGTTTGCCTGCTGCGTGTAAGGCGGTCCAGAACGGCCATGCGCACGGCAACACCCATTTCCACCTGTTCCTGAATGACACTCTGGTCAGAATCGGCAACGGAGCTGTCAATTTCCACCCCCCGGTTCATGGGGCCGGGGTGCATGACCAGCGCGTTTTTGTGCGCAAGGTCCAGCCGTCTGCGGTCCAGACCAAAAAAGCGGAAGTATTCCCGTGCGCTGGGGATCAATCCGGAGGACATGCGCTCGCGTTGCAGGCGGAGCATCATCACCACGTCCACATCGCGCAGCCCGTCCTCCATGCTGTGGTGAATATCCACCCCAAGCTGGCCAAGGTTGCCCGGCACCAGCGTGGGTGGGCCAACAAGACGGATAGAACTGCCCATTGTGGTGAGCAGATGGATGTTGGAGCGTGCCACGCGGGAGTGGGCCACATCGCCACAAATGGCAACTTTTAAACCACCCAGCGTGCCGTGGTGGCGGCGGATGGTCAGGGCATCAAGCAGGGCCTGTGTGGGATGTTCGTGCATTCCATCCCCTGCATTCACCACGGATGCTTCCACCTTGCGGGCCAGCAGGGCGGGTGCGCCAGACTGGGAGTGGCGTACTACCAGCAGGTCCGTGCGCATGGCATTCAGGGTGGCTGCGGTGTCCAGCAGGGTTTCCCCCTTGTTCACCGAGGACTGGGCGACGGACATGTTGATCACATCCGCCCCCAGCCGCTTGCCTGCCAGTTCGAAGGATGTGCGCGTGCGCGTACTATCTTCAAAAAACAGGTTGATCAGGGTCCGCCCCCGCAGCACGTCGCGCGGGACCTTGCGGGAGCGGTTGAGCAGGGCATAGCTCTCGGCCAGATCCAGCAACGGCTCGATCTGGTCTGGCGTCATGCCCTCCAGCCCGAGCAGATGCCGGGTGTGGCGGCCGGGAAAGCTAGCCATGCAGGACAGCTCCTATGCGGGCCAGTGTTTCGTCCCGGCCCAGTGCCTGAAGGGTGGCATCAATGCCGGGGGAGGAGTTGGAGCCGGTTACCGCCGCACGGAGTGGCTGGGCAACCTGCCCCAGCTTGTGGCCACCACGCTCGGCAAAGGCACGCAGGGCTGCGTCTATCTTTTCCGGGCTGAAGGGTTCAACCACAGCCAGGTCCCGTGCAAGTTCACCCAGCAGGGCGCGGCCTTCGGGGGTTAGCAGTTTCTCGGCTTTGGCGTTCATGGGCAGGGGCACATGGCGGCCAAGGAATGCCGCATTCTCGGTCAGTTCAACCAGAGTACGCGCACGTTCCTTAAGGCCCGGCATAAGGGCCAGCACGCGGGCACGGGTGGTTTCATCCACCGTTACGCCTTCAACCTTTTTCAGGCGTTCCATCACATCGTCCGTCAGGCGGACATCATCTGCCTGTCGCAGCCATACGGCGTTAATGTGGTCGAGCTTGGCGTAATCCATGCGTGAGGGAGCGCGGCCCACGCCGTCAATGTCGAACAGTTTGATCTGTTCTTCGCGGGAGAGGATTTCCGCATCTCCATGCCCCCAGCCCAGACGGAGCAGGTAGTTGCACAGGGCTTCGGGCAGGTAGCCCATGTCGCGGAATTCCACGACGGACTGCGCACCATGGCGTTTGGAAAGTTTGGCGCCATCGGGGCCATGGATGAGTGGCAGGTGGCCAAAGCGCGGCAGGTCCCAGCCCATGGCGCGGTAGATCATGGCCTGGCGGAAGGTGTTGGTCAGGTGGTCATCACCACGGATAACGTGGGTAATGGCCATGTCGTGGTCGTCCACCACCACGGCATGTTGGTAGGTGGGGGTGCCATCGGAACGCAGGATGATCATGTCATCCAGCTCAACATTGGCAACGCGCACTTCGCCCTGCACAAGATCATTAATAACCGCATCGCCTTCCCGCGGGGCTTTAATGCGGATGGCAAAAGGGGCATCCTTTGGAGCATCAGCCGGGTCGCGGTCGCGCCACAGGCCGTTATAGCGCGGGGGTTTGCCACTTTTCATGGCCTCCTCACGCATCTGCTTGAGTTCTTCTGGCGTGCAGTAGCACTTGTAGGCCAGACCTTTTTCAAGCAGTTCCAGTGCGACTTCGCGGTGGCGTGCCTCCCGCGTGGACTGGAATACAGGTTCCTCATCCGGCGTAATGCCCATCCAGTCCAGACCCGCAAAAATAACATCTACGGCCTGTTGGGTGGAGCGTTCGCGGTCGGTATCTTCAATACGCAGGAGGAATTGACCGCCATGGTGACGGGCAAAGAGGAAGTTGAACAGGGCTGCGCGGGCGTTGCCAATATGCAGCAGGCCTGTCGGACTCGGAGCGAAGCGTGTGCGGATGGTCGTCATGGGGCCAGTCTTTATCACGCGCGGGCGCAGGGAGCCATATGCTGAACCCGATGTCTGTCATGGTGTTGTTCGCAGGGGAATACCGGCGGCTTGTGCTGTGGTGCCCCGTGCTGCTGGCATTGGGCGCACTCAGTTATTTTTTATGGCCGTCTGAGCCGGGTTGGGAACTGGGGTTGCTACTGCCCGCCATTGTGGCTTGCACAGGGCTGGGTGTCTGCCTGTACAGGCCGCACAGCCTTGGTGTGCGGGTGCTGGGTGGGGCTGCTATGGCGCTGGCGGTGGGGTTTGGTGCGGCATGGAGTGCCGCGCACCGGCAGCCCCCTATGCCGGAACTGCCCCGGCGCGGCACGGAACTGACGGGTATTATACAGGATATTGCATATTTTGCGGCTTCCGACCGGGGCGGCCCACCAGTGCGGTATGTAACGCTGGGGCAGGGAGTCCTGCATGATTTTGTGAATGAGGGAATGCCGCCGCTTCGGCGCAGTCTGAACATAAGACTGGTCCCACAGGACTCGGCAGAACTGGGTATAGGTGCGCACCTGCGCGTACGCGTTCTTTTGCAGTCTCCTTCTTTCCCCGCATTCCCCGGCGGACGGGACATGCAGTTTGAGGCATGGTTTGCCGGGCGTGCAGGCCGTGGCAATGCGCTGGGGCCAGTGCAGGTGGAACCTGCGATTCCATACCCGCCCCAAGGGTTTGCCACGCACATTATTGCCAGATTACGCCAGCACGTGGGCGCGCGTATCCGGCAGGTTCTGCCCGGTGCATCCGGTACGGTCGTGGCGACTTTGCTGGATGGTAAGGCGGAGGAGGTGCCGCGGACGGTACGGGAGGATTTTGCCGCGTCCGGGCTTGCGCACCTGCTGGCGGTAGCGGGGCTACATCTGGGCATTGTTATGGGGGCGGCCATGCTGGTCTGCCGCATGGGGCTGGCTGCATGGGAATGGGCTGCTCTGAGGTGGCCATGCAAAGCCATTGCGGCTTTGGTCGCATGGGGGATTGGTGGCGCTTATGTGCTGCTGACCGGAGTGCACCTGCCTGCCGAGCGCAGTTGGCTTATGTCCAGCGTGGTGGTTCTGGGGCTTGTGGTCGGGCGTCGGGCCGTATCCATGCGGGGTGTTGCGCTGGCTGCGACCATTATGCTGCTGGTGGCGCCGCAGGTTGTGCTGGACGTTGCTTTTCAAATGTCCATGGCCGCAGTTATGGCGCTTGTTGCGGGGTATGAGGTCATACATCCACGGTTGCTTGGCTGGGTGGGGAGGCTGGCAGGGTTTGGGCAAACATGTGCACGACATGCCGCCATGCTGGTTTTGACCAGTATTCTGGCAGGCACAGCGACCCTGCCTGTGGTTATGGCGCATTTTGGTGTTGTGCAGCCGTTTTTTGTTTTGGCCAATCTGCTGGCAGTCCCGCTTATGGCTGTGTGGATCATGCCTTTTGGGTTGCTTGCGCTACTGGCCATGCCCGTCCACGCCGACGCCCCCTTTTTACATTTGATGGATGTGGGGGTGCGGTTTGTGCTGTGGCTGGCGCATGGTGTGGCGGGGTGGCCCGCAGCCCGTATTGCCGTGCCTGCCATGCCCGGATGGGGGCTTTTTGCAGTTCTGCTGGGGCTGTGCTGGCTGTGTTTGTGGCAACATAGCTGGCGTTGGTGGGGCGCTGTGTTGGTGTTTGTTGGTATGGCAACGCCTTGGCTGGTGCGGCAGCCGGATATTCTGATCAGCCCGGATGGTCAGTTAATTGGTGTGCGTGATCGGGGCAGCCTGCTGGTTATGGGCCATGCACGGGATGAATATACCGTAAAAGCCGCATGGGCGCAGGCTCTGGCGTTACCCGTGACCACATTCTGGTCTGGTGGCCCCCAAGGGGTGGAAACGGCCGATGGCAGCCTGATCTGTGGGGAAGATGAAGTTGCCGGAACCTGCACCATGCTTCGTGGCGCACAGGAGGTGGTCCTGCGTGTACACGACCCCTCGGATGGTCTGGCGCTTTTGCCGCAGGCGCTGTGTGCACAGGCGTCTCTGGTGGTCAGTGTGGCACCCATCAGGCAGTCCTGCCCGGATGTGTCTGTTCGGCTTGATCGTTTTTCTGCCTGGCGCGGGGGTGCGCAAATGGTTTTTCTGGCTTCAGGCGTGCAGGTTGTAACGGACAGGCAGACGCGGGGGGAGCGTTTGTGGGTGCTCAAACCCGGTGGGCATGGCACCCCCACCCTGCCTTTGGCGCAGGCGGAATAAGGCGCTTAGTTTTCCGTGCTTTCAAACGCTTCCATAACCCGGCTGGAGTAAACAAAGGCAGCTCCGGCATTCAGGGCTACGGCTACGCCCAGTGCTTCGGCAATTTCGTCTTTGGTTGCGCCAACCTTGCGGGCCTCTGCGGAATGCACGGCAATGCAGCCATCACACCGTGTGGTTACCGCCACTGCCAGAGCAATCAGTTCGCGCGTTTTGGCATCCAGATGCCGCATCTCGGGTAGTGGAGTTTCCAGTGTTTGCAACCCCTTGAGTGTATTGGGGGTCAACTGCACCAGTGTTTTGACATTTTTTTGCATATTGGCGCGATAAGCGTTCCAGTCGGTCATGACGTGGACTCCGATATGGGTATGATGGACCCATGAACAGCACCAGAGTGCTCCAGCCTTGTCACGACACGGTTAGGAGAGGTGATGGTGCTTGCAGAAAGAGCCTTCAAGCCGTTATCGGGCAGAATTATGACAGATATGAACATGAGCGGGGCCTCAGCTGCGACCAGACAGGGGCCTCTGGCAGTTTACCGGCAGCGCATTGCTACCGGGGACATCAAGAGCGATCCGGATCAGGCCCGTGTGGTCGAACGTCTGGACCAGTTGTGGCGCGAACTGGCCGCCATGCCCGAACGCAGGGTGCAGGCGGCCACCCCCGCCAGCAAGGGGCGCGGTTTTTTGGCGGGTCTTGCCAAAAAGCTGATGAACCAGCCTGACCAGACTACGCAGGACCGTCCACGGGGCCTTTATATTGTAGGGCGTGTGGGGCGTGGCAAAACCATGGTCATGGATCTGTTTTTTGGCTGCGCGCCTGTCCGGCACAAGGAGCGCATTCATTTTCTGCGCTTCATGCAGGACGTGCATCAGAAGCTGCATGACCTCAAGGCTGCCAACCCCGGTATGGCGGACCCTATTCCACCACTGGCCAAAGCCATAGCCGCCCGCGTGCAGCTTTTGTGCTTTGACGAGTTTCAGGTGAACGACATTGCAGATGCCATGATTCTGGGGCGTCTGTTTGAGGCGCTGTTTGCGGATGGTGTGGTTATTGTCGCCACATCCAATACTGAACCCTCGCAACTGTTCCAGAACAGACCGGGGGCAGATGCCTTTAAACCGTTCATAGCCATTATCCGGCGTGAGCTGGATACGATTGAGCTGGATTCGCCAAGGGATTACCGCCGTGGGCGCGAGCAGGACCGCCAGACATGGCTTGTTCCGGCCGATGCACAGGCCCATGCAACGCTAGACCGTATTTTTGCCCATCAGGCCGGAACTGCAAAAAATGAGTCGGTGACTTTGGAGTTTGTTGGTCGCAGCTTTGTTGTGGAGCAGGCTGCGGGGCGGGTGTGCCGGTTCGATTTCAACTCTTTGTGTGGAAAGCCGTTGGGGCCGAACGATTATCTGGCGCTGGCCAAGCGCTTTCCCGTTGTTGTGATCGATAACATTCCCTGCATGGGGCAGGACGAGGCCAACCTCGCCCGGCGCTTCATCACCCTCATAGATGCCTTGTATGACAACGGGAATCTGCTGTTTGCCTCGGCTGCAGCAGCACCTGACAAACTGTTTACCGAGGGAGAAGGCTCGGACGCATTTGCCCGCACAGCCTCCCGTCTGGCGGAAATGGGCAGTGAAAGCTGGCTTGAGCATGGTGCACAGGCAGCACAGGCAGCCCACAGCCTCGCTAGAGCGTGACAGGCGGTGCCCTTGTTCCAGCCCCATGGCCGGTCTAGCTCTTGAGACAGAAAGAGGCCGGGGGCTGTCTGCTTCTGGCAAGGGATATCAAGGGCACTTCACCGTATGGGTGGGGTGAAGGAAAAGATGGTCCGGCTTACGTTGGAGTGTGACACAACATCTGGTCTGCGGCGCGTGATCACCCCGCGACAGGGAGGAATGTGAGATGGCGGTATCGGATATGCTGGCAACCGCTCTGAACGGTGCCAATATCGCGTACCTTGCGGATTTGTATGCCCAGTGGGCGAAGGATCCAAAAAGTGTAGATCCCTCCTTCGATATTCTCTTCAGTTCGCTGGGAGATGATGAGGCAGCCGTGCTGCACGATGCACTGGGTGCATCGTGGGCGCCGCGTCCATCCATTATCACGGGGGAAGAGCCGCCGCCTGTAAAGGGTAGCCCGGCTGGCGGCCTTGCAGCACAGGACAGTCTGGCAATTGCCAGACTGGTGCGCGCTTACCGCGAATTTGGTCATCTGGAAGCAACGCTGGACCCGCTGGGGCTTAAAGTTCCTGCCCAGCGTGAGGAACTGAACCCGCAGACCTACGGCTTTGGCCCCAAGGATCTGGACCGGGAGGTTTTTATTGGCTCTTTACTGGACCCGCTGCTTAAGGGGCGGAGTACTGCAAAGGTCAAGGAGGTTATTGCAGCACTGCGGTCAGTCTATTGCGGGAATATTGGTGCGGAATACCTGTATGCCCGTAATGCTGAACAGCGCGAATGGTTCCGCCAGCGGCTGGAAGGCGATAACTGGCAGCAGAACGTAAGCGTTGCCGAGCGCAAAAGCATTCTTAAAAATCTGGCCGAAGCCGAAGGGTTTGAAGCATTCTGCCAGAAGCGTTACGTAGGGGCCAAGCGCTTTGGTCTGGAAGGGGGAGAAATCTCCATTCCAGCCCTTCATGCCATTGTGGACCAGTCTGCTGTGCAGGGCGTTGGGTCAGTAACCATTGGCATGGCACACCGTGGCCGCCTGAACACGCTGGTCAACGTGGTGCGCAAACCCTACGTTGCCATTTTTAACGAATTTGCCGGTGGTTCTTTCAAACCTGACAACGTGGAAGGTTCGGGGGACGTTAAATACCATCTGGGATCTTCGGCGGATGTGGAGGTTGGCGGGCGTTCCGTTCACATTTCCCTCCTGCCCAATCCGTCCCATCTGGAAGCGGTTGATTCCGTTGTGCTGGGCAAGGTCCGTGCAACACAGGATGATGCGGGCGATACGCAAAACCGTAGTGGCAGCATGGGCATTATCATTCATGGTGATGCTGCCTTTGCGGGTCAGGGGATAGTGTACGAAACATTTGCCATGTCCCAGCTGCCCGGTTACCGCACGGGTGGCACCATTCATATGGTAGTCAACAACCAGATCGGTTTTACCACCAACCCTGAATGTGGCCATTCTGGCGTTTATGGCACGGATCTGGCCAAATCCATTGAGGCCCCGGTCCTGCATGTCAACGGGGATGATGCGGAAGCGGTGATCTATGTTTCCCGCCTTGCGGCTGATTACCGGCAGAAGTTTGCGAGCGATATTGTGCTCGACATTGTCTGCTACCGTCGCCATGGCCATAACGAAACGGATGAGCCGGTCTTTACCCAGCCCGTAATGTACAAGGCGATTGCCAGCCACGAAACACCCCACACCCTGTACGCACGCCGGGTGGTGGAAGCTGGTGTTATGAGCGAGGCGGAAGCACAGGCCCAGTGGGATGCCTTCCAGGATCGGCTGGAAACTGATTACAAGGCGGCTGAATCCTACAAGGTTAACAAGGCCGACTGGCTGGAAGGCGGCTGGAAAGGGCTTACGGCACCGGGGCAGAAGCCCGAACAGGCATGGCCAGAAACCGGCGTGGCGCTTGATGCACTGCAAAAAATTGGTGCAGCAATTACTAAAGTGCCAGAAGGGTTTAACCTGAACTCCAAAATTGCGCGTCAGCTCAAGGCCAAGGCTGGCATGTTCAGCTCTGGCGAAGGGTTTGACTGGGCAACAGGCGAGGCATTGGGTTTTGGCTCCCTGCTGCTGGAAGGTCACCGTGTGCGTTTGTCCGGGGAGGACTGCCAGCGTGGGACTTTCAGCCAGCGCCATGCAACATGGACCGATCAGGTTAACCAGAGCCCCTGCACACCGCTGAACCATATTCAGACCGAGCAGGCAAAAATTGAAATCTGGAACTCGCTGTTATCCGAATACGGGGTTCTGGGTTTTGAATACGGATATTCCGTGCGCAACCCACAGACACTTGTGCTGTGGGAGGCCCAGTTTGGTGACTTCGCGAACTGTGCACAGGTCATTATTGATCAGTTCATTGCTTCGGGCGAGACCAAGTGGCTGCGTATGTCCGGTCTGGTTCTGCTTCTGCCTCATGGGTATGAAGGGCAGGGACCAGAACATTCTTCTGCCCGTCTGGAGCGTTATCTCCAGCTTTGTGCGGAAGACAACATGTTTGTCTGCAATATTACAACGCCTGCCAACTACTTCCATGCGCTCCGCAGGCAGCTCAAACTCGACTACCGCAAACCGCTGGTGCTGATGGAACCCAAGTCCCTCCTGCGCCACAAGCTTGCGGTTTCCGCTCTGGCGGACTTTGGGCCGGGCACCCACTTTAGTCCGGTTCTGTCCGAGGTGGATGCTCTGGGGCCGGATGCCAAGGTGCGCCGTGTCGTGCTTTGCTCTGGCAAGGTTTATTATGACCTGCTGGCCACCCGGCGCGAAAAAGACGTGAACGACGTTGCCATCGTGCGTGTGGAGCAACTCTACCCCTTCCCCGAAGCAGCACTCGCAGCCGAACTCAAACGTTATCCTAATGCGGACATTGTCTGGTGTCAGGAAGAAACGGAAAATGGTGGTGCGTGGCACTTTGTGGACCGGCGGATTGAAAAAGCTCTGCTGCGGGCAGGCCATAAGACTGGGCGTCCGCAGTATGTCGGGCGTGCCGCAGCGGCTAGCCCGGCTACGGGGCTGGCCCGCATTCACGCCGCCGAGCAGGCGGACCTTGTGGACCGTGCACTGGGGCTTAAGGCGGCTCGCTGAGCAGGGTCTGGGATTTTAGAAAATTGTCCGCCTTACGCGGAAGAAAAACCTGTGTGGAAAAAACCATTACGCCACACAGGGGATTTCTTGAAAAAAATGGGGAATAGGATGTCAGTCGAGATCAAGGTGCCAACACTGGGCGAGAGCGTGACCACGGCAACCATTGCCAAATGGCTGAAGCAGCCCGGTGATGCGGTCAAGGAAGACGAACCGGTTGTTGAACTTGAAACTGATAAGGTCAGTGTGGAAGTGGCAGCTCCGCAGGCTGGTGTGCTTGGCCCACAGGCCGTAAAGGAAGGGGATGAGGTGGAAGTGGGTGCCCTGCTGGCAACCGTGGAACCCGGCAAGGCTGGTGCCGCTCCTGCTGCCCCCAAAACTGCTGCCCCAGAAAAAAAGGTGGAAGTCCCTGCAACACCGGCAGCCAAGCCAGCGGCCGATGCCGCAGCAGCACTGCCAGCCGCACGGAAGCTGATGGCGGAAAACGGGCTGAACGCAGGGCAGGTTGGTCAGGGCACGGGCCTTGGCGGACGGATTACCAAAGGCGATGTGCTGGGCTTTTTATCCCAGCCACAGGCAGCAACGCCTGCCGCAGCCCCCAAGGCCGCCCGCAAGGATGACCCGCGTGAAGAGCGTGTCAAAATGACGCGCCTGCGCCGTACCATTGCCCGCCGCTTGAAGGAAGCGCAGAATACCGCGGCCATGCTGACCACGTTTAATGAAATTGACATGTCTGGCGCAATGGCGCTGCGTGCCGAATTTCAGGATAACTTTGTAAAAAAGCATGGTGTGAAGCTGGGTTACATGTCCATCTTCTCCCGCGCGGTTATTGCAGCACTTAAGGAATTCCCCGCCATTAACGCTGAAATTGATGGGGAAGACGTGATCTACCGCGACTTCGTCAATCTTGGCATTGCTGTGGGTGGTCCCAACGGTCTGGTTGTGCCGGTCATTCGCGATGCTGACAAAATGGGTTTTGCCCAGATTGAAAAAACCATTGCAGGGTTTGGTAAGGCGGCACGCGAAGGTACGCTCAAGCTTGATGAGCTCTCCGGCGGTACCTTCTCCATTACCAATGGCGGCATTTATGGTTCCCTGCTGTCCACCCCGATCCTGAACTCTCCGCAGTCCGGTATTCTGGGGATGCACTCCATTCAGGAACGTCCTGTTGCCGTCAATGGTCAGGTGGTTATTCGCCCCATGATGTATGTGGCCCTGTCCTATGATCATCGGATTGTGGACGGCAAGGAGGCAGTCAGCTTCCTTGTCAGGCTCAAGCAGAATGTGGAAGACCCCCGCCGCCTGTTGATTGACGTCTGATCTGACACTGGCACAGGCCGGAGGTAACCCGGAAGGGGCCCCGGCCTTTACCTTTTTGCAGACCCTAACGTGAGCGAGACAAGACCCATGCCGACCGAAATTAAAGTTCCCACCCTTGGAGAAAGTGTAACAACCGCCACGGTAGGGAAGTGGCTGAAACAGCCTGGCGAAGCGGTTAAGGAAGATGAACCGGTTGTAGAACTGGAAACAGATAAGGTGAGCGTGGAAGTTCCCGCCCCTGCGACTGGTCGGCTGGAAAACCACGCAGTCAAGGAAGGGGACGAAGTAGAAGTTGGTGCCGTGCTGGCTCTGCTTGAAGCCGGAGCCGCAGGTAAAACCGCAACTGCTCCTGCTGCGGAACAGGCGCCTGCTCAGGTTGAACCTGCTGCAAAAGCAGCTTCGCAGCTCGCCCCTCCGGCCGAGACGGATTATGATGTTGTGGTTATTGGTGCTGGGCCGGGTGGCTATGTGTGCGCCATTCGCGCAGCGCAGCTTGGCTTTAAGGTTGCCTGCGTGGAAAAACGCGCAACACTTGGTGGTACCTGCCTGAATGTCGGGTGCATTCCCTCCAAGGCTCTGCTTCAGTCATCGGAAAATTACCATGCAGCCGGGCATGACTTTGCCGCACATGGCGTGCTGATCGAGAGCGTAAAGCTTGATCTGGCCAAGATGCAGGCGCGTAAGGCCGATATTGTTGGTGCCAACGTGAAGGGGGTTGAATTCCTTTTCAAGAAAAACGGCATTACCTGGCTTAAAGGCCACGGCAAGGTTGAAGGTACAGGCCGCCTGAGCGTGGATGGCAAGCCGGTTACTGCCAAGCACATTATTATTGCCAGCGGGAGCGATAGCGCAAACCTGCCGGGCATTGAGGTGGACGAAAAAGTTATTGTGACTTCAACAGGTGCCTTGGAACTGTCCGAAGTACCTAAGCGGCTGGTTGTGATTGGCGGCGGCGTAATCGGTCTGGAACTGGGCAGCGTCTGGCACCGTTTGGGTGCGGAAGTAACGGTTGTTGAATTCCTTGATCGTCTGGTACCCGGTACGGATAACGAGGTAGCAACCCAGTTCCAGAAACTGCTGACCAAGCAGGGCTTTAAAATGAAACTGGGCCATAAGGTCACCAAAGCTGAAAAAACCAAAAAAGGCGTTGTGCTGAGCATTGAACCGTCTGCAGGTGGTACGGTGGAAACGCTGGAAGCCGATGTGGTTCTGGTTGCGGTGGGCCGCACGGCGGCCAGCAAAAACATGGGGCTGGAAGAAGCCGGCATTGCGCTGGACAAGCGTGGCCGCGTGGAAGTGGATGCACATTATGCCACCAATGTTCCCGGAATTTACGCCATTGGGGACGTGATTGCTGGTCCCATGCTGGCCCACAAGGCAGAAGAAGAAGGCGTGGCACTGGCCGAACTGCTGGCAGGGCAGGCGGGGCATGTTAATTACGATGCCATTCCCGGTGTTATTTACACATGGCCTGAAGTTGCGTCTGTCGGCTTTACCGAAGAGCAGCTTAAGGAAAAGGGCGTCGGCTACAAAACTGGCAAATTCCCCTTCCTTGCCAACGGCCGTGCACGCGCGCTGGGCATGACAGACGGGTTTGTAAAGGTGCTGGCAGACAAGCAGACAGACCGTGTGCTGGGTGTCCATATTATTGGTCCAGCAGCAGGGGAGCTGATAGCCGAAGCGACCATGGCGATCGAATTTGGCGCATCGGCAGAAGATATTGGCCGCGTCTGCCATGCCCACCCAACCTTGAGCGAAGCTGTTAAGGAAGCTGCATTGGGTGCTGACAACCGCGCGATCAATATTTGAAAATTTTCTTATTGTTAGGACTAATGCCATACTCTCTCCCGTAGTTTTATACGGGAGAGCGTTATGCGCATGGTAAGGAAACTGGCCGTCTGTTCAGCTATGGCTGGCAGTTTTCTGGCTATGCCAGATGCCCTTTGGGCACAGGGTGAAGCGCGGCCCGGTCCAGCTTATACCCGCCCGGCAACCCAAGCAGGCAACCACCCCACCAATGTGGATGACAGCGCATTGGACCCGGCGTTTTCTGGGGTGAACGGGGCTGACAGGGTTCAGAATCCCTCTGCTCAGGAACGGGTTTTACCCCCGGTTCCCGTTGTTTCGGAAGATGCTGCCAGGCAGGAAGCCTGGGCACTGACGCTGGCTTTCCGGCATGAGGTGCCCGTGGCACTTCCTGTGTCTGCTGCCTATAAGGCTGCGTGGGTTGCACTGGCTCGTCAACAACTGGCACAGGCCGGTTATGTGCTGGACCGGCCGCAGGTGCTTGTGGTGGTGGACCGCAACCCCAAAGTACAGCGCCTATGTTTGATTCTGGCCCTGCCATCCGATGAGGACTGGCAGGTCATCGGCAGTACAAAGGTCTCTACCGGCACAACAGGACGGAAATACTATTACATTACTCCTACGGGTGTTTTCCCCAATTCAGCAGAACGTCTTGGCTACCGTGCGTTGGGAACCAAGAATGAAAATGGCATTATGGGCAATGGCACTACGGGTATGCGTGTGTGGGATTTTGGGTGGCAATGGACCGAAAAAGGGTGGTTAGCCAGCCGGGAAAAAGCACAGATCCGCTTGGAAATGCACGCAACTGACCCGGTCTATCTGGAACAGCGTCTGGGCCATACTGCTTCTGAAGGCTGCATCCGTATCCCATCATCGTTGAATGTCTTTATTGACCGGCATGGACTGCTGGATGTGGAATATGAGCAATGGGCGGCTGTAGACCGCCGCTTTGCAGCTCTTTTGCGTAAGGACAGGGTTGCCTCTCCCATAGCCGGACTTGCTGTGGTGGTCGTGGATACGGCAGATTATGCCATGCCCTTGCCCGCTGCCGGTGCATTAAAAAATGCGGATGCCCAGCACAGGCACGCAACCCGAGGTTAGGGGGCCAAAACTGTGGTAGCCCAGAGTAGTTTGGACCAGATAGGGCGTTAGAGGCCGATAAAAATAAAGCGCAAGCTGTTGAGCTTGCGCTTTTGTTATTCTGCTCAGACCTGATGGTGCAGTCTGTTACAGACCCGCAGGAACTTTGCCGCCGTTCTGTTCCAGCTTCTGCCGGACTTCCTTAATCAGCCAGATGTTCATGCTTGCGCTGTCTTCCGTGCTGCCGGTGTAGCCCAGTTCTGCTGCCAGTTTTTTGCGGGCATCAAGGGAACTGTCCAGACCCAGCAGTTTAAGCAGGTCCACAATGGATTCCTTCCAGTTCAGGTTCTGCCCGTTCTGCGCGGCAAGGCTGGCCAGAACCGCATCAACATTAACAGGCGAACCCGCTGGGGGAACCGTGCCCGGTGCAGCAACGGCTGCGGCACTGGGCTGAGCACTGGCGTTGGCGGGGGAGGTTGTGTCCGGCGTTGCGGCTTTGGCGTGATGGAAAATGGCAGATAAAATGGAACCAAAAATGCTCATGTGGGCAATCCTTTATCGTGTATTTGTCCGGTCCTGTTACGCAGGATAACCTGACAAATCTGTCAGGAAAGAGACAGTTTTGTGCAAAGCTTCTGGCACCTGCGCAGACCACCCATGTGGTTTGTTACCATAGGGGTGCGGGGCCCCCGGATGAACGTTGCTGCGCAAGCAGTAACGGTTTGGGGTGGGGTATGGTTCATGGTTTGAACCAATGGAATTTTCGGGGGACGTGGCAGAAGGGAATGCCGGGTGGTGGAGGCTTATCCACTACACATTTTCTGCCCTAAGGCTACCCGAAAGCCCCTTTGGCGGCTTCGGGTAGCCAGTTAGCGGTGCTTAGTAACGGTATTCTTCGTGCTTGAAGGGGCCGTTTACGGGCACGTCAATGTACTGGGCCTGCTTTTCGCTGAGCTTGCTCAGGTGAGCGCCAACCTTGGCAAGGTGCAGGGCTGCAACTTTTTCGTCCAGCTTTTTGGGCAGGGTGTACACCTTGGCTTCGTATTTGCCTTCCGGTGCGGTCCACAGTTCGATCTGGGCCAGCGTCTGGTTGGTAAAGGAAGCAGACATAACAAAGGACGGGTGGCCAGTTGCATTGCCCAGGTTGACCAGACGGCCTTCGGACAGAACAATCAGGCGCTTGCCATCGGGGAACACAACTTCGTCCACCTGCGGCTTAATGTTTTCCCACGTAAAGTTACGCAGGCCGCCAATCTGGATTTCGGAGTCAAAGTGGCCGATGTTGCACACAATGGCGCGGTTCTTCATAGCGCGCATGTGGTCAACGGTAATCACGTCCACATTGCCGGTTGCGGTTACAAAAATGTCCCCACGGGTAGCGCCTTCTTCCATGGTGACCACTTCGTAGCCTTCCATGGCAGCCTGCAGGGCGCAGATCGGGTCCACTTCGGTTACCAGCACGCGGCAGCCTGCATTGCGCAGGGAGGCAGCGGAGCCTTTGCCCACATCCCCATAACCGGCAACCACGGCAACCTTGCCTGCCATCATAACGTCGGTACCACGGCGGATGGCATCCACCAGACTTTCGCGGCAGCCATACAGGTTATCAAATTTGGATTTGGTAACGCTGTCGTTCACATTGATGGCCGGAACCTTCAGTGTGCCTTTTTTCTGCATTTCCCACAGGCGGTGCACACCTGTTGTGGTTTCTTCGGACAGGCCTTTTACGTTGGCCAGCAGTTCCGGATACTTGTCGTGCATCATAACGGTCAGATCGCCGCCGTCATCCAGAATCATATTCGGGGTCCAGCCATCGGGGCCCTGAATGGTCTGTTCAATACACCAGTTAAATTCGTCTTCCGTCAGACCTTTCCATGCAAACACCGGAATGCCGGCATCAGCAATGGCAGCTGCAGCATGGTCCTGCGTGGAGAAAATGTTGCAAGAAGACCAGCGCACGGTTGCGCCAAGAGCGACCAGTGTTTCGATCAGCACTGCGGTCTGAATGGTCATGTGCAGGCAGCCAGCAATACGTGCGCCCTTAAGGGGCTGGCTTGCGCCATATTCTTCGCGCAGCGCCATCAGGCCCGGCATTTCGCCTTCAGCAATGGAAATTTCCTTGCGACCCCATTCGGCCAGCGAGAGGTCCTTTACCTTATAGTCGCTCATATTATCCTGTCTTTCTATGCAGAGTGCCGCCTTGCTATACCGCCATAGAGGCTTCGAGGCCAGTCAGAACAGGTCTGGCAGGTCTGGCTTTGTATGGTTTTCCTTGCAAGGCTGGCTGTTTTCTGGTGTCCAGCATGGCAGATCTAAAGAACTGGTAAGCTGGTTATAACGGGTTTTGTCTTATGGTTGTGGTGCGTTCCGTCCTGTTTAATTGTGTGGCTTTTGTGCTGACCGGGATCATGGGGGTTGGTGCGCTGCCTATCCGCTGGTTTATGCCCGGGCGCGCGCTGGCTTATGCCAAACTGTGGTCCAGAGCCGTGCTGTGGCTGTTCCGTTCCATATGTGGTGTGCGGGTGTGTGTAAGTGGGCTGGAGCACCTGCCAAAATCCGGTCCGGCCCTTATTGCCTCCCAGCATCAGTCTGCGTTTGATACGCTGGTCTGGATGCTTTTGCTGCCACGCCCCTGTTATGTGATGAAGGGTGAATTAACCCGCATTCCCCTGCTTGGACCAATGCTGGTGCTGACGGGCATGATGCCGGTAGAACGTGCGGCAGGTGCGCGCGCCCTGCGTTTGCTGCTGCAAGGTACGGACAGGGCTGTGGCGGATAACCGGCAGATTATTATTTTCCCCGAAGGAACGCGCACCATGCCGGGTGAACATCCGCCCCTCAAACCCGGTATTGCCGCCATGTCCAGCCATATAGACCTGCCGGTTATTCCCGTCGCAACCAATTCGGGCCTGTTCTGGGGGCGTAATGCCTTTGTTAAACGGGGTGGTGTGTTGCACATATGGATCGGCCCGGCCGTAGGCCCTGCCAAACGTACCGCGCTGCTGGACGAAATTGAAAAAAGCTGGCGTGTGCTCGAACAGGGTGAGGATTTGTAAATCCGTAGAGGAGCAGTGCAAGGAGGGGATAAAGAACTTGCTCTGTGGATAACTTTGTGGAGTATGGTGCGTGTCATAAAAGGGTCATGTTAGTAATGAGCGGGGATTTACTGCATGGTCTGGAGTAAATCCGGTACATCACGCGTGTGAGATATGCCGTAATTTTTTATAAAATTTGGAAAATATACAATAAAATTCAGAGGTTTTTTTATTTTCCATTCCTGTCTGTTTTACTGGAGAATTTGAGCGCACCATGCCATAAGCTGCTACAGGAACAGGTAGGGCCAGTAAGGAAGTCGGGTTGTGGATAACTTTGCACGGAAGGCGGAATACAGCCATTTGAGGTGGGGATGACGCGTTTTTTCAAGCAGCCTTTCGTATTGGCGGCCGGTGTTGTGCTGCTGGTTCTTGGGGGAGCTGTTGCGTTCCGTTGGCAAAGCCAGCAGTATTTAAACCGGCTTGTCGCCCATCCCTCCGACTTATGCCAGATTTCCTACCAGAGCAGGCAGTCAGCAGGCAGTATGTGGCGCGCGGCACTGGTGTTGCAGGGGGTGCGTGTAGCCTGCACCCCGGCCATGCATGATGGTACCCCAGCCCATACCATAGAGTACGGTGCCAATAATATTCTGCTGGAGGTGGTGCCTTGGCACCCGTTGCAGGTGCATATGCGCCTGAATGGACCGCAATCCCTAACCATACCCTATGCGCATAATGGCGAGGAGAGCAGGCGTCTGTTTGTGCTGGAAGGGCATCCGGTCGAGGTGTTCTGGCCTGTGCGTTCCCTACCAGCCGGGCGTGCGGCCTTTAGCGCGCCATTTGCACATTTGCGTGCATCGGGCGTGAGCATGAAAAACGTGCAGGGTGAAGTGTTGTGGAATACGCAGGCCAATTTTCAGGCCAGTGTGCTGGGTCTGTCCTTTTCTGTTGAGCAGATGACTGTTCCCTCATGGCCCCAGCATCTGGAAAACGTCAAAGCTGCTTTTTCCATGCCCGGCCCTTATGAGCGCCTGCGCGTACTGGAGCAGGAGGAGGAGAGCGGGCTGGCCATCTGGCCCGAA
Organism: Acetobacter syzygii; assembly: GCF_000964225.1. Lineage (GTDB taxonomy): Bacteria > Pseudomonadota > Alphaproteobacteria > Acetobacterales > Acetobacteraceae > Acetobacter > Acetobacter syzygii. The sequence goes on along the minus strand of NZ_BAMZ01000009.1, from coordinate 13,507 downwards.
CTGCTGGTGCAAAAAGCCTCGGCGGATTGGAATGGTCTCAAGCTGGGGGTAACCGGGCATGTGCGCGGTGGCCATGCGACCAGCATAACGGGGGACTTCTGGCTGACCGTGCGGGACTGGAAGCCATTTGTAGAGCAGTTGCAGCCTGAAAGAATTCTGCCCCCCCTACAGGCAGCAGCATTTAAAAACACGTTGGAAGATATGCTCTCCCGCGGGGATAGGGCCGGGGGTAAGCTTGTTCTCTCCCTCTCTGTCAGGGATGGATATGTTTATATGGGAGCCGTGCCGCTGGAAAAAATTTTACCAGTTTTTCAACTCGTCCAACCCGCAGCACGCACGCTTGTCCAGCAATAAAGTTTTCTATCGCCAGTTGGGTTTAAAACACGTCTTTCTGCTGCCGTAGGTCTGCCAGTTCCTGCACTGTTGTTGCCCGCAGGAACGGGTTTGTTGCGCGCTCAAGCCCGAGTGTGGAGGGTACGGTTGCCTCTCCACGTGCACGCAGGGCCTGTACGGTGCGTGTGCGGTCCTGAAGTGCGGCATTATCGGGGTCGATGTGCAGGGCAAACTGGCTGTTGGATAACGTATATTCGTGCCCACAGCACACCAGGGTCTGTGCAGGCAGGTTGCGTAGCTTGGCAAGGCTCTCAAACATCTGCTGGGCCGTGCCTTCAAACAGACGGCCACACCCAAGGCTGAACAGGGTATCCCCGCAGAACAGGGCTGGTGGATGGTCAAAATAATAGCTGATATGGCCCAGTGTATGCCCCGGCATAGCCAGCACACGGCCAAGGCTTTGCCCAATAGCAATGGTGTCCCCATCGTTCAGGGGGAGGTCCATATGCGGCATACGGTGCTGCTCTGCCGCTGGTCCGGCCACTTTTGCGCGGTAGCGCTGCTGCAAGGGGGTGGTGCCACCAATATGGTCATTGTGGTGGTGGGTGAGTAAAATAAAGTCCAGCCTGCCGCCATGCTGCTCCAGCCAGCGTTCTACGGGGGCGGCTTCTCCGGGGTCGACAATGGCGGTTGTCCGGGTTGCTTCATCCCGCAAGAACCACGCGTAATTATCGTTCAGGACATGAATGGCGTGTATGGTCAGGGGCATGGCATGGCTCCGGCTGAAGGGAAGAGGGACAGGTCATGGCTTTGCGATGCAGACTTATGATAGGCATGACCCATGCAGGAAGCCATGGTGCGTGAAGAAAGTTTTTACAGAACTCCAGCAGGCAAGGTTTGTGTGGACCTGCTGGGCGAGCGGATGCGGTGGTTCTGGCCGGATTTGAAAAACCAGTCTGTTCTGGGGCTGGGTGGAGCCGCACCGTACCTGACCCGTATTGGAGACCATACAACGGTGCGTATAGGGGCCTGTTTTGCGGGCAATCCTGCGGAAGCTTTAGGTCTGTCTGGTCAATGCTGTGTGGTGGACCCGGATAACCTGCCGTTTGAAGGGCAGCAGTTTGACCGCATTGTGCTGGCACACGGCTTGCAGACGCGCACCAATCCAGTCCAGATCCTGCGGGCAGCAGCCCGCGTTCTGCGTGATGACGGGCGGTTGCTTATGGTTGTTCCCAGCAGATTGGGCGGGCGCGCGCGGTTGCGGCGCACTCCTTTTGCGCGGGATATGCCCTTTACCCGCCATACACTGCGCCAGACTCTGGCCGCTGCCATGTTGCGGGCGGAAAGGTGGGATGAGGCGGTCTTCCTTCCTGCAAGCCATGCCTGTCGCACGCTCAGACGGGGCAGGCGGATGGATATCGCTGGCAAGGTTCTTTGCCCCGGTGGTGGAAGTCTGATTTTGGTCGAAGCCGTGCCAGAGATGTATTCTGCCCTGCCTTTGTCTGTCTGCCATAAAAAAGGGTGGTTTACGCGTATGCGTGTGTCTGCCACCGGGATGGCGCGCATACCCGGAGCAGGAAAAACGCTTTGATCCGGTTCCAGTGTTGCTGAACAGATTGTATTCAGCCTGCACTCATGGTGTTATCCGCCGGTTTTATGTTCATAGGTTTGGGGCCGGGTTCCATTCTACTGTCTTCCGTTCTTTGTGGGTTGCTGCTGGCGCTGGTTGCGCTGGGCTTTTTTGCTGTTGCGCCAGATCGTCTGCTGCGCGGAGTGGCAGTCTGGCGAGCCGAAATTCTGGCAGGTCTGTGGGGGCTGCTGGGGGTGTTGGCCCTGCTTGGAGCATCCTTCCGGGTCGAAGGGGAGTTGGGGTGGTTCCCCGTTTTTGGGGCGGATGGCCCCTCTTTACCCATGCTGGCGATTTTGGCCTGTGTAGGGGCACTGGCTGGCAGGGGGCGGGCCTGCGTGGCCTGTGTGCTGGCCTGTATGGGTGTGCTCGCACTTTCGCCTCTGGTTTTTGGTCTTTTTACCGGTACGGCGCTTGTGCTGCTGGCAGGGCGAGGCAAGCGCGGGTTGTGCCTGCCCTTTGCCGTGCTGCCTGCGTGTATTCCAGCCGATAGTATTTTGTCTGTTCCCCTGCTGGGGGTCATGGTGGTTCTTGTCGGGTGGGCGGTGTCCGTCCAGCGGGGACCGCTTGCGGTTCTGCCTGCCTGTATTGGCCTGTTCCTGCTTGGCCGCCTGCTGGCGGAGGTGGGGGAATTACCACTGCTGCCACAGGTTGTGCTGCTTCTGTGTGGTGGTGCAGTGGCCTGTGCGGGACTTGCGCAGGCCATGCGCCAGCAGCAGGCTTTAAGCCTTGTCGCTGGCTTGGCTGCCGGTTGGTATGGAATGCTGGTATTTGCACTTGTGCTGGCGCTTTCCTCCCCTCTGGGGGGGGCGGATACTTTTCGGACCACCGTTATTCTGGGTATGGGTGCGCCTGTTGTGGCCTTGCTGGGCGTGCTTTGGCTGGCGCGCAGGTGGGAACTGGAGAGTGGTGCCGGGCTGCACACGCCTCTGGCCAGATGCCTGATGGGCGTCGTACTGGCCCAGTGCTCTGTTCTGCCGCCCTGTGGTGGATTTTTGGTGTTGTGGTCAGCCCTGGCAGGGGCAGGTTATTCGGTGGAGGCCAGTCAACCAGCCATGGCATTGCTTGTTGTTGGGCTGGTGGTGTTTTTTGTTGCTCTTGGCGTTGTATTCAGTGCGGGCTTGTTGCGTGCAGCACTGGTGTTTTTGCCCCACCGTGGTGGAGGAGCCGGGCAGGTGCGGGCCATGGTGCTTCCTTTGTGGCTATGCGCCGTGCTTGGGAGCATCATGGCTTTTTTTCCTGGACTCTGGCTGTTTGTGGCGGACCATCTGGTGGTGGGGCCACCCTTGCCCCCTGTGACATGGCAGGATGTGACAACGGTGCATTTTATAGGCCATAGCGCCCGGCTGACCCCCGTGCTGGTGCTGCTGGGCGTGGCGCTGGTCGTGCTGGCAGTCGGCCTTCTGGTGCGGCTGCTGGGGTTTATGCCCTTTGACCGTTCTGCCCGGCAGGTTGAGGCATGGCGCCAAGGTGCGCCAGTCTGTGATGTTGCCGCGGCAGAAGGTGGTGCGGAGGAGGATGTCTTGCCTTTATGGTCGGCATGGCACGGGTTTTTCTTTGCGCCTGCTGTTGTTACGGCCCTGCGTGGCCCCGGCACCGGCGGTGCCCTTTTCCGCCGTGCCGTATTTTTCTGGCGTTATGCCCGCAGGAGCCTGTTTGTTGCCGTAGGATGGTGCGAAGCGCAGGGCATGGTCCTTATTCTGCTCCTTATGGGCGTGGGTCTGCTGGCAGGGCTGTTTGTGGGTAAATGATACATTCTCTCACATGGGGCGGATGCCTTGTTTATCTGCTGCTCATTGCGCTGCAAACACTGCTTATGGTGTTTGTGGCACCTTGGCTGAATGGTCTGGTCGGGCGGCTCTCTGGTCGTGTGTCCGGGGTATCTTCCTTTCCGGTTATGGGGCGGTGGCAGGATATCGGGCATCAGTTCAGGCGGCCTCGTTTGCAGCAGGGGGCGGACTGGCTGAGTGGCGCTGCCTGCACGGGCGCATTGGTACTGGCCGTTCTGGGGTGCGCTCTTGTTCCCGCTTTTACGCTGGCTGTTCCGGGTTTTCCCGCCCCGGGGCTGCTGCTGATCTGTAGTGTGCTGGTTGTAGCGCTGGTGCTGCTGGATGTGCCGCGCGTGTTGCGTGGTGGACTGGGGGCGGTGCAGGGGGCACGCAGCCTGCTGGGAGCGTTGCTGCTGCTGCCTGCTCTGGTTCCGGTTGTGCTGCTTGCCGGTGTGCGTGACTTTTCGGACTTTCTGGCAACCGTGCATGGACTTTCACCCGTAACGGATGGCGCACCGTTTGTGCTGGCGGGTGTTGCCCTGTTTTTGGTGCCAGCATTGGCCTGGCCCGACCAGCAGGGTCAGCTTGCCTCTCTGGCAGGGCCGGAGCGGGCCATGTGGTTGTGGGCAGCGGATTGCGTGCAGATCGCATGGGTGGTGCTGGCCTTGGATATGGCCTGGCCCGGTGGTCTGGCTTTGCCCGATGCGTCTGGCATGGAAGCATGGTTGATCCAGTGCATGGTTGATTTTGCCCTGTGGGGCGGCAAGCTGCTGCTGGCTGCCACTATGCTGGCGCTGGTCAGGCTGGTTGTGTTGCCGCCATTAAGGTTGGCACGCATTCGGCTGGTGAGTATTTTTTTGCTGGGTGTGCTGGCCTTGCAGGTTACGTGGTCTGTTCATCCGCTTTTAGCCGAACGGGATGAGGGGGGCGTGCTGGCAGGCCCGCAACAGTTGGAGTCACAGGCCGCCATAACAGGGGGGGAGGACGTGCAATGACCCTTGTTGCCATTCTGGTGCCCTTGGTGGCGCTGTGTGTTGTTGCGCGGGGTGTAGGGTTTTTGCTGCTGACCGGAGTGGTCACGGCTTTGGCCATGCTGCTGGATGGACTGACCCCCCTGCAGGAGGCTGGCGCCAGTTTGGCATTGCTGTTTGCTGTCGCGCCTCCCGTGTTTTTAACCCGATACCAGCATGATGCCACGCATGAGCGCAGTGGCACAGCCGTGCCCTTTTTTGCTCTGGGGTTAATGGTTCTGCTGCTGCTTGGGTGTGGGCGTGCAGGGAGTACGCTCTTCCCCGCAGGGTTGTGCGCTATGGTTGCCGGGCTGGTAACGGTTGTGTGCCGCCAGAGCATGGTGTGGCAATGGGCCGGATTACTGACATGTATTGAAGGTGTACTGCTTTCCGCCGTGCTGGGGCGGCAACCCGTGGTGCTGGGCGTTGCAGCCTTGGCTGGTGTGGTTGTGGTGCTGCTGGGCGGTATGTGTATCCACCGGATTATGCCGCGTGTGGTGGCTGCCCATAGCCCCGCCAGACAATCCCGCCGCACAAAGCCTGCGACCGGAGGGAAGGACACATGAGTGTAGCTACGCAGGCGACCGTCTTTCTGGCAGCTCTTGCATTTGTGTGGCCATTTGTTGGGGCTATTGGAGTGGCGGCCGTGCCTGCCCCACGCAGCCGGGAGGTCGCTTTGTGGATGGCGGGCCTTGGCTGCCTGCTGTCTGTTGTTGTGTTTATGTTCCCTGCGATGGGTGGCAATGCCAGCGGCTGGGATGATGACCCCGTGCAAAGAGCAGGCCGCGTTATGCTGGCATTTGGCCTGCTCCTGCTGGTGCTGGAAAATGGCGTTATGCCCGACCGGCTGTTACGCAGCCTGCCGCATGTCTGCACGGCTTTGGCTGGCTTGGCCTGCGTTGCCCCCGAACCGGCAGTAGGCCTGGGTATTCTGGAAGTCGCACTGGCGTGGGGGGTATTTGTTTTTACGCGTCCGGCCGGGCAGGCCAAAACCGGATGGGGGCTAATGCGTACCGGCTCCGTGGGAACAATGCTGGTCCTGTCTGGCTTGCTGCTTCCGCAAGGGAGTACGGTCTGTGGGCTTATGATGGCTTGTGGACTTGTTATTTTAACCGGTCTTGCTCCTTTCGGGCAGTTCTGGCGGGATGAGAACGATAGCTTTCTGTTCCTCCCTTTTGCAGGTGCTTCCATTCTGCTTGCCATGCGCCTGCGTGGTCATGGTGGCATGGCGTTTGAAATGGCTTTGGTGGCAGCCGGGCTGGTGTCGGTCTGGCTTACGGCCTGTGCGGGTCGCTCGCGTGACCGGCAGAGGCTGTTTCGGACCTTTCCGTCCGCGCTGGCCCTTATGGCTGTGGGGGTAGAGGCAGATGTTGCCGCATTGCTGTTCCTGTGCGGCTGGTGCCTGGCTGGTGGCAACCGTAGTACGCGGGGCTGGGCGGTTAATGTGCTGGCGTGCTTCCCCCCCGGTGCGCCTTTTGTGGGCTGTCTGCTTCTGCTTTCTGTCATGACCGATTGGTCATGGTCCGTCGCGGTGCTGACGGTGTGCGGTATTCTGGCAGCAGTGTTACGCGCCGTGCCAGACAGGGAGGCAGCCCGCCTGTTCTGGCCGGAGGATATGGCTGGGCGGGTAGCCTGTTCGGTTCTGACGGTTATGGGGTTTTTGGTGCCATTGGCCATGATGCTGGGGGCCTTCTGATGGATGTTGTCTCCCTGATCTGTGCTGGAGAGCACACCCAGACGCACTGGCGCTTCAGGCTGGATGAACTGGCCTGGCGCGATATGGTGGACCTGCTCCGCCAGGATGATCTGCCTTTTGTTGGTCTCTGGTGCGATGGAGAGGATGTCCATGCCCTGTTTTTGCCAGATGGGCAGCCGCTTGCGGCAACCCTGCGGCTGGAAAATGGGCGTTATCCTGCTCTCTCTCCCGCACGGGTGGTCTCCAGCCTGTACGAGCGGGTTATTTATGACCTGTATGGGGCCGAGGCCATGTGGGCGCTGGACGTGCGCCCCTTGCTTGACCACGATGTCTGGTCCGCCTCTGCTCCGCTCTCTGCTGCGCCGGGGCGGGGCGGGCAGCATAAGGGGATTCTGGCATTCCAGCCGTCCGATGCCCTGCTGGCTGCCAAAGGTCGGGTAGAAGATGTGGGACCGGCAACGGGTAGCGCGGTTCCACCATTTTATACGCGCCTTGTCCTTTCCGGCGGTGTTGTTGCTAATGCGGAAACCCAGACAGGTTATGCGCACCGGGGTATTGCCGCTCGCTCCCGCCACGCACGGGTGGAGGATGCCTGCCGCCTTGCTGGTCGGGTGGCCGCAGGGAGTTCGGTTGCGCATCAGGTTGCATTTTGTAAGGCCGTGGAAAACGCATGTGGCGCGCGCGTGGGCACCGAAGTCGCTTTGCTGCGGGTCGCCTTGCTGGAAATGGAGCGGCTATTCCACCACCTTTACAAACTGGCGGCTCTGGCCCGGCTGGCTGGAGTGCATCTGGTGGCGTCGCATTGTATGGCCCTGCGCGAAAAACTGGTCGCACAGGCAGCTCCTGTTACCGGGTCGCGGCTGTTAATGGATGTCTGCACGCCCGGAGGGGTATCGCTGCGGGAAGCCTCGCAGATGGGGGATTTGTGTGCCAGTCTTTATGAGCTGGGGCGTCAGGCATACCCACAACTGGCTCTGTTGTGGCGGGAATACCCCGGTCTGGCCGTGCTGCTGGGGAATGTGGGGCGTGTTCAGGCGGATGAACTGGAACGCATAGGGCTGGATGGCCCTGTTGCCCGCGCCTCCGGTTGGGATTGTGATGGACGGCGGATGATCCCTGCATACGAGGGGTTGTGGCGCTACACATCCGGTCGGCAGGACGGGACCGCGGAGGACCGCGCACTTCTGCTATTGGATGAAGTGGAGGAAAGCCTGCGAATGCTGGACCTTGCCGCAGCCCGTATTGGGCTAAATGCAGGCGGCAGCACCCCCCTCTCCATGGAAGATGGAGAGGGTATAGGGCTGGTCGAAGGGCCGTGGGGTGGCGTGTTATATTGGGTCCGTCTGGCGCATGGGCGTGTGGCAGAGGCTTTCTGCCGCAAGCCCGAAACATCAGCCCTCCTTGCGTTTGAGCAGATGCTTCCCAACCATGCGGCGGCAGATACAGCGTTACTGGCCTGCTCTTTGGGTATGAATGCAGCAGCACTGGATGGCTAGGAGTGCAGGAATGAACAGGCACAAGGCAGTGTTTTTATGGGGCTGATCCGTGCGGTCATGCAAACTGCGTTCTGGAAGGACAGGCAGAAGCGCAAGCCACTTGGGCCACGCTGGCCTCTACTGCTTTTCCATGTGGATACAGGGGGGTGCGGGGGCTGTGGTATGGAACTGCAGGCTATGGCCAGCCTTCCATACGACATGCAGGGAGCAGGGTTCGGGTTTGTCACCTCTCCCCGTGCGGCAGATGTGCTGCTGGTAACAGGCCCGCTTACTCGTAGCATGGCGCCGGTGTTACAGGCCGCATGGGATGCCATGCCAAACCCCAAAGGGCTGATCAGCGTTGGCAACTGTGCGCTGGATGGCGGTCTGTTCAGCGAAAATTATGCCGTAATGGGGGGGCTGGAACGCCGTGTTACGGTTGATCTGGCCATTGCAGGCTGCCCGCCCAGCCCACAGGATGTTCTGAACGGGTTATGTGCCATGCTTGGAAGTGCCGCACAGAGCCGATAAAAAAACGCCCTCAGGGAACTGAGGGCGTTTCGTCTGCATCATCGTCTTTGTGCAGGTCTTCCGCTGCTTTTTTGAGCTTGAGAAAACTGCGGCGGCTGAGTGGCAGCAGAATCATGTAAATAATTCCCGCTGCAGCTAGTGCCGCCCATGGATCTGCGACCAGAACAACCGCGTAAATTCCGGTCCCCAGCATAAGGGGCAGAACATATTGTGCTGGCACCTTAAAGTTTTTAAAGGACCAGACCGGCAGGGTCGATACCAGCAGGAGTGCCGTGCTGGTTAATGTAAAATCTGGCAACCATGGCAGCCGGGTCAGGTTATAAAGCCAGTCTATGCCCAGCTTCTGCGCTTCCAGTCCCAAAAAAAGCGGGAAAAGAGCCAGACCAGCGCCAGCAGGAGCAGGAACCCCCGTAAAAAAGTTGCTGGCATATTTGGGTTTAAGCTCTTCACCATCCAGATTGGCGTTAAAGCGTGCGAGCCTGAGTGCCATACAGACGGTAAACAGCAGGCAGGGCAGAAAAGCGTAGCGATTGCTATCTTTTATCGCCCAGAAATACAGCAGGAAGGAGGGGGCAACCCCAAAGCAGAAAAAGTCTGAAAGACTGTCAAATTCTGCTCCAAACCGCGTAGCGCCACGCAGCATTCGCGCAATACGGCCATCCAGCCCATCAATAAAAGCAGAAATCAGCAACGCTGCCGCAGCAGCCTGAAAGCGCCCTTCAATGGCAAAGCGCATACCGGTCAGGCCAGCGCACAGCCCCAGCATTGTTAAAATGTTGGGAATCAGGCGGTTGAAGGATGGCCCACGGCTTTTGTTGCGCACACGCCGTTTGCGTGCGCGCTGCCGAGGGGCTTCTTCCTTGGGAACGGGCAAGGTTACTGCTGGGGGTGTGGGGTCGGGGAGTGTCACGGTCTTGTCAGAGACGCGCCATAACGGTTTCACCACCGACCATGGTCTGACCCACAGCAACCAGAGGTTCCACGCCGGGTGGCAGGTACAGGTCGGTCCGTGAACCAAAGCGGATCAGCCCAAAGCGTTCACCGGCTTCCATTTTTGTGCCTTCCTGCACGGAGCAGACAATCCTGCGGGCAACCAGCCCTGCAATCTGCACCACAGCCAGCATCCGGCCATCAGGGAGTGTCAGGCTGAGCGCATTACGTTCATTCTGCTCGGATGCCTTGTCCAGACTGGCGTTCAGGAACAGCCCAGGGTGGTAGGCGATCCGTGTTACCGTACCCGCAGCAGGCATACGGTTTACATGCACATCCAGAACAGACAGGAAGGTGGCAATGCGCCACACAGGGGTTTCCCCCATTTCCAGTTCTTTGGGCGGAGCAATTTTTTCAATGGAAACAATATGGCCATCTGCCGGAGCCACGGCCACATCTGCGCGGGCCGGGGTTATACGTTCGGGATCGCGGAAGAAGTAAAGGCAGAAGCCAAAAAAGGCTGAGCTTGCATGGCCAAGCAGGCGCAGCTTGGGGCAGCGGAATTTGCGGCCCAACAGGTAAGACACGGCAGACGCCGCACCAGATGCCAGCAAAAAAGGACGCGCCTCCGGATGGGGGCGGGACACAACAAATTTAAGAGATTCAAGTAAAGACATAACGCAATCCTTACGCCAAAGGCAGACCAAGGGGAAGCGGCAGAACAGCGCGTTGCCGCGCTATTCTACGTTCCGCTTTTTTTGAGCGTCTGTGTCAGACCGTCTCTTTCAGTATATCGCGCACAGCTGCAAATGCTGCATCGGCGGCCTGTCCGTCTGGTCCACCAGCCTGCGCCATGTCCCTGCGTCCACCACCGCCTTTGCCACCCATGGCAACGCTTGCAGCTTTAACAAGTGCCACGGCATCGACTTTTTCCGTCAGGTCTGGTGCCACAGCCGCAACCACACTGCCCTTGCCATCAGCGCAGGAGATCAGGACGACCACATTGGCTTCCCCCTGCTTGAGTATGGTTTCCGCCAGCCCTTTAAGTTCACGCGCAGGGGTTTCCCCCACGTTGCGGGTTGCCAGACGGGCAGAGCCTACTTGCTCCACACCAGCCGCGGCAACGCTCCCTGTTGCCAGTTGGCGTTGCAGGTTGGCAATCTGACGTTCCATGGTGCGGCGTTCTTCCAGCAGGCTTGCCAGCCGTTCGGGTGCTTCCGCCACACTCACCTTCAACATGCCAGCAAGCTGGGCAAGTCTCTGCTCGTTGGTTGCCGTCAGGGATTCGGCAGCTTTGCCAGCTACGGCTTCAATACGGCGTACACCAGCGGACACGCCATTTTCAGCGACAATACGGAACTGACCAATGTCCCCCGTGCGGCTAACATGGGTGCCGCCGCATAGTTCTATGGACCAGGCTGCTTTGCCATCTTCTGCCGGCCCCATGGAGACCACGCGGACCTCATCGCCATATTTTTCGCCAAACAGGGCTGTTGCCCCTTCGGCAATGGCTTCATCAGGCGTCATGGAGCGGGTTGTAACGGCCGCATTCTGGCGGATGCGATGGTTCACCTCCGCTTCAATATCAGCCAGTTCTTCTGGCGTAATCGGGCGGGGCTGGCTGACGTCAAACCGTAAGCGATCTGGCGTATTCAGGCTGCCTTTCTGCGCAACATGTGCCCCCAGCCGACGGCGCATGGCCTCGTGTAGCAGATGCGTTGCGGAATGGTGCGCCCGTATGGCCGAGCGACGGTCATGGTCAACGGTTGCAGTAACCGCCATGCCGGGCTTGAGCACCCCTTCGGTCACGGTGCCATAATGCACAATCAGATCCCCCGCTTTTTTCTGGGTATCACTGATTGCGACTTTAAGGCCCTTTGCGCTCAGAAAACCGGTATCGCCCGCCTGTCCGCCACTCTCACCATAAAAGGGGGTCTGGTTGAGCAGAATGGCGACTTCCTGCCCGATTGTGGCTTCTGGCAAAAACGCATTGCCAGCAATAACAGCCAGAACCTCGCCATCGGCCTGTTCCGTGGAATAACCAAGGAATTCGGAAGCGCCAAATTTGTCGCGTGCTTCAAACCAGATGGTTTCTACAGCAGTATCGCCCGAACCAGTCCATGCTGCGCGGGCACGCTGGCGCTGGATGGTCATGGCATCTTCAAAGCCCTGCACATCCACATCGTGGCCACTGCCGCGCAGCGCGTCCTGTGTGAGGTCGAGCGGAAAACCAAATGTGTCGTACAGGCGGAAAGCAACATCACCGGGGAGCGGGGCCCCCGTTGCCAGTTTGCTTTTTTCGTCGTCCAGCAGGTGCAGGCCACGGTCGAGCATGGCTTTAAAGCGCTCTTCCTCTCCGCGCATGGTTTCACGGATCAGGGCTTCACCGTGCACCAGTTCGGGGTAGGCGGTGCCCATCTGCTGGATAAGAGCGGGGAGCAGCTTGTAAAAAACCGGGTCTGTTGTGCCCATCATATGCAGGTGGCGCATGGCGCGGCGCATAATCCGGCGCAGTACGTACCCTCGGCCATCCTTGGCAGGCAAAACACCATCGGCAATCAGGAATGCTGTGGAGCGCAGGTGGTCCGCAACCACGCGATGGCTGGCCTTGAAGGGGCCATCCACAGCCTGATGGGTCAGGTCGGCAGAAGCATTGGTGAGGGCAACAAAGGTGTCTGTGTCATAGTTGTCGCGCTTGCCCTGCATAATGGCGGCAAAGCGTTCCAGCCCCATGCCTGTATCAATGGAGGGGCGCGGTAGGGGCGAACGGGTGCCTGGCGGGTCTTCGAAATACTGCATGAACACGAGGTTCCAGATTTCAACAAACCGATCACCGTCTTCATCGGGGGAACCGGGGGGGCCACCGGGAACATCGGGGCCGTGGTCAAAAAAGATTTCGGAGCATGGGCCGCATGGCCCGGTGTCGCCCATACGCCAGAAGTTGTCCGATGTGGGAATGCGGATAATGCGGCTATCGTCCAGCCCGGCAATGGAGCGCCACAATCCTGCGGCGTCTTCATCATCCGCATAAACGGTAACGAGCAGCTTATCCTTGGGAAGGCCAAAGCCTTTGGTAATCAGGTTCCACGCCAGTTCTATTGCCTGCGGCTTGAAATAATCGCCGAAGGAAAAATTCCCCATCATTTCAAAAAATGTATGGTGCCGGGCTGTGTAGCCAACATTATCCAGATCGTTGTGTTTGCCCCCTGCGCGGACAACCTTCTGTGCGGTTGTGGCGCGTGAGTAGGGGCGGGTTTCCTGCCCGGTAAACACGTTTTTGAACTGGACCATCCCTGCGTTAGTAAACAGCAGAGTGGGGTCGTTGCTTGGAACAAGCGACGAGGAGGGGACGATCTGGTGGCCCTTGCTGGCAAAATAGTCCAGAAAAGCGGTGCGGATTTCATTTGTTGTCAGCATGGCGTGAGGCAGCAAAGTCCTGAAACTGGTTGGGCGCGTAATATCTTCCCGATGAACGGAAAACGATGCTCACGGCCAGATGGAACACACAGTATTCTTTTAAATGTAGCGCACCCTGCGCGTCTCTGAAAGAGGGCAGGATTAAGGCTTGGTATTGTGCGTATGGTCTGTGGGAGGGAAGTCCACAGTCATCTCCACAAGTTCCAGAGGAGAACTGGGTGGCCGCGCACGAAAAACCAGTTTTTGGGTCAGGTTAAAGTTGGCCAGAAGTCCAGCAAAACTCCCAGCGGCCAAGGCCAGTATAGGGTGGTGGATGCAAAGCGGAAACGCATAAAACAATGTATAAACGGTTCCGCGGTTAAGCATAAATCCTACACTGTTGGCAGAAAGGAATCGCAGCCACTGCAAAATGGGATGCTCATGTGCGCCCATGCCTCGGAAGGTCCACAAGCGGTTGAGAATCCAGTTAAGGGTTGCGGCCACAAAATAGCTTACCAGCGTGGCGGCAGTTAATCCGATGATCGGGCGCAGACCATAGGTTGTTGCCGTATCCCAGACAAAGCCCAGACTACCAATGATGCCAAACTTAACAAAGCTTAGCAAAGAGCGCTGTTGGGTGGCTGGGGGTGTTGCGGGCATACCGAGCAAAGGTCAGAAAACTGGAAAGAGAGCAAGACAAAAAAAGGAGGTGCCGTGAGGCACCTCCTTTAATTGTTCCG
>NZ_BAMZ01000010.1 GCF_000964225.1 Acetobacter syzygii | reverse complement strand
TGCACCTGCACCTGCACCTGCACCTGCACCTGCACCTGCACCAAGTGCTACGCCCACAAAAGCCAGCCATAAAGAGAATACCAGCACCCCGGCCAACGAGGCGGAGGTCGCCATGCCAGAAGTGCATGAAAAAGCGACCATTCCCGAAATACGCCCCGAGGATATTCCACAAGTACCGCAAGAGCCGCCTACGGCACCGACCTTCCCCGGCTTTGATGTGCCAACCGATGCCCACATCCCTGATGGCGTTCACCCCAACTATGACCTGACGGACATCAAGGGTGTGGCCTTTCATTTTGTGCCTCAGTCCGACCAGCTCTCCTCCGGGCAGGAAGGGGAGTTAGACAAGATTGTGCGCAAAAGGCCGAACGGCCCGCTGGTCATTCGCGGTTTTGGGGATGCAGCCTCCCTGAGTGCGCAGGACCAGTCCGATGCCGTGCGGCTGGGGCTGCTGCGCGCAAAACGCCTTGCCTCCGAACTTTCCAAGCGCGGGGTGCCTGCCCCCACCATAACCGTCCGTGGCGATGCGTTTGGAACGGGGGCCAAAGTGATCGTCCCCTAAGGCTACGCCAGCGGACACCCTGCGGCCGTGCGGTGGGTTAAATTTACCCCCGCACAGCGGTTTTGTGTCCAGAGGAGTTGCCTGTTCCATTTTGGCGATTACTATGCTCTCTCCCTTCACCCTGGGAGGGGCATCGCCTCTCACCTTTTTAGAGCACCCAGAGTCCATGACCGAAGAGTTCCATCGCATCCGCCGCCTGCCGCCTTATGTATTTGCCTCTGTCAATCAGGCCAAGGCAGCAGCGCGCGCACGGGGTGAGGATATTATTGACCTTGGCATGGGCAACCCCGATACCCCCACTCCGCCGCATATTGTGAGCAAGCTGGTCGAGACGGTAAACGACCCACGCTCGCACCGCTATTCGGTCAGCCGCGGCATTCCCGGCCTGCGCAAGGCGGTTGCTGGCTACTATGACCGGCGCTTTAACGTAAAGCTCAACCCTGACAGCGAAGTTATTGTAACCCTTGGCTCCAAGGAAGGGCTGGCCAATCTGGCCTCCGCCATTACCAGCCCGGGCGATACCATTCTGGTGCCCAATCCTTCCTACCCCATCCACCAGTTCGGGTTTATTATTGCGGGGGCATCCGTCCGCTCGATCCCCGCAACCCCGAACGAGGACATGCTGCGCGCGCTCCACCGCGCCGTGCGCCACTCCGTGCCCAAACCCACGGCGCTGATTGTCAACTTCCCCTCCAACCCCACGGCGTATCTGGCTGATCTGGATTTTTACAAGGAACTGGTCGCTTTTGCCCGGCGCGAGGAAATCTGGATTCTATCCGACCTTGCCTACGCGGAAATCTACTTTGGGGATGTGGTGCCGCCGTCCATTCTTGCCGTACCGGGAGCGCGGGATATTGCGGTGGAATTTACCTCCCTGTCCAAGACCTATTCCATGGCAGGCTGGCGCGTGGGCTTTGCCGCAGGGAACGAACGGCTGATCGCGGCTCTGACCCGTATTAAATCCTATCTGGATTACGGGGCGTTCACCCCCATTCAGGTTGCTGCCGTAACCGCCCTGAACGGACCGCAGGACTGCGTGGCCGACCTGCGTAACCTGTATAAGGAACGGCGGGACGTGCTGATCAAGGGTCTGCACTCCGCCGGGTGGGACGTGCCCTCGCCAGAAGGGTCCATGTTTGCGTGGGCCCCCATTCCCGAACCCTTCCGCGAAATGGGAAGTGTTGCCTTCTCCAAACTTCTGCTCGAAGAGGCCGGAGTTGCGGTCGCTCCCGGTCTGGGCTTTGGCGAATATGGCGATGACCACGTCCGCATCGGGCTGGTTGAAAATACCCACCGCCTGCGGCAGGCGCTGCGCTCGATCAAGGGCTTTATGGCAGCCCATGGCGTTAAGGCCCCTCCCTCTTCCAACCCAGCCCAAAAACCGGAGTCTGTTGTACCGTGACATCCTGTTCCTCTTCTTCTCCCCTTCGTCTCGGCATTGCCGGGCTTGGCACGGTTGGCGCTGGCGTTATCCGTCTTTTACGCGCCAATGCAGATTTGCTGAGCGCCCGCGCAGGCCGCCCGCTGGAGGTGGTCGCCGTCAGCGCGCGAGATCGTACGCGTGACCGTGGCGTGGATGTTTCCGCCCTACGTTGGTATGAGAACGCAGCAGATCTGGTCAGTGACCCCGATGTGGACGTGGTGGTGGAACTGATTGGCGGGGCAGAAGGTACGGCACGCGCCGTGGTGGAAGCCGCCCTTAAAGCTGGCAAACCGGTTGTGACGGCCAACAAGGCCCTGCTGGCCCTGCATGGCTCCACCCTTGCCCAGTTGAGTGCAGCCAACAATGCCCCCCTGCTGTTTGAAGCCGCGGTGGCAGGCGGCATTCCCGCCATTAAAACCGTGCGTGAAGGACTGGCGGCAGACCGTCTGCTCCGCGTAGGCGGTATTTTAAACGGCACCTGCAATTACATCCTCACGGTCATGCGCGAAACCGGCAAGGATTTTGCAACCGTGCTGAAGGATGCGCAGGATCTGGGCTACGCGGAAGCTGATCCCTCCACCGATGTGGACGGGCTGGATGCCGCACACAAGCTGACCATTCTGGCCGGTCTGGCCTTTGGTCAGCCCGTTGCATTTGACAGTGTGCATGTGGAGGGCATCCGCCGTATTGGCGCGATTGACCAGACCTTTGCCCGCGCCCTTGGCTACCGCATTAAGCTGCTTGGCCTTGCCAGCATGACCGATGCCGGGTTGCAGGCACGCGTAACCCCCTGCCTTGTCCCGCAGAACGCGCCCCTTGCGCAGGTGGATGGTGTGTTCAACGCCGTTGTGGCCGAAGGCGAATTTGTTGGCCGGATCATGATCGAAGGGCGTGGAGCCGGTGCTGGCCCCACTGCCAGCGCGGTCACGGCTGATCTGGTGGATATTGCACGTGGGCACACCATTGCGGTGTGGGGTGTGCAAACCAACACGCAGCCTGCCCTGCGGGCCTGCCCCCTATCCAGTGGTCAGGGTGCTTTTTACCTGCGCCTGATGGTGGAAGATCGCCCCGGCGTTATTGCCGACATTTCCGCCGTGCTGCGCGACTGCGGCGTATCCCTGCGCAGTATGCTCCAGCATCCGGCGGAAAATGATAGCACGCCTTATGTTCCCCTTGTTCTGGTCACACATCAGACATCGGAGGCCGCTATGCAGGATGCCGTCGCACGGATTGATGCCCTGAGCGTTGTAACAGACTCCACAGTCGTTATCCGGATCGAAGCTGCCTGAGATCCGCTCAGCCAGCCCCATCCGCCTTATAATCGATTGTGCAATTAAGGACCCCGCTTTCTCATGTCTGATTCCATTGGCCCCTCTCCCTTCGTTGTTTCTGACCGCAATCTGGCCCTTGAGCTGGTGCGTGTAACAGAAGCAGCGGCCCTTGCCTCTGCCCGCTGGACGGGCCGTGGCCGCAAGAACGATGCGGACGCCGCTGCGGTGGAAGCCATGCGCACAGCATTTGACACCGTTGCCATTGATGGCACCGTGGTCATTGGCGAGGGCGAAATGGACGAAGCGCCCATGCTCTACATTGGTGAAAAAGTGGGGTCCGGCGGCCCAGCCATGGACATTGCCGTAGACCCGCTGGAAGGCACCAACCTGTGCGCCAAGGATATGCCAAACGCCATTACGGTTGTGGCGCTGGCCGAACGCGGCAATTTTTTGCACGCACCCGATGTGTACATGGACAAGATCGTGGTTGGCCCCAACCTGCCCGCAGGCGTTGTGGATCTTGAAAACTCGATCGAAACCAACCTGAAGAACCTTGCCAAAGCCCGTGGCAAAAACGTGCAGGACCTGCTGCTGTGCACATTGGACCGCGAACGGCATGAGGAAATGATTGCCCGCGCCCGTGCAGCCGGTGCCCGTGTGCGCCTGCTGAGCGATGGCGACGTGGCGGGTGGTATTGCCGCCTGCCTGGACAGCAGCCAGGTCGATATTTACGTCGGTTCCGGCGGTGCGCCAGAAGGGGTGCTGACGGCTGCTGCCGTACGCTGCGTGGAAGGGCAGATGCAGGGTCGCCTGCTGTTTGAAGATGATGCCCAGCGCGCCCGTGCCCAGAAGATGAACCCCGGCAAAAACCCGGACCGCAAGCTGGACCTGCACGATATGGCTGCGGGTTCGGTGCTGTTCTCCGCCACCGGAGTGACCACCGGTGCGCTGCTAAGGGGTGTGCGGCAGTATCCGCATCAAGCCGTAACGCATTCTTTGGTCATGCGCTCCAAATCCGGTACGTCCCGCTTTATTGAAGGCCACCACAACTTCAAAACCAAAACATGGACGCCGCAATAACGGTCGTTTTTTAACCCCATGCTCCCGACACCTCTGCCAGAGGCCCCATCCATGCCCTCTGCCACCACACCTGCTGTGCTCAATGTGGAGCACAGCGTAAACGGGCGGCGCTGGTCATGGCGGGAGGGAGCCGACGACCCGACGACAAACCGCCTTGGCGCAGCACTGGCCCAGCAACTCGGTATCCCCGAAATTGTTGGGCGTCTGCTGGCCATGCGTGGGGTCAGCCCTGAACATGCCCCGCATTTTCTGGCGCCTACCTTGCGCGCACTCATGCCCGACCCGTCCACCCTGACAGATATGGACAAGGCCGCCGCCCGCATGGCCCAGGCCGTACAGGCGGGGGAAACCATTGGCATTTTTGGCGATTATGACGTGGATGGAGCCTGCGCCAGTGCCGTACTGGCCGCTTTTTTTGAACATCTTGGCTGCTCCGTTCTCACCCATATTCCCGACCGGATGACCGAAGGGTATGGACCCAACCTGCCCGCACTGGACAATCTGGTCGCGCAGGGAGCAAAGCTGCTGATCTGCGTGGATTGTGGCACGGCCTCCGCCGCCATTCTTAACCAGCTTGCCGGTAAGGCAGACGTGGTGGTGCTGGACCACCATAAGTCGGAAGATGCCCTGCCAGACATTCTGGCCACCGTTAACCCCAATCGGGTGGATTGCGGGTCCGGTCTTGGCCATATCTGTGCAGCGGCCCTGAGTTTTCTGGCAACTGTGGCAACCAGACGGACCCTGCGCCAGAACGGTTTTTTTAACAGCACCCAGCCCGAACCTGACCTGCGTCCTTTGCTGGACCTCGTAGCACTGGCTACGGTGTGCGATGTTATGCCCTTACAGGGGGTGAACCGCCTGTTTGTATCGGAAGGGCTTAAAATTATGGCCGCCCGCCAGCGTGTAGGCGTTGCCGCCCTGCTGGACATTGCGGGGGTCACCAAAGCGCCAGATGCTTTTTCCTGCGGGTTTGCACTGGGGCCACGCATTAATGCCGGAGGCCGCATTGCCGAGGCAGCCTTGGGGCTGCGCCTGCTCCGCTGCCCCGACCAGCACGAGGCCCGCCAGATGGCCGAGCGACTGGATGCCGTCAACCGCCGCAGGCAGGATGTGGAAGCCGATATTCTGGACCGTGCCATGGAGCAGGCCGCAGAGCAGAAAGAGGCCGGTCATGGCGTTATTCTGCTGGCCAGCAAAGACTGGCACCCCGGGGTTGTGGGCATTGTGGCGGGGCGCATAAAAGAACGCTTTAACCGCCCCACTCTTGTTGGTGCCCAGCAGGAGGACGGCAGTATAAAGGGGTCGGGTCGCTCTGTTCCGGGGCTGGACCTTGGCACCGTAATTATTGCGGCACGGCAGGCTGGAATTCTCAAAACAGGCGGGGGGCACGCCATGGCGGCCGGTTTCTCGCTTGAAGCCGACCGGCTTGAGGAGTTCCACACCTTCCTCAACACCCGTCTGCCACAGGCGGCTGCACTCCCCCCAACGGTTAACCTGACGATTGATGCTGTTGTGGCCGTGACCGGAGCCACCGCAGAACTGGCAACAGACATGGCGGCTCTGGCCCCCTTTGGGGCAGGCAACCCGGAGCCTCTTATAGCCCTGCCCAATGCCAATATTGTACGCACAGACCGGATTGGGCGGGATGGTAATACCCTGCGGGTCCTTGTTCGCGCCAGCAATGGCAGCAAGCTCAAGGCTCTTCTGTTCAAGGCGGAAGGCAACCCCCTTGCCGCAGTGCTGGAAGATACAACACGCCCACCCGTGCATCTGGCAGGCTACCTGCGGGCAGAAAGCTGGAATGGCCGCACGGATGCAACCTTTTTTGTGCAGGACGTGGCACACGCCTGAGCTGTAGCGGTCAGGGTTTAGCCCCCTTTACGGGGGGCTCCTTGGGGGGAATTTACTCCCCCAAAGTAGCGCTCCGGCGCGCTGCGACTTCTTTCTTCATCGCTTCCTGCACCTTTTCAAACGCACGCACTTCTATCTGGCGTACCCGTTCGCGGGAGATGCCATAGTCATGGGCGAGTTCTTCCAGTGTTGCCGGGTCGTCTTTTAGTCTGCGTTCGGTAAAAATGCGGCGTTCACGCTCATTCAACGTCTCCAGCGCGGTAGCAAGCAATGCCTTGCGGCCCGACATTTCTTCGTTTTCGGCGTAAACATCTTCCTGATTGACCTGATCATCAACCAGACGGTCCTGCCACTCACTTTCCTGATCCGCCTTGAGCGGCGCATTCAGGCTGTGGTCGGGTGCTGCCATGCGGCGGTTCATATCCACCACATCCTGCTCGGACACACCAAGCGTTGTGGCAATCTTGTTCACCTGTTCTGGTTTGAGATCACCATCATCAATTGCCTGCATCTGGCCTTTAAGGCGGCGCAGGTTGAAGAACAGCTTTTTCTGGGCAGCCGTGGTGCCCATTTTGACCAAAGACCAGCTATGCAGAATATATTCCTGAATAGCAGCGCGGATCCACCACATGGCATAGGTTGCCAGACGGAAGCCTTTTTCGGGGTCAAAGCGGCGGACAGCCTGCATCATCCCCACGTTGCCTTCACTGATCAGCTCGTTGATGGGCAACCCATAACCACGGTAGCCCATGGCAATTTTGGCAACCAGACGCAGGTGGGAGGTCACCAGCCGATGCGCTGCGTTGACGTCCCCCTTCTCGCGCCATTTGCGGGAGAGAGAGAGTTCTTCTTCTGGTGTGAGCAGAGGATACTTGCGAATTTCCTGAAGGTACCTTGAAAGATTGCCTTCAGGCCCAACATCAATGACGGAGGCCATGATTTGAGTACTCCTTCCTGAGCTGGAAACTCCCACGGATGCGTTTGGTTCCTGTTCCGTCAACAGGCGCATCCATATTTGCAGCGGCGAGCTCCAGAACCCGATGGAAAAATATGACAGCCTTTGCACTTGCCCTCGGCATGAGCAGCAGATGCCAAAAGCCCCTTCCCGCTTTACGGAAAATTGAGCGGTATGGAACAAGAAGGTGCGCCCGAAAAATGCACCCTGTCAAGAAAACAGGTGCGCATGGTAGCTAAACTGCCACAGTTAAGGGACCTGAGCGGTCCTCTTTTAACTCCATTCACCCGTAATCCGGCACAGACTCGGCTTACTCCGAATCGTTCAGCGCCTGCTCCAGTTCCTGCATGTCTGCTGGCATGGGGGTTTCAAACAGCAGTTTTTCGCCGGTTCTGGGGTGGGTAAAGCCCAAACGGGCCGCGTGCAATGCCTGACGCGGAAAGTCCAGCCCTGCGGCTCTGGCAACAGGCGGCAACCCGCGCGCAGCGGCTGGCACACGCCGCAAATACAGAGGATCCCCCATAAGCGGGTGTGCATTGGCCGAAAAATGCACCCGAATCTGGTGCGTTCGCCCTGTTGCCAGCTTGCAGGCAACCAGTGCTGCGGCAGCACTGAACACC
This sequence comes from Acetobacter syzygii, assembly GCF_000964225.1. Classification (GTDB taxonomy): domain Bacteria; phylum Pseudomonadota; class Alphaproteobacteria; order Acetobacterales; family Acetobacteraceae; genus Acetobacter; species Acetobacter syzygii. The sequence continues at coordinate 104,936 of NZ_BAMZ01000010.1, read as the reverse complement.
CTGAGCGTACGGTAGTGGGTTAGCGCCCACTTACCACCATGGGTGACCAGCGCCATGCGTTTGCGATCGCGCTTGTCGCGGCCGATCGCGCCTTCGTAATCCCCTTCTGCGGGGGTTGGCACCCCCCAGCAGAAGGCCAGATAGGCGCGGTCTATGCGGCGGGCGGCAAAATCCTCGGACAAGGCCAGATGTGCCTTTTCCGTTTTGGCCACCACCATAACACCCGATGTATCCTTATCCAGCCGGTGCACAATGCCGGGGCGGCGCTCCCCCCCAATACCTTGCAGGCTGTTACCGCAATGGGCGATCAGGCCGTTAACCAGTGTCCCTGTCTCGTTCCCCGGTGCGGGGTGGACCACAAGACCTGCGGGCTTATCCAGCACAATCAGGTCATCATCCTCATACAGGACCTGAAAATCCATGGCTTCGCCCTGCGGCGTGGCGGGGGCTGCTGCGGGCAGGTCCAGCACAAGCACCATACCGGGTTTGACGGGCATGGCAGGTTCGCGCAGGACCGCGCCGTTACACAGCAGTTGCCCGCCTTCGATCAGCCCTTTAATGCGCGAGCGCGATGGTGCCCCAGGGCAGGAGGACAAAAAACGGTCAACCCGCTCCCCTGCCTGAGCCGCATCCACCGTAAAGGCAAGCGTGGCGCCATGAGAGGGCGCAAATTCGGCTCCCTCCCCGCCCTGTGCTGGAACTGTCTGTGCCAAAACCCGTCTGTCTCACTCACGCTCATGGGGTGGAAGTGCGCTTACAAAGCCCGCTCATAGGGCAGGCGTCAAGCCAGAGGCGTATGGCATTTGCCCCCACAGTCCACCAAGCCCCTTGCCCTGATCCATATACGGCGGGATAGTGCGCGACCATGACCCTCCACCACGCCGCCCTTGTGCAAAGCTACCAGACCGCCATGCGCCACCGCAGCCTTGTGCTGGGTGCGCTGGGTGTGGCGCTGGTTCTCTCCATTCTGGCTGACTGCGCCGTGGGGCCTGCGGGGTTGTCCCCTGCCACCATACTGCGCACGGTTTTTGCCCCTTCCAGCGTGGATGAGCAGACCAGCCTAATCGTATGGCAGATCCGCCTGCCCTATGCGCTTATGGCTGCCTGCGTGGGCGGGGCTCTGGGACTGGCAGGGGCAGAAATGCAGACCATTCTGGCCAATCCGCTGGCCAGCCCCTTTACCCTTGGCCTTTCTGCCGCGGGGGCTTTTGGCGCATCGCTGGCCATTGTGCTGGACTGGCACATGCCCCACGTACCGGACATGTGGCTGATAGCAGGGAGCGCATTTGTCTGCTCGGCACTATCCGTATGGATTCTGGATATGCTGATACGGCTGCGCCATGCAGGTACGGGCACGGTTATTCTGTGCGGGGTCGCACTTGTTTTTTCGTTTCAGGCGCTGGTCGCGCTCATGCAGTTTGTGGCGAACGAGGATGCCCTGCAAAATCTGGTGTTCTGGACCCTTGGCAGCCTGACCCGTGCTTCCTGGGGAACTCTTGGCCTGCTTGCTGGCGCATTGGCATTTATTGTCCCGCTTTCGTTCAGGGCTGCATGGCCCCTGACAACCCTGCGCATGGGTGAGGAGCGAGCCGCAAGCCTTGGTGTGGATGTTCCCCGCCTGCGCCGTGCAGCCCTGCTGCGTATTAGTCTTTTATGTGCACTAGCCGTGGCCTTTGTTGGGGTAATTGGCTTTATTGGGCTGGTTGCCCCCCATATTGCCCGCCGCCTTGTGGGGGAAGACCACCGCTTTTACCTGCCTGCAAGCCTGTTAAGTGGTGCCTTTATTCTTTCCATGGCGGCTCTGGTGGCGCGCCAGCTTGTGCCGGGTGTGGTTGTACCCACAGGTATTGTAACCGCACTGGTGGGCATTCCGTTTTTTCTCATCATTGTTTTACGTGCTGAGGGGGACCGGCCTTGACCCATCCGGCGGAAGGTTTGGTCGCCAAAGAGCTAAACGTCCGTTACGGCCGCAAGCCGGTGCTGGTGGATGTTCATGCCGGACCATTCCCCCACGGTGCGGTCTGCGCCATACTTGGCCCCAATGGCAGCGGCAAATCCACTCTGCTGCGCGCCATGGGCGGGCTGCTCCGTGCAACAGGCCGCATAACGCTGGATGGGGTGGACCTTACCACCCTGCCACTGGCCCAGCGTGCGCAACGCTGCCTGTACCTGCCACAGACCCTGCCCGAACCCGTACGGTTGAGTGTGCTGGATGCCATGCTGGCTGCCCGCCACGCCACTGGCCCATCCGGTGCGACCAGCACCGCAAACATAGAGGCCGCAATGACCTGCCTGCACCATGTAGGCATTGCCCATTTGGCCACACACAGCCTGCACACGCTCTCTGGCGGGCAACGGCAACTGGCGGGGCTGGCGCAGGCCCTTGGCCGCAAACCGGAGGCCCTGCTGCTGGATGAGCCGCTTAGTGCGCTGGACCCCTATTACCAGCAGACCGTTATGGCCCTGCTCCGGCGCGAGACAGCACAGCGCAATCTGGTTACCATTCTTGTGCTGCATGACCTGAACACCGCACTCAACCAGTGCGATCTGGCCTGCCTTTTGCACAATGGCCATATTCTGGCCTGCGGCAAACCGGCGGATATTCTTACCCCTGACCGGCTTCGCACCGTGTACCGCATTCATGCACGGGTGGATGTGGGGCAGAACGGGCAATATTTTATCAGCACGACTGGGGTGGTGTAGCCCTTCCCCCCTTACGTGCCACAAAAGGTATAGCGGACCTGCTCCTCCGGGCTGGGTGGTGTGGCATACTGCGCCATGCCCGGCTGCTCCACATAAGGGGTGGCCAGCAGGTGCAGCATCTCGTGGAACCGGGTGTAATCCTGCTGCTCCACGGCGGCCCTGATCATGGCTTCCACCTTATGGTTGCGGGGAATGTAGCATGGATTGACCTGCCGCATGGCCTGCGCCCGCGCAGCCCAATCCTCCCCTCCCTCCTGCATCAGCCGGGTACGCCACCGGGTCAGCCATGGCCCAAAGCTTTCTGGCAGACCTGTGGGAGCCTCCGCCCCCTGCAACACGCGGGCCTGACTTAACCCACGGAACGTGTTGGTCATGTCCGCCTTTTCCTGCGTCATCAGGTCAAGAAGGGTCTGGAACAGGGTTTCGTCCGTCTCCTGCTCCCCCACCAATCCCAGTTTTGCGCGCATTCCCGCAAAGTAAACCGCATGAAAACGCGCATTAAACCCCGCCAGCGCCTGTTGGGCATTGCGCAATGCGGCCTCTTCGTCCTCTGCCAGCAGGGGCAGCAGGGCTTCGGCCAGCCGGGTCAGATTCCACAGGGCTATGGTCGGCTGGTTGGTGTAGGCATAGCGCCCGCGCTCATCAATAAAGCTGAACACGGTTGCCGGATGGTAGGCATCCATAAAAGCACAGGGGCCATAATCTATGGTCTCGCCCGATATGGCCATATTATCCGTGTTCATCACACCATGAATAAAGCCAACCAGCATCCACCGGGCCACAAGCTCGGCCTGCGCTGCCACAACGGCCTGCAGGAACGCAGCATAGGGCTGGGTATCCTGCGCGACATGGGGGTAAAGCCGTGCAATGGCAAAGTCGGCCAGAACACGCAACCCCGCCACATCCTGCGTAGCGGCAAAGAACTGGAACGTGCCAACACGGATATGGCTCCGGGCCACGCGCACCATAATGGCGCCGGGTAACGGTGTTTCACGGTAAACACGCTCACCCGTTTGCACGGCTGCCAAGGCACGGGTTGTGGGAATGCCCAGTGCGGCCATGCTCTCGCTCAGCAGGTATTCGCGCAGAACGGGGCCAAGGGCTGCCCGGCCATCCCCCCTGCGGGCAAACGGCGTTGGGCCGGAACCTTTGAGCTGGATCTCCCTTACATGGCCCTGCTGGTCCTGCACATCGCCCAGCAGCAGGGCGCGACCGTCCCCCAAACGAGGGCTGAAGTGGCCAAACTGATGCCCGGCATACACCGTAGCCAAGGGGGCCACGCCCGGTGGCATCTGGTTCCCCGCCAGCATGGCCAGCCCCTGCGGGCCTGCCAGCCATGCGGCATCCAACCCCAGTGCCGCAGCGAGCGGCCTGTTCAATGCAATCAGATGAGGCGCCGCAACGGGCATTGCCTCTACGCGGGCATAAAAACGGGAGGGCAGCGTTGCGTAAGCCTGCCGAATGGAGGAGTAGGGCATTACTTTATGACGCCTTGTAAAAAAACCTGACAACCGGCACGGAGGGGCAGCCCTGCCTGTACCGCACAACACACAGGAACGAGCCACATACGCCCGAGTTTGCACCTGTCTGGCACAGACACCACGAACATGATAGGAAAGGCCACAACCGGACCATCCGGTCAGGCTACGTTCTGGCGTACCTGAACAACAGAATAAAAACCGTATATCGGAGCAACCAGGCCACTGGTCCCCATACCAGCGCCGCGGAGACGCGAGAACCCCATGACCACCGCATCTGACAACATTGCCTTCAAGATCACCCGCAAAACGGATGGCACCCCCGCCGCCGAGCGTGAAAGCCTGATAGCCAACCCCGGTTTTGGCCGTGCTTTTACCGATCATATGGCTGTTGTCACCTATACGGAAGGCAGAGGTTGGCATTCGGCGGAAATTCTGCCCCGCCAGCCCCTTATGCTCGACCCCGCTGCCTCCGTGCTGCACTACGCGCAGGAAATTTTTGAAGGTATGAAGGCCTACCGCGCCCCCAATGGTGGCGTGCAGCTCTTCCGCCCCGAGGCCAATGCCCGCCGGTTCCAAAAATCGGCCGAACGCATGGCCATGGCGCAACTGCCTGAAGACCTGTTTTTGGAAGCCGTAACCCAACTGGTCAAAATTGACCGTGACTGGGTTCCCGCACCCGATGTTGGCACGCTTTACATCCGCCCGTTCATGATTGCGACAGAAGCGGCCCTTGGGGTCAAACCCGCATCCGAGTTCAAATTCATTGTCATTGCCTGCGCTGCCGGGGAATATTTTTCCAAGGATGCAGGCCCCGTTTCCGTCTGGGTGGAAACCGAAACCGTGCGCGCCTCCCGCGGGGGCACCGGCACAGCCAAATGTGGTGGCAACTATGCCGCAAGCCTGACAGCACAGATGGAAGGCAAACACCACGACTGCCAGCAGGTCCTGTTTTTGGATGCGGAAGAACGCCGCTGGCTGGAAGAAATGGGCGGCATGAACGTGATGATGGTGTTTGAAGATGGCACCCTGCTCACCCCCCCGCTGGACGGTGGGACCATTCTGCACGGCATTACGCGGGATAGTCTGCTAACCCTCGCGCGGGATAGCGGGTTGACCGTAAAGGAAGAACGCTACGCACTCGACCAGCTTTTTGCCGATGCCAAGTCAGGCAAACTCAAGGAAGTGTTTGCCTGCGGCACGGCTGCTGTTGTTTCCCCCATCGGTGCGTTCAAAAGCAAAACGGACAGCTGCATCATCAACAACAACAAGGTAGGTGAGGTCACGGCAAAGCTGCGCCAGAACCTGTGCGATATTCAGTTCGGGCGTGCAGCAGACCCCCACAACTGGATCAGCACGGTCGCTTAAAACCTGGCATCCATCGACCAAGACCAACACCCCGGCCAAGCTGGGGTGTTTTTTAATCAGCCCCCCTCTCAGGCCGACATGCTGGACAGACCGCCCCAAGCGGCATATCCCCAACACATGTTTGGTTTTTTGTTCGCCTCTTTTTGCACACGGGTCCCCCCGCCATGACAGACACGCCGCATCTGGTTCTTGTGGATGGCAGCGGCTTTATTTTCCGCGCTTTTCATGCCCTCCCCCCCATGACCAGCCCCGAGGGGGTGCCGGTCAATGCGGTATATGGCTTTACCAATATGCTGGCCCGCCTGCTGCGCGAACATGTGGGAACACATCTGGCCGTGCTGTTTGATGCAAGCCGCCAGACCTTCCGCTCCGATATTTACCCCGAATACAAAGCCCACCGCCCCGAACCACCCGAGGACCTGCGCCCCCAGTTTGGCCTGATCCGCGATGCAACGCAGGCTTTTAACGTACCCGGTATAGAACTGCCGGGCTGGGAGGCAGACGACCTGATTGCCTCTTACGCAGTAGCCATTCGCAAAATGGGGGGCACCTGCACCATAATTTCCTCCGACAAGGATCTGATGCAGCTTGTCGGCCCCGGCGTGTGTATGCTTGACCCCATCAAACAGACCCCCATTGGCCCGGCGGAAGTGGAAAAAAAGTTTGGTGTTCCGCCCGAAAAAGTGGTCGATGTGCAGGCTCTTATGGGCGACCCAACGGATAATGTGCCCGGCATACCCGGCATTGGCCCCAAAACGGCCTCTGCCCTGATTAACGAGTTCGGCACACTGGAAAATGTGCTGAACGCCGCCCCGGACATGAAAAAATCCAAAAAGCGGGATATGCTAATCGAACATGCACAGGCGGCACGCCTGTCGCTCCAGCTGGTCACGCTGGCAACAGATGTGCCCCTGCCCATGCCGGTAGAAGAGCTGACCACGCGCGAGCCGGACAAGCTGCAACTGGCCGACTGGCTGGACAGCATGGGATTCCGCTCCGTGCTCTCACGCATGGGCATGGGCAACCCTGCTGGTGCCCATGCCCACCGTGCCGCCCGCGCCTCTGCCCATGCCAGTGCAAATGGGCATAGTACCCCCGCAGCCGCAGCCAGCCCCACCCATGCCACCGGCCCAGCCAACCTGCTGAGCGCACCCTACGAAGGGTACGAAACAATCCGCACGGCAGAAGCCCTGCAAAAATGGGTCAGCACCGCACAGGAAGCTGGCCTGTGTGCGGTCGATACGGAAACCGATGGGCTGGACCCGCTAGCGGCCAATATTCTGGGGTTCTCGCTTGCTACGGCACCGGGCAAAGCCTGCTACGTTCCCCTCCGGCATGAAGGCACGCTGGAGGCTCCAACAGGGGAGCAGCTGGATACCGCACAGGCACTGGACCTGCTCCGCCCCCTGCTGGTGGATGCCAGTGTGCTCAAAATTTTCCAGAACGCCAAATTCGACCTGCTGGTGCTCGACCGCGCGGGCATAGACCATGCCACCATTGCCCCGGTGGATGATACGATGCTGATTTCCTACAGCCAGTCGGCGGGGCTGCATGGGCAGGGCATGGACGAACTCTCTGCCCTGCACCTTAACCACACCCCCATACCGTACGACGCCATGACCGGCACGGGCCGCAACCGCATCCCCTTTGCACAGGTACCGGTGGAAAAAGCCACCACCTACGCGGCAGAAGATGCGGACGTAACCCTGCGCCTATGGCATGTTCTGCACCCCACGCTGCGCACCAACAAGGCTCTGGCCCTGTACGAGCAGGTCGAACGTCCGCTGGTGCAGGTTCTGGCCAGTATGGAAAAATGTGGCATTGCGGTGGACCGTGCAGAACTGACCCGCCTGTCCGCGGATTTTGAAAGCCGCATGAAAAACATGGAACAGGGCATCTACAGTGCCGCTGGCCGGGAGTTCAACATTGCCTCCCCCCGCCAGTTAGGCGAAATCCTGTTTGACGAGATGGGCCTTAAAGGGGGCAAACGCGGCAAGGCAGGTGCATGGAGCACGGATTCCTCCGTATTGCAGGACCTTGCCGACCAAGGCCACGACCTGCCGGTCCGTGTGCTGGAATGGCGGCAACTGGCCAAGCTTAAATCCACCTACACGGACTCCCTGCTTAAACAGACCAGCAAGGAAAGCCGCGTACACACCTCCTTCCAGATGGCCATAACCACCACGGGTCGCCTGTCTTCCTCCGACCCCAACCTGCAGAACATTCCTGTACGCACGGAAGAAGGAACACGCATCCGTCAGGCATTTGTAGCCCCCGCAGGGCGCAGGCTGATCTCGGCTGACTATTCCCAGATCGAATTGCGGCTGCTGGCCGATGTGGCCAATATTCCCACCCTGCGCGAGGCCTTTGAACTTGGGCAGGACATTCATGCCCGCACCGCATCCGAAGTGTTCAACATACCGATCGAAGGTATGGATGCCCTGACCCGCCGCCGCGCCAAGGCCATTAACTTTGGTATTATTTACGGTATTTCCGCCTTTGGGCTGGGCAAACAGCTTGGCATTCCCGCAGGCGAGGCCAGAAGTTACATAGACGCCTATTTTGCACGCTACCCCGGCATTCGGGACTATATGGAGCGGATCAAGGAGGAAGCGCGTGCCAATGGCTATGTGCTAACGCCCTTTGGCAGACGCTGCTACGTACCGGGCATTCACGAAAAAAGTGCTGTCCGCCGCCAATACGCAGAAAGACAGGCCATTAACGCTCCCTTACAGGGAGGCGCTGCAGACATTATTAAACGCGCCATGGTACGCCTGCCCCACGCCCTGACCGCCGCAGGTCTGGGAGAGGCACGCATGTTGCTCCAGGTCCATGACGAACTGCTGTTTGAAGTGGAAGAGACTCAGGCAGAAGCGGTAGCCGCTGAAGCAAAAAAAATTATGGAAGCAGCGGCACAGCTATCCGTGCCACTGGTGGTAGAAACAGGCATTGCCCAGAACTGGGCGGAGGCACACTAACCCATGACCCCAGCAGGAAAACGCGTAGCCCTGATCAGTCTGGGTATTCTCACCCTTGCCGGGGCCGGTGCATTTGTTGCCACCAGTGTGGCGCTCAAACACAGCATTAGCCTCAACTCCTACGGGAACCCGGTTGGCGGTTCCTTCCGCCTGATGGATTCCACCACCGGCACCATGACGGACAAGAGTTTTCAGGGCCGCTGGATGGTGGTGCTCTTTGGTGCCACCCATTGCGGGGAAGATGCCTGCTCCCCCGCCCTGCACACCATGTCCGCCGCAATGGACGCGGTGGATCCTGGCAAGCGTAGCATGGTTATTATTTTTGTCAGTCTGGACCCCGACCGTGATGATGCCGAACGCCTGCGCCAGTATGGCGAAAGCATAGGCCCACGAGTTGTTGCAGGCACAGCCGCCCCGTTTGCACTGGCTGATCTGGCCAAGGAATACCAGGCACCGGTTGAAAAAGTTGCCGACCCCGAATGGGAATATGCCATGCGTATGTCCCCCCGGTTTGTGGTCATGGACCCGCAGACCCGCTACCGTGGCACAATTGACGCCAAGGCAGACCAATCTTCTATGGTAGCCAGTCTGCGCCAGATAATGGCAACCGAGCAGCCCGCTCCCTGACCACGTTTTTTTCCCGACCCTCTCGTTTGATATTCCAGCAGGTCCGCTCCATACCACCATGCCGCTGCTTTCCTCCATAAGCGCCTCGGTGCGCTTTTATGTCTCCCTGCTGGTCACGGGGCTTGTCTTTGTGGTGCTGGATGCGGGCTCCGGCATCATCCGCCGCATTCTCCCCGATGGGGTAAGGCGCAGGCGGGTTGCGCGGCGCTGGTTGTGCATGATGGCCCGCGTTGCTGTACGTTACCTCCATGCCGCAGGCATTCTGGACTGCGACATGGCAGCCCTTAGCACCGTTGCCCAGCGCCGTAACCTTGTGCTGGTTGCCAACCATCCCTCCCGCCTGGATTGTCTTATTCTGGCCTCCGCCCTGCCCCATATGGTGTGCGTGACCAAAGCCTCCATATGGGAACGTGGCGTTTTGGGAAGTACGTTGCGCACCGCAGGTTACGTGCGGCATGATACGTTGTTGAAAATTATTGGCCCTGCATCTCAGGCTTTGCAGGAAAACTGCCAGCTCCTGCTGTTCCCCGAAGGAACACGCTCACGCGCGGGGGCAGAACCGGGTGCCATGCAACCGGGGTTTGCCGCCATTGCCCAACGTACGCGCGCGGATGTGCAGGTTGTGTTGATAGAAACAGCCTCGCCCTACCTGTCGCAGGGATGGCCTTTTTTAAAACGTCCGCCACTGCCCATGCGCTACCGCATTCGGCTTGGACCTGATTTTACCGCCCCCAAACGGGACGAAGCCAGCGGACGGGCCTTGATAGAAGCCGTTGAAACCTGTTTTGCATCCTCCCTGCGTGGCAGGGAGGATCTTGAACAGTCTTAGTAAATTTCTGGAATAATCATGTCTTCTGGCGTGGGCTGGCGTTCATAGTCAGCATGGTACACGCGCGGAGGAAGTTCAACCTCTGGCCGGGTAACCGACTGGTAAGGAACCTGCGCCAGAAGGTGGTTAATGCAGTTCAGGCGTGCACGCTTTTTGTCCACCGCCTGTACAACCCACCATGGTGCTTCGGGAATGCTGGAGCGTTCCAGCATGGTTTCCTTCGCCTTGGTATAGGCTTCCCAGCGGCGACGACTTTCCAGGTCCATCGGGCTGAGTTTCCACTGTTTGAGCGGGTCTTCCATACGGGCGCGGAACCGGGCTTCCTGCTCATCATCCGTGATGGAGAACCAGTATTTTACAAGCTGGATACCACTGCGCACCAACATGCGCTCAAACTCCGGCACGGAACGGAAAAACTCTTCATATTCCTCATCCGAGCAGAACCCCATAACCCGTTCCACGCCTGCGCGGTTGTACCAGCTCCGGTCAAACAGAACGATTTCCCCCGCTGCGGGCAACTGGGCCACATAACGCTGGAAATACCATTGTGTTTTTTCACGGTCCGTAGGGGCTGGCAATGCTGCCACACGGCAGATACGGGGGTTAAGCCGCTGGGTAATACGTTTGATTGCCCCGCCCTTACCCGCTGCATCGCGCCCTTCAAACAGAACGACCAGCCGGTGGCCTGTATCTTTCACCCAATCCTGCAAACGCACCAGTTCACCTTGCAGGCGTACCAGTTCGCTAAAATAGGTGTGGCGGAAGCTCCGGTCAGATGGTGAGGATTCACCCCCCAGTCCTTCATCCTGCAATTCGAGTTCGATCTCTTCATCAAGATCATCAATGATCTCCTGCCGCATACGCTCACGTTCACGCTCGGCAGCAGAAAGGCTGTTCACATTAGCATCGGACATGATCTTGCCTTCGCAGTTTGGAAAAAACAGGGTCTGGCGGGGCTTAATGCCACGCCAGACCTGATGTTTTTAAAAAATATGGCGGAACACCACATACAGCACGCCGCTGATCAGCATGGCGGCAGGCAGGGTGGTAATCCATGCCATACCCATGGCGCGCAGTGTGCTCCACTGCAAACCACCCCCACCAGCAGCCATTGTGCCAGCCACACCACTGGAGAGAATATGCGTGGTGGAAACCGGCAGACCATACCCTTCGGCCAGACCAATGGTGCCCATGGCAACCAGTTCGGCCGAAGCGCCCTGAGCGTAGGTCAGGTGGGTTTTGCCAATTTTTTCGCCCACGGTTACCACAATGCGCTTCCAGCCCACCATGGTGCCAAGCCCCAGTGCCAGAGCAACGGCAATTTTAACCCACACGGGAATAAAGCGGGTGCCTGCGTTAAGCTGCTTCATAAACGAGGCCAGTTCGCCATCTTCCTCAGCAGAGAAAGAGGTTGCATTGCCCATGTTGTGAATGGCCTCCGCCACCAGATACATGTCCGTGCGCACGTTTGGCACGGTTGCCGCCGGAATTTCGTGCAAGGAGTGGTAACCACTTACGGACTGCGCAATATCTGCCGAGAGGACAGACAGGGCAGCATACACTTCTGGGCGAGCTATGGATTTAACACGCAGGGCATCGGTTACCTGCGCACGGGCTTCTTCCGCTGTAGGCTGCTTGAGCATGGGCTGGGCGTGCACATCAAACACATGGGCGGCCTGCTGTGCTGTTTCCACAAAGCCGGGCATCATGCTGTCAGGCATCGCGCGGTTCAGGGCGTAAGCGGTTGGGGCTGCACCAATCAGGATCAGCATGATCAGGCCCATACCCTTCTGCCCGTCATTGCTGCCGTGGAAGAAGGATACACCCGTGCAGGTGCCAATAAGCAGACCACGGATCCACAGCGGAGGCGGTGCATCGCCATCTGGCGCACGGTAGAGGGCAGCATTACGCACAACAAACCGCAGCACAATAAACAGACCGGCAGCCAGCACAAAACCACACAGCGGGCTGAACAGCAGGGCGGAAAACACCTTTTTAACCTGCATCCAGTCCACGCCATACAGCGCACTGCCTGAAGGGGACATAAGCTGGTTTGCCAGACCCACACCCAGAATGGAGCCCACCAGCGCATGGGATGAGCTATTGGGAATACCAAGCGCCCATGTTGCCAGGTTCCACACAATGGCGGACAGCAGCAGGGCAAAAATCATGGCATGGCCTGCGCCGCTGCCAACCTGCAGAATAAGCTCCACGGGCAGCAGTGTAACAACACTGTAAGCCACAGCACCGGAGGACGTAAGCACCCCAAGCAGGTTCCACATACCCGACCACACCACCGCAACCAGCGGCGGCAGACTATTGGTGTAAATAACGGTTGCGACCGCATTGGCCGTATCATGAAAACCGTTCACAAACTCAAAGCCCAGTGCAATCAGCAACGCCAGAGCCAGCAGGGCAAAGGCCCCGGTTGCAATGCCACTGGTCCCAACAGCGTGCAGGTCAGCCAGCACGCTGTAACCAACAAACGCCAGAGCTGCTGCAATCACTCCCAAAAAGAACATGCGGAAAGCCTGATGCTCCCCTTTACGCATATTCGGACGCCCTCCAACCGGAGGACTCAGCATAGTATCTGACATAAAAGCACCCTGCGCAGAAAAAGATGCCGCAGGATAAAAGCTTTTTTACTCAAAGTTGCGTTAAGATATTATGAAAGAAAAATTCCTTTTACATCATATTCTTAATAAATACGCACCGCTCGTTGGTTCGTTACTGCAACAAGATTTACCGCTCGTTGCGCGCAATCCATTTTGTTTCCTGCGGGGGCTGCCATGTTGCCAGCCCATCCAGCAGGGCCGCTGGGTCCTGTGCAACCTGCAACATGCTCCTGTGCACGGGTTTGAGGAACCCTTCGGCGACCACATGGTCCAAGAACATGCCCAGACTGCTGTAAAACCCATTCACGTTCAGCACACCGCAGGGTTTGGCGTGGTTGCCCAGTTGCGTCCATGTCCATACCTCAAACAGTTCTTCCAACGTGCCAATTCCACCGGGCAAGGCAATAAACGCATCGGACAGATCCGCCATAAGGGCTTTGCGCTCATGCATGGAGCCAACGACCCGCAGGTCTTCCAACCCATGGTGCGCGACTTCGCGCTCAACCAGTGCCTGCGGAATAACCCCGGTAACCTGCCCACCACCAGCCAGCACCGCATTGGCCACAGCGCCCATAAGCCCAACGGATGCTCCGCCATACACCAGCCCTATGCCCCGTTGCGCCATAAGCAGGCCCAACTGTTCGGCTGCATGGAGGTAAGTGGACCCGCGCCCTGCACTTGAACCACAAAAAACACAGATCCGGCGCATTCACCCGCTCCCTTTATCCACATTGCCCTACGCATTTTTACGCACCGCGCCCGGTCCTACCGGAATGGCAACACACACCCGGAGGCCCTCCACGCCTGTGCGTAAGAGAGGCAGACACGCAACAGTGTTGTGTTTTTCATACCCAATGCGCGGGAGCAACCCTTTCCAACCTGCAACAAGTAGGGGTAGCCTACGCCCCGCTTACACATGAAAGGCTTGATATAACAGAATACTTTTTGCCAACGCCGATTGTGGACGCTTAATCAAGACCAATAAAAACAGAAAGATAACCAGCGTGCTTCCCTCCACAGCCCCTCTTTCCAGTTCTCATCAACGGTTCCTTTATTTGCAGGTTCTGGTCGCCGTGGCGGCTGGTATTCTTGTTGGTGCCCTCTTTCCATCTGTGGCGACCCTGCTCAAACCGCTGGGGGACGGGTTTGTCAAACTGATCAAAATGGTCATTGCGCCGGTTATTTTTCTAACCGTCAGCACGGGCATTGCTGGCATGGCGGACCTCAAACAGACGGGCCGCGTTGCAGGCAAAGCCATGCTGTATTTTTTGTGTTTTTCCACACTGGCGCTGGCCGTGGGCATGATTGTTGCCAACATTGTACGCCCCGGCGCGGGAATGCACATTCACCCACAAAGTCTGGATAACGCATCGGTCGAGCAGTTTGTGCAGGCTGCACATGGCCACTCCTTTACCGACTTTCTGCTCCAGATCATTCCCTCCACCACGGCAGGGGCCTTTACCTCGGGCGAGATTTTGCAGGTTTTGCTGGTTGCCATTCTTTTTGGGGTCAGCCTGGCCCAGATGGGTCAAGCGGGGGAAAGCGTGCTGACCCTGTTCCGCAACCTGACAGAAATGGTCTTTGGCGTGGTCCGGCTGGTTATGTATCTGGCCCCGGTCGGAGCATTTGGTGCCATGGCGTTTACGGTGGGCAGGTTCGGGCTTGGCTCCATTGTGCATCTGATTGGGCTGGTGCTGACCTTCTACCTGACCGCCGCCATTTTTGTGCTGGTTATTCTGGGAGTGGTAGCCCGTTTGGCAGGCTTTAGCATTTTGCGGCTTCTGATGTTCTTAAAAGAAGAACTGCTGATTGTTCTTGGCACCAGCTCATCCGAATCTGCCCTGCCAGGTCTTATTGGCAAACTGGAACATGCTGGCTGCAAACCCGGCATTGTCGGGCTTGTGGTACCTATGGGATATTCGTTTAACCTTGATGGTACCAACATCTACATGACTCTTGCCGCCCTGTTTATTGCACAGGCCACGGATGTGCATCTTGGTTTTGGCGAGCAGCTTGCCCTGTTGCTTGTGGCTATGGTCAGCTCCAAAGGGGCTGCCGGGGTTACCGGAGCAGGCTTTATTACACTTGCCGCCACCCTGTCTGTTGTGCCGAGCGTGCCTGTTGGCGGTATGGCTCTTATTCTGGGTATTGACCGGTTTATGTCCGAGTGTCGCTCACTGACCAATCTTGTGGGCAACGCCGTGGCAACCATTGTGGTCGCCCGGTGGGAAAACGGGTTGGATATGGAACAACTCCAGAAGACCCTGCATCCCCATCAGGGGGAAAACCCCTCTGCTTGACCCCTACCCTGTTTTTTAACGCCCCATATGCCCAGCGCCCCGCCAGAAGAGTCGCGGGCATATGCAACAGACTGACTACCATGGGCAGCTTATCACCAGTCCGCTCAGCACAGGTCAGCATAGTCTAGTTATGTGGCTGGTTTTGGGTGGAATGCTCCGTCCCTTTATAATGTTCGGGCTGGTAAGCGTGGTCCCCTGTTAAGGACTGCTGGGCACTTTTTGCTGCGTTGGCGGGCTTATCATTGGCAGGGGGCTGGGTGCCGGGCTGTTCGGCGACTGTTCGTGGATTATTCCACAGTTTTTGGGATGGCTCCACGTGTTTACCGTGCTCATCCAATGCTGCGGGCGGTGCCTGCCCTACCTGAGAAGCGGCGGAATCAGCCGTTGGTGCGCCACGACCATTATTCTGCGCCAAGGCCGGGGTTGCCAAAAGTGCTGCACCCAGAAAAAGAAAATGGAATTTGCGCGTCATACTCAACCTCTCCGGTGTTGTTATGTAAGCCTCCTTACAAAACGGGAGAGGTTTTGAACGGTTCCTTTTTTTCTTAAAAACAGATATTCCCAGCCATTAGGCACCCGCGCATAATCTGGCGGCCAACTGGTTATGCCTGCCAACCAGACCATGCAGGTCCAAACGGGTAAAATACCCGTCCTGTACAAGAATATTTCCATTAACCATACTCATGGAAACCTGAGCTGGCGAACAGAACACCAGAGCGGCAACCGGGTCGGTCTGAGCACCGGCATGGGCCAGCCCCCGCACGTCAAACGCAACAATATCGGCAGCCATGCCCACGGCAATCTGCCCGATATCATCACGCCCCAGCACGGCCGCTCCACCCCGCGTTGCCAGAGCCAGCGCATCGCGCGCACTCATCATGCCCGGCGTCTGCGCAGTTTCAGGCAGCAGGCGGGAAAGCAGCATGGCCTGCCGGGTTTCGCCCAGCAGGCTGGCACCATCGTTGGAGGCTGAACCATCAACCCCCAACCCCACACGCACACCCGCAGCCTGCATCTGCCTTACCGGCGCGATACCAGAGGCCAGACGCATGTTGGAACAGGGGCAATGGGCAACACCTGTGCCAGTCCGGCCAAACTGCTCCATGCCGTCCGCATCCAGCTTAACGCAATGCGCGTGCCAGACATGTGGCCCAACCCAGCCCAGATCCTGTGCATATTCGGCCGGGGTCTGCCCAAAACGCTCGCGGCTGTAGCTGACATCGTGGTCATTTTCCGCCAGATGGGTGTGCAGCATGGTGCCTGTTGCACGCGCCAGTTCCGCCATGTCACGCATAAGCTCCCGACTGACCGAAAAAGGTGAGCAGGGTGCCCCGGCAACCCGTAACATCGCCAGTGGTTCGGGGTCATGGTACGTTTCTATCAGACGTTGGGTATCGTGCAGAATATCCGCTTCGCGCTCCACCAGCGCATCGGGGGGAAGGCCACCGCTGCTCTCCCCCACGCTCATGGCACCACGGCAGGCATGGAAGCGCATTCCCATGCTGAATGCTGCCTCAATCTGGTCATCCAGCCTGCATCCGTTAGGGAAAAGATACAGATGGTCGCTTGTTGTTGTGCAGCCAGAAAGCAGGAGTTCCGCCATGGCAGTGCGGGTGGAAACCTGCACCATTTCCGGCGTAAGCCCTGCCCAGATCGGGTAGAGCGTTTTAAGCCAGCCAAACAGGGAGGCATCCTGCGCCTGCGGAATAACCCGCGTAAGCGACTGGTACATATGATGGTGCGTGTTAACCATGCCCGGCAACACAACATGACCATGCAGGTCCACCACATGGTCAACATTGGAAGGCGGCGCAACATCCCGCCCCCCTAATGCCATAATCTGCCGCCCTTCCACCAGAACCCACGCATGGTCCAGCTCGGTGCGTGAATCATCCATACACACCAGTCTGGTTATGTTCCTGAGCAACGTGCGGCGTGACATGCAAACTCCTGTAGCACCCGGCCATACCGGGTGCTGTAACCAGTAATCAGAACGAAGTGGAGACGGAACCAACCATGGTAAAGCGTGGTTCAACCATAAACGAGTTACCTGTGCCAACTGCACCAGCACTGCTGCCACTCCACACAGGGTGGGAGTTGACATCATTCCGGCTAAAGACAGCCCCCATGGCACCAGTCCGCACAATGGAACCTGTCAGGTTGGTGAAGTTAAGCTTGAACGTCGGAGATTTGAGGAAACCAAACGGTTTGAAATGATAGCCAAGGGAGAGCGTGTTGGTCACATACCCCGGAATACGCTGGTCGTTTGCAATGGAAACAGACTGCGGCCCCGTGTAGTGGATTGCACCGTTTGCAAAAAATCCTTTGTAAGTATAGGTCAGACCAAAGTTTGCCATAATCCGTGGGGCCATAATGGCCTGCGTACCCTTGGAGTGAATCAGGTACGGAGTTGCGGCATTCGTATCCATCACATTGCTATCCTGCGTGGCGTGCAGGTATTCAATGGAGGCATAGGGGCTGAACCCATGGATGGATGTGCCCGCAATCATAAAGTCAAACCCACGCATGGTCTGGCTACCGATAGACATGGGGCTAAAGCTGTTCATCCCCACATACTGGTCCACAATGCGGTTTCTTACATTGTAGTTGAACAGTGACATATCGATCATGACATATTTGTTGTGGTAGCGATAACCCAGTTCTTCCTTGATGGAATACTGGTTTTTCAGCATTGGACCGCCTGCGTTCATCCACCCCATGTCCGTTGCACTCGGCTGGCGGTAGTCCCCTTCCGCATTGACGTAGATCTGGCTGTTTTTATCAATCTGGTAGCTAATGGAGAGCTGGGGCAGTGGTTCGGTTGTATTTTTGCGCGAACTGTTACCCGCACCGGAGAGCGTGTTGGCGCTGTTACCCAGCCAGCCCTTGTTCCACGCATTGGACATGACAAACTTGAAACCAGCATTGATCAGCAGGCGGTTATCCAGATAGCGCGACTGGTTCTGGATAAACAGGGAGTGCAGCTCGTACCCTGCGGTCTGCCCATATACGGAACCACCCACGGTATGCGCACTGGATGTGGGGCCAGAGGCCGCACCATCGGCCATAACCGTTGCCGTGGGGTAGGACTGGATGGTCTGGTTATTCTCGTACCAGTACCCAAAGCTCAGGTGGTTGTGTTTATCAATATCATACCCCAGCTTGGCCACGGCACCGACCTGACGGGCCTCGTTTTCCAAAAAGTAATTGGTCAGGTTGGTGCCATTCGGCACCGCAGTGCCCGTGCTGTTATAGGTGGCTGTTATGGGGGCCCCTGTCACGGCATTGTTGTCGCCCACAACCCCGCCCGGAGAGGCATCCCACCCCTGACCAAAGCTGAAGTAGGGCTGGATATCAAAGGTCAATTTTTTAGGCAGAACCACATGCACCGGAGCTGTCAGAAAAATCTGGTTCCAGTGGTCGTTGTTGTTCTTCCAGTAGTTAACATTTGAGGACTGTGCAGAACGGCCATATCCCTCACCCGTGTGTTTGTACTTATAGAACTGCTCTTCCGTCGGGTAATTGTCGATCACAAAATCTTCGGAGTTCCAGGAGAGGAACAGATGGGCGTTTGACCCGTTCTCCCAGTCCTTGCGCACGCCAAAATCAATATGTTTACGCTGGTTGGTGCCTGCCCCCATCCAGCTCCGGTCATGCGTATTGGAGAAGGAGAAATAACTTTTAACCCCGGTATGCCCGATCTCGCCCGATTCCAGACGAATGAACTCGCGGGAGAGGTTGTTGGTCCCGTAAGAAAAATCGACCATCCCGCCAAATTTTTCGGATGGCAGATGCGTGCGCGAATTCATGACCCCGCCCGCAGCGGACATGGTCGGCAGGTCACGCGCGGCACTACCGGGTGTTACGCTCACTTCATCCAGATTTTCCGAATCAATATCTTCGGTCATGTATTTGGCTGCTGCCGCTGGTGCGCCATCCACCATAAGCGCCATATCCAGATCCGTTAGCCCGCGGGACTGAATGGACCCACCCTGCATCCCCGCTGCATCCGGTGCCATAATGTTCAGGCTGGGCAGGTTCTTGACCAGATCCAGTGCCGTGGATGTGGGGCTACGCATGTTAATGTAGTCTTTGCCCACGGTCTGCACGGCATGGGGGGCCACTTCCTGCCGCATCATACCGCCACCACCTGAACGGGCCGTACGGTTGGATGCAACCGAAATTTCTTCCGCACGGGAAGACTGAAGGGAGCTGTTAGCCGCTTTACCACGCGTATGCCCGGCTGTGGTTCTGGCTGGGGCATGGCCCACCTTGCCTGCAAGCGGTGCGCTCTGGCCTGCCGCAGCGGCAAAAACCTGCCCGGGCATGTTGGCACAAAACCCAGCCACACTGGCAAGGCAGGTCAAGGTCGCAAAACGCTGCCTATGCGTCAGCACGGAACCAGTAGACCGGCGCATGGTAAAAAATCGGGAAGGCATGGCGTAGTCTCCCAAACACAGAAGAAGGGACAGGGGATAAAGCGGCAAATCAGGCATTATTCGCTATGAGCTGCCCCTTGAACTGCCTTGTGGGGGTTAACTCTGAACATCGCCCAAAACGATACGATTCCGATATATAATTGCCCCTGCCCTTTCTCACAAAATAAAAAAAAGCACTTTTCCATTGCTTTTTTCAGCACGGGGGCCGCGCTCAATTTTGCAATACGAAATTGCTTTTTTTGCTTTTGGGAGAACGGACCAAACCCGTCTATAATTCCCACACAACGCCAGATTTCATTTTGTGGCACCCCATCCGGCCCTTGCGTAAGGACGAAAACAATCTCCACGCTTTTGCCCTCCCTGCACGGCCAACCAGAGGCCCTACCCACGGACTCCCGCGCGGTCAAGCGGTGTGACCAGCTTGGCGCACACCCTTTTTCCGATACGCAGGATGGCCTTTTCCGCGCTTATCTGTCCGATGCCTACAAGGCAACCTGCACACAGGTCGCCCAATGGATGCACGAAGCCGGCATGACCAGCCGCATGGATGCCGCAGGCAACCTGATTGGCCGCTACGAAGGACAGACACCGGGCGCACCCGCACTCCTTATTGGATCGCATCTGGATAGTGTGCGTAACGCGGGCCGGTACGATGGCATGTTGGGGGTCATGCTGGGCATAGAGGTGGTGGCTCACTTTGCGGCACAGGGCTTACGGCTGCCTTTTGCTCTGGAAGTTATTGGTTTTGGGGATGAGGAAGGGTCACGCTTTCCCACCTCCATGCTCACATCCCGTGCAGTTGCTGGCACACTGGATGCTCTGCCGCTGGACACGGTCGATGCCAACGGCACAACCCTGCGCGATGTGCTGCACAGTAACGGACTGGACCCCGCCCGTTACCTGGAGGCTGCCTACAAACCCCAGCAGGTTCTGGCTTATATGGAAGCCCACATTGAGCAAGGCCCCGTGCTGGAGGCCGCCAACATGGGGGTAGGCGTGGTTACGGCCATTGCCGCACAGTACCGCTTTAAGGTTTCCATGCAGGGGGTGGCAGGTCATGCGGGCACCATGCCCATGTCCTTGCGCAAGGATGCGCTGGCTGCCGCCGCTCAGGCCATTGCCGCAATAGAACGGATTGGCGCCAGCGGACCAGAAGACCTTGTGGCAACAGTCGGCCAGTTGTGTGTAGGCCCGGGTGCCAGCAACGTTGTGCCGGGACAAGCCACCTTCAGCCTCGATATTCGTGCAGGTACCGCGCAGGTGCGAGATAAAGCGGCAGCCGAAATCTGCGCCGCCCTGCATACGATTGCGCAGCAGCGAGGCATAACGCTTGCACTTGAACGCCAGAACGACCTGCCCCCAACCCCGTGCGACCCGGACCTGACAGAACGGTTGGCCACATCGGTTGCACGCGTAACCGGCCACACCGCACGCAGGCTGGTCAGTGGCGCAGGGCACGATGCCATGGTTATGGCCGCACTGACACCCGTTTGCATGGTGTTCATACGTTGCAAAGAAGGGATCAGCCACAACCCGGCAGAAGCCGTAAGGCATGATGATGCCCAGCAGGCCCTTCTGGTCATGCTCGATTTTATACGCACCCTTGCCGCCAGTCCGGCCCAAGAACCAACGGAGTTTTCTGCATGAGTTCCACTTTTTTCCGGCAGATTGACCCGCCCCAGCGTATGTTGATGGGCCCCGGCCCCATTAACGCACACCCACGGGTGCTACGTGCCATGTCCGCAGACATGCTGGGGCAGTTTGACCCGGAAATGACAGAGTACATGAACGAAACCATGGCTCTGTACCGACAGATTTTTATGACCGGGAACCAGTGGACCTTTCTGGTGGACGGCACCGCCCGTGCGGGTATTGAAGCCGCTCTGGTCTCGCTCGTGGAACCGGGAGATAAAATTCTTCTTGTCCGTGCCGGGCGTTTTGGGCTGCTGCTGTCCGAGATAGCGGAGCGGATTGGTGCACAGATCTGTTCGCTCGACCTACCGTGGGGCGAAGTGGCAACGCTGGCACAGATCGAGGACGCCCTGAAAACCCACAAGCCCAAAGTGTTTGCCTGCATCCATGGTGATACGTCCACCACCATGGCCCAGCCCCTTGAGGGAGTGGGTGAACTTTGCCGGAAATATAACGTTCTTTCCTATACCGATGTTACCGCAACATTGGGTGGCATGGCCGTAAGCACGGATGTGTGGGGGATTGATGTGGTTTCCGGCGGGTTGCAAAAATGTATGGGAGGACCGCCAGGTTCCGCCCCCATCACCATATCCGACCGGGCAGCCGAGCATATTATGGCCCGCCGCCATGTGGAGGCGGGCATTCGGGGGGCGGATGCAACAAACGGCAGCCGCGCCCGCATTTTATCCAACTACTTTGATCTGGCCATGGTCATGGATTACTGGTCGGAAAAGCGCCTCAACCACCATACCGAGGCCACAACAATGCTCTACGGCGCGCGTGAGGCAGCCCGCATTGTGCTGGAAGAAGGACTACAGGCCCGCTTTGACCGGCACACACAGGCCAGTTCGTGCCTGATTGCTGGCCTGTGCGCCATGAACCTGCGCATTTTTGGTGATGATGCGCATCGTATGGCCAATGTAACCGGCGTGTGGATCCCCGATGGTGTGGATGGCGAGGCCATACGCACCCGTATGCGCGATGATTTTGGCATAGAAATCGGCACGGCTTTTGGCCCACTGGCAGGCCGCATCTGGCGGATTGGCACCATGGGGTACAACGCAGTCAAGCATAAGGTGCTGCTTACACTGGGCGCACTGGAGGCCTGCCTTGCGGCACAGGGCCATTCCCTGCCCCGTGGTGCAGCCGTGGATGCTGCCTTGGCGGACTGGCCATAAGCAACCGGCCGTAAACAAAAGGACGGCAAAAAACCATGCAACTGGACAACGCCCAGACCATCCACGAACTGACACGCTGCTCCGACCAGTACGAACATGCGTTGGCGCAGAACAACGTGGATGCGCTGGATGCCCTGTTCTGGCAGGGACCGCAGACCGTGCGGTATGGCATAGGGGAAAACCTTTATGGCGCGGCAGAAATTGCCGCATTCCGCCGCAACCGCGCGGGAGGGTCGCCCCCCCGTACGGTTCTGCGCCGCACCATAACCCCACTTGGCACAGAAGCCGGGGTTGTCAGTCTGGAATTCCGCCGTGACGGTTCCACCCGTACAGGCAGGCAGATGCAGACGTGGATTAACACTCCCAATGGCTGGAAGATTCTGGCCGCCCATGTGTCCATCATGGCCGAACAGCCAGAAACCGAACGCCCAACGCTGTAAGGAAAGGAGCCCGCCATGACCTCGCCTCCCTTCTCTGATGAAGTTCTTGTTGCTGCCCGTGCCGCCGCCATGGAACTGGAACTCCCTCCACCATGTATGGCGGGCGTTATTAACAACACCAGATTATTACAAAACTATGCTGCCCTTATAAGGGATTTTCCGCTCCCTGATACATGCGAACCCGCAGGGGAGTACACGCCATGACCCGCTTTGCCAGCGCCCAGACCATTGCGCAGGACATTCGCAGTGGCAAACGCAGTGCAGCTTCCGTTATGCAGGCCGTGCTTGCCACCATCCACCAGTATGACAGCAGCATTGGCAGCGTAACCCACCTGTTTGCCGAACAGGCCATGCAGCAGGCCCATGCGGTGGATGCCAGACTTGCCCGCAAGGAAGAACTCCCCCCCCTGGCTGGTGTGCCCTTTGGGGTCAAGGATCTGTTTGATATTCAGGGCCATGTGACCACCGCAGGGTCCATTGTGCTCCGGAATGTGCCCCCTGCTGCGCAGGATGCCGCCATTGTTGCACGCCTGCGCGCCGCAGGGGCCATACCTGTGGCAACGCTCAACATGGATGAGTTTGCCTACGGTTTTGCAACCGACAACGCCCATTACGGCATAACCCGCAACCCGCACGATCCAAGCCGCATGGCCGGTGGGTCCTCCGGTGGGTCTGCCGCAGCCGTTGCCGCTGGTCTGCTCCCCCTTACACTGGGAACGGATACCAACGGTTCCATTCGGGTGCCAGCATCCCTTTGCGGTGTGTGGGGGCTTAAGCCCACCATGGGTCTGCTCCCGCGTGAAGGGGCTTATCCTTTTTCCGCCAGTCTGGACGTAGTGGGGCATTTTGCCAGCACTCTGGATGACCTCAAAACCGCCTTCCATATTATGGCGGACACCTCCCCTGAGCCAGAACCACAAACCCTGCGTACCGCCTGCCTTGGCGGCTGGTTTGCCCAGAACCTCTCCCCTGCTCTGGCAGCGGCCATAAACCGGGTATGCCGGTATCTGGGCCTGTCCGGCACGGTGGAACTCCCACAAACACCCACAGCCCGTGCGGCTTCCTTCCTGATTACCGCAGCAGAAGGGGGCACACTGCACCTGCCCCGCCTGCGTAGCGTTGCACAGGACTACGACCCCGCTACGCGGGACCGGCTGCTTGCAGGAGCCATGCTGCCCGCAAGCACGTATGTGCAGGCCCAGCGCTTCCGCCGCTGGTTCCGCGGGCAGGTCCATGCTTTGTTTGAACAGGTGGATGTGCTGATTGCCCCCGCAGTCATGTGCGAAGCCCCATTGCTGGATGCACCAACCATTATTGTGGATGGAAAACCTGCA
Source organism: Acetobacter syzygii (assembly GCF_000964225.1). Taxonomy (GTDB): domain Bacteria; phylum Pseudomonadota; class Alphaproteobacteria; order Acetobacterales; family Acetobacteraceae; genus Acetobacter; species Acetobacter syzygii. Next base: position 80,955 of record NZ_BAMZ01000010.1, on the reverse strand, counting down.
TCCGCCCGCGCCAATCTGGGCCTGTATACACAGCCGCTCAGCCTGCCCGGCCTGCCTGTGCTGTGCCTGCCGCTCCTGAACACAAACACCCTCCCGCTTGGTCTGCAACTTGTTGCTGCCCCCGGGCGGGAGGCCGCATTGTTTAGCCTTGCCCGCAAGCTGGAACAGGCAGGACTTGCAGGGCGCTGCCCTTTGCCAGCCACACAGCAGGCTGCCTGACAGGCAGCCTGTAACCCCTCCGTTTCTGGCACAGGTGCAATCCCGGATTAAAATTAACGGTTGCTCTTTGGGCCTTCAGGGCCAATCATTGCGTTACCGATATCGTGTAACGAAAGAGTATCCATGCGCCGGTTTCTGCTTTTCCTCGGTTGCGGTCTAACTGCCCTTACAGCCGGGTCTGCCCATGCGGGCACATTACCCGACAATGTGGGGCGCGGGAGCTGCCCGGTCAGTAAAAAAACTGATGTTGCCGCCACCATGCGCGACGGGGTTGTGCTGCGGGCAGATGTGTACACCCCCAAAACGCAGGAAAAAGTCCCGGTCATTCTTATGCGCACCCAGTACGGAAAGAGTGCAGCACAAACAGACCCTTCGCGCTTCCAGTCCCCCGGCTGGTTTGCATCGCACTGCTATATTGTGGTGGTGCAGGATATTCGTGGGCAGGGGAAATCTGATGGTGTTTTCTACGAATATCGCAATGACCGGAATGATGGATACGATACGGTAGAATGGGCCGCACGCCTGCCCGGTTCCACGGGCAAGGTAGGCATGTATGGTTCCTCCTATGTGGGAGCAACGCAATGGCTGGCAGCAACCGCCACACCACCATCGCTTGCCACCATTGTGCCTTCCAACACCGCATCGGATTATGGCGATGGCTGGACCTATGAGGATGGCGCCTTCCGCCTGGCTTTTATTGAACCATGGATGATGGAAGATATTGCCTCCTCCGCAGCCGAAAACCGGGGAGACAAAAAGCTGGCGGCAGAACTTGCCGCGCAGGGGCACAATGCAGCCGCACTTATGCGGCAACTCCCATACGCTACATTTACCCCCTTTACGGTCAACGGTAAAAATGTTGCTCCGTATTTTTACGATGCCATCAACCACCCCACATCCGATGCTTACTGGCAGGCGTTTGACATTAAGTCCCGTTATCCAAAAGTAACGGTGCCTGTACTGGCATTTGACGGATGGTATGATTCCTTCCTGAGTGGCGCTTTGGAAAACTTTAATGGCATGCAAACCCAGGGTGGGTCCGCCATGGCCCGTGCCAACCAGCGCATTGTTATTGGTCCGTGGGACCATATTGGCTGGGGCCGACCGGATTCCAGCGAAAGCCCGCGGCTTAAGGCTCTGGGGCCAGTTGCCAACAGCCCGGTTAACGAACTGATGCTGCTATGGTTTGACCATTTTTTAAAAGGCCAGAACAACGGAGTGCAAACCGGCCCACAGGTGGATTACTTTACCATGGGCGAAAACCGCTGGCACACCGCAAGCTCCTGGCCACTGGCTGGCACACAATACCAGAAATGGTATTTGGGTAGCGGTCGCAGCGCTTCCTCCGTTATGGGGGATGGCAGCCTTACGCCCAACACACAGGACAAACACGCCCGCGCCAAAACCGACAGTTTTGTCTATGACCCACACAACCCCGTGCCCAGCGTAGGTGGCCATTCCTGCTGCGAATGGAGCTTTGGGCCACAAGGGCAGTATGATCAGTCTCAGGTTGAACAACGGCCCGATATACTGGTTTATACCAGCAAACCACTGGAAGCCCCGCTGGCGATTACTGGCCCCATTACAGTTGACCTGTTTGCCGCATCCACCGCCACAGATACCGATTTTACAGCCAAACTGGTGGATGTTGCCCCCGATGGCACAGCCATTAACCTGAACAACGGTATTCAGGTCGCACGCTTCCGCAATTCGCTTTCCACCCCTGAACTGATTACGCCCGGTGCCGTCTATGAATACCGGATCAAGGTCTGGCCAACCAGCAACCTGTTTTTAAAAGGTCACAGTATCCGGCTGGAAATTTCGTCCAGTGATTATCCGCAGTTTGCACCCAACCCCAACACGGGCGAAGCATTTGGCCAATCCACGCGGATGCTTGCAGCCACACAAACCATTCTCCATGACCGCCAACATCCTTCTGCCCTTATTTTGCCGGTTATCCCTGTAGCGCAAGGGGTGGACCATCCTCCTGCGCTGTAGAACCATGTGCCTGTAAGGTGGGATGGAGCAGCTTCTCCACCACCTCGGCAGCAACAAGGGCTGCAATCACCTCGGGGCGTTTATCACGAACGCCCCGATCCCCTATGGGGCAGATCAGCTTTTCCAGCTGATGTGGCAGAACGCCCACCTCGCGCAAGGATTTTTCAAACCGCAAGCGTTTGGTCAGCGAACCGATCAGCCCGACATAAACCAAACCGGGCTGCTGGAGTGCTGCTTCCACAATCAGGGCATCCAGTGTGTGCGAGGGCGTCAGCACCAAAACCCCTGCCCCCTGTGGTGCGGTTTCCAGCACGTTTTCCCACCCTGCCGTCACACGCACATCCACGCCATCGGGCACAGGCCCAAACTCATGTGCACGCGGGTCCACCCACACAAGGTGGAGCGGCAAAGGTGCCAGCGCACGGGCCAGCGCACGCCCGACATGCCCGGCCCCGAACAAAAACAGGCTTGGACGCCCGGCATGTTCCACGGCCAACTGGCGCTCCAGTTCCTGACATAATGGCGGGGTCAGAACCTCCAGCCGCACAGCCACACGTCCACCGCAACACTGGCTGACGTTGGCGCCACCCAGCACAACCTGCTGTTCGCAAACCTGCTCGCCCGAGACCAGCATGGCACGGGCATACTCCTCACACGCCAGTTCCAGCGCGCCCCCCCCAACCGTACCGGCCTGCACGTGCTGGCCTACCAGCATAAACGCACCCTGCTCCCGCGGGGTGGACCCCCGGGTCAAGGTCACCCGCGCCACGACAAGCGTCTGCTGTGTCTGCCACCATTGGTGCAGCAGGTCTTTAAGACTAAGCCTGTTCATCCTTTACCCCGCCATGCTGGCGCAGCCGCTCGGCCACACGCAAAATCTGTTCGGGTGTTGCCGGGGCGTTCAGCCGCGGGCATGTTCGGTACTCATCCAGACTGGCCAATGCGTCAGAAATACCATGCAGCACAGCCAGACCATGCACAAAAGGTGGTTCGCCAACCGCCTTGGACCGAAAGATCGTATCCTCCCTGTTGGGAGCATTTTGCAAAAGTCTGACGTTAAAAATACGGGGACGGTCAGAGCAGGCAGGGATTTTGTAGGTGCTGGGGGTATGGGTGCGCAAACGGCCTGCGGCATCCCAGAAGAGTTCCTCCATGGTCAGCCAGCCAGCTCCCTGCACAAAGCCTCCCTCAATCTGGCCAATATCAATATCCGGGTTAAGGGACTGCCCCGCATCATGCAGGATATCCACCCGCTCTATGCGGTTTTCCCCTGTTAGCAGGTCCACCGCCACCTCCGCACAGGCAGCACCGTAAGCAAAGTAATAGAACGGTCGCCCACGCCCGGTTGCTGCATCCCACGAAATTTTGGGAGTTTTGTAAAAACCTGTGGAGGACAGGGAAACACGCGCCATATACGCCGCATTGACCAGTGTGGCAAAAGGCACCAGCGCCTCCCCCACACCAACACCTGCCGCAATAAAGCGCACCTGCTCTGGGGGAACCTGCCAGTGCGTTGCGGCAAAAGCGACCAGACGGTCCTTGATTGTTCTTACCGCCGCCAGCACGGCCATGCCGTTCAGATCCGCACCACTGGAAGCCGCCGTTGCGGACGTATTCGGGACTTTGCCTGTGGTTGTGGCGGTAATACGCACCCGGTCCTGCGGCAATCCGAATTCCCGCATGGCAATCTGCACCATTTTGGTGTGCAGCCCCTGCCCCATTTCCGTGCCACCATGGTTCACCTGCACGGAGCCATCCGTGTAAACATGCACCAATGCCCCCGCCTGATTAAAATGTGTGGCGGTAAAAGAAATACCAAACTTGACAGGCGTTAACGCAATACCCCGCCGCATATGGGGGCTTGTTCTGTTAAAGGCCCTTATTTGCTCACGGCGTTTACGGTAATCACAGTCCTCCGCCAGTTGGGTCATGACCTCCCCGGCAATGGAATCCTCCACGGTCATATGGTACGGCGTTACATTCCGCTCGGTTGTGCCATATACATTGCGCAACCTGACATCCAGCGGGTCCAGCCCTGTTGCAAAGGCTATTTCCTCCATAATCCGTTCTGCTGCTGCCGCCCCCTGCGGGCCACCAAACCCCCGGAATGCAGTATTGGACTGCGTGTTGGTCCGCAGGGGCATGGAGCGCAGGCGCACATCTGGGTAGTAATAGGCGTTATCCGCGTGGAACATGGCGCGATCAGTCACCGGGCCAGACAGATCGGCCGACCACCCACACCGGGCGGCCAGCTCCATATCCACCCCCAGAACCTGACCCTGCTTATCAAAACCAACGCTGTAATCGATAACAAAGTCATGGCGTTTACCTGTGACCAGCATATCGTCATCCCGGTCAAGGCGTAGTTTGGCGGGGCGGCCAGTATGGGTGGCGGCAAGGGCTGCCAGGCAGGCGACTATGTTGGCCTGTGTTTCCTTCCCCCCAAAACCGCCGCCCATGCGCCGCACTTCCACGGTTACAAGGTTATTGGGGCAGTCCAGAACATGCGCCACCATGTGCTGGGTTTCCGTTGGATGCTGGGTGGAGGAGCAGACGCGCATCTCCCCATCTTCCCCCGGCCATGCCAGGGCTGCCTGCCCTTCCAGATAAAAATGCTCCTGCCCGCCCACAACCAGCTGGCCTGCCAGTTTGCATGGTGCCTGCGCCAGAGCCTGCTGCGCGTTGCCACGCGTCATTTCCAGTGAACGGCAGACCAGAGCACTCCCCTGCGCACGGGCCTGCTCTACGGTCAGCACTGCTGGCAAATCCTCGTATTCCACCTGCGCCAGTACGGCGGCGTGGCGGGCGGCGTGGCGTGTTTGTGCAACAACCGCAAAGAGCGGCTGGCCACAAAAAAACACTTCATCCTCAGCCAGCAGCGGCTCATCCCCCGCACCTACCGGGCTGATCTGGTTGTGGCCGGGAATATCTTTGGCGGTCAGCACACAGATAACACCGGGGTAAGCGGCAACCGCGTCCAGCCCCATGTGTTTGATCCGCGCATGGGCTTTGCTGCTCAAGCCAAGGGCAACATGCACAGCCCCTGCGGGAAGAGGCATATCATCCACATAGCGCGCGCCCCCCGCCACGTGCAGATGTGCGCTTTCGTGCCGCAAGGAAGAGGATGCACCGCCAACGACAGCGGGTTCTCCCCCCTGTTGCACACTGGCGGGCTGTGTGCCTGCAAGGTCCGGCTGAGCGGGCGTCTGGTGCCCAGCGGTGCGGTGCGGGTCAACCATGTGCAAGCTCCTGCCAGTTCTGCAATGTGGGGGCACCGGATGGGGCATGGCGGGCATCGGGGTCAAACAGGCGGGCCAGAAGGTTGGCCGCAACGGTTGTGCGGTACCATGCACTGGCACGCATGTCCGATAGTGGAGTAAAATCCTCCTTTACCGCAGCCTGCGCGGCACGCAGGGTGGCTTGTGTTCTTTTTTGCCCCAGCAAGGCTGCCTCGGCCTTTTTGGCACGGCAGGGAATACCCGCCATGCCACCGTAAGCCAGGCGGGCCTCTTGTATGGTGCCATCCTCGGCCATAACCAGCCTAAAAGCTCCAAGCACGGCGGAAATATCCTGATCGAAGCGTTTGGACACCTTGTAAACCCCACACACGCTACCCGGTGCCTGAGGGGGAATACACACGCCCTCTATGAACTCACCGGGGCGAATATCCTGCTTGCCATACGCCAGAAAGAACGCCTCAAGCGGAATAACCCGGCGCTCCTGTGCGCAGCGCAAATGCAGCTCTGCCCCAGCAGCAATAAAAATGGGCGGACCATCGCCAATGGGCGAACCATTTCCAATATTCCCGCATACTGTGGCAGCATTACGCACCTGCGTGGAGCCAATGCGCCGCAACGCATCTGCCGCTGCGGGTAAATGGCTAACCAGAAAAGGCATGGCCTGAGTATAGGTTACGGCGGCTCCAATCCACAGCGCTCCATCGGGGCGTGTTTCAATCTGGTGGAGTTCCTGCACGGACCTTACGGCGATAATATGGGGGAGCTGGCGCAACCTTTTGGTAATCCACAGCCCTACATCCGTCCCCCCTGCGACCAGCACGGCGGCAGGGTCCTGTGCATAGGCGGCGGCAAGTGCATCCGTACTGGCGGGGAGCGTTACCCGACCTGCGGGGCTACGCAGTTCCACCGTTGCTCCATCCTGCAAATGATGCAGGCGGGTTATGAACTCCTGCATCCGTGCGTGAATGGGCTCGCCATTACTGGCACAATAGGTAGCGGCTTTCTTCATTGCGCGGACAATGGGAGCATAACCCGTGCAGCGGCACAGATTACCTGCCAGAGCCTCGTTTATAATGCGCTCCTCATCCAGCGTACCCTCCAGAGCGGCAAGATCCACCTGGGTGGACAACGCAACCATGGACATAACAAACCCCGGCGTGCAGAACCCACATTGCGAGCCATGTTCGTCCACCATGGCCTGCTGCACCGGGTGCAACTGGCCATTGGCCCCGCGCAGGTCCTCCACGGTTAAAAGCTGCGCACCATCCAGCATCCAGACAAGCTGGATACAGGCATTAACCGCACACCAGACCACACGCCCCTGCTCCAGCCGACCGACCAGAACCGTGCAGGCTCCGCAATCGCCTTCGTTACAGCCTTCCTTGGTCCCTGTGCGGCCCTGCTGCTCGCGCAGCCAGTCCAACAGGGTTAAGTCTGGCGGCAGGTCAGACAGACGGTGGAGCGTATCTCCCACATAAAAGCGGATGTGCTGGCGCATACATGCCCTCCGGGCTTACGTTTTTGTGCTGAATGGGCACCGATCATGCGAATACGGGAGGGTTACTCGGGCTGGGTATGCCCGGTCTGCCCCCCCACCACGGGGGACTGGCCCTGCGTGCTCACCACATTCCAGACCGGGGTTTCCAGTATTACCGCATCCTGTTCGACTGGTTGCTGCGTGGAACACAGATTGCCAAAGTTGAATACCAGATGCAGCAGAATGGCAGACATGGCCCCCAGCGTAATACCGCTGCCAAAAATAACCTGCATCCATGCTGGAAAATGATCAGCAATATGCGGCTGGGCTGTTGCCAGCATACTCAGACCAATGCTGGTGCCAACAATAACCGTGTTGTTCAGGTTATCAAAATCCACCTTAACCAGTGTTTGAATCCCCACCACAGCCACTGCGGCAAACATGGCCAGAGCTGCTCCCCCCAACACAGGCAGGGGTACGCTTGCAATAATGGCAGCCAGTTTGGGCAGGCAGCCAAGCCCCATCATAATAAACGCGGCTGCCACCACCACCCAGCGGCTGGTTACACGTGTAAGCCGCACAAGGCCCACGTTCTCGGCAATACAGGTGTAGGGGAAGGAGTTGAGCACACCGCCAATCATGGTTGCCAGACCATCTGCCCTGATCGCCCGCGTAATATCTTCGGATGTAATGTTCTTTTTGACTATGGAGCCAGTCGCAAACACATCGCCCGTGGTCTCCAGCATGGTAATGATCATCACCACCAGCATGGACAACACCGGCACCACATGGAATGTGGGCATACCAAAGTAAAAAGGCTGCGCAACCGTAACCCATGGGGCGGACAGCACACCACTGAAGCTGGCATCCCCCAAAAACCACGCCGTTAATGTGCCAGCTACCAGCCCGAACAACACGGCAATACTGGCAACAAACCCCTTGAACATACGCTGGATGAACAAAATACAGACCAATGTGCCCAGACCATAGGCCACATTGCGCATGTTAACCGGATTTTGCATAACCCCGGTGCCATGGCCGTTAACAATATCGTTCGCAGCGACGGGCAACAACGCAAGGCCAATGACCAGAATAACAGACCCCGTTACTACGGGTGGAAAAAACTTGACCAGCCTGCCAAACCACGGTGCCGCCAGAAAGGTGAACACCCCGCCAGCAATCACCGCGCCAAAAATCTGTGGCAACCCCTGCACGCCACCGCCAGCCGCAACACCTATGGCAATCATGGGTGTAACGGCCACAAAGGTGACCCCCTGCAACAAAGGCAGCTTGACCCCAATATAACGCCCAAGCCCCGCAGACTGGATGAAGGAGGCAATACCGCAGGTAAACAGATCAGCCTCGATCAGATGTTCCAGAGCCGCACGGGGCAGCCCCATGGCGCCTGCCAGCAGAACCGGCACAATAACGGCGGCAGCGTAAAAGGTAAGCACATGTTGCAGACCGTAGAACCCGAGCTTCCAGACCGGAAGAACCTGATCTACGGGATGAACGGTGTGTGGCTTGTCGCTGGCTGGTTGCACGCGTCAGCTCCCCCTGTAGGTCGAATAGGCATATGGGGCGACCAGCAGGGGCACATGAACATGCCCGCTGCCGCCAAGACCAAAATGAATAGGCACGACATCCAAAAAAGGTGGTTCAGCCAGCGGCGTGCCCTGCTGGCAAAAATACGCCGCCACCTCAAACTCAAGCCGGTATGCTCCAGCCGTCAGCTCCAGTGCCCGCAGGTCCGGGCAGCGACCATCCGCATCTGTCTGTCCGGCAAACACAAGCCCCTGCGGGCCAAACAGGCGGAACACCACCCCCGCAGCAGGGCGGCCAGAGACCGTGTTGAGAACGTGGGTGGAAAGGGAACTCATACCATCACCTTATCGTGCAAACGGAATGCGGCTATTGCGTCAATCTGGGTCAGGGCTTCGGCCAGTTCTGCCTCGGGCGTACTGGCAAGCCGCTGCGCCATGGCTTGAGCAATAACCTGTTTGGCCTGCCCCCCAACCTTGCGCACACAAATGACAAACGGCATGCCAAACTTCTGGTGGTAGGCATCATTCAATGCACGGAAATGCGCATATTCCTCCGGTGTCAGCCGGTTTAACCCCGCCCCGCCCTGCTCCTGCGCGGATGCCTCGGTCAGGCCGGGATCAACACCAAGGCGGTGCCCAAGTTCGGGGTGGGCCCGCACAAGGGCTATCTGCTCGGCAGGATCTGCGCTGTGCATCGCTGCGGAAAATGCCTCACACATCCGATCAACATCCGCAAATGGCCTGCTCTGGGCGGCTTTGAGCGCAACCCATGGAGAGTGCTCATAAACCCCACCAAACTCGGCCACAAAGTCGGTAACCGACATGGCATTAACGTCTGCCAGAGTTCTGCTCATGCGGGGTGCACCTCCAGCCAGTGGCGGGCAATATCGGCCCGGGTGGCAACCCATGCATCCGCATGTTTTTGCACATGCTCCAAAAAGCGGGCCACGGTCAGAGCACGCGCGGGTTTGCCTGCCAGACGGCAATGCAGGCCAATGGACATCATACGCCCGCCTTCACGGTAGAGCATATCAAAAGTATCGCGCAGATAGCGGTAGAACTGCTCCCCCTCGGTAAAACCGTTGAGGGCGGCAAATTTCATGTCATTCACATCCAGCGTATAGGGCACAATCAACTGTGGTTTGCCGTAACGCCGGTCGTAATAGGGCAGGTCATCCGCGTAGGAATCCGCATCGTATAAAAAGCAGCCTTCCTCTACCACCAGACGGGCCGTGTTGGGGCTGGTACGGCCCTGATACCAGCCCAGAGGCGCGGCTCCCGTAACCTGTGTGTGCAGGGCTATGGCCTCGCGCATGTGGGCGCGCTCCACCTCCTCGGGAATCGTCTGATAATCAATCCAGCGCAGGCCATGGGTTGCAATCTCCCACCCGCTGGCCTGCATAGCCGCAACCGCTGCGGGGTTGCGGGCCAGAGCCATGGCAACACCAAAAACTGTAACTGGCAGACCAGCTTTTGCAAACAGCCGGTGCAGCCGCCAGAACCCGGCGCGGCTCCCATACTCGTACAGGCTTTCCATTTGCATACAGCGCGCACCCACCAGCGCGCTGGTGCCGACCATCTCGGACAAAAAAGCCTCAGACCCGCGATCCCCGTGCAGGATGCAGTTTTCCGCCCCTTCTTCGTAGTTAATGACGAACTGCACGGCAATACGCGCACCACCGGGCCAGTGTGCCTCTGGCGGGGTGGCGCCATAACCAATCATGTCACGCGGGTAGGTCTGGTTCATTGTTATCCCGTTTTACGCTTGTTTCAGGCCTGTTGCGGTGGATCAAAGCTGATCAGCTCGTCCACGTTATAGTCCAGCAGGCTTTGCAGGTGCAGTGCGCCATCCTGCACGAACAGGCTGCGCCCGATGCAGGTTGTCAGTTTTTCCACCCCAAAGCGCATTCCGCTAATGGATGCACCGGAAAGCCCCATGCTTGGCATGGCCGAAAACGTAAAGTTGTAAATACACGCAAGCATAGGGGCCAGTGGGTCAGCCTTGTCCAGCGGCTGGAACTGGAATGCGGGGCTAAGGTATGGGTGGCTGCCCAGCAGGGTGCTCTGCTCCTCCGCCGGAGGGGCAAACCGGTCTTTCCACAAGGCAATGCGGTTGGCCACACGCGCCAGTTCCGGCCGCTGGGCAAGATCAATTACAAACCCGGTGCCAATAATCAGGAAGTCAAACACCATCTCGCCCTGTGGGGTGGTTACAACCACGGCCCCGTTTTCCTCCCGCACGGACTGCCACGGTGTACCGGGGTGATAGGCAAAATTCGGGTGCTTGCGGCAACGCCAGAACGTATCCTGCGGGGGAGGCTGGTTCAGGTCGTAAATCTTGTGCATGAACCGCCAGCGCAAAAGATCTGGCAGATCGGACAGATAGCTGAGAAAGCCCGCATTTTCCATCCAGCGATAAGGGTTAACGGTGGGGATCTGCTTGCGGCGCAGGCACAGGTCCACGCTGGCGGCACCGTGTTCGAGTGCGGTTGCCGCATTATCAAACGCGGAAGCACCCGCTCCAAGCACCCCAATGCGTTTGCCACGAAGCGCCTCAAAATCAATCTGCTCGCAGGTATGGGCATAGCGGCTTTTTGGCAGAACCTTGGTAACAAAGTCCGGCACATGCCATGCACCGCCGCCTTCAATCCCTGTAGCCAGCACAACGCGGCGCGCCCACACAACATGCTCGGCCCCACCTGCACCCGCAAATGTAAGCCTGAGCAGACCATCCTCCCATGCAATGTCGGCCAGACGATGTTCGTTCTTAACGGGCAGTTCCAGCACATCCCGCAGCCAGTCCAGGTAGTCCTGCCAGTCCTGACGGGATATTTTATCCAGCGTGCGCCATGCCTCCACCCCGTATCTGGCTTCGTACCAGGATTGGGGGGTTAAGCTGGGAATACCAAGGTCTGGCCCGGTAACATGTTTGGGGGTACGCAGGGTGAGCATACGGGCAAAGGTAATCCACGGCCCTTCCGCCCCTTTGGGGGCCATGTCAAAAATACATGTGTTGGTAATGCCGCGCCGACGCAGCCCAAAACACGTAGCAAGACCACCCTGCCCGCCGCCAATAATGGCAACATCCAGCACATTTTTACCATCGTGCGTATGGGGTATGCACCAGTTACCCGAAGCAAACTGGATTTTGGCAAGATCGTCCCGGACGCGTCTGTTAAGCTGTTCCATACCTGTCTATCAGTCCACATTATGCACATCGGGAATCCTGTGTGGTTCCTGATCGCGCCAAATAAAATCAGACTTACTGTTTCACACACGTATCGTTCTTGTATATGACTTAATTCAGCATGACGCGTTCGCAAAAAGAGAGCAAAAGCTGATGCCCGTTTTCTCCCGCTTCCTGCGCTATTTTATGGCCGTAGCCCAGCATGGTTCCATTAGAAAAGCCTCGGACGAGCTGCACATTGCCGCCTCCGCCATAGACCGACAGGTGTTGCAGGGGGAAAAAATTCTCGGCACCCAGCTTTTTGAGCGCCTGCCATCTGGCCTGCGCCTGACAACTGCGGGGGAACTGCTCCTGACCTCCTGCCGTCGCTGGTCACGGGACCTGAACGCCCTGCAAACACAGCTTGATAACCTTAAAGGGCTGCGGCAGGGGGCCACGGATATTCTTATCCCCGATGCGCTGACCAAAGGGTTTTTACCCACCCTTCTGGGCCGGCTCCGCCAGACACACCCCGGCATTATGGTCAGTGTGCATGTGCGCAAAAGCCACGATATGGGCGAACTGCTGGTTAAGGGACATGCGGATTTTGCGCTTATGTTCAACCCCGGCCACATGCGTGAGCTGAGTGTGCGGACGCATAAGGAAATTCCCCTCGGCTTTGTCTGCCTTCCCTCGCACGAGATTGCCGGGCTTGAGGAAGCACGCTTCAGCCTTGCGGCGGAATACCCGATGATCGTCCCTGCCCCGCCACTGGCCCTATGGCGCCCCATTGGCGTGCTGGAAGCGGAAACAGGGGTAAAAGTCGCAACCGTGGCCAAAGCGGACAATATCCAGATGATCAAATCCATGGTGCTCGAAGGGGCCGGTGTTGGTATTCTGAGTTATCTGGATGCGTATGATGAGGTGCAGAAAGGCCAGCTTGCCTTTACCCCCATTACCAACCGCAAGCTGCCCCCGCTTACACTCGCGTTGTGCGTGGACCGCTCGCGCCAGCTCTCCACTGCGGCGCGGTTTATTATTACCGAAATTGAAAACTTTTTTGCCGAACAGTTCTAACTGCCGGAAAGCCCCATAATACCATGCCCGACCTCCATGACCGCCGCGCCATCCGCGGCAGCTACGTAACCTTCTGCGCCAACCCGTTTGACGTGCCAACACAAGATGCGCTGGTGCTGGAAGAAGACGGGCTGATTATTATGGAGCATGGGCACATTACGCACTGTGGTGCTTATTCCGCCCTGCATGGCCTGCTGGGGGACAATACACCCGTAACCCATTACAAAGACTGCCTGATTAGCGCCGGTTTTATAGACGCGCATGTGCATTACCCCCAGATTTCGGCCATTGCATCGTGGGGGGAGCAGCTCCTGCCCTGGCTGGAGCAGTATATTTTTCCTACCGAGGCGGAATTTGCCAACATAAACGTGGCCCGCCAGACTGCACGCCTGTTTTTGGCCGAACTGCTGCGCAATGGCACCACAACTGCCGCAGTCTATTGCACGGTACACCCCCAGTCGGTCGATGCGTTTTTTGAAGAATCTGCCCGCCTTGGCACACGCATGATTGCGGGCAAGGTACTTATGGACCGCAACTGCCCCCCTGATCTGCAAGATACCGCCCAAAGCGGGTACGACCAGTCTGCCGCCCTGATCAAACGCTGGCATGGCAGGGAGCGCCAGCTTTATGCGGTTACTCCCCGCTTTGCCATAACCAGCACGCCAGAACAGCTTGAACTGGCAGGCGATCTGCTGCACGGCACGCCCGGCCTGTTCATGCAGACCCATCTGGCTGAAAATCTGGACGAAATGGCAGCCGTGCGCAGCCTGTTCCCCAACAATACATCCTACCTGGATGTGTACGCAAAAGCCGGGCTGGACGGGCCGCGCGCCATATTTGGCCATGCCATCCACATGAGCGAGCACGACTTTGCGCATTGCCACCACTCCGGCTGCACACTCGCCCACTGCCCCACATCCAACCTGTTCCTCGGGAGTGGGGCCTTCCGCCTATTTGATGCGCTCAACCCCGACCGCCCTGTGCATGTTGCACTGGGGACAGATATTGGAGCAGGCACATCGCTCTCGCTGCTGGCCACAATGGGGGAAGCCTACAAGGTGTCTCTGATGGCGGGGGATACGCGCCTTTCTGCCGCGCAGGCACTCTGGCTGGCAACAGCGGGGGCTGCGCGCGCCCTGCATCTGCACGACCAGATCGGCCATATTGCACCGGGCATGGAGGCCGACCTGTGTGTAATGGACCCCAATGCCACACCACTTATGGCCCAGCGTAACGCACGCTGCACCAGCCTGAGCGAACGCCTGTTTACCCTGATGGTGCTAGGCGATGACCGAGCCATCCGTGCAACATGGGTCAATGGTAAAATGGCATATGAAAAAAATGTTGATCCTGCATAAATTTTTCATACAGGCAGGAGGCACGCGCCTCCTGCCCTGCCAGTTTACCTGCGTGCTTTGCTATTTGCGTGATAACAGAATATTGCCGCGACTACGGGCTTTTTTACTGTAACCAGCCTGTTTCAGCCTGCCCATAAGGTCTGAATGCCAACAATCGCGCTCGGAATACTCCATGATAATATATCCGGGTAACAAGCTTTCGTGCGCCTTATCCAGAAAAGGCAGCAACGCCCGATCCTCATATCCTTCTATATCAATTTTCAACATATCAATGTGCTTCACACCAGCATCAGCCAGAATATCCAGTAATGGCCTGATACTGACCGTCTCACCTTCCCCCTGCCCCATTCTGCCACTGCCATAATCCAGATTGGTTTGTACCAAGGTGCCGTTTTCCTCCTTCTCCCCTACGGCCGCCTCCACCAGATATGCTTCAATGTTGTTAAATGCCAAGTTGGCTGAAAGACGTTTGAACAAAGCGGGCTGTGGTTCAATAGCGACAAGTCTGGCTTTTCTGGTGGCCGAAAACAGGGAAAAGAAGCCCATGTTGGCACCAATATCCACAAAAACGCCACCAACAGGCAGATATTTGGCGACCCAGCGCCACTCTTTGGCATTGTAACACGTGCCACAGACGGCTGACTTGGCATCCGTCTGATTATCCTTGGGGTAAAACCGGACCCTGAACCCAAACAGATATGAATCAACAGGACCTTTGCAGTCCCGCTTGAACCGCTCGATAAAGGGGCGTCGAAGGCTCATATATCCAAAGGGTGTGCCAAAAAATACCTTGCGTATCCATTGCTGTATTCTGGTTGGGGGGTAGGTGCCAAATGGTTGTTCGTTTACGTTTTGTTCCTTAATTGGCACAACCAGAGGTGGTGGTTTCGCCACATTTTGAAGCATCATTATTCACCATGTTTCATCGTCCTGCCAAGGACGTGTTTGATCAGCCGACACCTCCTGGCGTCGGGCGGTTGGCAGCGTGTGAAACAAGGTGAACTCACGCCCTGCCTATTTCCAGAACAGCAAACAGGAATCTCTGTTCACCGCTGAACCATAGGTCCGGGTATTATATTCGGCAGGCCACCCGACATAGGGACCGCCTTGTTTCAAACGTGCTGCCAAGCACGCTGGCATGATAGCACATGCCAGCGTGCACTGCCATAAATAAACATAACGCAATGATTTATAATAATAATTCTAAAATTTCTATTAATTGCCAATTTGCGATAATAACACTTCCAACACAATGTTCGGGCCTGTGCATAAGGCCGTCATTACTCCTGCAAATGTCTTACGCAGGTCCACTCCGCTGCTCCATTCAGAACCTTTGTGCGCCGCGGCATCAAAACGCCGCCACACATCCATCGCTCCGTGGGTCTGCCGCGCCTTCAAACAGGCCATTGGCGTGGCGTACTACTGCACCTGCATGGCCCATCATGCTGGTAAAGGGGGCTACGCGCTCCACCTCATGCCCGGCCTGCTCCAGCCGCGCCATAACGCCTGCATCAAACCGGCTTTCCAGCTTGAGCGAATGGCTGTTGCTCCCCCATGTTCGCCCCAGCAGCCAGCGGGGGGCGGTTACGGCCTGCTGCACGGGCACGCCAAACAGGGCATACCGTGTAAACACGGCCGCCTGCGTTTGCGGCTGCCCTTCCCCCCCCATGGTGCCGTAAACCATGACCCGCCCATCATCAAAACGGGCAAGGGCGGGGTTAAGGGTATGGAAAGGCTTGCGGCCGGGCACAAAGGCGTTCCACGCCCCTTCCTCCAATTGGAAGGAGGCCCCCCGGTTCTGCCACAGCACCCCTGTCTGGGGTAAAAACACGCCAGACCCGAATTCAAAATACAGGCTCTGGATCATACTGACCGCCACACCAGCAGAATCCACGGCTCCCATCCATGTGGTATCCCCCATCTGGGATGGGGCAGGCCACGGCATGGCACGGTGCGGATCTATTTGTGCAGCCATGGCATGAAAGCGGACATCATCATCCAAAAAGGCCTGTGCATCTTCCGTCATCCAACGGGGGTCACCCACATGTGCATTACGGAAGAGAAAAGCGTGTTTGGTCGCTTCCACCAGAGCATGAACATAGGCAAAGCCATCCACCTCCTGCACATTGAGCTGTTCAAACAGTTTGAGAATAGCCAGAGAGGCAACACCCTGTGTGGGTGGGGGCGTATTGTACACCGTTGCCCCACCCGCACGCACATGCAGTGCCGCAGGCGTTGCAACCGTATGGTGGGCAAAATCCTCCGCACGGAGCGGACTACCCGCGCGGCTGAGGTCCGCCACAAGTTTGCGCCCGACCTCGCCTGCATAAAAACTGTCCAGCCCATGCCGCACCAGACTTTGCAAGGTTTCGGCCAGTGCCGGGTTTTTGCGAATATCCCCGGCACAGGGCAACACTCCGTGTGGTGCATAAGCGGCGGCAAAGTCGGCATTACCCAACAGCTCTGCCTGTTTTTCTGCCAGCAGGGAGGCTTCACTCCGGGTCAGTGCGTAACCATTCCGGGCATACCATATGGCATCTTCCAACACGGCTTCCAGTGGCAAACCGGGTTGTAAGGTGGCGCTGCGCTGCAAGGCAGCCTGCCAGCCCGAAACCGCACCCGCCATGGTATTGGCAGCCCAGCCACCACGCCACGGCACACTTTTGTGCCCGGCCTGCGTATAGTCGTGCGCACTGGCGTGCAGCGCCGCAGCCCCACAGGCTTCCAGCACTTCCGTTCGCCCATCGGGGTATGAAACAAGCCAGAATGCATCCCCCCCCATGCCGGTCATGTGGGGATAAACCGCACACAGCGTGGCAGCCATAGCGGTAACGGCTTCCAGCGCTGTGCCGCCTTTTTTTAAAATGGCCAAACCACTCTGGCTGGCCAGATGATGCGGGGATGTCACCATCCCACGGGTGGACTGAAAACTGTGCAGCATGGTCTGGGCGGCTCCGGTTTGTCATCTGGCCTTGTCTATGCTCCAACGATACCGCGCTTTTGCCTGATCCCCCATAAGCAAAAAAAGCACCACCCCATTGCCAAAGACCGAGAGGTGGCAAAAAACAATTCCGCTCCGCCACATGGCGACCACCTGACAACCGACCTGAAATCTGCCAACCCTACTCTCAGAACTGCTCCCACCTGATTATATGAGCCCCCCATGCCCCTCCCCTCGACCGACCAGCACGCAGTACAAGGCCCTGCCGTTTATCTGGCTGGCCCAGACGTGTTCCGCCAGAATGGCCGGGAGCATGGTGCGCATCTGGTGACTGACTGCGCACTTGCAGGGCTGAACGGGCTTTACCCCCTGGATACCCAGCTGGACCCGCAGGCATACGCCACCCCACAGGCTTTTGCCGCCGCCATTGCCCACGCCAACATGGACCTGATTGCGCGCAGTCAGGCAGTTATTGCCAACCTGTCCCCTTTCCGCGGCCCCAATGTAGATGACGGCACCGCCTTTGAAATTGGCTATGCCCACGCACGCGGCCTGCCCATATTTGGCTATGTCTGCACAAATGCACCCACGGCCCCATACCGCGACCGGGTCAAAGACTGCGGTGGAACACTGACGCGCATAACCGTGGACCACCGCCCGACATGGGTTGATGAGCACGGGCTTGTGGTGGAAGAGTTTGGCCTGCCGGTTAACCTGATGATTGCAACAGTTCTTTACGGTTCTGGTACAATTTTTTCCTCCGCTCATGCGGCCATTACCGCAGCGGCGGAACATCTGCTGGCCCCCAAAAAGGCTTAAACCCGCCTCCTCCCACACGATCGGAGCGGTTTTGAACGTTTTGCCCATAGGGGTAGCGCGTGCATCCCAAACTCCCCTATGCTATGGGGCTTATCCGCCAGTTGAAACACAATTAGGAATACGCAGCTTGAAACGTAGAGACCTGTTTGCGGCCTCTCTGGCAGCCGGGATCGTGGGCGCTACGCGCCGTGGCTGGGCATCCGTGCCCGAAGCCTCCGCAGCCCTTGGACGCACGGCCCTGCATGGCACCATTCCCCGCCTTGTTCCCATTCGGGCCCATGCAGACCAGATTACGGACATCAAGGTCTGTTTACGGCCCTTCCGCCCTGCTGGCCCCCGGCTGGAAGTGGAGCATGTGGCGGGCAAAACCGTTGTGCACAATTACGGCCATGGCGGCAGTGGGTGGTCGCTCTCCTGGGGGTCGGCGCATATGGCTGTTGGGCACGCAGCAGCAACGCTGGAACGCAAGGTGGCAGTTATTGGTTGTGGCATTATTGGCCTGACCTCCGCCCTGACCGCACAGCGCGCCGGATTTGACGTCACCATTTACACCCGCGATCTGCTCCCCCACACCCGTTCCGTGCGCGCCAACGGAAGCTGGACTCCGGATTCCCGCATTGCGCTCACCCAGCAGGCCGGACCGGGGTTTGCCAAAACATGGGAGCAGATGGCCCGTTACTCCTGGCAGACTTACCGCGACTATCTGGGCCTGCCGGGCAACCCGATCGACTTCAGGGATAACTACACCTTATCCGATACGCCACTGGACGCCGCCGACCACGCACCAGAACAGGTGGACCCGGCCAAAGGCTCATTTGCAACAACGGGTGCCCCCCAAAATAGTGCCGAGTTTGCAATATACGCTAGCCAGATCAGCGACATTATTCCAGCAGCGGAACTGCTGGCCGGGGCGGATAACCCCTTCCCCGTGGCATATGCCCGGCGTACCCCGCTGATGATTTATAATTTTGGCGCTTATGGTCATCTGCTGCTCTCGGAATTCTATCAGGCGGGGGGGCGTATTGTTATCCGCGAGTTCCATAGCCCATCCGATCTGGCGGACCTGCCGGAGCGGGTGGTTATCAACTGCCCCGGTTATGCGGCACGTGACCTGTGGAATGATAAATCCCTTATTCCCGTCCGGGGCCAGACAAGCTGGCTCCCTCCCCAGCCTGATGCCCTATACGCGGTGGAATACCGGGGTGCAGCCATGATCTCCAAATCCGATGGCGTAATGATTCAGGGCTATGACATGAACGGACTGGGAGAAATGGATGGCGTGGGCAACAGCTTTGAACATCCCGACCGTGCGGAGGCGGAAAAAGCCATTGCCATTATTGGGGATCTTTTTGCCCGCTTTCAGCCACGTAACGGGTAAGGGCGGTATGATGACGTTTTTCCTCTCCCCCCTCCCGCACCTGCGTGCGGCCACAGCCCTTATGGTCTGCACACTGGCGGGCCTTGCCCCAGCCAGTGCGGCATGGGCAGCGCCATACACTGCCACCCATGCCAGCAATCGGGGGAATAATGGGCCGTCTGTCACGTTTTCGGCAGAGCAGGTCACCCACGGCGCGCAAATTTACGCCGGGGCCTGTGCCATGTGCCACGGTGCTGACCTTGAAGGCGGGCACGATGTGCCAGATCTGGGCAATTACTTCATGGCGCGCTGGGCCAACACGCCGCTGGACCGGCTGGCAGGGTACATTACCCACGCCATGCCCCTTATGGCCCCCGGCACCCTGCCCCCGCAGGACACGGCAGCGCTTGTAGCCTTTGTGCTGCACCACAACGGTGTAACCGCCACCAGCAATACTCCCCTCCCCATGGAAGAGGCCCGGCAGGCCAAAATCCGTATTCCCGCGCCACAAGCGCTTGCGGCTGCCCCAGCCAGCAAACCCTGAGGGGTATAACACTGGCCCGCAGCATTATTCCTGCGGGCCAGCCAGTTCCACGGCACTTTGGCAGCGGACGAAGGAATCTTTGTCCCTAAAAATAAACAGCACATAATAATCCAGCGCCCGCCCGCGCCTGCGGGTGGTGTGGGTATAAAATGGGTACACGTTCTGCGGTGGACCATACCCACCCGGTAGCGGCTCCGATGCCAGAACCGTATTAACCCTGAACAACGGCACATAAACATGCACAGGTCCGGGGTTACGGCGCACATGCCACAGATGCCTGCGGAACTTGCGCAGCCTGTCTGGCAGAATGAACACCATATTTTCTTCAATAAAGCGTTCATCGGGCTGGGGGCTGCGCACGTAGCGCGCATCCTCCGGCAGATCGCAAAAAAAATTATAACCCTGAATAATCATGTCCTGCTTCTAATCCCCCCATGCGGGAAGGAACAGTCCCGCCCCGGCTTTACCCGCCCGTTCGCATAAAAAAAGAAACCCGTTGTGCCTGCGCGCCAAACCGCCATACTGCACAGGTTTGCAACCAAGATGAGGAGCCACTCCATGGCCCTGCCACGCATGTGTTCTTTTCTGGCTCCCGGCGCTGCGCTCGCCCTTGTGGCGGGGTGTGCCACGCAACCTCAGCCCATTGCCGCAACCGGCAATGATACCAGCGTGTACGAGGCACGCGGGAACGAGCCATTCTGGAACTTTAGCATGGCAGCAGGCACGCTGGCGCTGACCACACCGGATGGCCCCCGCCTGACGCGCACAGTCAGCCATGCCTACACCCGCGGCCACACCCGTTATTACGATGCCCCGGATATGACCGTAACAATGACCCCCACCCCCTGCCAGGACAGCATGAGCGGGCAGCAATTTACAGAAACCGTGAACATTACTGCTCAGGGCCGCACGCTCAAAGGGTGCGGCGGCAACCTTGTACCCCCGACACAGCTCAATGCCACACGCTGGATTGCCACGGAACTGGATGGCCATAAGCTGAAGAATGGCAACTTTCTGCCCGACAGCCATGACAGTGCTACGGATGAAAACCCAAACCCCGCAGCAGACATGTTTACTCCCACGCTGGATATTAACGAGAGTGGAAAAATATCCGGTTCGGATGGCTGCAACCGCTACGCTGGCGGGCTGGTCTTTGGTAGCAATGGCACGGTCAGCCGCGCACCACAGGCGGGCATAAGCACACTTATGGCCTGCCCCGGCGCGCATGACCACGTTGCCAGCGTCTTTAACGGCCTGCTGAAAGATGTGCAGTCCTGGCGTATTGAAGGTGGCACCCTTGTCCTGCAAACAAAAAATGGGAAAACCTTAAATCTGCGGCAAACTTTTTAAAAAATAATGCACCATAAACATCCATTGCGCGGGGTTTATGGTGCATCCTGCGGCTTGCATAAAATATGCACAGGGCGGTTCCAGCACCAGAATGGTTTGGAAAACTGCCCTGCCCCTGACCAACTGAAGATTTGTGCAAATCGCAGCCGGTGAGTGTTAATGAAAAATTTACGGTTTTGTGCAACAAGCATGAGCGTATTTTATGCATACCTTACGCAAAAGGACTCAGGCTATCACCATGGTGCGCCTTGTTTTTAAAACTCTTTCTGTTTCAGCCCCCATTCTCTAAAGCCCTACCATGCCCAATACCCATCTTTCAGGGCCTTTTATTCTGACCAAAGCCAGATTTTATGATAAATTTGTAGAACTGACCCACGATCAAAGCCAAAAATTCCGCACAATTATTCACAGCATCAATCATGAGGAACTTCTGGCCATCACGCTGCGGGCCTTTAAAGGGGCACAACTGCGCGTTGCCAGTATTCTCAGTGTTGCAAAGCGCTTTGCCGATCTGAACGGCACACTCCCATTTGAGGTCAGCGCCTGCCTGTATAAAAACTTTCTCAAAGCGACTGCGCGCGATACGGGCATTTACACCAAAATTACTTTTGCCGAATATCTTTATTACTCAATTCATTACGAAAACTGCAAAGAGACCTA
Source organism: Acetobacter syzygii (assembly GCF_000964225.1). GTDB lineage: Bacteria > Pseudomonadota > Alphaproteobacteria > Acetobacterales > Acetobacteraceae > Acetobacter > Acetobacter syzygii. The sequence goes on along the minus strand of NZ_BAMZ01000010.1, from coordinate 59,206 downwards.
TAACGCAGAAACACTTATTCCCACCATTTACAACCCGGCCCAGCCATTTGGCCGTGTTCTGGGTGGGCACATTGCGCTGGAAATTGTTTTGCTCACAATCTGTCAGGCCAACGCCCGACGCCTGAATGAAACCGAATGGCTGGACACATCGCCCGATATGGACTGCCATACGCATATTATGCACATTCTCCTTCGCAACCAGCTCCTTACTTTTGAGGATGTACAGGAAGAATTCGAGCGGATTATGCTGTACGTCAGTGGTTTTGTGCTGGATACGGTCAGAACCCTGTCCAGCAGGCAGGCATCAGCACCACCACCTGACCAGACCCATTAAGCAAAAAAGAGGCACCTTTGCGCCATGCAAAAGTGCCTCCACACACCTGCTACCCTATATCGGGCATATAAAAAATTTTACAGATGTTCCTCACCCTGTGCGGGAGCGGCCTGCTGCGGTTGGGCTGGCACCGCCTGCGGGCCTGACTGCTGAGCAGACTGCTGGCCCGGCTGAGGCGTGGTGCTGCCGGGTGTTGTGGAATGCTCCACATCATAAGCCGTGGCTTTTTGCTCGTAGGTACCTTTTGCGCCGGGGTGTTCCTGATCGTACAGTTTGGCCTTCTGTTTGGCTTCCTTGCGGTATTCGTGCCTGCGGTACATGCCCGTTATGCACCCTGCGGTGGCACCCAGCACGGCATGGTGGTTGGCCAGATGCCCCCCAACAGCACCTGCTGCACCATACTTAAGGCACCCACCCGGTTCGGCCTGAACAACGGTTGCTCCCACCGTTACGGCCATAAAGCCTGCCAGTCCCAGTGTTGTCACGCGGTGCAGTGTCATACGCTTGTCTCTTTTCTCTTCCAGACCGGCCCAATGTTTTACGGGCCTGTTCCCTGTATGGCTGTATCTGGTGTCAGCATTATGGTTTTTAAAGCCTTGGCATTATTGTGCCCATGGCCGTGCGACCAATACCGCCAGATACTCAGCGGTCCTTTTTTTCCTTAAGCAGATCGGGTCCACGCAGGGCAGAGCGCGAGCAGGTTGCCGCCTGCTGGTCATGATTAAGGGATTTAAGGTCAAACATCTGGTGGGGACCAATCCTGAGCTGGCCTGCTCCACCCCATGCGTAATCCGGGTCGTTCTGAATAGCGGGCCATTCCGCCAGTTTGCGGCCCAGCGCACGCACCGTCGTATCGGTTACCAGATGGTGATGGTAACAATAGTACATCAACCCACCCACATTGGCGGCATTGGTATTTTCCACGGTGGGAATACCATCATAATCCAGAATCCCGGGGGTAGCCGTTGCCACGGTCATGGGAGCCGGACCGGGTTTGACCTTGAGAATACGCAGCGCAGGATGCGCCCCTTCCCGCTCGGCCGCCATGGCCGGAGGTAGAATGCCAGCAATGGCACACAGGCCCAGCGCCAGACACACAGGACGGAATCCCACCATTCTTATCGTTTCCTTGCTCAGTTCGTGCAGCAAAATACGGAAAAAAACCACCACGCGGCAAGGGCTGACCGTTGTGGCGCACCTGCCGGACCATGGCAGGCTCCCCCATGCTGGGTGGAGTTTACACAGTTTTGCGCCATAGGGCAGTATGCAGCTGCACACCCGCACACCCCATACCCACAAATCTTTCCCTCCAGCCCCCGAGCACCATGCCAGATACCCCTGCCATCACAACCCCCATACCCACCTCGGCCCGCCGCATTCTGGTACTTGGCATTCTGGCAGGGCATATTGATGCACTCAGCTTTGCCCATCTGGGCGGCCTGTTTGCCAGCGCCATGACCGGCAACACCACCCACCTCTCTGCCTCTCTCGCACATGGGAACTGGCACCACGCAGCGTTACTGGCCTGCGTACTGGCCATTTTTTTTGGCACGGCCTTCTGTGCAAGCCTTGCCCGCCTGCGCTGGGGTGCCGCCAGAGGCATTGAGCTTATGGTGTTCATGCTCCTTGTGGTGCAGGTCACGCAGTTCTCCAGTTTTGCGCGCAGTGCCGAACTGATACTGCTCCCAGCCCTGATGGCTGTGCAGGGGGAAAGTATTGCCCGTTTTTCGGGCAACGCCATCCAGACTGTGGTGATCACCAGCAACATGCTCAAATGTGCATCTGCTCTGGCGGCCGCTTTTGCCTTACGCTGCAAAGCTGGCAAGGCCGAACCACCGCCACCTGGCGCCATTGTGTTGCCCGCACTGGCCTGGGGCGGATTTGCCTGTGGAGCCGTACTGGGCGCACTGGCCCTGCTATGGGGCGCACCCCTGCCTTTTTTATGGCCTCTGCCATGGCTGGCCATTCTCTATATTGACATTACCCCTGCAAGGACCAGAGACTGAAGGGCATGTCTGTCTGCCCTCTTCCCGGTTTTTTCGCCCCATTTGCCCGCCTTATGCCGTGCCTGACCATAAGTGCTCTTCTTGCTCTTGGGGGGTGTGGCTATTACTCATCCCGCGTTGCACACAAGGGCCAACTGGCCGTTCTGGGCATGACCAGCGAGGACCTGCAAGCCTGCGTAGGTGTCCCTGACAAAACCCAGACCATTAACGAACACGTCCAGATCTACCAGTATGCGCGGGGCATCAACATCCCCGCCACCAACGATTCGACGTTGATTCCCCTGCAAACGCTGGTCAACCTGACCCAAACGACCCTTGGTGGAGCCGGGTCAAGCTGTGTTGCCTCCATCCGGCTGGTGGATGGCAAGGTCACAGACATGCATTACAGCGGGGATAATGACCAGATGATTGGCACCGATGGCGTATGCGCAACCATTGTCAAAGGGTGCCTGAACACCCCGGTGCCTTCGGGGCATAATGTATCGGGCACCATTTTTGGCCCTGTTTCTGCCTTCCATACGCCTGATATTGCGCGTTTTTCCAAAGAGCAGAACATTCACCTGCCATCGGAGCCAGCAACCCCCACCACAACACCACCCCCCACTGCGCCCACAACGCAGCAGAGCACACCCTGAACCGCCTCTGGCATGACCTAGCCCGAAAACGCCACAACGCCATGCAACAGATAGCTGTTGACCCCTAAAACCAAAGGAGTAGTGTGACGCTGTCAGATTTGTGAATGAATCCGGCAGGGTCTGTAACAGTAGGCATTCCGCGCCAAAACGCCAGCAGCTCCTGCCTTACAGGCTACAAAAGGGTTTTTTGGAATGGGCATTTATCTGTGCGTAACGCTTCTGGGTCTTGACCTGATCGCTTACCTGCTGGGTGGCAACACTGCAGCTCTGGGCATTGCGGTTGTGGCTTTCCTTGTTCCGGTCGTCATCATGAGCGGATACACGCTGACCCACATTGAAAAAGACGGCACCCCCGACGCTCATCACTGAGCCTTTACGGGTTAACCGTTAAAAAAAAGCCGCCAGATCATATGATCTGGCGGCTTTTTTACTGGGTATTCCTTAATGCAGGATAAGTGCTCGAAAGACTTCCACCAGTAAGGGTTGCAGCACATACTGTATGCCCAGCAGCACCACCATGGGGCTAAAGTCCACACCGCCGGGTGTAGGCAGAATACGCCGGACCGGGGCCAGAACCGGCTCGGTCAACCGCTCCAGAAACATCCCGATTTTCCAGACAAGCTGGTTGCGGCTGTCCAGTATGCCAAACGCATACAGATTAACAAAAATGCAAGATACCAGAAGAATCCAACAGTAAATTTCCAGTATCCGCGTCAGCACCATGAAGAGCAAAAACACGATAAAAAACCAGCTCCTTACAAACAGCCCGAAGGCCAACCACCTTATGGTTATACGCCTTACAATACAACTTGACAGAAAATTGGTAAGCCCTATAAACCTCTCGCTAACAAAACAGGCGGGGCTGTAGCTCAGATGGGAGAGCGCCTCGTTCGCAATGAGGAGGTCAGGGGTTCGATTCCCCTCAGCTCCACCAACCGCCTTGTTATGTTATTGTTTTCATGAGAAAAATTGATAATTTTGTAAACCATAGCCCATTAGGTTTACAATTTAAATCACAAACATAGAAACACTTTATAAATACCCCTACCCTTAAGCGTAACACTCAAGATGAGCTGTTATAAATGTATGGGTTTCCAAGAAAATTGCTCTGTGGCATGAAGGTTACGTTTGTTTAATACGACATTGGAAGAATGGAAAAAATGAAATTTAGGACTGCTATAATGATGGCGACGCTGGCTTTGCCTATGGCTACTGTAGCGTGCTCCAACTCCGGTAAATAAAAGCTTAAAAAATGAAACTCAGGCTACAGTCGATACAAAAATTATTGATGGCGTTACCACAAAAGAACAAGTCAAGCAGATGTTTGGTGATCCACTGAACGTAAACTATACGGATAGCGGTAAAGAAATCTGGAAGTACGAGATGGTTCATAGCTCTGTGGACGGAATCAACTTTGTTCCTGGAATGGCTTATTTTGGATCACGAAACCACGGGATTTCCAAACAGTTAGCTATTATTTTTGACGGCAATAAAGTGCTCCATCATACAATGGCCAGCTCCAAGACTGTAACAGGGACCGGCGTCCTTAACTAAAGTTATTACAACAGGAAGTAACCGCTCAAAGTTACTTCCTGCCTTTTAAAATATTGTATATTCTGTAAGAATATTTTTCTCTTAGACCCTGCTTTGTTGCCCTCCTTAACAGGCGCGCAAATCCCACTTTCCTGAGATACAACCAGACATGAACTGGTTACACGCGCAGCAATGTGCATGGTCCTTGTTATGCCATTCCAATATTATTTATTCTCATCATATTAAAAATTTTAAGCATATCCCTATGGTTTTGAAGATTTTATTTTTCCAAAACCCTCACTCCAAAACTTATGCACCGTGCTTTTTTTGAAAACAATGAGGCATATCAGGGCAACAAACCACTATAGCGTTCCATTGTTCGCAAATACCTTTGCTGGCAACGAGCGACTACGTTGGGTCTGTCTGCTGGTTTATGCGCACAATACCTGCCTGCATAAAACTGCCAAGCAAATGGCCTCACCCTGCACACACGGCGCGCGCTGGTGCTTTTGCGCACTATGGTTTTTCACCTCATTATATTCTTGAATATACAACTAAAATTTTAAAAATACGGTCTTTTTATCTCTCCCACCCATTTCGGAAACAAATCAAATCTATTACATTGCGCGCTCCGACCCGCCAGAAGGAGCCCCCATGCTAAGCCTGAACATAAACGGACAACCCCATCAGGTGGATGTCGATCCTGACACTCCCCTTCTGTGGGTCCTACGCGATGTTCTGGGCATGAACGCCACCAAATTTGGCTGCGGCATAGCTCAGTGTGGGGCCTGTACGGTCCATATGGATGGACAGGCCGTAAGAGCCTGCAACCTGCCCGTTGGCCTTATTGGAGAACGGCGCATTAGCACGCTGGAAGGGCTGGACAACACGGACCCGGTCGCAAATGCCGTGCAGGCTGCATGGGTTGCGCTGGATGTGGTGCAGTGTGGTTACTGCCAGCCCGGGCAGATCATGGCCGCCATTGCCCTGCTCCGCAGCACGCCCAAACCCACGGATGAGCAGATTGATAGCGCCATGTCCGCCAACCTGTGCCGTTGTGGCACATATATGCGTATCCGCGCCGCCATCCACCACGCAGCGGGAGCACTGGCATGACCACACCGCCACGCACCCCATCCGCCCCACCAACCCGACGGCACATTCTGGGAGCCGGAGGAGCCCTGCTACTGGCAACGCTCTGGCCCACGCCCCGTGGCCGTGCACAGGCCGCCCCACGCCCACAACAGGGTATGCTGGTTGAAGGCGCACAAGGAGCTTTTGCCCCCAACGCCTATATCCGCATTGCGGCAGACAACCGCATAACCCTTATTCTGCCCAATGTGGAAATGGGTCAGGGTATTTACACATCCTCCGTCATGCTTATTGCCGAAGAACTGGGCATAGACATGGCTCAGGTGGATATTGAGGCCGCTCCCCCCGGAGCCGGGGCCGAAATTACGGGCGGGTCCACCTCGGTCATGACCGAATGGCTCCCGCTCCGTCAGGCCGGGGCTGCTGCGCGCAGCATGTTGGTGCAGGCCGCAGCCACACACTGGCAGGCCAAACCGGAAGAATGTTCAACCCGCTCCGCCATCATTACCCATGTGCCAACTGGCCGCACCCTGCCGTTTGGTGCGGTTGCAGCGCAGGCTGCGGCACTGCCCATACCCAAAAACCCACCTCTTAAAGACCCTGCAACCTATACGCTGCTCGGCCATTCCCAACACCGCATAGACAGCACCATAAAAGTGCAGGGTCGCGCGGTTTTTGGCATGGATGTGCAGGTTCCGGGCCAAAAAATTGGCACCGTTGCCGCCTGCCCGGTGGAAGGTGGCACACTCGCAGGGATGGACAGGCAGGCAGCCCTTGCCATACGCGGTGTGCAGGCTGTGCTGGTCAACGAACAGAATAATACCGTCTGTGTTGTTGCTGACCACTACTGGGCGGCCCGCAAAGGCCTGCGCGCCCTTAAGCCCCAGTGGCATAATGGCCCCAATGCCCATGTAACCACCCAGACCATTTACGACCAGCTCCATCAGGGGTTGAGTGGTCCGGCCATTGTTGCCAACACCAAGGCAGATGCACCAGGCGTTATTGCCCGTGCCCACGCCACACACACGGCCACCTACCAGCAGCCACTGCTGGCCCATGCTCCTATGGAGCCCATAAACTGCACAGCCCATGTCCGCCCCGATGGGTGCGACGTATGGACTGGCACCCAGATTGCCGACCGGGCGCTGGATACCGCTGCCGAACTGACCGGCCTGCCCAAAGATAAAATAGCCATACACTGCCAGTATATTGGCGGAGGCTTTGGCCGCAGGCTGGAGCATGAATACGTTACCCAGTGCGTACAGTTTGCACGCCAGGTGCCCTACCCGCTCAAAATCATCTGGAGCCGGGAGGAAGATCTGACGCGCGACCGCTACCGCCCCGCCTATGTGGACCAGATGACTGCGGCACTGGATGACAAGGGCTACATAACCGCCCTGACCCACCGCATAGTCGGCCCCGCCGTGGTGGCACGCTGGGACCCCGCCGAGCTGACCAAGGATGGGTATGACGAGGACCTTTCGGTCGCCACCGTGATTACGCCCTACAGCTACCCGGCTTACCGGCTGGAATTTGCACGGCGGGAAGCCCCCGGTATTACAACCGCATGGTGGCGTGGCGTTGGCGGCACCCGTGGCCTGTTTGTGGTGGAAGGGTTTATTGACGAACTGGCCCACCGCGCGGGCGTGGACCCGGTAGCTTACAGGCGAGCCATGCTGGCCCATAACCCACGCGCACTGGCTGTGCTGGACAAGGTGGCACAGGCCGCAGGCTGGAACACCCCTCTCCCCCCCGGCCGCGCGCGGGGTGTGGCCGTGCAGTTTGCCTTTGGCTCCTACATGGCCAGCATTGCGGAAGTGGAAATGCCCGAGCCTGACAACGTTATTATCCACCGTGTTACGGCCGTGGTGGATTGCGGGCGCGTGCTTAACCCCGATCAGGTCATATCCCAGATCGAAGGCGGGCTGATCTTTGGCTTTAGTGCGGCACTGTATAACGAAATCACGCTCGAAGGCGGGCGGGTGCAGCAGAACAACTTTAACACATGGCGCATCATGCGCATGAACGAAGCACCCCGTAAAATTGATGTGCTGCTCATGCCCAGTGCGGAAGACCCCGGTGGCATTGGCGAGGTGGGCACCGCAGCCGCAGCCCCCGTTCTGGCCAACGCCATGGCCGCAGCACAAGGGCGGCGCTTCCGCACCTTACCGCTGCTCTCCCCGCGCAACAATGCGGCCGATGGCAAGGAGCACGGCTAATGCACGGCATAAGCAAAAACCGCATTCCCACACTGTTTGGCCTGCTGGCTGGCGTAGCATTCCTCAGCACCCTTCCAGCCCACGCCGCCCATGCAGCAACCCCACCGGCCAACGTGGAAAACGGGCGTTATCTGGCCCGCGCAGCAGACTGCGAGGTTTGCCATACCGAGGAAGGGGGCACGCCCTATGCCGGTGGGCGGGCTTTTAACCTGCCGGGGATCGGGGTCATGTATGCCCCCAACATTACACCAGACAAAACCGCTGGCATTGGGGCATGGACAGACCAGCAGTTTGTGGATGCCGTGCGTAAAGGCATATCCCCCGGGTGGAAGCATCTTTACCCCGCCATGCCGTACCCCGCATACGCCCGCATGAGCGATGCGCAGGTCAGGGATATACGGGCTTATCTGGCAACGTTGCCTCCCTCTTCCAAAAAAACACCTGAAAATTCGGTCAAATTCCCATTTTCGATCCGTAGCTTTATGGTGTTCTGGAATATTCTGAATGGCCCTGCCTCCTCCTACCCGGACGATCCGGGCAAATCGGCGGAATGGAACCGGGGTCGCTACCTTGTGGAAGGCCCCGGCCACTGTGGGGACTGCCATACCCCGCGCACCCTGTCCTTCGGGTTGGACAGCAGCAAAACGCTTGGCGGTAGCCCTGTTAATGGCTGGCGCGCTTACAACCTGACATCGGATAAGCTGAGTGGCCTTGGCGCATGGAGCGACCAGGATCTGGCGCAGTACCTATCCACCGGCCATGCCGATGGCCACGGCACAGCATCGGGGGATATGGCAGACGTTGTTGGCCACAGCCTGCGCTACCTGAATGCGCAGGATATCCATGCCATGGTTGTCTATTTGCGGAGTATTCCTCCACTCCGCACCGAGGCAGATATGGTCGAGCGCAAAACACCCCCTGCGGGCGATAGCTCTCTGCCCCAGACCACGCGCGGCGCACGCCTGTATGCCTCCGCCTGTGCTGGATGCCATACGGCCGATGGTACGGGCCGCCAGTCCAGCTTTGGCACCATAACGGGCGCACGTTCCCTTGGGGCCGATAACGGGCGCAACCTTGTGCAGGTTCTGGTGCAGGGCAGTGGTATGCAAACCGCAACAGGTGTGCAGATCATGCCTCATTTTACCGGGGGTGGACTGAGTGACCGGGATCTGGCCGATATTGCCAGCTTTGTTATGACCCACTTTACCACAGCCACGCCCCATAACATGGAACAGGCTGTGCGGGACGCCAAACAGGCTCCCTAACGCAATGGGGCGGCAAAATGCACCCCACAAAAAACAGGCTGCGGAGCCATAACGCCCCGCAGCCTGCCATAAAACCTTGGTTACCGGCGTTAACCGCCGTATCAGGCATTCAGGTAAATGGTCTTGGTCTGCACATAGGCTTCCAGCCCGTGCTGCCCATCTTCCCCGCCAAGACCACTGTTCTTGTAACCGTGGTGGAAGCCCTGCGGTTCTTCCCCTGCGCCACGGTTAACATACACTTCCCCAAATTCCAGTTCCCGCGTCATACGCAGCACCCGGCCCAGATCTTTGGTGAACAGGTAAGCCGACAGGCCATACGCGCTCTCGTTTGCCAGTTTAAGTGCTTCGTCAAAGTCGCGCACTTTAAGCAGGGATAACACGGGGCCAAAAACCTCGTTCTGCACAATATCCATATCATGCGTCACATGGCTGAGCAGGGTTGGCGCATAATACGTGCCATGGTCATACAGGCCACCCGTCAGCCTGTGCCCACCCAGTTCCAGCTTTGCGCCTTGTGCAACGGCTTTGTGCACCATGGCATCCACTTTTTCCAACTCTGCCAGACTGACCTTTGGCCCCATGTCCGTTCCATCGTCCATGGGATTGCCCACTTTCAGCTTTTCCACTTTGGCACGCAGGCTTTTAGCAAAACGCTCATATACGGCCTCATGCACATAAGTCCGTTCGTTGGATGTGCAGACCTGACCGCAGTTAAAAAAGCGTGCAGTCACCGCGGCCTCAACCGCAGCCTCAATATCTGCATCCTCCATAACAATAAACGGTGCCTTACCGCCCAGCTCCAGCCGCACTTCCTTAAGATGTTCGGCAGCAGCAGCCATAATTTTTTTACCTGCGGGCGTAGAACCGGTCATGGTAATAAGCGGTACATTCCTGTGGGCAACCAGCGGCACACCAACATCGGGGCCATCGCCCGTAATCACGTTCAATACCCCTTCTGGCAATCCGGCTTCCTGCGCCAGAGCTGCCAGTGCCAGACCAGAAAGCGGGCTTAGTTCGTGTGGTTTAACAACAATGGTATTCCCCGCAGCCAATGCCGGGGCAATTTTGCGCGCACATAATGCGAGCGGAAAATTCCACGCAGCAATCCCCCCCACAACGCCATGGGGCACCCGGTCGATCAGAATTTTCTCTCCCTCCCGCTCGCCCGGAATAATCTCGCCTTGGATGCGGCGTGTATTTTCTGCTGCAAAGCGCATAAGGCCTGCGGCAAAATCCACCTCCACCCGCGCTTCGGTAATGGGTTTACCCATTTCGGATGTAATAATCGCGGCCAGCTTTTCCTTGTCGCGCACAAGCAGTTTTTCCAGCGCATACAGGTAGTCGGCCCGGGCACTTGCCGTTTTACGGCTCCACGGACCAAAAGCTTTGTGCGCAAGGGCTACCGCCTTGTCCACATCCTGTGCATTGCCTTTGGCAACGGCGGCTACCTCCGCACCATTAGCCGGATTTTTAATGGTCACATACTGGCCAGACTCAGGTTTAACCCACTGGCCGTTTATGAACAGATCATGTTTTTTCAAAGACATTTTTAAAGTATCCTCTTTTTTGTGGGCTGATTATCAGGGAAAATATAGCGATGGAAAAGTAATGATATGCGAGCCACGACCACACAAAAAATGAACAGGCCTACAAACCGGATGCACCAAGGTGCTCCACAAACCGCATAAGCAAAGGGTCTGCACCCGCGCGCCGCCATACGCTGTACACGGGTGCGACGGGGAGGTCTGGCGGGGTCATAACTTGCAAACCCGGTGCGGGATTTTGAGGCAACATAACATCCGGGCAACAGCACACACCCAGACCTGCGCGCACGCAGGCAAAAATAACAGGGTAGGACTCAATGGTCTGGATACGCCGTGGCGCAACACCATTGTTTTGCATCCAGCTTTCAAACACACTGCGGTAATAACAGTCGGTATTGAATACCAGCACATCCGTTCTGGCCCAGTCGATTGCCTGCAATGTTTGCACGTAATCTGGCACAACAAGCCGGAGATGTTCGGTAAAAACCAGACGACTTTCCAATAAGGGGTGTTCAATCGGGCCATCGGTCAGGGCCAGATCAATCTCTCGCTCGACCAGCATATGCTCCAGCGTGTAGCTGGCACGTTTGAGCACATGCAGCACCACATCCGGGCAATCGTGCATAAAAGCCGGAAGCCGCTGGGGCAGAAAATGCTGCAACGCCACATCCAGCGCGCCAAGCCTGATAACACCACGCGGCACATCGGGTTGAAAAAAATGCTCCAGTGCCGAGGCTTTGTGCACGACCTCACGCGCCTGATCGTAAAAAGCACGCCCTGCTGGTGTTTCAATCAACCGCCCTTTTTCCCGCAGGAACAAGGGCTGCTGCACAATCAGCTCCAGTTCCCGCAAACGCGCGGTTACGTTGGAGGCAACGCAGTTAAGGCGGCGGGATGCGGCAACAACCGACCCCTCCTCCATAACTGCGCAAAAAAAGCGAAGCTGCGCAAGTCTGAGGCTATCCATGCCTCAAACCCCTTAGAACTCTTCGTACGTCGCCGGGTCCTGCCCAAAGGAGCGCCCGTCCGGGCGGGCCAGTGTGGCAATATCCTTCATATCCTGTTCGGTAAGTTCAAAGTCGAACACGGACATGTTTTCCAACTGCCGCTCGCGGTGAGATGCCTTGGGAATAGGCACAGACCCGACCTGCACATGCCAGCGCAGCACAACCTGTGCCGGTGTTTTGCCAAGGCGGCTGGCAATGCCCCCGATCAACGGATCCGACAGAATTTTGCCGCCCCGGCCAATCGGGCTCCAACCTTCGGTCACAATGCCGTGTTTTTGGTGGTAAGCCCGCATATCATCCTGCGGGAAGTAAGGCGAAAGTTCGATCTGGTTAATGGCAGGCAGCACGCCTGTCTCGTTATTCAGCTTGTCCAGATGCTCGGCCAGAAAGTTACAGACGGCAATGGTGCGCACATATCCGCGTTTTTTGGCTTCAATCAGTGCCTGCCATGCCTCCACATAAAGCCCCTGTTTGGGATTGGGCCAGTGGATAAAATACAGATCATAATATTCCAGCCCTGCACGGTAGAGGGATTCCTCAATACAGGCCAAGGCTTCGTCATACTTATGGTGGCGGCCGGGCAGTTTGGAGGCAATGTTCAGCTCCTCGCGCTTGCGTCCACTTTTGCGCACGGCCTCGCCCACGGCACCTTCGTTTTCGTAATTAAAAGCACTATCGAGCGCCCGGTAACCTACGTCCAGCGCGCTCACCATGCCCTGCACGCCTGCTGCGCCGTTAAGTTTATATGTACCAAAAGCTATAAGTGGAAAGCTCCGGCCATCGTTCAGGGTTAGTTCAGGAATGCTCACGCCTGATTTCTCCTTGATTATGGATGGACCCGTGCAAGTTCCCCGCACAGATTAACCTCAACGCCATTGTGTGCATGAAGGTTCCGTCATCCACAAGACAGGATCAGGTAAGCCCATAACGCATGGTGCGTGGGCTAACTGCCACACACCGCCCCCCCCCACCCCAAGGCAGCAGGGAGGGCACATAAAAACCGCGTCAGCCTGGGCGGTTCTGCTTACGGGTGTGGTTAATGTAGGCCTGCACCGTGTTAAACCCGCTCTCCCACGCGTTCAGCAGACTTTCCAGATGTTCGCGGTTATTTACAAGCCCACGCGCGATCAGCACGCCCTGCTGGTCAAGCAGGAAGGCCGCAGGCAGCTTATCCACCTCCAGCGCACGGCCCAGTGCAGGGTCGTTCACAAACAGAGCAGGCGATGTGCCCGTCTGCTGGGCAAAGTGGGTTTGCACCACCAGATCATCATCCCCGGCCAGCACCAGCTCCAGTTGCTCCTTGGCGCAAAAATTACGCGCAATGGGAATAACCTTACGAGAAATGGGGCAGGATGAGGAAACAAACAGCAGCAGGCGGGGCATGGCGCCACCAGCCAGTTCCAGAGTGCGCCCATCCAGCGTGGCAAACGGCTGAGCGGGGCAGGTATCTCCCGGCTGGGGGCCACGGGCATTGGTCAGCGCACCCACGGGTGCAATTTCCTGAAAAAGCCTGCGTATTCTCAACACCATGCGGTATGCCACAATAAAGGCGGCCAACAGCACAAGCGTTAACATAACATTGATAACCACAAGGGTCTGCAAGGTTGCCTGTGTCATATTGTGCTCCACAAACCCGTTATGCCTGCCTTAATAAGACCAGATGGCATCGCAACTGAACCAGAACATGTTGTTAGTGCCATTGTTGGCATAGTTAACGCTGGAATCCGCCGTGGGTGAAACACGGTTAAACGGACGTGTGCCATTGAGCGACTTGTCCAGCCGCACTTCCGGACGGATGGAAAAGCTGCCTCTGGGCAGCTTAAGGAACTCTGGCCTGTAAGTCACACCCACCGTCAGCTCCCCATACGTAGTACCGGGTGCGGAATCGTAAGGGTAATTTCTGCCACGCAGTTCGTTAACATACGACATGGTGGACGTGTTGTTGCCCACAACACCCCCGTTATTATCCCGAAAAATTTCACCACGCGCATTAAAGGTCAGCGAGGGTGAGAAATCATGCGAGAAATACGTTGTAATACCATACACGTCATCTCTCAGATAATCGTCATGGTAATATGTGCCGTTCAGCGTAATGGAGCTTGTATCGCTCAGCTTATAGGTTGCCAGCAGGTCGCCCACATATTCCATTTCGTGGTTAGCAGCGTTACCAATGGCATATACGCTCTGCTGCGGGCCAAGATAGGCAATGGCCGCCACATCCAGCTTGCCGTCCGCCAGACCTGTCAACTGCACACCAAAATATCCTTTGGGGCGCTTATTGTTTTTGGCACCTCCAAATGTGGTGGAGTTCCCGGCATTAACCCCCATGACCCACGCCACGGTATCGGTCATATGCCATGTTGCCAGCACGCCCACCGTTTCAAACGGTACAATGTAATCGGATGAATAGTTGTAGGAATAAAAAGGACGTTCCAGCGCGTCCGTTCCCTCAAACCCCTGAATACCGTATTGCTGACCAATCTGGAGGTCTATCCCCCCCTTGCTCAGCCACGGCAGGTGCGCATCAATATGGGCCTGTGTGGGTGTCCACTGGTACATGCCCGTCAAACTGCCATCCCCCATGCCAATGGTGGGGTTAAAGCGCGCATCTGAACCGTAAAGCACTTCAAACACAAAGCCCAGCCCGTAGCCGCCGCCAATATCCGTTGTCGGGTGGGAGAGTGTGCCTGTTATCTGGTTCAGCGTTGCCGTGTTGGCACGGTCCACGTAGGACTGGGCCCAGTTACGGCCCGTATGCGTCCATGGGTTGCCGTTCACACCGGCCTCGACCACAAGATGCCCCTCCAGATCATCAAACCATGTGTGATCTTTGGTGGGCTTCAGGTTAACTTCTTCCTTCTCCGCCTGCACTTTTTCCGCCGGGGTTTCTTCCAGCACCAGCGGGCGTGCGGCATCACCGGGGAGTGTTTTTTCCTGTGCCAGTGCGGGCAGCGCCGCCAGTTGCAGGGCAAGCCACATCCCTACGGGTAACGGACGGCGAAGAACCATTCTTTTTTTGCTCCAAAGATCAGAACGAAAACTATCCACACGGCACCCGGCTTACCGGGCAAATACTGTTTTTGGCTGGTACAGGCTGGATGAGGCGCGGCCAAAAGTCATTTTAAGATTTCATGTCATACCCAACGCCCCGGCCGCCTGCCGGTCAGGGCAGGAGGTTACCCCTTGCCCTGCTTGCGCGCACAGGCTGCAAGCGACCGTTCCAGTACATGAGCGCGCAGAGCCATAAAATCTGGACCAGACAGGGGATGCTGCCGCCATGTATGCACTTCCGCCGCCGTATAGGGCTTGAACCCCGGCGGCGTACTGGACCCACCCAGCGTGATCAGCACAAAATTCATGACATCCGCCAAGGTCTGATCATCCCGGATGAGGGACATGGAAACACCGGGTACGCGTACCAGATAGGCACGCCCCTCGTCCGTGCAGGCAAAACTGCCCACGCTATTGCGCAGCATGGGCACAAAAGTTGGGCCGGATATGCCCTCAATCCCATGGCAGCCACCACAATGGGAGACATAGACAGACTGCGTGTGGCTCAGGGTTGTAGCCCCGGCCACTGCATCGGGCGCAGCATGGGCGCGCACGGCACCTGCCGTTATGGCAAGCACCGCAACACAAGCCGCAGTCACGTAACGTAACACCGCAACCCGCATGATCAGGACGTTTTGCCGATCACGGCGGCGGTGGAGCAGTTGTACATTTCCGACGTGCCGGTACCAAAGCACCAGATAATGTCGTTATTGGCCATGGGGCGGTAGGAGGGCTGGTCGCCGTCCGTGCCAAGGCAGGTCACCTCGTTACAGGAATCCTGACCACAGCAGTCACGGTAGGCAATCATGTAGGAATTACCATCCTGCGGGTTGTAGCAACTCCCGATCCACGATGTGGGGGATGGCGCCGTACCGGGTGGGCAGCTATGCACGCCACCACCGCAAGACGTGCAGAGATTGCCGTCAATGGCGCAGTAACGCCAGTAGTCGCACGCATTGGGGTCTTTGGCCTGTGCCTTGGCCGCAAATGGAGAGGGCGCTTTGGCAGCAACCTTGCCAGCAGCCGGAGTTGCGGCAGAAGCACGGCTTACCGGCAACAGCGGGAAAAGCGGCACGGCAGCCGCAAGACCACCCAGCCGGGCCACCACACCACGGCGGGATGTGTGGCCAGCAAAACGGCGCAGTACGGATTCGGTCACGCGGTCGAACAGGGACGCGCCCTGTTCTGTTTTTTGAGTGTTTTCAGAAGGCAACATGGGCATTCGCTCCTGTATCGCTAGGCAATGCGGGGTGGGTGGTGGCTATGCCATCCAGCACCCCTTCAATCTGACGGCGGGTATTAACAAGATCTTTGGCCAGTATGGTGCCGCGCTCATCAAGCACCACCACAGAGGGCATACGATTGATTTGAAGAACCAGAGCCAGTTCAACCCCGGTTATAAGTGGCAGTCCCTGCATTTCCGGCCGGCTCTGCTGCATGGCTTTAAGCTCGGGTTCGGGGCCATCCCCCACAAACACAAGGTCCAGCCCACGTTCGGCTGCAATCTGCCGCACAATGGGAGAAACGCGTTTGCAAACAGGGCACTCTGCCGCCACAAACAGCAAAAGCTGCTTACGGCCTGCGGGCAGCACATCCCCCACGGTAAAGGGCTGACCTTCGAGCGTGTGCAGAATCAGACGTGGCACAACCTGCCCCACGTCCAGACCGGGTTTGACCTCCTGATCGCCAAGCGGTGCCAGGCGTTCGTGCAGCACACCGATCTGGCGGGCCAGAGCAACCAGCATGACCGCCAGCACCAGCAACGCCAGCACCAGAACAACCTGCCACACACACAACAACACCATCATCATGCGCTGTGCTCCTGCGCTGAGGAACCGGGAACATGCACTGCCGGCAGCACCTGCATGGCCTGCCACAGCAAATACGCACACACACCACCCGCAACGCCTTCCACCCACAGCAGGGGAGAAACCCCACCACCAGCGGCAAGCCCTGCCCACGGCACAAGGGCCAGAACAGCACAGGCAACAGTGCGCCACACCACAGCCCACGAGAGCTTTTCGCTCACAAGGCCGGGTGTGCAGCCACAGGACAGATCGGTGCGACCACGCAGGACATTAATGCCCATGGCACAGGCAAACACGACCAGCAGAGCTGCTGCGGCAAGGCTGCCCACATAGGCACCCACACCGCAGAACAGCAGAGCCGCCACACCAACTTCGGCTACGCCAAGCCCCCATGCCACGCCCTCGTACGACCAGCCGGGCAGCAGGCGGTAGGATGCCAGCGTGCCCAAAAACGTGTCGTGCGCACGGAGCTTGGCAACACCGGCAGCCAAAAACATGGCACCAATGCCACCAGCACAGACGGCTGCAGCCAGATGCCCTGTCTCAGCGCACCAGACTGGCACCGTAGAGACCGAAGCAGGCAGGCTCATCCTTCACCCGGCGCAACCGTGAAGATAAGGGAGGTGCCAAGCCCTTTCATGGTCCGCAGGAGCTTGCCCGTGCGTGCATCGGAAATGAAGAAGCTGCCATCTTCATCCGCTGTAAACATCAGGGGATTTTCGTCCTGCGTTACGCCCACCATGGTGCTGGCGACCTTGAGCGGCATACGGCGGATACGTTTGTGGGTTTCCGTGTTGTACACCCACACTTCGGTCCCCGAATCCTTGTGGGTCCAGAAGGTTCCGCGGTGCATAAGCACATACAGCTCATGTGTGTTCTTGTGCAGGGCGGCCATCTGCCATCCACCCGGACGCCACGTCACCTCGAACGGGGCAGAGGCGTTGGACGCAGCCTTAAGCCCTGCGCCTTCCTGCAAGGACCACGGAGCCTGCACCGTGCTGTTGGCGGACAGGGTTGTTGGGTAAACCTTGCCGCTATAGCTGATGAAATACGTTGAACCGTCTTTGGCAACGGTGGGGCTCTGTTCAAAAATCCCGTCTTTATCCGGCTCAAAGAACGGAGCGCTGTGGGTCACACTCGCCTTGCCATCCGCACCGAGGCTGACGTTGGTCAGCGTACCATCGGCACAAAGGGAGGAGAACCCGGCATTACCCCACGCATAAGCCAGTGCACAGCCGGGAATTTCCACCGTCTGGCTGACCTTGTGTTCCTTTGTGTCCACAACTTCCACCGCGTTGGCGGGGCTCATCTGGTACACATACACGCGCGCGCCATCGGCACTAATGGCCAGATCGTTGCGTTTGGGAGTTACCAACGCGCGGGAGGGGAGTTTTTCATCCGATGTGATTTTAAGGGTCTGGGCATCGTATTCGGCCAGCAGATCATTCCGCTCGCCACGGTTGCCACGTGCCCATGTGGTTTCGCCCACATAAAAACGGCTGGCATCGGGGGCAAGCACAACGTTGGGGTTGTATGCAGCCTGCACCATGCCCAGCAGCACGCCACGGTCGGCATCCACCACATCTACGCGGCCATCCTTATTGTGGGCGTAAACCGCGTCCTCCACCAGAATGGTGTGGGGGCTGTAGGGCTTGAGGGTGATCACATCGCTCTGCTCGGTCTGCAGAACGGGTTCGGCGGCCTGAACGGCTGCGGCTGAAAAAAAGGCCGCGCTCCCAAGGAGCAGGCCAAGCCAAGATTTACGGGGGCTAAGAAAGGACATGCGGACCTGTTTTTTCTCTCTTTTCCTGCAAGGTTTTCATATCATAGTCGTTACTGTTGCATTTTCAACACAAAATATGAGCACACCTTACAATTAAGCCCGCCCCCGCCTGCAAGCCGCAGAAACCCTGACCCGCCCTCTAAAAATCCCCTTCTTTTTTACAGAAGCGTTGCAAAAGCCACCGTGCCGCAACACCGTGGGAACCCTTGGCGTGCCAGACCACGGCAAGAGGCACCAGCCGGTCGCCCGCGTCAAATTGTTGCGTTAATGCAACAATATCGGGCGCAGCGGGAGAAGCCGCCAGAACATGGTCGGACACAAACGCCCAGCCAATGCCGTGGCGGACCAGTTCCAGAATGACCCAGTGGCTTTCCACCCACCATACCTCCCCCGCGACCCGCAGGTAGTGACGTTCGCGCTCCTGCCCACGCGCTGCGACCAGAATCTGGCGATGGCGTTTAAGGTCCTCCAGCGCCACGGGGCCACCCTGAGCCAACGGATGGTTACGCCCACACACCAGCTTGAGGGGAACACGGTCAATGGTACGGAAGGCCAGTTCGGGCAGCATCCGATTCTGCTGCCACATCACCCCAAGCTGGGCCGCACCATCGCGCACCAGTTGGCCCACATCCTCCATGAGCGGGAACAGGATTTCCATTTCCACATGGGGGAAGACCTGCGCAAATTCAGCAAAAACCGGGCCAAGCGCGTGTTCGGGGTACAGCTCGTCTATGGCAACAACCAGCTTGTTCTCCACCCCACTTTCCAGGGAGCGGGCAACACCTATCAGATGTTCGCGCCGGTCCAGCACCACGCGGGCCTCGCGCAATAGCCGTTCGCCATCCACGCTCAACACCGGGGTGCGGCCCGTGCGCACAAACAGCACCACCCCCAGATCCACCTCCAGATTGGCAACATGGGTGCTTATGGCCGACTGCGCCCGCCCCAGCCTGCGCGCCGCAGCGGAAAAAGACCCGGCATCCACCGTGGTCACAAAGGCTTCAAGCTGTTCGAGAGAAACATTCATCCATCTGTTTTTCCGATAGGTTCCATCTTTCCTTTAAGAGGAGGCGAGATAGATTGCCGCCATGTCAATGCACTCTTCCACCCAGACCCCGGCCATGCACACCACAACCGAGCCCGCCGCGCAGGTTTCCATGCGTTCAGGCATGGACCGCCTGCGCCATGTTCTCCTGTTTGAACTGCTGGCACTGGTTATTGTTATTCCCACCGGCAGCAGCCTGTTTGGCCTGCACGAATCCGCTATGGGCATTATCGGTGTTGGCAGCGCCGTAACCGCCATGGTGTGGAACTACATTTACAATCTGATTTTTGACCGGGCCATGGCCCGGCTTTACCACACCACCCACAAAACCGTGCGGGTACGGGTGGTACATACGCTTCTGTTCGAAGCGGGTTTGCAGGTTGCACTGCTGCCGGGCATTGCCCTGTATATGCACCGTTCACTATGGGCGACATTTTCGCTCTCGCTCTCACTCGCCCTGTTTTATCTGGCTTATGCTTTTGTGTTCAACATTGGCTACGACCGGGCCTTCCCCCTCCCTGCCAAATAACTGAACGCCTCGCCCGCCCGCTAAAGGGCGGGGTGCGGATAGCGCTCACGCCCGATCACTTTTTGAAGGGCGCAGAGACCTTGATGCACGGAATATGTTGCGACTAATTCTCATTTATGTTTGAGTAAGGTCAGACTCGTAACATTGAGGTGCCAAAGGGATGGTTGTCTGCTCCTGCAACCTGCTGACACATAAAGATGTTGAAGCCGCCGTGGCTGACGGCGCAAACCACCCGCGCGAGATTTATGCGGCCCGTGGCTGCAAGGCCCAGTGCGGGAACTGCGTTAAAGGCGTTGTGTGCCTGCTGCGCGAGGCCAAAAAGCGGCACATGCAGCAGGCCGAACTGGCCGCCCATGCTGCCCGCCAGCCCAACATGGCCATTGCTGCATCCGCCTGAACAATAACGCCAGACCACCGAACGGATGACACCGCGCCACCACGGCTTGCGCAGTGGCAAGGCTTCTGGCACCGATACGGGCATGAGCGATCCTGTTTTTGTTTTGGGTGGTGGTGCGTGGGGTACCGCACTTGCCCTGCACGCCGCACGCACCGGAGCACAGGTGCATCTGTGGGCGCGCAATACCCAGACCCTGCCCAACGGAGCCATGCCGCGCCTGCCGGATTATCCGTTACCTCCTGCAGTACAGGCTTGCTCCACCTTGCCTGCAGTCACACCAGGCTGTGTGCTGGTGGCCATTCCTACCCAGCACCTTGCCACGGTCCTGCCCATGCTCCCCGCTGGCATTAACGCGGTCTTGTGCTGCAAGGGCATAGAACGCCAGACACTGGCTTTTCCGCTGGATATTCTGGCACGCGAACGCCCGGACGTGCCCGGTGCCGTACTCTGCGGCCCCAACTTTGCGCGCGAAATTGCTGCCGGGCTCCCCGCAGCAGCCGTTCTGGCCGCCCCCGACCACACTAGGGCACAGGCTTTGAGCAGCCTGCTTTCCACCCCTCTATTCCGCCTGTATGCCAGTACGGATTGCGTGGGTGTGCAACTCGGGGCGGCTGCCAAAAACGTCATTGCTGTTGCTTCCGGCGTGACCATAGGTGCTGGACTGGGCGAAAACGCCCGCGCGGCCCTGATTACCCGTGGACTGGCAGAAATAACCCGACTGGCCATAGCCCTTGGGGGGCACGCTGCCACACTGGCAGGGCTTGCGGGGCTGGGCGACCTGCTGCTGACCTGTACGGGGGCCGCATCCCGCAATTATCAACTTGGCATGGCGCTGGGGCAGGGTATGACCACCCACACTGCCCTGAACAGCCTGCCCGGTGTGGCGGAAGGGGTTACAACAGCTTCCGCCCTACAGGCCCTTGCACGGAGCCACGGGGTGGAAACCCCCATTACCGACTGTATTGCAGCCTTTATGGAGGGGCAGATAAGTCTGCCCCAGGCCACACACAGCCTGCTCAGCCGCCCGCTTAAAAGCGAGGTCTGATACCTCCTACCCTGCCAAAAGTCTGCTTATGGGGCTGGGTTGCGCCATACACATGTACCGTCACGTTTATGTGAGGGGTGGAGTCTTTGCCAGCGCGGCCTTGTATCTGCCTGCCCGCTTGCCACGTTGAGTGCTGCGGGCCGACCATAGCGTACCCGCAGACAGACATTTGTTGGAAAGGCTGGCATTCCCATGACCAAACCCAATGCTTCTGAGCTTCACGTCAAAGAATATCTTGGCACCCCCACAGACCTGAAGGCCGACAAGGTCAAAGCTGTTGTGGCAGGGCTGGCCGAGGTACTGGCAGATGTGTTTGCCCTGTACATCAAGACCAAGAACTTCCACTGGCATATGAGCGGTCGCCACTTCCGTGACTACCACCTGCTTTTGGATGAGCAGAGCCAGCAGATTTTTGCCATGACCGACCCGCTGGCCGAACGTGCGCGCAAGATTGGTGGAACCACCCTGCACTCCGTTGGCGAGATAGGCCGCAAAACCGCCATTTTGGATAACGATGCCCTCTACGTGACCCCGGAGGACATGCTGGCAGAACTCCGCGAGGATAATCAGACCCTCACCAGACGCCTGCGTGCCGTGCATGAGCTGTGTGATGATGCACATGACGTTGCCACAGCCAGCCTGCTGGAAAACTGGATTGATGAAACAGAGCGCCGCACATGGTTCCTGTTTGAAAGCACTCGTCCGGTTTTTGGCAAAAACGACTAAGCACCCCATTCACACGGCTGGAGCAGGGTTTACCCCCTGCCCCGGCCTTGCTTGGAACCCGCAGATCCTTCAGGGCGTGGGAGCAGCTCCACCAGCCCCTTTTTCCGCACAGTAGCGGGCATAATATTCATCCGCCATACGCCGCAGGGCTTCGCCAATGGCGGCATACTGGTATTCGTTCAGATTAGCCAGGGACGCCCGTGCCGAAGGGCGCTTGACGGCAAACCCATCACCGGGCAGCAGCACAACGCCTGTTTCCTCCGCAATGCGGAACAGAATGGTCTGGTAGTCCACCTTTGTCATCAACCAGCGGGCAAAGCGGCGGCCATACAGTTGGGTCACCACGTTGGACAGGTCGATCAGCGTATAATAGTGGGTGCTGCCATCGTCATCTGGTGCTTTAACCCCAAGGTCGCGGTACAGAGCCAGTTCGCGCCGGTGGAGCAGGCGCTTGAGCGCGCTTTTATAAGCATCGCGTCCATCCATAAGGGCAAACAGGGCGAACAGCACCATCTGCACCTGCTGTGGGGTGGACAGACCTGCCGTGTGGTTAAGGGCCACAGTCCGGCTGTCTGCGACCAGACGGTCAATAAATTTGAGCGCCCGCACATCCGGGGTCAGGGAGGCATAGCGTTTGTCCAGTTCCTCCTTTTCCGGCTCTGGCAATGCAGCCAGCGCGTGGTCCAGCACATTGTTCTGGTGCATGGCCACAACGCCAAGCCGCCAGCCCGTGGAACCAAAATACTTGGAAAAAGAATAAACCAGCACCGTATTGTACGGGCAAATCGCGTAGATGGACTTAAAATTATCCGCGAATGTGCCGTACACATCATCGGTTACAATAATCAGGTCGGGCCGTTTTTTAACAATTTCGGCAATATGGGCCAACCCGGCATCACTCATACGGACCGAAGGCGGGTTGCTGGGATTAACAACCAGAAAAATCTTGACCGACGGGTCGAGCAACTTGTCCAGCTCTTCTGGTGGATATTGCCAGCCTGCCTCCGGGTCGGCGTTAATGGCGACTTCCTGCAACTGGTAATCCCGCAGTTCGGGAATTTCCACATACGGGGTAAAAACCGGCATACCAATTGCCGCTTTGTCGCCCGGACGGATCAGCCCGTTCTCCCGCAGGGAGGCAAAAATATAGCTGATGGCCGCAGTCCCGCCTTCAAGCGCAAACAGGTCTGTTGTGCTCTCGGGCATGGAGCCGCCCGCCATTTCGTGCAGCAGGTAGTGGCGCACCACTTTTTCAGCATAGCGCAACATGCGCGGTGGGGTCGGGTAATCGCACCCCAGAATGCCAGAGGTCAGTTCCAGCAAAAACCTATCTGCTGGCAGGCCAAGCTGGTCACGCACGTACGAGAGTGCACGGCGCAGAAAAGGCACCCCCGGCACATCCTTGTTGGCAACAAGAAAAGCCTCAAACCGGGCTTCTATCCCTTCGCGCCGGGGCAGACCCCCCACTCCCTCCGCCATGTAGGAGAAGGTTAAGGCAGAATCGGCCGCGGCAAACATCCCGAGCTGAAAAAAACCCTGCCGGGGCAGGGTCGCCAAAAAATTGGGGTTGCCGCGCCCTGCGTCCAGCATGGCCCGCTGCGCACGACCGGACGCCAGCCGAATAAGCTGGTCCTTGAGTTCAAACGGGCTGAGGTGCCTGTATTTTTGAAAATCGTCGGCTGGGCTGGACATCCCGTGCTTCCTTCAAACGGATATTTTTGTTGTGTGGAATGTGCATGGACAGGCGTGCGAAAACCACCCCCAAAAACGCAGCCTGCTCCTGTTTTGACCAATTTGGTCTGGATCAAGGCGTGCAGGCGGCGCAATGGCACACATCAGACCTGCTCGTCCTCTGGCAAAGGGGTGGTCAGATGATCGACCATGGCCAGCAGCACCGCAGTAATGGGGGAGGCAAAAGCAAACCCCCACATGCCCAGAAAAGCCCCAAAAATAGTCTGGGACAGAATGGTCAGTGCAGGCGGCATACTGACCGCGCGTTTTTGAATGAAGGGAGACATGACATACCCCTCAAACGCCTGAATAAACGCATACAGCCCGGCCACCATAAGGGCCTCCCGCGGGCTGATGGACAAGGCAATAAGCAGCGCGGGCACAGCCCCGATAAATGTGCCCAGATAGGGAATGAAGTTGGCTGTCCCGGCCACAAGCCCCAACGGAAAAGCCAGCGGCATTCCCAGCAGGGAAAGGCCGACCCATGTCAGCACCCCCACCACGGTCATATCCAGCAGCTGCCCGGCAACCCAGGCGGACAGCACATGCGCCGTAGTGCGGATTAACGCGCGCGCTGTGGGCCGGTAGCGCGTAGGCACCAGCCGCAACAGGCCATTGGCATACAAATGCGGAGAGAGCGCAAAATACACCCCCGCAATCACAATAACCACCAGCGTACCAGCCGAACCAAAGGTGGATGTGAGCACATTGGTCATGGACCCGGCAAAATCCATACCACCGCCTGCTCCCTCCGATCCAAGGGGGCCGGATGTCTGGTTACCTCCAAAAAAGCGTGGAATATGGTTAAGGACCGAATGACCGACCGGGTTCTGGTCCAGCGTTGCATGGAGAGCATCGCGCTCGTGGGTCAGGGCTGCATACAGGTGGGAAAGCTGGGTCACCAGTTCGGGGCCGGAAACATGCACAACACCAGACACCCCACCCACAAGGGCGGCAAGGAACAGCACCACCGCCACCCATTGCCGTATGGGCAACACCCGGCAGATCAGCCGTGCCGCTCCATGGAGCACCACAGCCACCAGGGCCGAGGCAAACACCACCATGACCACAGCGCCCCCGGCATAAATAAACAGCCCCACGCACATGGCGGCCACGACCATAACCGCAAGCTGGTAAAAGCGCCGCATAACGCGCTCCAGCTTCTGGGTCGCAACAGCCAGATCGGCTATCTGCGCCGCGCCATCAGCAATTCCGGCCCGCACAGGCATGGGGGAAGAAGGCTCAACGGGCGCACTGGTTGGGGGGCAGCAGCCCTGCCCCTGTTCGTGTGCACCCTCTACTCTGTGCTGTTCCACTGAGGTTGTTTCCTGACATGATCGCTTGCCACAAAGGACATCTGTTTTGTGTGTGGCGGAAAAGAGTGGGCTGAACACCCCCTTTTTCTTGCAACACATTCTTGCGTCGCGCGGAAAAGACCTCGAAATATAAGCAGGATCCAGATATAAAATAGCCACATTGCAAATATGTTAACAACTGCGCCCCCCTGCCCGGTTCACACAAAGCGGATAATCGTTGTCTAAGCCCCCCACCTCCCGTTCGCCCAAAGGGTACCTGAGCAAGGCCCTTACCTTTGCCGCTCGTCCGCTGGACATGGCAAACCCTTGCCTGCAGGGGCGTAAACGGCGCTGTGGACGACCAACAACCGATGTAACCGAAGATCTGGACCAGTATCTGCTGGAAATCGCGGCCGGTCTGTTTGTGCAGCATGGCTATGCAGGCACATCCATAGACCAGATCGCGCGTAAGGCGTGCGCCAGCAAGCAGACCCTCTACCGGCGTTACCCTTCCAAGGAGGCGCTGTTCATTGCGGTTGTGACCAACCTGACCGGCTCGGTCCTACGCGCGATGGAGGAAACCCCTCTGACCAACCCGCTGGAAGAACTGCGCCACATAAGCCGCCTGATGCTCGACCTGACCTTGCGGCCAGATGCACTGGGCACCTACCGCATTCTCATAGCGGATGGGCACCGCCATCCCTCCCTGCAGCAGCAGGCGGTTATGGCCATTGGCCAGCCATTCCATAATAATTTTGTCCGTCTGCTCAAGGCGGCGGAACAGAAGGGGCAGATTAACCCCGGCTACGCAACGGACACCACCGCCCGCCTGCTGACAGGCATGATTACCGGCTGGCCCATGGAAGACAGCCTGTTTGGCCTGAACCCCCTGCAGACCGAGCCTGAGCGCGATCTGTTTTTTAACGAGGCGTGGTCTTTTTTCCTCAGTGCCGTGGGGGGCAGGCCAGTCGCCCCCTCCCTCTCCACGCAGGAAGCTCCGGCATAACGGGCATCAGGCGCACCAGCCACCCTGTTCCACGGAGGAAGAGGAGGCCGCCTTACCCGGCTGCTCGGGTCTGAAATCCAGCGCAAGCCCGTTCATGCAGTAACGCAACCCCGTGGGCGGTGGCCCATCGGGGAAAACATGGCCCAGGTGCCCTCCGCACTCCGCACAATGCACCTCCTGCCGGACCATGCCGTGGCTTGTATCCCGCCGGGTAGCCACGCCTTCTGGCTCCGCCGCCCAGAAGGAGGGCCAGCCGCTCCCGCTCTCGTACTTGGCGGTGGAGCGGAACAGCAGGGTGCCACAGGCAGCACAATGGTAAGTGCCCTGCCGTTTTTCCCCATTCAACGGGCTGGAGCCGGGGTATTCCGTACCGTGGCCAAGCAGAATCTGCTCCTGTTCCGCGGTCAGGGGCGCACGGGGGCCACACCCACCAGAACTGCATTCTTTGGTCATAACGGTTCCTCCACT
This sequence comes from Acetobacter syzygii, assembly GCF_000964225.1. Classification (GTDB taxonomy): domain Bacteria; phylum Pseudomonadota; class Alphaproteobacteria; order Acetobacterales; family Acetobacteraceae; genus Acetobacter; species Acetobacter syzygii. The sequence goes on along the minus strand of NZ_BAMZ01000010.1, from coordinate 32,687 downwards.
GGCACATCGACCAGACCAGACCTGATCGCAGGCATTTGTTACCCGGCAGGTTACCGCCCGCCAGCCCCCTGCGCCAAGCACACTGTTTTCACACTCCGGCGAGGAATGTTCCTCCTCCGTGCGTGGAACCGGCGCACACAGAATGCAATAGTGGGTTGATGCCCGCACGCGCTGTTCCTACACTTCCGCCACATTGTGCTTTTTGTCTGTCTGGCCCGTGCCCCAAGACTTTGCTCCACCCTACTTTTACCCTGCCCCGCACCTGCGGCCCGGCATGAACAGGACCGCACCATGAGCCTTACCGACCTGCTGGTCATGCTGGCCTATCTGGCGGCCATGCCGGTTGCAGCCCTTGTGCTGGCGGGGCGTCAGTCCTCCTCCATGTCCTATCTGGAAGGGCATGGAGATCTGCCATGGTGGGCACTCTGCCTTTCCCTTGTTGCCACGGAGACCTCAACACTCACCGTTATTGGTGTTCCGGGCATTGCCTACCAGTCGGGTATGGTTTTTGTTGGGTTGGCCGTGGGTTACCTGCTTGGGCGCGCTCTTGTGGCATGGCTGTTTTTACCTCTGTACCAGCAGGGGCGGATGCTCAGCGCATATGACTGGCTGGGCCAGCGCTTTGGGCCAACCATGCAACGGCTGGCATCCGCCACGTTTTTGGTCACCCGGCTGCTGGCGGAGGCCGTGCGTCTGTTTGCCGGAATGCTCCCCCTTGCCACCATGCTGGCCGCCATGCAGTGGCACCTGCCCCAGCCCCTGCTGCTGGGCGTGATTATGCTGCTCACCCTGCTCTACACAGTCTGCGGTGGCTTAAAGGCCGTAGTCTGGTCGGACAGTATTCAGTTCTGCCTTTACCTCTCCGGTGCTCTGGCCTGCGTTGCCCTGCTTTGGCACAAGGCTCCGGCGGGCACGTGGCATACGCTGCAACAGGCGGGGCGGCTACACCTGTTTGCCCACCATGCGTCCTTCCTGCACAGCGCATTTACCCCATTTGCAGCCATTGGCGGTGGCGCACTGCTCTCCGTTGCCTCCCACGGCACTGACCAGCTTATGGTCCAGCGTATGCTGGCGGCCCGTAGCCTGCGGGATGCCCGGCTGGCTCTTATGGGCAGTGCGGTAGGGGTGGGCATACTGTTTGCCCTGCTCTCCCTGACCGGGGTGCTGCTCTGGGCCCGCAACGGCGGGCAAACACTGGCCCAGATGGGCTTTGCCAGCACGGATGCCATTTTTCCCGCCTATATTGTGCAGGACCTGCCACCGGGTCTGCGGGGGCTTATGCTTGCGGGTATTCTGGCCGCCACCATGGGCTCGCTCTCAGCCACGCTCTCCGCCATGACTGCGGCCAGTGTGGGAGATTTTGCGCCCCTGTGCGCCCGTGCCGCCCGCGCTATGGGGTGTTCGGCACTGGGTTTTGCACGGCTCATTACTGTGGCATGGGCCTGCGCGCTTGTTGGCTGCGCGGGCCTGTTTGCCCATGGGAGCCAGTCCGCCGTTATACTCGGTCTGTCCATAGCAGCCTGCGGCTATGGGCCCATGCTGGGCACCTTTGTAGCTGGCATGGCCATGCGCCGGGCCACCGCGCGGGTTCTGGCACCCGCCTTTGCCATAAGCATACCACTTATGGTGTGGACCATGCTTGTGTTCCGCCCATATGGGCAGTCCCTCGCCTTTCCGTGGCTTATTGTGCTGGGCATGGTTGCCCTGTTCGGACTGGCAGGGTTGTTCCATATGGTGCACCCTGTTCTTTGCACCCTGCGTGTCCGCAACCGGAAGCCGCCACCATGACCACACAGCACACTCCCCACCAGCCCCCCCGGACCGAAATGCAGGACCCCCGGTACGATGGGCTGGATACATGGCCCACCGGCACCGTGCTGGAGGCCCTGCTGGAAAGCCAGCTTGCCGCCACAGCCGCCGTTAAGGCCGCCTTGCCCAACATGGAAGACGCCATTGCCCAGGCTCTTCCCCGACTGGAACGGGGAGGAAGGCTTTTTTACGTTGGCGCAGGAACATCGGGCCGTATTGGGTTGCAGGATGGCGTGGAACTGATCCCCACCTATGGCTGGCCATCCGAGCGGCTGGTCCTGCTTCTGGCCGGGGGAGAGGCAGCCCTGTTCAGCCCTGTGGAAGGGGCGGAGGATGACGAGGAGGAAGCCCAGCGCGCCATAAGCAGCCACACACCCACTGCGGACGATGTGGTTATTGGCATTGCCGCCAGTGGGGGCACCCCTTACACCTGCGCCGCCCTTGCCAGTGCGCGCTTTTGTGGCAGCCTGACCATTGGCCTGTCCTGCACCCCCAACGCACGCCTGCTGGCCGAAACCGATATTGGCATTCTGACCGAAACCGGGCCGGAAGTCGTTGCAGGTTCCACGCGTATGAAGGCGGGAACAGCGCAAAAAATCTGCCTCAACCTGCTCTCCACCACCCTTATGGTGCGTCTGGGCCATACATGGCGGGGGCATATGGTGGACATGCGGATTGTAAACGCCAAGCTGGTCCACCGCGCCCTGCGTATGATTACAAAACTGACCGACTGTTCGGACGAGCAGGCGCAGGCGGCTCTGCTTAAAGCCGATGGATCGATCAAACTGGCCATATTGCTCCGCCAGGGGCTGGAACCCGCACAGGGTCGGATGCTGCTGCGCCTGTGCGACGGCCATTTACGCAGAGCGCTTGATCTGCTGGCCGTGCAGGCCGCACGCGGCGTAGGCCCCATGGCCAGCAACCAGCCCTCATCATAATCATGCAGGTGGGCCAATGGATGCGGCACGGACCATTCCCCCTTTTCCAGCAGACCATGCAGAAAAACCCCTTGCCATGACCTACCAGTTTTTCAAAAAACTTCCCTCCGGGCTCCTGCTTGCCTCCAGCCTTCTTGGTTTGTGCGCCATGCCACACCCAACTCTGGCACAAACAGGGCTGGATGGGCAGCAGGCCAACATGCCCCCGGCCTTTGCCCGCAATCAGGTGCAGCCGCCGCTGGTTATGCCTGCTCCGGCCATCCTGCAAACCACAGGGGCAGCTTTTGCCCTGCCGTCCAGCCTGACTGTGCAGTGGAGCACAGCCCCTACCCCCTTACTGCTCCGCGCAGCAGAGCGCCTACGCATAAGACTTTCCACTCTTGCTGGCCAGCAGATCACTTTTGCTAACACACCTCCCACGCAAGGGGGGCTTGTGCTGCATATTCAGCTTGCCAAAGACCCTGCCTTCCCCGGTCCTGCCATGCAGGAAGGATACAGGCTGGACGTAGCCCCTTCCGGCATAACCCTTACCGCCCAAGGGCCAGCAGGCGCGCTGCACGGCATGACCAGCCTGAGCCAGCTTGTAAGGCAGGAGCTGGATGGGCCAGTGCTTGCACAGGCCCATATGGAGGACATGCCCCGTTTTGCATGGCGCGGGCTGATGCTGGATACAAGCAGGCACTTTATGCCGCTGCCAGATCTTTTGCGCCAGCTGGACGCAATGGAAATGGTCAAACTGAATGTGCTGCACATACATCTTTCAGATGGGGCGGCATTCAGGGTGGAAAGCAAACGCTTCCCGCGCCTGCATAAAATTGGCAGCCACGGGCAGTATTACACGCAGGAACAGATCCACCAGCTTGTGCGCGAAGCTGCGGACAGGGGCATTCGCGTTGTGCCGGAGTTTGATACCCCCGGCCACAGCTACGCCATGCTGCTGGCTTACCCCCGCTACGCTGCCAATCTGCCGCTCAACACCACAGACCGCGCAGAGATCAACCGGGCAGCACTCGACCCGACAAACCCCGCAACTCCCGGCTTTGTCAGCGCTGTGTACGCTGAAATGGCAGCCCTGTTCCCCGACCCTGTTTTTCATATTGGGGGGGATGAGGTTGTCGCCAGACAATGGACGCAGTCCCCCCATATTGCAGCCTACATGAAGCAGCACCACATAGCCTCGGTCGCGGCTTTGCAGGCAGACTATACCCGCCGCGTGGCCCATGCCTTACGCCAGCAGGGCAAAACCATTATGGGCTGGGACGAGGTACAGGAGGCGGACATACCGCCCGATACCATTATAGAAAGCTGGCGCGGCCCTGCCCATACGGCTCAGGCAACGGCAGCAGGCCACCCCACGGTTGTGTCCGGCCCGTATTATCTGGACCGCTTACTCCCTGCCAGCGCCTATTACACCACCGACCCGCTGGACACCCGCAAGGACGCGGCAGAAGCACAGGCCGCAGCCCAGACCACCGGCCCCACCCCGCCGGACACACCCACCACGCCTCCCCCGGCCGTGGCGGATAAACCGGCAGATGCCCCCCTGCCCCCCCTTACCAATGAGCAGAAAAGCCATGTAATGGGGGCTGAGGCCGCCTTATGGACCGAGGTTGTCTCGCCCGAAATGCTGGATGCCCGTCTGTGGCCACGCACTGCGGCACTGGCTGAGCGGTTCTGGTCGCCTGCTGCACAATGCAATGCAGCCACCCTGTACCCCAGACTGGCCATTATGGAAGACCGGCTGGACCTGCTGGGCCTGAACGCCCGCACCAATACCCGGCATATGCTGGAACGGCTGGCCCCGGGCCAGACCGAAGCCGCCAGCAGGCTGTTCAGCGTTGTCTCCCCCGTGCGCAATTACGCCCACAACCATGAATTTTTACAGATCCGGCACAAACAGACCGCCACCTTGCAGCCCCTTGGCACACCAGCAGACATTGCCAGCCCCGATAGCTTTGAAGCCGAAAATTTTAATGCTCTGGCACAGGCTTTTATGAGCGGGCACACAGAACTACGCCCCGAACTGGAGCGGCTGTTAACACTATGGGCCAACAACAACAGCGCGTTCGAACACGCAGCCGCACACAATGCGGCATTGACCCCAGCCATGGCTGCTTCGGCCCAACTGGCACGGCTGGCCCGTGCGGGGCTTGCAGCCCTTGGCACCGCCCATACGCTTAACTGGCGCGAAAACGCGCGGGAGGCGCTGAACGATGCCAAGCGGGGCATTGCCGCCTCAGCCAGTATTCATGTCGTGACCAACACGCCACAACCCGCAGGGGATCTGATCCAACGGATTGTGCCGGGGGTGGAAATACTCCTTGATCAGGCCATGCCGTAGGCGGGAGCACACCGGCACGCCCACCTTCCGCCACGCAATCAGCCCTCCCGCGGGAGGCGCTGGGCAAGGGCGTGGATCACCTCCTCCTCGTAATCCAGCTCCTGCTGCAACTTCCACTCCGTCTGGTCATTAATCTCCTGCTCGGCCACCAGTGTGCGCATGGTCTGGCGCTCGGCCCGCAAAATCTGCAAACGCAGGGCCAGTTCCATGCGGGCATGGCGAATGGCGTTCCGCCGGTCAGCCTGTGCAATGCGGGGGGTTGCATCCTCCTGCTCCAGACGGGTCTGGTAGAGCTTGGTCAACCGGTCAATAACCTCCACGCGGGCTTCCTCCAGCGCGGCCTTCTCTTCCTCGGTTTCGGGCGGGGTTTCTATGGCCGGTATGGTCTGCGCCTTGTGCAGCAGTTCAAGCGCGGCGCGCAGCAGCTTCTGGCGGGCCATGTTTTCCTCCTGCGCGTTTTTATCCACCTCTTCGGGAGGAATGAACCTGAGGCAAAATGGAATAACCACACTCGCCACCAGTAAGGAGAGAATGATGACACCCGCTGCAATCACCACCACCGGCTCACGCGCAGGGAAGGACATGGTGCCATCCTCCCCCGTTGGCAGGGACAGAACCGCAGCCAGCGTAACCGCACCCCGTACCCCGGCAAAAGTCAGGAGCAGGCTGGCGGCAAAACCCGTGGGGTGGTCAAACGGCACACGGTTGATCCGTGCGGAAGCCCAGCGGCAGGCAATGGACAGCCACACCCCCGCAAAGCGCATGACCAGCATAATGCCGTAAATTTCCACCACCAGCAGGCCAAGCCGCCACATGCCAACATGCTGGGCCAGCACCAGCGTGCGCGCACTTTGCAGCAGACTTGGCAACTGCAAGCCCAGAAATAGAAAAATAAGCGCGTTAAAAACATAGCTGACCATGGTCCACACCGTGGTCGACTGCAGGCGCGTGGTGGTCGAGGCATCCTCAATAATACCAGAAAGTTTGACCACCATACAGCCCGCAACAGCAGCCAGAATACCCGAGCACCCCACGGCTTCCGCCATGGCATACATTAAAAACGGCAACAGCAGCACAAGCACGATCTGGGACTGGGTCTCATCATATCCTGATCGGGTCAGCATTTTATTAAACCGGGTTGCGACCCATGCCACGGCCCCGCCAATGGCCAGACCACCACATGCCACGAGCAGAAACGTGCCAAAAGCCTGCTGGTAGGAAAACTCGCCCGTAAGGGCATCTGCCATGGCAAAACGGAAGCAGACAAGGCCCGATGCGTCGTTAAACAGCGCCTCGCCCGAGAGGAGCTGCAACAGCCGGGTAGGCACCCGCCGCCCCTTGATAAGGCTGCTGACCGCAACCGTATCCGTGGGGGAAAGAGCCGCCGCCAGCGTAAAGCAGACAGGCAGGCTCATAACCGGCAAAATCCAGTGGATGGCATAGCCACACAGCAGCGTGCTCAACACCACCAGCCCAAAGGCCAAAAACAGGATTGGCCCACGCAGTTCACCAAATTCGCGCAGGGGCATACGGAACGCATCGGCAAACAGCAGGGGCGGCAAAAAGACGAACATGAACAGTTCGGGGTGCAGGCGCAGGTGCATACCCGCAAGCCCGGCCCCTACGCCCAATGCAATAAGAATAACAGGCTGCGGCACCTTCTGACGGAAGCGCAGGGCGATCAGGCTGCTTACGGCAGTCAGCAGCAGCAAGAGCAGAATAAGTTCAATGGTCAGCATGGTGCATGCCCTTTGCGGGGCTTCTTGTTTTTGTGCAAGTGATTATCAAATCTCTGCACCATAAGGGGGGGAGCAGGCTGGAAGGCCCAGACTGGGCCTTACTTCATAACCGCCTGATAATCGGCCAGTCTGGTTTGCACATTCCGTGCGATGGCCACCAAATCCGAATTTTTGGAAAGAGCGATCTGGCTGGCAAGCACTGGCTTTATTCTGCCATGTGCCGTGGTGAACAGGCGGATGTAGCGCCGGTCAAACCCGGCACCATGCGCCTGCCCCAGGCGGTCAATCTGTTTTTGCTCCGCTGCCGTGGGTTTGGTGGGCAGGGTCAGACTGTGGGTGGAGGCAAGCTTTGCAAGCTTGGTCTGGGCATCAGTCAGGTCCTTGGTCATGGATGCGCCCAGAAGTGCCAGATCGTTCCGTGCCGCATGGGTTTTGGCGGTATTGGCAAGGGCGATCTGCACCAGATCGAACGCATTGAGCTTTTGCACAAACGCCGCATCCGCTGCCGTAAAGGGTGCAGGCTTGGCCAGCGCAGGCAAGGGCGGTGCCGGGGGCTGCCCCGGCGTAACATAAGCACACCCGCTTACACCCAGCAGCAGAACTAACAGGGGGGAGAACACACACGCCTTATGGCGGAACAGAAACGACATAACCGGCAGTTCTCCCTTACACGGTCCAAAGCATGGCATATGAATATGCCCAAATATTGAGAGCAATGTTTGCCAGCAGCAAACAGGCTGGTTGCACTTGTACTGTTTACGCCCGCAACAGAGTCCACCCTGCATGGCCGTACATGCCATGATGAAAGCATACACACCCAAAGGCAAGACTGGAGCAGTCGCATTTATTTGTTGCAAAGCTGGTGAGTATGACCGCAGCGGTGGCTGATTTATAATTCCACCCCCCACGCATTTTACTGGTGTGGAGGTATTTTACACTTTGTTTGCGCCTTGCATCACGCCAGCAGAACACAGTAGGCTGGCAAAGGCGGGCATACCGTGCGAGGACATGCGCCAATTCTGGATGTTGGGATATTCCATTACATGAACGGTCGTCTTTTAAACTTACTGGCTCTTTCCTCCCTCTCTCTGGGGTTGAGCGGGTGCGGTTATTTTGACTCACGCGCAGCCCATAAGGCGCAGTTGACCATGATCGGCATGACCTCCTACGACCTTCAGTCCTGCGCAGGTCTGCCTGCCGCCACCAAGCAGATTAACGATACGACCCAGATTTTCATCTACAATGGCACACAGCCACAGCCCAGCTACGGTGGCTCCACCCTTATTCCGGTTGGCGATATTGTGACAACCGTTGCCCAGCTTGGTGGCGGTGGCGGCACCACATGCTCCGCCGTTATTCGCCTTGACCACGACCGCGTGGCCGATGTGCATTATACGGGCAATAATGACGAACTGATTGGCACGGATGGAATCTGTTCCATTATTACCCGCGGCTGCTCGCGCCGCCCCGAAGGCACAATGAACAAGCAGACCGGCAGCCTTCTGTTTGGCCCTGTCTCCGCCTTCCATGAACCCAAGGGGACAAACCAGTCCACTTCCGCCACCTATTCCCCGCAGGCTGGTACGGTGGAACTGAACCCCAACCCCAACTCAACCGATCCGGTCATTATTCCGCGCAAACCGTAAGCCCATCCGCCCCACGGTTTTTATAGCAGATGCCCGGCCAGTAAGACCTCCAGCCAGCCAGCAAACGCCTGCAGGCGGGAGGAAAGGTGCCGCCTGTGCGGATACAGCAAGGCCACAGGCATGGCGGGCGCGCACCATTGGGGAAGCACCACGCGCAACTGGTCATTATCCACCAGTGAGCGCACATCATACGCGGGGACCTGAATAAGCCCCAACCCCGCCATGCAGCAGGCAATCTGCATTTCCGCACTGTTCACCGTAACCGCCCCCGGCAGGTCCAGCGTGTGGAGCGCGCCCTCTGCCTCCCACTCCCACGCCTCCACCCGTCCATTGGCGGGGGACATGTAACGCACGGCCAAATGCCCATTACGCACCAGATCATCAGGGGTCCGGGGAACACCATGGCGGGCAAGGTACGCGGGGCTGGCAACATTGAGCAGGCTCATCTGCCCCATACGCCGTGCGATCAACCCCGAATCATGCAAGGTGCCAACCCGTAGCACACAGTCCAGCCCTTCCTCCGTCAGGTTGACCGGACGGTCCGTTACGCCCAGCTCCAGCTTTATGCCGGGGTGAGCCGCAACAAACCCCGGCAGAGCCGGAGCAACAATCAGGCGGCCAATGCGGGCGGGCAAGCTTACCCGCAACACGCCGCGCACATGCCCACGCTCACGCCGGAACAGGTCTTCCGCCTCGTCCATGTCGGCTACAAGCCTTACGCAATGTTCGTAAAATGCGTGGCCATCGGGCGTTGGGGTTACTGAGCGGGTGGTGCGGGTTAAAAGCCTTGCCCCCACGCGGGTTTCCAGCACCTGCACAGCGGTGGAAACGGTAGAGCGGGGCAGACCGAGCGTTTCCGCCGCACGGGTAAAGCTCCCCGTTTCCACCACCCGCGCAAAAATGCGGCATTGATCAATACGGTCCACACCCTTACCCCTGCCTGTTTGCACCAGATTGTTCGTAAATTCTGACAGGTCTTATCATATATGGGAACTTTATTTGCATTTTTCAGATGATACTGTGCCACACAGAAAAACGGGCATGGGCCTGTTTGCACCAGCAAGGCAGCACAGACATGACCACACACAGCATAACCGGCAAAACCATCCTGATTGCCGGAGGAGCCAAAAACCTTGGCGGGCAGATTGCGCGCGATCTGGCCAAACAGGGGGCCAAAACCATTGTTATCCACCACCATAACCACACAAGCGCAGCCGCAGCGCAGGCAACCGCACAGGCGGTGGAACTGGCCGGAGCAAAAGCCTTTGTTTTTCAGGCAGATTTAACACAGCCCGGTGCCATGGCAGACCTGTTTGCAAAAACCATGCAGGCAGCAGGGTCTTTGGATATTGCAATCAACACCATAGGCAAGGTGCTTAAAAAACCCATAGCCGACACAACAGATGCAGAATTCGATGCCATGTTTGCCATTAACACCAAAGTGGCCTTCCAGTTTATACGCGAGGCCGGGCAACACCTGGGCAACAATGGCAAACTCCTGAGCATTGTGACCTCACTCCTCGGGGCATACACGCCCTTCTACAGCACGTATGCTGGAGCCAAAGCGGCTGTGGAGCACTTTACCCGTGCAGCCTCCAAAGAACTGGGAGCACGCGGCATTTCGGTTAACGCCATTGGTCCGGGGCCAATGGATACCCCGTTCTTTTATGGGCAGGAAGAACCAGAGGCTGTGACTTACCACAAAACCGCAGCAGCTCTTTCCGGTTTTAGCCACACGGGCCTGACGGATGTGGAAGATATTGTGCCGCATGTGCGCTTTATGGTGTCCGATGGATGGTGGATGACCGGGCAGACCATTCTGGTTAACGGTGGGTACACCACCAAATAGGTCACGGCTGAATACAGCCTGTTCCAAAACGGCTCCCCAACACCAAATAAGGTGGGGGAGCCGTTGTTTTTTTTGGGCATTGCTCCCCTTGCCCCTGTTTATGGCACCTCAGCCATGCGTTGCACAAATACAACAACCGTTTTGCCACGTTATCCCAACGTTCAGAATTTGATTGTTATGTTATAATATAACTAATAGCTATGCGGCCCTTGGCACACTCCAATTCAGGCGGCATGTATCCATGACCTACCGACCTTCTGGTCTTCTCCTCTGCTCCTCTTTTCTGAGCAGCCTGCTGGCAACAGGCCATACGGCAGCAGCCCAGACGGCCACACCCACCACGCAGGTAACGGCCACGACCATCCCCCATAACGCTCCGGCCGCACATACGGCAGCCAAACTTCCGGTGCGCAAAGGCAGCGAGACGGTCAAGGTTATTCCCCAGAATGCCCAGCATACCGCAGAGCAGGTTATTGTGACCGCTCATCTGGACCGCGCGCGCTCCGAACTGTCCCCCACCACAGGAGCTACGGTGTACCGCTTTAGCAGGCAGGCACTGGAAAATATTCCGGGTGGGGATAATGCCCCGCTTAATCAGGTTCTTTTGCAAGCGCCCGGTGTCGCACAGGACAGCTACGGCCAGATCCACGTCCGTGGAGACCATAACGAGGTCCAGTTCCGGCTGGATGGGGTGCAGCTCCCCGAAGGGCTCAGTGTGTTCGGGCAGGCATTGATGACCCGTTTTGCGGACAACATGTCCCTGACCACGGGCGCACTGCCCAGCCAGTTCGGGTTCCTACAGGCTGCCGTGGTGGACATTACCACAAAGAACGGCACCACCAACGCAGGGGGGAACCTCTCTTTTTACGGTGGGGCGCGGGATTATTTTTTCCCTTCCCTGCAATACGGTTTTCACAAAGGGAAGTGGGATTTTTTTGCCACGGCGGACTTTGTGCATGACCGCGTAGGGATCGAAAACACAACAAGCTCTTTTAATGCGCCACACGACCTGAGCAACCAGTACCACTTTTTGGGCCATGCCCGCTACACAGTGGATGAAGATACACGCATAAGCCTGATTGCTGGCATTTCCAACGCGGAATATCAGCTCCCCAATAATCCGGGGCAACTTCCGCAGGACTGGAGCCACAACTACACCCCACCTGCCGGAGCCGCCACCAGCAGCGACAGCCTGAACGAACACCAGAAGCAGATTACCGACTTTGCCGTTCTGGCCCTGCAAAAGGAAATTGGCGCATTCAGCCTGCAGGATTCCGTATTTACCCGGTACAGCAGCCTGCGTTACTCCCCCGACCTAACAGGGGATCTGCTCTACCTTGGCAATGCACAGCAGGCCGCGAGGTCTGTTTTTTCTACCGGCACACAGCATGACGTAACCTGGCGCGCAGCACGCGACCATACCGTGCGTTTTGGTTTTCAGGCTTTTGTGGAGCGTAATGTTTCCAAAACAACGTCCAATGTTCTCAGCACATTGGATAACCAACTCCTGACCCTGCATGATGGCAGCGGCAAAACCGGCATGGTCTATGGCCTGTACGCACAGGACGAATGGCAGCCCCTGCGCAACCTGACCATAAACTACGGAATGCGGTTTGATGGTGTGAGCGAATACACTGCCGAACACCAGTTTAGCCCCCGCGTAAACGTTGTATGGAAACCATGGCAGGGTGGCACCCTCCATGCCGGGTATTCGCGCTATTTTACACCCCCACCGTTTGAGGTTGTCAGCAGCAGCTCCCTCGCGCAGTTTGCCAACACAACCGCCGCCCCCAGCTCCACCACCAACAGCAAAGTCCGTGCCGAGCGCGACCATTATTTTGATGCAGGCTTTGAGCAGACCATTCTGCCCGGCTGGCGCGTTTCGTTCGATGCCTATTACAAACTGGCCAAAAACCTGATTGATGAGGGCCAGTTTGGCGCCCCCATTATTATGAGCGGCTTTAACTACCGCCATGGGCAGGTCAATGGGTACGAGGTCAGCACATCTTACGACCACGGACCTCTCTCCATTTACGGTAACTTTGCATGGTCCCGTGCTATTGGTAAAAAAATTACCAGTGCACAGTTCAACTTTGATGCTGATGAACTGAACTACATCAACAACCGCTGGGTCCATCTGGACCACGACCAGCGCTGGACGGCATCCGCGGGTGCAACCTATACGCTGTTCCGCAAAACCCGCACACCTCTGCGCCTGTCGGCCACCATGGTTTATGGCAGCGGACTGCGCGCGGATGATGATGTGAACGGCATACCCAACGGACTGGCGTTAAAGCCTTATGCTACGGTTAATTTTTCTGCCGTGCAGACCATCCACAATACATTTGGCTCCGCATGGCACGGGGATACGCAGCTCCGTCTGGATGTCATCAATCTGGGAGACCACACCTACCTGCTGCGCGATGGATCGGGCATTGGTGTGGGTGCGCCACAATATGGCCTGCGCCGGACCATCCTGTGTGGGGTTTCGCAAGGGTTCTGATAACAAATGGCTGGCAGAACAACAGGTTTTTGCCAGCCAGACGGCCTTTAACCCGCCACCTGTGCAGCGTTCCCCTCCTTACGGATTTTGCCCATTGGGGTATGAACGCTGCACATTCTATGGCTGATCCGCCTTACCCACAACAAACCGCCCGGCCCAGAATACGATCAGCGCCAACACGGCAATTCCCGCACTCCATGCCAGCACCGCATAAGACCCCGCAGCGCCCAGAACAACCCCACCACACAACGCCCCGGCCCCAATACCCGCATTAAACCCGGTAACACTAAAAGAGCAGGCGGCCTCGCGCTCATTGGGGGCCAGTTCCATGGCATAATTTTGCGGTGCCATGTTCAGAACCGCACTGACAATGCCCCACACCACCATATCCACCCACACCAGACCCGGAATCCACCCGGAGGCAACCATAATCCCGTGGGTGGCAATAAGGCCTGCCGTGGACATGCCAATCAACCGGCCTGCCGACCAGGGCAGACGGGCTCCAACCCAGTTGCCCCCAATACCCACAACGCCATAAACCAGTAGCAGCACGGGAATAAGCTGTTCAGGACTATGCGGAATCGTCTGCAATAATGGAATAATGTAAGTATAGGCCGCAAAATGTGCGGTAATAACCAGCATGGTCAGCACGGCAATATACACCAGTACCGGCTGGCGGAGCAGACGCCGCAGGTCCATGTGCCGCCGTTGCGCAGGCATGGGGGGCAACAGCACAAGAGCTGCGGCAAACACCGCAAGGGCAGCACCACCACAGGCTACAAAGGCCGCGCGCCAGCCCAACCATTGCCCAATGGCAGACACAAGGGGAATCCCCCCGGCAAACCCCACCGCAACGCCGGTAAAAGCCCACCCGGTTGCCCGCGCCACAGGAATATCCGGCGCCAGACGGACCGCCACACTGGCTATAACCGACCAAAAAACCCCGTGCCCCAATGCAAGCATAATGCGCAGCACCGCCATAACCGCGTAATTGGTTACAAACGCACAGGCAACATCCACCCCTCCGGCCAGCAGCAGCAGACCTGCAACAAGGGTCCGCCGGTCCACACCAGAGGTCAGCAACGTCAGGGGGATAGCCGTTAATGCCACCAGCCAGGCATAGCCTGTCACCAGCAGCCCCACCTGCGCGGGGGAAACGTGCAGCCCCTGCGCAATATCGGTCAACAGGCCAATGGGCATGACCTCGGTTACAAGCCACACAAACGCCCCGACCGAAAGCATGACAAGACGCACCATAGCTGCACAACCCGACATAAAAGGAAAAACCACTTTGGCCCCTACTATGCCCAACCACCGTGCACAATGTTCATATCCATAAAGTCTGCTTCAGCCATGCCCCGTCCATAAAAAAGAGGCTGGCAGGCCCACGCCCACCAGCCTCTCCTATTGCGTGCAACCCTTAAAAAAGAAGGGTCAAGCCGCAGGCGTTGTGGCCGCGGACGTATCACCCAGTGCCGCTTTGAGTTTGGCTTCCGCCTCGGGGGAAAGCGAGGTCTGCAAAATGCGGGCGTGGCCCTTGAACTGTTGCAGGTCGGCCAGAACCTTATCCGGCTGGGATTTGCGCACCAGCACAAAAAGGGCCGATGTGTTGGGTGGAATGGTATCCCCCAGCTTGGTAATAAACCCGTCATCAATCCCGTAATCGGACATTTTGCCAGCCAGAGCCCCCGCCCCGGCCCCGACCGCGCTGCCAATCACAAAGCCTGCCAGCGGGTTAAGGCACAAAAGCCCCACCACGGCACCCCAGAACCCGCCAGAGAACAGCCCCCAGGACGCCCCGGCTTTTTCCAGATTAACGCTCTGGTGCAGGTGTGTTTTGCCATTGGCATCCCGCGTGACCACAACGGCATCTTCCATATCCAGCAGATATTCCTTCTGGAGTGCGCGGCATTCCGTCAGCACCTTCGCGGCATCATCAATATGGTCAAAGCCCAGAACGATCAGATCAGACATGGTATTTCCTTCTTTTGCGGCCTGCCCCAAACGGGAACAGCAGCGCGTAACACCCATAATGTAGGGACGGGGCCAAACCTTTGCCAGAGCCTCCGGCACAGGGCTGCCCACGCGCTGCCGCCCAAGTGGGGGGCAGGCCATGCCGTGGATTACCCAAGGCCAAGATGTTTTTTATTTAATCTACCAGACCGCAACTCTGCCCATATGGAGTTCGTTGCACCTGTATCTCCTTTTTAGAAAACAGGGGGCTTCCATGACATTCCTTAACTCTGTCACCAATGCCATTACCCATGTTGGGGATTTTATCACCGGTGCTACGTCCGACAAATCCGGACTGCTCACGGCACTCAACGAAGTGCTTGGCCCCGTTCCCCGCCCGGACCGCCCGAGTAAGCTGGAAAAGCGCGCACAGGCCATGGGCATGATCAACACCATCCGCCGCTGGCAGAGCGCGCCGCACAGCCCGCCTGCAACCGAGGCGGAAGTGCGCGGGTTCTTTTTGCAGGAAGAATTGGACTGGTTTTCCGAACAGACAGGTCTGTCCGATCTGGCAACCATGAAGATGATTCGCAAAATGCTACCGCAATGCGTGCGACTCCGGGCCATCCATGACCCTTCGCTGTTCCCTCAGCCGCCCACAAACCGGGTATGAGGGTCCGCGCGGCCCATACGGTGTGGTGGGTAACGCACATCACCACACCGTAAAGGGTTTCCTGCACATCAGGTTGTTCTCCCCCCCTACCCGCTCTGGCAAAGCTGCGGGCATAAGGAGTTGAGAACAATCAGGAAAGTTCAGTCAGGTTCCAGCCAGCCTGCGCATCATGCACAATGCTCAGCGGAATGGCATTGGGCAGGCGAACATTGGCAGGCAGCGCCATAACGGCACGCAAAGCCCGAAACAAGGCACCATGTGCCACAACCAGTGGCAGACCATCCTGCGCTGTTGCACGGTTCAGCGCCGCCGCCGCACGGACTTTAAGCGCGGCAAAAGGTTCTGCGCCGGGTGGTGTATAGTGCTCTGCTATCCAGTCATCATACCAGTCGGCAATGGGCTGGCCTTCCTGCTCGCCAAAGCAGACTTCGGCCAGACCGTCATCCACACTCAGGGGGAGTGCGGGCAGGCCGTGGGCCACCAGCTGGTCACGCACAATCACGGCGGTCCGGTGTGCGCGCTCCAAGGGTGAACACACAATGCGCGTAATGCGCCCCTGCTCCGCCGCACGTATGGCCTGCTCGATCAGTTTACCTGCCTCTACCGCCTGCTCAATGCCGGTTTCGTTCAAGGGAACATCCGTGCGCCCCTGCGACAGACCAGCCCGGTTCCAGTCGGTCTGACCGTGGCGCAAATACCAGTACGGGCGGGGGAGAAGCTGGCTCATGACACCTCAGTCAAACAGGGACGATACGGAACTTTCATCCGCAACGGCACGCATGGCCCGTGCCAGCAGACCAGAAATGGTAATCTGGCGAATATTGCTGGCTGCCATAACCGCTTCTGTTGCCTGAATACTGTCCGTCAGGGTCAGCATTTCAATCGGGGAATCGGCAATACGGGGCACAGCCTGCCCGGTCAGCACACCATGGGTCACATACGCACCAACGGATGCAGCACCCTGCTTGGCAATAGCGCGGGCTGCGTTGCACAGTGAGCCGCCACTATCTACAATATCGTCCACCAGCAGACAGTGGCGACCACTGACATCCCCGATCACATTCATGACTTCGGACACACCAGCACGTTCGCGCCGCTTGTCAATAATCGCCAGATCGGTGTTCAGGCGCTGGGCAAGCTGGCGCGCACGCACAACACCGCCCACATCGGGGGAAACAATCATCAGATCACGATCGCCGTACTGGGCGCGAATATCACGCACAAACAGCGGCGCTGCGTACAAATTGTCCACCGGAATATCAAAGAAGCCCTGAATCTGCATGGCATGCAGGTCCAATGTAAGCACGCGGCTTGCCCCGGCTTCGACCAGAAGATTGGCAACCAGCTTGGCGCTAATGGGTGTACGGGGGCCGGACTTGCGGTCCTGACGGGCATACCCGAAGTAGGGAATAACAGCCGTAATGCGCTTGGCCGACCCGCGACGCAGGGCGTCCAGCATGATCAGCAGTTCCATCAGGTTGTCATTCGTGGGCGTGCAGGTGCTCTGGATGACAAAAACATCCTCGCCCCGCACGTTTTCATGAATTTCAACAAACACTTCCATGTCCGCAAAGCGGCGCACGGTTACGTTACACAGGGGCAGGTTCAGCTCTGCGGCAACGGCCTGGGCCAGTGGCAGGTTGCTGTTACAGGCGACAATTTTCATGACAAGGACGTTTCCCGGCCTCAACTGTTACACGAATAGGAAGGAAGACTGCAGCGAGGGGGGTTTAGCAACCACGCGGCCCATTGTCATCCATCCTTCGGCCAGCAGCATACGTCTGCGGGGCAAGCGTGTCCTAAAAGCCGCGTTTGGGGGTGTGGCTGGCCATCCATGGCTTGCGCCATTCCGCCACTTTGCTCTAAGGGTGTGCGTTAGCGCCAAGCCCGCCAGTCCACCGGGCAATGGCTGCACATGGGGGAAGCCAGCCTGCAAATGGGCTTTGCCCTTTCCGGCCCTTGTGGCTCTGCCTTTATACCCAAATTGCATGGCGTGCCCGGTTTTCTGGCTTTAATGGCATGGCTTGAGGCCGAGCAGGCCTTGTGCCCATACAGGCAGAACCAGCCTGCATGGGCCATATTGGCGGGTAACGGGGTGGAAGGTCACTAACATACCACACAACGCATGGCAGATAACTCGACACAACATGGCAAAGGTTGCAGCTCCACAGCCTGCTTACGCCACCGCCAATGGCTTCCTTACCTTTCACTCAGCCATGCCATGCGGTTTAATCCACGCACAGGTTATTCGCAGTCCCACCCGGACGTGACATACTACCCTGCCTAAACGTCCACCCCAGCGTGCCCGCACGCAAGGGCAAGCCCCAACGGAGCCAGCATGACCCGGCCTTCTTCGCCCGGTAGCCGTCACAAAGCCTGTTTTACTACAGGCAGCATCATGCGGCACGTGCTGGTCATGGCCGGGACCGGAGCCATTGGGCTTATGGCCGTATTTGCGGTCGATATGCTCAACATGATCTATATCAGCCACCTCAACAACACCGCCATGACTGCGGCAATTGGCTTTGCCAGCGCGGTGATAGGGCTGCAAATTGCCATTTCCATTGGTCTGACCATTGGCATCAGTGCTGCCACCGCGCGCGAGATCGGAGCCGGACGACACGAGGAGGCCCGCTGCCTTGCCGCCTCCGCCATGATTGTCATGACCGTGGTGACCGGGATTCTGGGCGTGACCACGGCATTGGCCGCAACCCCCATACTCAGCCTGTTTGGCGCACAAGGCCAGACATTGGCCGAGGCCGCTGGCTACCTGCGCATTTTAAGCGGCGCGCTGCCTCTGATCTGCATTGGCATGGGCTGCTCCGCACTGATGCGGGTTGTGGGCGATGCCAAAGGCTCCATGCACATTACCCTCATGGGCGCTGTGGTAGCCGCAGCCTTAGACCCACTGTTTATCTTTGGCCTGCACGAAGGGCTGATGGGGGCTGCCATAAGCGCCATTCTCTCGCGCTGTGTGGTGGCGGGGGCCGGGCTGCGGGGCGCGTTGCGGCACAATATGCTTGCCCGCCCCTGCTTGCGCCGCATTATACCGGATACGCGCCGGGTGGCTGGCATATCGCTCCCTGCCATCCTCACCAATCTGGCAACCCCTGCGGGTGGGGTTTACGTAACCCGCGCCATGTCTGGTTTTGGGCTGGAGGCCGTAGCCGGGCAGGCCTCGATCGAGCGTATGGTGCCTGTTCTGTTCGCGCTTGTGTTCGCGCTAACCGGCTCGGTCGGCCCGATCATGGGCCAGAACGTGGGCGCAGGCCGCCCCGACCGTGTGCGCGAAACACTGGCCGCGGCCCTTAAACTTGTTGTGCTGAGCGTAGGGCTGACATGGATTGTGCTCTATTTTGCTCAGGATCTAATTATTGCCATCTACAACGCACAGGGGAATGCTGCCGCCCTTTTGCACCTGTTCTGCACATGGACCATTGGAAGCTACCTGTTTGTAGGCATGTTGTTTGTGGCCAATGCCGCCTTTAACAACCTTGGCTTTCCGCTTTACTCCACGGCCTTCAACTGGGGGCGGGCAACGCTGGGCACCATTCCGTTTGTTCTGCTCTGCGCGCGCTTTGGCCCACAGGGTGTGCAGGTCGGGCAGGCCATAGGCGCTGTGCTGTTCGGCACATTTGCGGTCTTGACTGCATTCCATGTCACGCGAAAACTGGCAACGGCTCCCGCGCCGCTCCCTCCGGCGCAGGAATTGCGGAGCACGCCAGTTTCTGACGTGCCGACCACCAGTGCAGAAGCCGCCATGGCGGAACTGGACGAGGTGGAAAGTGCCTCCGACCTTTAACCGAGGGAACAGGAATACGCACATGTCCAAACTGACCACGGAAGAACGCAACGCCCTGCCCGATAGCGCCTTTGCCCTACCCGGCCGCCGCTACCCCATACCCGATGCAACCCATGCCCGCGATGCCCTTGCACGTGCGAGCGAAATGCTGCATCGGGGCAACCTGACACAAGCCGAATATGACCTGATACACCGCAAAGCCGAAGACGTGCTGCGCCAAGAACGACTGTAACGACCTGAATGCTCGATAAACTTTACGCCCGCGTTCTCCAGCACGCCGCCAGCCCCTATGCCCCATTCTGGCTGGCGGCACTGGCTTTTGCGGAAGCCAGCTTTTTCCCCCTTCCGCCAGAAACACTGCTTGTGCCCATGGTTCTGTCCCAGAAGGACAAGGCATGGCGCTACGCGGCCATCTGCACTGTGGCAAGCGTGGCCGGGGGGCTGCTGGGCTGGCTGATTGGCGCAGTTCTGCTGGACACGCTGGCCCGCCCCATTGTTCATTTTTACCATGCCGAGCATACATTGGCCGCCTTGCAGGACAAGTTCCGCCAGTGGGGGGTATGGATTATCCTGTTCAAGGGGCTAACCCCCATTCCCTACAAGTTTGTAACCATTGCCAGTGGCATGGCACATTTTGCCATTATTCCCTTTATGTGCGCGAGCCTTGTTACGCGCGGAGCACGCTTTGCGCTGGTTGCAGGCCTGCTGCGGCGGTTTGGCCCCAGTATTCAGGACTTTCTGCAAAACCGGCTGCCTTTGGTTACCGGCCTGTTCGCCCTTATGCTGCTTGGTGGCTTTCTGGCCCTGCGTTACCTGTAAAAAATGGTCCAGACAGGGGGAGAACGATGCCTTTGCACAGGGCTGGGCCGCACCAAACTGCCTTGCGCTGCACCCCCTGCACGCGCAGGTAAAACAGATTAATGTTTTAAAAACCCATCCACACCACCAAAAACCAACACGGGAGGCACAACAGGCATGGCAACTCAGATTGCGGTCGTTACAGGAGCAGGTTCGGGTATTGGCCGCGCGGCAGCCCGTGCACTGGGCCGCGCAGGGTTTGATGTAGCCCTGCTGGGCCGGGATGCACAGCGCCTGCAGGCCACAGCAGACAATCTGGCCCAACATTCCATACGCACCCTTGTTGTCAGTGTGGACGTAGCAGACGCACAGGCCGTGCAGGACGCGGCACACCATATTGAGGCTGAACTTGGCCCTATTTCCGTCTGGGCCAACTGTGCCGGGGCTACTGTTGTGGGGCAGGTGGCAGCACTGAGTGCCCAGGATATTGAGCGTGCTACACAGGTAACCTATCTGGGCAGCGTAAACGGCACACTGGCTGCCCTGCATGTGATGCGCCGCAGGGGGCAAGGGGCGATTATTAACCTTGATCTGGCTCCCACCCTGCGTGACCTGCCCCTTCAGGCGGCAGAAAACGGCTCCCGCGCAGCCCTGCGCGCCTTTTGCAACAGCCTGCGCACCGAACTGCGCCATGATGCAGACCACATCCGTCTGGTTATGGTGGACCTGCCCGCCATTAACACACCACACTATAACTGGACCCGGAACCTGACGGGTAAGCGGCTTAAACCCTTTGGCCCGGTCTATGAACCAGAGGTTGCGGCGGAAGCCATTTGCCGTGCCGCCTTTACAACCAGCCGTTCCATTTCCATTGGCTGGAGCAACAGCTTTGCCGCCCTATGGCGCTTTGCTGGCCCCGGCTGCCGCGAGGCACGGCTGGCCAGCCATGGCTACAAAGCCCAGATGAGCCACGACTGGGCTGAAGGCCCACAACCCGATGACCTGTACAAACCCGTACCCGGTGCCTATGGCTCGGAAGGTCCGTTTGATGCCAAAGCCCGCAGGCTGAACAGCCCTTGGACCATCTTTGTCTCCTCCGGTTTGCGGGCCAGCCTGTTTGGCGCACTGGCTGCCATGGGGCTGAGTGCGGCACTTAACCATATCCGCCAGTGCCGTAAGTCCTGACCAACACGCCCTGCCCTTTGGCCCCCTCCCTCCTGCCTGCACAACGGCATCAGGCTATGGGGGCCGTAAGGTCAGGCCCGCAACTGGGCCATCTGGGCCTCGGGTGGCTGTTCCACAACAAACGGCCCTGCGGCATGAACCTGAATACTCAGCAGGCCCATCTGCCCTTCCCGCACCCCTACGAGTGGTAACTCCGCCGCACCTGTGGTCCACCGGAGTGTGCCATCCGCATTGGCCTTGTGCCAGCCGGACCATGTAGTGCCTTCCGCCCGCAGGTGCCCGGTCTGCACCACATGGCGGCCACCGCTAAACAGGGTAATGGCCCCCACGGCAACGCCAAGGGTGCGCCGGTCATCCGTATATGGCCCAATAACCACGGCAGGCTGGCTGGTGCGGGAGGTCAGAAAAACTTTTTTCACCCCTGCTGGCAACATAAAGCAGTAGCTCTCCCCATCGCGCCGCAACAGGCGGATGCGCTGCCCTGCATCTGTCAGCAAAAACAGATCCGGGTCCATGCTCAGTTCCGGAGCCTCCGCAGCCATGCGGCACCCCGGTATGGTTTGGCTCCGCGCGCGCAGTTGGGCAAACACCTCAGCCAGAGCCTTATGCCCGCTCAGCCTGAGTGGGAGCACTTCCTTTTCCCATGTATGAGCGGCTGCGCTGCCAAGGCGGACCACCTCCCCCTGCCACGCTGGATGCTGGCCGGGTTGCTGCGCCAGATAAAACTCCACCGGCACCCCGCTGGCTACAAGTACAGCGTGCGTTTCTGTTTGCAGCATTATGTATTGGTAGGATGCAATACTCTGGTCATAAAAAATACTACTCTCATTCACCAACATACGTACGGGTACAAACTGCCCATTATGCAGTACGCTATGGTCTGGCGTTAGCAGCAGGTCGTGCTCTGGCATATTGGCCCCCAGAGCATGGCGCAAAACCCGGATGGGGTAGCCTGCCTCCTCCACGGGTAATTCCGGTCTGGCGTGCCTATGGCCGCGCTCAACCCACATCAGCCGCTGCACACGCGCTCCACCCTGTGTCCACACATCCACCAGGCCACCCGTCTGGAGGGTTTCCAGCGCAACGGTTTTTCCTGCCGAATGCAGTTCTGTTCCTTCAATCAGGCAGGCTCTGGTCCGGGTCTGAGTTTTTGCACACCCCATACGGAATGCGCTGGCTCCACCTGCGGCTGGGTAGTTCCCCTCTTCCAGCACCACACCGTTGGCCAGCTCTACCGTAAAACGCCCCACCTCCGTTTGGTCCCGCCCACGCAGCACAAGCGTACGGCAGGCACCAGCCCCCGTTACGTGGTATGTTACAATGGGTTGGCAGATATTGCGGACCTCGATCATGGACCGGGCCGGGTTGTAATCCAGAATAACCGTGCCAGACAGGTCAAACGGCATATGAGCGGCATTAACCACCAATGTGCCACCCCCTGCCCCAAACTGCACGGTGGCGCCACACAGCACATCGGGCAGCCCCACACCGCAGGAGAAAATTCCGCCATTGGTTATGCGCAGCACCGCACCGTCCAGCGTTGCCCCAGCCTCTGTGGCACCAAACAGGGCGCATCCACCTGCCACATGCACGCACAGGCCCGCAGGCACCCCAAGCGCTACGCCCAACAGGGCATTGCCACCAATATAGAAGGTACTGCCACAAGGCACATGCCCTGTGGCGGGGCCTATGCCAAATGTGGCATATACACCCGGCGGCACAATATACGTGCCCCCCGCAGGAGCTGGTACAACACGGGGCAAGCCCTGCCCGCCCCCAAGCAGCACATTACCATTGCACTGGCCACCAAAAATGGCCGGGTGAATAACGCCTGCATAAATACGTGCGCCAGTGGGGTCTGTAATGCTGACCCTGTAACCATCCCGCACGCCCAAAAAACCCTGATGGTCAGTGATCGCGTAAGTGACACCATTGGTGTTGACGTAATGCGCCATGCCCCGACACCTCCCCTTCAAAACAGCCTGAAGAAGAAGGCATACGGAGCGAATTATAACATTTGGTTAATAATTCTTTATGACCAATACGCTTTAACGGTAAATTAACTCCGGTGTTAATTTAGACCAGTCCGCCACCCCACACCCACCATGCGGGGTGGGCATCTTCCAGCCTGTCGGCTGCCTGCCGTGCGGCCTGTGGCGTTGCAAACAGGGCAAAACACGTTGCCCCAGACCCGCTCATCCGGGCCATAAGGCAGCCATCCTGCCCGGAAAGGTCGGCCAGCACATGCCCGACCGGCGGGCACACGGCACAGGCCGGAGCTTCCAGACTGTTCCCCTGCTGCGCAAGGAACGCCACAACATCTGCAAGGTTGCCCCAGTGCTCCGGCATGGCCGCACGGGGTGCAAAAGCCCCGTCCCTGCGGCGGAAAACTTCGGGGGTGGAAACTGCCTGCCCACAGTTGACCAGCACCATGCCACATTCCGGCAAATGGGGGGCTGGGGTCAGGTTTTCACCAATCCCTTCCATTCGCGTAGTCTGGCTTAGCAGGCAAACGGGAACATCCGCCCCCAGTGTTTCGGCCAGTTTAAGCAGGTCTTCCCGGCTGGCCTGCACGTTCCATGCCCTGTCCAGCAAACGCAGGGTGGCTGCGGCATCCGCTGACCCGCCGCCAATACCCGATGCCACAGGCAGTTTTTTATCCAGCACCAGTGTGCCACCCTGCACATGGGCCTGCGTACCGCACAGCCCCTGCAATGCACGGGCAGCCTTGAGCACAAGATTATCCGCTCCAGCGGCAGAGGCATCCAGCAAACGGCCAAACCGGCCCACAATATGCAGGTGCAGTGGTTCTGGCCCCGGTTGGTAATGCAGTACATCCCCCGCACCGGCAAACACAACAAGACTGTCCAGCAGGTGGTACCCGTCCGCCCGGCGGCCTGTTACGTGCAGGTACAGGTTGACCTTGGCGGGTGCGGCCTCTGTGAACGCAAAGCTGGAAACATCCAATGCGGCAACGGTCACGGCGTGTGCTTTCCTTGTTCCGGGGCGGGTTGGGCAGGCACGGGCGTGGCCTGTGCGCCTGAGGTTGTGGCGGGAACGCCTGCTTTTTGCAAGGCAGCGCGAATCAGAGCCTCATCCGCAGGACTGGGGTGCAGGCCAAGGGCCATGTTCCACTGGTCCACAGCCTCGGTCCTGCGCCCTGCCCGCCAGTAGGCCTCGCCCAGATGGTAATTGACTTCCGGGTCTTCTGGCGTTTGTTCCGCTGCTTTTTCCAGCAGGGGCAGGCCCCCGGCAAGGTCGCCGCGCTCCACGCGCACCCAGCCCAGACTGTCGGTTATGGCGGCATCCTGCGCATCCAGCGCATGGGCCTTCTGTAGCAGTTTTTCCGCTTCGTTCAGGTCTTCATGCTGTTCGGCCATGCTGTAGCCTAAAAAGTTCAGCAAAAACGAATCATCTGGCGCATAAGCCAGTGCGGCCCGGGCATCCGCCTTGGCATGGGGCCAATCCCCCGCCTCATGGTAGGCCATGCCGCGCAGGAACAGGAGCGTCCAGTCCGGGCGTTTCTGTGCGTTAGCCAGATCAATCGCACGGGAATAGGCAGCTATGGCTCCCTGCCAGTCCTTGGTCTGGCTGAGGGCGCTGCCCAGTTCGCGCTCAATAATAATCTGCCCCGGCACCTGCTCGGCCAAATGCCTGAGCAGGGGAATGGCATCTGCCGGATGGTCGTTAGCGCTCTCCAGCACAGCAAGCCGGAGCGTTGCCACTGCGGCCAGCGGGTCCTGCGGGGGCACGCGTTCCAGCGTCTGGCGGGCGGCGTTAAAATGCTGTTCGTCGTCCTGTATTTCCGCCAGCATCAGGCGGGCATCGGCCAGTGTCGGGTCCATGGCCAGTGCAAAACCCAGCATCAGGCGGGCGGCCTCGTTAAACTGAAGCTGGCTGAATGCTCCGTTTTCCGGATTGGCGGCCTGCTGGGCCTGTTCGCGCGCCTGCTGGCGCAGCAAAAATGCGGTCAGCACATAGCCACGGGCAATGCCCGCCTGCGGGGACGTTACGGGGTAATGGGCAATATTGGCCTGCAAGGCTGGTCCGGCCAGCGCCAGAACGGCATCTGTTTCCACCAGTTTGCGAATAACGGTGCGCGCCTTGTCCTGCTTGCCATGCGCCCATAGCCATGCGGCGTAGGAACGCGTTAGCAGCATGTCGTACCCCGGCATGATCTTCTGGGCCTGCTCGAACAGGGCTCCCGCTCGTTCGGACTGGCCTGCAACCTGCGCAATTATCCCGGCATGTAATGTGTAAAACGGTTGCAATACGGAGGTCTGTGCATGGAGCAGGCTCTCTATTGCCGCATCCGCGTGACCTTGCGCCTGCTGGCACCATGCGAGCAGCAGGGGCAGAATCAGGTGGGCCATGGGGTCCGCCCCCGCACGATGATAATACTGCACCGCATCGGGCCATGCCCCGCGGACTGCCGCATCGTTCCCCAACACCATGGCGGACACAACACTGCGGCTTGGGATGTTTTTATCCACCTGCCGCGCCAGTTCCACCGCCTGCGGGTTCCCGGCCATAATGTTGCGCACAAAAGCCTGCCGCAGCAGGTCCATGTTTGCGGGGTCTGCCTGCAATGCAGTGTTATAAGCCTGGGCAGCCTCCAGATCATCCCCCAGATGAACCGCCACAATACCACGCAGGAAGGCTTGCGAATCGACACGCCCAGTCTGCACCGGCTCAACCGGGTTGCTTTTGTTGTGCAAAACGTTTGCAGGCTCGGGCGCTGCCGCAAGAGCCGGAGGCACCAGCATTGTGGCAGACAACAGGAAAACCATAGGCATAAGGCGACAAAACAGCATAAGAACCCTATTCAAGCTGAGGCGGCAGCACCGGGTTGCCGTACCACACGCCCCACATCTGCCAGCGTAGCGGAGAGGAACAACATGAACGGCTGGTTTTTCTCTACCGCGCTCATGCCAAACCACCAAACCATCAGCTTCATATTCTGCTCCGCACCCCGCCTGTGATACGGTCTGAATGATGCAAGACGCCCTCTCCCTCCTCCGCCTCTATACTGAATGGGGGGTGGATACCGCCGTAACCGATCAGGCCACGGACCACCGCCAGACCGGAGCGGGGGCGTTCCGGCTCCCTGCCGCGCCAACACGGGCCGGATCGGGCGTAACACCGGGCGCACCAGCCGCGGGGCCACACACCACACACCACCAGCCAGCCCCCCCCCAAACGCCCCCAATGGCCGCCACCCCAGCGGCAGCAGCAGGTGTAACAAGTCTGGGCGAGTCCATTGCCCTTGCCCAACATGCGGCGGCACAGGCCACAACACCCGATGCCCTGCGTGCGGCTATGGAAGGCTTTGCCGCCTGCTCCCTCCATGCAACGGCCATGCACACACTGGCACCGACCGGCCCGCACAACGCCCCCCTGATGCTGATCGGGGAAGCGCCTGATGCGGATGAGGACCGGAGCGGGCAGGTTTTTGCCGGTCTGTGCGGCTCCCTGCTGGACGCCCTGCTGGCCCCTCTTCCACTGGAGCGCAGCCAGTTGGCCCTTGCCACCGCCCTGCCGTGGCGTCCGCCCGGTGGCCGCCCCCCGTCGGATGCGGAACAACGGATATGCGTACCCTTTTTACAGCGGGCCATTACCCTGTTTGCCCCCCGCCGCCTTGTGCTGTGCGGCCGCCTGCCAGCAACCATGCTGCTCGGCAGGGACACCCCTGCCCAACGCCGCGAATGGAGCGCGCTGACCCTGCCAGATGGTCCGACCATTCCCGCTGTGGTCATGCGTCATCCGCTCCAGCTCCGGGCCTCCCCCACGGCACGCAGGGAGATATGGCAAACGCTGATGATGGTCATGAAAACACTGCGGGACGACCCGTAAAGCAACCATTACCACGCCGGAAATATCGTTCCCCACCTCACAAAGAATTACAGAATGAAATAACGCCAAATACCTTTGGAAAACAAAGAACTCCGCAAGCAACAACCGGCGCGTTACGGCAAACACCCAAACAGTTTTTGAAACGCCCCGACCAATGTTTACACAGAGTAAACTTGCTTTTTGCGCGCAAAACGCCTAGACCCCGCCAGCCATGCGAGCGATAGGTCAAATTCCTCATCAGATCGCGGCAAAAGCCTTTTTGGCTGGAGCCGCTCTTTTGGCCAGCGCTTCCGTCAGCACGACGAGAGCCCACGCCAGTTCCCCGGACCACGGGGTAGAACCGCACAGCGAAGAGCTTGCGATGGTTCTGCCACGCCGGGCTTTTCCGGAAGGGGATGATCTTGCTCTACCCAAACCACTACCACCCGATGTAGCCACCCATATCCGCACCATTTTTCGGCTTCAGCGGATGGGAGCCTTTGCCGAGGCAATCAGCAGCACCACCCATCTGACCGATTCATTGCTGCTGGGCGAGGTTGAAGCAAACCGTTACCTCAACCCAAGCTACCACCCCAGCGCAACCGAACTGCGCAACTGGCTCAAGCAATATACCAGCTACGCAGATGCACCCGCCGTGTGGGCACGCCTTGCAAGCCTGTCCGAGCGGGGTGGGCCTATGCCTGCGGCCCCTTCTGCCGAGCATCTGGCCCCTGAACATGCCGCTCTGGCGGCTGGGCCATTGCAGGAGTTCACCCGCAACCCCATGCTGGACCGCACATTGCGCGAACGCACGACATGGGGCCTTAAGGGTGTGCACAGTGCCCTCCACCTGATCAGCATTACTCCGGGCATGACCCCTGCCTACGCGGCCCAGTTACAGGCCGAAACGGCACAGGCCATGCTGGCAGCGGGGGAAACCGATCTGGCGTTGGACATAAGCCGCACGGCCCAGAGCGTTGCACATGAGCAAAACGCACTGGCAGGTTACATTGCCGGGTTGGCCCTGTGGCAAAAGCAGGCTTACAGCGAGGCAACGCCATTTTTTGAGCGGGCCTCCCACGCGCCACGCGCCACGCCGGAAATGCGGGCTGCAAACGCCTTCTGGGCTGCCCGCACGTACGAAAAAACCAACAACCCGCACAGCCAGCACCTCTGGCTCCAACATGCGGCAACCTTCCCCCGGACGTTCTACGGGCTGTTGGCCAGCAACATGCTGCATTCAGGCACAACACCCCACAAGCTGAGCGAACGCCACGGTCTGGCCAGCTTTGCCCCGCTGGAAAGCTCAGGCAATGCCAGCCAGAGTGCTGCCTCTGCTCCGGTGCTGACCGAAATTGATCTGGAAGCTGTTGGAAATACCGAGGTCGGTCGCCGCGTGTTTGCTCTCATTCAGGTCGGGGAGCCGGAAATGGCCGAAAACGCCATGCGCCGTGCATGGCCCAGCCTGCATGACGTAACACTGGCCCGCTCGTTCCAACTGGTCGCAGATGCCGCCGGACTGCATGACCTTGCGCGTGAGATGGAAGATTCCCTGCATAATCAGGCCGCAACCGCGCAGAACATGGATGACACCCCTCTGCCCCAGCTTAAACCACGCAATGGCTTTACCATGGACCCGGCGCTGGTTTATGCGCTGGCCCGCGTGGAATCCAACTTTGATGCCCACGCCGTATCGGGTGCAGGGGCGCATGGATTAATGCAAATCCGCCCCATAACGGCAGATTTTGTGACCAGTGCCTCCACCACCAACCCCAACCACAGGTTCGAGCGTTCGGCCTCCGCCCTGCATGACCCCAGCCTTAATCTGGAGATTGGGCAGCGTTATGTGCAGTATCTGGCCAAGCTGACCCAGCAGGCCAACCATACGGAAGCCCGTGGCGGAGATATTATTCGCCTTCTGGCCAGCTACAATGCAGGCCCCAATGCACTGGCACACTGGGAAAATCTGGCTGCCTCCTCGGACGATCCGCTCCTGTTCATGGAGTTGCTCCCCAATCAGGAGACCCGGAACTACGTGCACCGGACCCTGACGTACCTGTGGCGCTATGCAGCAAAAATGAAGCTGCCAGCCCCCTCCCTCAGTGCGCTGGCCCATGGCACCTGGCCCGACTTTGCGGACGAAACCGCACTGGCCAGCACCCTGCACTAACCCTCAGGTCATACGGTAAGGCCGCAGGTCCACCAGACCACACGGCCAAACAAAAGGGGCGCAGCCATGCTGCGCCCCTTTTACCATACCAACCTGTGGGGAAGTTACTGGCCCACTGCCGCACCCTCCTCCGGTGGGGCCTGCTCCACCCACCACACAGAACATGGACCCGTTAATTCTCCGCCAGTGCCTGCCGGCTGGCACGCACACGGGCAACCCGACGACCTTCAACCTCCAGCACCTCAAACAGCCAGCCATCGTAAGCCACCTTGTCACCCGCTGCAGGCACACGCCGCAATAAGGCCAGCAGCAGGCCGCCAAGCGTGTGGTAGCTCCCTTCTTCGGGCAAGGAACGCAGACCCAGCATATCCTTGATCTCGTCCACCGAGGCGGTTCCTTCGAGCACGATCACCGCATCCGGCGCAGGCACGTTGGCTGCATGGTGGCTGGACTGGGGCTGCTCGTGCGAGGTTTCCCCCACAATGGCGTCAAACAGGTCGGCAGGGGTGACCACCCCTTCAAAAGCACCATATTCATCCAGCACAAAGGCCATGCCCAGTGTAATGCTGCGCATCCGCTCGAGCATATCAAGGGCGGAAATGCTGTCTGGCACCACAACCATGGGCCGCATACCCGCCTCTATGGACACGGGCATCCCCTCCAGCACCCGGTCCAGCATATCCTTGGCCAGAATAACGCCAACCGGGTTATCCACCCCACCTTCGCAAACAACAATGCGGGCATAGCTTGTCTGCTTGAGCAGTTGCACCAAGGCTTCGCGCCCTGCGTGGCGGTCAATCCAGCACAGTTCATTTCTGGGCGTCATAATCGCCCGCACAGGCCGGTCAGCCAGACGCAGGAGCCGTTCGATCATGCTCCGCTCCTCGTGCTCCAGCACGCCCAGACGTGCGCCTTCGGCAATGTAGGCCTTCAGCTCCTCTTCCGTCAGGCTCTGGTTCACTGCATCGCTCGCCCCCATCAAACGCAGCACCATGTTGGAGGAGGCCCGCAGCAGCATAACGACCGGCCCTGTCAGTCTGGCCAGCATCTCCAGTGGCATGGCCAGCCGGGCTGCCATTTTTTCGGGTTCACGCAGGGCCAGCTGCTTGGGCACCAGCTCCCCCAGTACCAGCATGA
The DNA here is from genome assembly GCF_000964225.1 of Acetobacter syzygii. Lineage (GTDB taxonomy): Bacteria > Pseudomonadota > Alphaproteobacteria > Acetobacterales > Acetobacteraceae > Acetobacter > Acetobacter syzygii. Next base: position 2,312 of record NZ_BAMZ01000010.1, on the reverse strand, counting down.
TCGTGGTAATAAAAACCACCACGACCACCATGGAAAGCTGAGGAGCAAACGGTTTAAGCACGGCAAAACGTTCCAGAATGGGGGTCAGGTGGGCTTCGATCTGAACCCCGCCAAACGTCCCTTCCAGAATGGAAACCAAAGTCATGCCGACCTGCACGGTGGGCAGGAAGATCTGGGGGTCTTCCGCCAGACGCATGGCGCGGTCCGCCCCCCGCACGCCACTCTCCTGCAACTGGGCCAGACGTGGCTTACGCACGGAAATAAGAGCCAGCTCACCCATGGCGAACACAGCATTGAGAAAAACCAGAAAGAAAATAACAAGAATGGAAAGTGCCATGGGTAAAACCAACACGCCTTTTGCTATAGCGGGCTTTGCACAACAAATGCCCCGCTGCGCACGATAAGGGATGATCCCGCGTGAGACCAGCGCCGAACGTGCGACCCACCCCACCCATCAACTCCATGCGGGGAGTGTATGTCTGCCCATCCGATAAAGCGGACCAAATCGGTATTCTTTTTTGGGTGCGCATAAAAAAACGGCCCCCGAGGGAGCCGTTTTCTAGCTTGCAAAACCGATTCGCTTAACGCGGGATCAGTCTGCCGCAGTGCTTTCTGCTGGAGCTGCGGCTTTGGGGGACTCGTCATTCGCCCCTTCGGTCCGTACCACCTTAACGCGCGGGGCCTTGGCAGGCTTGCGCGCTGCAATGGCTTCCATCTGCTCTTCCACCTGTTTGGAGAAGACATACTGGGCAGGCCGCTGGTTAGCGAGCGAGATTTCCGGCACCATGGGCTTTTCGGTTTCAGGGCCAAACAGCGCAACCTTGGCAATGTGCCAGGGGCGGCGCACAGCATCCATGACCGCTGTGGATTCATAGCCGGAATGGACCATGCAGTCGGCGCACTTTTCGTAGTTGCCGGTGCCGTAGTCATCCCATTTGGTGTCTTCCATCAGCTCACGGAAGGACTTGGCATACCCTTCACCCAGCAGATAGCACGGACGCTGCCAGCCAAACACGTTGCGCAGGGGTTTGCCCCACGGCGTGCAGTGGTACTGCTCGTTCCCGGCAAGGAAGTTGAGGAAGAGAGGAGACTGCGTAAAGCGCCACTTCTTGCCCTTGCCAAGGCGGAACACATCACGGAAGAGCTGCTTGGTCTTCTGGCGGTTGAGGAAGTGTGCCTGATCAGGCGCACGCTCGTAAGCGTAGCCCGGTGCAGTCATAATCCCGTCCACACCCATCGCCATCACTTCATCAAAGAAGTTGGCCATGCGCTGCGGGTCTGCCCCATCAAACACGGTGCAGTTGATGGACACACGGAAGCCGCGCGCCTTGGCCTTTTTAATGGCCGCAACCGCACGTTCGTACACACCATCCTGGCAGACGGAGGCATCATGCTGGGCTTTGTCGCCATCCAGATGCACATCCCATGAGAAGAAGGGAGATGGTTCATAATCATCCATCTTCTTCTCAAGCAGCAGGGCGTTCGTGCACAGGTAAACGTACTTCTTGCGCGCGATCAGCCCACGGATGATTTCCGGCATTTCCTTGTGTAGCAGCGGTTCCCCGCCGGCCACGGCAATAACTGGTGCGCCTGCTTCCGCATCTGCATCCAGACATTCCTGCACGGTCATGCGCTGGTTGAGAATAGCCGCTGGGTAATCGATTTTTCCGCAGCCTGCACAGGCCAGATTGCAGCGAAAAAGCGGCTCAAGCATAAGCACCAGCGGATAGCGCTTGCGCCCCGTAATGTGCTGTTTGACAACGTAACTGCCGACCCTGACGGCCTGCATTATCGGTACGGCCATAAACCCCCGCTTCGGCGCATCCACTTAACGCCCGTATCGTGACTGGTAGTAAAGTTAATTAAGACAAATCAGTAGTGAGTCTGTCCATCAAGCGCGTGACCAGACCTGTTGCCAGCGTGGCCTGCTACTCCACCAGTGGACTGTTTGAAGGAGCGACAGGCACGGAACATGTATAGCCATGCGTGTATGAGGTATTCGCCTGCATATAGGTGGCCTCGTTTGTCAAGCTCAAGTCTTTTTCGACCCCTGTTGCAAAAAAGACACAATCGCCAGTGACTTTTGTTTCCATGCTTGCGTTCTTTCACAAAACATTAAACCAAACCCCATTGGTTCGCGATGTCTGTCGGCATGTTAACGCGATGTAAGGCACGCCGGGGGGCGTTACACCCTGCCTTGGAAGGGCAGTTGTGTGCCGTTCCCCGCTAAAAAGAAGATGGAAACAATCGCATGGTCAGTTCTGACAACAAGAACGCCCCGTCCCCGATTCCCACTCTTGGCCGTTTTCCGG
>NZ_BAMZ01000011.1 GCF_000964225.1 Acetobacter syzygii | reverse complement strand
CAGGTGCAGGTGCAGGTGCAGGTGCAGGTGCAGGTGCAGGTGGCTTGGCAGGAGCGGCAGGAGCCGGTAGTGCCGGGGGAGGAGGCGGAGATTCCGCCGCATCCATAATTGCCCCATTAACCCCTTCGGGCAGGGCTGGAGGTGCTTTGGGTGGCGGAGGGGGAGCGGGCTGAGCCGCACCCTGAGCCGCAGGGGCCGGAGCAGGAGCCGGGGGTGCCGCCGCTGCTGCTGCCGCCGCTGCCTGAGCCGGTGGGGGAGGGATATCGGGGATGATGGAGCCATTGGCCGCCACCGTCCGGTAGGTCAGATTGCGCTCACGGGTGAGCTGCTCGCTCACCAGCGCACGGGCCGCGGGGGAGGGCACATCAGGCGCTTGTGTGGGGGTTAGCCCCACATTGGGGTACGGGTCGTACCGGCCCGGCGGGGGTGGGCGCTGCTCGGCAATGACGCCCCCTTTCATGCTGCGGGTCCAGTCCAGTGTTGCGTCAATCGCATCGCGGTGCTGGCAGCCTGCAACCGTGCCACCACATGCCAGAAGGGCAGCCATGCTGGCAGTCTGCATAAAGCGGGCAGGCCGGGGCGTGTTTTTCCGGCTGGTCGGCTTCTGCTCCAATGGGGGCTGCTGCATGGCGGGGTGGATACTCCAAAAACCTGACACAATTTGTCGCGCACCTTAGCCTTTTCCCATCCCCGTGGCGAGAGAGCGCATGATTGCCCCTTGGCAGGCACGTCAGGGCAGCGCAGGATAAGAGAATGAACACTGATACGGAACAATGTGCGGAGACAGCAATGACGGGCATTTTCTCGCGTAACGCCATCAGGCTGGACGATGAGCCGGAAACCCCGGAAAATCCCGAAAAAGAGGAAGGTAAATCCTCTGGCGCGCCACAGGGCGAACTGGAGCACAAGCTGTTCAAGCAGCGTAAGGTGCTTATTTTTGGCGGGATCAACGACAAGGTGGCGCGGGACGTAACAGGCCGCCTGCTTGCACTGGCCGGTGAATCCGACAAGCCGATTGATGTGTACGTCAATTCTCCCGGTGGGCACGTGGAAAGTGGTGACACGATCCATGACATGATCCGCTTTGTCGATTCGATTGCTCCGGTCAACATGATCGGTACAGGGTGGGTCGCATCGGCTGGGGCACTCATTTTTGCCGCAGGTCACAAAGATCGTCGATTCTGCCTGCCCAACACGCGCTTTCTGCTCCACCAGCCCATGGGTGGCGTGCGCGGTCCGGCAACGGATATTGATATTGAAGCGCGCGAAATTATTAAAATGCGCGAACGGTTGAACCATCTCTTTGCGCGTGAAACCGGGCAGCCGTACGAAAAAGTCGTCAAGGACACGGACCGTAATTACTGGATGTCCGCAAAAGAGGCGATTGATTACGGATTAGTGACCAAGATCATTTCTAAGCTGACTGATCTGCACTAAACGGGGGGCATCGCCGCCATTGCCCGGCATGGGCATGGCGGCATGTTTTGGGTTTATTGGACCTTCCGACGTTCCAGCCAGTCAGGGCCGGTTGCAAAAAGGGGAGGTCCCCAGAAAACGGGTTCCTCACATGGGTTCTCTGAGCGATATTTATTCCCATCTGCCGGAAAGTATGGATGACCTTCCGGCCCCGCCTAATGCCGAGGCTGTGGCCGAGGCGGACTTTCGCGCACGCCATTGGTTAAGCCCCGTTCGTGGGCCGCTTAAACCGGGGTCGGATGAGCACAAACGTGCACTGGCGCAGATGTTCCGCGACACGTTTAATCCTTACAAGCCATCCGTTATTGACTGGCCAAAGCTGGACCCGGAAACACTGCACCGTGTGACCTCCCTGCCGATCTGGGACATTGCCGTGCAGACCGAGGGCAAGGCCCGGCTGCGCATGGCTGCTTATGCCAATCTGGTCACTGACCCGGATGTAAAGGACGCCATCTCGCGCAATGCGTGGGAAGAAAACCGGCACAAGGAAGTGCTGTCCAAAATGGTGGCGGCCTATAATATTCCCATGGCGCCAGAACCCCCGTACATAGAACCACGGGATGTGGAATGGGCTTATCTGGTCACGGGTTTTTCCGAGTGTGTGGATAGTTTTTTTGCATTTGGCATGTTCGAACTGGCCAAGCGTTCAGGCTACTTCCCCGAAGAGCTGACCGATACGTTTGAGCCGATTATGCAGGAAGAATGCCGCCATATTCTGCTGTTTGCCAACTGGCTGGCATGGTACCGTGCCGTTATGCCGTGGTGGCGTCGTCCGTTTTTTGAGGCGAAGGTCTGGGCTGTGTGGGGCTTCCTTGCCTACGAACGCATGAGCCTTGCCCGCACGGTGGATGATAGCGGTCAGGTCCATACGCAGGACAACAACTTTACCGTGACCGGCACCAAGGAAGTTACCAACATCCAGATCAGCCTGCCCGACTTTATGGAGCTGTGCCTGGAAGAGGACGATCGGCGTTTTGCCGGGTACGACCCGCGCCTGCTCCGCCCGACCACAACCCCGGCTATTGCGCGTGTTATTCGCGATGTGGGTCGGGCATGGGAGTTTGCGTCTGGTGTTTTCAAGGCCAATCGCAAAAAAGCGGCCTGAACTTTTTGCCCTGTTTGCTGGCTGGCAGCCTGCCCCTTTCGGGGCAGGCTGTTTTGTTTTGGGGCAGTTTTTGGGGTGCGGCATGGGGGCAATGGAGGTGCAAGGGGTGGCAAAACTGCATTTGCCTCTTACCTTAAGTCTTACGTGCGCCAGCAACACAGGCGCAGGCGTTGAACAAGGTAACAGGCAGGTGGCGCAATGACTGAGTATTCCCCTCCAAAGGTATGGGTCTGGAACAAGGGTAACGGTGGTGCCTTTGCCAGCACCAACCGCCCCGTGGCAGGCCCAACGCATGATGCCGTTTTGCCGGTAGGTAAGCACCCGTTGCAGCTTTACTCCTTGGCAACCCCCAATGGGGTTAAGGTCACAACCATGCTGGAAGAGCTTCTGGCACTTGGCCACACAGGCGCGGAGTATGATGCGTGGCTGATCCGGATTGGGGAAGGGGATCAGTTTGGTAGCGGGTTTGTGCAGATAAACCCCAATTCAAAAATTCCGGCCATGGTGGACCATAGCGGGGCAGAACCGATCCGTGTTTTTGAATCCGGCTCCATTTTGCTGTATCTGGCCGAAAAATTTGGCGCTTTTTTGCCCAAAGATATAAAAGGTCGTACCGAGTGCCTGAACTGGCTGTTCTGGCAGATGGGGAGCGCGCCTTATGTTGGGGGTGGGTTTGGGCATTTTTATGCCTATGCGCCGCAAAAAATCGAATACGCCATCGACCGTTTTGCCATGGAGACCAAACGCCAGCTGGATGTGCTGAATCGCAGGCTGGCGGAAACCCCCTATATTGCAGGGGATGACTACACCATTGCCGATATGGCCATTTTTCCGTGGTATGGCTGGCTGGTGGAAGGCTGGCTGTATAATGCTGCGGAATTCTTGAGTGTAGCGGATTACCCGCATGTGCAGCGTTGGGCCAGGGATCTGCTGGCTCGCCCCGCCGTGCAGCGTGGTCGTATGGTCAACCGCACATTTGGCGACCCCGCCACCCAATTACATGAACGGCATGATGCCAGCGATTTTGCAACCAGAACGCAGGATAAGGTTGGCACGCACAATCGCTGAAAATCAGGTGCCAGAACATTTTTTTTAGGTGTGTAAGAGTGCGGCAGGGCTGGCTTGTTAGCGCCATCCCTGCCGCAGCGCAGGAAGTCAGGATTTTTTTACAAATTCGGACTTCAGGTTCATCGCGCCAATGCCGCTGATTTTGCAGGCAATGTTGTGACCGTCCGAACCATCTACCAGTTTGATATTTTTGACCTTGGTGCCACTCTTCACCACAAGTGAGGAGCCTTTGACCTTCAGGTCCTTGGTTACGGTAATGGTATCCCCATCGCTGAGCACATTGCCGTTGGCATCCCGCACATCGCCCGTGCTGGCAGCATCGGTATCGCTGGTGGAAAATTCGTTCCATTCATGCGCGCATTCGGGGCAGACCCACAGGCCACCATCTTGGTAAATATGTTCACACCCGCATTGCGGACATTTGTGCTCGTCGCTCATGGTCATCCCCGTGGTTAGAATGGGGGGCAACCTAATACATGCGTGGGGTAATAGAAATAGCGCCCCAAACGGGCACCCCGCAAACCGTTATGCCGTAGAGCGGTTGAGCGCCTGAGCACTTGGTTTGCGGTGAGCATGAACACAGAGCAAAACGCCCGATACAACGCAGGCAATGGCCAGTGCCTCGGTCCCCGTAGGCAGGCGCTGTTCCCAGATAAAACCATAGCAGAGAGAGAACAGGGTTTCGGACAGGATCATCTGCCCCACCAGAGTAAGCGGGAGCAACTGGTTCATTCTGTTCCATAGGGCGTTGCCCCCAATGGATGCCAGTAGCGCCACCCCGGCACTGACCAGCGCAAAGTTGCGCCACTGGTCCAGCCCATGCGAGGTTGAGTCGAGCATAAGGGCCAAAGGAAGCAGCACAACATTCTGTGCACCAGTTGCAAGCCCGGTAAGCAGGTTCCAGTCATGGGCGGAAAAATGGCGCTGGCGCACAAGGGCGCGGCTGTTACCCACGGCATAGAGTGTCCACGAGCCAAGGGCTGCTACAGCACAAAGCAGGCCAAGCAGGGGCGCCCGGGCGGTGGAATGCACATGGGTGTGCAGGGCCTGCCAGCCAATGCAGCCTGCCCCAGCCAGGCAGAGCAGAATGGATGGCAGGAGTTGGCGCAGGGGAACAGCGTTTTTATCGCGGCTGCCAATCAGCGTGACCAATACGGGCAAAAAGCCAATGACAAGGGTTGTTGTGGTCATGCCCCCGTTTTGCACGGCGCTGGCAAGCAGAATATAATAAGCCGTGTTCCCCGCAAACGACAGCCACGTCAGGGTGTACCATGTGCGTAGCGATACGGTGTGGCTTAAAACCCGCCAGCGTGGCGCAACCATGGCGGCAGCAAACAGGCCATACAGCACGTAGCGGCTGCCTGCCATTTCCATCGGGGTAAAATTCGGAATGAGCTCAGGGGCCAGAAAGACCAGCCCCCATAAGGCACCGGCTCCAATACCGTAGGCAATGCCTTTGCCAAGGTTCTGCTGCTCGGTTGGATGGTGCATGGGGATGCTGCCTTGATGATCGGGGGTGTTGGCTGTGGGGGGTGCCAGAATCAGGCGTTGTTCTGGCGTTGTCTGTGCTTCTTAGCCACAAGTGCTGGCTGTATGCAATTTGCCTTTGCGTGTGCCACAAAATGGGGATGGATAATCGCTCTTTGCCTGTAGGGCCGTGTGGGAGTGCACCCGGTTGGGCCCCGTCTCAGGCGTTGCCAAACCGTCTGTAGCGGAATGGTGGTGGCGTTTGTGGGCGTTGGGCAATGGCCTGCACGACCGCGTTGTGGTCGGGAGCTTTGTGGCACACCGGGTCTGCTGCATTGGCCTGACCAGCCAAAGCTAGCGCCTGGCAGCGGCAGCCTCCCCAGTCTTCTTCCTTGAAGGCGCAGGACTTGCAGGGTTCTGGCATCCACTCCGTTCCACGGAACAGGGTAAAAATGGGTGCATGGTCCCATATGTCCGCAAGGCTTGCTTCCCTTACGGATGGGAAAACAATGTTAGGAATGGTCTCTGCCGCATGGCAGGGGAGCACCTTGCCCGTGGGAGTAATATTTAAAAAGCGCTGGCCCCACCCGCCCATGCAGGGTTTGGGCCGGTCCTCGTAATAATCGGGGGTTACAAAATCTATGCTCATCCGCCCGGCCAAACGGGTGCGCGCAGCCTGAACGGCCTGCGTTGTGGCCTCAATCTGCGCACGGTCGGGGAGCAGGGCATCGCGGTTGAGCAAGCCCCAGCCATAATACTGGGTATGGGCAATTTCCACCCGGCGTGCGCCCAGTTGTTCGGCCAGCTCCAGCATGGCCGGTACGCGCTGTGCGTTCTGGCGATGGATGACAAAGTTGAGTGTGAGCGGCAGACCCTCGGCCGCAACCAGTCGGGCGGCTTCCAGCTTTTTGGCGTGTGCGCCAGCCATGTTGGCAATACGGTCCGCACTTGCTGCTTCCACGTCCTGAAAAGAGAGCTGGATATGGTCCAGCCCCGCATCTGCGAGGGCACGCAGGCTATCCGGGCGGATCAGAACGCCAGAGGTAATGAGGTTGGAATATAATCCGGCTTTGGCGGCGTGGCGCACAAGTTCTGGCAGATCGGGGCGGGCCATGGGTTCCCCACCAGAAAAATGTACCTGCAGAACCCCCATCTGTGCCGCTTCGTCCAGTACACGCTGCCACTCAGCCGTGCCCAGCTCCTGCGTTCTGGGGTCGAGCATGAGGGGGTTGGAACAGTAGGGGCACTGGAGCGGGCAGCGGTGTGTCAGCTCCGCCAGCAGGCTCATCGGGGGTGGGGGAGATGTCATGCGTGGAGCAGAACCTGTTTGTCGGTCAGGTCCGCCACCATGGCCAGCACGTCCTGCGCAATAACGGCGCGGGGGGCATCAAACTTCAGGGCAAGCTGATCAATGATCGCGCCCAGTGTGCGGCTGCCGTCTACCAGTTGCAGAATTTCGGCGGCAATCGGATCAGCATGAAAAGCCCGTTCGGGGGCCTGCACAAACCATACCTCGCGCACGCGGTCATACTGGAGCCGTGTGCCACGGGCAAACCGCGGCACAGTGCTTTCGGTTACAGTCTGGCCGGTGGCCTGTGTCATGCCTGTGTATCCGGGCGGAATGCACCGGGCGGAATGCGTGCAGGTACGACATAGGCGTAATCCAGCGCATCGAGCATGGACCACAGAACATTGCATTTGAACTTGAGTGCGTTCAGCACGGCAGCCTGCTGTTCAGGCGTGCGGGCATGTTCGCGCACATAGGCCAGAGCAAAGGCGGAATCCTGCGGAGCCTGCGTCAGGCGGGGTTTGAAGTAGGCGAGTGTTTCTTCCGTAATAAAGTCGTAGTTGCCGAGCATACCCGCAACACGTTCGCTGATGATGGTGGGGGAGAACAGCTCGGTCAGGGAGGAGGCTATGGCCTCCAGAATGGAGCGTTCGCGCACAAACTGGACATAGGCCTCCACGGCAAAGCGTGTGCCCGGCAGCAGACCTTCGAGCGATTCAACATAGGCGCGGTCCAGCCCCAGCCCGTCGGTCAGTTTAAGCCAGCGGGCCACACCCCCGGTGCCGGGTTGGGTGCCATCGTGGTCTTCCAGCCTGCGCCGCCATTCACGCCGCAACTCCGTGGTGGGCAGGCGTGCCAGCAGGGAGGCATCCTTGGCGGGAATGCTGGCCTGATAATAATAGCGGTTCAGCGCCCATGCCTGCACCTGCCCTTTGTTCAGCTTGCCATCGTGCAGTGCGCGGTGGAACGGGTGCAGGTTGTGGTAACGCTCTGCTCCAATGGCGCGCAAAGCGGCTTCCAGCGCGTCGGGGGTGAGAATACGGTTGGTCATAATCTTACCTTCATGCCATCAAAAGCCACGTCCCAGCCTGCGGCTTCGGCCTGTTTGCGTTCCGGACTATCGGCCAGCAGGACCGGATTGGAATTGTTGATGTGGATGAGAATTTTGCGTTTGACGCCAAGCCCCGCAAAGGCGGCAAAGGTGCCATCTGGCTCATCCGCCAAAGACATGTGGCCCATGCGTTTGCCGGTTTTGCTGCCCAGCCCCGCGCGGAGCATTTCATCATCCGTCCACAGGGTTCCATCAAAAAAAACGGCATCCGCGCCTTGCAGGCGGGCACGCAGGTCGTCCGTCATCATCGCGCAGCCGGGAATGAACAGGACGTGGGCTTTGCCATCGGTAATGTCCAGCCCGATGGTCTCACCATTGTTCATGATTTCGGCCGGGTTTTCGGTTTTTTCCGCGTAAAGCGGCACTTTGCCGGGGACAGAAAATGGCGTGATGCTGAAGCCCGGAGGGTCAAGGGCCAGTGGCTGGTCCAGCACCATGGGCAGACGTGGCACCAGAGTGCGGTCGAGCGCATTAAAAATGGGGTTTGCATCCAGCTGCTCCAGCACGGGCCGGGTTGCGTAAAGCTGGAATGGCTGGCGCTCGCGCAGGGTTAACAGCCCGGTAATGGCATCAATTTCGCCACTGGTCAGTACCACGCCTGCAATAGGGGTGGAACGCAGGCCGGTGCGGGGGTGCAGGTCGGGTGTCTGGTTGATCTGGGTACGCAGGTCGGGGGAGGCGTTCAGCACATACCACGATGTGCCGTCTCCGCTCACGGCAATGGAAGCCTGTGTACGGGCAGGCGCTGCGGGGTCACCCGCACGGGCGCGGCAACATGCGGGGGCATTGGAGTTCCATTGTGGAAAACCGCCACCTGCGGCTGCGCCAAGGACAACAATATCAAGCATAACGCGCTTTCTAAACAAAAAAGCCGTCAGGGGGAAAGCCGGTCTGGCATGTCCCTACCTGACGGCTGAGAGAGGGAAGCCCTCTCTTATTTCTTCTGACCGCAGACATAGCTGTTGATTTCTGCGCCCAACGGAATTTCCGTAACTTTTGGTGCGTTCCAGGCCATGATATTTCTCCTTGGCATAGGTGTGGGGTGCACAATAACGCAGCCACACATCGCAAGTCTGTGCGGTGCGTCAGAGTGCGGTCAGTGTGATTAAAAAAAGCAAACGTGCAAGGTCTTGCGCCCGCATAAGAGGTATGGGGGGCTGTTTATCACGGGAGTGTGATGTTTGGTGTGATTCTCAACTGGCATGGGTGTCTCATTTTGCAACACATCATGGAGCAGGCGGCAGGTCCAGTCGCATGGCACAGCGGGATTCTGCGGCAAAGCCCTGCGCGACTTCGTGTGCCAGTATGGCGCGCAGCCGCGCGTCCTGTGCGCTGGGCGGGACAACGGAAAACCCCTGTCTGGCATAGAAAGGCGCATTCCACGGGACGGTGACAAAGGTCGTGAGTGTAACACTACGCAGACCAAGGGCCTGCGCCCCTGCGCAGGCCGCCCGGAGCAGGTGGCGGCCCAGCCCGCGCCCCTGCGCTGCCGGTATGACCGACATTTCCAGAATGTGCAGGGCATCCCCGTATGGGTGGGCGCTTAAAAAGCCGAGTGGTCGGTCTTGGTCATCCACCCCCACCCAGCATGTCCGTGCGGTTATGCAGGCCTGGTGGGTGGGTAGGGGCAGCGTATCGCCATCGGCCAGCCATTTCAGCTCCGGTATGGTGCAGAATGCCTGTGCTGCGGCCTGCTCCAGTGCGGGCAGGGCCGCAGCATCCGCCATGCTGGCGGGGCGTATGGTGTAGGGCCGGGGGGCCGCTGTGCCGGATGGCTGGTCCATGCTGCCTGCCTGCTCAACCGGCCGTGGGGGTGGTGGCATCATCTAGAGTTACAATCAGGGGAACATGGTCAGACGGGCGCTCCATGCCCCGTTCATCCCGGTCCGGGCGGGCGGTTTGCAGGCGTTCTGCAACACGGGGAGAGAGCAGCATATGGTCGATCCGTAACCCGCAGTCGCGCGGCCATGCACCAGCCTGATAGTCCCAGAACGTATAGGCTGCACCGTGGGGGTGCAGGGCGCGCAGGGCATCGGTTAGCCCAAGCCAGCGTAGTTGCCGCCATGCAGCGCGGCTTTGGGGGCGTACCAGTGCATCATCCGGACCAAGGGCGCCGGGTGCGCAGTCCTCTGGTGTGGGGCAGATATTGTAATCACCCGCCAGCACAAAGTCCGTATCCTGTAGCAGAAAGCCTTGGGCGCGTGCGGTCAGGGCTGCCAGAAACTCCAGCTTGGTCGCATAGCCCTGCTCCCCACCGGAGTTGCCGTTGGGCAGGTACAGGTTGCCCAGCACCAGCCCCTGTGTGCGGACCTCCACATACCGTGCGGCGGGGTCGGTAAAGCCGGGTAGGGTTAGGGTTGTGGTTTCAAATCCACCACGCACCAGTGTTGCAACCCCGTTGTAGGATTTCTGGCCCACAATGGCACAGCCATACCCGGCCTGCTCAAAGGCTGCTGCGGGAAAGGCGGTTGTTTCGCACTTGATTTCCTGCATCATCAGCACATCGGGCTGTTCGCGGGCGAGCCAGTCCAGAATGAGGTCCTGCCTCAGACGAACCGAGTTCACATTCCATGTTGCGATTTTCATGCGAGGGAAAAGCTTGTGCCACACCCGCAGGAGGAGGCTGCATTGGGGTTGGTAATGGAAAAATGCGCGCCCATCAGCTTGTCTGCAAATTCCAGCTCCGCACCCGCCAGCAGGTCCAGACTGGTGGGGTCTACAACCACAAGGGCCCCATTTTTTTCTATGCGCACATCGTCGGTGGCAATGTCATCTGGTGCCGTAAGGGTAAAGAGGTACTGGAACCCGTTACAACCCCCCGCCTCCACCGATACGCGCAGGGCAACAGGTGCTGCCTGCGCAGAGGTGGCGGTGGCCTGTTTTTTGGCAACCACGCTGGCTATGCGGCTGGCCGCAGAATCCGAGACGGAAAAAGTGGGGGCTGGCTGTGTCATACCCCATAGATAATCCGCCACCGTGCAGGTTTGAAGGGGAAAGATACCTCCAATGGTCAACTTTCCTCCAATAGCTTAAGATCGCTGCTGCATGGTCCGTGGGCATTGTGCCCCCGGACAAGCAGAGAGGTGCGTAATGCTGCAAGCCACACAACGCGATGAGCTGATGCCCTATGCCGTGCAGCCGGGGGAAGGGCGCGGCAGGCGGCTCCACGCGGAGCCGGACTCCCTGACCCGTTCCCCATGGCAACGGGACCGCGACCGGGTGGTACATTCATCAGGTTTTCGGCGTTTGCAGTATAAAACGCAGGTGTTTATCAACCATGAGGGCGATTTTTTCCGGACCCGGCTGACCCATTCGCTCGAGGTGGCACAGGTTGCCCGCTCCATGGCCCGCTACCTGCGACTGGATGAGGACCTGACCGAGGCCGTAGCACTGGCGCATGACCTTGGGCACACGCCTTTTGGCCATGCGGGGGAGGATGCCCTTGCCGCCCAGATGCAGCCATATGGCGGGTTTGACCATAACGCGCAGGCATTGCGGCAGGTTATGCTGCTGGAGCGGCGCTACCTTGCGTTCGATGGCCTGAACCTGACGTGGGAAACATTGGAAGGACTGGCCAAGCACAATGGTCCCGTGCGGAGGCCATCTGCCAGGCTGGCGGAGCTGGATGCGCTGTTCCCGCTTGATCTGGGGGGCTATGCCTCGGCCGAGGCACAGGTGGCTGCGCTGGCGGATGATATTGCCTACCACGGGCATGATCTGGACGACGGCGTAAAGTCCGGCCTGCTGGCACTGGATGATCTGGTGGATGTGCCACTGGTTGGCAAGGCACTGGCCGATGCCCGGGCGCTGGCGGTGGACCTGCCCCAGTCGGACCCCCGCACACACCAGCGTATCCGGCACGAGATGGTGCGCAGGGTCATCCATGCCCTTGTTACGGATGTGCTGGTCTGCACCCGTGCACGTCTGGCTGATCTGGCCCCCCGGAGCGTGGAGGATATTCGCGCGGCCCAAGCCCCTGTTGTGGCGTTTGGCGAGGCCATGGAAGAGGCCAACAAGGGTATTCGCAAGTTCCTGTTCGCCAAGCTGTACCGCCACTGGCGTGTGAACAGAATGACCCATAAGGCACGGCGCGTGACAGCAGAGCTGTTTGCCACCCTTACGGAGTCGCCCAACCTGTTGCCCGCCGAATGGCAACCGCGTGAGGGGGGCAAAGATGAGGGGGCCATCTACCGCACCGTGGCGGATTACGTGGCTTCCATGACCGATCGCTATGCCATGGAAGAACATAGGCGGTTGACGGACCTGTCCGTTGCAGGCTGATAAACGCGTTTGCTGCACTTTATTACGGGGTTAAGTGGTCCATGTCCGAGTGTGTTTTCCAGCGTTACCGTCACCATGTTCTGGCCGTTGTGCGGGAACTGTTGCCCGACGTGCCTGAGGAAACGCTGGCCCGTGTGGAACTGACCCCCACGCGCGACCCCGCTCATGGGGACATGGCGACAAACGCTGCCCTGCTGCTGGCCAAGGCTGCCCGCCGCAAACCGGCAGACATTGCCGCAGATCTGGTTGCCGCCCTGCAAAAGGTGGACGGCATTGCCGCCGTGGCGGCTGCCGGGCCGGGGTTTGTTAACATTACCCTGCACCCGCAGGTGCTCCGTGCGATGCTGCCTGTGGTGCTGAAGGTGGGGGAAGCCTACGGCCAGTCACAGGTGGGGCGTGGCGTGCGGGTTAATGTGGAATATGTGTCCGCCAATCCTACGGGGCCCATGCATGTTGGTCATTGCCGTGGCGCCGTGGTGGGCGATGCGCTGGCCAACCTTATGGCCAAAGCCGGGTTTGACGTAACCAAGGAATTCTACATTAACGATGCGGGCAATCAGGTGCGCGCACTGGCATGGGCGGCTTACTGGCGCTACCTGCAGGTGCTTGGCACCAGAATGACGCAGGATGATTTTTCGGCTCTGGCTCCCGGGGGGCTGCAATATCAGGGCGAGTATCTTATTCCGGTCGGCGAGGCACTGGCTGCGGAGTTTGGCAACAAACTGGCCGAAGTGGACGTGGATGGCACCCCCCTGCCAGCACCCGATGCCACATGGCTGGAAACGGTGCGCGGCTTTGCCGTGGCCCATATGATCAACGCGATCAAGGAAGACCTTGCAGCCCTTGGCGTGCACCAGAACGTGTTTTCATCCGAGGCCGATGTGCTGGCGCGTGGTGTGACCGACGCTGCCATAGACAGGCTGGCTGCGGCCGATCTGCTGTATCAGGGCGTGCTGGAGCCCCCCAAAGGCAAATTGCCAGAAGACTGGGAGGAGCGCGAGCAGCTCCTGTTCCGTTCCACCAGCTTTGGGGATGATGTGGACCGTCCACTGCGCAAGTCGGATGGCACAAACACCTATTTTGCCAACGATATTGGCTACCATATGGACAAGGTGGCCCGTGGCGCACAGGTCATGATTGACGTGTGGGGTGCGGACCATGGCGGTTACGTCAAACGCATGAAGGCGGCGGTCAAGGCGCTTACAGCCGATACCGTGCCGCTGGAGATCGTTCTGTGCCAGATCGTGCATATTCTGCGCGATGGCCAGCCGGTCAAAATGTCCAAACGGGCAGGGACGTTTGTAACCCTGCGCGACCTGATTGATGAGGTCGGGCGTGATGCGGTGCGCTTTACCATGCTGACCCGCAAAAGCGATGCCCAGATGGAGTTTGATCTGGACCTTGTGGTGGCCCAGCAGCGCGATAATCCGGTCTTTTATGTGCAGTATGCCCATGCCCGCTGCCGTTCCGTGCTGCGGAGTGCCGCGGAGGAGGGTGTGTACGGTGCGGTGGACGATGCCGCATTGGCCGATGCCACGCTGGATAGCCTTTCCTCCGATGCGGAAATGGCGCTGGTGCGCCGTCTGGCTGAATGGCCGCGCATGGTGGAGGCGGCAGCCCTTGCGCGTGAGCCACACCGTATTGCGTTCTATCTGGCGGAACTGGCGGGTGATTTCCATGCACTGTGGAACCGTGGGCGGGATGATGCGTCCTTGAGGTTCTTGCAATCGGGGGCGGTGGAGGCCACACGGGCACGTCTGGCCCTTGTTGCGGCTACGGCTGCGGTTATCCGTTCCGGCCTTGCTGTCATGGGTGTGGACCCTGTGGAGGAAATGCGCTGATGAGTGACGAAGGTCGACAGGATTCCACGGTAGAAGACCGTATCAGCCGTGCGCGGGAGCGCATGAGCATGGATTATGATGATACCCCACCCTCCCGCTCTGCCACAGCCACCAAGGCGGCTGGTGGCGGAATGCTGGATATGCTCTCCAGCTTTTTGGGGAGTGAATCCGGTACACGCCGTCTGGCCTATGGTGCTGCCGGGCTGGGGGGGCTTCTGGTACTGGGTATTGGTGGCTGGGCGGTGCTTGGCCACCACCAGAGTGGCATTCCGGTTATGGGGCCACCGCCTGTTGCCATGCGTACCAAGCCGGTAGATCCGGGCGGGATGCAACTGGACACGCTGGCCCTGCCCGATGCGGATGCCAACCAGCAGGGCCATCCGGTGCCTGCTCCGGAGAGCCCAAACCCTGCAGCCCTTGCCGCCCAGTATGGTGGTGGGCAGGCCAGTAATGCCCCGGCAGCGGCAGAACCACCGGCTCCGAACACGACTGAGGGTGCAGGTAAACCGGCCCCTGCTGGCGGGGGAGCTGCTACAGCTAATGTGGCAGCTGGCGGTGCTGCCCCATCCGAACCGGCTGCCCCTGTGGCCACAACGCCTGCGGCTCCCCCGCAGGAGGCTGAAGGGCTAAAACCCGTACCATCCGCAACCCTGCCCGCGCAGGGGGCCGCCACAGCAGATGCTACAACTGCCCCCGAACCGCTGAAGGAGGCTCCCATTCCCACGGATTCCGCATCCGATGGGGAAGAAGAGGCGGCTCCCGTGGAAAAACCAGCCGCCAAAAAAGCTGCTGTGGCGCCACGGAGCGCGGGGGGGAAGTATCAGGTCCAGCTGGCAGCATTGCAGACCGAGGCGGATGCCCAAAAGGAATGGGCGCGGTTAAAAACCCGTTACCCCACCCTGTTTGGAGATGTTACTCCGGCCTTTGTGCGTACAGAGCAGAACAACGCCACCTTCTACCGCCTGCGGGTGCTTGGTTTTGGCGCGGTTGCCGATGCCCGGAGCTTCTGCTCCTCCGTGCGTGAGCGCGGTATGGCCTGCATGGTGGTGCGTCCCTGACGCAAGCCGTAGATTGCCTGATGGAAGCCGCAGTAGAAATGGCTGGGGAGGAGCAGCAGCGTCCTCCCCAGCCCGCAGCAGAACCGCAGAATACCCCGCGCAGGGATGAGGGCGATGGCCACGTGCCGCGTGTCCCCCTGTTGCGGCTGGAAGGGTTTGAAGGGCCAATGGACCTTCTGCTCGATCTGGCGCGTGCACAAAAGGTGGACCTTGCGCGTATTTCCATTCTGCAACTGGTCGAGCAGTATCTGGCCGTGGTGGAAAACGCGCGCCGTGTTCGCTTGGAACTGGCAGCGGACTGGCTGGTTATGGCCGCCTGGCTCGCATGGCTCAAATCCCGCCTGTTGCTCCCCGCTGATGATGAATTGGCCATGGAAGGGGAGGAAGCTGCCGAACTGTTGCAGGAACGGCTGATAGAGCTTGCCTGCATGGGGGAACTGGCGCGCTGGCTGGAGGCGCGGCCCCGCCTTGGGCGGGATGTGTTTGCCCGTGGTCTGCCCGAAAATCTGGTGGAGGTCGATCGTTCCGGTCTGGCGCTGGATATGCCGCAGCTTATGCGTGCTTACCTTGCTGCTGTGCGCCGGACTGCCCGCAGGCGAATTTACGCACCGCGCACCATTCGGTTCTGGACTGTGCAGGATGCGCTGAGCAGACTAACCCGCCTGCTGGGTGAAACACCGCCGGGCTGGAGCACGCTGGACGCTTTTTTACCCGACAGCCTGCCCGAACAGATGGAAGGGGAGGATGCCCTGCGCCAGCGGCGCGCGGCTTTGGCTGGTACCCTGATTGCAGGGCTGGAACTGGCCAAGACCGGGCGGCTTGAACTGCGGCAGGATGAGACCTTTGGCCAGATCATGCTGCGCCCCCACGAACAGGTTGAGGAGGCGGAGCCTCCAGCCGATGGCGCAGCGCATAACCCGCAGGGGAGCGCCAGTGCCGGTGCCGCCGGAGAAGAAAGACAGGATATATGACCAGCACCCCGCCCCCTGCACACCCGGTTGTTCCGGATGAGGCTGTAAGACTGGCCGAAGCCCTTATTTTTGCCTCGACCGAACCCGTAAGCTCCCGCCGTCTGGCTGATCTGCTGGAGGACCGGCAGATCATGCCTGTGGGGGAAGAAGATCTGGGGGCTTTTGTGGCGGCTGTTCTGGCAGCCCTTGTGCGCCAGTATGAGGGGCGTGGGGTTTTTCCGGTAGAAGTGGCCGGGGGGTGGCAGTTCCGTACTGCGCCTGATCTGGCACCATCGTTGACCCGTGTGCTGGAACGGCCAAGGCGGTTGCCACGTGCCGTCATGGAAACATTGGCAATTATTGCCTACCATCAACCGTGCACCCGTGTGGAAATAGAGGAAATCCGGGGGGTCAGCCTTGGGCAGACAGTGCTGGATACCCTGATCGAAGCGGAGCTTATTGCGCCGCGTGGCCGCAAGGAGGTGCCGGGCAGGCCAGTTTTGTGGGGGACCACGCCTGACTTTTTGCGCCATTTTGGTTTGCGCTCCCTCTCAGACATGCCACGGAGGGAGGAGCTGATGGTCGATGTTCCCCAGAACCCCGCGGACATAGAGGGGAGCCAGTCTGCCATTCCCTTTAATGCAGCCTCCCCCGCAGATGGGCAGGAAGGTGATGAGGGGGCCGAAAGCTCTTCTGCCGAAGCCACCGGGGTAGGGCTGGGTACGCCGGAGGATGGGGTGGTTGCACAGGTTGCGGTTCCCGCCCCGGATGGTCCGTGATAAAGATAGCTGTGCGACCTGATGTTGCAGAACTTGACTGTGGTGCGCACAGGGCGGGCGTAAACGGGGCTGCTTATGTTTGATTTTGCATGGTCGGAATTTGCCCTGATCGGCGCAGTGGCACTGGTTGTTATTGGTCCAAAGGATCTGCCGGTTGCCATTAGAGGGCTGGCCAAGGGCCTGAAAAAAGCGCGGGCGCTGGCCAGTGAGTTCCAGTCCCATCTGGATGAGGTCGTACGCGAGGCCGATCTGTCCGAAGTGAGCGACCATGTGCGGGACCTGAAAAACCTGAATGTTCGCGGTCGGATCATGAGAGCGCTGGACGGGGATGGAACCCTGAGCAAGGCCGCATCCTCCCCACCGCTGACCAACCAGTTTGTTCCGTCTGGTCCCAGAGCGCTGGATGCTCTTCCGCGTTCGGCCAGCCCAGCCGCGGCAGGGGCGGATTATGGGACAACCCCCGTGGCGGGCGAAGTGTATGGGTCTGCTCCGGTATGGCAGGATGCCGCGAGTGAGCAGGAGGTGGAAAATGCGCCACCCGAACTCCCCCCCATGATCGTACGCCGTATTCTGCGCGAACAGGAGCGCCTGCATCCACCGGCCATTCTGCCCCCGGTGCGCATTATGCACGCAGGCCGCACGGTTGCTCCCAGCATTATTCCTGTTCTGGCAGGGCGGAGCAGCTCGGTGCATGGGGGTGTGTCCACCCCGCAGGACATGCCGCCACAGCCCGGCACGGACAAAGCCCCCACACAACAGCCTTTACCAGGTGCAGGTGGGGCAGAAGCTTTGGAGCAGGAGCAGGAGCAGGAGCAGGAGCAGGAGCAGGAGCAGGAGCAGGAGCCAGCTCTTGCAGCACAGAATGGAACAGGTGGCAGCAAGGTGGCGGACCAGCAGGCATGAGCGATAACGGACCTTATCAGGACGAAGATCCCATTCACGACCAGCCCATGCCATTGCTGGACCACCTGCTGGAACTGCGCCGCCGCCTGCTGTGGTCGGGGGCGGCGTTTATTGTGTGCTTTGCCCTGTGCTACCATTATGCGGGCGATATTTACCTGTTTCTGGCCCGCCCTCTGGGCGAGATCATGCGCCAGCGGGGCGAGCAGCCACATCTGATTTATACCGCGCTTTACGAGGCATTTTTTACCTATATTCGCGTGGCCCTGTTTGGCGCGGCGTTTCTGTCGTTCCCTATTGTTGCCATTCAGGCATGGATGTTTATTGCTCCGGGGCTTTACCGGTCGGAAAAGCGGGCTTTTGCACCATTCCTTATTGCCACGCCGGTGTTGTTTGTGGCTGGTGCCGCCTTGGCCTATTATTTTATTTTTCCGGTCGCATGGCGGTTTTTTGTATCTTTTCAAACTCCGGGGGCCGGGGGCGATCAGGTGCAGATCGAGCTACAGGCCAAGGTTTCGGAATATCTGTCTCTGGTCATGAAGATGATCATGGCGTTTGGCATTGCGTTTGAACTGCCGGTGGTGCTGAGCCTGCTGGCACGTGTAGGTATTGTGACCTCCGCCATGCTGCGCAAATTCCGCCGCTACGCCATTGTGGGGGCGTTTGTGCTTGGGGCTATTTTTATGCCGCCGGACCCGATTACCCAGTTCGGTCTGGCTGTTCCCCTTGTGCTGCTTTACGAAATTTCCATTCTCTGCGCCCGTGTGATCGAGCCCAGACAACCCGTGGCGGATACGCCCGACCCTACGACCAACCCCGAGCAGGAGGTTCCCTGATCCATGCATGACATCCGCGCCCTAAGGGCAGACCCCACCGCGTTTGATGCTGATCTGGCCCGCAGGGGCATGGAGCCTGTGTCTGCGCAGGTGCTGGCTTGGGATGAGGAAAAACGGCAGGCTCAGACCCTGTTGCAGGACAAGCAGACACGCAGCAAAACGCTTGCGCGTGAGATTGGTACTCTCAAACGCACAGGCGGAGACACGGCGGAACTGGAAGCCGAAGGGGCCAGCCTGCGTGCGGACATGGAGGAGCTGAAAGAAAAAGTGGACATGCTGGGGGGGCAGGCCACAGCCCTGCTGGCAACCCTGCCCAACAGGCTGGATGCCAGTGTGCCCGCAGGCCCGGACGAGAGCGCGAACGTGGTGCAGCACGTGTGGGGGAACAAACCGGAGTTTTCCTTCGCACCCAAACAGCATTTTGAACTGGGTGAAGCACTGGGGCAGATGGATTTTGCCACAGCAGCCAAGCTGTCCGGTTCCCGCTTTGTGGTGCTGCGTGGTGCTCTGGCACGGCTGGAGCGCGCTCTGGGCCAGTTTATGCTGGACCTGCATGTAAACGAGCATGGCTACACGGAAATGCAGGTGCCCGTGCTGGTGAATGATGATGCCATGTATGGCACGGACAAGCTGCCCAAATTTGCTGACCAGTCCTTCAGAACCGAAGATGGGCGCTGGCTGGTGCCTACGGCGGAAGTGCCGCTGACGGCCTCGGTCTCGGGCGATATTCTGGATGCGGCCGTGCTGCCCATGCGGATGACCAGCCTGAGCCAGTGCTTTAGGAGCGAAGCCGGAGCGTCCGGGCGGGATGTGCGTGGCATGTTGCGCCAGCATCAGTTTGAAAAAGTGGAAATGGTCAGCGTAACCACGCCAGAAGAGAGCGATGCCGAGCACGAACGCATGACCCGCTGTGCCGAAACTGTTCTGGAAAAACTGAACATTCCTTACCGGCGGATGCTGCTTTGCGCGGGGGATACGGGGTTTGGTGCTGCCAAGACCTTTGATCTGGAAGCATGGTTGCCGGGGCAGGATGCGTGGCGCGAAATTTCGTCCTGTTCCAACACATGCGATTTTCAGGCCCGCCGCATGAACGCCCGTTACCGTGCACAGGCGGGGGCAGCCCCAGCTTTTGTGCATACGCTTAACGGCTCTGGTCTGGCCGTAGGGCGGACCCTTATTGCGGTGATGGAAAATTACCAGAACGAGGATGGGTCCATTACCGTGCCAGAAGTGCTGCGCCCTTATATGGGTGGTCTTGCCCGCATTGCGTAATGCTGCGTGCAAGCCCTGCACAGGGCGCTCAGGAGTAGGGCTTTAAACGCATGATCCATAAGCCGCTGGTACTGCTTGGCATGGCCATTGTGGCCGAAGTCATTGGCACGGCCTGCCTTACGGCGTCGCAGGGGTTTGCGCGCTGGGTGCCAGCCGTGGTGAGCCTGCTGGCCTATGGGTGTGCTTTTTATCTGCTCTCCATTCCGCTTAAAACCATTCCCGCAGGGGTTGTGTATGCCCTGTGGTCCGGGGTGGGTATTGTGCTGATCTCCCTGATCGGGGTGGTGTTTTTAAAACAGTCACTCGATGTGCCCGCCCTTGCGGGCATTGCGCTTATTCTTGCGGGTGTGCTGGTTATTAACCTGTTCTCTTCCGCAACGCATTAAGGGGAGCGGGCCATGCCGCTCCGTGTTGCCCCTGCCCTTATCCGTGGGGTGGGGTAATGGCGCCAATGACCAAGCCGGGGGTTAGAATCTGCGGGAGCACGACCGCATCCCCCTGAGCGGGCACAAACAGGTAGAACGGCACGCCATCGCGGCCATGATGCTGCAAAAATTCTGTTATGGCCGGGTCACGCCGGGTCCAGTCCCCGCGGAGTGTGGTTACGCCATAGCGCGCCATGGCTGCCTGTGTGGCCGTGGTATTCAGGGCTACGCGTTCGTTTACAAGGCAGGTAATGCACCATGCGGCGGTCATATCCACAAAAACCGGTTTGCCCGCAGCATGGAGTGCATTGAGTCGCTGAGTAGAAAAAGGCTCAGTTCCATTGGGGAGGGCCGGTGTGCTGGTGGCCGGTTGCGGTGCAAGCTGTTGCAGGGCGGGCAGTAACGCCATGGCCCCCAGAAGCCCCAGCAGGGCCACACCATACAGGGCGGTGCAGCCCCGGCTATGCCCCGCAAGGCGCTGGCGTTTTTGGGCAATGCCATAAACCCACGCAGCAAAAGCCATAAATACCATGCCTGCGCACAGGAGCAGAACAGTCGTTGCCCCACTTTCCACCGTGGCAACCCAGAGTAGCCACACACAGGTGCCAAGAAGGGGAAAAGCCAGAAACTGCCGCAAGTAGTCCATCCATGCACCGGGGCGGGGCAGGTGGCTGGCCAGTGCCGGGCTAAAAGCCAGCAGCACATAAGGGGCAGCAAGCCCTACGCCAAGAGCTGCAAAAATAACCAGACCACTCAAAGGTGGCCCCGCCAGCGCGCCTGCAATGGCAACCCCCATAAAAGGTGCCGTGCAGGGCGATGCCACGACCACAGCCAGCAGGCCGGTCAGCACGTCATGCACAAGGCCATGCCTGTGTTGGGTGGATGCACTGAAGGCGGGGGGTAAAAATGCAAAAACGCCCAGCAGGTTAAGCGCCATGGCAAACAGCAGCCATGTGATCATGCCGACAAACATGGTGGACTGGAACTGAAACCCCCAGCCCGTGGCCGCGCCACCCAGCCTAAGCCCCATGACCAAGGCGCCAAGCCCCGTAAAGCCCACAATCACTCCGCCAGCATAACCCATGGCACTGAGCTTTTGGTGTTTGCGTTCACTTTGCCCCATGCGGGCTACGGCAAGCGCCTTCATGGCCAGAATGGGAAAAACGCAGGGCATCAGGTTCAGCACCAGTCCACCCAGCAGACCCAGCACAATGGAGTGGAACAGGCTGGCTGTTGCCGCCTGTTGCGCTACGGGTAGCACGTCCTGTTGGGCCGGTGTTGCACTGACCGTGGCCGTGGCAGATGCTGGTCCTAATTCCGGGCTGGCTGCAAGCGGCTGGGGGGTGGCCTGTACGTTCAGTGCGCGTTCAGCCCCACTGGGGTCACGCAGGACCAGAATTCCGGTCAGTGGGGCAGCTTTTGCAAACTCATCCGTGGGTTTGAGGTGCAGGGACAGACCATCAGCATCAAAAGTCAGTCTTTGTGGCGCGGCTTCGGCAATCTGCCCGCGTTCCTGGGGCATAAACCACGCATCAGCTACGGATTGGCCGGTCAGTTCTGCTCCGTGCACATGCAGCACACCTGTGGGGCTGATGGTAACCTTGTAAGGCGCTTTGACGGGTGTGTGTTGCGCAGCCTGTGCAAACAAAGGGGCTTCGGCAGAGGGCTGTGGCGCACCCGTTGGCAGGGTCAGGGTAAAATTCCCTTCTTCGGGAATGCAGGCCTGTTCGCAAACAAGCCAGTTGGCCTGCGCGTGCACGCTGACCTGTCCTTGCGTGTCCGGGGTGCTGGTTGTGTGTAGCTGGAGTGTTACGGGCAGCACAACATCGCCCGTATAAGCGTAAGACATAAGGGAGGCATCCCTTATGCGCTGGGGGGTTGGCCATGTTATGGTCTGGGCCTGCCCGGCGAGCGCACCCGATGCCTCCACAGTCAGGGTTACGGGGTCTCCCGCATCGCCGGGGTTCAGCCAGTAGGTGTGCCATCCGGGTTTGAGTTGCAGGCGCAGGGCCGCATGTAAGGGGGCGTCTGCCTGTGCCGTGTTGGAGTCTGTTATGAGTGTTGCGGTGCTGTGTGCACTTTGCACCGGAGCACTCTGTGCTGCCTGCGCTCCATGCGGTGCCAGACCAACGCAGAGCAACATAGCCAGCCCAAGGCCGCGGAGCCAGCGAGGTTTATGGCGTGCTGGCTGGCAGGGGAGCAGGGAGGTGGAGCAGGCAGGGCGGCGCATCAAACTCGGCTTTCAACACGGTATGGGCGTAAAAAGGCAACATACGCAAAGCCTGCGCAGGAGGGAAATGGATCGTGCCCTCCTGTGTGTGCTGGTTTTTAATGCCCGGAGTCGGGGGCGGCACCGGGCTGGAGCACAAACAGACGTGAGCAATAGGGGCAGACCGTCTGGTGCCCGCTAATTTTTAGCCATACGCGAGGATGCCCCAGTTGGCCTAACCCTCCATCGCAGGCAACTTTGCGCTGATCGACCAAAATGGTTTCCACATGGCCCAGACGGGGGCGCGGAATTGGGTTTGCTGGTTGGATGAGCATGATCAGAAGAGCCTTTCCGGAGTTGGGCACACGCGGTGGTGGCGCAAAGTCTGGCGGGATGATACGCATTTCAACCGTGGTTGTGCAGCAGGCATCTTTTCCCATAAGCGTGAGCAGGCGTACCGCCCGGCGAAGGTGCAGGGGCCTGCCTGTGGTGCTTGGTGCGGTGTTCTGGCTTGCCGGGTGCACGGTTGCCCCGCAGCCCGTGCCAGTGCCGCCAGCCCGATATGCTGCGGCCGGGCGGCTGGTCCCGCCGGATAGGACATTTACCCTGAGTGATGGCGCGGTTGTACCCGCACGCGTGTGGCAGGCGCAGGGGCGGGAGCGCGCGGTGGTGCTGGCCCTGCACGGATTTAATGATAGCCGGGATGCGTGGGAATACTCCGCCCCCACTTTGGCCAAACAGGGCATGACACTTGTCGCACCCGATATACGGGGGTTTGGTGGCGCCCCCATGCGTGGTGGCTGGGCAGGGTCCACGCGTATGGTGGCAGACGCGCGTGAGGAAGTCGCCCAGATCCAACGCGAACACCCCGGTGTGCCACTTTACCTTATGGGGGAAAGCATGGGGGGCGCGGTGCTGATCCGGTTGATGGCCACCCCGCTTGCACCCAAAGTGGCAGGCACCATACTGCTTGCACCGGCAGTGTGGGATCTGGGAGTTGGGGCGGATATTCCGCTGGATATACTCGCCACTTTTTTTCCAAAAAATCTTGTAAGCGGGCGGGAGTTACCGGTGCATGTGGTTGCAAGCGATAATCGCGCGGCCCTGATTCGCCTGTATTATAATCCTTTGACCTTACGGCAGACCCGTCTGGAGGCCCTGCGGGGGCTGGTTACGCTCATGCAGCAGGCGGCGGACGTTGCACCTCGGATACAAGGCCCGGTTTTGTGCCTTTATGGTGATAAGGACCAGCTTGTTCCCCCGCAGGCCATGGCCCATGTGTGGCGGGTTTTTCCACCCCATGTTCGGCTGGACCTTGTTACGGGTGGGCACCATCTGCTGTTGCGTGACCGCCGTGGGGCTGCCGCACTGTTGGATATTGCAAGCTGGATGAACCAGCCTGAGCGCTTTTTACCCTCCGGTGGGGATGTTGCTGCGGCGGCCTGGCTGGCGCAGGGGCGCAGCACTTCTGGCCTGAGCAGTCAGGGTCCGGCATGGTTCCTTCCTGCCCAGCTTGATGGTGTTTTTGCCCCCTGACTGCACCGTGCAGATAAAGGCTTGGCAACACCCCCCGCTTTGGGCTAGGAGAAGGGCCAAGGGACCCGTAGCTCAGCTGGATAGAGCGTTGCCCTCCGAAGGCAAAGGTCACGCGTTCGAATCGCGTCGGGTCCACCATTATCCTGTAAAAATAGCAGAAAACAGCCATTTTGTTGGCAGGTTAGACACTTGCCAGCTTTGGGTTGGTTATTGCTATTGCGCCTCAAATATGACGCCTTTCCTTATAATCTCATTATTCTTGGCCGCTTTGGCAAAGCACCGTGCCACTGCCTGTTTTTGATAATGGGCTGTGCCGGGTTCTGGTCTGGCTGCCACGACCATTTTTACCGGACTGGGCTTTGTGGAGCAGGCTGTTTATTTTTGGCCTTTCGTGCCAAAATGCAGACCGGATTACAGACAGAGTTTTACAGGTCATGGATAAAGGGTGCTGGCAGTGGTGATGAAGCCAAGATTTGTTGTTGTGGCATCCTGTTTTCTGGTTGCGCTCTTTGCTTTTCCCCTCACCGCTACCAAGGCCCATGCAGCCCCGGCCTCCCGCTCGCCTTATTCAGCCAATGATGGGGAGAGTACATTGTGTGTGTCTGGTCCGGTTTATATTATTGATGTGCATGTGGTGGTCACCATTAATGGTGTGGAGCGCACAATCAGTTCGGCTTCGTCCGAAGTGTGTTCGGTCAATCCTGCCAATTTTTCTGATGTTGTGGTGCAGGGGCCCCCACCGCAGGATGGTGCTCCGCTTGAAGTCAGCAAAAAAGTGGGGGTGGAAGGCACAATCCGCCTGAACGGACGCACCGCTGTGCTGGAAACCAATGTTTACCTGCCGACCAAAGGGGGCAATGGTGGCCAGTGCGCCAATAGCCAGCCCGGAGATGGTGGTACTCCCTGCAAAAGTGCGTCCCTTGGGGTTAACCTTTCAAAAACATGGATTTTTTCACGCAACGCATGGCGTGATTTTTATGTGGGGCCGGATGATAATGGCGACCCGGTCAAGGTGCTGGTCCGTTTGTCTGATGGTCCGGTTAACTAAGGCGGATGCACGGAGTGTTCTGGCAGGCGACAGGTTGACATGAGCAGTTTGGCACCCGCGCTGGTCTGGTTCCGTGATGATCTGCGCCTTGCGGATAATCTTGCCCTTACGCAGGCCGCACGGAGTGGGCGACCTTTGCTGTGTGTTTATGTGCAGCCCGCAGGACCATGCACAACAGCGCTGGCATGGTGGCGTACCAAAAGTGTGGAAGCGCTGGGTAAAGCCCTGCGCGCCCGTGGTGGGCAACTACATGTGTTTGTGGGCCAGCCTGAACAGCTATTACCAGAACTGGCCCACCAGACTGGATGTGCACAGGTCTTCTGGAACAGGCGGTATGATCCGCAGGGCAAGGCGGTAGATACCCAGATCAAGGCGCAGCTCAGGCATATGGGGGTGGAGGTCCATAGTTCCACCGGCAGCCTGCTGCATGAACCATGGACTGTGCGCAGCAAGGCGGGGCAGCCTTTTCAGGTTTTTGGGGCCTTCTGGCGGGCCGCCTGCGCCAGCGCGCATGACCCGCACCCATTGCCAGCTCCGGCGGCATTCCAGTTTGCGCCCAGTCCTAAGCTCCCCAATGCCCAGTATGTTGGTGATGGAGGGAGCGTGGAGCTGCCTCATTGGGCGGAGGCCATGCAGCCGTACCATCTGTTTTCCGAGAAGGATGCCCACGCCCGTCTGGAGGATTTTGTAACCCACGCCCTGCATACTTACACGCAGGAGAGGGATTTTCCCGCCAGAGATGCGACCTCCGAACTCTCGCCTTTTCTGCGGACCGGGCAGATCACGCCGGGGCAGATCTGGCATAAGGTTACCGCAGCAGATGCCGGGAGCGGAGGGGTCAAATTTCTGGCCGAGGTCGGCTGGCGGGAGTTTGCATGGTCTTTGCTGTGGGAACACCCAGACCTTGCCACCCGTAACCTTAAACCTGAGTTTGACACCATGCCCTGGCGGGTTGACCCCAAAGGACTGGACCGTTGGAAAAAGGGCCGTACCGGCTACCCGCTGGTCGATGCGGGTATGCGCCAGCTCTGGCAGACGGGGCTGATGCACAACCGGGTACGTATGGTTGTGGCCTCTTTTCTGGTCAAACACCTGCTGATCGACTGGCGGGAGGGCGAACGCTGGTTTGCCCACACACTGGTGGATTATGACCCGGCAAGTAACCCCATGAACTGGCAGTGGAATGCCGGAACCGGGGTTGAGTCAGCGCCCTTTTTCCGGATTATGAACCCCATTCTGCAATCGCAGAAGTTCGACCCGGATGGCACTTACATCCGCACATGGGTGCCCGAACTGGCAGGCCTGTCTGCCTCGGATATTCATACGCCGTGGCAGGTCGTACTGTTGCAGCCTACGGGCTACCCTAGCCCGATTGTGGAACATGCCAGTGCACGGGCACGGGCTCTGGCGGCATGGAAAGCACAAAAAGACCAGAGCTGAACGCAGTGAGTGTGCGTTGCCCGAGCGGTTTTGAGCAAAGTTTAAGTGAAGAATTTATTATTTTTGATAGGCATCAAGGCCAAAGGCTCCGGTTTGCGTTTGTAATTACAGGACAGACCAAACCATGGAGAAAAATCATGACCCGTGTTGCAGGAAAAGTGGCCATTGTTACAGGTGCGGCCAATGGCATTGGCAAAGCCACGGCAATTCTGCTTGCCAAGGAAGGGGCCAAGGTTGTTGTGGCCGATTTGCAGGAAGAGGCCGGGCAGAACACAGTTGCCGAAATTAAAGCCGCAGGTGGCGAGGCCCTGTTTGTCAAACTGAACGTGACGCAGGAAGCAGACTGGCAGAATGCTGTGGCTACTGCGGAGCAGACATTTGGCAAGCTGGATGTGGCCGTTAATAACGCAGGCATTGCCTATAATGGCACGGTGGAAAGCACCAGCCTGGAAGACTGGCAGCGTGTGCAGTCCATTAACCTGAATAGCGTGTTCCTTGGTACCAAATACGCTGTTGAAGCCATGAAAAAAGTTGGCAGTGGCTCTATTATCAACCTTTCTTCCATAGAAGGGCTGGTGGGTGACCCCACATTGGCTGCCTACAATGCCAGCAAGGGTGGGGTACGTCTGTTTACCAAATCTGCTGCGCTGCATTGTGCCAAATCTGGCTACAAAATTCGTGTGAACTCCGTGCACCCGGGTTACATCTGGACCCCTATGGTGCAGGGGCTGACCAAGGATGCAGCAGAAGCACGGCAGAAGCTCGTGGATCTGCACCCGCTTGGTCACCTGGGTGAGCCGAACGATATTGCCTATGGCATTCTGTATCTGGCGTCCGACGAATCGAAGTTCATGACCGGGAGTGAACTGGTGATTGATGGCGGTTACACCGCCCAGTAAATGCGGTACTGGTGCAGGCGTGGGGTAGGTTAAAGCCACGCCTGTAACAAAAAAGCCTCCCACATGGATGTGGGAGGCTTTTTGCTGTTTGGCCTTATGGCCAGACCAGAGGTTTATGGCAGCGGGTGGGCTGCGTTCAGCGTGTTGCGCTCTTCCAGAATCTGGCCCGGTTGCATGGGGGTTGCGCGTGCAGCTTTGATCTGCTCGGCCGTAAAAGTTGGGGCGGAGGCATCGCCCGACAGGGCCGAAACATAGGTCAGCAGGGCTGCAATATCATCATCAGACATAGCCGCCATGGAAGGCATGTACCCCATGTAGGACGTACCAGCCGCCTTAAGGCTACCCGCCAGACCGTTCAGCAGAACGTGCATGACGTAGTTTTTGCCTTCCGGTGTGGCAGAAATCAGGTTGATTCGGCCTTTAAGCGGAGGGAACTGCCCCGGCACGCCGCTGCCGGTGCTCTGGTGGCACATGGCGCAATGCGTGGCGTACAGCTGAGCACCATCGGCTGCTGCGTGTGCGCTGCCTGCAAGGCCGGACAGGCCCGCAGTCGCTGCAAGCATAGCCAGAATGGTTTTTTTCATGAAAAACTCCTGCTTATAATCGTTCGGTTTGTTAACGATTATACACGGCTTTGTCTGGACCTCAACTCCCCCCGGTGCAGGTAAGGTCAGC
The DNA here is from genome assembly GCF_000964225.1 of Acetobacter syzygii. Taxonomy (GTDB): domain Bacteria; phylum Pseudomonadota; class Alphaproteobacteria; order Acetobacterales; family Acetobacteraceae; genus Acetobacter; species Acetobacter syzygii. Next base: position 5,153 of record NZ_BAMZ01000011.1, on the reverse strand, counting down.
TGAGTGCTGGAGGATAAAGTTGCCGTATGGCTGGCTTCCTGTCATTCAGGCGTCATGACGAAAGACAAGGACTTCGAGATATTTCTGGCAACCGTTCCGGGTCTGGAATCCGTTCTATGTGCGGAGGTCCGGCTTAAGGGGTTCAGGCAGCCTGTAGCCGTACCCGGTGGGGTTGTTATTCGTGGCGGATGGCCGGAGGTCTGGCGCGCCAATCTGTGGGTTCGGGGTACCAGCCGGGTCCTTGCCCGCATTGCCTCCTTTGCGGTTGTGCATCTGTCCCAACTGGATAAGCGGGCGCATAAAGTGCCGTGGCAGGCTATTTTGCGGCCCGATGTTGCATTCAGGGTAGAGGCTTCCTGCGCGGCTTCGCGCGTGTACCACGCCGGGGCGGCGGCTGAACGGGTGAGCAAGGCCATTACCCAAACCCTTGGCGCAACACCAGCGGATGATGCCCCTGTGGTGATCAAGGTCCGGATTGAGCAGAATCTCTGCACCATCAGTGTGGATACATCGGGCGATCTGCTACACCGGCGTGGTTACAAGCAGGCCATTAACCGCGCCCCCCTGCGGGAGACAATGGCTGCCCTGTTCCTGCGCCAGTGTGGCTACAATGGGCAGGAGCCTGTGCTGGACCCCATGTGTGGGTCGGGCACATTTGTTATAGAAGCAGCGGAAATAGCCGCCCGGCTTAACCCCGGTCGTGCGCGGCATTTTGCGTTTGAACATCTGGCAACGTTTGATGCGCAGGCATGGCAGGCCATGCGGGCTGTTAAAAGCCAGCGCACGCCAGACTTCCACTTTTATGGCAGCGACCGCGATGCTGGGGCCATAACCATGAGCACAGCCAATGCCGAGCGTGCAGGGGTGCAGGATTATGTATCTTTCCAGCAGGCAACGGTAAGCGCCCTGCGCCCGCCAGCAGGTCCGGCGGGGCTGGTTATTGCCAACCCACCCTACGGCACCCGCATAGGGGACAAGGAGAGTCTTATTCCCCTCTACCGCGCCTTGGGGCAGACCTTGCTGACCTATTTTTCTGGCTGGCGGGTGGGTATTGTGACCACGGAGGCCAAGCTTGCCCACGTAACCGGGCTGCCATTTTTGCCCCCTGAGGCACCTGTACCCCATGGGGGGTTGCGCGTATCGCTGTACCAGACAGCGCCGCTCCCGTAAGGGATGGAGGAGGGGGGCTGGCAGGTTGGCATGACGGACATGCTGCCAGTCCCCCTTTATTTCAGCACGTCTGCTTTATAGAAAGAGGGCGTTTAAGCAGGCGTGTTCGGGTTGGGGTGGCAAAACAATGAGCGTGACATGGGGTGATTTTCAGGCCGTTGTGCAGCTTTCTGCCGGTCTGAATGTTGCTATTCTCAGCTTTGTGGACATAAGCCTGCCTGCCATCAAGGAGCGGCGTCGTGTGTTTGCCAAGGCGCGCCAGGAACTGGATATTCACCGTAAAAACCCACACAAACGCACTGATGCCGAAAAAAAGGCCCATGCGGATGCAATAGATGATGTGGACCGCAAACTCTTTGATTTATGGCGCGAGACCTCTGCTTTTGAGAGTATTGAGGACTCCTTGCTCAAATCAACCGGAGTGCTGGGGTTTTGCGGTGCGGTGTTGAGTATTGGTCTGCTCTGGTATTCCGCCCTGCATTATGATGCCCCAATTCTGTTTACAGGCGAACTGCTGACCGTAATCTCGTTCGGTTCTCTGGTCGGGGCTTTTTTAATCAATTACTTTACGGCGTCCAAAGCATCGCAATATGCCAAGCGGTGTAATGACCTGCGAACACATATGCGCCTCCATCTGTAGCTAAAGCAGGGGGAGGCAAATAAGGGATGCCCCGGAGTGCCTGCACGCTTGGGCGCTCCGGGGCGGGCTGGTCTAGAATTTCCAGCGGACGTTGGCTTTTACCCCGCTTTCAACCGACTGGTTGCCATACTGGCCAATATAGGACAGTCCAACATCAAGCCGGTCGGTTAATCTGGCAGTCAGGCCCGTATCAATCACGGCGGCATTGGTGGAGAGGGGCACGCCCGCAATATCCATGGAACCACTGCCCGCTGCGGCAAACAGGGTATGTGCGGTAGGTGTTGTAAGCCCAAATGCGTGCCGGTATGCCAAAGATCCATGGGGGACCAGCAGCAGCTTGCCAGCATGGAACGAGGCCGATGCCTTGACCCCAAAGGTGGAGAAGGTCACCCCCGTATCCATGCTACGTCCCCGCAGGGCGGACGGGCCGCCATGTTCGTGGTAGCCATTGGTGTGCAGGTTGACATACGCCACATTGGCAAAGGGTTCGATTATGCCTTGCCCTATACGGAACCGGTAGCCAAGCTCCCCAAACCCCTGTGCTGTTCCGCCAAGATAACTGCTGGAAAGCCGGTCGCTATAGCCCGGTAGTGCAACATTGCGCTGTAAGCTGAGCATGTTCCATGTGTAGGCAGCGCCCAGCTTCAGGTTCAATGCGCCCCAGTGTGTTCCGGCATAGCCGCCAAGCGTAACATTGTTGCTATGCCCCGAAGAACCGCGACCACTGCCAACATCAAACATCGAGCGGCCATAGCTGAGCATGGTGCCAATACGCCACCTGTTTTCCATGATCGGCGCATCAATTCCCATAATAAAGCCTGTGGTGGAATGGTGCATTCCTGCTGCATTGCCATCGCCGCTATTGTGGCCAAGGCTGCCATAGGCTTCGCCCCACAGAACAGGCTGGTTAGCAAGGCAGCCTTCATCTTTTCGTCCGGTTTTAAGGGATGCCGTGTGCAGGGTCGCATCGACGTGGGTATTATTGCACTCCGCCGTATCCAAACGATCCATAACAGCCTGGCGGACAAACAGACTGTCCTGTATCAGGGCAGTTCTTGCTGAAGCGTGAACCTCGCCGGAAAGTGCATTCATGCTCTGGCGGGCACGGGTGGCATTCAGGCTTTCCATGGCCTGTACCAGAGCGCTGCTTTGGGGAAGATGGTCAATACCTTGCCCCGTTTCCTGCTCGTTACGGCTTTGACCGACCGAGGAAAAAGATGTGCTGTTACGCGACATCAGCAGATCAAGGTCGGTGCCATTATAGTACAGGGTGGGGGACAAAAATGTGTAAATATTGGCAAGATTGCCCTGTAAATCATAGGTTTTTTGGGTAAACCCTTTTCCGGTGGAAACGAGTGTGTAGTATTCATTCGCTCTCATTGGGGTGGAAGTCGCAACGTTTATGGCAACGCTTCCCGCAAGGGCTGCACTTCCCGTAACCTGCACAAAAGCGGACTGGAGTTGCTGGTACTCCTTGCCCTGAAAAACCATTGTTTTGCCAGATAACTGGTTACCAGCAGCCAGAGCGAGCAGTGCATTTGCATTAATTTGCAAATTCCCTTGTACAGTCAGGCTACCCTGTGTGCCAGTTGGCGCAAGGGTTGCACCTTGTGCAATAACAGTGTTGCCCACAGTGCCTGTGCCACTCAGGGTACTACCGCTTAAAGCCGTTACGGAGGAGGAGGCAATGGAACCATCTACCGCCAATGTGCCATGGGCTACGGTCGTGTTCCCTGTGTAGCTATTGTTTGCACTCAGCACTGTTGTGCCAGAACCATTTTGTACCAGACTGCCTTGACCATCAATCGTTTGGGCAATCGTTAGTGTATTGCTTCGATCAACAACAAGGCTGCCGTTATTATGTATGGCGGAGGAACCCGTGAGCGCACCTGTTGTGCCGCCATTGCCAAGTTGTAACGTGCCTCCGCTAATTGTTGTCGCACCCCGGTAACTCTGATTTTGGCTGATGATCAGGGTTCCCAGATCAGTTTTTAAAAGTGATGTGCCACCCGTTACATATTGGTCGTTCAGAACCGTATCAAACACAGCGGCAATGCTTGCTCCAGATGATGTGCCATCCCCTACGCGGATGGTGGTTGATGCCGTTGCCGCATAAACATCATCACCTGTTATTTTGTAAAGTTGTCCATCATTGTTGGCAAATTGCATACCATTGAAGATAACTTTGTAGTCCTGACCATTTTTCTGGTCCTGTACAGTTACTGTGCCTGCATTACCAGCATAGATTACAAAATCTCCATTGTGCCACGAACCGTTGATAATCCCCTGCTGGTTGGTCCAGTTTGAGTGATCGACCCCGGTCTGGGCGGTCCATACGCCAGAACCACCATCTACACTGCCATTATTGTATTGGGTGCTGTTTCCACCATCCCAGAAAGTCAGCGGACCATAGCCAACAATCAGATTAACCTGATGTGCAATAGCTGTTTGTAAAGACGTATTGCCACCCTGGGCGATAGTGGATGTATTGACGGTCTGGTTGGCAACGCCTGATAAAGCACCACCGTAGGTATATAAGCGGTATAATCCTTGATCCAGTTCACTGTTGTGAGCATTGGGGCCAGCAGTATTGGCAATAATGTTCAATGTGCCGCCAAGAGTTAAATTCCCTCCAACGGAAACAAAAGCATTATAGGCACCACCAGAAACACCAGTCTGGCCTAAATAGAAGTATTGTGAAGAACCATTGTCCAGAGTGAGGTTTTTTAAAACACTAAATGTTCCAGTGTGGCTGCTCGTATCTCCCGGTGTAAAGCTTCCTCCCTGTTCTACGGTTAAGTTGCCGCCCAGTGTGCCAGTGCCCAGCAGATTGGCCGCAAGGTTGACCGATGTATCACCCGTGGCTCTGCTCTGGTTGCCGTTAATGACAACCGACCCGGAATCTATGTCTGTATTTCCAGTGTAGGAATTATCCCCATCAAAAACCTGTTGTCCATATAAGGTATTTTGACTGTATGTTGATAGATCAGACGCATCTATTTTAATGCTCCCCGACCCGGACAATACGCCAGAATAAGTGCTGTCGGCCGATGCTAGGTATAGCAGACCATTGAGCGTACCATTGGCAGAACCGCTTAAAGTGCCAATGGTTGTGCCATTTGAGGTTACAGAAAAAGTACCACCATCAGCAAAAAGCTGTCCGCGAATGGTGTTTCCATCCAGCGTTAAAGATCCTGCATTGTTATGAACATCTTTTTGCACAGTGTTGAGGGTGGCGAGAGAGGCTGTCCCGGCATTTGTAACACTAGCCACGCTGCCACCATTAAGCGCAAGAGTGGCCCCCGCGCTATTGGTGGCTACTCCGGTCACCTGACTGTCGGTC
>NZ_BAMZ01000012.1 GCF_000964225.1 Acetobacter syzygii | reverse complement strand
CAACACGCAGGATGCGCAGTATGACGAGGCAGGGCTCTCCGCCCCCCACATCGTCGCAACCGCACTTAATGCGCTGGGTGTTAAGCTGACGGAAGAGAGGACGGGCTGAGCATATGGCTCGTCGTCGCGCCGATCAGATATTAGTGGACCGTGGACTGGTTGAAAGCCGTACCAAAGCGCAGGCTTTGATTATGGCTGGTCTTGTTTTTAGTGGGACCAAGCGCATTTCCAAGGCAGGAGACCAGCTTTCGGACGATGCGCCTTTGGAACTGCGGGGACAGGAGCATCCATGGGTATCCCGAGGTGGGTGCAAACTTGCTCATGCTCTGGAGCATTTCCACCTTTCGCCAGAAGGGCGGCAATGCTTGGATGTTGGAGCCTCCACCGGGGGCTTTACGGACGTTCTGCTGACGCATGGGGCTGAGCATGTTTATGCTGTGGATGTGGGCCATGGGCAGTTAGCCTGGAAACTGCGTTCAGACCCGCGGGTTAGCGTGCTGGAAAAATGTAATGCCCGTTATTTGGACAGCACACTGATTCCAGTGGCACCAGAGGTCGTAGTTTGTGATGCAAGCTTTATTGGTCTCAGGACTGTTTTACCGGCAGCTTTGCAATTGGCCGCCGAGAATGCGTGGGCTGTAGCGTTAATAAAACCGCAGTTTGAAGCTGGACGTGAACAGATTGGTGCTAAAGGAGTGGTGCGTGACCCTCTTGTGCATGAAAGTGTTTGTGCCAGTATATACAACTGGTGGAACAATCTGCCGGGCTGGCAGGTGCTGGGTATAGAGCTTAGTCCGATCACAGGGCCGGAAGGAAATAAAGAATTCCTTATAGCAGCGCGGCGTGAAGCATGAAAAAGTGTAGTGCGTAAATCTTAAATTATATTTTCACGTCGCATCCCGTTTTTTGCATGGCAGGTGGCCAGTTTTTTTGCCACAATTCTCTGAGATCATACATAAGTCAGTTCATCTCAGGGGAAGCAACTCAACATCATGCGCAAAATAACAACATTGTTTGGCGCGGCCTTCCTGCTTACTTCTAGTTCGCTCGTGTGGGCAGCTCCAGTTCACCATCCTTCTGCCTCTGTTCAAACAGAAACAGGGAGTGTTCTGCTTCGTGGATATGAGCAGGATGGACTGGTGCTGCAAGATGATATGCAGAATGGCACGCTCAGAATTAAAGCTGATCCAGCAACCCTGCATGTCGGGGAGGTATCTGGTGCGGCGGATATTTACCGTCAGACGGTAAAAGACGTTCTTTCTGCTGCGGCAACCTATGCTTATCTTTATTTTGGGCAAAATCCGGAAGCTACAAAGCTGTCGGTTGTTGCTGACATTCAGGAAGATACGCCTGCTCCTGCAAGTATGGGGGGTGATAAAACGGCTGGTCCTGCGCTAACGATCGAAATTGCTCGCCCGTCATTCCCTATTTCGGGGGATACAAAACCGGATGCTTATTCGGCCCAAACCATTGGTATGATTTTGGATAATGTCGATACATCCAAAATGACCATGGCATCTTGGCTCCAAGATGCATTAAAAAATCAGAATCACGCTCCCACCCAGTAAAATTATGCCTGCAGATATGAGCTGGTTGGAATAAAGAGAAAGAGGCTGGTATCTGTCAGCCTCTTTTTTTGTTATAAGCCCCCTCTCTTCATTTTTTGAAACAGTGCATCACCGTCATGTCGTCTTCAGTTTCTTCTGCTTCAGTCCCTGCCGATGCCGCTGCGGTTACCGCGCTGAATGCAGATGAGCGTGCCCGTATTCTGGCAAAAGCCGCATTATTCAGCCCTCCATCCCCTGTGACAGCAGATGGACGGCGGGATATTGTTGGTCTTTCACGCGAGGAATTGACGGAGATTTTGGTTGAAATAGGCGAAAAACCTTTCCGGACCAAGCAGTTGTGGCACTGGATTTATCATCAGGGTGTTACAGATTTTTCGCTTATGAGCAGCATAGCCAAGCCGCTTCAGCAAAAACTCGCAGAAAAATTCGTGATTGCCCGACCTCTGGCAACAACTGTTCAAACCTCTCAGGATGAAACGCGGAAGTTTCTCTTTCGTTTTCGTGATGGGCAGGAAGCAGAGACTGTGTACATTCCTGACCGGCGTGAAGATCGTGGGGCTGTTTGCATTTCTTCACAGGTTGGTTGCACGCTTTCATGCACATTCTGTCATACAGGCACACAAAAACTGGTGCGTAATCTGGGAGCTGCGGAAATTGTCGGTCAGTTCATGGCTGCACGCGACTCTTATGGGGAATGGCCTAGCCCCAAGGGAGACACCCCTCGCCTGCTGTCCACTATCGTTCTGATGGGTATGGGTGAACCACTCTATAATTATGAAAATGTCGCTAAAGCGATGCGTATTATTATGGATGGTGAGGGGATTGGTCTGTCACGTCGCCGGATCACACTTTCTACATCAGGTGTCGTGCCGCTTATGGATCGGTGCGGAGATGAGCTGGGTATTAACCTTGCAGTGTCACTCCACGCTGTAAGGAATGATTTGCGGGACGAGATAGTGCCGCTCAATCGTAAATATCCCATTGAAGAAGTTCTTGCCGCTTGCCGCCGTTACCCGGCTGCAAGTAATGCCCGGCGGATTACATTTGAATACATTATGCTGCGTGGTGTTAACGATAGTGAGGCAGATGCGCGTGAACTGGTGCGTCTGATCTCGGATATTCCGGCCAAGGTTAATCTTATTCCCTTTAATCCCTGGCCGGGGAGTGACTATCGCCCCTCCACGCGCGAACAGCAAAACCGATTTGCAGAAATTGTTATGAACGCAGGTTTTGCATCTCCAATTCGAACGCCGCGTGGTCGTGATATTCTGGCGGCATGTGGGCAATTAAAGACCGCAAGCGAACGCGCCAGAAATGGTCATTCTTCCTAAATAAGGTAATTTTTTTTTGCTCGAGTTCGCTTCGCGGGCAAAGCGCTCTGGTTCCAAGTCTTTCTCGGTGATAGGAGAAAGACAAACCTGCAAATCAAAGTGTTCAGGAGATTAGGTGCATGGGCGCGACTTCCGCCAAAAAAGACGTAAAAAAGGTTGTTCTGGCTTACTCTGGGGGGCTGGATACGTCCGTTATTCTGAGATGGCTGCAAAAAACCTATGGCTGCGAAGTCGTGACATTTACGGCGGATCTTGGGCAGGGAGAAGAGCTGGAGCCCGCGCGCAAAAAAGCCGAAATGTTTGGGGTCAAGGAAATCTTTGTAGAAGATCTTCGCGAGACATTCGTGAAGGATTTTGTCTTCCCGATGTTCCGTGCCAACACCCTTTACGAAGGGCAGTACCTGCTGGGGACCTCCATCGCTCGCCCCCTTATTGCGCAACGCCAGATTGAAATAGCCGAAGCCGTTGGAGCCGATGCCGTTGCTCATGGTGCGACAGGTAAAGGGAATGATCAGGTTCGGTTTGAACTGGCATATTATGCTCTTAAGCCAGATATTACAGTCATTGCGCCCTGGCGGGAATGGGATCTGACATCCCGCACCCGTCTGCTATCTTTTGCTGAAGAAAATCAGATTCCGATTGCAAAGGACAAACGTGGCGAAGCGCCCTTCTCTGTCGATGCCAATCTGCTTCATTCTTCGTCAGAAGGTAAGATGCTGGAAGACCCGGCCGTAGCACCGGAAGAGATTGTTTTTCAGCGCACTATCGCGCCAGAAGCAGCGCCAGACAAAGCGACAGAAATTACCATTGATTTTGTCAGCGGTGATCCGGTTGCGATTAATGGCATTGCACTCTCTCCCGCAGCATTGCTGACAAAGCTGAATGAACTCGGTCGAGCCAACGGCATTGGTCGCTTGGATCTGGTAGAAAATCGTTTTGTTGGTATGAAGTCCCGTGGCGTATATGAAACGCCCGGTGGCACCATTCTGCTTACAGCGCATCGTAGCATTGAATCCATTACTCTGGACCGCGAGGCTATGCACCTTAAAGATAGCCTGATGCCCCGTTACGCTTCCATTCTGTATAACGGTCTATGGTTCTCACCCGAGCGCCGTATGTTGCAGGCTCTAATTGATGCCTCCCAGCACTCAGTGTCTGGGCGTGTGCGGCTTAAGTTATACAAAGGCAATGTTATTTGCGTTGGTCGTGAAAGCCCCAACAGCCTGTATGACACGCGCGTTGTGACCTTTGAAGATGATGAGGGTGCATACAACCAGGAGGACGCTCAGGGCTTTATCAAACTAAATGCTCTGCGTTTACGTCTTGGTGCGCAAATCGGACGTAAGGGTGGCGCTCTTTAAGCGGCAGTTTTTTAAGACTTTGTAGGGGAGCACATAAACATCATGTTCCGTCGTTTTTCTCTTGTTCCGTATATGCTAGCGGCTGGTCTGGCCGTTTCTCTGAGTGCTTGTGGTGGACACAAGGCAGAAGAAGTCGAGCTGACACCGGCGCAGCAAATGGCCAAGTTACGCTCGGAACCGGGTGTGAAGGTGCTTAAGGACGGTCTGGCTTATAAAGTTCTCGAATCAGGCCCCAAAGACGGTGAGCAACCCCGTAAAGGGGATATTATGATGCTCATTTATGAGGGCCGTTTGCCTGATGGGTCCATCTTTGATGGTTCGGACCAGCATGGAAACGGGGCTTATATGCAGATGCCGTTAGATGGTCTGGTGGCCGGATGGATGGAAGCCCTGCCCTTAATGCATGTGGGTGATACATGGATGCTGTATGTGCCACCGGAACTGGGTTACGGGCATAAATCCATGGGGGTTATTCCGTCTGATAGCCCCTTGGTATTCCGCATTCAGCTTCTAGGTGTGGAACACACACATAATACTCCGTAGGGAATATCGACTTCCCCTACCCTTCTTCCTTGCATGGTTGTGGTATTATGCAAGGAAGGAATGGGCCATCAGGTGTCGATTGGTTCGTTCCTCTCCACTATATTCCTCAAAGTAGCCTCGTTTTTTGAGAGAGTGGCATTATGGTAAAAGCCCGTTACATAAAACCATAAACACTCAGCAATCTTGGTTACTTTGTTTCATTTCAGGTAGTAGTGATAACTCTATGCAACGTATTTTTTCTGGCATCCAACCTTCTGGTGTTCCGCAACTGGGGAATTACCTTGGTGCAATCCGTAACTGGGTTAATCTCCAGGATGATCATGAATGTGTGTTCTGTCTTGTTGATATGCACGCCATTACGGTATGGCAGGATCCGGCAAAACTACGTGAGCATACCCTGACGCAGGCAGCTATTTTGCTGGCATCTGGGATTGATGCGGAACGACACATTCTGTTTAATCAGTCTGCTGTATCGGCTCACGCACGTCTGGCTTGGATTTTTAATTGTGTGTCTAGGCTTGGTTGGTTGAACCGCATGACACAATTTAAAGATAAAGCAGGTAAGGATCGGGAAAATCATTCTGCCGGCCTGTATGTCTATCCCAACCTGATGGCGGCAGACATATTAGCATATAAAGCAACTCGTGTTCCCGTGGGTGAAGATCAAAAACAGCATCTTGAACTAACCAACGATATAGCTCAAAAATTTAATCATGATTACGGCGTGGAGTTTTTCCCGCAGGTAGAAGCTCTTATTCCGCCAGAAGCTGCGCGTGTGATGAGTTTGCGCGACGGGACAAAAAAAATGTCCAAGTCAGATCCATCGGCGCAAAGTCGGATTGAATTGACAGATGATGCCGATACAATCGCATTAAAAATTAAACGTGCAAAAACCGATGCAGATGTACTTCCATCTGATCCTTCGGGGTTAGTAAACCGCCCAGAAGCTAAAAATCTGGTTTCCATTTATGCGGCTTTGTCTGGTATGAGTATTCAGCAAGTGCTGAATTTACACCAAGGTCAAGGTTTTGGGCCTTTTAAAACAGCTCTGACTGAAGTGGTTGTTAATGAAATTGCCCCCATTGCACTTAAAACATCTCAACTTTTACAGGATGAGGCGCATCTTGTGCAGATTTTACACAATGGTGCCCAGCGTGCTCAGGCCATTGCAGAGCCCATTGTAATGGAAGCCGAAAAACTGGTCGGATTTATAAAATCAGCATAATTATTTTCTTCGATAGAAGCTGCACTATTTGCGCCCTTAATGATACTTGAGTTGTAAAGCCATGTCGCATACTTCGCCTTCTGAAAAATCGACTATGTCTGCTACGCAAGTTATGGATGGTGCTGCACTACATCGCGCTAATCGTCTGCAGGAGGCTGTTGCTGCATATCAGGTAGAATTACAGAAAGATCCGAATAATGCTTATGTGCTTAATAATTATGGTGGATTGTTGTGTTCACTCGGTGAATTCCGTGCCGCTCAAGATCTATTAAAGCGCGCTGTAAAAATTAAGCCAGATATGGCAGATGCGTGGTCAAACTTTGGAAATGTGCTGTTTGAACAACAGGATTACCGAGGCGCAATTGAATCTTATAAAACCTGCCTTAAACTCCAGCCGCAACATGCTTTGGCTCTGAGTAATTTAGGTGTGGCGTTGGATGGGCAGAGACGACATTCTCTGGCGCAGAATTTTCATAAAATGGCTATAAAGATTGAGCCTAATAATGGGCAGAGCCGTACGAACTATGCCCTCTCTCTTCTTGCTCAAGGCGAGTATATAGAAGGGTTTAAAGCGTATGAATGGCGCTGGAACAGTAATATTATTGGTAAGCATAATCTGCAAGGACCATTGTGGAATGGAGAGTCATTTGTAGGCAAAACCCTCCTTATTCATACAGAAGGTGGATTTGGAGATATGCTGCAATTCGTGCGTTTTGTTCCGTTTGTTGCAGAGCGTGGTGGCCAGGTTATTGTAAAAGTAAGAAAAGAACTTTTAACATTATTGCAGCGTTCTTTCCCTAATCAGCTATTTATTACAGTTGATGATGTTGCTCCTCCTCATGATTTAGAATGTTCTGTGGGGAGTTTACCGTATTTTTTAGGAACAACTTTGCAAACTATTCCATTGAGTAAGGGATATCTGAAACCAGATCCTGCCAAGGTAGCTGCTTGGCAAAAACGATTAGAAAAAGACCTATTTTTTAACGCCTGCGTACCAACATTACGGATTGGGCTAGTTTGGGCGGGATCCCCTCATCGTGAAGTGAGATATGTGGAGTTTGTGGATAAGAGAAGATCTATTAGTCTGCAAAGCTTGGCACCGTTAGCTAAAGTCCCCAATGTTTTATTTTATAGTCTGCAGGTGGGGGAAAAAAGTATTCAGGCTAAAACGCCGCCTGTAGGTATGAAGTTAGTAGACCATTCGAAATTGCTACATGATTTTGATGATACCGCTGCCTTAGTGAGTAATCTGGATATGGTTATTGCGGTCGATACATCTGTTGTGCATCTAGCGGCTGGACTTGGTAAGCCAGTCTGGATGTTGTCTCGTTATGATCAGTGCTGGCGCTGGCTTTGTGGGCGTAAAGATTCTCCGTGGTATGATAAATTACGTATTTATCAGCAGCCAGAGGCATTGAATTGGTCATTTCCAATAAATGATCTGGTTAATGATTTGTCTCATCTTGAAAGAGATAAGAGATAAGAGATAAGAGATTAGGCGGTTAGGTAATCTATATAAATATTTGTTCGAAATTAATAAAAAACTACATAGTTATTCTGTAAATCTGAAGCTGATTCTGATTTCTTTTTGGGAACATCTGGGTACATTTTTTATTTTGAAATTTTTTCAATATGGGGGAAAATAAAAAACCCATGTATTAGAATAATAAAAATAATTAAATATATAGTTATTGAAAATAATAAATTCGGATTATAGTTAAGAATATAATCCGTTATTTTAAATAATATTTTTTACTCTCTGGGTTATTTATAAAAAATATCTTGAGTCTCAATGATTTTATGTTTATATGATACTGCAACTGCACATTCCTGTGCTTCTTTTTCGTGATGCGCGATCCTGTTTTCGTGCTCGTATCTTTGTAGCTCAGAATTTTTATTCTGAGCTGGCATCACGCATGTCTGTGTCCCTTACTCCTTAGGGCTTTATTTGTTTAGCAGACTGCAAAAAATTACATAAGGAGAGAGCGTCTTGCCAGAGACAAGCCCTCAATCATCCATGCCGCAGCGTGGACTTGCCGCCCTTTTGGGTATTCCTCAGCCACTTTTTTTTGGTTTTGTCGGCCTGCTTTTATTTATGGTCGGCGATGGGGTGGAAGCTGGATACCTTGACACTTATATGCTGCACCACGGGCATAGTCAGGGTGACGTAAACCTTATGTTCACAACATATGGGGTAACAGTCATGCTTTCTGCATGGCTGGCGGGGCCACTCTCAGATCTTTATGGGCCAAAGCGCACCATGTGGGCTGGTTTGTTACTTTGGGCGCTGCTTGAGGTCGGTTTTCTATCTCTGGGATTAGGGCCGGACAATTTGTCCATGACCTTATTGTTTTACACATTGCGTGGCTTTGCATATCCATTGTTTGCCTATGGTTTTCTGGTCTGGATTGCAGCTGCTACTCCCGCGCGAATGCTAGGATCTGCAGCAGGATGGTTCTGGTTTTCTTTTTCGGCCGGATTGCCAACATTAGGGTCTCAGTTTGCACGTTATACTATTCCCTACATTGGTGAATTGGCGACGTTTTGGTCCTCGCTCGGATTAGTTATTGCTGGTGGCCTGATTGCTCTGCTGTGCGTGCGTGAACCTATTGGAGCCAAACCTCTGGCTCAGGCCAATGCTGATAAAAAGCAGATATTCTTTGGTTCAATCAGCATTATGTGGCGTGAACCCAAAACTTTTGCATCTGGAATTATCAGGACTATTAACACCTCGTCTGAGTATGCTTTTTTAGCAATTATGCCAGCATTTTTTGTTGATCAACTCCATTTTTCTCAATCGCAATGGCTTGATCTTCTTTCTCTTATTTTTCTGGGCAATATTCTGTTTAATCTTGCTGCAGGTATGCTGGCTGACAAACTCGGGCATCGGTTTGTTATTGCCATTGGTGGTTGTGTTGGATGTTGCGTAACAATTCCACTCTTTTACTATGTGCCGTTATGGTACCCTGGTAATTTTGCTCTGGCTGCGATTGCCGGTTTTGTTTATGGCGGAACTGTTGCGGCATTCGTTCCTATGTCTGGTCTAATGCCTTTAATCTGCCCTAAGGAAAAAGCAGCGGCTCTTTCCATTCTGGGTTTAGGCGCTGGGGCTAGCACGTGGGTTGGACCCGCTGTTGTTAGTGTTTGCGAATCATGGTTTGGTATGGGGTTAGAGGGGGTTATATGGAGCTTCTCGGGGCTTTATTTGCTGGCTGGTGTGATGACACTATGCTTGCGGATTTCGCCTGAAGCGCGCCGCCACACCGAAATGCTGGAGAAAAAGAAAAAACAATCCAGACATGCTGATTTTCGCGGTGCGCAGCAAACGGCGTAAAGACCCATAAACCACTAAAGCGTATTAAAAGGGAGGCATTCCATATGCCTCCTTTTTTTGTTTAGTCATTTAGATGAGGTGTAGTGTTTTGATGGATTTAAACTCAATCATAAGTTGAAAGTTTGTGATTTACAGAAAGCTTATGCTCCAGCCAATCCATCTCCAACCATTTGACGGGGATCAACGTGCTGGTCAAAGAGTGCAGCGCTTACGCCTGATGCCAATGCGGCATCTCTTAGCGTTTCATTCTGTTCCATGGCGCGGTGGGCAATGGCTGAGGCTTTATCATATCCGATAACTGGGCTTAGAGTAGTTACCAGCATAACAGATACATCAACATAATGCTTAATTTTCGCCTCGTTTAATTTTGTACCTTCTACTGAAAACCTCCGGAAATTTCTGCATCCATCAGCCAAAATTCGGATCGATTGTAAAACATTGGCCACGATCACCGGTCGCATAACATTGAGTTCAAAATTCCCTTGAGCACCGGCAAATGCAACTGTTGTATCATTACCCATTACTTGGGTAGCGATCATAACCAGTGCTTCGCACTGTGTTGGGTTGACTTTGCCTGGCATAATGGAGGAGCCAGGCTCGTTCTCTGGTAAAAAAAGTTCGGATAATCCACATCGCGGTCCAGACCCTAACCACCGCATGTCGTTCGCAATTTTCATTAAGACGACAGCTAATCCACGCAACCCGGCAGATGTCTGTACCATGGCATCCAGCCCGCCAAGAGCCGCAAATTTATTGGGAGCGGTTATAAAAGGTTTGCCTGTTAAAGCGGCAATATGCTCGGCAATGGCTTTGCCAAAGCCTTTGGGGGCATTTAATCCAGTACCTACAGCCGTACCACCTGCCGCTAGTTCTGCCAGGCCCGACCGGGCAGAAAGTAGTGTATTCAGTGCGTTTTCAAGTTGTTGTGCCCAGCCTGACCACTCCTGCCCTACCGTTAGTGGAACGGCATCCTGCAAATGTGTTCTGCCCATTTTAACAATGTTGCTCCACTCATTGGCTTTATTGCGAATGCAGGAAATTAAATCTGTAATTTGCGGAACAAGGGAGTTTTCCATTTCCAACAAGGTAACAACGTGCATGACAGTAGGAAATGAGTCGTTACTAGATTGACCCATATTCACATCATCATTCGGGTGAACGGGTGTTTTGGAACCAATTTGCCCTCCAAGTAACTGGATGGCGCGGTTTGCAATAACTTCATTCACATTCATGTTGGTTTGTGTGCCAGATCCGGTCTGCCATACAAAAAGGGGAAATTCACTATCCAAATGTCCGGTTGCAACCTCATCTGCAGCTTGAATGATCGCTGCGGCTTTCCAGTCCGGCAAGCGATTATCGGCAAGATTAACCTGTGCCGCAGCTTTTTTTACAATCCCATATGCACGGCATAATTCCATTGGCATTCGCTCATGACCAATGGAAAAATGTATCAAACTACGCTGAGTTTGTGCTCCCCAGTAATGGTCTGCGGGAACATCAATCATCCCCATGGAATCACTTTCGTCACGGGTGCCGGTGGCATCAATGCCAATGGGAATATCCCGTAGAATATATGGTGCAGTCATGGTGCCTCCAGTTTTATTGAGCGTTGGTCAAGTTGATTATTTTCTGATATACTTAAAGTATAATATTTTTATATAAAGAGGATTTTGGTCAATATTTTGTGTAATTAAAAAATATAATGGAGTATTTTTTAGAAAATAAAATTTATCAATGTGCTTATTTTCTATTTTGAGGGTATTTGAATTACAATCCTACGCCTAACGATATGATGAATAAAATGGTTTCATTTTTCTCTCAAATCACAAGAGATTGTGAAAATATACACAATCTCTTGCTCAGTATCAAAACACACAATACGAATTAATGATAAGGCATTATGGTTGTCTGATGGCAGATAATGCGGATAAAATTCCTTGAGAACGAATAATTTTACGAAGCTCAATGACCTTTGCGTCTAATACGCTTGTATCAAGATCTCTCCATGCATCAAATGCTGGTAATTTTAATCCAGCAGAAAAATCACTTGAGTGGATAAGTGCATTCTGTTCTTTTGTATAAGCGGGTTCAGTTATTGTATATGTTTGTCCAAGGATATTTTTACCGCGCAACATTTCTAAATAGGCAGCGATACCGAAGGCAATACGCGAACAATCTCTATTCTCAATGAGTATATGTCGAACCGTTTCCGTCCAGAATACCTGAATTTTTGCACACCCATCGCTGGCAATTCTTAAGGTCTGGTCAGCCATTGCAGGGTTAGAAAAGCGATTCAGAACGGTCAGCATATAGTGTTGCAAGTCAACGCCAGGAGGGGCTTTTAGTGTGGGAATAACGTCCAGATTTAAAAAGTTTTCAGTATTCTCTTTTAGTGCAGGGTCTTTAACAGCCTGATCTACGTGAGCATATCCGAGTAGAATAGCTGGAAAACTGAGCATGATGTGAGAGGCGTTCAGCATACGGATTTTAACATGTTCATAATCAGCAACATCGGACACAAACTGAACACCAGCGCTGACTAAATCCGGGCGACCATCGGCAAAATTATCTTCCAGAACCCATTGCCTAAAATCCTCGGCAACGACTGGTAAGGTATCTGTCAATCCACTGGCTGTGTTTAATTGCTTGGCAATATCGGTTGTCACTGTTGGAGTAATGCGGTCAACCATGCTGTTAGGGAAAGTGGCATTCTGTTCAATCCATTGTGCCAACTCTGGATCTCGCGCACATGCAAAGCCTAAAAATGCTTTTCTGGCAATATTACCGTTATGACGCAAATTATCGCAAGATAAGATGGTAAATGCTTTAAGCCCCCTATCGCGGCGGCGGCGTAATCCCTCCACAACATAGCCAAAAACCGTTTCTGGCTTTTCTGGATTTTTTAAATCGCGCTGAACTGCTAGAGATTGAAGATCAAATTCTCCTGTTTTTTCATCAATATTGTAGCCACCTTCTGTTATGGTCATGGAAACAATACGGATATCAGGATTGCTTAAGTGCTCCAGAACATCTTCCGGATTTTCGGGAGCTAATAAATAATCACGCAAAGCCGCAATAATTCTAACGGATCGTTCGCCTGTTGGTGCACATTCGGTTAACGAGTAAAGACAATCTTGCGCTTTGAACATGGCTGCTTTTTGAATCGAATGCTCACCGTTTGTGAGGCCAACACCCACAATACCCCATGTTGGTTCTTTTTTAAGGATGTTTTCAATATACAAAGCTTCATGTGCACGAAAGAAGTTACCCACACCAAAATGCACAATTCCTTTTTGAATATTTAAAGGATTATAATTAGGTAAATGAACGGAAGAGACCTCACGAGCAATATCTTTAAGTGTGAGCATATTGTCCTCCAAAAAATTTTAGAATTCCACAGATAAAATAGGAAGTTATTTTACAATTTCAACGGATGATTTAATTTTTCACTATCATATTACATATGTTTTACATTTTAGAATGTTTTCGTGTTGTTTGGAATATGTTTTTATTCCATTGTAAGTGGAATATTGGTTTATATATAAACGTAGCGGGCACATAATAATGGATAAGCGTGAACTTGGCCGTACAGGCATTATGGTGAGTGAACTCTGCCTTGGCACAATGACGTTTGGTCAGCAGAATACACAAGCTGAAGGACATGCGCAGCTCGATACGGCTGTGGACCATGGTATTAATTTTATTGATACCGCAGAACTTTATGCCATTCCTCCTCGAGCAGAAACATATGGTGCAACAGAGAGCATTATTGGAAACTGGTTAAAAGAACGCGGTGGTCGAGATAAACTGATTATTGCCAGCAAAGTTGCCGGGCGTTCCTCATTTCCATGGCTTAGACCTGAGGAAGAGCAGGCGCGCCTGAGTCCTAGGCAGATCCGCTATGCCTTGGAAGGTTCGCTACGTCGGCTTGGAACAGATTATATAGATCTATATCAACTGCATTGGCCAGACCGAAGAGTTCCTTTGTTTGGGGACGGTGGCACCACGTTTAAAGATTTGCCATCAGATGAATCCATATCTGTTGAGGAAACATTAGGAGTGTTGGGAGACCTTGTTTGCGAAGGGAAAATTCGCCATGTCGGACTTTCAAATGAAACGGCATGGGGAGTAGCCAGTTTTCTAACGGCTTCCAAAACCGGACTACCTCGTGTTGCTTCCATTCAGAACGCATATAACTTGATAAATCGGACGTTTGAAATTGGTCTGGCCGAAATGGCCATGCAGGAGCGTGTAGGGTTGCTGGCGTATTCGCCGTTGGCACAAGGCTACCTGACCGGGAAATACCTAAATGGTGCCAGGCCAGCTGGTGCACGTACTACTCTTTTCAATCGCGCTCAACGTTATGAGAAGCCGGGGGTCGATGAGGCCATTATTGCATATCACGCGCTTGCTCAGCGCGAAGGGATCAACCCCATTCAACTGGCCGTTGCGTTTGTTACGAGCCGAGCATTTGTTACGTCAAATATTATTGGAGCGACAAGCATAACTCAGCTTAAAACTCTTCTGGGGTCGTTGGATCTGCCCATTACATCTGAGTTGGAAACACAAATAAATGCCATTCATCAGATTCACTCAAACCCAGCCCCCTGACTGTAGTTAAGCCGCCTGCCCTATTGATGTTTTTATTGAGCAAAATTATGCAATATAAATTAATTCTCGGGATGTTTTGTGCGGGCCTTTATGCAACAAGTTCCTTGTGCATAAAGGCGAGCGTTTTGGCTGCTCCTTTGGATTTAGCCGCGCAGCAAGTGCAAGCAGAGATGCGTAGGGTTGGTCAGGTGCGTTTTACTGCACCTGACTTTAAGCCCGGCACAATCCGGCACATGGTTATGTTCCGCTTTAAACCACAGACTACACGAGCGGAACGTTTTGAGGTTACAAAACGATTTATGGAGCTGGCCGAGCTTTCACATCGGATGGATGGGAAAAAGGTTATTCTCTCGCTGGAAACTGGACCTCAAATAAGCGGCGAAAATGCAGATATTGGTTTAGAGCAAGGTTATCTGGTTACATTTGCTTCTGAAGGAGATCGTAATTTTTATGTGGGTCGTCCGATTGTAACTGACATACGATACTTTGACCCCGCACATGATGCGTTTAAACATTTTGCCGGTGCATATATTGCGCAAGCTGTTGTATTTGATTTCCCTGTAGCCATGCGTAGTCAACCATAATGAGTTGTATTACGATTTTTCAGAGAGCTTATCCGTAAGTCAAATACATATCGGGTGTTAAGCGTTTGATTGATTTTACTGAATATTAAGAGCTTTCATCTTACGATAGAGCGTTGCGCGGCTAATACCCAAGCTGCGGGCCGTGGCAGCGACGTTACCATGACTGGTCGCTAATACAGAACGAACAACGCTTTCTTCTGCTTTTTGCAAACTTATTTCTGTTCCAGATTCCAGTTCTGTTAAAAGATTGGGATGATCTTTGATCATGTCATCCGTCCAGCCCATTAACATCCGACTGGAGTGCGTTGCCCCAGTGACTTCCCCGTCGGTATTCAAAGCAACCAAGGGAGAGGAACATCCCTCCGCAGGACCTAAGGTTAAAATTTTATGCCCCGCATAATGGGCACGAAAGAGTTGCTCTTCTATGCGCCTGCCGGATTGGAGTAGGGTTTCCATAACTAATGCAGCATACGGTTTGGTTGTATTGCCACTAAAAGCCGCTAAGTTCAGTGCTCCAGCCACACGCCCTTGGGCATCAAAAACTGGAGCAGCATAGCTTGCTAGTAACGAAAAGCAGAAACGCCAGTGTTCGCCCTGACCCAAGAATATAGGACATTTTTCTTTTACGCATGTGCCGACACCATTCGTGCCAGCAGCGGATTCATGCCAGATGGCTCCTTTTCGCAAATGTAACCGACGGCAGACTGATAAATGGGTTTCATCCGCGCAACGGGCTAAAATTGTAGCATCTGGGTCGGCGAGAAGCACCATCAAGCCCATACCCTGCACGAGATCAAAAAGGCGACGCATTTCTCCCATAGCAGATTTAAGGAGTAAGGCCGAACGGCCACTTGCCTGCCGGAATTCTGCGCCCGATAATACATCGGCTATCCACCCCTGTGCGGGGTCCATATTATAGGCAGAAGCACAGCGCTCCCAAGATTGTTGGATGCGTACGTCGCTTGTTGTCGGAGTATTTTGGTCGATCGGACGTGGCAGAATATCGTCCTCTGCCATATCGCCCCTACTCCAGTTGCCATTCATGCAGTGTTTCACCAATTAACCCGTTTTTATCCTTTTTCGCTTGATAACAAGCTATGAGGTTGGAGTTTGGCTGCTATGATACTGCATATCACAACAAAATTTAAAGAAAATTTTATATTATTCTGAAAGAATAATAACTCTTTTATGCAGTTCTGTTTACCACAGATAGACAAATTTTACGTAGTAGGCGTTTGTTTCTGGCGTATTGCGCGCTTCAAGCGAATGAGAGTAACGCCCTGTAATAGAAATATGCTGAGAAACATTGTACATAAGTCCAAGCCCGAGAGTGGTTTCCCTACTATTTGAATCATCCAGGTAACGCTTGGTGGTATTATCATAAGTGCCAGTCACATTCTGCCAGTCAAGTGCCAAAAATGGCTCCAGCTTTTTGGTCGCTTTCCAGCTAAATCGCAAATTGGAATAAAAAACCACTCCGGGCGAATAGCTGTGCTGGCCTTTTACATGTTTGGTAGAACCAACAACTGTACCAAGATCACCATCAAAACTAAAGTGATCCCATTCGTAGTCAAAAATAATACTGGATATATTGGACCAGTATTGAGGGGACGTGGCATCACGTGTACCTACAGGTGTTTGCATAAATGTCTGTATGCCCAAAGTGCTATGTGCATTGGGCTTAAACCATGCCGCTGGTCCAACAATAGTTGGCCCCAAACCACCGTAATCCGTACCATTAGCCAGAGTATAGCTTTCCGACTGGATGAGTTCGAATGCAAACCCAACGTGTGGAATGGCCTCGAAGCTACGGAAATGCACATATTTGGTCATGCCCGCCCATGTATGGCTACCACCCCGGGCCTGACGTTGGCCTAGGCTATTATATGTGCTGCCAGCGGCATTTCCATCACCATACTGTACCAGTACGTTGAATGGTTTAAAATCAACCGGCAAATCATACTCGTGCGGTCCAATAATGCCGAGCGTTACATCAGCCGCATGGGCCGAGGACGCATAAACCAGAACCACACCAGGTATGACGAGGCGAAGCAGAGAGCGCAGCCGCTCTGGCTTTTCTGTCAGATGCATCAGACGGATTTCCGTATATGAAAGTAATGGGGCTCCAGAATAAATCAGGAGCCCCACATGGAATACACAGTTACTGGGCTTTGGAGCCCTGTGTGCCATCAAGCGTGTAAGCAATGATGTAATCACCGCTTCGGGTGCCAAGGCCCCCGTGACCACCAGCGGCCATCACAACATATTGTTTACCACCGGCTTCGTAGGACATCGGGGTGGCCTGACCACCAGCTGGCAGACGGTCGCTCCAGATGACTTTACCGGTAGCAAGGTCAAAGCCACGCAGATAATCGTCCGCAGTCGCGCCCATGAACACAACACCACCCTTGGTCACAATGTTCCCGCCAATATTATACATACCCGTAGGCAGAGGCAGGTTGTTGTGGGTCCGGAAAGGCCCTGTATCGCGGGTTGTTCCAACTGGGTGCTGCCACACGATTTTTTTGCTCACAAGATCGATTGCAGTCAGCGTGCCCCATACTGGTCCTTTGCAAGGGATCTGCAGCGGATTCAGCCAAGGGTTGGTGTAGGCAATATATGGCGTGCCGTAATCAGGAGAGACCGAGAGGGCATCACCTTTGGCTGCCGGTTCTTCACCTTTACCATCCCATTTGGGCAGTGTTCCTGGAGCTTCCAATGTCTGGCGTTTTTCCAGACGGATGCGGAATGGCAAGTAGCTTGCATTGGCCAGCAGGAGCTTACGCTGCGGATCAATGGTAATACCCTGCCAGTCTACAACGCCATAGAAAGCGGGATAGACAATGGTCGTTTTGCCAACATGTGGTGGTGTAAACTGTCCCTCATAAGCTGATTGACGATACTGGATGCGGCAGATCATCTGGTCCAGTAGCGTTGCACCCCACATATCCGCTTCTTTCAGATCAGGCGGCGTAAGGGAAGGCATGGCCGTGGGGTAAGGCTGTGTGGGAGACACACGGTCATCCGGCGCGTGACCTGCCGTTGGTACAGGTTTTTCTGCCACAGGATAACCCGGAACAGGTTCACCGGTGCGACGGTCAAGAACAAAAAACTCGCCGCGTTTGGTGCTCTGCACAAGAGCCGGAATATTTTCCCCGTTCGGGCCCGGCAGATCAACCATGGATGGGCCAGACGGAATATCCATGTCCCACAGGTCGTGGTGCACTGTCTGGTAAATCCAGCGGCGTTCACCGGTTTCAATATCGAGAGCGACGGTCGCACTCGAAGATGCATCATCAAACGGACGGCGTGAGCCACCCCAGTTGTCCGGCGGAGAGTTACCAGTTGGAATATAAACCAGACCAAGGTCAAGGTCTGCCGTGTAAACACCCCAAGCGTTGGGCGTGTCACGCGTCAGTTCATCGTTCGGGCCGGGTTTCCATGTTTCGGGGTTGTGCCCAACGTCCCATGCCCATTCAATCGCACCGGTGGTGGCATTGAATGCACGTATGGCACCAGATGGCTCAAAGTTGGCCTGATTATCAAAGATCCAGCCACCAGTAATCAGACGATTTTTTGCCACCATTGGCGGTGATGTAACAAAGTGGAAGCCGTGGGGGACATGCCCCAGATAATCCCGCAGCGAGATAAAGCCGTGATCACCAAAGTCATCGCAAGGCTGGCCGGTTTCTGCATTCACAGCGACCATCCGTACATCTGCAACCGGGGAGTAAATGCGGTTACGGCAGCTTGTCTGGATTTCATCAGGGATGTGGTAGTAAGACACGCCCCGGCAAGCTAGATAGACGTTTTTATCCAGGTCAGCCGTTGCCGGTTTAGAATCAAATTTCCATTTGACCTTACCCGTCAGGGCATCTACCGCCATGACCCAGCTGTGCGGTGTGCACATGTACAGCGTGTCACCTACTTTGATCGGGGTCAGTTCCAAATTGAACTCATGCCCCTGATCCGGACCAGCAACAGTCCCTTCCCCATCTTGTTGCACGTCGCCTGTACGGGTCATCCATGCACGCTTGAGGTGGCTGATGTTCGCTGGTGTGATCTGACCAACCGGAGAGTATCGATCTCCTCCAACAGTGCGCCCGTAAGCAGACCAGTCTGCATCGGCTACTCCGTTAGATGTTGCGTCGCTCTGGCCCTGTGCGGCCATACGCGCTTCCGGGACTGTGCCATTGATGGAATAGGATGCAAAGCAGCTGGCCACCACAACTAGAGTGGAAACAGCAACGGCACCCAATACCTCACGCTTGTCTGTCAGCCAGTCGGCACCTGTCCGCCAGACCCATGGCAGCAGGAGCCATGCACCAAGGCCGATCAGTGTAAACAGACGGACTTCCAGCCCCCATATATTAAACCCGACTTCCAGCAGTGACCAAAGAGTCGCTACCAGCAGTAGGGCCGCATACAGGCGGGAAGCCAGTTTGGGGTTTTTGAAGCCGCTAAAAGCTGCGGCGAGCATAACACCGCCAGCCAGAATATAGAACCAGGATCCTCCAAGGATGAGCAGCTCTGCCCCTCCAAAAAACAGGAAAAGCCCGATAAGAGCCAGTAAGGCTGAGGTTATAATTGAAAATAACCTCTTATTGCTCTCTCGCATGTTGTGTTTCTCTCTGAATGTGTTCAGTCGGCCAGAACATTGCGTAAGACTGGTAAAGCACACTCTGCCCATAGCCAATTTTGTCTGATGAACAGGAACCACCCAGAAATTGCCACAGTTGAAACAAGCTTTCTCACATATGTTTGTAGCAAAAAACCTAACCTGTTTCAGATATGAGACAGATGGCGTGGGAATGGAAACGACACGGACCAATATCTAGGCGACAAGCCGAATCAGCTCGTCGTCATAGTGAGTGTCTCATTCGTTTTAATGATTAAGGGGAAAATGGTGCGCCGGGCAGGACTTGAACCCGCGACCAAGCCGTTATGAGCGGCCCGCTCTAACCAACTGAGCTACCAGCGCACACTAATTGAGCATTCTACTATTATGAAGAAAGCGTCAGACATCTATCTTACACGCAATCATGCTTTCTGAAAAGCCATATACGGTAAGGAAAACCAAGAGATACTCTGGAAAGCCTTGAACACGGCCGCTGGAGTTTTTCAGGTTCGGAGGCTGGGAAAGATCAATCGCCCCCCTCAACTGCATCGGATACCGGGCTGGCAAAGCCAGTTATGCGATTTCCCGCATAGTGTGCATTCATTTGCTCCCAACAGAAACATAATGAGAACGCAGCACTCAAAATCAATTTAAAAAAGGGTGTACGAACTTTGCACGGCCCGATATGACCGATGCGCTCATACCTTCATCTTTTGTCTTAAAGGATGTGCCCTGAGCCTAGAGATTTTTTGAACTCGTCATTTGGAATGTTTGTATTTTTAAATATATCCACAAATTATTTTAAAATAAATATGATAATCATTTAATGTTTGGAAAGTTTTTTAGCGGATAATCCTGCTGTCTGCCACAATTTATACAACTATAGACCGATTCTGAGAGTAATTCACATCATTTTGCTCAAGAGTTTCTCTCAGAGCTTTGAGAGAATCAATGTTATCTTTGGCATTGATAGTGCTATATTTTTCTGCATAATCCAGAAGTGAATCAATCATTGAATACATATTTGTTGATCCAGCAACCTGTTTTCCACCATTAACACCTATAAGCGCATAACCATCCATTAAAGCCATTTCTGTACTTTGATGGAGGGAGATTTTTCCTTCATTCCCCAATTCTATTCTTGCAGATTCCATTTCCTGAGGGGTCATGTTACTAAAATCCAGAGCAAGAGATGGGGTATTTTTAGCTCTGGAACCGTTGTCAGGTAGATCATATGTGATGTTTGTATAGCCACTAATTTTCATAGTTGAAAACCTCATATATGATACTCTTTTCTATTATGAGACGGCAATTGTTGAAAATCAAGAGGCGGTTCTAGAAGGGAATTCACTTTCGAGTGCTTCGATATGGTCTCCCAATGCTCATCTCTACATGAGATATAGGCACATTGCGGATTGGGCGGAGACTATTGTATGACCACCGCCATATCGGATGGACAAAAGATGGCCTGAACTTAAAAGCACATGTGTGTGATGGTCAGTCTCGGTCTGTTCGTCTGTATCTGACAGCGGGTCAGTAACTTCAAAGATGTAGGCGCGCAGCTGCTAGCTCTCCCCGACGAAACCGAAGAAAGGTCACCGGCGACAGGTGGCAACACGATGCGATCGCTGCGCTCATACATTCATGTCCGCAATCCACATCGCAGCAAGCTTCATCTTCTATCTTAAAGAATGAGTCCTGACCTTAGGTCCAGAGTCTGGAAAGATCAATCGGTCCTTCAACGGCATTGGATGCCGGGCTGGCAAAACTAGTTGTGCGATCTCCCGCATAGCGGGCATTCATTTGCTTTCCTCCCAGACGGAAACATAATGAGAACCCAGCACTTAAAGTCAATCAAAAAATGGCACGGATTAATGTGGTTTAATATGGCTCGATATGGACCGATAGGTTGCTTATTATTTTGTGGATTGTTTTCTGTAACCCGCAGAAAACTGGGGCAAACCGTGGTGGGTGCGACAGGGATTGAACCTGTGACCCCCGCCGTGTGAAGGCGATGCTCTACCGCTGAGCTACGCACCCGGTTTGTGAGGGGTAGATACATCTATCCTGTACATTTTGGCAAGAGAGGATTTGCTATTAAAGTCAAAAAAATCAATATTTTTGCAGTCAGAGTTTACTGAAGGAATGAACTGGGAGAAACGATGCTCTTTCAGGAGCTGGAAAAACGTAATTTCGTTATGAACCGCAGGCTTGGCAGTTCATTGGCTATGATCGCCGGGGCTATAAATGTCGCGGGTTTTATGGAATTTGGGTACTATTGTGCCAATATGACTGGCAACGCTTCAGCTTTGGCTCTTAATTTACAAAAAGGAGCACTGCAGGAAGGGCTGCGCGCATTAGAATTGGGGGGAAGCTTTGTGCTGGGGGCCGTTATATGCACCATTTTGGTCAATATCGGTCACAGGCAGCGTTGGCCCGCAAAGTACGTCTTTAGTATTTTGTTGGAAGCCGGTTTATTGGCGCTTATGGGGCTGGTCAATGCGATTAGAGGATTTGATCAAGCTAGTTTTTTTCCTGCACTCACTCTTGCTTTTCTTATGGGCTTACAGAATGCCACTGTTACTCGGATATCGGGGTCGGTTGTAAGAACCACACATATTACCGGTATGATGACCGATCTCGGAATAGAAATTGCTGATTTACTCGATTCATGGCGATACAATGTAAGCAACGAACATCGCTACTCCATCAAACAGCGTCTGTGGTTACATTTACAGATTATCGGCAGTTTTGTGGTCGGTGGTGTAATTGGCGCGTTTGTTTACCATGACCGACCAACTTATTTTTTTCTTATAACCGCCAGTTTATTGGCAGGTAGCGCAATCTTGGGTTCAATTACTAACGCGACAGCATGGTTTTCTAGGAAAAATTGAGATCACGATAATTGGTATTGTATATGCTCTCCTGCTTTGTTGCCATATAATATGATGCGACACAGCAGGAGAGAGGACTATGGTTGGGATTCAGGCCATAACTTCAGGGTTAAGCCTATAACCGCCCCCTTCTGTTACCAGTAGAGAAGCATGAGCCGGATCTGGTTCAATTTTTTGCCGGAGGCGGTAAATATGTGTTTCCAGCGTATGAGTCGTAACCGCCGCATTATATCCCCAGACCTCATTCAGGAGAACCTGCCGTGGCACAGGGCGTGTACCCGCACGGTAGAGGAACTTTAGAATGGCGGTTTCTTTTTCCGTCAGACGGATACGGCGGTTCTTGACTGGTTCCAGCAGGAGTTTGGCGGAAGGGCGGAAGGTATATGGCCCAATTGAAAAGACCGCGTCTTCGCTATTTTCAAACAGCCGAAGTTGTGCTCGTAGCCGCGCCAGAAGTTCAGCAATACGGAAGGGTTTGGCAACATAATCGTTGGCACCAGCATCTAGGCCGCGCACAATATCTGCTTCATCGTCAGAACCTGTCAGCATGATGACAGGCATACGTAGCCCCTCCTTACGGAGTTCTGCGCAAAAGTCCCGTCCATCACCATCTGGCAATGTTACATCGAGCAGGATGGCATCACACCGGGCATCCGGCCCCTTCATTTTTTCACGAGCTTCTGCAAGTGTCGCGGCTTCCAGAACCAGAAATTCGCCATCAACCTGCAACTGCTCTGTTAAAGCGCGGCGGATGACCTGATCGTCGTCAACAACCAAAATGGGGCGTGCACCCGTCATGTGGTTCCATCTCCTTGTGTCAGCCTTCAGTAAATGGCTGCCTGACCTATTCTTTTGCTACCGTGCCACGAATCTTCACGCAACGTAAGAACCGACATGATACGTGAGCCGCATGGCAGGCCATGAAAAGAGGCAGGATGTTAAAAATGATCATACATGTGTGGCCCATAGCGGACAGTAGCAGCTACGCAAAACTGCATTGCGGGCAAACAATAATGACCGCTGTTATCGGTAAAAATGGTATGACACGGCATAAACGGGAGGGGGATATGTGTACCCCTGTTGGCCAATATACTCTCAGAAAAGTGTATTATCGAGCCGACCGCGTAATGCCCCCTGCAAGTATTTTGCCCATGGAGCCGCTACGCCCACTCGATGGTTGGTGCGATGACCCGAGGGCCCCGCTCTACAACCAGTTCATCACTAGGCCTCACCCAGCGCGACATGAAGCCTTATGGAGGGAAGATGACCTTTATAATATAATTGTTGTAATTGGTTACAATGATGCGCCTGCGAAACCGGGTTGTGGTTCGGCCATTTTCATGCACTTGCAGCGACCGGACCATACACCTACAGAAGGCTGCGTAGCCTTAACCGAGCAAGATTTACGGTTAGTTCTTGCATCGGGCGCAACGAGTATAACTATTCATGATGACGAAGTACCATCCTGAGATTCAGCATGGCTCGGTAAGGGAGGCATCAGACCTATTGCCACAAGACCAGCCCAGAAGGGGGGGGATGCATCTTCTTCCAGAGAAACAACAGTGATGGATGCTCCTTTCTGAATGATTAAAAAAATCAGAAAGTCGCTGTTTTCCTGCAAAAGGCGGTCTTTGTTTTCTTCCGTTATGTCTTTTGCAACAAAGCGCCATCCCTGAGCGACCAGTGTTTCCAAAAGGGTGAAGTTCCACCCTGGTTGACCTAACAGTTTGCCGCGTGCCTCACGGCTGAGGCCACGATACTGGTCAAGGCGGGCTATGCCGGGGCTGACCTGATAAACGCGCTGGTGACCAAAATGAGGCGCCAAATGGGCACAGACCAGTCCATTATAAATTGCATCTGGTGTGGCCGCGATCAGGTAGTCTGCAGGGCGTTCCTCCAGACTTTCTGCTCCTTCCTCGGAAAGAACTTCTGTGCACAAAACAGGAACCCCTGCTTTTTGTGCATTTGCCAAATCTCGGGCAGAACTGTCTACCAGCAACACCGGAGTGCCGACCGCGTGCACAATCTGTGCCAGTTGGCTAGACCAGTTGCTTGCCCCCACAATGGCCAATGCAGGCTGATTGGACAGAGTCAGATGCAGCTTGCGGCCCAGAGGGATCAGAGAAAACCCGTGTAAAATCATAGTCGATGCAATGACGGCAAAAACGGCGGGCATGACCAACCCTGCGCCGGGGTAGCCTGCATCTTGCAAACGCACGCCTGCGATTCCGGCAACGGCAGCTGCCACAATGCCACGAGGTGCAATCCAGCCGACAAAAAAACGTTCTGCCCAGCTAAGGCTGGAGCCGATGGTTGCCAGCCATATTCCCAAAGGACGAACCAAAAACAAAACAGCCAAGGTTAACCCGGCGATAGCCCATGAGATACTGGTTAACTCATGCCGCTGTAAGTCAGCTGCTAAAAGTACGAACAGAACAGATACTATGAGAACAACCAGAGCTTCTTTCATGCGCTGAAGCTCCCCCATTCCGGGAATACGCAAATTGGCAAGTCCCATGCCAAATACGGTAGAGGCAATAAGGCCGGCACCATCCATGCTTAGCGTACCCATAACGTACAGCATGAGAGCCAGAGTAATGAACAGCGGCAATTTCATAACGTCTGGCAACAGATCACGTACGCACAGCCATCTGACGCACCACGCAGTGCCAATGCCAAACCCGATCATCAATGCTGCGCTGGCCAGCATATGAGGTACAATGGCAGCAAAAACCGTACCAGATCCCTCCCCTGGTCGCATTAGCAGCACTTCGAGCACCAAAGTTGCTAAAATTGCACCCACTGGGTCGTTAAGAATGGCTTCCCATCGTAAAAAAGCAGCAATACGTGGTTTAAGTTTGGCATGGCGTAAAAGTGGCAGCACCACAGTAGGGCCGGTTACCACAACAATGGACCCAAACAAAAAAGCGGGCCCCCACCCCATGCCTCCAATGAAATGAGCGGCAAGGCTACCCAACAGAAAATTGATGGGAAGAGCGACCAGAGTTAAGCGTAAAACCCCCTCCCCGGCTTCCTTTAATTGTCGGAAGTCGAGGGCCAAGCCACCTTCAAACACAATCAGCGCAACAGCTAGCGAGACCATGGGATGGAAGGCAGAGCCAATCATTTCCGATGGATGCATGACCTGCAACACAGGTCCGTATAACAATCCAAGAGAGAACAGAAGCACAATAGCGGGCAGCCTGAAGCGCCATGCCGTCCATTGCGCAAGCATACTGCCGCCCAGCACAAAAAAGACAAATAGAATTACACTATCGGTCATAAAGGCCTATCTTTTGGTCAAATGTGATCCATATCCTGCCATGCATGAAACACGAAGGCATGGCAATTATACATCAAACCGACAAGATAGACCTTAAAATAGACGTTTTAAAATGACTCTTGCTGTTGAGAGCGCTCAGCCTTCAGGGGAAAATCGCTCCAAAACAGCAGCAAAAAAGCCATCTGTCTCATCTTTGGCGGGCGTCAGGCTGATCATGCTTTTTTCTCTCAAGCCTTCTGGCAAAACAGGAGAGTTGGAAGACACAAGTTTAAAGTCAGGGTGACGGGATAAAAATAGCTCTACCTGTCCTGCATTCTCTGCCTTGAGCAAGGAGCAGGTTGCGTAGATCATGCGTCCACCGGGCTTAACCAGCGCTGCGGCTCTATCCATAATAACTGCCTGTTTGACCAACAACTCCTCCAGATCAAGCTGAGTTGTGCGGAAGCGTGCATCCGGGTTTCGCCGCCATGTGCCTGTACCACTACATGGAGCATCGACCAACACCCGGTCAAAAGAAGCTGCGCGACGCTTGGCCCATTTGTCTCCTTCTGTCAGTAGGTGGCGTTCTACATTATGCACCCCTGCCCGGCGCAATCTTTTAACGGCACCTTCCAAGCGGACAACAGAGACATCGCAGGCTACAATATGCCCTTTGTTCTCCATCATCATAGCAAGTGCCAGTGTTTTCCCTCCGGCTCCTGCGCAATAATCCAGAACGCGCATACTTGGTTCAACACCAGCCATTGCCGCCACAAGCTGGCTGCCTTCATCCTGAATTTCGACCAGACCATCCCTGAATGGCTTGCTGGCAGTCACTGGCTGGCGGCCTTCCAGCCGTAATCCCCAAGGTGAAAGCTTTGTTTCCTCCGCATGTAATCCTTCACGCGCCAAGGCGTGCATGGCTTCCGAGCGGGTGGTCCGGAGCATGTTAATGCGCAGATCCAAAGATGCAGGTTCTGCCATCGCCTTTATTTCGGCTTCCAGATCAGAACCAAATGTTTCTTCCAGTTTTGGCAGCAGCCAGTCAGGTACCTCCAGTTGAACAGCGCGGGGCATATCTGCACTATCCAGCTCTTTACCCACTAAAGCTGTTAGAACATTTTGCTCATGCTCGCTTAGGGCACCTGCCGCAAAGCGGCCACCACCATAAATGGACGACAGTTTTTCCATGGGGGTACGGTCGAAAACCAATTGGGCACCCGCCAGCATTCGAGGGCTGGCAGCACTTCCATTCTGCTCCAGCCACCACCCAAGTCGGCGCCAGTTGCGCATGATGTCCCACACGAGACCGGAAATGGCACGCCGGTCGCCGCCGCCAATATAGCGTCTTTCTCTGAAAAAGCTGTTGGCAACGGCATCCGCAGGTTTGCGTGGTGCCGCCTCCATAGCCGTCAGCAGGTCAATGCTGGCGGCAAGTCTGGCAGTAGGTGTCATAAAAACAGATCAGTCCTGACGATAATTAGGGGCTTCACGCGTGATGGAAACGTCGTGCACATGGCTTTCACGCAAGCCCGCACCAGTAATGCGGCGGAATTTGGCCCGCACCTGCAAATCGCTTATTTCGCGCGAACCTGTATAGCCCATGCCTGCTTTCAATCCACCGACAAGCTGATGAATAACGGCTGCCATGCTGCCTTTGTAGGGTACGCGACCTTCGATCCCTTCTGGCACAAGTTTAAGCGCATCCTTGACTTCCTGCTGGAAGTAGCGATCTGCCGAACCACGCGCCATGGCTCCGAGGCTGCCCATACCACGGTAAGATTTATAGGAACGTCCCTGATACAGGAATACTTCGCCCGGAGCTTCTTCCGTCCCCGCAAGCAAGGAGCCGATCATGACAACATCGGCACCAGCACCAATGGCCTTAACAATATCACCTGATGTGCGGATACCGCCATCAGCAATG
The DNA here is from genome assembly GCF_000964225.1 of Acetobacter syzygii. Lineage (GTDB taxonomy): Bacteria > Pseudomonadota > Alphaproteobacteria > Acetobacterales > Acetobacteraceae > Acetobacter > Acetobacter syzygii. The sequence goes on along the minus strand of NZ_BAMZ01000012.1, from coordinate 49,198 downwards.
CACGGCACGTCCATTTCCTTACAGGCGAGCGATGTTTCCAGAATAGCCGAAAACTGTGGCACGCCTACACCAGCAACAATTCGTGTGGTGCAGATGGAGCCGGGACCAATGCCGATTTTAACGCAATCAGCACCAGCTGATACCAAAGCGCGTGCAGCCTCTGGCGTGGCCACGTTCCCGGCAACAACCTGAATGTCGTCATCAAGTGCCTTCAGGCGTTCCACAGCAGCCAGCACACCAGCCGAATGACCGTGGGCTGTATCTACCACCAGTACATCAACACCGGCATCAATCAGTAATTTGGCGCGGCTAAATCCTTCTTCTCCTACCCCTGTAGCTGCAGCGCAGCGCAGGCGACCCATGCTATCTTTGATGGCCAGAGGGTGGGTTACGGCCTTATCCATATCCTTGACGGTAATAATGCCAACGCAACGGTCTGCATCGTCCACAACCAGCAGTTTTTCAATCCGGTGTTTGTGCAAAAGCTGGCGCGCCGTATCGGGGTCAACACCATTTTTGACCGTTACCAGACGATCCTTGGTCATTAATTCGGATACACGCTGATTGGGGTCAACGGCAAAACGCGCATCGCGGTTTGTGAGAATCCCTACAAGTTTCTGGCTATCAGGCTGAACAACGGGCAAGCCGCTAATGCCATGACGATGCATGATCTCACGCACTTCCGCCAAGGTTTGGTCTGGGCCAACCGTTACAGGATTAACCACCATGCCAGATTCAAACCGTTTGACCCGACGCACATGTTCGGCCTGTTCTTCGGGTTTGAGATTTTTATGAATAACGCCAAGGCCGCCCTGCTGCGCCATGGCAATTGCCATCTGCTCTTCCGTAACCGTGTCCATGGCAGAGGAGATCAGAGGAATATTAAGCTCGATGGAGCGCGTCAGATGGGTACGAACCATCGTCTGACCTGGCACGACATCGGAAGCAGCCGGAACGACAAGAACATCGTCAAATGCCAGAGCTTCTGTAACACGGCTGTACGGGGAGGAAGTCATGCAGCGGGCACCCTTGCTGAATTACAACGTGGTGGGTTAACCCAGAAGCAAAGCATTGCCGCAGGTCACCCGACCTTTGGCGCTTCCTCTTATGACTTTGCCCGGGTAAACGCAAGCGCCCAAGGCCATTATTTACCATAGTTTTAAAAATTAAAGTGTTTTTTGCCGTGCATTGCACCATACTCCTTGGGGCACGGGGAGTTGCAATGGTTTGTAATTTTCGTCGCCATCTTACTATAAAATTATGATTTGCACCGCAGAGGATTGCGAGACAGGCGGACTTTGGGGCGCAGAAACACAAAAGCCTGAGGTTTCTCTTCTGTCGCATCAACGTTTTGTGCGCTATCCCGCTCCCATGCACTTAACAGGGTAACGCGCCACCGTTCTCTAACAGCCTCACGCCAGCGGTTTGAGGCATCTGCTTGAGTAGTTTGTGCGACCTGATGAACATACATTGCCCGCCTCCTACGCTGAGTGTGTGAGGTAAGTTTACGCGCAAAAAAAGTCATAGGGTGTGACTGTTTTGTGACAGGTCGCATGTTTAAATATGGAATGTTTCTGGCGCTAAGGGATAATCAGCAGAATATTCAGGACCCGCGCACAAATTTGGGGGGCTGCCGCATTTACCCTGCCTGCGCCAATTTCCAATTTGAATGCGGAGATAAAGCACGCCATAGTTTACTGTATGAGACACCGGATATTCTGCTTATTGACGGCATTAGGCGTTCTGAGCCTTGGAATTAGCATTGTACCCCCAGCATGGGCGACTGGCAGCCAGCCGAACGATCATGCCGGGGGCACATTACGTATTCTGGCACAAAGTGATGCAGGCACTTTAGACCCGCAGATATCTTATGTTGCGTTGACTAAAATGGTTGAAACACCAGTGTACGATACATTGCTAACGTACCCTAAGTTTGCAGGGCTGGCTGCCCAACCGGTTATTGCCAATCTGGCAGAGGCGGTTCCCACCCCTGAAGATGGAGGGAGAACGTATCGTCTGACTTTACGTGAGGGATTACATTTTTCTAATGGTGCGCCAGTAACAGTGGAAGATGTGGCTGCATCTTTCCGCCGCCTGTTTAAAGTGGGCAGCCCAACGGCCGGGCCTTATTATGGTGCCCTTGTGGGGGCACAGGCATGTCTGGAACTCCCGGCAACCTGCACGCTAGCTGGTGGGATAGAAACACACCCTCAAATTCGGCAGATTGTTTTCCACCTGACTGAACCAGATCCGGAGTTCTTGGACCGTCTAGCGTGGATACATTCTGTTATTTTGCCAGCCGATACGCCAGCACGGGATATGGGCAATAGCCCTATTGCGGGAACAGGACCTTACCGCATTGCAGAGTATGACCCAACTACTGTGTTAAAGTTGGAACGCAATCCCTATTTTCAGGAATGGTCACACAATGCACAGCCTGCGGCGATGCCTGATGAAGTGCACATTTCTTTTGGTTTGGATTCTGAAGCAGCAGTGACCGCTGTGGAGAATGGCCAGGCAGACTGGATGTATGAAAATGTTCCACTGGATAGGCTCGGAGAAGTAGGGAGCCGTTACGCCGATCAGGTGCGCATTTATACGCCTTTACTATTCTACTACGCTACACTGAATGTGCATGAACCCCCCTTTACATCCCTTAAAGTGCGACAGGCACTGAATTACGCTGTTAACCGGCATGCCATGATCATCTACCGTGGTGGATCAGCAGTCGCTTCTCCATCATGTCAGATTTTACCGAAAGGGACACCGGGGTACGAGCCTTTCTGTTTTTATACTTTTGGAGCCTCCCCTACTCATCCAGCCATCAGTTGGGTAAGGCCAGACATGCAAGCTGCACGCCATCTGGTAGAAGAAAGCGGAATGGCGGGGCACAAGGTTACGATTATTGTTCCATCGGAACAGCATGGCAGTGCCACAGCAGAGGATATACGCAATACTTTAGAAATTCTGGGGTTCAAAGCAACAGTGCGCAGCGTAAGTCCAGCGATTGCTTTTACGTATATCCAGAATACGCAAAATCATGTTCAGATCGCATTGACTGGATGGAATGCAGATTATCCTTCAGCATCCAGTTTTTTGCGGACGTTATTTTCGTGTCAAACTTTTCATCCCAACTCAGACAATTCGCCTAACTATTCTGGTTTTTGTGACCCACATATTGATCAGTTGATGGATAAAGCCGCAATGCTTGCGTTAACCGACCGCGTAGCCAGCAATCAGGCATGGGCTAAGGTCGACAGAGAAATTATGGTGCAAGCGCCCCTAGTCCCTCTTTCTCAAACACAAAGGGTCGTGTTGCTCTCCAGACGAGCAAAAAATATTGTAACAACACTAAATGATGAAATTTTATTTTCCCAAATTCAGCTTAAATAAAAGTTAATTATGCTGCGTAGGTCTGCTGCATGTTTCTTACAATATTATGCACAAAACGGAGTTTGGCGCGCACGCCCGCTGTAAGAACAAAAGGATAAAAGTCTGCCAAACCCATGGATCGGTTCAGGCTGTTAACTGCATAAGTTAAAGGCATCCATGCGGAAATAATCTGGTCAAATGGCATATGTAAATAAGGATCGCTTTTATGCGTGAGCAAAGCTTGCCCGTCTGCCACGGGACCAATGGTCATATCGTAAGACAAGGCCGTTTCTAAGGTGGAAACAATATGAAAATAATGCGCCCATGTTTCTGCAAAATCTTCCCATGGATGAGACATTGCGTAGAGACTTACGTAATCCTCATGCCAATTACCGGATGGTACGCGGGCATAATGTTTTTTTAAGGCTAACGCGTAATCGGCACGGTCATCTCCAAATATGGTACGACATTCCTCCAGATGTCCACCATCCCGAATGAGAACATTCCAGTAATAATGGCCAATTTCATGCCTGAAATGCCCTAGAAGGGTGCGGTAATATTCCCCCATTTCTACGCGCATACGTTCTCTATGCGCATCATCAGCTTCTTTGGTCGCAATGGTTATAATACCATTATTATGCCCGGTCATGATCGGAAGAGAGCCGTCGACCGGATCATCCAAAAAATCGAATGCCAGTCCGTTCTGCGGATCTTGCAACCTGTTCTTAATCGGGAGTTTTAACCGTAGAATCGTGTAAAAAAGACGGTGTTTTGCAACTTCTAATTTACGCCAGCGATCCATATTGCCCGGTATATTAAGGTTGGGAATAACTCTATTAAACTGGCACGCAAAACAAAAACCGCCATTATGCTGAAAGGGGGCAAGAAGCCAGTTACACACATTATAATTATGATTGGCGCAAAAAGCGCGAGGCTGGTCATGACAGTCATGAACTGTCTTCCATAATCCACTATCCTGTGGCTGCATGGCAGCTAGTGTAGCTGTTTCGGGCATATACCCCAAAACAGCATAGCATTGATCGCAATGAGTATTTTCAAAAAAAAGAGGCTGTTCACAAGACTGGCAGGCAAAGCGCTTCATCCTGCATTTCCTTTTTGCAGGCAGATGTTAATGCCGTGCAATTCAGGTAAACAAACGTTCAACATGCATGGAAACATCAAATGTTGCCTCACAACAATCCAGTAGACCAGAAACCGGAGCAGCGTTTTCCGGTTTGACAGCCACAGCCAACGGAATGTGGCTTCCTGCCGTTAAAAGGCCAGATGTTGTATCAAACCCTAACCAGCCGCGTTCGGGTATAAAAATTTGAGCCCATGCATGAAGGTCTGCTGTCAGCACTTCTGTTCCATCGGCAGTTATGGCATTCTGAATAAGATAGCCGGACACAAATCGGGCGGCATGTCCCATATAGCGAGCCAGATTAACAAGAAGCCATGCACTATCCCGGCAGGACCCTGCCCCATTGCGTAATGTTTCTTCTGGAGACCATACACCAGGTTCCAACCTGCGCTGGTAACGAATTTGTTTGGCAATACCTCTGTTGAGAGCCATTAAATGACCAAGACAATTACCATCATCTTTAATGACGTATTTAGCTAAAAAGTCTTTAACTTCTTGGCCGCAACAAGCTGGCATTGCAAAAAAATCGAGGCATATATCTTCCTGACCAGCCATTTGAATGCTTTGAAGCAAAGGGTCATAAAAAGCGATGTCTGCAACCAGTGATACTTCGATATCAAAATGTGTGAGTTGATTAAGAAAACCAACACAGGCAACATTATTGCCGTATAAATCACGCTCCCATTTTAAATGGAATCCTGTTGGATTAATTTGCAATCCGTAGGATTCAATCGGTGTGCGTCCACCTTCAATTGGCCGCAGGCGTATTGTTTGCGGTCCCATGGTCACTGGTCGGTCGTAACGGTAGCAGGTCTTATGCAAAAGTGTTACATGTGAACTCATCAAAAATATGACCCTGCTTTTTTGCGACCCTACGCAATGTTCCAGTTCTGTCTGTTGTCATATCAGAACAATAATTTAGCGTAGGATCATAGCATTGTATGTGGCAGGCGCAAGGGCCTTTGCCAGTTTGTTTACACTAGCGTGTCAATGCATATTTTGTGCTTGGCAAATGCGGGAAATCCTGCTCCGTTAATACGAATTCGAAACGGTTTTGGCGTGCAGGACTACCTTGAGATTAAGGTCCGGTCCGCCAGAGATGGGAGGCCTTAATGATCAATGCTCAACACCTAGCCTCTCCTTTAATGCGCGGATTGCTGGATAATTACGACACGCCTGATTTTTTTTGTGAGTTGATGAACCGCAACGCATCGGTTCCACCGATTATAAATTGTGTAAAAGAACGTCTGTCTGCATTGTCCATTGAAGAGTTAAAAACCAGAACCGCTTCAGCGGAAGCGCAACTCTACAGAATGGGCATTACTTTTACAGTTTACACAGATAAAGAGGCGATTGATCGAATTTTACCTTTTGATGCCATTCCTCGCATTATTACAGCAGAAGAATGGAAACATATTGAACGTGGTGTTGAGCAGCGAATACAGGCAATTAATCTTTTTTTACACGATATTTACCATGAGCAACATATTCTCAAAGATGGAGTGGTGCCATCCGAGCTTGTGCTGACCAATCCCAACTATTGTCAGGCTATGATAGGACTGTCGGTACCTGGTGGGGTTTATGTTCATATTAATGGCACAGACCTTATTCGCGATCAGCAGGGACGTTTTTTGGTTCTGGAAGATAATGCACGTACGCCTTCTGGCGTGTCTTACGTTATAGAAAACAGGCATATGATGCTCAGACTCATGCCAGATCTGGCGTCCGGGCTACCCATTAGATCTGTGGAAAATTACGGACCTCGGTTGCATCAGGTTTTGTGCGAGGTTGCCCCCGATGGAGTGGCGGACCCTCAGGTTGTTCTTCTCTCCCCTGGTATTTACAATTCTGCTTATTTTGAGCATGTTTTTTTATCCAGAGAGATGGGCATTCCTCTTGTAGAAGGCAAAGATCTTTTCGTGGACAATCATCGTGTGTTCATGCGTACGGTAATGGGCCCGAGACCTGTACACTCCATCTATCGCCGCCTCAATGATGATTTTTTAGATCCATTAGTCTTCAATCCCAACAGTCTGCTTGGAGTGCCGGGGCTGGTAGAAGCATATCGGCAAGGGAATGTTACTCTTGCCAATGCCTTAGGGACCGGCGTTGCGGACGATAAAGCCGTTTACGCCTATATGCCTCGCATTATTCGCTATTATCTGAACGAGGATCCAATTCTGGAAAGCGTGGAAACACATATCTGCGCAGAACCGGAAGGCTTGGCCTATACTTTGGCAAACCTGAATAAACTGGTTGTTAAGCCTGTTGGTGAATCAGGAGGCTATGGACTCCTTATCGGGCCACAGGCAACGCGGGCAGAACTGGACGAATTCAGTCAAAAATTACAGCAGAACCCGAAGAACTATATTAGCCAGCCGACTATCGGTCTTTCTGTTACCCCGACACTTTGCGGGAATTCTGTGGAAGCAAGGCATGTGGACCTCAGACCTTTTGCTGTAACCGGGCGCTCAGTATGGGTGCTTCCAGGAGGATTGTCTCGCGTTGCGCTGCGTAAAGGCTCTCTGGTTGTTAACTCGTCTCAAGGTGGCGGTTCAAAAGATACGTGGGTTATGGCATCATGATGATTGTTTCCCCAACACCCCTTCTCTCCCGCTATGCAGAATGCATGATGTGGCTTGCCCGCCAGATGGAGCGCATGGAAAATCTGGCACGCCTTCTGGAAGTGACAGAAACTTTTGTAAGAAATGCTGACGGACAGACTGCGTGGGATTCTATTCTGGCTATCAATACAGATGAACATTTATTTACACAGCTTCATAATGCAGTAAATCACGCTGCAATTGTTCCGTTTTATGTTACGGAAACCCGTAACCCCGCTTCCTTGGTTTCACTCGCTCAGGCTGTGCGTGAAAATGCACGAGCTGTGCGGCCTTTGGTGTCTATTGAACTTTGGACGCAGCTTAATGTTTTTTCCCGCAATTTGCTCAATCTTAAAAATGAGGACATGAGCGCACATAATCTGGCTGAACTCTGCACACGCGTTCGGCAGGACTGCCAAACACACTTTGGTATTGCCGAAGGCACATTATACCACGATCAGGCATGGCTTTTTTATCGGCTGGGTAAAGCTCTTGAACGGAGTGATCAGATTACAAGACTGATTGATATCCGTTACCATATGCTACTACCACAATCGGAAATACCCGGATCTGAAATTGATATAACTCAATGGACATCCGTGCTTCGTTCGGCCGCGGCCTATCATGCTTTCAGGCGCTTGCGTCCTGTTACATTATCGCCTGCCAATATTGTTGGGTTTTTACTTAAAAATGATGGTTTTCCCCGTTCTCTCAGCACAAATTTACGGCAGATCGATGAAACACTGACTCTTTTGGCATCACACGATAATTTGCGTCAGCGCTGTTCTCCTCTTCTGGAGTGTGTAACAGAATTAAGAGCGAGCTTACTGGACCAAACAGCAGAAGAAATTATTATTCGCGGATTACATGATTATATGAATTGGATACAAATCCAGCTCAGGGATTTGCAAAACGCCATTGCCGCAACATTCTGGCCGGCACCAATGCAGCCTGAATACCATATGAACCATTCATATTTTCAAGAGCAAAACTGATTTTGATCAAACATGATCGACCATGTAAGGTTTGAATCTATGATGTTTACTCAGGGAGATCATTATGAAAAAGCATATTAAAAATATATTCAATCTACAGTTTTTATCTTTATCTTCTGTGTTTGTTTTACCATTGGTAGCTCTACATTCACTTCCTGCACCTGCTCAGGCAGCCCTTATTCAAGGTGCAAATGCTCCGGATTTTACTCTTCAAGGTGCGCTTGATGGTAAACCCGTTACATTTTCTCTCAAATCAACTCTCTCAAAAGGGCCGGTTGTTCTGTATTTTTTTCCTGCGGCATTTACACCTGGCTGTACGCAGGAAGCCCATGCCTTTGCCGATGCGGCAAAACAGATCGAAGCTGAAGGGGCAACTCTTGTGGGTGTAACAGCCGGGAATACGGATAGAGTTACGGAGTTCTCAAAAACTGAATGTCGGGGGAAATTCGCTGTTTTAGCTGACCCGGGCACGTTCACGGCAATACTATACCACTCTGTTAACGCTCAGAATCATGCGCTTTTATCCGAGCGTACATCTTATGTTATTTCGCGGGATGGAAAAATTTTACTGAGTTATACCGGCTCTGATCCGGAACAGCATGTTACAAGAACATTAGAGTTTTTGAAAAAATGGAACGCCAGTAAAACGCAAAAATAAATACAAAGTCTGGAATATGGGTTATATTTGCATGTAAATGCACATTGGCACCAGCTATCAATCTTCGATGCAAAAACAAATGACAAACAAGAAAAATATGATCAACCGACGTTTTTTCGGGTTTACTCTTGTGGGGATAGGTTTTTCATCCACCATTAAGTCTGCTTGGGCAGATTCTGCACCTCCCCCCACCCCTATTCCCAAGGCTGCATTGCCAAAAGCAACCCCGGAAAAAGCTGCCAAAAAATCTGGGCCACGTATTTTGTGTTATGTAGGCGGATATACACGCTCTGGCCCAGCTGAGAGCAATGCAAAGGGAATTACTCTTTTTGAAATGAATCCCCAAAGTGGCATTTTAACCCAGCTTGGACATACTACTCCGGCTGACAATCCATCATTTTTAGCTATATCGCCCGATCAGAACTGCTTATACACAGTGAATGAAGTGAGTGATTTTGGAGGTGGACACACTGGAGCAGTAACGGCTTTTAGGATTGATCGCCGCACTGGTGTTTTGACCTCACTGAATATCGTCAGCAGTGGTGGGGCAGATCCTGCGCATTTAAGTGTTCATCCCTCCGGGAAATATTTGTTTGTCGCTAATTATACCGGTGGAAGTGCAGCTGTTCTACAGATACAACCAGATGGTAGCTTAGGTTTATTAACCGATCTTGTGCATAATACCGGGCCTAAAATGCCTGAACGGGCCAAAGATAACCCTCCTGGCAATTACGCAGTAAGCGACCATTCTGGCGCACATGTTCATATGATTCAAACTGATGTCAGTGGAAAGTTTGTGCTGGCGTGTGATGCAGGATTAGACCGAGTTTATGTCTGGTCATTTGATATGGGAACCGGAACCCTAAAACCCGCTGAACAACCATGGCTTACAATGGAGCCGGGTTCTGCACCGCGTCATTTCTGTTTTAGTCATGATGGAAAAGTTATTTATATTTTGGGTGAACAGGATTCACGTGTTGTCGTTGCTGATTACGACACTCAAACTGGTGCCATGCAGGTTAAACAGACAGCTTCTACCGTCACGGCTCATTTCCGGGGAAGCACACTGGCTGCTGAGATTATTCTTCATCCCACCGGAAAATTTCTTTATGTCACTAATAGGTTAGGTAACGCTATTGCCTGCTTTAAAGTGAATGAGGATGGATCAATAACTTTGTTTGATGAGGTCTGGGAGCGTGCGGATTATGGTCGTGCGCTTAGTTTTGATCCATCCGGTAAATTTGTATTTATTGCCAACCAACGGAGTGATTGCATTACATCTTTCCGCGTAAATACGGATACTGGTGCGCTTGATTTTACTTGGAATTTTGTGCCAATTGGCACCCCTACATCTTTTGCTTTTACTGTTCTTGATTCTGAATAGAATTAAAAATGCGCAGCACGGTAAAGTTCTGCGCATAAAGAAAAAATTACTTATACAAACTATCGAAAATACCACCGTCAGAAAAATGTTCTTTCTGCAGCTTGGTCCAGCCCCCCAAACTCTTAATATCGAAGGTATCAACTTGAGGGAAAAGGGCTTTATTTTCTTCCAAAATAGCTGGATCCACAGGGCGGAAATAGTGTTTTGCGCCAATTTTCTGCCCTTCTGGAGTAAATAAGAAGTCCAGATATGCTTTGGCTACTGTTTCTGTGCCGTGTGCTTTAACATTTTTATCTACTAAAGATGCAGGAGGCTCTGCTAGGATTGTCTGCGATGGCACAACAATTTCGAACTGATCCGGGCCAATATCCTTGGTTGCCAGAAGAGCCTCATCTTCCCATGCCAGAAGCACGTCACCCAGATTACGCTGCACAAAACTATTTGTAGCACCTCGAGCCCCCGTATCCAGAACAGGTACATGCTTGAACAGGTTTTTAAGATATGCTTTTGCGGTTTCTGGCGTACCACCCTTTTGATGAAGAGCCCACCCCCACGCTGCCAGATAGTTCCACCGTGCACCACCAGATGTTTTGGGGTTGGGTGTGACGACCTGTACGCCGTCACGGATCAAATCCGGCCAGTCATGAATGTTTTTGGGGTTCCCTTTACGGACCAGAAAAACAATGGTGCTGGTGTAGGGGGTTGCATTATGTGGTAGCCTGCTTTGCCAGTCTGCGGCAATCAGTCCATGCTGAGCAAGCAGGTCAATATCGTAAGCTAGTCCAAGTGTTACAACATCTGCTGGTGCGCCTTCAAGCACGGAGCGAGCCTGTGCACCTGAACCACCATGGGCGGATTTAACACTTACAGTATCATCCGGGTGTTCTTTGTGCCACTCAGCAGCAAATGCTTTATTAACATCTGCGTAAAGTTCGCGTGTTGGGTCATAAGAAACATTGAGAAGATGATAAGATGCAGCATAACTTGCCGATGTTTGTAGCCCGGCAAGAAGAGAAACACTTAATACCGCTGTCGCTTTGAGAACGGCACGACGGATATTAGAAAATTTTTCCTGTTTCATAAGTCTGCTCCTTAATAATTAAGCAAATTAGAAAGCTGCCTGCACGCGCCCGACGACAGCATTACCATTCCGACCCAACAAATCTGTGCTTACCCCACGTGCGCTTGAAACACTGAAGTGTGTGTAATCCAGCATAATTTTAATATGCTGGTTGGGATACCAGTTAAGCCCACCTTGCCAGACTGTTTGTTTGTTTCCCCCAGTTTCACCATCAGCTTGAATCAAGCTACCGCTCTTAATTGTCGCTCCAGAAGTGCGAAGATCCGTTACGCTCCACCGACCACTAATTTCCAAAGCCCCCCAGTGGCCTTTTGCAGGATCAAAGTCATATTCAACGCCAGGAGTAGTGAATGCACCAATTTTTTCGTTATAGCCACGTCCGTGACCAATGAGCGTATAGTTGGCGGCAACGTACCAGCCATCAAAATTAAGAGACGGTAAATTTGCAGTGGTGGCAGCATTATTATGCTGAACACCAACATGGTAATATTCCCCTTTAAGCAGGAATTTTTTGTAACGGAACCCAAATTGAGGACCAGCAGCCCATATTTGAGAAATATTATTTAATGCTCCTGACGTTAACAGCTTTGTTTCGCCTAGAGGGACTTCTACATTATCACTAAACGTATAAGAGCGACCATTTGATGTTTGATTAACTTTGAATGCTGCTGTTGCACCAACACCAACATGCACATCAATGTCTTTAGAAACATAAGGACGCCCAGTGGCGCGGAATACGCCGCCAGTCTGGCTATCGGTTACAGGATTGGTAGATGAATTACGGTCACCAAATTTTTGCCCGGTAAAATACCCGGCAACAAGCCATCTTTTTTCGTAATGCTCACCACCAATACTAAAGCGTGCAACACCACCAGCGATATTGCGCACAAGATCAACAATAGTTGGACGTTCCAAAAACTCAAATGCACCAGAACGCTCAGCACTATCTTCTTCCATGCGAGGTTGAAAATAGCCCACTGTTAATGTGGTGTTATGCAGGCCAGTGTAGTTCAGGTTTGCTTCGAACAAACCAACGGTTCCATCAACACTGCTGCTACCAAAATCTGGTGTTACATTAACAACCCAGTCTTTATAACGCCATGAAAGATAAAGACGTAAACGACGTGCATTTTGCGTGAATTTATTAAAATTTCCGGCGCTTTCGCTGCCGCGCTGCCCTACTCCCATAAAGCCGCCAAAGTCTTCTTGGGCTAAGAGTCCAATGGAAAAAGCATAAGCTTTATCGTCGGATGATATGGTCGGCCGACCTTTTGGAAAACCGATTTTAATACCACCGATGTCAACATTTTCATCTTTTGCGCTAGCTGCTTTGAACGAACTCCATGATTGAGCTGGTCCTTCAGGCAATGCAATGCGACTATCATTGACACTACGAGGACCATGGTTAATTGGAGCAATATTTTGCTCGCCAAAAATTGGCTGTGGTTCATCCGCGCCAGCAGTTGTCAGAGTCCGGCGTGAGTGGGCGATTTTATGGCCCTGCAATGCAGTCGCATGTTCGTATTTATCTACTCGAGCCTGGAGGCGATGAATCTCCCCCATCATTTCTCTGTGCATTGCAGCTATTTCACGACGTAATGCTGCATTTTCGGCATCAGAAGAGGCTGCATTTGCCACATATGGAAATAAAAGGCTAGAAACCGTTGTTGTTAACAGAACGCTTGCCCGAACAGATACCGCCATAAGATCCCCCAAAAATAAGCTTTTAATTTGATATGTTTTCATTCCACAAAACAGATTTCTCTTGTTTCGGGCATAAATTACTGCAGATCTGATAAACACATCATCACTCAACCTTAATTACAGGGGATAATCATTGCAGAAAAATAACGTAATGCACAACAAATGATATTTAGAGAATTTTTGTGCTGTAATTGTGTATTAAGAAACACCAATATTATACTGCGCAGAGGTTGTTTTGAACTTACGGATTACTGAGGTCCGCAAGTCCTGCCCGCTTGGATAGCGTTTGTTATGCAAGCTCTGTACACTTTCATGAGTCGCATAAAAACGACGGGTCTGACGGTCTTCTTCAAGAATAATAGTACCAACAAAAGTACCATTGATTTCAATAATGCGCGATTCAAACATGACTCTATCCTTCTGGGATTAACTGCCCAGAAGGTCAATACAACCCACTGGCCAGATACTAGGCTTTATTTTCTTTACAACATCGAACAAACCGACACATTCGGTCCAATAGGGTTTGCATTAAGTCTGCTCCTTGTGTGTAACGTTTTTAACGTCTGATTTTGTATCACCCATATTTTCACGACCGTCAATCATATAATTGGAGCATTCTTCGTTTTTTATATCACTATTTTTTAATGTTATTAATGCAGGGTGAGTAAAATGACTGCACTCTCCCTAGAGGATGGGTGAGGTGATTTACTTAATATAAAAATAAAATTACTCTAATTTTGTATTTTAAAAGTACATTTTTATTTTTTTTGATGTGATATCTTCAAATTATAAATTTTTAAAATAAATTATGTAAATTAAATCACTTTATATTTCCATAAAACAGAAAAATACCCAAGAAATTAAAATAATTTTTTGAAGAAAGGGGGTGTAAATAATTTATAAAATATTGGTCTGCATTAAAGTGGTTTGTTGATAATAAAAATCAACACTTAATCACATAAAGGCAGACCAAGTTTCTTAATTATTTTTGTAAAACTGCATCAATTTCTAGTGCTCGTTTTGCCATCATTAACGCTCCATCCTTACTTGCCGCACCACAAATAAAACGTGCTGGATGCGCAAATACGGCATCTGGCACACCAGAGGCGGTTGCGAGTGCTTGAGTATCTAAGCCTGCCCAAGCCTCAGGTAGAGACACACGTTGGCCAAATGCCCCTCGTTCGGGCGGAACAGCTTTAACATTCCACTGACCGCTGCCAGTCGGCGAAACAACATATACAACAGGAAGATCATGTTCAAAAATGACTTTTTCTGTTGGCATCCCTGTATCCATAAGAAGGATACGTTTATCTTCTGCTTGTTTATAAGCAGCCAGAACGCGATCCGTTGCTTTTAAGCTCGCACGAACACGATCGACTGTATTCACCAGATGAGAAGCTACCGCTGTTGCAGCATTGGCAAAACCAAGAGTTTCACGTCTTTTGGCTTCTTCTGGACCATGCAATTCAGCGGTATCCCACGGGGGGCTACAGGCGGAAACAATGTCTGCTAAGGATAGCTTGCCCATTTTGGCAATACCATTATCATCCATGTCAATCGGGACGATCAAAGATTTGTCGATGCTTAGCCAGATTGCGTTGATCGTCTCATCATCAACTTGTGTTCTAACAAGGTTACGCACGGCAGCTTTGCCATAATCTTTCCATAAAAGACCTGCTGCACTGTAAGGAGTGCCATCTTCACGCAGAGGCTTGTTCTTCATATGGTGGTCATAACGCCCATTGGACGAATCATAAATTCCGCCCACATCGAACGCAATGTCTGCACTCTGAATGTGCGCAGGATCCCGCGAACGCTGGAATTTTAAACAGTCATCTGACGCACCATCTAATATGCGGGCGCGTAAATCTCCCATTGGAGCAAGTGCATAATGCAGCACTACGTAGCCCAATGTTTCGTCAGCATGAAAGTTACCCGAATGGGTAAGTGCTGTTATCGTTCTCGCTTCATGGCCAAGGCCAATAGGAGTATGTTCAGACATGAATGAAGACCTACTATCCAATAACGTTCAAGTTTTGTAGCTCTTCATGCCGCACGACCCGATATCACACAACCTGCTGGGCTGTAATATTCGAATATATTTGCATTTTCTATCTCTCTCCTCCTCTTGTTTCGTCTCACATGCTCCAAAAAAATTCTTCAGGTACCTGCCCTTCATCATGCAGGGCAGGTGCTTAAAAATGATCAGATTATCAAATGTAATTATGGTTTGAGCACAGCGCAGGCAACGCGGTCACCGGCCCCACCAATTGGTTGACTTTGATAATCGTCTGCATGTGCGTG
Source organism: Acetobacter syzygii (assembly GCF_000964225.1). Lineage (GTDB taxonomy): Bacteria > Pseudomonadota > Alphaproteobacteria > Acetobacterales > Acetobacteraceae > Acetobacter > Acetobacter syzygii. The sequence continues at coordinate 33,956 of NZ_BAMZ01000012.1, read as the reverse complement.
AATAACCAGAGCAGAGCCATCAGCATCCAAAAGTGCAGGATGATCCGCCCCCTCTTTAAGTCTGACCAATGGTGAGTACAACTCTACTGTCACTGTGCCGTCTGCGCCAACAAATATGTTGGGCAAATCGCCTGCATCATTTGCGTTTGAGTTCAATAAACCATGAACGACGGGTGTTTCCGCATGGATATGAGGACCTGCACTGGTAAACTTTGGGGTTTCACAACTGCCTTTATCGTGGAAGTGCATGCCATGCCACCCAGGGGTTAGGCCTTTTGCTTCTACCCGTAGCAGCACACCTTTAGGTGCCTCTGTTACCTTGATTGTGCCATGTGATGCACCATCTGTGCCGATTAGATTACCACTGGCCGTATCGGCGGCATGGGCCAAAGATGGCATTAAGGCTAAGCCGAATGTGAGGAGTGCAAATTGTTTAAGATGGCGTTTAACCACTGTGCGTATCCTTATTCCAGACGAAAATAATGACCAATCCCAACCTTCGTTCTCCGAGGAATCAGGGAGTTGGCTGCTTAATTCTTAAACACTAAGGTACCCTAGATCATTGCTCCATTCTGCGCCAGAACCCATAAAACGAGCACTTCACATCGTGTAATGTTCTACGAGAGCACTTACCAATAACGAAATATGATAAACGTTTTTATCATATTGTGAGTTTCTTATCATCATGATTAAATTTATTCTGAATAATACAATAAAATCAGGAACTCGTGCATGGATTTGAAGTTATTAGGTATTATTTTCCATCCATTAATACCAAAGGGCAGATCGAGTAATGCACGTTACAATTGTTGTTCTTGCCCTTTTGCTTATTACCGCCATTTCTGGCCCTATTGCTAAAATTTTATCTATTCCCTTACCATTACTGTTAATTGCTTGTGGTATTGCCTCCTCCTTTCTTGGTCTTAATATCGCCTTTGATCCAGAGACATTTCTTTTACTTTTTATTCCACCTCTTTTGTTTTCAGAGGCTTATTTAATCCCGTTAAGGGATTTCCGGCAATTACGCTGGACCATTTTGCTTTTGGCTGTTGGACTGGTAGTATTTAGCACTCTGGCCGGGGGCTATTTTGTTCACTGCCTATTCCCCACCTTACCATTTGCCGCGGCATTTGCTCTTGCAGCCATTCTTTCTCCCACAGATGCTGTGGCCGTCACCAGTATGGTGTATGAAGAGCATGTTCCCAGGCGCTTTTTACATATTCTGCAAGGAGAGGCTTTACTGAATGATGCCTCTGGCCTTGTTTGTTTTAAATTTGCTGTAGCTGCGACTTTAACTGGCACATTTTCCGTCACACAAGCTTCCTGGGGGTTTGTAGTGGTCGCATTAAGCGGAGTTTTTATTGGTATTCTCCTGGCTATTTTATTTAATTTTGCCAATCGTATTGTATCACGGCATGGTTTTAATGAGCCCACAACTCAAATTACACTCATGACTTTGCTTCCATTTGCAGCTTATTTGCTGGCTGAACATTTACATGTTTCTGGCATACTGGCATCTGTTGGTGCAGGCCTTAGCTTGAATCAAAACCGTGTATTTGGTTCTGCCCAAACGGCTACTCGTTTACGTGGTAGTGCAGTTTGGGAGATGATTACTTTTCTTTTTAACGGTCTGGTCTTTTTACTCTTGGGCCTGCAACTGCCCGATATTGCAAGGCAAGGTGTCAGAATTGCCAATGCTGCGGGAGACAGCACATGGTCTTTGCTTGGTACCATTATATTATTAACATGCGTTTTACTCTTTTTACGCATGATATGGATATTGTTATTGGGGTATGGGAAAAATATGATTGCGAAAATTCGTAAAACATCGCACCATAATGTTTCAATAATAGAAACCGCAGCCATGACTGTGGGTGGTGTGCGCGGTGCTATTACACTTGCAGGTATTATGTCCCTTCCCATGGCAGAAGGGAATATACCAGAATTTCCTATGCGTGACTTATTGATTACCTTTGCCGCAGGTGTTATTATTGCCTCCATTTTATTCGGCACAATTTTTCTTCCTATCTTCAGCCGTTACTTAAGCCATGAAAGTGCAAGCATTGTAGAAAAAGAAACTGACGATATTCGTTACCTTCTTACTTTAGATGCAATTTCAGAAATAGAACGACAATCAGCTCTTGCAGTCAAACAAATTGATGAAAATACCGCACAACAGCGAGCAGAGGTTACGGCCGCCATAATGGCTGAATACCGTTTTCGGTTGCAATTACTGGAAAATACTCCAATAGAAAATCTCAAGAATGGAGATTTGCAAGCAAATGCGACCACACAATGCGATACGGCTTTGGTGAAAAGACGGTTTGAAGCTGCCTTACGCCTGCACTTGTTACGCACCAAGCGCAAAGCTTTGACACGTATGAGACTGGAAGGAATGGTGAGCGACGAGGCTGAACGTCAGTTAATTCATGACTTTGATCTGGAGGAAACAATGCTCTTTGGGAGCGCTCGCGCCTTGCCAAGACAACAGGATAGTCATGAAGATTGGAAGGCTATTCATCCATTATATTATACTGGGTAATTTTACACGCAGCGGCCTCTTCAAAATCAGAAATATTGAATCTCGACGATCAGTAAAGTTCATACAGAAACATCACAAAGAAGAATAACAGTTTCACAATTTGCTATTATGGTCACATTTTGGGTCTGTGGAAGCATCACACCATCCCCACATGACAGATTTTCTCCATTAAGTATCATTTCTCCTGAAACAACCACTATATACAGGTCACGATCTGGCGTCGTTTGGTAAGCCGCACCTTCTCCGGCAGGAATATCCGCATACAAAAGGCGACTTCGTGCACTGAGCTTTACAGGCGCATTGTCTTCTATAATACCAAGCTCTTCTGGATCATCCTCAGGAAAACCAGACGCGATAATACGAAAACTGCCATCTTCTGGCTTGGGAAAAGCTGCCCGTATTTCCTGCTCTGGTAAACCACCTTCAGTATCTGCCATAAACCAGAATTGTATAAATGATGCTCCATCCGCCCCCGAATGCCATTCCATATCGCACACACCAGTGCCAGCATTAATGAGTTGAAGACCACCCGAATAGAGGTGGTTAGAAGAGAAATTATCGGCTTTTGTCCACAACGTGCCGGTTTGCAGCCACGTTACAATATCCAGATTTTTTTCAGGACCAAGACGATAGCTACTGTTGGGCCGCATAGACCCCAGATTGATTGCTCTTAACCGTCCTTCATGCACATACTCAGAGTCCTGATAGTCTGCGAACGCAAAATGGCAGCGTAGTGTCAGTGTATCGGAATGTGCTTTACCGAGGTTATTGGCCCGTCTGATTATCATGGAATATTCTCACACATGCTGTTTGCTGTTTTGGGTATCAGAGTATAATTTTTCCCACCCCCCACCAACAGCACGGTAAAGGTGGGTAACAGCCCCTGCTACACGTGCAGTCGCCTCGACCAAGGCACTTTGAGACAGAAGCAAACTATTTTGTGTCGTCAGAACGTTCAAAAAATCCGAGGCACCTTGTTTATATTGCACTTTGGCAACTGTTAAGGCAGTTTCATTCGCTTGGACGGCTAATGCCAACGCATCACGCCTCTTCTGGGCGGCGGTAAAGTCAGCCATGGCATCGTCAATTTCCTGCCATGCTTTCAGCACGGTGCGTTGGAACGCTACGGATGCCTCTTGCTGTTGCGCCTTACGCAGGTGCAATTGTCCTGTAAGGCGCCCCCCTTCAAAAATAGGCAATGTAGCGGTGGGACCAAATCCGTATTGACGAGATGCCCATGAGCCCAGCCCACTAAACTGCAACGCCTGAACATCCAAACTACCAGAGAGTGTAATACGCGGAAAAAAGTCAGCTATGGCTACGCCAATGCTCGCTGTAGCAGCATGGAGCCGATCTGCTGCCATACGAATATCTGGTCTACGCTGGGCAAGTTCCGATGGTAGCCCCACGGGTACAATAGTTGGCACAAGCGGAATATCTCGTGGTTGTCCCAATTCGGTATCCAACGCCCCTGGTGCGCGCGCGACCAGAAAGCTCAGACTGTTCAGTAAATGCGTTGCCTGCGCCTGTAGGGGGGCTAGCCGAGATTCAAATAAATGTAACTGTCCAGTGGCTTCCGCTACATCTAACCGGGTTGCGGTTCCTTGCTCAAACCGCATTGTTGTTAAGTTCATGCTATTCTGGGCAAGATTGATATTCTGCTCCAGAATGCGTGTCTGAGCCTGTATGGCGCGTAAATCTATGTAAGTTTGGGCAGTTTCGGCCATAAGTGAGACGAGAATGTCGCGCCGGAATTCTTCGGTCGCCTGCACTGCTGCAGTGGCCGCTTCTACCTGCCTGCGTACATGTCCCCATAAATCCACTTCCCACGAAGCATTCATGCCATATTGCGGCAAATTAAACGATGGATTACCAACACTGCCCGGCAAGGCGGCAGGACCAAACCCTTGTGTGCCGTTTGCAATGCTGCCTGCTCCTGCCTGCTCCATACTCCCCATTAAGCCAAGAATACCGTTACTGCTCGCGCGTTCACGTGCGTAAGAGGCATTGGCCTCTACGTGGGGCAGTTGGGCTGCGCTGGCTATCCGGCGCTCAGCCCGGCTTTGCATCAAGCGTAAACTTGCTGTTTGCAGGTCGAGATTAGATGCAGCGACGGCTTGTTCCAGCCGGGTCAACACCGGATCATTGAACAGAGTCCACCAATCAGGATTGGTTGAAGCTGTGGTGGTGCGGCTTTGAGCCGATGGCAGCGTGTTACGCCATGCCACCGGTGCTTGGACGTGTGGCTGTTGGAAGTCCGGCCCGACAGTGCAAGCACTTAAGGCAAGGAGTGAAAAGCTGATGAGGAGAGAGTGTTTCATGCCGTTATTGCCAAATATAGCGTGTATCATTGGCGTGCGGCCCTTCCGGTTGGGAGCCCGTATCAATATTGACTTCTACGGACATGCCTACGCGTACTTTGGATGCCAGAGGTTGGTTTGCATCAAGCGTCAGTTTAACCGGAATACGTTGCACAACTTTGGTAAAGTTGCCGGTGGCATTATCTGGCTGAATGGGGGCAAAAGCAACTCCAGTAGCAGGCGCAACTGAATCTACATGAGCTTTAAGCGGATGGTCGGGAAAAGTATCCACCCAGACTGTTGCACGCTGGCCAGATTGTACTTTGGTAAGTTGCGTTTCCTGAAAGTTGGCAAGCACATAAGCTGCCTGTATTGGCACAACGGCCAGAATACCTGTGCCTGGATGCACGTATGCACCAACACGCACACCACGCTCACCCACAATACCCTCCACCGGAGCAGGAATGGAGCAATACGACAGATTAAGTTCCGCCTGTCTGGCATTTCCCTGCGCATGAAGCAGCACACCTTTGGCGCGTTCCAGTTGAGCCATGAGTACAGAAACCTTTCGAACGGCAGAATCGACCCCGGCTTCGTCACGGGCAATAGCTGCTTTTGCCTCTTTTTCGTGTGCTTCGGAGGATTGTTTCTGCTCTATCGTCCCTGCCCCACCTAAGGAAAGATTGCGATAACGGGTCGTATTCTGCTGGGCAAAAAGCAGTTCGGCCTGATCAGCCAGAACAACAGCACGAGCCTGAGCAATCAGAGCATTTTGCCGGTTCAGTTCTGCTTTAAGATTTGCAACATCTCCCTGCGCTGCAAGTTCATTTCCTTTGGCAATATCCAAAGCTGCGCGGTAATCATCATCTTCTATATGAGCCAGTTCTTCTCCTGCATGAACACGTTCGTTATCCTGTGCGATAACGCGGTCTATGCGCCCAGAAACCTTGGGAGCTACAATAGTAAAGTCTGCTGTAACATAGGCATCATTGGTATATTGGTTTATACCATCTCCATTCACCAAACGTGTGCCACCCCATGCAATCAGGACGAGCACGCCAGCAACACATCCGGCATAAAGTAATGGTTTTTTGTAAATCATATTTATCGTTCCGGGTTAGCGGGCAGGAATGTTAGGGGACGGTGCGCGAGGGGGATATACTCGATGCGGCAAAACAAGATTCATGGCGGCATAACCAAAGCAAACCCAGATCAGCACATAGTAGATATCGGTTAATGCAAGAACGAGAGATTGTTCATGCAGATAGGTATGGAAAACCTGAAGTCCATTCCATGCTGTATGCGCAGCATCGGGCGATAAACCGGCAAGTTGCTGGTCAATGGGATTACCCATCCCCTGCAACGCCAGCTGATGTGTTCCGTGATGATCAAGTAGCATGGTGGAATGATACTGCTCCCGTCGGCGGCTTACGGCTGAGAACAAGGCAAAAGCAACCGCATTGGCCAGGCCTTTAAGCATATTCACCATACCGGAAATAAACGGACCATCTGCAGGGCCCATAGCCATTGTGGCCAGCATAAGTGTGGGAATAACGGTCATGGGCTGGCCAAAAACCTGAAGCAATTGGATTAAGTAAAAATTATCTCTGACCCAGTCTACAGTAAGCCATGTGCCCAACCATGCCGCTCCGGCAAGGCATAGCATTCCACCAGCCAATACAAGACGGCAGTCAACTTTAGGATTATTGCAAATGCTGGCAATCAAAGGCAGCATAATAAGCTGGGGCAAAGCAACAACAAGTGACACAGGTGCAGTCTGGATAGGCCTATAGCCTCGCACGACTTCCAGATAAGTTGCCGGTATTTCACTCATGATTGAACAGATAGCCAAAATACCGACCAATGATAGCAGGGCTGCCTGAATATTGCGTGACGTCCAGTATTGAATTTTAAAATACGGACTGGGATGGAAAGCCTCGTTGATTACAAAAACAATAAAGGCTGCACCTCCCCAGAAAGTCAGGTTTGTGATGGTGGAAGAGCGGAACCAATCCAGCCTATCCCCTTGATAGAGAACAATAACCAGCGAACAGATGGCCGGTAGCCCCACCAGGATGCCAAACCAGTTGAATTTTTTAAACCGCTCAAAATACATGGGATCGCGTGGTAAACCATAGGACATCATGGCAATGGCGAGCGCTGCTGTGGGAATGATCTCCCAGTACAACCAATGCCAGCCTACATGCTCGAACCAGAATGCCTCCAGCGGCAAGCCAAGGTTAGGGCCAAAAGTTGCGCTCATAGCATAGCCACCAATACCAAATACGCGAATTTGGGGAGGGAGGTATTTGAGCATGACCGTCATCAGTACTGGCGGCAGGCAACCTCCGGCCAATCCTTGAAAAGCTCTTAAAATACAAAGCGATGTAACATCGGGCATAAAGGGAGCCGGGATGGACAATAAGGCCAACATCGCCGTCATGAAAATTGAGAAACGGTAGATAGAGAACGTCATGTAGAACCATGGCGTAAAAGCCATGGCAGCTATATTAAAAGCCTCATAAATCGCAATGACCCACGTCCCTTCATCATGACCAATGTGCATGGCCCCACGAATGTCCGACAGGCCAATCTCAGTCACATGCTCGTTAAAACCGGCAACATGCACGGCAAGCAACATGCCCAGGCAACCAACAACAGTGCGCAAACCAAATGGGGGAATATAGGAGGGCCGTGGAGGTGAAGCATGAATAACTGGTTCACCCGGCACAGAAGCGGAGGCTGCATTTGTCATACCCCGCATGTTCACGATCGAAGATAAGCAGACAACCCTCATTCACCGTAAGCAACGATTCCACTTTTAGGAATGATAAATGGTGGTATCTGCGCTTGATAAAGTCTATTTTTGCAACCATGCAAGGTTATGATCTAGATCTGTTACGCTATCTTCAGGTGCTTATTGAGGAGGAGAGCGTTTCGCGGGCAGCAAGGCGGCTTAAGGTGAGTGAACCAGCCATGAGCCGCCATTTGGCCAAACTGCGCGTAGCATTTGCTGATCCTATTTTGGTGCAATCTGGTCGTCGTATGAGTGCTTCGGCTTTTGCCGCAGGTATTCTGGATCGGGTACAGGAGCTCGTTCGTGCCGCAGATAGCCTGATAGAAACACGCGCTCTTGCTAATCTGGTCAATATGGCCCCGACTTTTACAATTCGGGCGAATGATCTGGTCGTGGCCTCTTTAGCTCTTCCGCTTTTGCAAGCGCTTAAAAAAGAATGTCCGCGCTGCGAGCTTGTCTGGGCACCGGAAATTGACGATCCTGCATCGGACCCGTTACGCCACGGTCTTGTTGACCTTTATATCGGTGCAACAGATGTTATGAAGCCTGAAATCAGGCGTCAGACCCTCTTCCGTGACCAGATGCAAGGCGTTGTGCGCAAAGATCACCCTATTCTGGCAGCCCCTATTACGCCCCAAACAATGGTGCAATACGATTATATCAGTGTCTCTCGCAGAGGCCGTGCGCAAGGGCCAATAGACTGGGTTTTACGCAACCAGTATGGGCTTACACGGCGGATTGCCATGGTTGTACCCAATTACCATTGCATGGTAGAAAGCGTGAAAGATTCCGACCTTATTTTGCCATTGCCTAGCATTGTTATCGATCATATTTCCATGACAGCGTTAGGGTTGGCGGCATTTGAGTTTCCCTTACCGCTGCCTTTTATCAATGCTTTTCAGGCATGGCACCCACGCCGGGACACTGACCCGGTACATCGTTGGCTACGCGAAACTCTTTTTCGTGTTTCTCGTCAGGTTTTAGGCCCATTTACACAATAATTTTTTGAAAATTATAAAAATCCTGCAGTGCGGATGTAAGGCCTAAGATCATTCAAAAATGCCCGAACACTGGCGCGGGTATGTTGCCGTGTTGGCAAAACAGCATACAAATCGATTTTTTCACCCTGTAAATTCGGCAGAATACGGACTAACTTGCCATCTTCAAGATCCTGATAAACATCGCATAATAGTTTATAAGCAATACCCTGACCGGACAAAGCCCAATCGTGAATAATTTCCGCATTGGTTGTGGATAAGCGTGGTTCTACCATTACCACATCAGTTTCCGTCTCGTTCCCGATAACCCACTTGTTTAAAAGCGCCATTGTTTTGTTTTTGCGTAAACATAAGCAGTCATGTTTTGCAATATCACGGGGGTGCAATGGCAAGGATCTCCGGGCAATATACGCTGGGGAAGCACACAAAACCCGCATGGTGGATGCAAGCCGGGTAACAACGGCACCGGGCGTTTCTGGCAAGCCAAGTCTGAGCACCACATCCAGATAATCGTTAAAATCATAATTACCCTCGGGTGCCAGAGCCAGATTGATCATCAAGCGAGGATGCCGGGCACTAAAAGCTTCAATAAAAGGCGCAATCTGCCTACGGCCAAGCTCTACTGGTGCGCCAATGCTTAAAGTGCCCCTTGGTGCATTAGTGCTTGAAGAAATTTCTTCTTCCAGTTGATCTATTTCAGCAACAATTGTTAAAGCGCGTTCGTAATAAAGTCGGCCAGTCTCACTTAATCCAAAATGCCGTGTATTGCGGATAACGAGCGTACTACCCAGCCGGCTCTCCAACCTGGCTAACCTCCGAGAGGCTGCGGCAGGTGATGTGCCCAGACTGCGTGCACCGGCTGAAAGACTCCCCGCATCGACCAGACTGATGAAAAAACGTAAATCTCCCGTCTCATCATACGCCATGACAAATGCCTCTCCTTCGGTTTTCCATGCGTCACCTTTGCGTCCAGCGTAATATTATTTTTCCTTAATTGTCACTACCGAAGATGTGAAATGAACGGCATGTTCCGCCTAACAGCTCAAGATGAAAGCGCAACACTCTCCTTTGCGGACCTGTCGGCAATACGGCAGATGCTACAAACCTGAAACGGAATGAGACAATGCCAGTCCAAGCAGTCGCCCCACGGATTATGGATGATTACGATGCCCCGGCCCCCCACAGAGATGAAGCTCTAAGACAGAGCCTTATCGGCACATGGGAGCTTGTGTCCTACAAGGTGGAAGAAAAAGAAACCGGGGCTTTTATTAATCCTATGGGACCAGCACCACGTGGACGAGTGGTTTTTACTCCCGATGGTTGGGTGGCATTTAATCTGGAAGGTAGTAATCGTCTCGCAGCCACCACTGATGCAGATCGAGCCCAATTAATGAAAACACTTGTCGCTTATATTGGGCGCTATCGTGTTGAAGGCGATCAGTGGATTACCAGCGTGCAAACCGCATGGGCTCCAGAGTGGGTTGGTACGGAGCAACGGAGAACCGTTATAATAAACGGGCAATATGCAGATGTTGTAACACCATGGCGCAAAATGCCAAATTGGGCAGCGGGTCGCCTGTCACGTAGCATTATTCGCTTCCGCCGTGCAGGCAATGCCGCTTAACCCAGCTTGAGATTAGATATTAAACTGGGCAGACACCACTTGCACATTGCAGGTGAGCCCAGTCCACAACCTCAGGCACATTATCGTCTTTAATATTGGCTGTAATGGCGGCAAATCTACCAGCAGAGATTTCCTCTTCTGGTAGATATTCATATCCAAGCTCAGCATCTGAGCGACTGGGTAAAACAGCACAACACCGCACATTGGGTTGATGGCAGGCTACAATAGCCCGAAAATTTTCTAATTCATAACGATCAGTGTATATCTTAAGGGTGTAAGAAACCTGGTTCCCCTGCTCGGTTCCAATCCAGTATTTTTCCAGCAAACCAAGCCAGCAATACTGCTCTTCTGGCGTTGCTTCAGGCGCGGTTACAATACGGTCTCCCGTACCAAGACGTTGAATAAGTGGTACCGTTGGAAAACCAACAATGCTCATTCCAGGAAAACTCCGTAAGGATTTTACAGGATATCCCTTACGTTCATAACTGGGTAGCAAAGGGTCTGTGCCAACTTCCCACCCACCACTTTCGGACCTTGCGCCTTTAAACTGAACCCAACGCAGATATTGGCGTCTGGCAGGCAAATGTGCTCCTTCGGTCAATCCGAACAGTTTGGAAGTGGTACCCGCAGGTTTTATTGTGGTGACTGTAATAGGTTGTGTCGCCCCTATTTCTTGTGCGTAGGCATTCGCTTCGGTCTTAGCAATACGAGATAACTCGCTGACAGCTTGCCAAAAATGAACAGAGCGTTGTTCGTCCAGTAAGTCCGTAAAAGTTAACCCAAAACGTAACCAAGCCCATTCATGCAGACCCGTGGGGCCAATACCAATACGATTAGTCCGCGCAACTTCCTGTGCGTACAAAGCATCCATTCCATTGGCACGCAACAAAAAGCGCACACCAAGCCGTACGGAATCCCGGATACGGGCGTCCCACACCGCGGCATGATCATGCGTTAACTGACCGGGAATAACTTCATTTAATGGGAGAGGGCATGCCAATAACGGCGCAAAATCTCCAATAACGCAGTATCCTCCCGTAACATGGAGCGTAATTTCTCCACAAGGATTGGTTGTAACCGGAAAACGCGCCTTGGCAGCGCAAGCAGCTAGTTCCGCCAGTAATTTTGATGCCAGACTTGCCTGATAACGCTTGGAGCGAAAATCCCGTCCATCCTGATACACAGGCTTGCGCCGAGCACTGCCTATGCGGCTATCCTCTAACTTGTCACCATTAATAAAGCCGGGCTCGCCATTAATCCATGCGCAGCGTGTTGCTTCTGCAAAAACTGTTCTTGCATGGTCTGCCAAAGGTGTTTCTATGCTTGGATTGTTAACAAACTGCCAGAACTGCTGATCAACCATGACAGAATGGTTGGCGGTCCACAGTCCCCCTTCTTCTTTGCTCCGAATAAACAACAAAACGTCTACATCCTGCCAGGATTTAGTAGCCATACGTGCTGCACGCCTTGCGCCCCCTACCTGCACTTCTACAGACAGATAGTGGTCAACCCGTAACGCCTGCTCCCAACGAGGCATCTGCTTACGCTTTGCTGGTTCAATCACATGTGTGCGGATATTCAATAACCCCCGCAAAAGAGAAATAGGTCCCGAAGCCGGGCGTCCCTGCATTCCAGCAATAGGGCTACCTGCGCAACGTATGCGACTAAAGTCCAAAACAAGAGCGCGCTCAGAACTTCCTTCAAAAGCCATGGATTCTATTGTTTCAACCGCCTTGGCCCACCCTTCCCTACTATCTTCAATCTCGTGAACAATAATTTCTGGCCGATTTGGTTTTTCAGGTAAGACAACATTGTTTAAAAACTGCTCGACCTGCGTAGCCATTGTCACATCAAACGTGGCCAGCGTTGTATTCCAGGGCACAATCTGCATTTCCAATCCAAAGCGCAGCAGACTGGACCGATCATGCGGGTAATCGGGATGTGTATTATCCAGAACAAAATGCAAATTGGGTGCTTGTGCCCAGTCTATAATGCATAATTCATCATCATAAGCTCGTCCTACGCCAGATCCATTAAGAAGAAGGTAAAATTTGGCAAAGGAGCAGATAGCCGTCGCACAGTTGGTAAACACTTCCATGTTTCGCTCAGGCTGCGATGGATCTCCATGCTGCAGGTGACGCCCAGATGTTAACAAAGCACCGGTTGCAATAGCATTGCGCAGTTGTGTCGTTTCCCGGTCATCTACATTGGGGAGCAATGCCGTGTTTCCTGCGGCAACACGGTTCGCAACTTTCCCAAAATCTTCATGATCTGAAGGACGAAAAACTGTTCGCCGTCCAACAGCCTCCCCCATGCCACGGTCAAGCGAACGCGCCTTAAGTGGCTGTGTGCCGAAGGCTCCTTCAAACGGGTACCGGGCAACAGTCTGGCGCTTAGCCAGTATGCTAACTGGTGGAAATTGCCTACCCATGCTCTGGCTCCATCATGTTGTTACCCCATCAGCAGATAGAAGGAATATCGGTCATATTGTGTATCAATTAAAACAATTGCACCATATATAGTGTTTTGCACGCAAAAAATGGTATGCGCATTTTATGTGCAATGCTTAAGGTAGGACTTTCCTGCCTATGCTCCTTCAAATATTTTTTTGAGAGCGATTCGCATCTGTGTACGCTGATTAATGTGTTCCTGAAAAGCGCCAGAGAAAGAGGGGGAGTTATAACGACCTTACTCATTATGCTGGCATGAGGCCTCTCCAACATCACACCTTGTCATGACCGAACATGGGCTTATGGTAGAGCATTATTGTCCAGTGCGTCATTGCCGGGAGCTTAAGTCCGTTGTCTACACCACAACTTGTTGATCCAAAACTGACACAGGCCGCTGTATTCCTTGTGTTGAGTCTGAGTGATGACCCCTCTTTTACTCCGCAAGTTCTGGACCTGTTTGGCGATATATCTTCCCTTGTTCGAGGTGTTGGTTTTCGGGTATCAGATGGTCAGCTTAGTTGCATAACAGGTATTGGCTCCAAGGCATGGGACCAGATTTTTGGTATGCCTCGGCCCAAAGATCTTCATCCATTCCCTGAGATTAATGGTGTTCACCACGCTCCATCTACTGCGGGTGATTTGCTATTCCATATCCGGGCAACGCAAATGGACCTTTGCTTTGAACTCGCAACAGCGCTTGTAGGGCGGCTTGAAGGAGCCGCGCATGTTGTGGACGAAGTACATGGATTTAAATATTTCGATGCCCGCGACCTGCTTGGCTTTGTAGATGGCACCGAAAACCCATCTGGTCAGGTAGCCATGAATGCGACGGTGATCGGCGACGAAGATCCTTCCTTTGCAGGCGGGAGTTATGTGATTGTTCAAAAGTATTTACATGACTTAAAAAAATGGGATGCCATTCCGACCGAAGTGCAGGAACATATTATTGGTCGCAAAAAGGTCTCGGATATAGAATTACCTGAAGCGGCAAAGCCGAGCTACGCACATAATGTACTCACCAATATTGAAGAAAACGGCGAACAGCTTCAGATTGTGCGTGAAAACATGCCTTTTGGCACTATAGGTAAGGGAGAGTTTGGCACTTACTTTATTGGTTATGCCCGCTCTCCGTCTCGTATAGAGCAAATGCTCCAGAATATGTTTATTGGTAAGCCGCCGGGTAATTACGATAGGATCTTGGACGTAAGTACTGCTGTTACTGGCTCGCTCTATTTTATCCCAACGGCTGAATTCCTTGATAGTGCGCCAGATATGGCCACATTAAACGACTCTCCCCCACCTTCCCCTTTGCAATCAAACGAACCAGAAGATGGTTCTCTCGGCATTGGATCACTCAAATATAAGGACGTTTGATATGAACAATCTGCATAAACACCTCGCCCCTATTTCTGCTGAAGCATGGGTTCAAATTGAGGAAGAAGCTTCCCGCACCATTCGCCGCCATCTTGCTGGTCGTCGCGTGGTTGATACACCAGAACCCAAAGGCACCAGCTTTGCTGGCGTTGGCACAGGACGTGGTAAAAAAATTGCTGCATCAGATAACGGCGTGCTGGCTATGCAGCGTGAAGTCCTGCCATTGGTAGAATTGCGGGTTCCCTTTACGTTATCACGCGAAGAAATTGACGCAGTAGAGCGTGGCGCCCTTGATTCCGACTGGCAGACAGTCAAAGATGCAGCAAAGAAAATTGCGTTTGCCGAAGATCACGCCATATTCGATGGTTTTGAATCTGCGGGTATTTGCGGTATGCGCAAAGGCACATCCAACCCGCATCTTAAATTGCCAGCACAAGCTAAAGATTACCCACACGCCATTGCTGAAGCTCTTAACGCATTGCGTCTGGCAGGTGTTAACGGTCCTTACTCCGTAGTGCTGGGTGCGCAGGCCCATCTGGCTGTCAGCAGCGGAGACGATGATGGATACCCAGTGTGCAAGCATATTGAAAGTATGATTGACGGTAAGATTATCTGGGCTCCAGCACTCGAAGGTGCTTTTGTTGTTTCTATGCGCGGTGGAGATTTTGTTCTCGATATCGGTCAGGATATATCCATTGGCTATCTAAATCACACGGCAGAAACTGTTGAACTTTATCTACAGGAAAGCTTTGTGTTCCGGGTTCTAACGAGCGAAGCCACGGTAACTCTTGAGAATATTGCCACCAAATCGTAAGTATCTGGCAGTTTAATCTGATTTATTGTTGAAGAGGCATATAGCTCTGCCAGCTCCCCCCAAAACGGCTTCTGCCACTTGGGGGCAGAATTTTGATCCTCTTCAGCGGCTTCCAATCTCCCGCAGCTTTATTGTGTGCCGTCTGCAGTAGTTTACGAACGACTGATGGTGCGCAATAAGGCTGTTCGTCTTTTCTCCGATATGTTTTCCCGAGGTTCCATGATCCGTCTCGACAATATCAGCAAATATAATGGTCACCGTGTGATCTTTATCGAGGCATCTGCGGCCTTACAAAAGGGTGAAAAAATTGGATTAGTCGGACCGAATGGTGCAGGTAAAACCACGTTGTTCCGTTTGATCACTGGGCAGGAAGAACCAGATGAAGGTCTTGTTTTAACTGACCGAGGGATAACGATCGGCTTTTTTAATCAGGATGTCGGGGAAATGGCAGGTCGCAGCGCTGTCGCGGAGGTCATGGACGGCGCTGGTCCAGTGGCTGAAGTTGGCGCAGAACTGGCCAAGCTTGAATCCGCAATGGCTGATCCAGAGCGATTGAATGAACTGGATGCCATACTAGAGCAGTTTGGCGAAGTGCAGGCCCGTTTTGAAGAATTGGGCGGATATGCACTGGATGGACGCGCACGTGAGGTACTGCACGGTTTGGGGTTTAGTCAGGAAATGATGGACGGCGATGTAGGGCGGCTGTCCGGTGGCTGGAAAATGCGTGTTGCGCTAGCCCGTATTCTGTTGATGAAACCTGATGTGATGTTGCTTGATGAACCAAGCAACCACCTGGATCTGGAAAGTTTGATCTGGCTTGAACAGTTCCTGGCAGGTTATGATGGCGCATTGCTCATGACCTCCCATGACCGCGCTTTTATGAACCGGATTATTAATAAAGTTATTGAAATTGACGGCGGCAGTCTGACCAGTTTTACTGGTGATTATGAATTCTATGAACAGCAACGTGCTCTGAATGAAAAACATCAGCAGGCTCAATTTGACCGACAACAAGCTATGCTGGCCAAGGAAGTCGCATTTATTGAACGATTTAAAGCGCGTGCTTCCCATGCTGCGCAGGTGCAAAGTCGCGTTAAAAAACTGGATAAGATAGATCGGGTTGAACCTCCCAAACGCCGACAGGCTCTTTCTTTCACATTCCCGCAGGCTCCCCGATCGGGAGATGCTGTGGTTAATCTGCGAGGCGTAGATAAAAATTACGGGAACCGAATCATTTATCAAGGGCTCGATCTTCTGATCAGGCGCCAGGAACGATGCTGTGTTCTTGGTGTTAATGGCGCAGGTAAATCAACACTCCTCAAATTGGTTACAGGCTCCATCCAACCGGATGCAGGAACCGTAACCTTGGGAGGCAGTGTTAAAATGGGCTACTTTGCCCAGCATGCCATGGATTTGTTGGATGGTGATCGCACTGTATTTGAAACATTGACCGATACTTTCCCACTTGCGGGTCAAGGAGCTTTACGCTCACTTGCTGGCGGATTTGGCTTTTCTGGAGATGATGTTGATAAAAACTGCCAGGTTTTATCCGGAGGAGAAAAAGCACGTCTTGTTATGGCATTAATGTTGTTTGATCCCCCTAATTTTTTGGTGTTGGACGAACCAACCAACCATTTGGATATTGCCACTAAGGAAATGCTGATCTCCGCATTAGCAGACTACGATGGTACAATGCTGTTTGTTTCTCACGATCGACACTTTCTGGCTGCATTATCCAACCGTGTTCTGGAACTCACACCACAAGGTCTGCATCGTTATGATGGTGGTTATACTGAGTATGTCGCTCGGACCGGACGAGAAGCGCCAGGGTTGCACGAATAAATACGTCTTCTTCCTCAATCAAATAGAAAGCATAATGCACAGCCACGGATTGCAGATCGGTGGCTGTATTTTTAAAAACTCGCCTATGAATTTTACAACTATGATCTAGAGATTCTCCACAAATACAACGAGATGTTTATGATACTATTCTGTTTATTCTAGCCAACTACATACCAGCATCTAGTTGGCTAGCGTTTCAGAATTCTAAAATATTTTATTTTTACCGCATCACTCAATTGTAAACTCATTAAATGATGCAGTAAGATTTAATCTGTAAAAATTAGATTATATTACCTTGCTTCTGAAGAAAAAATATTTACCTTCAACGCTTCAGATATAAACTGCACAGCTTGCTGCCCTCTCACACTGTTACCAGCGTTATCAAGCCGAGAAGAATAAACTCCTATAGAAAATTTCCCAGGAACAACGGCAAGTATTCCCCCACCTACCCCACTTTTTCCGGGCAACCCAACTTTAAAAAGCCATTCTCCAGATGTGTTATATAATCCCGCAGTCGCCATAACAGCCAGCACACGTGCGCTTGTTGCCGGGTCGACCACAACTGTGTGTGTGCGCGGGTTTGTGCCTCCATTTGCCAATGTTCCACCCATGGTGGCAAGGTCAACAGCATCAACATCATAAGAACACTCGCGTGTGTAAAGATCGACTGTTTCTGTTGGATTTGCGTAAAGGTGTCCATAACTTTGCAATAGCATTGCTATTGCTTGATTGTGTTGATTACTGTCCATTTCTGATCGATAAACATCATTATTGATGTGTAAAGTGTGGCCTGCAAAAGAAGATGCTGTATCAATTATGCTCTGCCATTTGGCATCTAATGTTTGACCAGCAACCAAACTAGCCGTTGCAATTGCTCCTGCGTTTACCAACGGATTGCCGGGAGGTAGGCTACCGCTTATTTTGTCTTGATTAAGCTCGATTGCCAAAACAGAATTAAAAGGCAAGCCTGTTGCGTTAACACCAATTTTATGCAGAACAGACTCTGCTCCACTCTTATATAACACTTGAGACAAGGTAAAAACTTTGGAAATAGATTCTATAGGAAATTTATATTCTGCATCTCCAGCCTTAAATACTCGACCATCTACAGTAACAATAGAAATTCCATAAAGCTTTCCATCTGCTTTTTTTAAGTATGGTATGTAACTTGCATTTTCTCCATCCATAACGGGTTTAAATTTTTCATACGCCTGATTAATAGTTTCCTGAATAGTGGATGACGATAGTTGAGATGAACTTTCTCGAGCGAAAACATTTTTCCCAATATAGATAAACAAGACATTTAAAAGTACTATAAATATACATATTTTGGAAAATATCTTCTTTTTCATAGCCTTCTCCTTTGTAAAATACTCGAATTATTATGATATAATAGACAATAAAAATTTATAAAAGATATTCTTTTTTTGTTCTGCATAATAAATACTCAATAAATGTAAAAAATATGTGATTCGAAAAAGTGATGAAACTCAGATGAACACTCTATGTATCTAATGCGTTTAAATCTCAGCAACAAAAACATTATGTGGAGGAACTTATTATGACTGTTGATGATTCAAAAACTAAGATACACACCACAGAATCTGGTATTCCTGTTTCTAATGACGAACATTCACTTACAGTCGGTGCTAATGGACCAATTTTGCTACAGGACCATTATCTTATTGAACAAATGGCCGCATTTAACCGTGAAATGATTCCAGATCGTCAACCTCATGCAAAAGGTAGCGGTGCTTTTGGCGTGTTTGAGGTAACTCACGACGTTAGCCGTTATACGTGCGCCAATTTTCTTCAACCTGGCACAAAAACTGACGTTATTGCTCGGTTCTCGACCGTGGCTGGTGAAGCTGGAAGCCCGGATACATGGCGAGACCCGCGTGGATTTGCATTAAAATTTTATACAGATCAAGGTAATTTTGATATGGTCGGTAATAATACACCGATCTTCTTTGTGCGCGATCCATTAAAATTTCAGCATTTCATCCATTCTCAGAAACGTCGTGTCGATAACGGGTTGCGTGACAACGATATGCAGTGGGATTTCTGGACTCTTAGCCCTGAAACAGCACATCAGGTCACCTGGTTAATGGGGGATCGCGGTATTCCAGCAAGTTGGCGCCATATGGATGGTTTTTCCAGCCATACTTACATGTGGGTTAATACCAAAGGGGAAAAATTCTGGGTTAAATATCATTTTAAAACCGATCAAGGCATTCAATGCTTAACTCAGGAGCAAGCGGGGCAAATTGCTGGCGCTGATGCCGACTACCATCGGCGCGATTTATATCTGGCGATCAAGCAAGGTGATTACCCCAGTTGGACACTCAAAATGCAGATCATGCCTTATGAGGATGCCAAGACATATCGCATCAATCCGTTCGACCTCACTAAGGTATGGCCTCATAAAGAATACCCACTCATCGACGTGGGCAAACTTACCCTTAATCGCAATCCAACAGACTTTCATTCCCAAATCGAGCAACTTGCATTCGAACCGAATAACTTTGTTCCCGGAACTGGACTGTCGCCCGATAAGATGCTTTTAGGGCGGTCATTTGCTTACGCGGATGCCCATCGGGCTCGTCTTGGCGTCAATTATAAACAAATTCCGGTTAATGCACCTCGCTGTCCTGTCCATGGTTATATTAAAGGCGGTACAATGCGCATTCAGGATGCACATGACCCAGTTTACGTACCAAACTCCAAGGGAGGCCCTGTAGCTGATTTCAAACATTTCCCAGAAAATGCTGTATGGGAAGCGGATGGAGAGTTTGTGCGTGCAGCTTATACACTACGTTCTGATGACGACGATTTTAGTCAGGCAAACACGTTAATCAATCGTGTTATGGATGATACAGCACGCGACCGATTAGTTAGTAATATAGTCGGTCATATTCTGCAGGGCGTTGAAGAACCAGTTCTTTCTCGAGTATTTGAATATTGGACAAACATTGATGAGACCATAGGTCAACGTGTTCGGGAGAATGTTTTAGCTAAACGTTCTTAATTTCCATCTGTCATATACTCTATGAGACAGGCATGGTATTATTACACCATGCCTGATTTTTATATAATATTAGGGAGTGTTTTCTCTATATGAGATGCAAATTTTTCAACAAGCGGATCTTTATTCCCTTCAGAGAAGGCTAGAGTTATTCCTAACGTGGGGAGATCTGGCAACCCCGCCTCTTTTGGTAATTCCTGAATATCTTCCGGAACTGCACATTTCGTAAGAACAGCAATAGCATGGCCAGATCGGACGACAGCAATCAAACCAGCAAGTGATCCACTCGCGTAAACAAGACGATAAGGACGCTTCAAACACTCTAGGCTTTTAATAGCGGCTTTATGGTCAAATGTATCTTTTTCACTCAACGCCAAAGGAAGAGGGGAAGTATCCCATATGGGAGAGCGTGGCTGGCCGACCCACACCAAGTGTTCTGTTCTCAGCACATCCTGCCGGGCCTTGTCTTCCACAGAAACCAAAGCAAGATCAATTTCGTTTCGCCGCAATTTCTGATGAAGTTGCTGTGTAGTCCCACAAAAAATTTCTATAAATACCGAAGGATGCAGTTGCGTAAACTCCCCCACTAATTGAGGTAAAAAACAGACGGCATAATCATCCGGACAACCAAATTTTAAACTGCCACTCAACCCTCGCCCGGAAAGATCCATGAAAGCCTGATCATGAATTCTTAAAATATCACGCGCATAACCAATCAACTTTTCGCCTTGAGAAGTCAAAGTGACACCTCGACCTCCACGATGCAGTAGAGTGTGACCGGTTAACTCTTCAAGCCGCTTTATCTGCATACTGAGAGCAGACTGCGTTTTTGCAAGTCTGCTAGCTGCCCGACTGAATGAGCCTATATCAGCAATAACGGTAAAAGATCTTAAAATATCAATGTCTAGGGTGCCGACCAAGGTATCATCTCCATTGATATCTCTAATTAAATATATTCGCTACACTGAATATGGTCAATGCGATACCGTTCTGATTGTTTGACAATGCGCAGTACGGGGTTGCAATCGTATGACCAAAAATCATGAACCACATTTCTGGAACAATGCACGCCAGCATCTTATTCGCTATGGCGGAAAATTTGAAAATCTTATTATCGAACGTGCAAAAGGAAGTTTTATTTATGATGCCGATGGACGCCCCATACTCGATTTTACGTCGGGACAAATGAGTGCTGTTCTAGGGCATTGCCACCCCGATATTTCTCACGTTATTGCAGAATATAGCCGTAATCTTGACCATCTTTTCAGTGGCATGTTGTCTCGTCCAGTGGTCGATCTGGCGGCAGCCTTGACTGCAACACTACCTAAAGGACTTGATAAAGCTATATTTTTAAGTACTGGAGCTGAATCGAACGAAGCCGCGATCCGCATGGCCAAATTGGTCACGGGCAAATATGAAGTCGTAAGTTTTGCTCAATCCTGGCATGGCATGACAGGGGCTGCCGCTTCTGCCACTTACAGTGCCGGTCGCAAAGGCGTGGGTCCTTCCGCAGTTGGGTCATTCGCCATACCGACCCCCTTCCCCTATCGCCCTCGTTTTGAAAAAAATGGCGTTTATGATTGGGCGGCAGAACTAGATTATGCTTTTGATTTGGTAGACCGGCAATCAACAGGCAATCTGGCCGCCTTTATTGCCGAACCTATCTTAAGTTCAGGTGGTATTATTGACCTCCCTATAGGGTATTTGGCAGCACTCAAGCAGAAGTGCCATGAGCGAGAAATGCTTCTGATCCTTGATGAAGCGCAGACTGGCGTAGGTCGAACCGGCTTAATGTACGCGTTTGAGCGGGATGGCGTAGTTCCAGATATTCTTACACTATCCAAAACGCTGGGCGCTGGACTGCCATTAGCGGCAACAATTACCAGTGCAGAAATTGAAGAGAAAGCGCATGAACGCGGGTATTTATTTTATACTACGCATGTATCAGATCCACTTCCTGCTGCTGTTGGGCTTAAAGTTCTTGAAATTGTTAAACGAGACAGGCTTGTTGAGCGGGCTCGGATTATGGGGGAACGCCTGGAGGCTGGACTTCAATCTTTGCAACAACGTTACGAATGTATTGGAGACATCCGTGGGCGTGGTCTGCTGCTCGGTATAGAAATTGTTAAGGATCGTGCCTCAAAAGAAGCAGATAATGATCGGGGAGAAGCCATAACGCGTGAGTGCATGAACCTTGGTTTAAGCATGAATGTAGTACAACTCCCCGGAATGGGGGGAGTTTTCCGCATTGCTCCCCCTCTTACAGTCAGTGAAGAGGAAATAGACCTTGGTATTAATCTCTTAGGAAAAGCCATAGAAAAAACTTACAAGAGATAATCAATAATAAATAGAGATCCTGAAAGTCTGAAATATCCGTAAAATCATTCTTCGGGATCTCACTGTTTCTCTTGTAATATTCCTTATATATTCAATTATATTTCTCCAACCTCCATGAATTAACAGATGGACAAATCTCGCCGTTTTATTTTTCCAGACACTGTCATTGGTAAATAATTTACAAAATGAACCTCTCTTAATCCAGTCCATTTACCCAGATCGTGGCTGACTTGAGCAATAATTTCCTGAGAAGAGGGTATATTTTCTATATCATTTACAGGAACCACATATGCAACAGGCCGATGTCCTCTTAAAGCATCTGGTACTGAAATTACTGCACAGACAGCCACAGTCGGGTGTGCAGCAATAATTTTTTCAATCTGCACAGCAGAAATCCGTCGCCCGGAAACTTTAATAACATCATCGGAGCGACCTAACATATGCAAAGCATACCTTTGATCAATCATGCCTTCATCAAACGTCCGATAGTGTTGACCTCTCCCATCAAGATAAGACGTTGGGATGTGACTAGTTTCATTCTTCCACACACCAGCCAGGCATCCCGGCGGTAACGGTAATGATAGCCGAATCTCGCCGCATTCTTCATCCGGTATGGATGGAACAATAAACATATCAAATCCCGGTGCTGGGCGTCCTATGTCGTTCATCAGGGCAGCAGGTTCGGCTTCAGGCAACCCAAAAAAATGAGCAGTAATGCTCCATCCTGTTTCCGTCTGCCACCAATGATTTACCACAGGTCGCTGAAAATAGGACCGCGCCCAATCCAGTAAGGTCGGTTCTGCATATTCTCCAGCAACAAAAACTTTAGCCGGGGAAGCCAAATGTAAGTGTGACAGGTTGCGACTTTCCTGCCGTATGAGTCGTAACTGAGTGGGCGTTGTAAAAAGGCATTGCACCTTGTGCTTATCGCACAATCCGTGAATGGTTGAAGGGGATGCGCCGCCTTCAATAAGGATACTTGTGCAACCGCTGATCAGAGGGGCGTAAACACCATAGGAATGCCCGACAACCCAGCCTAAATCGGACGTTGTAAAAAAAATATCGCCTGGCTGGCAGCCGTAAATTAATTCCATGGACAAAGCCATTGCTACAGCATGGCCACCATTATCGCGCACAATCCCTTTGGGGTTACCAGTCGTTCCCGATGTATGCAAAATATAAAGAGGATCTTCCGCACGGAGCACAAGTGGCGTGGCTGGAGAGGATTGCTCCAGCATGTGAAAATCGTAGGTCACGGAAGGGGAAAATGGTGTAGAGTCTTTGCTACGATGTACAATGATACAAGCATCAGGTTTATGTGCCGCTTGCGCCAATGCAGCATTTAAAACAGGCAATGAGGAAATCTGCTTTAGATTCTGAAAATAATAACTTGCGAATATGATAACCTTAGGTGTGACATCATCAATTCTATGCGCAAGTTCAGGTCCAGCGTAGCCAGCAAAAACGACCACATGTATTGCCCCAATCCGTGCACAAGCCAACATGGCAATAACCGTTTCCACCATGGTCGGCATGGCAATTAGAACACGATCTCCTTTTTCCACTCCTAGCGATTGCAAACCTCCGGCAAATCCGGCCACCCTGCCCTGCAATTCCCGGTAAGTAACAATTTGACATGCGTTAGCCGCAGAGGAATGCCAGATGAGAGCTGGTTGTTCACCACGTTCGTTTTCAACGTGTCGGTCCACGGCATTGTAACAGGTATTAAGCGTCGCACCGGAAAACCAGTCATACCAACCATCTTCCCGCTTTCTGCTCGCAATTTCTGGTTCGCGCTTCCATGTTATGCGTTGCGCTGCGTCCAGCCAGAATTGCTCCGGCTGGTGTCGAGCTGCATTGTACATATCCTCGTAAGTTGTCCATGGAAGCACCGGTCTTTCTCCGCTCAGGCTACAGGAACATTTCTGCCAGTGATCTGGCTGGTAAGCCATGCGGCATCACGGGACACACCAGAAAACCGTCCCGATCCCCATGTATGCAACCATGGCAAGCCCAGAAAGTAGAAGCCCGGAGCATCTGTTACTCCCCGATGCCAGACAGGCTTATTGGCTCCGTTAAAAACCGGCACATCAATCCACCGGTAATCGGGACGAAAACCGATACACCAGATAATTGACGTGATTCCAGCAGCTTTTAGATCCAGCGGAGTATTGTTCCCGTTTGGTTCCCACATGGGAACATACGGCATTTCAGTTGGAGCTATAATGCCTTCGCGTGTAATGTAGGCATCAATAGATTTTTTGATGTCTGCATTGGTTTTATCTGCATCATCAAGGTTTTCCTTCAAATCTGGCCTAAAATGCGCCACTTCATCACGGATTGTCTCCAGTGTGCCATGCAGACCAACACCTTCCTTGGCGAACAACCTCAAATCGAGGTCATGACCGCCGTTACGACCTGTAACGTAATGGTTGGTCTTGTCACGCGCACCATCCCGTAATGGATGTTTGTCCACGGTCAGATCATAAAAATTCATATCTGCAAGCCAGTCCACCACATCGCGACCACGATAAAAGCGTGAGACACGAGGTGCAGATCCAACGCAAAGGTGAACTTTACGCTTTTCAAGGAATATATCTTCCACAATCTGCGCACCAGATTGCCCGCTCCCCACAACCAGTACCGCACCTTGAGGTAACTGTGAGACATTGCGGTAATCCTGTGAATGGATCTGGAAAATGGAGGGATCAATTGCACTGGCATAACCGGGGATTACTGCATCTTGATATGCACCTGATGCAATAACTACATGTTTTGCATGCCAAAGTGCTCCGTTAGCTACCACGCGGTAACCACCATCTTCATGGCGGGTAATTGAGGTAACCACTGTATTTTCGTGCAAAGGCGGATTAAATGAGGTAACAAATTCCTGCACGTAATCGATAATTTCCTGCTTCACCATAAAGCCGTTCGGATCATTCCCTTTGTAAGGATGGCCTGGCAGTTTGCATTGCCAGTTGGGTGTTACCAGACAAAAATTATCCCACCTTTCATCTTCCCATGAATGACAGGCTGTTTTTGCCTCAAAAACAATATGTTCCACCTGCTCACGGCAAAGATACCAGCTCATGGATAAGCCAGCCTGCCCCCCTCCCACGATTATAACAGGGATGCTTTTTTCGCTTTGTGACATGGTTGTTCTTTTCGTTTCAAAATTTAAAGGACAGAATACTTACTTTCGCGTCAGAAAGAGCATGAAACTGAGCACCAGTCTGCCGAATGGCCTGC
Organism: Acetobacter syzygii; assembly: GCF_000964225.1. Classification (GTDB taxonomy): domain Bacteria; phylum Pseudomonadota; class Alphaproteobacteria; order Acetobacterales; family Acetobacteraceae; genus Acetobacter; species Acetobacter syzygii. The sequence goes on along the minus strand of NZ_BAMZ01000012.1, from coordinate 8,604 downwards.
AACTGCCCCAGAGCACGACTGCATGGAAAGCCATATTGTGCACGAACACGTTCACTGGCTTCTGTTAGTGCAACCGCAGATTTTTGAAGGAAATCACTGACTGAATAAGTCTGACCTGGTGTAAAGTGCTCCCGTATAACCAGAGATGGAGAGTAACAGTCACTCTCTTTTCCATCCGGCCAACGCACGCGAAATGTCATTTCAGGCATTGCTGCAAAACTCCTGAATCAGGTGCACCAGCAGCCGGTGGCAATGATGCCAGGCGCTGGTAAGCATGGAGGTGACGACTGGCAACGCGGTGCCAATCGAAACGGCAAGCCGTTGCGGGGCCACTAACCCGAAAATGCTCTAAACAACCGGCAATCAGGGCCTCACGCAACGCATAAACAAGGGTTTCCGAAGATTCCGGCTGGCACCAGAACACCTCATTGGAGCGGAAATGCTCTGTAAACGGAGCTATATCCGGCACGACCACTGGGGTTCCACAAGCCAATGCCTCTAATGGACATAAGCCAAAACCTTCTGTTTGTGATGGATACGCAAGCACGGAGGCCTGACGGTAGAATGCAGGCATATCATCATCCGCAACTGTACCTGTTATAGTTACGGCTTTAGCCAAATTACTGCTTTGAATCTGCGCTTCGCACAACCTACGATATTCCGAGTGATCCAGCAGGGATGCACCTCCAGCTATAACAAGATGTACATCTGGATAATTCTTATGCAGAACCTCAAAAGCTTTTAATAACAAAAGAGTATTTTTACGACGTTCTACACCACCAACCGACAGGATAAAGCGCACTTTAGCTGGTAGATTATAACGTGCACGAAGCGTATGGTCAGAGAATTCAGGTTTTGGAGAAAATCTTGCCAGATCAACTCCATTACCGACAACGGATGTTTTAAGTCCATATTTGGAAAATAAAGCGTCCTGCCAAAGTCCACTTACAGTAAAAACCTCTGCCGCTGCCATAAACCCTCGTGTTTGACGGGCAGCAACATCTGGATGAGAGAAACAATCCAGATGGTGAACCGTTCTGGCAAACCCTCGTAGCCGACCTTCCTGCACCAAATTGGCTAATGCATTCGCACTCATCGGATCCTGAGCATGCAACACATCAAATGGCGCATTATGCCGCAGTGCATTTGTGATCTCGACAATACGTCGTTCCACTAATTGGGGTAAGTCTGCCTCCGGCTTTGCCGGAATGTAGCGGGTTGCACAACGCGGCAAGCGGTAAAAACCATTCCCCGTTATATCGGGAGCGATCAAAGTAGCATTATGTCCAGCATCACATAGAGCCTCGGCCAATGCCATACCATGCACAACGCCTCCACGTGGATTTGTCGAATGGACTAAAATGCCAATGGAGAATCTCAAGACCCCACCCCCATGAACGGCACGTTTGCGAGATTCCAGAAAACCTCCTGTTCACCTTCCCATGTTACAGTCAGGCGCTGTGTACTATTGCATTGACCAATGATAGCTGCAGCTATGCCACGCTCATGAAACCGCGCCATAATTGCCCCAGCATTTTCAGACTGAGTCGTTAGCAAAAAACCATAACTGGGAAATGCGGCCAGCCAACGTTCCATTGGCGCATTGGCCGGGCGAGGAATGTTTTCCAGTGCAATGGTCATGCCTATGCCAGAACATTCAGACAGCATAAGAGCCGTACCCAATAATCCTGCCATGCTAATGTCCTTGGCAGAATGGCTTAATCCATCATCTGCTATACTTGGCAGCACTTCGAGGTCTGCCCTCAAACGATTTCTGCCATCAGATCCACGATGGCTTGAACTGGCATCCCAGAATGGATGCGGATCATGCCAATGCCCCCGCAGATCAATGGCAGCAATCAGCATTTCGTCCGATTTGGCATCAAAGCTGGTCAGTAAGCGTTTGGCACGCCCCAAGATGGCAACTGACAGTGAATTATGGCTACTGCGTATATTGGTGTGCCCGCCCACGACTGGCACATTATAGGTTTGTGCGCCATCGTTAAGGCCTGTGAGAATAGTTGCCGCCGCCTCTGATGTATCGCTCCACAACGCATCTACCACAGCCACCGGCCGGCCACCCATGGCTGCAATATCGCTAACATTGACCATTACGCCGCAATATCCTGCAAACCAGGGCATAGCGCGAACAAAACTATCCTGGAATCCTTCACTGGCCAGCAGAAGATAACCATCCCCATCCGGGATGGCCGCGCAATCATCACCTAGACGAATGGATTTTTGACCAGCCTGACCAAGAATGGTCGCAGCATAGGCAATATCCTGCTTTCCTACAAAAGCACGACTATTCCGGAGTGCTCGCAACAATGAGGTCAGTTTGCGCGTCATTATGCCACCTGCCGGGGGCAAGGCTGCGGTCGGAGCAACCAAGTCTGGTCACGACCATGTGCCGGATAGCGGGAAAGATCAGCCTCCATATTGTGGTGCAGCAAGCCGTGCAAGGTCGTTACCCCAAGGCTCTTCCAATGCAAGCGTCGAAAGAACAATACATTCTGTTCCTGCACTTGCGCAAAGAACTGTCTGGCTCCCAGTCCGTGAGCTGTGCTTACAGCCATACGAATAAGCTCGGCTCCAATTCGACCTAGTTTGCGGTGTTCGGCATGAACCGCCAGACGAGAACCATGCCAGATACCGGGTACGCTTTCATGAATACGCACTGCACCTACAATTTGATCCGGCATTCCCGCCATGTAGCAAGTTGCAATGATAGGAATGGCGGTCAGATCGACCTCATCATAATCATCATCCATAAAAATCTGCTGTTCGTTGCAGAAAACTTGCTGACGCAACCTATGGTAAGCATGGCGTTCCCATGGTGTACGGGCAATGCCCACTACAAATTCCATGGGAGCAAAAAGCCGGTTTTGTATGCTATCAAACATTGTAAGCATCACTCATAGACCGAGAGCGAGGAGCAGGCTCCACATCGGCCACATCCTGCCCGTATATCGGTAGACTTCATATTTGCTTCACGCAGCATCCGCCCCAGAGGAGCCAGAACCGATTTCATAAAATCGGATGAAGGAGGGGCATGATTTTCCAAAGGTGTTCCTGAAATAGGCACAAAAGGCACTACAAAAGGATAAACGCCCAGCACTATCAGGCGTTCTGCCAAGGCAAGAATGTCCTGCGCACTATCCCCCAGACCGGCAAGAATATACGTATTGACCTGCCCGCGCCCAAATATCGGCACGGCACTGGCAAAAGCAGCCATGTAACGCTCAACACTGACTGTAGCTTTGCCGGGCATAATCCTTTCACGCACGGCTTGTGTTGCTGCTTCGAGATGCATTCCCAGACTGTCCGCTCCCGCATCACGCAGGCGCTCAAACCACTCATGATCACGTGGTGGTTCGCACTGTACCTGAAGCGGTAATTTGACTGCGGCACGGATCGCTTGGGCCGAGGCCGTCAGCACAGCTGCCCCTCTATCAACCACATTAGGCGTGCCGGTTGTTAACACCATATCTCGCACGCCATCCAGCTCGACTGCAGCTTTGGCAACTTCAGCAAGCTGTGCAGGTGTTTTGTAGGCAATCGTACGGTCGGCTTCCAACGATTGACCGATTGCGCAAAACTGGCAGGATGTCCTTCTGTCAGCATAACGGATGCAGGTCTGGTGCACTGTGGTCGCCAACGTATCACGTCCATGCAGCAACGCAATTTTCCAATAGGGAACGCCGTCTGCCGTGCTGAGACCATAAAAACGCGGGGCAGCAGGAAACTGGATTAATCCCAGATTTTGGCCATCACGCAGCAAGATACTGGCACCACTCGTATCTGGCGGGCTCGCCTGAAAAGGAGAGCTACGCGCACCAGAAGTATAAACAGGCACCATAATGGTGTGGCCAGCAATGGTAATTGTCTTATGGTCAGAAGGGCCAGCCCCCCCCTTGCGGGAAATACCAGATGCACCCTCATCAATTTGCAAACCAAAAGACTGCAGGTCAGTAATAAGTTTGCGGCCCGAAAGTGTGCCAAGTGTTGGAATAGTCATGGCTCCCCCCGGCTCACAACCGGACGAATGCGCGATTCCAGTTCTGGTTCATCCGTGTAATGCACAGGTATGGCGGGCTGCCGGTTATGGAGCAGGCTCAATAATTCAGGTCGTGCATAATGCCCGACTGAGTCCATCATCCGTTTGCGCTTGGTAATAAGAGTAAAATCAAGGTCTGCAATGACCATGCCTTCACCTTCCGTCAGCGGTGTAGCCAACAATTTACCTTCGGGCGAGACAATGGCTGTAAAGCACCCCCCACGTAATGGTCCTTCCAGCGCAGGGTCATATGCAATTTTTTTAATCTGCTCTTCTGTCAACCATCCTGTGGCATTCACAACAAAACAGCCAGATTCCAAGGCATGATGACGAATGGTGACTTCCATCTGATCGGCAAAGATCTGGCCTACAAGAGAGCCAGGGAACTGCGCACAGTGGATTTCCTCATGCTGTGTCATCAATGCGTAACGCGCCAGAGGGTTGTAGTGCTCCCAGCAGGCCAACGCCCCAATGCGGCCAGCAGCGCTTTCAACAACTGTCAGGCCAGAACCATCACCCTGCCCCCAAACCATGCGTTCGTGGTATGTTGGAGTAATTTTGCGACGCTTGAGAAGTATCTCTCCCGTAGAATCAAAGATAATTTGCGTGTTGTACAACGTGCCATAGTCGCGCTCGTTAACACCAAGCACAACAACCATATCTGTCTCTCGTGCAGCTTCCGCAACCATATCTGTGACCGGGCCCGGTATAGTAACTGCCCGCTCGTAAAGTTTGAGATGTTCTGCACCAAAACGAAATGCAGGCTGGATAAAGGAAAAATAGGGGTAATATGGTACAAAAGTTTCAGGAAAAACCGCCAGCTTCACACTTTTTTCAGCGGCTTCATAAATAGCCTTACAGACTTTTCGTGCAGTACCCAGACCATCATCATCCAAAACAGGACTGATTTGAATAGCCGCAGCGCGAACAATGCGAGACATACCGGCGGTCCTCCCCTTTAAATTTTAGAGAGTCCAAGTATTGAGAATGAATGCGTTATCTCGCCGTGCAAGCAGGATAATATCCAGCACGTCCTGCGGATTGATTGGTGTAATACCGGGGATCAGATTATGTTCGCCATAACCGTAAAGCGCTTGCAGTGCAAAACGACAGGCGTAAACCTTACCTCCTTCTTCAAGAATTTTAGCAATCTGTTTGTTACAGTTCATATGCCCCGGAAATGCTTCATCACCAAGACGCGGAAAACCACGCTGCACTCCCAGAGTTACACCTGGTCCATACAACAGTACGGATGTTTCAAACCCCTTGCGGATTAAACGTGTTGCTTGCAGAAGATTTACAAATCCAACGGAACCTTCGTTAGCAACGGTGTGGAAGGTAATAAGGGCTTTTTCACCAGCTTCAGCTTTGACATCTTCAAAAACCTTATTTTCATAATTAACGAAGCAGTCGCCATCTTTATGCGGAGCATGTGTGACTTCCGGCATAGTATCTCTCCCATGTGCTGTGGCTTCCGGCTGATGCCGAAGTAAATCTGTTACCGAAGCAAAGGTGACATGGGATAAGAGAGAGGCCAAATATTGTATGCTAAACTCAAGTGGTACAAAAAAAACAAAACATTCACAAAACCATTATCTTACACCAACACAACCATACAATATCGATATGAAGGTCAGACAATCACTAGAAAATCCCATAATTGGCTGTTTTGCAAAGACTTTGAGATCGCGCTTTTGTGAACGCTGACTCTTTTTGTTTTGCCCGCAAGAGTTTTCTTCTGGCTAAAAAAGAGAGCAAAGACGATTCCAAACGCTGGAATCTGATCACACAATATCTGCAAAACCGGGTGAACGTTTGTGCTGCAAGATCGACATTACCCCTTGTAGGGATTCCTCCAGACTTGTCGCATCAGGCGCACTGCCAAGCGCAATTCTCGCCCGCTGAGGCGGTTCGCCACTGATGGTAAAAACATTACTTGGAACCAGCGCAAGACCTCGCCTGCGTGCATACGCAACAAAATCTGCACTTCCCCACCACTCTGGCAGCTTTAACCACACATGTGGGCCATCTGCATTCATACAGTGCCCTTCCCCCAAAACCTTACGGGCAATGGCCTGGCGCAGGCGTAACTCCTTCCGAATTGCCTGTAAAATTATGTGGGCTTGCCCGGTCTGCATCCATCGGGCTGTTAGCGCACTCAGCAAACCAGCATTGGTCAGTGCAATCGCTCGTATGGCCGCAGCAACTCTTCGTGTCATGTCTGCATTAGGCAGTGCTACATACGCGGTGCGCAGACCAGGGCTAAGTGTTTTTGCAAGTGTTGCCACATAACTCACACGGCTATGATCTAAAGCAGCCAAGGCTGGCAGAGGGTTGTCCATAAGCAGGCTATAGGGGTCATCTTCGGCAATATGCAGGTGGTACCGGTGTGCGACAGCCAGAATATCCTTGCGTCGTTGTAACGACATGGTCGCTGTTGTTGGGTTATGAATGGTTGGAATACAATAAAGTAATCGCGGGTGGTGCTCCGCACAAATCCGATCGAGTTGATCGGGTATCATACCCTCCCCATCACTCTCTACACCGACAAGGATAAGTCCAAACTGCGCGGCAATGGTACGAATACCTGGGTAGGCGATGCGGTCTGTAACTATAATATCGCCTGGTTGGGTGTGTGTGCTCACAATCGCAGCCAGCGCACTTTGTGTACCAGGAGAGACAAGAACCTCGTCAGTACGCCGCTGACCAATCACAGGGGCAATCCATTTTGCACCCAGTTGACGCTCTTCCAATGTGCCACCAGTCACCCGGTAAGACATAAGGCTGTTCAAATCCTGTTGCTTTAGAATGGTTGTTATATCATTCTGTATAAGTCTCTGTAGCGGAGGATCCTGTGGAATGGGCGGCAGGTTCATGGTCAGGTCAACAACTGCTGGCCCAGTATGCCGCCAATGGCTTTCCCCTGCACCAACGCGCACGAATGTACCACGACCCACAGTAGCATCAATCAGGCCGCGGCGTCTGGCCTCGGTAAAAGCGCGGGTCACGGTCGTAAGGTTTGTGCCAAGATAGTCCGCAATAATCCGCTGTGGTGGAAGTTTATCTCCTTCCTGTAAATCTCCTTTCCGAATGGAAAGGGCCAGTGAATCCGCCAGTGTCAGATAAATAGCATTAGGGCTGCGACTGATCTCGTCTTTCCACTGCGCAAGATAATTACGTTGCGGCACAAGGCGTCTCCATACAAATTTAAATATTCCCGCCATTGCAACCATACAATAATCTTATGGCCACGTGGAGAGTGTCATTCTTTTTCATACAATATGGATGAATAATGCTATCTAATTGAGCTTTGCCACACAAAAACATCCTCATATACCAACAAGAAGGTTGCACTTTATGATAGTCTCGCTGCGGGCTGCGGTAGGAGCATTGTTTGGGATTGTTGTTGTTTATATAACGGGTTCATCGTTATTAGACTTCGATCACATCGCAATTGTGGCTCCCATGGGAGCCTCCGCCGTTCTTGCGTTTGCTGTGCCTGCCAGCCCTTTGGCAACACCAAGAGCTATCATTCTGGGCAATATGCTCTCTGCCATAATTGGTGTGAGTGTCTCTCTGTTCACTGGTATTCCACTTCCATTTGCATGTGGATTATCAGTTTGCCTCGCTATTATGGTTATGTCTCTTACACGTTCACTGCATCCGCCCGGCGGTGCTACAGCCCTTATGGCGACACTTCTACATCCAGCAAGCCATGACTTAATAACAGGTCTTGCTTTTCCATTTTTTCCCGTTGCATTCAATGCGGCTGCGTTAACAGGTGCGGCAGTTCTCTACCACCGCTGTACAGGGCACCGTTATCCACATATTGGCAGCCCAACCACTCTACCAACCACATCAACGGGGCATTTTACACGGGAAGATATTCATATAGCTCACCAAAAAATGCCTGATCCGCTTGATGTGGACGAACGAGACCTAACACTCCTTCTCAATCTAGCGGAAGAAGTTGCAACCATGAGAAAAAAGAGTCATAAATAATACATCTTATGTTCGATAAAACATCATGATGTTCTGAGAAAAACTCCCACAGTCGGGCACATCAATTATCAATCGTATTTTATCCATTAAAGGGTGTATTATGACGATGTCCAAATTACCAGATATAGTGATCAAACGCGTTTACGATCCATATGACGTTACAGATGGTATTCGCATTCTTGTTGATAGACTATGGCCTCGTGGACTCCATAAAAGTGATGTAAAGATGGACTACTGGCTAAAAAACGTGGCTCCCAGTCCGGAATTGAGGCACTGGTTCGCGCATGATCCTGCACATTGGGATGAATTCCAGATCAATTATCGCCATGAATTATTACACGGAAATGCAGATTTATCTCGTCTCATAGAGATCGCAAGTCAACATAAGGTCACATTATTATATGCTGCTCGGAACCCACTGTGCAACCATGCTCTTGTATTACAAAAATTTCTAACAGATACACTTTCTAAAAAATAAATAGCAAAAACCAATCATGTAATGAGACCATTTACATGAGCAAAGCGGGCGCGCCTTGTGGCTACGC
>NZ_BAMZ01000013.1 GCF_000964225.1 Acetobacter syzygii | reverse complement strand
TCCTGCTCCTGCTCCTGCTCCTGCTCCTGCTCCTGCTCCTGCGCGTGGGGCCGCTCCGGCGCAAACGCAAGCCCCCGCACCACAACACCCTGCTGTGGTGCATACCCCTCCTGCTGCGACCATTCCCAATGGTCCGCCCCCCGTACCCCAGCTCACCCCGGCTCCTTCCGATGTGGAGGTCCACCCCTTCCCCATTCCGCCGCAACCCGCTGTGCAGGTGCAGGCACAAGGGGTGGTTACGGCGATTCCCGGCGGCATACGCCTGACCTTTGCACCCGGCTCTGCCGATCTTAACCCGGAGACGCATCAGGCCATTCTCACATTTGGGCAGAATCTTGCTTACAAGCCGCATGTGCGCGCACTCATTAACGCTTACAGTTCCGGTGCTGCGGATGACCCATCGCTCCCACGCCGCATGTCGCTCGCCCGTGGACTGGCTGCACGGAGCGTTTTAATGAACGGGGGCATCCCCTCCACACGCATTTATGTGCGGGTCATTGGTGTGCCAAAAGACGCCAAACCCGGCGTGCCAGAAGACCATATCGATATTTACCAGTCCGACGCAGAACCCTGAATACAACAATGCCCGCAAGCTGCTGAACAGCCTGCGGGCATAACGCAAATGGTTCGGCCTGCCCCCTGTTTGTGGGGCATACAGCTACATGCTGGCTTTTTGCTCTTCCATGCGTAAACGGGCCTGCGTGGCCAGTTGATCCACCTGTTCGTTCTCAGGCACACCAGAATGCCCTTTAACCCAATGCCACGATACATCGTGCGGTTTGGCGGCATCCAGCAAACGCCGCCACAAATCCATATTGGCAACAGGGTCACCGGCTGCATTGCGCCAGTTCCGGCGCACCCAGCCGGTATGCCAGCGCGTAATTCCGTTACGCACATACTCGCTGTCCGTATGCAGGTTTACAATGCAGGGCTTTTTCAACGCCTCAAGCGCTTCGGCCGCAGCGGTCAGCTCCATACGGTTATTGGTGGTTTCCAACTCCCCACCGGAGAGTTCGCGCTCAACACCTTTACAGCGCAGCAGCACCCCCCAGCCGCCGGGGCCAGGATTGGGCCTGCACCCGCCATCGGTCCAGATTTCAACCTGCATCCGGTTTTCCGGCAGGGGGGAAGAGGATTCAGAGTCCATAACCATCCACACTTTGCGTTGCCAGATGGAAGCGCAACCGCTTGAGGTAATCCAGCGGGTTTTTGGGCGTAACCAGCGCATCTGCCGGGGTGTTGATCCAGTCATACAACCGGGTCAGCAAAAAGCGCATGGCCGCACCCTGTGCCAGAACCGGCATGGCTTTGCGTTCGGCCTCCTCAAGTACGCGCACCTCCTCGTACCCCAGCAGCATTTGCCGGGCAAAGGTAACATTAAACGCGCCATCGGGCTGGAAGCACCATGCGTTCAGGCAGATCGCCACATCAAAAGCCAGATAATCCGTGCAGGCAAAGTAAAAGTCGATCAGGCCAGACACGTTATTATTCAGGAAAAACACATTATCGGGGAATAGATCCGCATGAATCTGCCCACGCGGCAGGGCAGGATTGCTGCCCACACCCGGCCACGCTGGCACAATATGGGCCAACGCCTGCTCCAGTTCTGCCTGTAGCCCCTTTTGCACGGCATCAGCCCCACCTGCGCAGCTTTGCAGCAAGGGAGCCCACGCCGCTGGCCCCAACGCATTGGGCCGTTCTGGCGCATAGGACCGACCGGCAGCATGGAGTTGCGCCAATGCACGGCCAAGCGGGCGGCAATGTTCGCTCCGCACCGTACGGGGCCACACACCGGGCAGAAATGTTGTTACGGCCGCCGGACGCCCGGCAAGGGTTTTAAGCGTATGCCCCTGTTTGTCCGCCACTGGCTGCGGGCAGGTTACCCCTTCGCGCGCCAGATGCTGCATAAGGCCCAGAAACCAGGGAAGTTCACGCGCATTCACCCGCTTTTCGTACAAGGTGAGAATAAAATCCCCCTGTGTTGTACGAAGCTGGAAGTTGCTGTTCTCAACCCCCTCAGCAATCCCCCGAAACGCTACCAGAGACCCAATGGCAAAATCCGCCAGAAAATCGCGCAGCGCTTCGTCGCTAACATCCGTATAAACGGCCATGAACCACCTTTAGCCTAACGGCGCGGGAAGGCGGAATGTCACGTTTTCTTCCTTCACAATCCGTTCTTCAATGCACAGCGTATAACGCTTGGCCATTTCTGCCAGCATTTCCTGCACCAGAGCTTCCGGGGCGGAAGCGCCAGCCGTAATCCCCAGCGTGTTCACACCATCCAGCACGGACCAGTCCAGCGCATCCAGCCGGGGTACAAGCAGGGCTTTGCTCGCACCGGAGCGTTCCGCCACTTCGCGCAGACGCTGGGAATTGGAGGAATTGGGCGAACCGATCACAATGACCAGATCACACTCCGGCGCAATGGTTTTAACCGCTTCCTGCCGGTTGGTCGTGGCGTAGCAGATATCCTCGCGCTTGGGGCCTTCGATCAGGGGGAAGCGCTCACGCAGGATTTCCACAATTTCTGCCGTATCATCAACAGAAAGGGTGGTCTGGGTAATAAAGGCCAACATGCTAGGGTCCGCAGGCTGTACGCTCCGCGCTTCATCCGCATCGTTGATCAGGGTTACGGCTCCGGGGGGGAGCTGCCCCATTGTCCCCACCACTTCCGGGTGGCCTGCATGGCCGATCATCAGAATATGGCGGCTTTCGGGGCCACCTGCGGCATAATGGCGCTCGGCTTCGCGGTGGACCTTGGATACCAGCGGGCATGTGGCATCCAAATAAAGCAGGTTGCGGCGTTCAGCTTCTGCCGGAACGGTTTTGGGCACGCCATGGGCGGAAAATACAACATGGCCATCTGCGGGAACTTCGTCCAGTTCCTCAACAAAAATGGCACCCTGTGCTTCCAGCTCCTCAACAACGGTGCGGTTATGCACAATTTCGTGGCGCACATAGACCGGAGCACCGTAGCGGCGAATGGCTTCTTCCACTACGCGAATAGCACGGTCCACCCCGGCGCAAAAACCGCGTGGGCCAGCCAGAAGAACCTTGAGTGACCGGCTATGCTGCGCATCCGCGTTCTGGGTGGTAGGAAGGGTATCAGTTTGAGCGGGCATGGTGTTCCCCAAAGTTGCAGCGGACTGTATAGAAGAAAACTGGCTATGAAGAAGCATATTGAAAACAGGCTATGCCCGAAACCCGGTAAAGGCCGTGGCAGTTGTGGCCTACGCAAAGGACGCATGTGATGCAACCCGTTTTGCAGCAACCAAGATGTGAAACACACGCTCACAAGAGCGTGGCGGGTTTGTGCGTCACCCGTTTTTGTTCCTCCACCCTATAATGCCGGATCACTCCATGCCTTATGATCTTACCCGTTTGCGCAGCCTGCTCCCCCGCGTAACCGCTACTGGCGCACTGGCCATGGGCCTGACAATGGCTCTGACCGGCTGCGGTGGCGGGGAAAGTGCGTCTATGGATTTTGCGCCAGCCTGCCCCATTACGCATATTCCATCAGAAGCGGCGGATTATTACCTTTATAAAGGCAAAACCACCAGTTTTTCTGACTTGGTGGCGCGGGCCAGCATTGTCAAGCTGGAAGGGGACTGCCTTGCTGGCGGCCCCAAAGACCTGAAAACCCGAGTCGTATTGCATATTACGGTGGAACGCGGCCCGGCTTCCTCCACCGAAGTGCTGAACATACCGTGGTTTATTGCGGTGCTGCACGGGGACCGGATTGTAAACAAGCACATCTTCCGCCACTCGGTTACGTTCCCGGCCAACCTTGCAACGTTTGATACAACAACCAAGGTCATTACGATTGACCTGCCCATCCCCCCCCGGAACGTCGACTCCGATTACCGGTTTGAGGTGGGCTTCCAGCTAAGCCCCAGCCAGCTTGAATATAATCAGCAACACCTGAAACGCGCGACCTATCTGGCATACTAGGTCTTTGGGCAGGGGGCGCTGGCCCCCTGCCCTTTACGGTTAATCCGGGCGCGGACCTTCAGGTAGCGGGGGGCGCATCGGGGGGGAAGTGGGCTGCCTGAATGGCTGCGGTCTGCCGGTCTGTCAGAGCCTGCTCGTCAAACCCATCCACAATTTCGTGGAACAGTTCGCTCCAGTTCATTTTGACCTTCAACCGCATAAAGACCGAACCAAGCCCTATGGCCGAGCGGTCCACCAGCACAAATTCACGCGGGAGCCGAACACCACCGGTTTTTTGCAGCCCCTCATGCACGCGGTTCAGCACCTCACGCCCATGTTCGGGGTTGTTTTCTTCCTGAATATAGCGCTCGCGGTCATCCATAAGCGGTGCATAGAGCAGGCTCGCCCACTCGTTGAGCACCCGCACCTTCTCGCGCGAGAGATCGCGGAATCCCCATGCTTCATACGCGTGGGCCGCCAGATCCTCGTCTTTTGTGCGCAGAGCATTATACAGATCAATGTTGCCTTTGATGAACGAAGGTCGAAAAATCCGAATCGCTCCAAAGTCCAGCAGGTTTAACCCACCATCCTCACGCAGGGTAAAATTCCCCATGTGCGGGTCGCCATGCACCACCCCATACTGGTAGAGTGGCACGTACCACCCCCGGAACAGGGCACTGGCAATCTTCTTTTTCTGTTCGTCCGAAAGACCGGCCTTGATAGCAGCGTTCAGGTTCTGGCCAACCACCCATTCCATGGTCAGCAGCCTGCGGGTGCTCAGTTCATCCACTGGCAGCGGCACTGTCACATCCGGGCAGGACTGCATAATGGCGTGGTAAAGGCGCATATTGGCGGCCTCCCGCCGGTAGTCCAGCTCCTCGCGCAGGCGTTCGGCCAGTTCTTCCACCACATCGTCCTGCCGAATGGCATTATCGAGCTTGTGGTACACGCCAATGGCCATACGGAACTGCTTAAGGTCCGCCTCCACCGCCGCATTCATATCCGGATACTGGAGCTTGCAGGCCACACGCCGCCCATCCGCCAGAATGGCCTGATGCACCTGCCCAAGGCTTGCTGCCGCAGCAGCCTCCTTGCCAAAGGCCCGGAAATTCTTTTCCCACCCCGCACCCAACTCGGCGGCCATACGGCGACGCACGAAGTTCCAGCCCATAGGCGGCGCGTTGGACTGGAGCTGGGCCAGTTCCTCCGCATATTCCTCCGGCAGCGCACCCGGTATGGTTGCAAGCAGCTGGGCGGCCTTCATAAGGGGGCCTTTTAGCCCACCCAGAACAGATTTAAGGTCCTCCGCGTGGGTTGCCCCACCCGAACGCAGCCCTATTTTGTGCCCCGCCATACGCGCGGCAATGCCCCCCACCGTGCCGGTGGTCTGCACCATCCGCCGCAGCTCTCCGAACATGCCGGAGTTATCAAGATCGCGCGCCATGCTCAGTCCTGCTCCAACTGGTCAATAAAGCCAGAGATCACATCCAGCCCCTTACGCCAGAAGCCGGGATCGGACGCATCCAGCCCGAAGGGAGCCAGCAGTTCCTTGTGGCGCAGGGTGCCACCGGCTTCCAGCATGGCAATGTATTTGTCCTGAAAACCCGGAGCCCCTTCGCTGAACACCTTATACAGCGCATTAACCAGACAATCTCCGAACGCATAGGCGTACACATAGAAGGGAGAATGGATGAAGTGGGGAATATACGCCCAGAACACATCGTATTCAGGCGTAAAGTTAAAGGCTGGCCCCAGACTTTCGGTCTGCACGGCGCGCCAGATTTCTCCAATCCGTTCGGGCAGAAGTTCGCCTTTTTTGCGCTCATCATGCACACGGGTCTCAAACTCGTAGAACGCAATCTGGCGCACAACGGTGTTGAGCATATCCTCCACCTTGCCAGCCAGCAGCAGCTTGCGGCGCACGGGGTCTTTTTCCCCATCCAGCAGGGACTGGAAGGTCAGCATCTCACCGAACACGCTGGCGGTTTCAGCCAGTGTCAGCGGTGTGTCGGACATCAGGTACCCCTGCCGGGCAGCCAGAACCTGGTGCACACCATGCCCAAGTTCATGCGCCAGCGTCATCACATCGCGGATGCGGCCATGGTAGTTGAGCAGAATATACGGGTGGGCAGAAGGCACCGTGGGGTGGGCAAACGCACCGGGGGATTTGCCGGGGGCCGGGGGCACATCAATCCACGGGTTGGTCAGGAAGGTGGTTATGACCTTGCCCATGCGTGGGTCAAACCCATCATACGCTTTTTGTACAATGTCCTTGGCTTCGGTCCATGGAATTTTGCGGTCCTCACAACCGGGCAACGGGGCGTTGCGGTCCCAGTGCTCCAGCTTGTCCAGCCCCATCCATTTGGCTTTAAGGCTATAATACCGGTGGGACAAACGCGGATAATCGGTCCGAACGGCAGAAACCAGCGCGTCCACCACGCCATCTTCCACCATGTTGGACAGATTGCGCGATGAGGTGGGGCGGGCAAAATGCCGCAGCCCATCGGATATGGACTTATCCTTGGCCAGCGTGTTGGTAATGAGCGCAAACAAACGCACATTCCCCTCAAACACGGCCCCTACCGCCTTGCCCGCGCGCTCGCGCACGGACCGGTCAGTATCGGACAGGCGGTTGAGCGCATCGCCCACGGGCATGGTCTGCCCATCCACCGTAACGCGCAGGGCGGCTATTGTCTCATCAAACAGGCGGCACCATGCCTGCGCGCCGGTTACGGATTTTTCCAGCAGCACTTTTTCCACATCATCGCCAAGCTGGTGCGGGCGATACATGCGTACATCGCGCAGGTAGGGCTGCCAGCGGGCCAAGGCAGGGTCGTCCAATTTGGCCTGAAGGTCAGCCTCTTCCAGCCGGTTCAGTTCCAGCCCGAAGAACAGGAGATCTGCAGAAATATCGGTCAGCCGTTCGTTAATGGACTGACTGAAACGGCTGATGGAGGAATCGGACGAATCCGCAGCGAACAGCAAGGAGGCATAAGACCCCGCCCGCCCCAGCTTTTCCTCTATTCCTTCAAAGCGGGTTATGGCCTGCGCCAGTTCCGCGCCGCTCAGGTCGGACAAACGGCCCTGATACGCCTTGGCAAATTCCTTGGCGTCCTGTGCGGCGGAGGCAAGGTCGGCCTCCAGCCTGGGGTCATCCATGCCTGCATACAGGGCCGACAGATCCCAGCGGGGCAGATGTGCTCCCCCCTGATCAGAGGAAGAAGCAGGTCCGGCTTCCGCCGCCATGAGCGGAAGTGACAGCGAACGGGAAAAATGCGCGGTATGTTCCATGCCGCCACTCTACCGCGCAAATCCACCAGAGGCGAGAGGCGTTACATGCAAAGACAAAGCACCAGAACGGCAAAACGGGCGGGAGCCATAAGCCCCCGCCCGCCCTGCATAGCTCTGCTGGTTACAGGCCGCCGGTTCAGGCTGACTTGGCCTGCGGTGCCTCATCCACACTAAAACCAATAATTTTAGCGTAATCCTTGGGCACAATCTGCCAGAACTGCGGCAGAACCTCGTCCCACTTATGCAGCAGCATGGAGGCATAGGCAGAGCCTGTTTCCTCCACATGGCGCTCCACCAGTCCGCGCAGGGTTTTGACCCATTTGGGGTCAGTCACACGCGACCACAGCAGGGCTTCGGGGTTTACGCGTTTGGTAAAGCCATCATTGCTATCCAGCACAAAAGCCATACCGCCCGTAAAGCCTGCACCAAAGTTGTCACCCACATCACCCAGCACCACAACGGTGCCGCCAGTCATGTATTCACAACAGTTGGAGCCACAACCCTCAATGACCGCAGTTGCACCCGAGTTGCGCACCGCAAAGCGTTCGCCTGCCTGCCCTGCTGCATACAGCTCACCCGCAGTTGCACCATACAGAACCGTGTTGCCAATAATGGCGTTCTGGTTGGACACAAGCGTGGAAGATGGAGAAGGACGGACCGTAATGGTCGCACCCGACAGCCCCTTGCCCACGTAGTCGTTGGCATCGCCCAGCACTTCCAGCTTAAGCCCCTGCACCGCAAACGCTCCAAGGGACTGACCGGCAGACCCCCGCAAACGCACGGTCAGGTGGCCCGGCGCCAGTGTTTTCATGCCAAACTGCCGCACGATCAGGGAGGAAATGCGCGTGCCAATGGCGCGCTGGGTGTTCTGCACGTTGTAGTGCAGCTGCATTTTCTCACCATGGTCAAACAGCGGACGAGCATCGTTGATCATCTGCGCGTCGAGCGTATCCGGCACTTCGTTCCGGCCTTCCAGCGTGCAGTAACGGGCAAATGGCCCCGGATCTGCCTGCGAGAGCAGGGAGTTCAGGTCCAGATCGTCCAGATAATCCGCCCCGCGGGAAACCTGACGCAGCAGGTCCGTGCGACCAATAATCTCGTTCAAGGTACGGAAGCCCAGCGAAGCCAGAATGTTCCGCACGTCCTCCGCAATGAACGAGAACAGGTTGATCACCTTTTCCGGCGTGCCTTCAAACTTGGCGCGCATGGCCGGGTCCTGCGAGCATACACCAACCGGGCAGGTGTTGGAGTGGCACTGGCGCACCATAATACACCCCATGGCAACAAGGCTGGCCGTACCAATACCAAACTCTTCCGCACCCAGCATGGCCGCAATCACCACATCGCGCCCGGTTTTAATGCCGCCATCGGCCCGCAGGCGCACACGATGGCGCAGGCGATTGAGCATGAGCACCTGATGCGTTTCCGCCAGCCCCAGCTCCCACGGCAGCCCCGCATATTTAATGGAGCTAACCGGACTTGCCCCCGTACCACCCGAATGGCCGGAAATAAGTATGGCATCCGCCTTGGCCTTGGCCACACCTGCGGCAATGGTACCAATACCAGAACGTGCTACCAGCTTGACGGTCACACTGGCATCCGGGTTGATCTGCTTAAGGTCGTAAATGAGCTGCGCCAGATCCTCGATGGAATAAATATCATGGTGCGGCGGTGGGGAGATCAGCGTCACCCCCGGCGTTGCATGGCGCAGCTTGGCAATAAGCTCGGTCACCTTGAAGCCGGGCAACTGCCCGCCTTCGCCCGGTTTGGCCCCTTGCGCAACCTTAATTTCCAGCTCGCGGCAATCGTTCAGGTACTGCGCGGTCACCCCAAAACGCCCCGACGCCACCTGCTTGATGGCGGAGGATGCATTATCCCCATTCGGGCGTGGTTTGGCGCGTGCCGGGTCCTCGCCCCCTTCCCCGGAATCGGATTTGGCACCAATCCGGTTCATGGCGATGGAGAGGGTCTCGTGCGCTTCGGGGCTCAGGGCGCCAAGTGAAATTGCTGGCGAAATCAGCCGTTTACGCAGCTGCGTAATGCTTTCCACCTCTTCCACCGGAATGGGTTTGCGCCCTTCACGGAAGTCGAGCAGGTCGCGCAGAGCCACCGGGGGCTGGGCACGCACCGCATCCGCATAACGCTGGTAAATGGTAAAGCTATCCGTTGCCACAGCGGTCTGGAGCATGTGGATCAGCCCACCATCAAACGCGTGCTGCTCCCCACTGCGGCGCAGCTTGTACAGCCCCCCCACAGGCAGGGTCAGGGCAGAAGCCGACCCCCATGCCTGTTCGTGGAAGCTGAGCGCATTCCGTGCAATACCCGACAGACCAATACCCGAAATACGCGAGGGCATACCGGGGAAAAACTCTGCCGTCAGCGCGCGGGACAGACCTACGGCCTCAAAATTGCAGCCACCACGGTAAGACGCCACAATGGAAATGCCCATTTTGGACATGATCTTGAGCAGGCCCTTGTCCACCGCCTTGCGGTAACGCTCCATGCACTCACGCAGGCTGCGGCTGCCAAACAGGCCGCGGCGGTGGCGATCGGCAATGCTTTCCTGCGCCAGATAGGGGTTAACCGTGGTTGCCCCCACCCCAATGGTAACAGCAATGGCATGGACATCCAGTGCGGTAGAGGTGCGCACGTTAAGCGAGGTAAACGTACGCAGGGACGTGCGGACCAGATGGGTATGCACAGCCCCCGTGGCCAGAATCATAGGGATGGAAGCCCGGTCGGGGCACTGGCCTTCATCCGTAAGGAACACATGGGTGCATCCGCCACGCACGCTCTCCTCCGCCTCGCGGCGGATGCGGGCAATGGCTTCCCGCAGGCCAGCCTCGCCATCTTTGGCAGGGAATGTGCAGTCGATCACACTGGCGGAAGCACCGCAGAACCCGCGCAGGGCCTCGTACTCACCCGATGTCAGGACCGGGCTGGGGAGCTGGAGCATATCGCACTGCTCCGCCGACTGGTCCAGAATATTGCCAAGATTACCAAGCCGTGTGGCAAGGCTCATCACCCCAGCTTCACGCAGGCTGTCAATGGGCGGGTTGGTCACCTGACTGAACATCTGGCGGAAATAATGCGACAGACCACGGTAACGGGGCGAAAGCACGGCCAATGGCGTGTCATCCCCCATGGAGCCAATGGCTTCGCTGGCATCTTCCACCATCGGGTGGAGCAGGGTTTCAAGCTCTTCCAGCGTGGTCCCTACGGCCAGCTGGCGGCGGCGCAGTTCATCCCCTGTGTAGTAAACCGGTTCGGTCACATCAGAGCGAACAAGGTGGCCGATCTTCTGGGTCCGTTTGATCCAGTCCGAAAAATCCTGACGGGAGGACAGCACATCCAGCAGGGCGCTGTTGCCGTAGAGCTTGGCCTCGTCCAGATCCACACCGATCATCTCGCCCGGGCCAAGGCGGCCACGGCTGACAATCGCATTTTCCGGCACGCGGACCATACCGGTCTCGGACCCTACGATCAGCAGGTTATCGGTTGTTACCGTGTAACGCAGCGGGCGCAGACCGGAGCGGTCCAGACCAGCCACAACCCACCGGCCATCGGTCGCACACAGTGCTGCGGGGCCATCCCACGGTTCCATGACTGCGTTGCAGTAGGTGAACATATCGCGGTGTGCGGGCTTCATGGCGGCATTGCCACCAACGCTGGCGGGGATCATCAGCGCCTTGGCAGCGGGCGCATCGCGCCCGGCAAAGGTCAGCAGTTCAAACACATTGTCCAGCGTTGCCGTATCCGACCCACCAGCCTGCACCAGAGGTTTGATATCGGCCATCCACGGGTCAAGGTCTGGGTGAGAAAGCCGGGTTTCGTGGCTTTTCATCCAGTTGATGTTGCCCGAAATGGTGTTGATCTCACCATTATGGGCCAGACGACGGAATGGCTGAGCCAGCTTCCATGTGGGGAAGGTGTTGGTCGAATAGCGCTGGTGATAAATGGCAAAACGGCTGACAAACCGCTCATCCAGCAGGTCCGGGTAAAACTCGGTCAGATGTTCGGCAAGGAACATGCCCTTATAAATAAGGGAGCGGCAGGACAGCGAGCAGATGTACAGGTCCACCTGCGCTGCAATGGCCGCTTTTTCTATCCGACGGCGGATAACGTACAGGTCCCGCTCAAATGCCTCTTCCGTTTTACCCGGCAGGTTACGAATAAGGATCTGCTCAATTTCGGGGCGGGTTGCGTTGGCTTTTTCACCAATGCAGGACGTGTCGATCGGTACCTGCCGCCAGCCGTAAATACCGTACCCAAATGCCAGAATCTGGGTTTCGATAATCTGGCGGCACTGTTCCTGCGCCACAAAATCGGTCTTGGGCAGGAATACCTGCCCAACGGCAATGGGGCCATCGCTCGGGCGGTCACCCGTACTGGTAATGGCATCGGCAAAGAATTCCTGCGGAATTTCCACATGAATGCCAGCACCATCGCCGGTCTTGCCATCGGCATCGACCGCGCCACGGTGCCAGATGGCTTTCAGGGCGGCAATACCGGCTTCCACCACCTCGCGGCGGCGTTTGCCATCAAGGGCTGCCACAAGACCAACACCACAGGAATCGCGCTCATCTGCCGGGTCATACAACCCATCCAGCGCCTCCACATTGGCATCCCACGCTTTTAAAAACTCTTCACCGCTTTCAGCGGAAACAGTGTGCGAAAACTGTTCCATATCCATTATCCCTGCTCCGCCGTACGAGCCGTTGCATCGGCCTTGATCCACTGGTGAATGCTTTGGGCTGCATCCCGCCCATCCTTGATCGCCCACACGACCAGACTGGCCCCGCGCACAATATCCCCTGCGGCAAACACACCGGGCAGGGATGTCATAAAGCTGTTCTGGTCCACCTTGAGCGTACCCCAGCGCGAGACAGCCAATGCTGGCTCATCCCACATCTGTGGCAGGGGTTCGGGGTCAAAGCCCAGAGCCGCAATGACCAGATCAGCCTCGAGTGTAAAGGACGAACCTTCCAGCGGTTCCACCGACTGGCGGCCAGATGCATCGGGCAGGCCCAGCTTCATGCGGGATGCGC
The DNA here is from genome assembly GCF_000964225.1 of Acetobacter syzygii. GTDB lineage: Bacteria > Pseudomonadota > Alphaproteobacteria > Acetobacterales > Acetobacteraceae > Acetobacter > Acetobacter syzygii. The sequence continues at coordinate 24,004 of NZ_BAMZ01000013.1, read as the reverse complement.
GCACCCCGGTGACATGCTTATCGCCAAGGAAGGCCTCGGGGGCAGCCAGCCATTCAAACTGCACACCTTCTTCTTCCGCGTTCTTAACTTCGCGCGCGGAGCCGGGCATGTTGGCCTTATCGCGCCGGTAGAGGCAGCGCACGGATCTGGCGCCCTGACGAATAGCGGTGCGCACGCAGTCCATGGCGGTATCGCCACCACCGAGCACCACCACGTTTTTGCCCGCAGCATCCAGCGCCTGTGCCTCTTCTGGCAGCACATCACCCAGAGAGCGGCGGTTGGAAGCGGTCAGGTAATCCAGTGCTTTTTCGATCCCGGCCAGACCGGCACCCGGCCCACCAATCTCGCGCGATTTGTACACGCCGGTTGCGATCAGCAGGGCATTGTGCCGCCCACGCAACTCCGCAAAGGACAAGTCGTTCGCACCACTCCCGATCCCCTGCCCGAGATGAAAGACCACTCCACCTTCGGCCAGCAGTTCGTGCCGGCGGGCCACAATATGTTTTTCCAGTTTAAAGCCGGGAATACCGTAAACCAGCAGGCCGCCAACGCGGTCATACCGGTCGTACACATGCACCTTGTAACCTTGCGCACGCAGTTGGTCCGCTGCTGCCAGACCCGCAGGACCTGCCCCTACAATGCCCACGGATTCCGCACGTTCACGCATGGGGGTTACGGGTTTGACCCAACCATTCTCAAACGCCGTATCGGTAATAAACCGCTCAACCGCACCGATGGTCACGCTCTCGAACCCCGGTTCGATCACGCAGCTCCCTTCGCACAGACGGTCCTGCGGGCAAATACGGCCGCAAATTTCGGGGAATGTGTTGGTCGCGGAGGATACGCCATAAGCTTCCTCCAGCCGCCCTTGAGCCGTCAGCATAAGCCAGTCGGGAATGTTGTTCCCCAACGGGCAGTGCACGGAGCAGAACGGCACACCACACTGCGAGCAGCGGCTTGCCTGTTCCGTAGCCTGTTCGGGCTTAAAGTCATTATAAATTTCGTCAAAATCCGTCCGCCGATCAGCCGCCATGCGTTTTTCCGGCTGCTTTTGCGGAACGGAGACGAATTTGAGCATCTTGGTTGTCATACGCCATCCCCGGCTACAAGGGCGCGCCAGACAGACCCCGCCCCCCTAAAATCAAGCAGGAGGGAAGGTGCACTTTATCGTTGCAGATAAAAAGACAGTATTGCTTACCTATTTTAATTTTAGGCCCGAACACCCCCTAAAAAACGCATTTTTTGCAAAATAAAAGGGAACATTCCGGACCTTTTTGTCCGCAACCTAGCGCTGCGGAACAAAAACACCCGAGCGACCGCCACCAGCCCTGTAGCGCTCCAGGTAAAACGGCACACAGGCCTGCACACTGGTTGGCACCAGCCCCAGCACATCAAACCCCGATTCCTCAGGAGGCACCACGTTATCCTGCGAGAGCATAAGCAACTGGTCCCGCGTGAGCATTTTACCGGGCAAACGCTCCAGAACAGACGCCTGCAACCGCGCCAGCCCCATGGGTATGCGCACCACAGGCCGATCCCGCTGTGTCTGCTGCAGAACATAAGCAGCTATTTCCTGCATGGTCATAACTTCTGGCCCACCAAGCTGCCAGACCCGACCAGCCAGTTCGGGCTTAGTCGCCACCTGCGCCACCACCTGCGCCACATCCCCCACATAAACGGGCTGCACACGGGTGGTCGCACCATACACCGGCATAAAGGGCAGGTAACGGGCAAGGGTGGCAAACAGGTTAAAAAACCGATCCTCCGGCCCAAAAATGACTGACGGACGCACAATGGAGGCACCGGGACAATACTGCCGGACCAGCGCCTCCCCTTCCGCACGGCTGCGACCATAAGCAGAGGGGGCATCCGCCGATGCACCAAGGGCCGACATATGAACATAGCGGGCAACACCGGCCTCTGCCGCCAGACGGGCAACACGCCCTGCCCCCTCCACATTCACCGCACGCAGGCTCTGCGCGGAGGAAGAGGACAGCACGGCAGCCAGATTAACCACAACCTCGGCATCACGCACCACGCAGGCCACGGCGTTATCGTCCAGCACAGAAGCATAAAAAGGTGCCACCTGCCCCACGCGCCCCATAGGCCGCAGCAGCGCACCAAGGTCCGGCCGGCGGCTGGCCACCCGGACCGTGTACCCGGCCTGCGCCAGGCACTGCACAACATACCGCCCCACAAAGCCGTTCCCACCCAGCACGGCAGCAATCCTGCTCCCACTCATGCCCGCATCCTTCTGTTTTTTCCGCACGTTACGGTCGCCAGCACACTGTGTTGCATTCATTCCCAACAGGCCAGAGCACAGCGTGACACAAATTCGTCAAAAAAAATCATTTTGCCTGTTGACGCTATCCACCACGCGGGGTAAATGCCTCTTCACCAGCCCGGAACACTCCGGGTTGCCATTTGAGCCCAGATGGCGGAATTGGTAGACGCGCAGGTTTCAGGTACCTGTGACCGAAAGGTTGTGGAAGTTCGAGTCTTCTTCTGGGCACCAAATTCTCCCCCGGGAATTTGTTAAAGCTAAGCAGCCCCCGCAAGGGGGCTTCTGCTTTTCTGGACCCCTTCCTTTTTAAAAAACCGATCCTTAAAAACTTTATTGGCTTGCCCCTAACATTGGTGCGCCAAAGCGGCTTAATCTGCCCCTCAGCCGCAACCACAACTACCTTAAAATATTAGCCAGCAAGCCCTGCACCGGCAGAAGCAAAATACCGATTAACGGCATCACACATGGCACCCGCCACCATGGCCCTGTGACCAGCCTGCCGCAAAGCGGCTTCATCCAGCCGGTTGGACATAAAACCCATTTCCACCAATACAGAGGGAATTTGAGCGGATTTAAGCACCGCAAATGCTGCATGGCGGTGCGGATGCGTTAAAAGCTGCACGCGGGACTGAAAGGCAGACACAACAGCCTGCGCCATATGGGAAGAGCCTTTGCGCGTTTCCTCAGTAACCAGACTGGCCAAAATACGCTGCACCTCGGGCGAGGCTCCATGCACCATAGGGCCGCCAAAACGGTCTGCGCTATTTTCCGTCCGCGCCAGATCGGCTGTCTGACTATCCGATGCACCATGCGCATGGGTGTACACACTCGCCCCCCGCACACTGGCGTTGTGCAGAGCATCCGCATGCATGGAAATAAAGAGCGATGCTCCATGCTGCTGCGCCATATCCACCCGACCATCAAGCGGAATAAAATGATCGCTAGAGCGCGTAAGCGCCACACGGTAGCGCCCCGTAGCCAACAACTGGCGCGATAACTCCTGCGCAGCCGCCTCCGCCACATGCTTTTCATAAGTCCCAGAAAACCCTATGGCACCAGGGTCTTTGCCCCCATGGCCGGGGTCCAGCATAACCAGCGGCCTGGGGGGGGCTGCGCGCCCCACCACGGCAGGCACATGGAGCACACCCGCACGCCCCGCATGAGGGGTGCGCGCAAGCGCTGGCACACCCGTTGCCCCTGCCAGAACAGTACCTGCCACCACACCACAGCCCGCGCGGCGGACAAATGTTCTGCGCGGCACAAGCAATGGCATGGAAGAACGAGGCAGCAGGAGCATGTTTGACCTTACCTGATCCGGCCTGTGCGGTGCCATAAAGCGCGCCTTTAATCCCTTAGGTTCCTGTCGTAAGCACTGTGCCCGAAAAATGGCAAAAAAATAACCACTCATTTGCCGCTCAAAGCCTTTATTACGAATAGCTTGCAGTCTTGCGGTATTTGGGTCATGCTTAATGTGCATGGCATCTGGGCATTAATGTACCTGCCGTGCGCCCTGCTTGTTTTTCTTCCGGGCGCTGTGTTTGCGCGGCATTAACCGCCAGCACCCCTGCAACCAGAAGACTTATAAAGCGATGACTGAAGGATACACGACCATAGCTCGCCCCATTGCCCTGAGTATCTCGGCCAGACCACAGGCACCAGTATGCCTGCAGGGCACTGGCGCGCGACTGCCAGCGGGCTTTGTAGGCACCTTCGGTTTTCCAGTTCACGCCTGTTTATACCCGCTGGAAGCGCCCCTGCTCCGTGCTGAGCCACGTTGGCAACAGCACCGCTCAGGCTGGCCACCAGCGCACCGGAGTTTTTCTTTTTATGTCAAAGCGGATGCTGATCGACGCAACACACGCAGAAGAAACGCGTGTGGTTGTGATGGATGGAAATAGACTTGAAGATTATGATGTTGAATCTGCTGCAAAAAAGCAGCTCAAGGGGAATATTTACCTCGCCCGCGTTATTCGCGTAGAGCCCAGCCTGCAGGCCGCCTTTGTTGAATATGGCGGCAACCGGCACGGTTTTCTTGCCTTTAGCGAAATTCACCCGGACTATTACCAGATCCCGGTTGCCGACCGCGAAAAGCTGCTGGCCCTCCAGGCTGAAGAAGAAACCCTGATGGAAGACGGCGCAGCCGACTCCGATGAGGAAGACGCTGCCAGCACCGCAGAAGATACAGAGCAGGACGCCACCCGCAGCAGTGCTGAAGAGGATGGGCGCGAAGACGGCGAAAACCGGCAGGATGCACCCGAATACGTAAGCGGCGAGACCGACACGGGTGAGGAAGCGCTTATTCAAAAGCGCATTGCCCGCTTCCTGCGGAATTACCGGATTCAGGAGGTCATTCGCCGTCGGCAGGTTCTGCTTGTGCAGGTCGTCAAGGAAGAACGCGGCAACAAGGGCGCCGCCCTGACCACCTACGTCTCACTGGCAGGCCGCTACTGTGTGCTTATGCCCAACGCGCTGCGTGGTGGTGGTGTCTCACGCAAGATCACCTCTGTGGCCGACCGCCGCCGCCTGCGTGATATTGTGAGCAGCCTTAACCTGCCACGCGGCATGGCCATGATCGTACGCACCGCAGGTGCACAGCGCCCTGGCCCCGAAATTACCCGTGACTGCGAATACCTGCTCCACCTGTGGGACGACATTCGCGAACATACGCTCCAGTCCATGGCCCCGGCTCTGATTTATGAAGAAGCCAGTCTGGTCAAACGCGCCATCCGCGATGTGTACACGCGTGACGTGAGCGAAATTGTAGTCGATGGTGAAAACGGGTGGAAAGCCGCGCGTGACTTCATGCGGATGCTCATGCCCCACCATGCCGACAAAGTTCGCCTGTGGAGCAAGGAGCACCAGCCGCTCTTTACCCATTACCATGTGGAAGGGCATTTGGATGCCATGTTCTCCCCCGTGGTGTCCCTGCGTTCGGGTGGGTATCTGGTCATCAACCAGACCGAAGCGCTGGTCGCTATTGACGTGAACTCCGGCAAGGCCACAAGCCAGCGCAATATTGAAGAAACCGCCTTCCGCACCAATCAGGAAGCCGCAGATGAAGTGGCGCGCCAGTTGCGCCTGCGCGACCTGGCCGGGTTGATTGTCATTGACTTTATTGACATGGAATCCCGCCGCCACAACGCCACCATCGAGCGCCGGTTAAAAGACGCCCTGCGCCACGACCGCGCCCGAATCCAGATTGGTTCCATATCCCACTTCGGGCTTCTGGAAATGTCGCGCCAGAGGCTGCGCCCATCGGTTGCGGAAGCCGCCTTTACGGTCTGCCCGCACTGCAATGGCACAGGCATGACCCGCAGCGTGGAAAGCTCGGCTCTGCATGTCCTCCGCTCGGTGGAAGAAGAAGGTGCACGCCGCCGTGCATCGGCCATTACCGTGCATGTTGCTGCAGAAATTGCATTCTACATCCTGAACAACAAGCGCGACTGGCTGGCCAATATTGAGCACCGCCACCAGATGGAAGTGCTGTTCTCCCCCGATAACTCGCTCCCAGCGCCGGAAATCCGCATCGAACGTCGCGCCCATGCCCGCCCGATGCCTGCTGCCCAGCAGCTCCCACCGGTGGAAAACGTGGATGTTGATGTGGACGTGCCGGTAGCAGCCGCCACCCCCAGCGCACCAGCAGCCCAGCCTGAAACGGCAGACACTGCGGCAGGAGGGGATGAAGAGCCACGCCGCCGCCGTCGCCGCCGTCGCCGCCGTGGTGGCAACGGGAATGGTAACGCACAGGGCCAGAATGGTACGCAGAACGTACCTACCGAAGACAGCGCCGATGACGCGGACGAAGCCGAGAGCGCACACGCAACGGAAGAAACTGCACCCGCCGCGCCAGCCCAGCCACAGGCGACCGATAGCCACCTTGTGCCGGGCCGCCGCCGCACCCGCCACTCCCGCGTACAGCGGCAGGGAGGCGAATCGGCCCCTGAGCAGCGCGTGATGATTGAGGAAGGCCCTGCACCTCGGCCACAACGGGCTGTATGGACTGGCCCCACACCAGCCAACCCGTTTGGAGATGGGCCGGATATTTTTGAACTGCTGGAAAACAGTGCACAGCCCAGACCCGCCCCTGCCAAAGCACCGGCTCCCGCTGTGCAGGAAGCGCCTCCAGCCAAGCGCGTGACCGAAGACGCCCCTGCCCCACAGGCAACCGCTCTACAGGACGAGGCAGAGGTCGAACCGGCACCTGCCAAGCCCACGCGCCGCCGCACAACACGCAAAACTGCCGCTGCCAAAGCAGAAGCGGCAAGCGCCACTGCGGAGGAGGCTCTTCAGAGCGCACCAGAGGGTGATGCTGAAGACAGTGCCGAGGTTGCCCCCAAAAAGCCGACACGCCGCCGCACAACACGCAGCAAAACAACGGCTGCCAGCGCGGTAACGGACGCGGCGGAAGGCACTGCCGAGGCCCAGACGGCGGAATCCGCTGAGCCTAAAAAGCCCACGCGCCGCCGTACAACGCGCAAAACTGCCGCGACCAGTGCGGAAGATGCACCGGCTGCAAAGGCGGCACCTGCCTCCACCACGGAAGATAAGGCTGAATCAGTGGTCCAGCCGATCGTGATTGAGGATAGCCCGCCCGCAACCCGCCGCCGTACCGGGTGGTGGAAGCGCTAAAACCCGCATGTCATTCCGGGTAGGAGGGATTTTCTTCTACCCGGAATGCAGGCTGCCGGTTTTTCTTCCCGGCTACCTTGTGCTAGGAGAGCAGGCCGCATTTCAATGCCTTGCCTGCCGGAGTTTGCATGAACCAGTCCTTTTCAGACCGCCAGACCGCAAACGCGCTTGGTTCGGGCCATGACGGACAAATGGTTCTAGCCCTGCCCAAAGGGCGTATTCTCAAAGCCGTTACCCCACTTATGGCCGGTACGGGCATGGCCCCTTCCGCTGACTGTCTGGGCGATAGCAGCCGCAAGCTGCGTTTTTCCACCGAAGATCCGGGCGTGGATATTGTCCGTGTCCGCTCGTTTGACGTAGCCACCTTTGTTGCCGCAGGCGGTGCACAGGTAGGTATTTGCGGTTCTGACGTGCTGATGGAATTTGACTACCCCGAAATTTATGCACCGCTTGATCTGGGCATTGGCGCCTGCCGCATTGCCGTGGCCCAGCCCGCCCACCTACCGCATGACCCGCAGGAATGGGCCAGTTGGTCGGAAGTACGGGTTGCCACCAAATACCCCGCCATTACCCGCCGCTTTTTTGCCGCACGCGGCATTAACGCCACTATTGTGCATTTGCATGGTGCCATGGAACTGGCCCCCATGCTGGGCCTTTCCCGCCTGATTGTGGATCTGGTGGATACCGGTTCCACCCTGCGTGCCAATGGGCTTAAAGAGGTCGAAACCATTGCGCAGGTTTCCAGCCGCCTGATTATTAACCGCACGGCGCTGAAAACCCGACCGGACCAGATTGACGGCATTCTTTCCCGCTTTCGCACAGCGCTTGCGGGAACCACGACCGCTGCAGAATAATGTGTAAGGCAGATCGGATTCCATGAAACGGCTTGATACGCGTGACGCGGGTTTTGAAAGTGCTTTTGCAGCACTGCTGACCAACCGGGAAGAACAGGGGCAGGAAGTGACCACCCCTGTAACCAATATTCTGGCCTCCGTGCGCAAGGAGGGAGATACCGCCCTTTGCGCCCTGACCGAACGCTTTGACCGCCTGCCCGTAACACCCGAAAAACTGGCTTTTACCGCGGAAGAAATTGCTCAGGCCAAATCGCAGGTCAGTGCTGAACTGCTGGATGCGCTGGATGTTGCCGCCAGACGGATTGAGAGCTTCCACCAAAAACAGCTTCCCTCGGACATACGCTACACGGACGACGTGGGGATGACACTGGGGATGCGCTGGATCCCGCTGGATGCAGCCGGGCTGTACGTGCCGGGCGGCAAGGCTGCCTACCCCTCCTCCGTGCTGATGAACGCCATTCCCGCCAAGGTTGCAGGCGTCAAACGGCTGGCCATGTGCGTACCAACCCCCGATGGGGTTATTAACCCGCTGGTCCTTGCCGCCGCCGACCGCGCCGGTGTGACCGAAATCTACCGCGTTGGCGGTGCGCAGGCTGTGGGAGCCATGGCTTATGGTACGCAGACCATTCGCCCTGTTGACCGCATTGTTGGCCCCGGCAACGCCTATGTAGCCGAAGCCAAGCGGCAGGTTTTTGGCCATGTTGGGATTGATAGCATCGCGGGACCATCCGATGTGGTGGTCATTGCCGATTCGGGGTCCGACCCACGGTTGATCGCCCTCGACCTGCTGGCTCAGGCCGAGCATGACGAGCTGGCTCAGGCAACCTTGATTACCCCCGATGCAGCCTTTGCTGATACAGTTATTCAAGCAGTCGAGGCGGAGCTTAAGGTGCTGACCCGCACAGCCATTGCCGGTGCGAGCTGGGAGCATAATGGGGCCGTGCTGATTACCCGCGATCTGCTGGAAGCCGTGGAACTGGCCAACCGGCTGGCCCCCGAACACCTGGAACTGATGGTGGACGATCCAGAGGCTCTGTTTGTGCATGTTCGGCACGCGGGAGCGGCATTCCTTGGCCGTTTCTGCCCCGAAGCCGTGGGGGATTACGTGGGCGGACCGAACCATGTTCTGCCCACATCACGCACTGCGCGCTTTGCCTCTGGCCTGTCCATTTACGACTTTATGAAGCGCACCACATTCCTGTCCGGCGGGCCAGATGCCCTGCGCCGGATTGGCCCTTCCGCCGTGGCGTTGGCCCACGCGGAAGGGCTGCAAGCCCACGCCCTTAGCGTTTCTGCCCGACTGGATGCTCTGGCAGAACAAACACCTAATGCTTGACCGCCAAGCGCCCCTCAACCATACCTGCTGACCAGACTCCCGTCAGTTTTAACATACACGAAGGATGCAATGTCTAAAGAAGACATGATCGAATTTAGCGGCACGGTCACAGAACTGCTGCCTAATGCCATGTTCCGCGTAAAGCTGGACAACGAACACGTTATTCTCGCCCATACCAGTGGCAAGATGCGCAAGAACCGTATTCGCGTTCTGGCGGGTGACCGGGTGAATGTGGAAATGACCCCTTATGACCTGTCCAAAGGTCGTATCACCTTCCGCTTTAAGTAAGCATGACCTCCTCCAGCCAGACACAAGAGGGGCTGAGCACAGCCCCCCTTCTGGTTCTGGCATCCGCCTCCCCCCGCCGTATTGCCCTGCTGGAGCAGATCGGGCTTGTGCCTGACCGTGTTCTACCTGCCAATATAGATGAAACACCACGCAAAGGTGAGGTGCCACGGGTCTATGCCCAGCGCATGGCGGCCGAAAAAGCCTGCCTTGTTGCCAGCACCATAGCCGAACCCGCGCTGGTTCTGGCGGCAGATACCGTTGTGGCTCTTGGCCGCCGCATTCTGCCCAAAGCGGAAGACAGGGAAAGCGCACGCTTTTGCCTTGAACGACTATCTGGCAGACGCCACACGGTGCTGACCGCCGTTACTGTAACCCCAACCAGCAGTTGGGCGCAGGGGCGGCATGGCGTACGGCTGGTGGAAACATCTGTCACCTTCTCCCGCCTGACCGCTTATCAGATCGATGCCCTGCTGGAAGCGGGGGACTGGTCCGGCAAAGCGGGTGGTTACGCGCTGCAAGGCCATGCTGCGAGTTTTATACGCGCCCTGTCCGGCAGTGCATCCGCAGTTATTGGCCTGCCGTTATTTGAAACAGCACAGCTCCTGCGGGGGCAACCCGGTGGCTGGCTAGCGTGAGCCTGTTCCTGCGCATAGCCACATTCCCCGGCGAAATGCGCATTGCCGTTACCAAAAACGATACCTTGCTGGACTTTGCACTCTGGCGCCCCGCAGCGCCAGACATGGTGGGCAGCATCTACCATGGTCGCATAGAAGCACTCACACCGGGGATGGGAGGAGCCTTTGTGGCGCTTACCCCCCAGCTGAGTGGCTTTTTACCTCTGCAATCCAACGCTCCCAAACTCAACGAAGGGCAAGCTGTCAGGGTTGAGGTCAGCAGGGCAGCACAAGGTGGCAAAGGTCTGCGCCTGCGCCTGCTGGCAGAGGACGGTCCACTGGACCAGAAAGGGCTGATCACACCCGGCCCCACGCCCTTGGTCAGACTTGCGGCCCTCTGGCCAAGTGCCACACTTGTGGTGGATAGTCCCGCAGCCGCAGCGCATATTCCTCCCACGTTGCGAGAACGACGCGAACAGGGCTTTACTCCTTACCCGGACAGCATCGCAGCAGCCTGTGATGCGCTGGAGGACCCTGTGGTGCCCTTACCCGGCGGTATGGAAGCCACCATCACCCCCACTCCGGCCCTGATTGCGATTGATATGGATGCCCCACCCGCACAAACGGGCCGCCCCAAACAAACAGCCCAATTTGCCGCCAACCGCGATGCCCTGCCCACACTGATGCGCCAGATCCGCCTACGTAACCTGTCCGGCGCCATTCTGATCGATCCGGCAGGACTTGCCACCCGCAAGCGGCAGGCATTGCTGGAACCTGTCAATGCAGCCCTCAAGCCTGATCCGCTTAACCCACGTTGTCTGGGTGTGACGGCTCTGGGACTGATTGAAATTGTACGGGCACGTATTTATCCCTCCCTACCGGAATTGCTAAGCAGCCCGCACGGACGTGCGCTACAGGTGCTTAAGCATATTCTGGCCCATGCACCGCACACAAAGCGCATTTGTGGCGGTGCGGGTATTATACGGGCACTGGAGCAGGACCCTCAGGCTTTATCGGACTGTGCCCATCAGCTTGGCCATGCCTTAAGCCTGCACACAAACCTTGCTCTGCCTGACTTTACATGGACGGTTCAGGATTAATGACAACCCAATCAGCCAAATGCCCCATTTGCGGCCAGCCATCGGCTCCCGCCTACCGCCCTTTTTGCTCCCAGCGTTGTGCTGATGTGGACCTGGGACGCTGGTTTGGCGGCAACTACCGCATTGCCGGAGAGGCCACTCCGCAGGATGAAAGCGAAAAAGCTGAAATAAATGACAAAACATGACTTGATCTCCACCGCGAGCTGAGATAAATCCTCTCTCACGCCGCAAGGCTTGCGGTGCCCAAGTAGCTCAGTTGGTAGAGCATGCGACTGAAAATCGCAGTGTCACTGGTTCGATCCCGGTCTTGGGCACCATCTCATTTCTTCCCCCTTTAATTTCAATGAGTTTTGGACGCTTTTCGTCCCACTCTGCATTTTCCGCATTATTGTGGGACATTTGGTGTCCCTGCATCCGTGCGAACGCACTCGCTGCCAGCCGCTTCTGGTCGGCTGCTAACGTGTAGCGTTGAACCTCTTTCAGTGATCTATGACCGGTGACAGCGGCGATCTCATGAGCTGTGCATCCCAGTTCAGCTAAACGTACTGCTGCTGCCTTGCGTAAGCCGTGTGATGCACAATGTGGCAAGCCTGCTTCATTGCACCAGTCGCGGAAACGGTTGCCGAAACTTTCCGCCGTGTATGGTTTACCATAGGCGTTGAGGATAAAGGTTTCACCTTCCATCGCGCCTGGTGTGGCATCGATTATCCGCAACAGTTCAGGGAAAAGTGGTAGCGTCAGGGTAACAGGCTTCTTTTTGCCGTTCTTTACTTGGGTGAATGTCAGGAAACCCTCTCTGGTATCCTTCATTCCAAACCGCACAACGTCACTCCGGCGCTGGCCTGTGTAAAGCAATAGAGCCAAGGCCAAACGGGCTTGAGAGCCTACCGGATGCGCCTGCTCAAATTTCTGTATCTCTTCTGGGGTCCAGCTATGAAAGCCTGTTCCAGATGACGGAATATAAGATACATCGGCCGCCGGATTTTTGCCTAGCATCCCAACCTGAACACCGTAGGAAAAAAGCTGGCGTAATGCTTTCAGAATACCATTCCCAGCCTCTGGTTTACCTTCTTTTGAGTCTCGCAAAGCCAGCACATGTTTAGGCATGATAGTAGCGACCTGAAAAGAACCGCACCGTTCGCTCAATCCATCGAGAACGCCACGGCGCACGTATTGGGTGCGAGCGTCCAGCCGCGCAAACATACCAGAACCATAGTAACGAACACACAGATCACGGAAACTACCCGGTATAATGACTTCTTTACTTGGTGCTGGCAGAATTTCTCCCGCCATAGCCATGCGGTATTCCTCGTCAAACTCCGGTGTGCCTGGCATCTGGTGCAGCCGCACTTTCCGAAAACCGGGACGGCGCAGATAAACCCGCACGTTGCCATGCCGGTCTGTATCTTCTGATACGTATTTATAGCGCCGCTTTATCTGTATCATTTTCCGACAATCGCATCCCATTCATTTGGCGCTTCCTGCGTTTCAGCTTGTGCAGAATATTGCAGATCAGTCCCGGTCATTTTAGCAGCAGCAGAAACAAGAGCAGGACGAAACCAAAGAGAAATGGAACCAACCCGAACAGGTCTTGGCACCAGACCTTGTTCCACCATCTTGTCAAAAGTTGTTTCACTCACATCAAAAAATGCAGATGCAGCTTGACGCCTCAGAAAGATTGGCAAAAGCCCCGGCGGCAAATGGTCATATCGCGATTTCACGCTGCATCCTCCTGTTTGGGGTTGTATCCTTCCTGCTCACGTATCTCATTTACGGTCAGGATTTGGTTCTGAATGGCGATGCCGTAAGACTGCCAGCGGGTGGCGTAGTCACCACGCATCAGGCTGGACAGATCTATGTGCATCTCGAACGGACTGGATGCACCAAAGACCGAGCGTTTGAACTCCGCCTCTATCTTGCGCGCCCAAGGCAGCAGCGTGTTGGTGGCGAACCACAAGCTGGCCTGTGCTGCGTTCGTGAATGTGTTGTTGCTGTAATCCTGCACGATCGGTGGTGGAACACCATAGACCCGGCAAAGCTCCTGCACGCTGAATTTGCGGCTTTCCAGCGCTTCCGCATCCTCGGGGCTGATACCGATGGACTGCCACTTCATGCCGTTGGACATAACCATGACCTGGCGAGCATTGCCGGTGCCGGAGAATTTGCTCCGCACTTCCTCTTTCAGATCGTCTATGGCGTCCTTGCCAGGGCGGGCTGTCTCGAAAGTGATGATGCCGCTAGGAGTGGCCTGATTTTGCCACATGGACAGGCTGTAATCCTGCAAGGCGGCCGCACCCATATGCACGTCCCTTGCCCTGCTCAAACGACTGCGGCCGACAAGGCCATCGTCCGAACGATCGCGCAGGTGGAATACTTCGTCGTCCAGATAAGTGCGGGTTATGCCCTGCCATGCAACCACGGTGTAACGTAGGCGACCGGATGCCAGCCGGTCTACCTGGACACATTGCCACGGAACGGGTGTTAGACCAGACGGACGCCCTGCCCCGTCATAATCCACCACAAGCACCGCATTGCCGGTCAGCAGCACGCTGCCCATGACCCATTCTACCAGATCGGGCCATGTCTGGGTGCGGTTGGGCTGACGTATCAGCCGCGCCACGGGATGGCTGGGGGCTTCCGTGCGGGTGTTACCGGACGTGTTGTAAACAAACACGTCCAGCGACCCTATGCCGCTGCCAATGGCGTTGACACAGGCCAGAACGGTTGACAGTCCTTCTGGATTGCCGGGACCGCGCGGAAACCACAGGCTGGGCATGACGGGTTCGGCAGCAACGCTATCGCGCTTTTCGGTGCGACCCAGCAGACGGTCAAGAAAACTCATCTGATCGTCTCCAAGAAGCGGCGGCGCTGCTCCGGGGTCATGCCAGCCTGACGGCTTCGGGCGGATATGCTGGTGTCACCGTAGGCAGGGAAAGCCTGCACTACGGAAATTTCCACCAGATCGACTTCAAGCAACTCGCGCTTGTCTGTCCCGCTCCATTCGTCCTCCTGCACCCGAAAGCCAAAGGACATGCCGCCCAGATCGCGCCGCTCCGCCAGTGCCAGGACGTCATGGCCTAGTTGAGTGTCCGGCACGGCAAGTTCAAAATGCAGGCCGTAAGTATCCTCCCTCAGTTTGAGGGAGCCGGACGCCGTGCGGCCCAACAGTCGGGTTGGGTCATGATCTACCAGAGCCAGAATATCCGGCTTTGAGAAAAGTGAGTTGGCAAATGCGCCGGAACGGATGCTTTCGGAAAAATTCCCGATAGGAGCCGAAACACCGAACACGGCGGCGTAGCCTTCCAGTTTGCGACCGGCAGCGCGGAATTCCACGCTGCACGAACGCCTTTCCACGAAGCTGGTCACGCGGGTCATGGGGTGATGCCTGTCAGGGTTAGCAGGGTTTGGGGCCGCACCACCAGCACATCCGCCCGCATCCATGCCACAAAGCCGATCTGTCCGTTTTCGGCATACAGTTCGTTCAGGACGCTGATTTGCAGGCTGGTCCGCATTCCAACGTAGACCTGGCTAAAATCACCCATGACAATGCTGCTGGCATTCTTGTCTGTGCCCTGGTCAACAGGAACTGACGTAGTGGTCAGGCGCGGAATGGAGGAAACGTCAGCCGGGGCGGAAAGCGGGTTGCCGTTGGCATCCTTGAAACCGCGAATTGCCCGGTTGGTGCGCGGCGCCATAATCATGGCCGACACCTTGCCCGCGTTCACGTTTTCCAGATCAAGCACACCGTCCAGCATCGGGTCCCAATTGCTCAGCTTGCCGTTAAGGGCTGCTGTCTGGATACCTGCCGTATTGACAATGCCGGTTGGGCTGTTGGCTGTGCCGTCACCGAACAGAATGGCCTGATCCAGCGCCAGTGCGCCCGATGCGGCAAAAGCCGTGCGGATGATGCTATCCACATTCTGCCCATCTTCGAGCAGTTCGCGGCTGATCTTGCAGCGCAACGCCCATGACTTGGCGGTCATTTTCACCTGGTCAAAGGTGCTTTCGTCCTCGACAATGGCCGCGTTTTCCGCACGCCATGCCCCCACGGGTGTTTTGGTCAGGCGTCCAAAGGTCAGGCTTTGGCTGGACATGGGAACCGTGCGGCATCCTGCCCGAAAGGAGACCGTGGCGGCGCGCAGTTCATCAAGGATGCCCGCGGCAACCGGAACTGGCACCAATGCACCGCCGGAACCAATGGAGCTTTCGGACATGACGCGGCGTTCAAGTTCCGTCTGCGGGCCACGGTAGAGTGCGCGCAGGAAACCACCAAGGCCGAGTTCCTGTGCGCGGCTTTCCGTGGCAGGCAGGAAGCTGGCAAGGTTATGCCGGGCTTCCAGAACCGGGACACTCTGCCCGTCCTGGCTACGCAGGAACAGACCGTCAAAACCTTCAGGGGTTTGTGCTGGCAGATCAAAACCGGCAACCCGGATTTCCGGCTGGGTGGGTGCGCCGCCGCCTACGCGGTTGGCAGGTGCGGTGCGGTCCAGATCGTCAATCTGTGTCTGGCGAGCCATACGGGCTTCCAGTGTGGTCAGTTCGGTGGACAGTTCCGTCCAGCGGGTTTGTGCTTCCG
Source organism: Acetobacter syzygii (assembly GCF_000964225.1). GTDB lineage: Bacteria > Pseudomonadota > Alphaproteobacteria > Acetobacterales > Acetobacteraceae > Acetobacter > Acetobacter syzygii. Next base: position 8,323 of record NZ_BAMZ01000013.1, on the reverse strand, counting down.
CTGGTAGAGCGTCCGGGTTGGCTGTGTTCAAGGCGCGCAGTTCAGTCGCAATTTCTGTTTTGCGGGCCTGCATTTCTCGCAATGTCATGCGTTTTCTCCAGTATCGAGACGGTATTTCAGGTCAATGAAAATTGGGTCTATCCACACCACGGCAGCGACCTGCACACGGTTCGTCTGCACACCTTCTGGAAAGAACAGCTTATTGAAAAAGCGCTCATCCTTCATACCAGCGGCATCAAAGACATAGCCAAACTGTTCGCCAGCATACGCAGCAAGGAATGTGAGGCGGTTACCGCCAAACAAACGACCAGGACGGCGGGGATCGGGATATACTGAGCTTTCCGGCTCACCAACCCACACTGCTTTGCCTTCGCCCATGTGGGTGAATTCCAAGGCGATGGCACCGCCACGAGACGGCGGAATGCCCAGTTCATCAAGCTTTGCAGTAATGGCAATCTGCATGATGCTCGCAAAGCTCAGCAGATAGGGCGACCCTTGCGCTTTTACCCCGCGAACATCGTCTTCGGGTTTGGCCAGAATGATTTTCCGCTTTATCCAGCCGCGCATGGTTTCCCAGTTTACGCCAGTGGCTTCACTTGCCTGTTTGGTAGTGAACTGGGGTTCGTGGATTTTGTCTTCAAATGTCATATTGCCCTCAAAAGGTAATCGTTAACCTTATGCCATAAGGTAAACATTACCCTTTTGTATTTTGCAAGAACAAAGGTGGGACAATTTTACCCTAACTGGCGTCAGGCAATCGTTGGGCAAAGTTCGGCCAGGTTGTCTTTAGGACCGAGGGCAATTAGCTCCTGCATAATGTTGCCGATCATAGCTATGTCCCAGTTTCCGCTATCTCTGGACAGATAATTGCCTCTATCCCACGCAGCAAAGGCACGTGCTTTTGCGATAAATCCTTTTAGGGTCGTGGCTTTTATCGCCTCTATTTGATCGAATATTTTTCTTTCCTGAGCATAGAGAGCTTCCAGCTTTGGCTCTACAGCCTTTTCCTGCTCAAAGGTGTCGCAAGTTGCGTGCACTGCATTCACTGCGAATTCCATCCTGATGAATTCTTCGCACAGCGCTATAAGCCGTTCCTCGGATGTGAGGAGCGGCTTCGCTTTAGGCGCGGCGGCCAGGGTTTCGGGTTTGGCCAGTCCGGCGGCGGCGATGCCTGCCAGCGCGGTGGCTCCGAGTGTGGGGAAAATTTCACGGCGAGACAATGAGCGCATGACGTGCGGCTCCTACAGCTAGATTGCCAGAGCCGGTGCGGTTATCAGGCCGCACAGACTCCGGGGGTGATAAACCTGGCTGTAGTCAGGCCGGTGAGGCTTTAAGGTTGCCCTCTGGACATACCCTCATCGCCCCCGGAGCGAATTCTATTATGCGGATGACTGCTTTCGTGCAGTGCCCGCTACAGCGTCAGGAGTTATCAGCTCCGTTGCTGAACCTGCCAAAGCCGGAGTCTGGTGTCAACATCACAAGGCGATCACGTCAAAAAATAATTCTTCCTCAGCAGGTTCCCGTGCGGCCAGCCCTACGGCCACCACGCTGGCCACAAGCGGATCAATACGGCCACGGGCGCGTTGTTTGGACAGCTTGCGGTTGCCCGCTGGGTCCATGTCCAGCGCCGCGTTACTGACAGCCCAGCGCAGGAGCGGGTTGCCTGCGTGCTTGAGTGTGCCTTGCAGCACCACCGTCTCGAACGCAGTAATGGCAGGCGACTGGTCCTTAAATCCCATTCCGACCGGCACCATTGGCAGGGTAATGCCCTCGCGGTCACAGACTGCCAGAAAATCTGACAGGCACCAGCGGTCGGACCCAATGGCAACCACATCCAGCCCGTCTATGGCCTGGGCAATCCATACCGCCAACCATGCGCGGTCTATCGCCCGCCCTGGAATGAGTTCTATCAGTCCGGCGGAGGCCCATTCGGCATAGGGCGCGTGGTCTTCCGCCTGCTTGGCTTGCACCAGCTCACTGGGCAGGAACGCCTTGACGGTCAGCTTGCCAGTCTCAGGCCAGTAGAAACTGAATGCGGTCAGGTCGCCCGCCCCTGCGGCCAGATCAAGCCCACAGAAGCACGGCCCGACGGCATCCGCCTCTCCCGCGCAGGCGTCCCAGTCATCCGGGCGCAGGAAGCGCACGTCAGCCGCCACGGGCTGGTTGAGGGTGTAGGCACGGAAGGCGGCCTCCTGCGATGGCACACGCATGGCCTGCATGGCTTGGCTGCGAACATCCTCCAGACTGCGGAACGTCCCCAGCGCCGGGTTGGCCATGCGCCATGTTTCTTCCGCCCACGGGTCTGCATCCATCGGTGCGGACCAGACAAAGCTTTTGAAGGTGCGGTCAGGGAACGTGCCGTCCGCCACGCTGGCACCATAGCGCAGCAGTTCTTCCAGCGGGTTGTTCGTATCGGGCGACCGGGTGGAAATGCCCAGAAGCAGGCTCTCCCGATGTGCGCCGCCGCCGGTTTTGAGGGCGTCGAACAGGTCCCGGCCTTTCCACTGGGCAACCTCGTCCGCAATAGCGAAGGTTGGCGACAGGCCATGTGCCTTGCGGGCATCGGCTGACAGTGCCTTGTAGACCGAACCGGTCACGGCATCTTCCACGGTTTTGTTGAAGGCACGAACGACCAGGCGCGCTGCAAGGTGTGGTTGTTCCAGGGCAAAAGCCGTCATTTCGTCAAACACGATGGACGCCTGCCCGCGATCCGCCGCCGCACTCAGGACCTGCCCGCGTTTTACAGCCTCCGGTCCGCACAGGTGCGCCAGCGCCAGTGCGGAGGCCAAACCGGTTTTGCCGTTCTTGCGGCCCATGCTGATAACGCCTGTGCGGACATAGCGCAGGCCGTCCGCATCGGTATCATACAAGGCGCGGATGATGTCTTTTTGCCATTCGTCCAGGCGCATGGGTTCATCGGCCAGTGCGCCACTGGTCACGGTCAGGCGTTCAATCCAGCAGATCAGCCGCTCCGCCCGCGTATCGCCTTCAAGTGGCTGGTCATGGATGGATGGTTGCCGGGTGCTTTCGAGTGAAGTGCCGAACAGAGGAAGCACCTTGGCAGTCTTGCGGGGTGATACCGGCTTTGCACCGGGTCCACGAAGGCCCATTTTTTCAAAACCTCAATTCAGAACTAACTATTTTTTTGACCCCCATACGGTCGCACCCCCACAGCCCTGAGAGATTTTCAGGCCACATGAAAGCCGCGCCAAGGGTCAAGGTTGGTCAGTTGGTCCGCCCATGCGGCAAGGCCAAAGCTGGTTGCGCCCACACCTTCGGTCTGGTCCTCGGTTATGGAGCGGTCACGGCCAGCTTGGTGGTAAATGGCTGCTGCAATGTCCATCACCGTGCGGGCAATGGTCTGGGGTGTTGGGTCCAGTGCGCTCAGGTCCTGCCCGCAATAGTCGGATGCAATGCCCCATGCCTGGGCTAGTGCGCTGGCAATGCGCGTGGCGTCTACCGTAGCGTCCTGGGCTGTCAGGTCGGCAGTCAGAGTTTTGGTCAGGTCTGTTGTCATCAATTCCACCAATGGTTTGGGTCTGCCGGCTGGCCTTTGGCATTGCAGCCCTTGAGGTATGGTTCGTTCCCGTGACGGCGCATGTTGTGGTGTCGGATGCACAGGCCGCGCAGGTTTTCCAGAGTATCCGCGCCACCCTTGGAGCGTGGCACAATATGGTCAGCAACCACGGCGAGTTCAGTGCAGCCGGGCGTTGTGCATTTGCGGTCACGCTTGAGGCAGGCCGCACGCAGGCGCTTCCAGAACGCTGTTTTGTAGAAATCCGTCATGGCTTTGTGGTCCGTGCCATGCGGCGCAAGGCGGCCACAATCTCGGACTTGTCCATGTGGAACTTCTCAGGATCGCGCCGGTCTATGGTCAGACGCTGCACCGCGTTGGCCAGATCATTTAGGTTGTTTGAGTGACGCAGTGACGCACAGTGACGCACTTCTTTATAGAAGGGTTTTATGTGCGGGTGCGCGCGCATACGCATGGGTTCTCTATAGGAAAGTGCGTCACTGTGCGTCACTGCGTCACTAATTGGCGGGTTTGATCGCATCATGATTTCTCCCAAAACCTCACTCCACCGGTCCCACGAAGGCCGCGTTTCCATCCGAGGCGTTCCATGATTTTGGCAATACGGCGCTGTTCAGACGTTCCTACCTTCTTGTTTTCAAAGAATAATGCGTCATAAGCCACATTCAGTATGGTGACGCGCTGGCGACTGCTCAGGTATGCGGCAATCAGCCCTTCCCATTCATCCACCTCAAACCGGGCTTCCTGTTCGGGGTTGATGAAAGTTTTCTCAAAATCACTATCCGGCCACCATTGCTCACCATGACCAAATGCCCGAACAGCCTCGGCAAATAGCTGGTCTCGGTCGGCAGCCAGTTCCTTTATGGAAATTTCGCCTGTCTTGACGGGCCAATATCGGCGTCCGCCTGTCTCATCAGACAGGTAGACGGCTTTGTTGGTGGTGCCGACAAACAGGCATTGCCGCTGTTCAATAACCTCACACCGCCCAAAGGGTGGACGAAACCGCTCGGTTGTTCTGGTGATAAAATGCTTGAGCATTTCATTCTCGGCTTTGCCCAGTGCGGATAGTTCGGCAATTTCCAGCAACCACTTGCCGCGCAGGTGCATCTGCACGTCCTTGCCGGTTTTCAGGTCGGGCATACCGTCTGAATACCAGTCTCCACCAAGAATGGCGCAGGCCGTGGATTTTCTGGCACCCTGCAAGCCTTCCAGCACCATCATGTAATCGGCCTTACAGCCGGGTTTGAAGATGCGGGCAACCATTGCAATCATGAACATGCGCCCGATGCCTTGGTTGTATTGTGTCAGGTCTGCCCCAAGGTAATCGGTCAGCCATGTATCAAGCCGGGGTATGCCGTCCCATTGCAGCCCTTTCAGGTAGTCCCGCACGGGATGGTATGCCCGTTCAGCAGCAACGCAATTGACGCCCTGGTGCATGATTTCCTTGCTAACCCGGCGTAAGCCCGCAATCTGCAAGCGTTCCTGCACATGGGTCACATCCTCGTCAGTGACAGGACGGGGCGAGAACGGCTCCGCCTGCGGGCCGAAAGGTTGCATCAAGTATGGCAAACACACCATCTGGTTGTATGCGAACAGGCCCGAATAAGCAGGGTCAGCACGCAATGCCAGCAGGACGTTGGCCACGTTGGGAATGGGCTGCCCGCGATCATCACGCAGGCACATGTCCAGCCAGTCGGGTGATAGGATTTCGCTTGGTTCCACGGCGGCAGGGTCATAGCTTTCTGCGGCATCCACAAGAGCCAACAACTCCTGCATACTATGCCCTGCTTCCAGCCAGTCCCACACATCCCCTTTGGGTGGCAGATCGGGCAGGTTAACCAGGCGCACCCGCTGGGCTGTTCCGTGCAATGCTTTGGCTACCCGGTTGGCATGGTCTCGTCCTGGTGCGTCATTGTCTGGCAGAATGAGCACATCCGCACCGCGCAGGCTGGTTGCATAGTCAGGCTTCCACTTGCCTGCCCCGCCGGGGCTGCATGTGGCGACCAAGCCCAGTTCGGCCAGCCGTTGGGCTGATTTCTCACCTTCCACGATATAGACAGGCTGGCCAGACTGGACGGCTTGAAGGACGGCAGGCAGGCGGTAAAGGACCCGCCGCTCACCTTTGGTTGACCATGACCATTTGCCCCCGGCAACAGGTTTGTGCTGGCGAAAATCCTTCGGGTCCATCCGGCAGACCTGGAACAAAAGCTCACCGTCCTCGCTCACATAGTCGTAAGTCTGGACAATCTGGCCTTTGGTGCGCGGCTGGCGTGTCTGCTTTTCCAGATAGCCGTTATCGGTCAGCCATTGCAGGGCTTCCGGCTTTTCCACGTTCTTGACGTGCATGACCAGGGCAATGACACCGCCGCCCAGATCGGGATTACCGGCATCGCACCACACGCCTTTGCGAAGGTCCACAGCCAGACTGCCCCGCCCGCTTCCGAACCTCAATTCGTCCCTGGTGGACTCTGTTGTCGGCTCGCCCAGCAGAGCAAGTGCCACGTCTCGCATACAGGCCTTGAAGGCACTCTTCCCGGCGGCTGTCATAGAGTCGCACCACGGTTAATGCGTGGGACAAACCTGCCAAAAAGTAACGGAAAAAGGTGGTGGAAATTCTGCCCCACCATGCCGTAACTATTTGTTTTTATTGGGCTTAGCGAGGCCGGTCTTGGGCACCATTATATTGCAGAAAACTGCAACTTCCATGACAATCTGGTTTAACATGCTGTAGAGCCTTTTTGTGCCTACAAACCTGATGTGTCTATTCCTCCCAAACTGATCTTATCCAAGCATGGCAGCATTTGCGCTTGGCCACCAATGAAACATGCTGCCGCCTTATCAAGCAGCACCAGGGGCTTGCAGACGACTCTCCGCTTCCCTGCGCATAATACCCATAATGGGTTTGCTTCCCTGACTTTCTGAGTTCAGCCTTTTACGGGGGACTCTGGAACTTTGTTTGAGCCTGCTCTCCCTCTCATTAATGTGAGGTGATGATGAGCCGTATGATACTCCCTCATGAACAATAAAGCTGCTCGTTCTAGATTGGCCCCATTTTGCACCAGAAGCCAATGCCACCTGCTCATACATTTTTAAACAGATCATGATGTTTACTTATTATTCCTTAATTTTTCCCAAAAAATTTTAATTACCTCATCATTGAATTATTCACCCACATTCCAAAAAATATACAATTCAAAAACAAACCGTATGTAAATAAAAAATGAACAAATATATTTATTTATTAAACACAAACATAGTTAGTAAAATAATATCATAACTATAATTATATAAATTGTTATTATGGAATTATTAATTAATTATTTTTAAGCATGTTGTAATTATTTGACTGTGCGTACGCCAGGAGAACGCATCATGCTAGAAAAATTCTTTATTTTTCCTCAAAAAATAAGATTTAAAAGCTTCAGGTTTTATCTTTTTGCGAGTTCTCTGTTTATATCCAACCAATCTTTTGCTGCCGACTATACCGTAAACCAGAATGATACCTACAATGTAAATGATAGCGAAAATATAACCATAACAAACAATGGAACAGTTAATGTAGGAAGTTCAGGTTATATTTACGGACTAACGACGAACAACAATATCTTTAACAATTCTGGCAGCACAACCGATATCATCAACTCCGGGCAATTATCCATCACCAACGGGGTTGCTGGCAACATTACCAATCTGAGCTCTGGCACAGTTACAAGCAAATCTGGTGTTGCTCTGGACATCAACAATGCTGGTACAATGACTTTTAATTCCACAAATGTTTACAATATTACCAACGCTCAAAACGCTAACTTTACCAGTCAGTCTGGCTCTTTTTATGGGAGTTTTATCAATTCAGGGACTGCCAGCATTACCTCATCCATGATTATGGGTAGTCTTACAAACAATGCCACTGGCACTTTTACAACCAATTCATCCGTCAATGGTGGCATTACCAACTATGGCGATTTAAATTTAAATCAAGGCGCTTCCATTGTTGGGAATGTTGTCAACAATAGTGGAACGTTAACATTATCTGGCCAGTGGTCTTATATTTTAGGTAATCTGGATGCAAAAGGCGGAACATTCAAAATTAACGGTGGGAATGTTAACTCCCTGTCCGGTAGCGCAAATGGAACGGTAGATGGTATATTTACAATCAACCGGGCCAACAACACCGTTTACTCTGGCAACATGTCTGGAACAGGGACTGTTTCCATTGGTAGTGGCACTCAATATTTTACAGGCACAAATTCATATACGGGTGCCACAACTGTTAGTTCTAGCGGAGCACTCATTCTATCCGGTTCACTTGCCGGTCGGTTTGTTAACAATTCCAGTGCCGCAAACCCCACGACAATCACAGCCGGAGGAAAAATTACCGGCAATGTGCTTAATACAGGATCATTACTTGTTAATGGCACGATTGATGGGTCTATCATTAATTTACAATCGAGTGTCATACAGACCTCTACTGGAGCAGTATTCAATAAATTCATTACAAACTCTGGAACAATCGATTTAAAAAGCAAATCCACCCTAAACGGGGATCTCACAAATACTGACGCAGGAATCTTCAACCTTAAAGATTCTTCAAAAATGTCTGGAAACATAACATCATCTGGAACTGTAAACATCAGTTCGCAATCTCAGGTAAATGGAAATATCGCCAACTCAAAAATTTTGACCATCGATGCCAGCTCCGTGAATGGCACCACAACCAACACTGGCACGCTCACGGCACAAAATGCCTCACTCCTTCAGACACTCGCCAACCAGAGCGGCACCGCAACCCTG